>JADKBC010000001.1 GCA_016715205.1 Holophaga sp.
CCCAGCGCCCCTCGGTAAAGCGCGCCAAACCGCCCCCATAAGTGCCCACCCACAGTTGGGGGGCACCACTGCTGCCTCGCAGTTCCACCACACTGGTAACTCGATCCGCCGGCAATCCGTCCTTTTGGGTGAAGGTTCGCCAAACGCCCTGTTTCAGGTGGGCCAGCCCGCCATCCTGGCGCCCAAACCAGATGCTGCCATCGGCGGCGGGACATACGGTTTCCACGTAGTTCGAAATCACCCGGTCTGGCATGTCCACCGTGTTCCAGACGCGCCCGTCATACCAGGCCACGCCATCCTGGGTACCCACCCAAAGCGCCCCCCGCCGATCGAAGGCCAGGGCCATGACGGTGCCCTGGGGCAACCCGTCCCTGGGGCTGAACACCCTGAAATGGGGTCGTCCCGGCACCATGGCCCCCGGAAGGCTACCGAAATCAGCCCCGGTCAGCCCCGCCGTCACCCAGAGGGCCAGCGCCAGGGCGCGCAAGCCCCCCATCCAACGGGCAAATCCAGGGTCGGTCATACGTGTGTGCTTATCGGCTGGCGTTTGCAGGGCTGAAACCCGTGCGGGTTTCAGCTCCGATCCAAGGCCTCCAGGAGTTTCCGGGCACCGGGGTGGTGGGGATCCTCCTTCAGGGCGGCCTGCGCCGCAGCCTTGGCTTCGCTGTTGCGACCCAGGTTCTTGAGAATCTGGCCCCGCCGCCAGTGGGCCGAAGGGTATCCACCGGAACCACCTTCGAGAGGTTCGCGCACCACCTGATCCAGCATGGCCAAGCCTTCTTCCCGATGCAGGCCACTGCGAGTGGCCAATTTGCCAAGCTGCAGCCGCACCAGGCTGGGGGCATCCGAGTGGGCGAGGGCTTCCTTCGCAATGCGCCAGGCATCTTCGGGCAGACCCGCATCCAGCAGGGCATCGGTGATCGCTTCCAGGGCCCTGGCGCGGGTTTTCACGGCGGGCAATAGACGGATCGCCTCCACCCCCAACCGACGCTTTTGCTCTCCAACGCCTATTTTTTTGCGAGTTTCACGACTGCCCAAGGCATCCAGATACCCGTACACCACATCAGGGTCTGCCGGGGCGAGGGCCAAGGCGCGCTGAAAGCAGGGCTCCGCCTCTGCCCAGCGGCCATCCATGGCCAGCACCATGCCCTGGAGCAATTCGCCCCGGGCGCCATTGACGGCTTTCAGTCTGGCGGCGCAGGCCAGGGCCTTGCGGGTGGAACCACCAAGCAGGCCAGGCAGTTGCTGGTAGGCCAAGCCAAGGCTCATCCAGCCCGTTACCAACCGACCATCGGTTTCGGTGGCGCTTTCGAGATCCTCCAGCGCATCGGTAGCATGGCGCAGGCTGGAAAAACTTCGCTGCTGTACAGCGAGGCCCGCCTTGGCCAAACCCCGCGCGAGGATGGCATCGGCCAACTGGGGCTGAAGGGCGAGGGCTTTTTCGGCAACCTCGACCCCTTTGGCGAAGTGCTGCTGAGAACTCAACACTTGGGATTTGACCGCCAGGGCCAAAGCGTCGCGCGGATTCGCCTTGAGTTGGGCTTCCGCGTCAGC
The DNA here is from genome assembly GCA_016715205.1 of Holophaga sp. GTDB lineage: Bacteria > Acidobacteriota > Holophagae > Holophagales > Holophagaceae > JAYREN01. The sequence goes on from JADKBC010000001.1 coordinate 1,555, forward strand.
CAGGGCCTTGAGGTAGCGTCCAGCCTCAAGATCTGGCCGAGGATCGTAGGTACCCGCCACCAGGAGGGTGGTTGCAAGGAGAGGGAAAAGGGTTCTGGAATGCATGGGTAGGTTCCGGCTTCCAATGAGAGTATCGTCCCACACTGATCCAGGCTTGTTTTCCCGTGGTCGGGACGAATCTTCGGAGGTTCCCCATGCTCATGAAGGGCAAACGTGGTCTGGTGGTGGGTGTGGCCAACAAGTGGTCCATCGCCTGGGCCATCACCCAGAAGCTTGCGGCCGAAGGGGCGGAAATCGCCCTTACCTACCAGAACGAACGCCTGGGCAAAAATTTGCGGGAGCTCAGCACCGAGCTTGGCGATCCCATGCTCATTCCCCTGGATGTCACCTCGGACAAGCAGATCGTCATGTGCTTTGAACTGCTCAAGCGGGTCTGGGGCAACCTGGATTTCCTGGTGCATGCGGTGGCTTTCGCCCCTCGGCAAGCCCTGGAAGGGGAATTCGTCACCACCACCCGGGAGGATTTCCGCATCGCCCACGACATCAGCTCGTACAGCCTGACGGCCCTTACCCATTCGGCACTGCCCCTCATGGGCGACGGTGGCTCCATCATCACCCTGAGCTATCTGGGCGCCGAGCGGGCCATTCCCAACTACAACGTGATGGGCGTGGCCAAGGCCAGTCTGGAAGCCAGCGTGCGCTACCTGGCCAATGATCTCGGCCCCAAGGGCATCCGCGTGAACGCCGTGTCCGCAGGCCCCATCAAGACCCTGGCCGCAAGTGGTATCGCGGGTTTCGGCAGCAAGCAACGCCACCACCGCAACCGAGCCCCCCTGCGCCGGGACACGGATGCGGAAGAGGTGGCCGATGCCTCCGTGTTCCTGCTGAGTTCCATGGGCCGTGGCATCACGGGCCAGGTGCTCTATGTGGATGGTGGCTACAGCATCATGGGCGACTGAGGGTTTCCAGAACTTTCAGCACCGCCTCCACATGCCCCTTCACGCTGACCTTGGGCCACACGTGGCGGATTACGCCCGTGGGGTCGATGAGGAAGGTGCTGCGGATGATGCCTTCCATTTCCTTGCCGTACATCACCTTCTTGCCGAAGGCCCCCAGAGGCTTGAGCAGGGCCGTTTCAGGGTCAGAAAGCAGGGGAAAGGGCAGTGATTGTTTTGCGATGAAGTTCTGGTGGCTTTTGGCGTTATCCCGGCTGATGCCATAGACCCGGGCGCCCAGCGCCTGCACCCGCGCCCAGTTATCCCGAAAATCACAGGCCTCTGTGGTGCAACCAGGCGTGCTGTCCTTGGGGTAGGCATATAGCACGGTCCAGTGGCCCGACAGACTGGCGTTGGTCACGCTAGCTCCCTGGTCATCCAGGAGCGCAAAGGGTGGGAGTGGGGTTCCGATCATGGTGCCTCCGATTTCCCCTTGGATGCCGTGAACGCCGCCAATGCCAGCACAAGAATCAGGGAAGCCCATCCCAGGGCAGTGCCATCTGTGGCAAGGCGCGGCAATTCCTGGTTCAACAGAGAGCCCAAGGAATCATGTTGGGGTCCAGGTCCCAGGCCCAGCAACCGCAGGGAGACTTCGCCCCAGAGCGCCCCCAGCCACGCAGAGGGCACGAGGGTTTCTGCTTCGCCGATGGCCCAGGGTCCCCAAATACGGATCTGATGCCAACGCCCACCGCCCAGGATGCGATTCATGGCCCAGGCCGGCCCCTGGGTGAAGGGCTCCAATCGGGCCCGCAGGGGTGGTTCCAGTTGAAGCGCCAAGAGCGCGGCGAGCAAAAAACCCAACGGAAGCCAATTCAGGCCTCCCAGCGCCGCGGCCAGGGGCAGCAGAAAGAGCAACGGCGGCACCGCTCGCAGTGCGGAACGCGCCCCTGGGGCCCGGACGCTCCCCAGGCTCATCAGCAGCGCCAGGGACACCGCCAACAGCGCCACCGCCGAGGCAAAGCCCAAGCTGCGGAGGCCCGCATGGCCCAGTCGCAGCAGGGCATCCCGACCCAGCGCATCCGTACCCAGAGGATGCATCCACGACATGTCCCCATCCCCCTGGAAGGGGTTCACCACAAGCTCCGGCAACAGGAGCCCCACGAGAAGGAAAAGACGCCACCTCATGACCGGCCTTCCCCTCGCTGGGCCAGGGTCCAAATCAAGCCATATACCCCAATCCAGACAGCCAAGCCCCACCGATCGTGGACCGCCACTCGGGCCATCCAGTCCGAACCAAGACCGCGCACGGCAAGGATCCGCTCCAGCACCAGGGTCGCGGTCAGCCACAGTGGCAGGCGCACCGCCACCCAGCGGGGGGCGAGCGTGGCCAGTGCCAGGGCGCGCATGCGACGGCGAGCGCGGCTGCCCCACACCGTTGGAAAAGGCATTTCCCCGGGCAGTGCCTGGGAGAGCCACCGAATTTCCGAGGGCAGGGCTCCTGCCCAAAACGCCAAAGCCCACGCCAAACTGCCCGGAGGCCCCCAATTTGCAGGCCAGAGGGCGAGGGCCAGGCCACCCCACAACAGGTCGGGCGGCGCCTCCCACAACGTCAAGCTTCGGCTCTGGGCGGCCCGGGGGCCCGCCAGCCAGGCCAGCATCAGCGCACCCAAAACCAGTCCGGCAAAAACTACCAAGGTGGCGGGAAGGCTTTCCCAGGGAAATTCAGGAGGTTGAGCCGCGCCCTGGGGTAACCCCGGCAGGCACAGCGCAGCCACCAGTGCCAGGCCCCACACAACCCAGCCCTGCGCAAGAAAGGCAACGTGGCGCTTCAAGGGTTCCAACTCCACCCTGCCGCCCCCGGCGTGGTCAAGTAGAGCCCCAGGGGCCCTGCGGTCACCCGCAAACGTCGATCCACCCATACGGAGCCCCGAAAATCCAGCAACGGCAGGCTTCCGGGCTGCTCGGCCCAAAGCATTTGCAGTTCCTTCCAGGCCGAAGATTCCCGTGTCTGGAGTTTGCGCTGCACCGCGGCGAGGCGAGGATGGGTCCATTTTGAAAAATTCAGCGCGCCCCCCGGAACCAGTAAATCCAGCACGGTCCATGGGTGCGGGTCGAACAGATTGATGGCGCAAGCCAGTTGGAATTCGCCTTTCGTGAGCCGCTCAAACAGAAGGGCAGCCTCCATGGGCCGGGGTTCTAGCACAATCCCTTCGCGTTGGGCCCGTGCCCGCAGGGCCACCAACATTTTTTCCACGGGTTCATCGCCCGCGGAATAGAGGATTTCCCACTGCGATCCCTTTTGGATTTGGGGACTGCCGCCCATCTTCTGTGGCGGAAAGCCTAGCCCTTCCGGAAACAAACCACGGCTGGGCACAGCCCTTCCTCCGAAAAAATTCTCGGGCAGCGCCTCGGAGCGCCATCCCTCCAGTGCTCGGAGGGGCGCCGCCCCGACCCGGCTCCAGACGATGAGTTGGGCCTGGGTACTGGGATGGATTTCGATGTGCGAGTCCGGTGGCCTGAGGCCCCGGCGCGGGGGCGGCACACCGATGGTAAGCCAACCCTTCAACAGATTCTGAAGAATGGCTTGTTCGTCCGCGATCAGTCGAAACCGGAGCCCCGGAATGGAGGGATGCAAAAAATGCGGGCGCGCAGTCAGGTGCCATTCCCCGGCCTTCAGGGTGAGCCCAAACGGCCCGCTGCCCTGATTCGCACGGCCCTTCTGAGCAATGGGAATATGGACCAGCTCCATCAACAACCGGGCGGGCGGCCGATCGGATTTCAACTCCACCAAGCGCCCCACCGCCTTGACCCGCACCCCCGCCAGCAGGCTGCGCTTGGTCGGGCTGGCCGCGGGGTCTTCCTGGATGGCCTGGATCGTCCAACAGACATCCTCTGGAACCACCGGCTTGCCATCTCCAAAGCGCGCCTCTCGCCTCAAGGAGAGCCACAGGGCATCGCCTTTGATATCCCATCGCTCGGCCAGGCGGGCCACCACTCGGCCTGAGGCGTCCAGACCTACGAGGCTGTCGCCCGTCAGGGATTGCAAGATCGCCTGCTCGTGGCCCTCGCCCCGGATGAAATCCAAGGGGCCAGGATCCCGGCTGAAGGACTCCTGTACCACCTGGGCGGATAGACCCAGGCACGCCACCAGCACCGCGAGGAAAGTGCGCATGGAACCTCTATGATGGGGATTTCTACCAGGGTGCCTGAGCCGCCCTTCTCCGCCAAGGGCCGGTTTCGCGCTAGGCTGAGCTGGGAGGCGTCTTGGACAAGAAGAGCCTGTGGTGGTGGAAGCTGGTGGCCCCGCATCGCGGCACCCTGATGGCGGGCTTGGCGGCGACGTTGTTGTGCAGTATTTCTGCCGCGTGGGTGCCCTACTGGTCAGGCCGGGCGGTGCATGCCCTGGAACTGGCTCAGTACGCACGGTCCCGGCGCCTCTTGATTGTAATGCTGGTCTTCACCTTGGCCGCGGGCTTCGGGCGCTACCTGATGCGCAACATCTTGATCGGCCTCAGCCGGACCATTGAAAAGCTTCAGCGGGAAGAGTTGTTCGCCTTCCTCCTGGCCCGCCCCTTCGTATTTTTTGAACGTCAGCGCGTGGGCGATCTGATGAGTCGCATTGGCGATGATGTGGGCAATGTGCGCATGGCCACAGGACCTGGGCTGATGAGCTTTCTGCAGGCATTCAGTCTGTTGCCCGTGACCCTGGGCCTGATGATCCACGGCAGCCCCCAACTCACCTTGGCCGTGATGCTGCCCTTTGCCTTCCTAGGGCTAGGCTTCTATGCCATTGGCAAGGCCAGCCATCGCACCCAGCAGAAACTGCAATTGGTGACCTCCGCCCTCAACACCTTTAGTCACGAGACCATCTCCGGCGAAAAGGTGGTTCAGGCCTTTGGCCTCGAGGATCAGCGCATCGCCGGCTTTCGGGAATTGAGTCTGCAGCAGGCGCGGCTCAGCATCCGCCAGTCGGCCATCTTCAGCTCCTACGGTCCGCTCTCCATGCTCATGGGTGGCATGGCCGCGCTGGTCCTCGTCGCCTTTGGCGGCCGGCTGGTGGTTCAGCATCAGCTGACCCTGGGCGATCTGACGGCCTTCACGGGCTATCTGGTGGCCCTGACCTGGCCCGTGATGTCCCTGGGCTGGGCCACGAACCTGTTCCAACGGGCCCGGGCGGGGCAGGAGCGCATCGATCAAGTGCTGGCCAGCCCGGAGCAATCCTTGCCCGAAGGCCCGGCCATCGATCTGCCCACTAACCCCACATCCCTTGCCCTGGACCAAGTCAGCCATCGTTTCGGCACGGGCCGTGGGGTGGGCCCGCTGGACCTGGCGATTCCCGCCGGGGGCAGCCTCGCCATCGTTGGCGGCATCGGCTCAGGCAAAACCATCCTGCTGCAAATACTTGCGGGACTGCGCGAAACCCAAACCGGCTGTTTCAAGGTGGATGGGAGCCCCCTTGAACCCGCAAACCTGCGCCGCCATTGGGCTGGCATCGGATGGGTGCCCCAGGAGGCCTTTCTCTTTTCCACCTCGTTGCGGGAGAACCTGACGCTGGGGCGCCCCGACGCCACCGAAGCGGAGCTCTGGGAAGTGGCGCGGGTGGTGTGCCTGGACGAATTGCTCCCGCGCCTGCCCTCGGGCCTGGATACGGTGGTGGGTGAACGAGGCATCGCCCTTTCCGGTGGTGAACGGCAGCGCACGGCCCTGGCCCGGGCCCTCCTGCGGCGCCCACGCCTCCTGCTGCTGGATGACGCCCTGTCGGCCGTGGATGCCGAAACCGAAAGCCGCATTCTCGAAAACCTCAAGGCCTACCTGGGCGACACCACCTTGGTCCTGGCCACCCATCGGGTATTCGTAGCGGAACTCTGCGAGCGCGTGCTCGTGCTCGAAGAAGGGCTTCCCATCCAACTTGATACCCCCGCGCGCCTTGCCACCCAGGCGGGCGCCTTTGCCCACCTCAAGCATCTCCAGAGCCTTGAACGTGAGTTAATCCAAGCTCCCTGAGGCCATGCCTGTGACTTCCGATCCGCACCTTTCCGTTGATCTTCAGACTGCGCTGCTGGAGCGCGCGGTTCGCGTGCAGGCCATTTCGGTGGAGATCACTGCCCTGGAAAATCCGGAGGAGATTCCCCACCGCGTGGTGGAAGCCCTGGTGCGGGAGCTAGGGCTTTCCGTGGCAAGTCTGGTATTGCGGGATCCCATCAGCGGCTCCCTGCGCTACGTGGCCGAAGTGGGCGTACCCGCCGAAGTGAAAGCCCTGGGTTTTCGCACCGGGGGCACGGCCGATACGGTCTTGCAGACAGGCCAGCCCCTGTTCGTGGAAGATGCGGCCCAGGATTCCCGGGTCAGCCCCCAGGCCCGCCCTTTCTTCCAGGCCTGGGCCTGCCTGCCGGTGCGGCATCGGGACCGCACCTATGGCCTGCTCTTCGTGAATTTTCCCGAGGCCCATCCATTCCCCCCCATTGAACGCCACATCCTGGGCATTTTCGCCAGCCAGACCGCCATCGCCCTCGACAATGCCCGCCTCCACCAATCCGAACGCCACCGAGCCGCGGCCCTGGCCACCCTCGCCGCTTTGGGCCGCGATCTTTCCGAAAGCCTGGAAACCCCTGATCTGGTGCGGGTTCTGGCCCGCGCCCTGCGGGATCATCTGCCCCGCACCACGGCGGAAATACTGTGGCTGCGGGAAGGAGAGGCGCTACGTCCGGCCTTTGCCCTGGGCCTGAAGCTCACGGCCGAAAGCCTGACTGCGATCCCCGCCACCGCCAGCCTGATTCCTCCGGCCCTCGGTCCCCACACGGGATTGCGACCACTTCCTCTCCCAAGCCTTTTTGATGAGTTCAAACTCCCGGCCGAAGCCCTGCCCATGGGAAATTGGCGCGCGCTGACCGCGGGCCTGACGGTTGGCAGCGAATCCCAGGGCGTGCTGGTCCTGCTCATGCCGGAAGAGGTTGAGCCCTTCAGCGCGGCGGAACTTGATTTCGTCCAGGCCCTGGTGGACCGAGGGGCCCTCGCGCTCCACAACGCAAACCTTTACGAGCAATCGATCCAGGCGGCCCATCGGGACAGCCTGACCCAAGTGCTGAACCACGGCACCATCCAGATCCGACTGGAGGAAGCCCTGGCCGAAGCCCAGCGCAGTGGCCAACCCCTGGCCCTGCTGATGCTGGATGCCGATCATTTCAAGCGCTGCAACGATACCCATGGTCATGCCTTTGGGGATCGCGTGCTCGTGGCCCTGGCCCGCACCATCAAGGAGCAGGTTCGCCCCACCGATCTGGTTGGCCGCTGGGGCGGCGAGGAATTTACCGTGGTCCTGCCTGGGGTGGATGGCCCAGTGGCCCTGCGCGTGGCCGAGCGCATCCGCAGGGCCATGGAGGCTTTGGTTATTAAAGTTTCTGAGACCCAGTTCACCGCCGCCCCGACCATCAGCATCGGCCTGGCTTCCTATCCTGGCGCGGCCGAGACGCCCAGTTCCCTGTTGGAAGCTTCAGACACCGCGCTGTACGCGGCCAAGGCCCAGGGCCGCAACCGGGTGTGTGTCGCACCCTGAGTGGGGCCGCCCGCGCCTCCGCTGGGGCGAGCCGCGCTGTGCTTTTCGCGTCAAAGTGCCAAGCTACTGCAAACCCCTTGGTGCCCCATGCGTGTCTGGCTTCTGGCGTTATTTCTTCTCCCTCTTTTCGGTCAATCAGCGCCTCCTTTGCCCAAGGGCCAAGTGATTCCCAAGGTGGTTTGCGCTGCCAATCCACGTTTCAGCTATGCGCTTTACCTGCCCACAGGCTATCGCGAAGACCGCCCCTACCCCGTGCTGCTCGGGTTCTCACCCTCCGGCGTGGGCGAAGAACCAGTGCGCCTTTTTCAGCGCGCCGCCGAGCGCTTTGGCTGGATCGTGGTAGGTTCCAATGACTCCCGCAACGGCCTGCTCCGGCCTGCGGTGGAAGCCACCGATGCCCTGTGGAAAGATGTGAACGCGCGCTTTCGCGTGGAAGCCAAACGCTGCGCCAGTGTGGGTTTCTCCGGTGGTGCCCGCATGGCCATGCGGCTGGCCCTCAAACACCCTAAACAATTCAACGGCCTCATTTCCATCGGCGCCTTCGGCACAGGCGATGGCCTCCTGACGGGGCTCGGCCATCTGAATTTTTTTCTGGTGGGCGGACAAGAGGATTTCAATCACTGGGAGCTGCGCAAAGGGCATGAGGAGCTGCTTTCCCGGCGCTGGAAAGTCTGCGCGGACCGTTTCGATGGGGGGCACCGATGGCCGCCGGAAGACATGGCGCAGGCAGCGTTGGCCTTTCTGCAACTGGGCGCATCCCGGGATCGGTTGATCCCGGCGGACCCAGGTCTCGAAGCAGAATTTAGGCTGCTCCTTTCGCAACGTGCAGAGAAGGCGGGGTCCACCTGGCTGGCACAGCTTCGCTGGCAGGAACTGGCGCGCCTGTTCCCAGGCACCCCCGAGGCGCTGCAGGCCACGCAACGACTTGCCGCCCTCGCCCACGACCCCGCCCTGCTGGTTGAGCAAAAGCTCGAACGGCGTTATCTGGAGGAAGCGGAAACAATGGCCGCGCTTCCCCACGGTGAGCGCTACCGGGCGTTCCTCCAGCAGAAACTCGCTTCCCTCAAACAGGCCTCCGCCAGCGAGCAGACCATGATTCGCCGGCTGCTGGGCAGCGCGGGTGCCCATTACCACATGGCCGCCGCCGAAGCATTCGAAGCAAAAGACTGGAATCGGCTTCTGGAACTGTCATCCAGCTTGGCTGCGCTGGATGAACGTGACCCCGTGCCCTGCCTCCTGGCTGCCATTGCCCTGGCACAATTGCAGCGCCCCGGGGAAGCGATCCTCCATCTTAGCCAGGCTCAACTCCGGGGCTACCGCAAACCCGACAAGCTCCGCGCCATGGAATGGCTGCAACCCCTGAAGGGGCAATCGGATTTCGAACAGGTGTTAAAGACCATGGAACCCAGCCAGGGCGAGCCGGTCACGCCCCCTCGGTGAACGTCACCTTGTTGATCTCGGCGAAGGTCGTGAGCCCCAGACGAACCTTTTCCAGGGCGCTTTCACGCAGGGTCTGCATGCCATGGCGGCGGGCGGCGGCCTTGATATCCCGGATGGAAGCTCGCTTGGTGATGAGTTCGCGCAGTTCATCGTTCATGCCCATGAATTCGATGATGGCCTGACGACCGCGGAAGCCCGTGCCGTTGCAATCCACGCAGCCGACCTTTTCGTAAAAGGTAGCCGAGGTGGCCCAAGCCGGATCCACCCCGTTATCGATGAGCTCCTGGGGCGAAGGGGGCGCGATCGGGTGTTTACACTTGGGACAGAGCGTGCGCACCAAGCGCTGGGCCAGAATGCAATTCAGGGCGGACACAAAGTTGTAGACCTCCACGCCCATATGCTGGAAACGCCCCAGCACATCCAAGGTGTTGTTGGCGTGAACGGTGGTGAAGACCAAGTGACCCGTAAGTGCCGACTGAATGGCGATCTGCGCGGTTTCGGAATCGCGGATCTCGCCCACCAGAATCTTGTCGGGGTCGTGGCGCAGAATGGAACGCAGGCCCACGGCAAAGGTCAGGCCCTTCTTCTCATTCACCGGAATCTGGGTGACACCTTCGAGTTGGTATTCGACGGGATCCTCAATGGTGATGAGTTTGTCTTCGGGGCTGCGGATTTCCGTGAGCACCGCGTAGAGCGTGGTGGTCTTGCCGCTACCCGTGGGGCCCGTCACCAGGAACATGCCGTAGGGTTCCCGGGAAAAGCGCCGGATCTTCGCCAGCTCATGGGCGGAAAAGCCGAGGATATCCAGACTCAGGCTTTTGAACTCTTCGGAGAGATTCTCCTTGTCCAGAATGCGGATGACGGAATCTTCGCCATGGATGGTGGGCATGATGCTGACACGGAAATCGATGGCCCGGCCCCGCACCTTGAGCTTGAAGCGGCCATCTTGGGGTTTCCGTTTTTCCGCGATATCCAATTCGGACATCACCTTAATGCGGCTGATGATGGGCGAGGCGAAGCGCTTGTCGATGGGTTCGGCGGCGGCGTAGAGGCAGCCGTCGATGCGGTATTTGATCTGGAATCCTGTGGCCGTGGTTTCCATGTGGATATCGGAGGCCCGGCGCTGCAGGGCGTTGAAAATGGTCGTGTCCACCAGGCGGATGATCGGCGCTTCATCCTTGTCGGTGATGCGCTCAAGGTCCAGCACTTCGTCATCCAGATCCTCTTCCCGCAGCACCTGGACCTTCAGGGCTTCCCCAGCCTCATCCATGACCTTCTGGCCGGATTCAGACTTTTTCAGCACCTCCAAGATCTGGGCCTGGGGTGCCCCGGCAAACCGCAGGGGGCGCTTGAGCTGCATGCGGAGCAGATCCTGGGTGATCACATCCAAGGGGTCGGCCATGGCCAGCCACAGGGCACCATCTCGTTCATGCACCGGCACAAAGTGCAGTTTCAGCATGAGATCCAAGGGCACCGCTTGGAAAAGAGCGAAATCCACCGGCTCCTTGGTGAGGTCCAAGGTGGGGTAGAGCGAGGGCCGGATGTCGGTTTTGGTGAGTTCGGAGGGATCCAGCACCGGGGCGAGATCGCTGGGCTTGGAGGGTTCGAGGCTGGGGGAGGTGGAGGAGGCCATAGGTAAATGGTAGTGCGTTGAAGGGACGAAAAGTCGAAAGAGACCCCATTCGCGTATAGAATTCGCTGAAGGGGACTGGACGGGTAATTCCCCACTTCAAGGTCGGAATTGAGCGTTGACCGACTCCGCCTGCAACGATGACAATGAAATTCCCTAGAAACAATCCGGAGGTTCCATGCGCGGGTACGCCCCCATCCTGCTCCTGATTCTCGTGGCCGTGGCGTTACCAATCGTGATCTGGAACCTGTCATGGCTGCTCAGACCCAGTTGGCCAAGTGCAGCAAAATCATCAACCTATGAATGCGGTATCGCCACCACCGGCGAGGCCCGCGAGAAGTTTTCGGTCCGCTATTACCTGGTGGCCGTGATGTTCCTGGTGTTCGACGTGGAAACGGTGTTCCTGATGCCCTGGGCGATCCAGATGAAGGAACTGGCCCTGTTTGGCCTCATTGAGATCGGGATCTTCCTCTTTCTGCTGCTGTTTGGTTATGGCTACATCTGGTCCAAGGGAGCCCTCACATGGGAGTAATGCAGCCTTCTGCCCTTGAGCAGATCCTCATCACCACCAAGGTCGAGAAGGTCATGAACTGGTCCCGCGCCACCAGTGTGTGGCCCATGACCTTCGGTCTGGCCTGCTGCGCCATCGAGATGATGGCCGCCGGGGCTGCCCGTTTCGATTTCGACCGCTTCGGCTGCGGTATCTTCCGTGCCACCCCGCGCCAGGCCGACCTGATGATTGTGGCCGGCACCGTTACCTATAAGATGGCCCCCACCATCAAGCTGCTTTACGACCAAATGCCCGAGCCCAAGTGGGTGATCGCCATGGGCAGTTGCGCCACCTGCGGCGGACCCTTCGATTCGTACCACACCATTCAGGGCGTGGACAAAATCATTCCTGTGGATGTCTACATCCCCGGGTGCCCCCCCCGCCCGGAATCCCTGTTCTATGGCTTCATGAAGCTGCAGGACAAGATCATGAGCAGCAGCCTGGCTGATCGCTACCGGGAGATTTTTGAGGAGGTCGGCTGATGTCGGACGCCCCCATCCCCGAAACCACGCCGGAAACGCCGAGCGGCCCCTTCGTCTACGACTACACGACGGCCCCCAATCGCCAGGTGGTGCTGCCCAAGACCGTACCCCTGCCGGGCTACCGCACCTATGTGGCTGAGCAGAAGGCGCTGGTGGAAGCGGAAGAAGCCAAGTGGCAGAAGCAGCTCGCCGATTTTGATACCGCCAAGGCCAAGGCTGAGGCCGAAGGCAAAGACGCTCCCAAAGCACCCGTAAAAGCCGTGGCCAAGAAGAACGACACCGACATGGTGTTCCCCGCCCCCACGGAAGCCAAGGACCCCACACTGCTGCATCTGGTCAATGGGCTGGGCGACAAGGTGGAAGAAGCCTTCGAGCAGGCCGGGGAACTCACCTGCCAGGTGGCCAAGGAACACATCCTCGAAGCCCTCCGCCTCTGCCGCGAGGATGCCCAGTTGAAGTTCGAAATGCTGGCCGACGAGACCGCCACCCATTACCCGGCCGCTCAGGGCTTCGCGTTCAGCGTGGTCTACCACCTCACCAGCATCGCCCGTAAAAAGCGCCTTCGCCTGCGCATCCTGGTGCCGGAAGGCTTCGAGCCTGAAAGCGCCACCCAGGTCTACCCTTCCGCCAATTGGATGGAACGGGAGATCTGGGACATGCTCGGCATCCGCTTCGCGAACCACCCGAACATGATCCGCATCCTCTGCCCGGAAGACTGGGAGGGTCACGCCCTCCGCAAGGAATACCCCGTGGTGGGCTGGGGCCAGCGGGACATCGATTTCCGCGAAGACCGCGGTGGCATGCTCAATCGCATCGCCATGGAAAAAGCGGGCCAGCTCGGCATCAACCTCAAGCGCCCCAAGGCGGAGTGATCGATGTTCAAAAACGAGGAGATGGAAGTCAACCTGGGCCCACAGCATCCGTCCACCCACGGCGTGCTCCGGGTCAAGCTGCGGCTCGATGGCGAAACCATCAAGCACTGCACACCCGTGATCGGCTACCTGCATCGGGGCGTGGAAAAGATCTGTGAAAACAAGACCTTCTTCCAGGGCCAGGTCTGGACCGACCGCATGGACTACTGCTCGGCCGTGGCCAACAACCTGGGCTGGGCCGAAGCCAACGAGAAACTGTTTGGCATCACGGTGCCCCGGCGTGCCCAGTACATCCGCACGATGCTCAACGAGTTCAACCGCCTGGCGAGCCACCTGATCTGGCTGGCCACCCACGCGCTGGATATCGGCGCCATGACGGTGTTCCTCTACACCTTCCGGGAGCGCGAAGACATCCTGGATATCAACGAAGCCTTCTGCGGCAGCCGCCTCACCACCACCGCCCTGCGCATTGGTGGCCTGCGCGAAGACCTGCCCCCGGGCTTCGCCAAGCTGGTCAACAAGTTCCTGGCCAAGTTCCCGGCCTGCCTCGAGGAATACGAAAACCTGCTGTCGGAAAACCGCATCTGGAAAAAACGCACGGTCGGGGTAGCCAAGCTGAATGCCGAGGACGCCATCGCCCTTGGCGTCACCGGCCCGGTGCTCCGCGCCGCGGGCGTGCCCTACGATATCCGCAAGGCCTTCCCCTACGCCGCCTACGCGGAAATGGATTTCGAAGTGCCCACCCGCACCGAGGCCGATACCTACGCCCGGTACCTGGTGCGCCTGGCCGAAATGCGCCAGAGCACCCGCATCATCCAGCAGTGCATGGATGGCCTGCCCGAAGGCCCCGTCATGGCCAAGATCCCCAAGATCCTGCGGGCCGAGGTCAACGAGGTGTACCACGCCACCGAAGCCCCCAAGGGCGAAATCGGCTACTACCTGGTGGGCGAAAAGGGCAGCACCAACCCCTACCGCTTTCATGTCCGCGCGCCGGGCTTCATCAACCTCCAGTCCTTGCCCAAGATGGTGGAAGGGAGCCTGCTCGCGGATATCGTCGCCGCCATTGGCACCCTGGACATCGTGCTCGGCGAAATCGATCGCTGAAGAGGACCTGATTCATGCCGACTCCGACCCTCACCCAGTCCCTGATCATTGCCCTCCTCCAGGCCATCCTGGTGGTGGTCTTCATTTTCGTGGTGGTGCCCCTCACGCTTTACGCAGAGCGCAAAGTGCTTGGCTACCTCCAGCTACGCCTGGGTGCCACCCGCGTCGCGGGCAGCCTCACAGGCCTCACGGGCTTCGTCAACCGCAACATGTGGAAGCTGGGCAAGGTGCCTATGCTCTCCTACTGGCGCGGCATCGTCATGCTGGTGGGCGACGTCGTGAAAATGATCATCAAGGAAGACATCCTGCCCACCAAGGCTGACAAGTTCGTCTTCTTCATTGCCCCGGCCATCAGTTTCTGCGCCTCGGTCATCGTCTTCGCCGCCATCAGCTTCGTGCCCGGCACCCTCTTCGTGCTGCCCAAATTCATTCCCATCGTGGGCGGCCTGCCCGTGAGCGGCGCCGTGGGCGATGTGAACGTCGGCCTGTTGTGGATCCTGGGCATCGCCAGCGTGGGCGTCTACGGCATCGTGCTGGCGGGCTGGGCCTCCAACTCGAAGTACCCGCTGCTGGGCGGCCTGCGCAGCGGCGCCCAGATCGTGAGCTACGAAGTGCCCCTTACCCTCAGCCTGCTGGCGCCGGTGGTGATGTCGGGCAGCCTGCAATTCAGCGAAATGTCCCGGAGCATGGCGGTGGGCCTGCCTTACTGGGGCATCGTCCCCCAGTTCCTGGGTTTCTTCATCTACCTGACCTGCGGTTTCGCCGAAACCAACCGCCTGCCCTTCGATATGCCCGAAGCCGAAAACGAACTAGTGGCAGGCTTCCACACGGAATACTCCGGCATGAAGTTCGGCTTCTTCTACCTGGCCGAGTACATCAACATGACCGTGGTGGCGGCGCTGGCCTCGGCCTTCTTCCTGGGCGGGCCCTGGTTGATGCCCTTCGGTCTCCATGGCGTGCTCAATCCCTTCTTCACGGCGCACCTTCCAGCGTTCCTCGTGCCGCTCCTCTGCGAGCCTCACGCCATCTTCTTCGTCGTGAAGATCATCTTCATCCTCTTCGTCTATATCTGGGTGCGCGGCACCATTCCTCGCTACCGGTACGATCAGGTGATGGCGGTGGCGTGGAAATACTTGATCCCCCTGACGCTGGTCAACCTGATGTTGGCCGCGGCCGTCCGCTATTTGACCGTCTGAGGGAGGCCCCATGAAAAAATTCCTGAAGACACTGATCCCCTTTGATATCGCCAAGGGCCTGACCATCACCGGCACCCACTTCGCCAAGGTGTTTCTCAGCGCGAACCGTCGGAAGGTGCCCTTCCACGTGGTTTCCGAATACCCGGAAGTGCCTGCCAAGATGCAGCCGCGTTTCCGTGGCCGCCTGCAGATGCTTAAGGATGAAGCGGGCGAGATCAAATGCGTGTGTTGCCTAGCCTGCGAAAAGATCTGCCCCACCCAGGTCATCACCATTGAGTCGGGCAAAAAGGAAGGCCGCAAGACCAAGCTGCCCACGCGCTACGACTTCGAGATGGAGCGCTGCATCTTCTGCGAGTTCTGCGTGGAAAGCTGCGGCTTCGACGCCATCATCCTCAATCACCAGTTCGAATTGGCCGTCTACAACCGCGAGGACATGTCCCTCTCGATGGAAGGCACGTTCCAGAACATGTTCGGCGTTTCGCCCGTGGCCAAGTTCTCGGTCGCGGACGAGGAAAAGTGACCGGGGAGCCCGCCATGGAACAGTTGCTCATCAAGATCGGTCAAAACCTTTTCCTGGTCTTTGGCCTGATGGCCCTCGGCGGCGCCGCCACCATGGTGCTTGCCAAGAATGCCGTCCATAGCGTGATCGGCTTCCTATTTGCCATGCTCTCCATGGCAGGCTGCTACCTCACCATCGGCGCGGAATTCATGGGTGTGGCCCAGCTCCTGGTCTACGCCGGCGGCATCGTGGTGCTCTTCCTCTTCGTGGTGATGCTGGTGGAACTCAGCAAATCCAGAGAGAAGGGCCTCTTCCAGCGCCAAACGCCCTTTGCCTTGGTTCTGGTGGTGGCAGGTGCCGTGGCCTTCGTGGGCGTTTTCTGGAGAACCATTTTTGGTTCCAGTGCTGCGGAAGCCCTTACCCTCTCGCCCAACCTGATGGCCCAAGGCGAAAAGCTTGGCAATGCCCAGATGCTGAGCCGGGGCTTGTTTGCCGAATACCTTTTGCCCTTTGAAATCCTGTCCGTGATCCTCCTGGTCGCCTTGGTGGGTGCGGTAGTTCTAGCTAAAACGGAGCGGGTGTGACATGCCATCCATGAACCTGGTTCTGTTGATTTCCTTTCTGCTCTTCTCCATCGGTGTGGCCGGTGTGCTGATCCGCCGCAATGCGCTGATCATCCTTATGTGCGCAGAGCTCATGCTCAACGCCGCCAACCTGAATCTCATCGCCTTTGCCCGCCACAGCGGCACCGTCACCGGGCAGGCATTCGCACTGATGGTAATGGGCTTGGCCGCCGCGGAGGTGGCCATCGGCCTTGCCATCGTGGTTGCGCTCTACCGCAAGAAGAACACCATCACCGTCGACGAAATCAACCTGCTGAAGGGCTGAGACAATGCTAATGGAACACGCAGCCAGCGCGGCCCTGAGCACCCCGGTTCACGCCTCGGTGCTCTGGCTGATTCCCTTCCTCCCCTTGTTCGGCGCCTTGTTGAATGGAGCCTACGGGCTGTTCTGTAAGGCTTCTGGCCGGAAGGCACCCAGCACCCAGTTGGTGGATCTCCTCGCCCTGGGGTCCGTGGGTGTGGCCTTCCTCCTGGCCGTGGGGTACTTCGTGACCCTCATGGGCCAGGCGCCTATTAATCGCTCCATCACCCAGAGCCTCTGGACCTGGGTGGATCTGGGCGGTGCCCAGGTGATGGATGGCGTGGCACGCAACACCGTGGCCTGGGCCTACAAGTTTGATCCGCTCTCCGGCGCCATGGCGCTGCTGGTGACGGGCGTGGGCTTCCTGATCCATCTTTTCAGCACCGGCTACATGAGTGAAGAGCGCCAGGATGGCCGTTACTACCGCTTCATGGCCTACCTGAACCTCTTTGTCTTCTCCATGCTCAACTTGGTGCTGGGCGCCAACATCCTCATGATGTTCCTGGGCTGGGAAGGCGTGGGGCTTTGCTCCTACCTGCTCATCGGTTTCTATTTCGATAAGGAATTCGCAGCGGCGGCAGGCAAGAAGGCCTTCGTCACCAATCGCATCGGTGATTTCGGTTTCATGCTTGGATTCTTCCTGCTCTTCCAGATTTTTGGCAGCGTGGATTTCGACACCCTGATGGGCATGACACGCTCGATCATGGCGCGGCCCGAACTCACGATCTTCGGCCTTACCCACAGCCCCACCTGGTGGTTCAACCTGGCGGGCATCCTCCTCTTCGTGGGCGCCTGCGGCAAGAGCGCGCAGATTCCGCTCTACGTGTGGTTGCCGGATGCCATGGCAGGCCCCACGCCGGTCAGCGCCCTGATCCATGCCGCCACCATGGTGACCTCGGGTCTATACATGATCTGCCGCATGAATTTCATCTACACCAATGCGCCGATGGCCTTGAGTGTGGTGCTCTTCGTCGGCGCCCTCACGGCCCTGGTGGCCGCCAGCATGGGCCTGGCCCAGTACGATATCAAGAAGGTGCTGGCCTACTCCACAGTGTCCCAGCTCGGCTTCATGTTCATGGGCATGGGCGCGGGCGCCTACACCGCCGGCATGTTCCATGTGTTCACTCACGCCTTCTTCAAGGCTGCGCTCTTCCTTGGTTCTGGCTCCGTGATCATGGCCTGCCATCACGAGCAGGACATGCGGAACATGGGCGGCCTGAAATCGAAGATGCCTTGGACCTACGCGTCCATGCTCATCGCCACCATCGCCATCGCGGGCATCTTCCCCTTCTCGGGGTTTTTCTCCAAGGATGAAATCCTCTGGAAAGTGTTCGAGGGTTGGTACAAGGAAGGGCACACCCTGAACCTGATCGCCTGGCTCATGGGCATGGCGGGCGCCTTCATGACCGCCTTCTACATGGTGCGATTGATGGTGATGACCTTCGCGGGCGAATACCGGGGCGCGGGCCACGATCCCTACGGCCACACGGTAAAAGCCGAAGGACACCATGACGCCCATCACGATGATCACGGTCATGCGCCCTCCCACAGTGGCCACGACCACGGCCCCAAGGAAGTGGTCTGGAACATGTGGGTACCGGTGTTCATCCTGGCGCTGCTGGCCTTGGTGGGCGGTTTCCTGAACATTCCCCACAGCCTGCATTGGCTGGGCGGCGCTCATTTCTCGGAATGGCTTGGCCCCTTGCTCTACCAGAAGGAAGCTGTTCACGCCTCGCACGAGGCCGCTCCCGCCATCGAATACGGCCTCATGGCCTGGGCCACCCTCGTATGGGCTCCAGGCGCCATGCTCTTGGCCTGGTGGATCTACAAGATGGATCCCACCTGGGCCAAGGCCAAGGGTTTCGTGGCCAAATTCCCCGGCGTGTTCCGATGGGTGCACAACAAGTACTTCGTCGACGAGTTCTACGAGTGGGCGATCATCGGCCCCTGCAAGCAGCTGGGTGCCCAGCTCTGGGCCTTCGATACCTGGGTGGTCGATGGCATGGTCAACGGCGCCGCAAGGTTCACGTTGATCTGGGCCAACATCAGTTTCTGGTTCGACGCCAAGATCGTAGATGGCCTGGTGAACTTCGTCGCCTGGCTGCTACAGCGGTTCTCGGGCGGTTTTGGCAAACTCCAGAGCGGCCGCGTTCAGAACTACGCTTTCGTGATGTTCCTGGGTTTCCTAGTTTTCGCCTTCTGGAAGTTCCTGGCCTGAGCACCTTTCCTGCCCTTGTTGTCTACCCCTTCTGCATGCATTTGACGTCTATGGAGTTCCCATGACTGCCCCCTGGTACCTGAACCTGCCCCTTTGGGTCACCTTCGTTCCCCTGCTCGGCGCCCTCGCCCTGCTGCTGGTGCCCAAGGAAAAACGCCGAGTCTTCGAGCTCGGTGCCCTGGCCATCGCGATCATCGACTTCGCGATCAGCGTGCCGCTCTGGTTCCAGTACGACCGCGGCAGCGCGGCCGTGCAGTGGGCCTTCTCCACGGACTGGATCCCCAGCCTGGGCGTGAAGTTTGCCATCGGCATGGACGGCATCAGTCTGGTGCTCTTCCTGTTGACCACCTTCATTGGCTTCATCGCCGTGTGGTGTTCCTTCAGTGCCATCGAAGAGCGGCACAAGGAGTACTACATCTGGCTCCTCGTCATGCAGACCTCCATGCTAGGCGTCTTCATCTGCCAGGACGTGTTCCTCTTCTACCTGTTCTGGGAACTCATGCTGGTGCCGATGTACTTCCTCATTGCCATCTGGGGTGGCCCACAGAAGCTCTATGCCGCCATCAAGCTCTTCCTCTACACCCTCACGGGCTCCGTGCTGATGCTCGTGGGCATCCTGGCCATCTACTTCCTGCAGAAGAAGGTCGGCATGACGCCCAGCTTCTCCATTGAGAGCTTCCAGGCCATGGCGCCGGTGATTTTGCAGCAGACCAAGACCTTCCAGTACCTGCTGGCCCTGGCCTTCTTCATCGGCTTCGCCATCAAGGTGCCGATGTTTCCGTTCCACACCTGGCTGCCCGATGCCCACGTGCAGGCCCCCACGGCAGGTTCCGTGATCCTGGCCGGTATTCTGCTGAAGATGGGCACCTATGGGTTTGTGCGTTTCCTGTTGCCCATCCTACCCAGCGCCACCAAGGCCCTGATGCCCTATTTCCTGACCCTGACCATCATCGGCATCATCTACGGTGCGCTCGTGGCCATGATCCAGAAGGACATGAAGAAGCTGGTGGCCTATAGCTCCGTGAGCCACCTCGCACTCTGCATGCTGGGCCTCTTTGCCATGAACCCCAACGGGATCATGGGCGGCATGTTCCAGATGATCAACCACGGCATTTCCACCAGCGCGCTCTTCCTCATCGTGGGCATCGTCTACGAACGCCGCCACACGCGCCAGATTGCAGATTTCGGCGGGCTGTCCAAGACCATGCCCATCTACGCCACCATCTTCATGATCATGACCATGAGTTCCATCGGCCTGCCGGGCCTCAATGGCTTCATCGGTGAAGCCGCCATCCTCATGGGTGCCTTCCAGGCGCATCCCTGGTGGGCCGTGGCCGCCACCACCGGCATCATCCTGGGCGCTGCCTATATGCTCTGGCTCTACCAGCGCGTCATGTTTGGGCCTATCAGTGAAACCAACGCCAAGATGGCAGACCTCAACGCTCGGGAAATTGCCTACTTCACACCTTTGATCGTGGCGGCCTTCTGGATCGGCCTCTGGCCCACGCCCTTGATGAAGGTGCTCAAGGCCCCCATCGATAAGTTGGTGGTTCAAATCGATCCCACCTACTTCAAGGCTCAGGCACTGGAGAGCCGCCAGAAGGCCGCCGCCCAGGAGGGCATGGCGGGGATGGCAGCCCCTGAAGCACACGCAGCCGAGGGCCACGCGCCTGCCGCCGAAGCACACGGAGGTCACTGATGCCCTTCGCCCAGAGTCTGCTGGGGTCCCTCACCCGGGATCTCCCATTCCTCTACGGGCCGCTGTTCTTGATCGTCGCAGCGACCCTCATGATCTGGCCCGGCGATGTATTCGTGGGCCGGAACAACAAGCGTGTCTGGTCCTACGTGGCCTCCCTCGCCCTGGTCGCGGCTGGCGTCATTGCGATGCTGACCGAGCCCGGCGCTGGTTTTTCCAATATGTTCCGGGTGGATGGCCTCACCAAAGGCTTCCAGTTCCTTTGCATCCTGGCGGGCCTCATCACCATCGTGCTCAGCCAGCCCCAGCTCAATGCGCTGCGCGAACAGACCGTCGAATACTACGCCCTGATCTTATTCTCCATCAGCGGCATGATGCTGCTGGTGGGCGCCACGGATCTGGTGTCGGTGTACTTCAGCCTGGAACTGATGGCACTTTGCGTATACATCCTGGTGGCCTACCTGCGCACCCAGGAACGCAGCATTGAGGCGGGCCTGAAGTACTTCCTGCTGGGCGCGTTCTCCAGCGGCATTCTGCTCTACGGCATCAGCCTGCTCTTCGCCGCCGCCGGTGGTACCACCACGAATCTGGCTGAGTTGAATGAAAAGCTGGCCACCGTCAGCTCCAACGGAAATCTTTTGGTGTTTGCGGGCGTGCTGATGGTTCTCGTGGGCTTTGCCTTCAAGGTCGCAGGCGTGCCCTTCCACATGTGGAGCCCCGACGCGTACGAAGGCGCGCCCACCCCTATTACTGCGTTCATGTCCATGGCCCCCAAGGCCGCGGCGTTAGGCGCTTTTGTGCGGGTGTTCGGCACCGGGTTCCATGGCATTGCCACAGATTGGGTGTTGCCGCTGTCCTTCATCGCCGGAGCCAGCATGGTGCTCGGCAACGTGGCGGCCCTGCGCCAACAGAGCATGAAACGCCTGCTGGCCTATAGTTCCATCGCGCATGTGGGCTACATGCTGTTGGGTGTGCTCAGCAGTGATGTCCAGGCCGGTGCCCAGGCCATCTGGCTTTACATGCTCACCTACCTGGTCATGCAGAGCGGCGCCTTCGCCGTCATCATCTATCTGCAGGGCAAGGGCGAAGGGGAGCGCATCGACGACTTCCGCGGCCTCGCCAAACGCCAGCCGGTGCTCGCCTTTGCCATGATGGTCTTCCTGCTCAGCCTGGCGGGCATCCCGCCCCTGCTGGGTTTCTTCAGCAAGTTCTACCTATTCAAGCTCGCCATCGAGCAGGGCTTTGTAACCCTGACGGTCCTCGCGCTCCTCACCAGCGCTGTGGCGGCCTACTACTACCTGAATGTGGTCGCCTCCATGTATTTCAAGGAACCTGTGGGTGAAATTGAACGGAAACCCCTCAGCACCGCCTTCACCTTCGTGCTGACGGTGTCCTGCGCCCTCATCCTGATCGGCACCTTCTTCGGGCCCAAGCTCCTGGATTGGACCGCCAAGATCGTGCTGGGCTGATGCTGTTCCGACCCAAAAACAAGGATGCCGATCCCCAGGAGCGTGCGCTCTGGGGTGAGTTGATGTCCCTGGGCATGGTCTTTCCCATCGCCATCGTCCTGGGCTATTTCCTGGGGCGGTGGCTCGGGGGCCTGCTGGGCCACCCCAAACCGGGGCAATGGATCGGCTTGGCTCTGGGCATCGCCACGGGTTTCTGGGAACTCTACAAAGTGACCCTGCACCTGGATCGCATGGATCCGCCGCCTCCGCCCGATGACACCGCCCCCCGGCTCGACGATGACCGTGATCCCCGAGCCTGAGGATCCCGGCACCCACCATCTGGACTGGGTGGGGCGCTTCCTGCTGCTGCTCTGGCCCCTGGGCACGCTGGCTTGGTTGGCTAAGTCCCGTTGGGCCGCCCTGGCCTTTGCGGTTGGAGGCCTGGGCAGCCTGGCGTTCTGGGTTTTACACCGTTGGATCGTGGGCCGGATGCTGACCCCCTCGGTACGCCGTCGGTGGTTCTACGGGCTGCTGGTGGTCTTCAAGCTGGCGTTGATCGTCGTCCTGCTGCGTGGGATGATGGCTTGCCTCCCCCGGGAGGTCATTCCCCTGGCGACGGGTATCCTGCTTTTCGTCGGGGCGATCCTGCTGGAGGCCTTTCGCCTCATGCTCCGGCCGGGTTCGAGCGACACGGACTGAACGCCGCTAAGGAAGAACGATGGAACACCACGCCTCGTACCTCGCGACCCTGCTGACGAACCTGCTGCATCTGGCGAGGCATCCCTGGGGCAGCTTCGCCCACGGTCAGGCCCTTTCGATCCTGGAACGCTACGACCACCTTTTCGCAGCCGTGCTGGCTGCGCTGGTGATCGTGACCCTGGTGCTGGCCACCCGCATCAAGCTTTCCCGCATCCCGGGCCCCTTCCAGCAGGTGATGGAATTCCTGGTCACCTTCGTGCGGAACCTGGTTGCCGATAACATCGCCCACCATTCCGATCAGTACGTGCCCTTGATCGGCACCCTGGGGCTCTTCATCCTGCTCAATAACCTCTTCGGTCTAGCACCTGGCCTACCGAGCGGCACCGGCAACTGGAACGTGACGCTAGGCTGCGCACTGGTGGTGTTCTTCTTCTACAACTTCCATGGCATGAAATCCCAGGGTTTCTGGCGCTACCTGGGGCATTTCGCCGGGCCAGTCTGGTTCCTCTGGTGGCTCATGTGGCCCCTGGAAATCCTGGGCCTGCTTTCCCGCATTCTCAGCCATTCCCTGCGTCTGTTCGGCAACATCGCGGGCGAGCATGTGGTTTCCCTTATCTTCTTCGGACTGGTACCGCTGCTGGTGCCCGTGCCACTCATGGTCATGGGCCTCTTCTTCGGGCTGATCCAGGCCTTCGTGTTCATCATGCTGGCCACCATCTACGTATCCGGCGCCGTATCCCACGATCACTGATCCGTTTTCCCACCGGCTACGGGATTCCGAACCCCGGGCCCCCTTTTCGAGGTTTCCCATGAAGAAGTTCCTCACCACCGCCTTCCTCTTCACCCTGGCCACCTTCGTGTTCGCCCAGGCTGCTCCCGCCGCCCCCAAGAGCCTCTTTGAAGGCCAGTACCTGGCTCACCTCGCCCTCGCCATCGCCGCCGCCGGCTGCGGTCTGGCCCAGGGCAAGGCCGTGGTTGCCGCCTGCGAAGGCATCGCCCGCAACCCCCAGGCCGCTGGCAACATCCGCACCACCATGATCATCGGCTTGGCCCTCATCGAGGCCCTGGTGATCTACGTCCTCGTCGCCGCCTTCGCGGTGAAGTAGGAAGCACACGATTCAAGAACGGGGCGCCACCTCCTGGCGCCCCGTTTTTTTGTTCCCTGCGCCGCGCGCCGATAGACTCTAAGGCCCATGCTGAAACACCCCCTGTTCCCCCTGCCTTCAGATATCACCCGTGTGATTCTCGGGGGTGCTTCCTCCATCGATCAGCGCGGCATGTCCCTGCCCAACCACGAGATGGCCAAGGACTTCGCCCTGGGCTACGGCTACGACTTGGATATTCCCCACCACCGGGACCATCTCGTGGAAGTGTTCGAGGATGCCCTGGCCTTCCTGGAGGAAGTGATCCTGGAAGGCAGCGGCATGGACATCCCGCCCGAATTCTACGAACTCCAGGATCCCACGGACCTCCTGGTCTGGGCCTCGGTGCGCCCCCAGGACGACCGCGCCCGCTGGAGCTGCGCCCTGCTGCGGGTGATGCACACGCTCTTTCATGTGGACAACAACGTCTACCTGCGTTTTCTCCCGGAGATCCAGCAGCAGATCTTCGACCGCTACGAGCGGTTCCTGGTGCCCGCCCAGGGCGGCTGGGTGCTCAAGGGTCGCTACGAAGTGCCCTTGCTGGCCATTAAACGCAAGGAGAGCAAGGATCGGGTCTCCATGCTGCTCAAGCTGCTCCACAAGCCCGAGAACGTGGCTGAGACCATCTACGACCAGATCGGCCTGCGCTTCGTCGCTGAGGACCTCCTGGGCGTGCTGCTGGTCATCCGTTTTCTGCTGGATCACCACATCCTGATGGCCACCCATGTCAAATCCAACCGCACCCGGAACCTGATGGTGGATTTGAAAGCGCTGGAAACGTGGATGGCCACCCTGCCCGAAGGGTTCTGCCTTGGGGATTTGAGCCCCCAGGAACGCCAGCGAGTCTCGGAGAGCCTCACCTTGTCCACCGGCCGAGCGGAAGTGAATCCTTTTTCCAGCAGCAGCTATTCGGCGGTCCAATTCACCGCCCGGACCCTCATTCGCCTCCCAAACCCAGCCGAAGCGGCCCTCCAGAAGGTCCAAACCCGGCTCAGACGGATGGGCCGACCCGAAATAGGGGACCTCTTGCACATTCCGGAGTTGATCCAAGAGCAGGAGGAGTTTACTTTCTTCTTTGCACACGAAGTCCAAGTCATGGAAAGATCCGGTTTCGAAAGCACCGTCTCAGGTCCCTCTTCTCACGTCGAATACAAATTCCGGCAACGGGAAGCGGTCAGGAGACGGGTTCTGCAAGGCATCACGCCGCAGGAGGCCCCATGTTGAACATCCAGACCCGACAGGAAGGCAATGCTTCCGTCGTCACCATCCAGGGAAAGGTCAACTTTGAGGTGACGGCCCAACTGCGGGACGTGATCCGAGACACGGTGACCACCCATCAGCCCAAGCTGATGGTGATCAACCTGGAAGGCGTCAGTTTCATCGATTCCTCAGGCCTTGGACTCCTCGTGGCCGCGCGCAACAGCGTGGACAAGAACAACGGCAAGCTCCATCTCTGTGGCCTGCCCGCCCAGGTCAAGAAGACCTTCGATCAGACCAACCTGACGAACTACTTCTCCATTTTCACCACCGAACAGGACGCCCTCCGGGGGGCCTGATCACCCGCCCAGCCTGAAGCCCAGCGCATATGACCAAAGGGGTTGTCCTGGTCGTCGATGACGAGGCCCAGATCCGGGACATCCTGGGGTTCTATCTCAAGCGCGCCGGCTACCAAGTGCTCACAGCTGAAAATGGCATCGAAGGCCTCGCGGTCATGGCGAAGGTGATGCCAGACCTGATCCTTTCCGACCTGCGCATGCCGGGCATGGCAGGGGATGAATTCTGCCGCACCATCAAAGGCACACCCGAAACCCGCGATATCTACTTCGTGCTGGTTTCCGCCATGGACGGCACCTCCACCAAGATCGGCGGCCTGAATCTTGGCGCCGATGACATGATCGCCAAGCCGTTCCACGCGCAGGAAGTGATGGCCAAGGTGGAGAGCGCCTTCCGCATCATCGAGATGCAGAAGGAGATCAAGCGTCAGAACCTGGAACTCACGCAGTTCCAGGAGCGCATGACCACCGAACTTTCCCTGGCCGCGCGCCTTCAGATGGGCCTTCTGCCTAGCCTCCCGGGCGCAGCGCCTGGGTTTCGCTACACCCACCGCTACTTACCCGCAGAAGGCATCGGCGGGGACATCTATTCGATCCTGCCGGGGGCGGATGGCTGCCTGGCACTGCTCATCGCCGATGTGAGCGGCCACGGAGTTACCGCCGCGCTCATCTCCGCCATGGTGAAAACCTCCTTTGAAAGCCAGGTGCGGTTGGGCGGCAGCCCCCTGACCTGGGCCATGGGCATGAATCGGGACCTCGCGCGCAACACGCTTTCCGAACAGTTCGCCACGGCCTTCCTGGCGCGCATCGACCCTTCCACGGGCGCCATGCAGTACCTGGTGGCGGGCCATGTCTCGCCTATTCTCATCGCCCGAGGTGCCCAGGGCGGGCTGCACCGACCTCAGGTGCTGGCTGGGCACGGCTTCATGCTCGGCATCGAGGAGGACCTTCCCTTTGAAGAGCGAGCCGCCACTTTTGGGTTGGGCGATCGTCTTATCCTCTACACGGATGGCCTGGTGGAAGTCGAGCGAGAAGACCGCCGCTTGCTGGGAGAAGAGGGCTCCTTCGCCTGTGCGCGGAACTCCCCGGCAGCGAAGAGGCGACTGCGGATTTCCTGGTGGAGGAAGCCCGCACCTTCAATGAACCGGCACCCTTCGTGGATGACGTCACCCTGGTAATCCTGGATCGGGTCTAGGACTAGCCTAGCGCTTCCGCTTCGTCTGCTCGGGACTTCAACCAGCGTGGGCCCAGCTCGGCCAGGAGCATCGCGCTGAAGAGCAGGGCACCACCCAGCAATTGAACCGGCCCCAGGTGCTCCTGAATCCCTGGCACCCAACCCGACATGGCGATGAGGGCTGTGTACACCGGCTCCATGGAATAGATGATGGCGGCCTCCGTGGCGCCGAGGTAAGCCTGGAAGGTGGACATGCCCCAGAAGGCCAGGGCCGTGGCCAGGAAGGCTTGATACCCAAGGGCCAACCACACACTGGGATGGGATAGCGGCTTCCACAAATCCTGAAAGCCATGGGGCGCGGGCAGGAAGCCCGTGATTAGGGCTGAAATCACGGCCACTACCGCCACCTGCACCGTGGCCAACACCCACCCACTGGAGCGCCTGGAATAGCGGGCGGTGAAGGCGATATGGAAGCCACAGCCCACCGCGCAGATCAGGGTCTCGGTATCCCCACGGTTCCACCCGCCGAACTGGGCGTTGGGCTCGTGTACCAGCAGGAAAAGGCCCAGGGCGGCAAGGAGTGCGCCCAGGGCGTGGGAGCGCTTCAGCCGATCCCGAAACAGGAGGCTCACCATGGGGGTGAAGAGCACGTAGAGACCTGTGATGAAGCCGCTCTTGGCCGTGGAGGTGAACCGCAGCCCATCGGCCTGAAGCCAGAACACCACGGTGAGGCAGCCACCCAGAACCAGGCCGTCCTGCACCGCCTGGCGCGTGAAGGGGGCCTTGAATACCCGGGCGAGGATGCCCAGGCACAGCGCGCCGAGGGCGAACCTTAACGTGAGCATGGCCCCCACGCTCAGCTGCGCGTTGAGGGTGAATTTCATGGCCGCAAAGCTCGCCCCCCAGACCAGGGCCAGCAGGCACATGGCGATGACGGCAAGCCGGTGCTTGCCAGGGTCGGGAACGGCACCACTCATGGGTGAAGGGGGGTCAGCGCAGTACGGCCGACAGGCGGAATTCCACCTCGGGCTGATCGGGGTCATCGATGGTCAGGATCACCCGTTCGTTGTAGGTGCCAGCCTGGGCCTTGGCGCCGAGGATCACGGTCAGGTCCTGCTGCGCGGCGCTGCCACGCCCGATACCTTCCACCCGGATGTTGGGATTGGTGGGCTTGGCAGATAGCACTTTGAAGGGCTTGCCGTCCAGGTGCTTCAGGTTCACCGTGGTGCGCAGTTCCTTGCCCGCAGGTTCTACCCAGGCGATGCGAGCGGGGTTGACGGAAACCGAGGGGCGCAGGGACCACTGCACGTTGATGGGGATGAGGGCGCTGCGCTCGCTCTTGGTGCGGATCGTAACCACATCCACACCGCTGGTCTTGCCCCCTGGCACCTTGCGGGCATCCATCTGGATGTCCACCACCACATTGTTGCCCTCGCTGCGGAAGGAGCAGTTCAGGTAGGGCGCGCCGGGCGCCTTGGCGTCGATGACCTGCACGGGCTGGCCATTGCCGGAATCCAGGCGCACCGAGCTTTTCCGGGGGGCGTTCCGGGCCACGTCGTCGAAAAAGAGCGCCGTGGTGCTGGGCATGACATCCTGCACCACATCTGCCTCAAAGGAGAGGTGGATGGTGGGGTTATCGGGATCATCCGAAATTACCTGCATGGATTTCCGCACCACACCCCGCATCCCGGCTGGATTGAAGGTGGCATCGATCTCGGTGCTTTCGCCGGGCTTCAAATACCACTGCCCCACCATGGTGTAGGTGCAGCCGCAGGACGGCGCCACTTGCTTGATCTGGAGCGGGGCGCCGCCAGTGTTAGTGGCCTTGAAGCGGTGGGATACCTTGCGGTCCACGGAAATCTTGCCGAAATCGTGGTGCACCTTATCAAAGCTGAGCACCGGTTTCGGCGCCTGGGCCACGCAGATGCAGCAGACAAGAAAGGGCAGGATTGATCGCATAACTACCTCACCCAAGGATTCTACCGGAACTCAGTACCGGGGATCCCTGCCGGTCTGACCTCGGTGGGCAGCCCAGACCCCGTGCCAGGCGGCCTTCAGAAGCTTTAATCGGCCCTGAAAGAACCGCATTTGGAAGAGGTAAAGAGCGATCCAGAACCGCTCAATGGCTCCGCCTGGATGCAACTCCCGGTGCAGCAGCAAGCGATTCCGGGCGCTGTAGAAGGCCTGGAGTGGGCTGCGCTTGCCCACGGTGCGGGCGCTGCGATGCAGGATCTGCACTTCGGCCAGGACGATGGGCAGCCCCAAGGCATGGGCCTTGCGGCACCAGGCGGCATCCTCCCAATACAGGAAATACCCCGTGGGCCAGGAGCCCAGGCGCTCCCAACCCGCCCGGGGCACCAGGATGGAAGCGCCGCTCAAGGATTCGCGGGTGCCAAGTTGCCGGCAATTCTGCGGTAGGGGCACCGGTAAAGTTCGCAGTCCACGGCAATACCAGCCGTCCTGCCGGTCTGAACCTTGCCTTCGCCGCCCATTAAGCTGGTGCGTGCCCCACAGGGCTACCTGGGGATGGGCCTCGGCCAGCCGCAGCAAGGGGCCGAGGGTGGGGCCTTCCAGCACCGCATCGTTGTTCAAGAACCATACGGCGGGAGCCCCGGCGGCAAAGGCATGTTCCGCGCCCCGGTTACACCCGCAGCCAAAGCCTGGATTCGTAAAATCCTGCAGTACCGTCAGGTGCGGATGGGCCCCCACCAGGCTCGCCCGAAGCCCGGGCGTGGGCCCATGGTCCACCACCACCACGGCGTGGGGTTCTGTCTCCATCTCGCGCAGGGATTCCAGGCAGCGCCGGGTCAGGTCGGGCGCGCCAAAATGGATCAGCACCACCGTGGGCAGGGGCACTTCGGGGGCCATGGATTCATGCAAGAATGTCACCTCACCATGAAGGTAGCGCCAACCGGGGGAGTCATGAAAATCAAAGGGGTTGTCTTAGCGGGTGGAACGGGATCGCGCCTCTTCCCCCTGACCAAAGTGACCAACAAGCACCTGCTCCCCGTGGGCTACGCTCCCATGATCTGGCATCCCGTATGGAAATTGAAAGAGGCGGGCGCCGAAGAGATCCTGATCGTGACCGGCACCGAGCACATGGGGGATGTGGTGGGTTCCCTGGGCTCTGGCAAAGATTTCGGCTGCCACTTCACCTACAAGGTACAGGACGAAGCGGGTGGCATCGCCCAGGCCCTGGCGTTGGGCGAGAACTTCGCAGGCGGCGACCACCTTTGCGTAATTCTGGGCGACAACATCTTCCAGGACAGCCTGGTGGAGGAGTTCCGCATCTTCCAGCAGCAGGGCCAGGGCGCGCGCATCCTGCTGAAACCCGTGGCCGACCCTCACCGTTTCGGCGTCGCCGAGGTGGTGGGCGATCGGGTGGTGGGCATCGAAGAAAAGCCCAAGGAACCCAAATCAAACCTCTCCGTGACGGGCATCTATTTCTACGACCAGCAGGTGTTCGATATCATCCGCCGCCAGAAGCCTTCGGGACGCGGCGAGATGGAAATCACCGACGTGAACAACGCCTACATCGAAAAGAACCAGATGAGCTTCGGCACCTTCAACGGCTGGTGGTCGGACGCGGGCACCTACCCAAGCCTGGCCAAGGCCAACGAACTGGCCCTGGCAGAAGCCATGCCCTTCCCCAACATTCCGAGGAAGATCTGATGGAATTCAAGAAAGGCCCCATCGAAGGCGTGAAGGTTACCGCCTTCAAGAAATTCATCGACGAACGCGGCTGGCTGGCGGAACTGTTCCGCCACGATGAAGTGCCCGCGGAATTCCATCCCGCCATGGCCTACATCAGCATCACCAACCCCGGCGTGCTGCGCGGCCCCCACGAGCACGTGGATCAGGCGGATCTCTTCGCCTGGGTGGGCCCCGGCGATTTCAAGCTGACCCTGTGGGATAACCGCGCGGAGAGCCCCACCTACCTGAACCGCATGGAACTCTGCCTGGGCATCAACAATCCGGGTTCCGTGATCGTGCCCAAGGGTGTGGTGCATTGCTACCGCTGCATCAGCCATGAGCCCGGCTGGGTGATCAACTGCCCCAACCGCCTGTTTGCGGGCGAAGGCAAGCGGGAACCCATCGACGAAATCCGCCATGAGGACAATCCCGAAAACCCCTTCGTGAAAGACGAAGCCGCACGTCGGGTCCACGTCTGATGCGTATCGTCGTCACCGGTGGCAGTGGCCAACTGGCCCGTGCGATCCGGGAAACCTGGACCGGTCATGACGTGCTCTGCCCGCCAGAAGCGGAGCTGGATCTCTCCCAGCGTGAGGCCATTCGCCAAGTGCTTCTGACGTTGAAGCCCGATGTCGTGATCAACGCTGGCGCCTTCACCCAGGTGGACCGCTGCGAAACGGAAGAACCCCTGGCCACACTCATCAACGGCACGGCCGTGACTTGGCTGGCCGAAGCCTGTAACGAACTCGATGCCAAGCTTGTTCAGATCAGCACCGATTACGTGTTTGACGGCCAGGCCACCCGGCCCTATCTGGAAACAGATCCCGTGGCCCCCCGCAGTGCCTATGGTCGAACGAAGCTCCTGGGTGAACAGGCGGCGCGGGGGTGCAACCGACATCTGGTGGCGCGAACGGCGTGGCTCTACGACGCCTGGGGCAAAAATTTCTTCCTCACCATGGTGAATGCTGCGCGCCAGGGTCGAGCCTTGCGCGTGGTGGCCGATCAGCGTGGCACGCCGACCAGTTGCCGAGCCCTGGCCCGCCAACTGCAGACCGTCGTGGAAGAGGATTGGCAAGGGCTCGTGCACGCCACCTGCGCGGGCGAAACCACGTGGCACGGCTTTGCCACGGAGATCTTTCGCCAGCTTGCGATTCCCGCCGAGCTCAGCCCCTGCACCACTGCCGACTACCCGCTGCCTGCCCCCCGCCCAGCCTATTCCGTGCTGGACGGCGCCCACCGACGCGCGCTCGGCACAGATCAGATGCCCACCTGGGAACAGGCACTGACTGAGGTGGTGGACGACTTTCAAAGGGCCTCCTCGGGCACGGGACCCGCGTGAATCGCCTCATCCTGTTTGCGCACTTCGATGCCGAGGCCCAGGTAAAGCCCTACATCCTGTTTCATTTGAAGGCCCTGAAGGAACTGGGGCACATCCACTTCATCTCCAATTCCCCGCTGCCCTCCAATGAGATCGCCAAAGTGGCGCCCCTGGTGGAGCGCATCCTCCTGCGGGAAAACAAGGGGCTGGATTTCGGCATGTGGCAGGCTGGGCTGCAGGGGCTGGACCTCGGTTCCTACGACGAGGTGGTGCTCACCAACTCCAGCGTGCTCGGCCCCTTGACACCTCTGGAGTCCATCTTCGAGCGCATGGCTGCGAACCCGTGCGATTTCTGGGCCATGACGGAATCCCTGGAGTACTGCCCTCATCTCCAAACCTATTTCATGGTCTTTCGCAAACGGGTGGCCTGCTCTTTGGCCTTTACCCGGTTTTTTGCCGGGGTGCTCCCCTATCAATCCAAGACCTTGGTCGTGCATGCCTACGAACTAGGCCTGACCACGTTCTTGAGGGAAAATGGCTTCCTCGGCGCCACTGCCTTCCCCCTGTCTGCCTGTCGCAATCCCTTTTGGCAGAATTGGTCCCTCCGGGGCACACCGATGAATCGCCTTCGCCTCAAAAAGAATCCCACCTTGAATTACCCTGATCTCCTGCTCCAATCCGGCATGCCCTACCTGAAGACCATGCTGCTGGCCTCCAACCCCCGTGCCCTCCGGATCAAGGCACTCCTCAACCTGATCCAGAAGTCCGGCTTGAACCTAGACCAACTCAGATAATTCCTTTCGGGGGTCCCATGCCTCAGACCATTCTCGTCACCGGCGGCGCCGGGTTCATCGGCTCCAATTTCGTGCACCATTGGCGTCGCCAGCATCCCGATGATGTGATCCTCGTGCTCGACAAGCTCACCTACGCCGCAGATACCAAGCAGCTTGAGGGCATTGCCAACCTGAACCTGGTGGTGGGGGATGTCCAGAATCTTGAACTGGTGCGCCATCTGATCGAGCATCACGGCATCACCAAGGTGTTCCATCTCGCCGCCGAAAGCCATGTGGACCGCAGCATCACCGGACCCGCCTCCTTCATCCAGACCAACCTGGTGGGCACCTTCACCATGCTTGAAGCCGCCCGGCAGGCCTGGGCGGGCGATGCCACCTGCCGCTTCCTGCACATCAGCACCGATGAGGTGTACGGCTCCCTGGGCGACACGGGCAAATTCCACGAAGCCATGGCTTACGCGCCCAACAGCCCCTACAGCGCCAGCAAGGCGGGCAGCGATCACCTGGTGCGCGCCTATCACCACACCTTCGGCCTGAACGTGGTAACCACCAATTGCAGCAACAACTACGGCCCGCGCCAGCACCCCGAAAAGCTCATCCCGCTTGCCATCACGCGCATGGCCAAGGGTGAACCCATTCCCATCTACGGCGACGGCCAGAATGTGCGCGATTGGCTCTACGTGGAGGACCACTGCTCGGCCCTGGAGACCGTGATGCTGAAGGGCGTCGCGGGCGAAACCTACTGCGTGGGCGGAGACAACGAACAGAAGAACCTGGATCTGGTGGATCTGCTGTGTGATTCCGTGGATGTCCACCTGGGACGGACCGTGGGCACCAGCCGCAAGCTCAAGACCTTTGTGCAGGACCGGGCCGGGCATGATCGCCGCTACGCCATTGACGCCACCAAGATCCAGACCGAACTGGGCTGGAAGCCCGCCACCACCTTTGCCGATGGCCTCAAACGCACCATCGCCTTCTATCTGCCGTGATAGCACCGCTGGTTTCCGTCATCGTTCCGGTCTACAACCACGAAAATTACGTGGTTGAAAGCCTGGAGAGCGTGGCGGCGGAAGGCTATCCCAATCTTGAACTGCTGGTGCTGGACGATGGGTCGAAGGATGCTTCCCTGGCCCGAGTCCAGGAATGGGTCGCCGCCCATGGCCACCGGTTCACTGCCGTGCGGGTCTGGACCCAGCCCAATGCGGGCGTCTGCAAAACGCTCAATCGATTGATCGCTGCCGCCAGTGGTGACTTTGTCACCATGGTGGCCAGTGATGATCGCCTGCTGCCCGGAGGCATCCAGGCGCGGGTCGAGGCCTTAGAGGCCCATCCCCACTGGCTGCTGGTGTTCGGGGATGCCCAGACCATCGACGGGCGAGGCAAGGTATCGCACCCCAGCACCCTCACGGCTCACCGGGCCGACCTTCGTGCCCTGGCCAACCCACGGCGCATGCCCTTCGAACTATTGCTGCGCTGGAGCCTCCCGGGGCCTGTCTATTTGGCTCGCCGCTGCGCCTGGGATTCCGCGCTGGGCGTGGGCCCCTACGACGAAAGCCTGTTTCTCGAAGACCGGGATTTCTACCTGCGGCTGCTGGCCCGCCAAGCTGTGGGCTACCTGGCTCAACCCGTCGCCCAGTACCGCGTCCATGGTTCCAATGCTTGCAAGGACCCGGCCCGTCGCCCGCAATTGCGGGAGACGCTGGCCCGTTCCGCCGAACTCAACATCCACCGATTCACCGGGGCCGCGCATGCCATCGTGGCCGCCCAGGCCCGGGAACGCCGCGCCGCACTGGAACATCGTCCAGTGGCACGCCTGAAGGCCAAACTGCTGCTGGCGCTGTTCCGGGTCTGGCACAAACTGCACGGACTCAGGGTCGCGCGGACCACCGCTTGAATCGATTGATCCGGCGGCGCCACCAGGAGGGCACCCGGACCCGTGTCGGATGAGCGATGGCTGCGGCCCGAGCCTGGGTGATCGCCACGAAACGATCCAGTTGCTCCCAGAACAAATCGTAGGTCTTCAGGAAGTTGGCGGCGCCCTGGCCCACCGTGGCCTTGGCGCGCGCAATGTCGACGGGATCGGTGCCCCAGGCGTAACCCTTCGGAGCCCAATTCCTCCCGCCCGATGAGTTCGGTCAGATGGTCGTTGGGCAAAAACACCGCCGGGCAACCGCACAGGATGGCCTCAAAGGCCAGCACCGTGTTCTCGTACGCATAGAAGACTTCCGAACGGCGGAACAGGTCTGCGATTTCCTGGGGTGTCTGGGAATCGGGCAGGCCCTTGGTGATCTCAGTGGCGCCTTCGGTGATGGGCAGCAACTGGGCCTGAGCCGAGGATCTTCGGTACTTGTAGGCATAGAAGCAGGCTCCTCGCCGGGGCGTTGCTGGAGCGAAGGGATGAAAGACCCGCGTATCGATGGTGGGAAGGTGCAGCACTTGTTCAGGAAACCCCACGGCCTGGGCCAATTCATTGGAATAGCCGAACAGAAGCTCCTGGGGGTCATAGGTGGCGTCACCCCCCAACAGGCCCGGAAAATTCAAGATCCAGCGCGCCACTACGGGACTCTGGAAGGGATTGCCGCGCGTGGTTTCAGGGTAGAGAGTGATCGGTGCAAGGCCCTGT
Organism: Holophaga sp.; assembly: GCA_016715205.1. Classification (GTDB taxonomy): domain Bacteria; phylum Acidobacteriota; class Holophagae; order Holophagales; family Holophagaceae; genus JAYREN01. The sequence continues at coordinate 36,098 of JADKBC010000001.1, forward strand.
TGGAAATGCTTCTGGGCGATGGCGTCCGTGAGCATGGGTGCCAGGAAATCCGGCGGCACGAATCGCTTCCGTCGGGAATTAAAAATGAGATACGCCGATTGTCCCGCACGGTTCAGCGCATGGCAAAGCAGGTACAGGGCTCGCACACCAGCGGAGTCGCCCCGTTTCCAGGGGGCGGCCGCGATGTAGTAGGGATGCCGAAGGTGTCCCGGAAACACAAGTTTTCGCTGGGCTTGGGCCCAGGCGGCTTCCAGCGATGCATCCATCGATTTCCACACTCCCATTTCCAGGTTGGCAGAGCCGTGGTGGCCGAGCAACGAACTCCCGCGAGGCTTTTGATTGGTCGTAGAATGCCAGCCTGGAATGCGGGTGAATCGATGAGGTTGGTGTGAAAAAATATCGCGTGGCAATCCTGGGGTCCGGGAACATCGGCACGGACCTGCTAGTCAAGGCACTCCGCTCTGAGCATCTGACCTGCGTCGCCTTCATTGGCCGCAGCTACACCTCGCCTGGCATGGCCAAGGCCCGGGCCCTGGGCGTTACCTGCTCGGACAAAAGCATTGCCTACATCCAGGAACATGCCAGCGAAATGGACCTGGTGTTCGACGCCACCTCCGCCAAGGATCATGCCGTTCACGCCCCCATCCTCAAGGCCCTGGGCCTGCAGGTGATCGATCTGACCCCAGCCAAGATCGGGCCCATGTGCATTCCGGCGGTGAATCTGGATGCCTCCCTGGGCAACGACAACCTCAACATGGTGACCTGCGGCGGGCAGGCGTCCATTCCGGTGGCCTTTGCCATCGGCCGCACCCATCCCGAAGTGGATTACCTGGAAGTGGTTTCCAGCATCGCCTCGAAAAGCGCAGGACCCGCCACCCGCATCAACCTGGACGAGTACATCGAGACCACCGAAAAAGGGCTTCAGGCCTTTTCGGGGGCCAAGCACACCAAGGCCATTCTCATCCTGAATCCCGCCGTGCCCTGCATCGATATGCAGACCACCATTTTCGCCAGCGTCAAGAATCCGGATCTCCCGGCCCTAAAAGCCGTGCTGGATCCCATCATCCAGAAGATCAGCACCTACGTGCCAGGCTACCGGATTCTGGTGGGGCCGATCCTGGAGAACGGCCGCATCGTCGTGATGGTCAAGGTACGGGGCCGCGGCGATTACCTCCCCGAATACGCTGGGAACCTCGACATCATCAACTGCGCGGCCATCGCCATGGCCGAAGAATTCGCCAAAGAAGGAGGGCGCTGATGGCCAAGGTCACGAAGGTCCTCATCAGCGATCCCTCGCTCCGGGATGGCAACCACGCCGTTTCCCATCAGTTGTCCGCGGATCAGATTGCCGCCTATTGCCGCTCGGCCGATGCCGCCGGCATTCCCATTGTGGAAGTGGGCCATGGCAACGGACTGGGAGCTTCCTCCCTGCAGGTGGGCCTGTCCAAGACCGATGATGAAACCATGCTGCGCACAGCCCGGGAAAATCTCGTCAACAGCAAGCTCGGCATCCATGTCATTCCAGGCTTTGCCACCATTCAGCGCGATCTCAGCCGGGCCGTGGAGTTCGGCGTGGATGTGGTGCGGGTGGCCTCCCATTGCACGGAGGCGGATCTCACGGAACGTCATATCCGCTATTGCCGTTCCAATGGGAAGACGGTGTTCGGCGTGCTGATGATGTCGCACATGATCAGTAAGGAGATGCTGGCCGAGGAAGCCCGCAAACTGGAAAACTACGGCGCCGAAGCCGTGGTCATCATGGATTCGGCCGGGTACTACCTGCCCTCGGATGTGAAGGAACGCATCGAATGCCTCCTGGAACATCTCTCCATCCCCGTGGGCTTCCATGCCCATAACAACCTGGGCATGGCCATCGCCAATTCCGTGGCCGCCATGGAATCCGGGGCCACGCTCCTGGATGGCTGTTCCCGGGGCTTTGGCGCGGGGGCTGGCAACGCCCAGTTGGAAGTGCTGGTGGCGGTGCTCCACCGCATGGGCATCGAAACCGGCATTGATCTCTATCGCATGCTGGACACCGCCGACCTGGCGGAACGGGATCTACTCAAGGAGATGCCCAGCATCAGCTCCCTCAGCGTGGTCAGCGGGTTGGCGGGCGTCTTCTCCGGTTTCTCCAAACACGTGCGCCGCCTAGCCGAGGAATTTGATCTGGATCCCAGGGATATCTTTTTCGAACTGGGCCGGCGTCGCATTATCGCCGGGCAAGAGGATTTGATCATCGAGGTGGCCACGGAACTGGCCACCCGCAAGAAGGAGGGGCTATGAAGCAGGCGGCCATTCAACTGCTTCAGGAGGACTGTGCCCGGGTGGCGCAGAAGCACCTCGCCGACCTGGACCTTCTCTCCAATGCCACCCTGCTCGTGACGGGCGGCACGGGCTTCATGGGCGGCTGGATTTCAGAACTGGTCTGCCACCTCAATGACCACCACCGCAAGCACATCAAACTTAAGCTCCTGGCCAGAGACCGGGCGCGCTTCCAGGCGCGCCTTCCCCACCTTGCACTCAAGCCCTACGTGGAATTCCTCCAGGGCGATGTGCGGGATATCGTCGACACCCCCAAGGACGTGAACTACATCATCCATGCGGCGGGGAACCCGGATAACCGGGCCCACACCACCAACCCCATGGGCACGATGATCACCATCGCTGATGGCACCCGGGCCCTGATCCAGGCCGCCGAGCGCGCCGCGGACCTGCGGATGATCCTGAATGTGAGCTCCGGCAACATCTACGGAGGCCAGCCCCGGGAGTTGACCAAGCTACCGGAAACCTATTCGGGTGCCCCGCTGTGTGGCACCGCCGAGTCGGCCTATGCCGAAGCCAAGCGCTTTGCCGAAACTCTGATGACCGCAGCCCGCAGCCAGGCACGCCTGCCCCTACTGACCGTGCGCCCCTTCGCCTTCCTGGGCGCCTACCAGCCCCTGGACGCCCCCTGGGCCGTCAACACCTTCATCAATGATGCCCTGCAGAAACGCCCCATTCGGGTGCTGGGGGATGGCCAGACCATTCGCAGCCTCATGTATGGCGCCGACATGGCCCTGTGGCTGCTGGTCATGCTGGTGCGGGGCAAAACCGGCCAGGTCTATAACCTAGGGTCGGATACGGGCATCACCTTGGAAGCCCTTGCCCGGCGAGTGGCCGCCCATTTCCAGCCCTGCCCCGAGGTGGTGCTGAACGCGTCCCTTTCGAGAAACATTCCCACCTCTGTGCTGGTGCCGGATACCAGCGCTGCCCAGCGGGATTTCAACCTGAAGATCCGCACCGACCTTGACACCGCCATCCAGCAGACCTTGAGATGGTACCAACAGCAGTAACAACCGGGAGGCCTTTTGGGCACAGCTAATCACGTCAAGACCAAGCTAACTGATGGCGCTCGGGTTGCCGGGATCTGGTCAATTATTCCGTCCCCGATGGTCTGCGAAATACAGGCCGCAGCGGGGTTGGATTTCCTGATCTTGGATATGGAGCACGGCCCATTCGATATGGCCGTATTGGGCGAGGCCATCCGAGCCACGGCCGGGTATGCGTGCTCGCCACTTGTTCGGATTCCATGTATTGATCCGCCTCTTATCCAAAGAGTTTTGGACCTGGGCGCCCATGGAATTGTGGCACCTCAAGTGCGCACAGCCAAGGACGCCCGAAAGCTTGTTTCCTGCTGCCGCTTCGCTCCCGACGGGCTTCGTGGTTACAACCCCTTCACTCGTTCAGGGGGCTTTGCCGCCGACCCAACCAGCCCCTACCTGGACAACAACTTTCCCCTGGTGGCCTTAATCATCGAGAACCTAGAGGCTGTTCAAAACCTACCTGAGATCCTGCAGGTGGAAGGCATCGACGTCCTGTATTTGGGCACCTACGATATGTCCTGCTGTCTTGGTGTGCAAGGTTGCATGGAGCATTCTCTCGTCACGGATTTCGCGAACTCCGCGACAAACCTCATTCACGCAGCAGGTCGAACGGTGGGCAAGATGGTGGAACGAATGCCTGCTGCGCTGGATCCTGCCGACGCCCAATTCCTCGTACTGAAGCCCGATACCTACCTGCTGCACCAAGCGATATCGAGCCGACTGTAAGCCCATTCACACCCTGCATACTCCTGGTGGGCCATTGAATAGTGAGATCTCTCAATGAAAATTCGTGTTGCTGACTATCTAGCCAGAACCTTCAAGGATTTGGGAATCCGGAATATTTTCCTCCTTTCCGGAGGTGGCATGATGCACCTCCTGGATGGTGCCGCACGGGAACCTGGGTTGGAACTCGTTTGCCATCATCACGAACAAGCTGCTGGCATTGCGGCCGAGGGCTATGCGCGCGCGTCGGAGGGTTTTGGAGTCTGTTATGCCACCAGTGGCCCAGGCGCAACCAACATTGTGACGGCCCTTGCTGGTGCTTGGCTCGATTCCACGCCTGTCGTTTTTTTAACGGGCCAAAGCAAAGTCAGCCAGACCATCAAGAAATCCGGATTCCAAGGTTTGAGACAGTTCGGAACCTTCGAAATCGATATCACAGAAGTAGCAAAGCCCATCGCTAAATTCGTATGGTTTTTGGATCGCGCAGAGGATGCGCCTTACGTATTAGGTAAAGCCCTGCATCTCGCCCAAACTGGGCGACCTGGGCCAGTTCTCGTCGACATCCCACTCGATGTGCAAGGCGCACTTATTGATCCCGATCTCTGCCGCGTTTTCGTTCCTCCTGCGGGTCTACTATTCCCGGAGACGGAATATTTAGAGGCAATGCTTGCCCGTTGGCGTGAGGCACGTAGGCCCCTCATTGTGGCTGGCCATGGCGTGAGGGTGTCGCGCACAACAACCCATCTGTTGGACTTGGCGAAATCCACGGGAACGCCTGTGGTAACGACTCAACTTGCCAAAGACATCCTGCCTTTCGACAACCCTTGGTTTGTGGGCCATCCCGGCGTCAAAGGTGATCGAGCCGGCAACCTTGCCATCCAAGCTGCAGACTTCATTCTCTTCCTAGGATCCAGCATTCATGTTCTAAATACGGGTTATGAGATGGATCAATATGCTCCAGCGGCATACAAGGTCCAGGTGGATTGCGACCCAGCCAATTTCGACAAAGAAGAAGTCCATGTGGATTTGAAACTCAGCGCCGATCTGGATGGATTTTTCTCTCAGGTCCTACCCGTCTCAGGATTTATCTCGAACCAAACCAAAGCCTGGCGCGACTGGACACAAGCCTGCAAGAAGCGGTTTCCCGTATTTTCTGAACCACACAAAACCGAGCCGGACAGATTAAATATCTACCGTGTGCTGGAAGGACTCCAGCAAATCGCTGACGAAAAAACCATTGTCGTGACAGACGCTGGTTCAGCCTTTTACGCCGTTGGACAAGCGTGGCGACTAAAGGATGGCCAGCGCGTGATCACCTCTGGCGGATTTGGCTCCATGGGTTGGGCCCTGCCTGCGGCTACCGGTGTCGCAAAGGCTTGCCCCACACGGCCGGTCTATTGCATAACCGGAGATGGATCTCTGCAAGTCAACATCCATGAACTTGCCGTGATTTCGCATCACCACTGCAACGTCAAAATTCTTGTCCTCAACAACAGCGGATATCAGTCAATCAAGAACACTCAGGATAATTATTTCAACGGTTTCCACGCGGGCGTGGATAGCTCTTCAGGTGTTTGGATTCCTTCCATGAAAGACCTTGCCGCCACCTACCACCTTCCTTATCACAAGGTGTGTTCAGATGTGGAACTGAGTGAACTTCAAGCGTCCGCACTGCAGTCAGAAGGCCCGTGTCTCATCGACATCCATTGCAACCTCTTCCAGGAAATTATTCCTACGGTGAGTTCTCAACGGCTTCCGGACGGCCGGATGACTTCAATGCCTATCCACCACATGGCACCATTCCTTCCAGAAGAGGAACTTCAGTCTTTGATGTCGATCACGGCAAACAGCTAAAGAACAATCGCTTCCCCATGGATCAACTCCTGCTGATCCAAACCAGAATATTTCTGGGTAATCTCGAAATTGACACTGAAGCACCCTTTCGCGTCACGCAATCTGAAACGCTGCACCACTGGTGTCCAGCCACTTCAAAGCAAGATCCTCCCTCTTTTTCATCACGAAAATAGCCCCAGACTGCGTCTGGAAACCCTGGAGCCCCCATGAAAGCGCTCATCCTCGCAGGCGGCATCGGCTCACGCATCAGCGAAGAAAGTATGTTGCGCCCCAAACCCCTCATCGAAGTGGGTGGGCGGCCCATCCTTTGGCACATCCTGAAAATGTATTCGGCCCATGGCATCCACGAATTCGTGATCTGCCTGGGGTACAAGGGCTTCATGATCAAGGAGTACTTCGCCAACTACTTCCTGCACATGTCCGATGTCACCTTCGACATGGCTCACAACAAAATGGAAGTGCATCACCAGCATTCGGAGCCCTGGAAGGTAACCCTGGTGGATACGGGCGAAGCCACCATGACCGGAGGGCGCATCAAACGGGTGCGCGATTACGTGGGGAATGAGGATTTCTGCGCCACCTATGGCGATGGCGTCGGGGATATCAACATCACCCAATTACTGGCCTTCCACCGGCAGCAGGGCACCTGGGCCACCCTCACCGCCACGCAGCCGCCAGGGCGCTTCGGTTCCTTGGCCCTGGCTGATGGCAAGGTGCAGTCCTTCCAGGAAAAACCCACGGGCGATGGCGGCTGGATCAACGGTGGCTTCTTTGTACTTTCCCCAAAGGTGTTCGATTTGATCGAGGGCGATCACACCATCTGGGAGCGGGAGCCCCTGGAGCGGCTGGCGGCCATGCAGGAGCTCTCGGCCTACCACCACCACGGCTTCTGGCAGCCCATGGATACCCTGCGCGATAAAGTCCAGCTCGAGGACATGTGGACCAGCGGCAAGGCCCCCTGGAAGATGTGGCCATGAATTCCGCCTTCTGGCGCGGCAAGCGCGTATTGGTGACCGGCCACACGGGCTTCAAGGGCGGCTGGTTGTGCCTTTGGCTGCAGTCCATGGGCGCGGAGGTGGTCGGCTACGCGCTGGCCCCGCCCACGCAACCCAGCCTTTTTGAAACTGCGGAGGTTGGGTCGGGGCTGGCCGCCTCCCACCTAGGCGATGTACGGGATCTGGAGCATCTGGTGCGGGTGTTCCAGCTGCATGCGCCCGAAGTGGTGTTCCACATGGCGGCCCAACCGCTGGTGCGCCTCTCCTACGCCGAGCCCGTGGACACCTATTCCACCAATGTGATGGGCACCGTGAACGTGCTGGAGGCCGTGCGGCGCACGCCGGGCATCGGCGCCCTGGTGAACATCACCACCGACAAGTGCTACGAGAATCGGGAATGGCTGTGGGGCTACCGGGAAAGCGACCCCATGGGTGGCCATGATCCCTACAGCAGCAGCAAGGGCTGTGCGGAGTTGGTGTCGGCGGCCTACCGTTCTTCGTTTTTCAATCCCAAGGACTTCGCTCGCCATGGCGTGAGCGTAGCCACGGTGCGGGCGGGCAATGTCATTGGCGGCGGCGACTGGGCTGGGGATCGCCTCATCCCGGATATGATTCGCGCCTTCACGGCGGGCGAGCCCGTCGTCATCCGCAGCCCCCACGCCATCCGCCCCTGGCAGCACGTGCTGGAGCCCCTGCGCGGCTACCTGACCCTGGCGGAACGGATGTGCGAGGCCGGGCCCGACTTTGCCCAGGGCTGGAACTTTGGCCCCAACGATGAAGATGCCCAGCCCGTGCAGTGGATTGTCCAGCGCCTGAGTGAACTCTGGGGCGACGGCGCCACGTGGCATCTCGATAACGGCCAGCATCCCCACGAGGCATCCTATCTGAAGTTGGATTGTTCCAAGGCCAAGGCCCTGCTGGATTGGCATCCGCGCTGGGATTTGCCCACCTCACTGGAACAGATCGTGGCCTGGTATCGCGCCTTCAATCGGAACGAAGACATGCGCGCCTGCACGCTCCAGCAGATTTCCCTCTATACCTCCGCCACAGGAAGCACCCGATGAGTCAGCCCCTTTCCGAATCCCAGCTGCGCGAGCAGATCCTCGCGCTCGTGGGCCAGTACACCGAGCTATCCCTGGCGACCAAACCCTTCGTGCCCGATACCACCCTGGTGCCACCCGCAGGCAAGGTACTGGGCGCGCTGGAAATCCAGAACATGGTGGAAGCCGCCCTGGATGGCTGGCTCACCACGGGGCGTTTCAACGATGCCTTCGAACAGAAATTGTCCGCCTTCCTGGGTGTAAAACATGTGCTGAGCGTGAACTCAGGCAGCTCCGCCAATCTCCTGGCCGTGGCCACCCTGACGTCGCCAAAACTTGGCGATCGCGCCCTCAAGCCCGGCGATGAAGTCATTACGGTTGCGGCAGGGTTTCCCACCACCGTGAATCCCATTCTGCATTTCGGCATGGTGCCGGTGTTCGTGGATGTGGATATCCCCACCTACAACATCGATGCCCGTCTGATCGAAGGCGCCATCACGCCCAAAACCCGGGCCATCGTGATCGCCCACACCCTGGGCATTCCCTTTGATCTGACAGAGGTGCTGCGCATCGCCAAGGAACACAAACTCTGGGTGGTGGAGGACTGCTGCGATGCGCTGGGCTCCACCTACAACGGCCAATTGGTGGGCACCTTCGGCGATATCAGCACCCTCAGCTTCTACCCCGCCCATCACATCACCATGGGCGAAGGCGGCGCCGTATTCACCCAGAACCTGGAACTGAAGCGCATCGCCGAATCCTTCCGGGATTGGGGCCGGGATTGCTGGTGCGCACCGGGCTGCGACAACACCTGCCGCAATCGCTTCGGCTGGCAGTTGGGACAGCTCCCCGCGGGCTATGACCACAAGTACACCTATTCCCACGTGGGCTTCAACCTCAAGATCACGGACATGCAGGCGGCCTGCGGCTTGGCGCAGCTGGAGCGCTTGCCCGGTTTCATCGAGGCCCGCAAACGCAACGCGGCTTTTCTGAAAGAACACCTGGCACCGCTGCAGGAATTCCTGATCCTGCCGGAAGCCACGCCCGGCAGCGAGCCGTCCTGGTTCGGCTTCCCCCTGACCCTCCGGGAAAATTGCGGGGTGAACCGCGTGGCACTCCTGAAGCACCTGGATCAGCACAAGATCGGCACCCGGTTGCTCTTTGGCGGCAACCTCACGCGCCAGCCCTATTTCCAGGGGCTGAACTACCGCATCCACGGCACCCTCACCAACACCGATCGGATCATGAACCAGACCTTCTGGATTGGCATCTTCCCGGGCCTATCCCAAGAAGCCCTGGAGCATTCCGTGCGGGTTTTGACGGCCTTTTTCGCCGATCCAGCTCCTGGAAAGTAGGCGGCGATGCCCGGTATACCGACGGCCGATCTGGACGCGATTCTGGAACTCACGGAAAGCCTTTGGTCGGGGCTGCGGGGCGCACGCTTCCTGGTTACGGGCGGCACCGGGTTCATAGGGTGCTGGCTGCTGGAGAGCCTCCTCCATGCCAATCAGAAGTTTGATCTTGGCCTCCATGCCGTGGTGTTGACCCGGGATCCCTCGGCCTTCGCCCGCAAAGCGCCCCATCTTGCCGCGTCTCCCGCACTCCAGTTTGTGCAGGGAGATGTGCTCCACCTGCCCGATTTTGAGGGTGAATTCACACACCTGATCCACGGCGCCACCGATGCCAGTACCAAGCTGGTGGCCGAGGATCCCCACTTGATGTTCGAGACCATTGTTTCGGGCACGCAACAGGTGCTGGAATTCGCCCAAAACAAGAAGGTGGATCACGCGCTCTTCCTGAGTTCGGGCGCCGTGTACGGCCGTCAGCCAGCGGACCTTGAACGGATGCCTGAGACCTGGTTCGGCGGGCCGGAATGTGCGAATGCTACTGCAGCCTATGCGGAGGGCAAGCGCGCCGCCGAAACCCTGTGCGCCATTTTCGCGCAGCAGCATGGCGTTCCCATTTCCATGGCCCGGTGCTTTGCCTTTGTGGGGCCGCACCTGCCCCTGGATGCCCACTTCGCCATCGGCAACTTCATCCGCGATGCCTTGGCAGGTGGCCCCATCCAGGTGCGCGGGGACGGCAGCCCGCTCCGCTCCTACCTATACGCCTCGGACCTCACGGTCTGGCTCTGGCACCTGCTCCTGCGCGGCAACCCCGGCATGGCCTACAACGTGGGCTCCGAGGATGCCATTTCCATCGCGGAGTTGGCCACGGAAGTCAGCCAGGTGCTGGGCGGCGTGGAGGTGCACATCCATGGCCAGGCCGATCCCACCCGCCTGCCGGAACGCTACGTGCCCAGTACCGAACGCATTCGGTCCACGTTGGGACTGGCCCAAACAATTCCTCTACGCGAAGGCATCCGGCGCACGGCGGCCTGGCACGCGGGGTGACAAGGGCGCGCTACCATGGACTTCGCCTCCCCTTTCCTTGATCGCTTCTGGCCTTGATCCCATGACTTCCCTGCCCGCCAACCGTTCCATCCTGATCCTGGAAGATGAGCCCAGCTTCCGCGAGGTGCTGGAACTGGGACTTTCGCCCCATGGCTTCAACCCGGAAACAGTGGGCACCCTGGAAGGTGCCAAGCTCCGACTAAAGGCGACCGCCTTCGATGCGGTGGTCTCGGATCTCCGCCTGAAAGACGGCAGCGGCATCGATCTGCTCACCTGGATGAAGGAGCAGGGCATCGAAACGCCCGTGGTGATCATGACGGCCTTCGCCACCACTGAAACCACGGTGCAGGCCCTGAATCTGGGCGCAGTGGATTTCCTTACCAAGGCGAAGAACGATATCCAGGAACTCACCAAAGTCCTGCAGGGGTTGTTCGTCAAACAGGCCCTGCCCATGTTTTCGGAAATCACGGACCTGGGCGATCTGGTGGGGGTAGGCGACACCATGCGCAAGGTGCAGGCCCTGGTGGGCAAGGTGGCCCTGGCCGATAGCACCGTACTCATCACCGGCGAAAGCGGCACGGGCAAGGAGATCGTGGCGCGCCTGGTGCACCGGTATTCCGAGCGCGCCAAGGGCCCCTTTGTGCCTGTCAACGTGGGCGCCCTGCCGGAATCCCTGCTGGAATCGGAACTGTTCGGCTACGAAAAGGGTGCCTTTACCGGGGCCAACACCACCAAGCGCGGCCTGTTCGAGGAAGCCCAGGGCGGCATCATCTTCCTGGATGAAATCGGTGAGATGCCCCTGCCTCTGCAAGTGAAACTGCTCCGCGTGCTTCAGGAACGACGGATCCGCCGCCTGGGCGCCAACGAAGAGCGGCCCGTGGATGTGCGGGTCATCGGCGCCACCAACCAGAATCTGCGGGAACGGGCCGAGCGCAATCAGTTCCGCCAGGATCTCTACTACCGCCTGAACATCCTGCACATCGAGCTGCCACCCCTGCGGGAACGGGTGGAGGATCTGCCCGTGCTCGTTGAACATTTCTTGGGGCGGTTCTGCCGCAAGCTGAACAAGGTCCCCATGTCCCTTGAAAGCGAAGCCATGGCCGTGTTGCGGAAGTACCGCTTCCGGGGCAATGTGCGTGAACTGGAAAACCTCATGGAGCGCTGTGTGGCCCTGAGCGCCGGTGGCCCCATTGGTGTCGAGCTCTTCCCCGATAACATCCTGGCCGAGGTGGAGGGGCGAAGCACCTCCAGCCGGGAACATGCCTCGGCCTTCGAGTTCCCCGCCGAGGGCTTCGATGTGGAAGCCTATCTGAACACCCTGAAAAGCCACCTGATGCGCCGTGCCCTGGAACGTTGCGATGGAAACCGCACCAAGGCCGCCCGTTTGCTGGGCATGAGCTTTCGCGCTTACCGCTATTGGATCCAGGAATTGGGAGGGGCTGAAGCCCTGGCGCCCGCCTTTCCCCACCCCGAGGATTTCCCACCCAAGGCACCGACCGAGGCCGAGGGGGACGGATGAATCCTTGTAAATTCCCCCATCGATGGCATACTGAAATGCTCGGGTAGAACTGTACCCGGCCTGATCTTTTTTTTCTTACTCCCTCCTAGGGGCTTCCATGCACCGCTCACGTCAGACTGGGTTCTCGCTGCTCGAGTTGCTCGTGGCCATGACCATTTTGGCGGTCATTGGAACCATTGGGTTTGTGCAGTTCAAGAAGAACACGGCCCAGGCTCGCAATATCAAGGCGAGGGATTACATCGAGACCGTGGGCAAGGGCCTGGATATGTACTATCTCAAACACGGTTTCTTTCCGGACCTGGGAAGTTATGAGGCGATGGTCGAGGCCAACTCTCCCCTGGTGAAGGAAAACTTCATCCCGGCCAATTCCCCCTCTAAGGATCCCTGGGCCCAGCCATTCGAAGGCACCTCCACCAAGGCCAATTACATTCTGAAGTGCGCCGGGGACCCCAGCCACCCTGAGGAATTCGGCCCCTTCCAAATTGAGCCCGGCAAACTTTCCGAACAGAACGCTGCACCTGGCACAGCCCCCGGCGCCGCACCAGCCCTGCCCGGAGCGCCCAAGTGATCGATCTCGGCAAACTCAGCGCCGAAGGCCTTCACCTTGAAGGCCAGGAAGCCGTGCTGCCCCTGGAAGGCCAGGATGCGCTGCATGATCTGAGCTGGAAGCTGTTTGTCATGCCCTCCGACAAGGACGTGTTCCTGGAAATCAAGGGCGAGGCGCGCTTGGATTGCGCCTGTTCCCGTTGCCTGGAGCCCTTCGAGCAGGATCTGAAGGTCTTCGCCCAGTTCCTGGGCAGCAAGGATTCCGAACTGGTGGCACGGGGCTCCCATGCCCTGGGCAGCCAGGATCTGGACGTGGTTTTCCTGCCCGAAGTGGTGGTGGATGAGCTCAGCCTGGTGCGGGAACAGTTCCTGCTCCAGATCCCCATGAACCCCCTCTGCAAGCACGAATGTCAGGGGCTTTGCCCCCGATGTGGTAAAAATTGGAATAAGGGTCGCTGTCACTGCATCATCGAAACGCAGGAAGAACCCAGCGCCCTGGCCAAAGCACTATCCGGATTGAAGCTCAATCTGGAGCCCTGAAACCCGCCATCTACGAGGTAACCCATGCCGAATCCCAAGCGCCGCCACTCCCGCGCCCGACGTGACCGCCGGCGCACGCATGACTCCCTGGACGCCATGAGCTCCAGCAACTGCCCGAACTGCGGCGCGGTCAAAATGCCGCACCGCGTGTGCCCCTCCTGCGGGTTCTATCGCGGCAAGCAGGCGCTCCGGACCCAGCAGACGGTCTGAGGACCGGGGTGGACGCTACCTCAGTCTACCGAATCGCACTGGACGTGATGGGGGGCGACCATGCTCCCCGCGCGACCCTGGACGGGGCTCAGCTCGCCTTGGCGAATCATCCTGAGCTCCATCTGGTTCTGGTTGGCGATGAAACCCGACTGCGCCCCCTGCTCAAGCACCACGGCCTCGTGGGCGAGCTGGCCAGCCGGTTGGAGATCGTCCATGCCGCCTCCGTGGTGACCATGGAAGACAAGCCCACCTCTGTCCTCAAGGACAAGAAAGACAGCTCCATCCGCATCGCGACCCAGCTGGTTCGGGAGGGGAAGGCCGATGGCGTCGTCAGCATGGGCAACACCGGCGCCGCCATGGTGGCCTCGGTGATGGTCATCGGCACCCTGGACGGGGTGGATCGTCCCTGCCTGGCGGGCGTGATGCCCAACATGAAGGGCCGCCCCACCGTGCTTTTGGATGTGGGCGCCAACGTCGATAGCAAGCCGGAGCACGTGGCGCAGTTCGCGCTCATGGGCGCCGTCTATGCCGAAGAAGTGCTCGGGGTCGAGCGCCCCCGCATCGGACTCCTCAGCGTGGGAGAAGAAGACAGCAAGGGCAACGAAACCACCCGGGCCACGGGTGCCCTGCTGCGCGAGATCGAAATCAATTTTGGGGGCAACGCCGAAGGCCGCGATATCTGGAACGGCAACTTCGATGTGGTGGCCTGCGATGGCTTTGTGGGCAACGTGGTGCTGAAATCCTCCGAAGCCCTGGCGGAAGGCATCATCCGCGGCCTGCGGGACAGCATCAACCAGAGCCTGCGCGCCAAGATCGGTGGCCTCCTCGCCAAGAAGGCCATGAAGAACTTCATGAAGAAGCTGGACTACGCCGAGTACGGCGGTGCCCCCCTGCTGGGCGTGAAAGGCGTTTCTATCATCGGCCATGGCCGCAGTGATGGCCGCGCCGTGGCCAATGCCATTCGGGCGGCCCTCCGGGCCTGCGAGCACCGGGTGAACGAGCACATCCAGGAATCCCTGCACCGGATGCTGCCGGCGGCCACGACCACCACCAGCGACGTGCGCTGAGCATGTCGGAGCTACGTTTCAAACCCCGGTCCCCGCGCCGGGGTTTTTTTTGGTAAACCTGAAGCCGGAGCCTCCCATGAAATTCAAACGCATCCTCCTCAAGCTCTCCGGCGAAGCCCTCATGGGCGAACAGAAGGGCGGCATCGATCCCGAGGTGGTCACCATGGTGGCCAACCAGGTCATCTCCATCCGTGAACTGGGCGTGGAAGTGGGCCTGGTCATCGGCGGCGGCAACATCTTCCGGGGCGTGGCGGGCGCCACCAAGGGCATGGACCGGGTGACCGGCGATCACATGGGCATGCTGGCCACCATGATCAATGCCCTGGCCCTGCAGGATGCGCTCGAACAAAAGGGTGTGCAGACGCGCGTCATGAGTGGCATTGAAATGCCCAAGATCTCCGAAAGCTACATCCGTCGCCGCGCCGTTCGCCATCTCGAAAAGGGGCGCGTGGTCATTTTCGGCGCCGGCACCGGCAACCCCTATTTTTCCACGGATACCGCCGCCGCGCTGCGTGCCAACGAGATCGCTGCCGAAGTGGTGATGAAGGCCACCAACGTGGATGGCATCTACACCGCCGACCCCAAGAAGGATCCCACCGCCACCAAGTTCGACCGCATCGCCTTCCAGGATGTGCTCGAAAAGGGCTTGAAGGTCATGGACGCCGCCGCCATCGCCCTGTGCATGGAAAACAAGCTGCCCATCCTGGTCTTCGACATGAAGAAACCCGGCAACCTTATCGCTGCTGTGAAGGGCGACGTGGTGGGCACGCTGGTGTCCTAGTCCGCTGCCTTGGCCAGAACTTCCCGCACCAGGTCCACGAGGTTCGCCAACCGATAGGGCTTGGGCAGGAAGGCCACGATATCGCCCGGTTGCAGGGTTTTCCGCAGATCCTCTTCGGCATAGCCGCTGCTGAGGATCACGCGAATACCCGGGTCGGTCACACGCAGGGCACGGATGACCTCAGCACCACTGAGATCGGGCATGGCCATGTCCAGTAAGAGCAGGCTGATCTCATCCCGATGGGCGGCCACCTGGGCCAGGGCATCCCGCCCACCGGTGGCGGAAAGCACGGGGATATCCACGCTCTGGAGAATCTCCACCGCCAGTTCCCGGATGCCCACTTCGTCGTCCACCACCAACACGGTGCC
The DNA here is from genome assembly GCA_016715205.1 of Holophaga sp. Lineage (GTDB taxonomy): Bacteria > Acidobacteriota > Holophagae > Holophagales > Holophagaceae > JAYREN01. Next base: position 51,496 of record JADKBC010000001.1, read on the forward strand.
TCGGCCGGCGCTGGGGGAAGTCCTCGAAGGATCTGCGGCGGACTCGGGGGTTCCATGCACCGGCAGGATCACTTCAAAGGTGCTGCCCTGACCAGGCTGACTGGAAACGCGCACAGCGCCCCGGTGGCTGCGCACCACCCCCAGCAGGGCCGCCAAACCGAGGCCGCGACCCACAAATTTGGTGGTGAAAAAGGGGTCAAAAATCCGCGCCAGATGGGCCGCATCCATGCCGCGGCCACGATCTTCCACCGTGAGGGAAACATAGGGCCCTGGCTCCAGGCCACGGGATTCCAGGAATTCCGCCAGGGTGGCTTCCGTGAATTCCTTGGCGCAGGTTCGAACCGACACCGGCCCCCGATCGTCCTGGGTCGCCTCCAGACCGTTCTCGATTAACTCAAGAACCATCTGCTCAAGCAATGCGGGGTCCGCCAGCACCTGAGCAAGGGGCAAGGCCAGATCGACGGTAACACGGCCTTCCGGCAGCAGCGCCGAGCCCACCCGGGGAACCGCACGCAACACACAGGCGTTCAGATCCGTGGGACTGGGGGCCATGCCACCCCCGCCTGAGAAGGCCAACAATTGGCGCGTGAGGCCCACGGCCTTGAGGCAGGCTTCCCGCAAGGCATGCAAATTCTGGTCGGGAATGGGCTGACCCTCCGCCAAATCCGCATTCCCCAGGACCACACCCAAGAGGTTGTTGAAGTCGTGGGCGAACCCTCCGGCAAGAACGCGAAGGCTTTCGGATTTCCGGGTTTCCAGCAGGCTGCGCTCAGCTTCCAGGCGGCCTTCCACGGCCTGGAGCCGCTCGGTTACATCAAAGGCGGTGGCCAGCAAAAGCCGATGCTTCCCGAAACTCAAGGGGCTCATGGTGATATCCATCCACCGACAGCCACCCCCCTTGGCCAGCACCCGCAATTCCACCCGCAGGGGAGGATCCACATCCGCCATGGCCGCGTCCACATCGGGAATCAGATGCCGATCTTCGGGGTGGACGTAGCCCCGCAGGGCGGCGCCAATCACGTCGGGAGCCTCGTAGCCAAGGCTTTTCAGGAAATAGGGGTTCACGTACTTCACGCGATCCGTGAGCAACAGAATGCCGCAGGGCGCTTGATCCGCCACGCGCCGAAACCGGTCTTCGCTCTGGCGAAGATTGGTGGCGAGTCGCTCTGCCCTGGATTTCCCCCGGATAAGGGAGCGAACCAGCAGAAAGAACACCAGCGCCAAGGTGGCCCCTGCAATGGGATACGGCAAGGTGGCCCGCAAGGCCAGGGCTGCAGGATTTGGGCGAGAATCCTCATAGGAAAAGATCCAGGTGCGCTGCCCCAGTTCATGCCGCACTCGGCGCTGGAATCGGGCATCCTGCTGCAGGCCGCCGCCCGAGCCCTGGTTGCCGAACAGTCGGCTCTCCTCGTCGGATACCGCCTCATCCCGCACATCCAGCGCCAGATTGGAATACTTGGCCAGCACGGGCTCAAAAACTTGGTAGGTCAGCAGGGAAAGAAAAACCACACCCTCAGCGGCTTCCCGGCGTTCCAGGGGTGTGGCCAGGCTGGCTCCCCGCCGATAAACGGGCAGATACACCACCACGGCCGCATGGGGCCGATCCGCCGGCTCATTCAGGCCAATCAATTCCAACGGCCGGGTGGCAGAGAGAACATCGCTTTCGATGGCGCGCAGGATCGCCTCGCGGCGGGAAGGTTCGGTGAAGGTGTTGATGCCCAGAGTGATCCCGGGGTCCTTCAATTGCGGCTCGATGAAACGGGCGTAGGCCGCCACTTCACCCGCCGTGGGCACCATCTGAACGGGAAAGCCCAGATCCTTGGCCATCTGTTTCGCGAAGGCCGGTTGCTGGGCAGGCGCCACCAGTTGCAAATAACCCAGGGACCGCAGCCCTGGATAGCGATCGCGCACATGGGCCCGGCGCACAAAGGCCTTCCAGGCGGCCGCATCCACAGGTCCCGCGTCAAAAAAACCCTGGGCCGCACGGAGCAGGTCGAGCTCCGCTTCCAGGTAGCGCACAAGCCCTGCGTCCAGGCGGCTGGCGTCACTTTCGAACCGGGCAACCTGGCGCGCCACGGCCTGACTGTAGAGCGTCCAGCCAATGGCGAGGGAAAGCCCGATCCCAAGCATGAGGCCCAGCCACGCGAAGGGCATTCCCTTCACCCAGGCATCGGAGCGCTCCTGCCATCGCTGGTTCATTCTTGTGCCATAAGAAAGATCAATCATTGCAGCGGGCACCGCAGGCGCATACAGGCAAAATGGGAGGATGGGCATTTTTCCGCACATCCCCCAAGCCTCCGTGATCCTCGCCCCCGAGGCCCTGGAAGCCTATCGGCAGGACGAGTCCCACCTCCGGGGGCCGCTGCCCCTGGCGGTGGTAAAACCCCATGGACCAGAAGCGCTCCGCGAACTGGTGAGGCGAGCCACCACCGAGGGCTTTGCCCTGGTGCCCCGCGGGGCCGGCACGGGCAAGGCCGGAGGCGCCGTACCCCTGGACCGCAGCGTGATCGTGGACCTGGCGGATTGGCCCGGCCAGATCCAGATCTCGAAAGCCGACGCCACCCTGAGCGCCCCCGCCCGGAGCCTGCTGAAGGAGGTGAAGGGCGCCGCCCTGGCGCAGGGGCTCTTTTACCCACCGGACCCCAATTCCTGGGATCAATGCGGCTTTGGGGGCAGCCTCGCCACCAATGCGGGTGGCCCGGGCGCCTGCAAGTACGGGATGACCCGGAACTGGGTGCTGGCCCTGGATGCCCTGATGGCCGATGGGGAGATTCACACCTTCGGCATCGCCACGGTGAAAAACAACGCGGGCCCCGCCCTGGCGCAATTGCTGGTGGGCAGCGAGGGCATCTTTGGGCTCATCCTCGGGGCCACGGTGCGGTTGCTTCCGGCACCCCAAGAACGGCTCACGCTCCTGCTGCCCGTCAAGGACTGGCACGCCCTGCTGGATCTGCCCGCCGTGTTGGTGAGCGCGGGTCTGCTCCCCAGTGCCTTCGAGTTCTGGGATCCGGCCGTGCTCGAGCTGCTGCGTCAGTTTGGTCCCGAAGAGGCTCGGCGCATGCCCGGCGAAGCCCTGGCCCTGCTGGAATTCGATGATCCCGGCTGCACGTCGGAAGCCTTTCTGGAGCGCGTGATGGAGTTGCTGGGGCCCCAGGCCGAGGAGCTTCAACTCGCCACGGATGCGCGGCAGCGGGAAGCGCTCTGGGCCGTGCGCCGCCAAACCAGTGTGGTGCTCAAGGAGCGCTTTCCTAAAAAAGTGAGCGAAGACATCGTGGTACCCCGGAGCCAGGTGCGCCAATTCTTTGAAGGGGCGGAGGCACTGGGCTTGCCCCTGGTTACCTACGGTCACCTCGGCGATGGCAACCTGCACGTCAACTTTCTCCAGGCGGGCGAATGCACCGTCGAGGAAATGGATGCTCACCTATTGGCCCTGTTCCGCCTCTGTCTACAGTTGGGCGGGACCCTCAGCGGCGAACATGGCATCGGGCTCGCCAAGCGGGATGCCTTCCTGCAATTGGCGGACCCCTACCAGATCGAAGCCCTCCGTGCCCTCAAGCGGGCCCTGGATCCCATGGGCATCTTCAACCCCGGAAAGGTCATTTGATGCGATCAAAGCTTATTGCAGCGCTCCTGATGGGCGCCATCCTTAGTTCTGCCCACGCAGCACCGCCCAAAAAAGCTCCCAAGCCCGCGCCTGCCAAGGCTCCCGCCGATGTTCCCGCCGCCGGCGCCAGCGGCGAATTGCTGGATCTGACCACGGGCCGCAGCCGCGCCATCGGCGCCATGCAGGAAAGCCGCACGGATTTCCAGGCCACGGCCTTTCCGGATGGGCGCGTGCTGATCACCGGGGGCAGCCTGAGAGGTGGCACCACCGAATGGTTCGACCCCGCCACCCGCCGGTTCACACCTGGTCCACCCATGGCCCAGGCTCGCCAGGGGCATCGGGCACAGCTCTTGAAGAGCGGCCGCCTGCTGGTGCTGGGGGGCACCGAAGCTTCCGCCCCCGCTGAAATCCTCGAACCGGGCGCCACCAAATTCCAGCCTGTTCCGGGCGACTTGAAATGTGGCCTCTCGGCGGAAATCGTGGATCTGGACGAAACCACCCTGTTCATCGATGGACAGACGGGCGCGTGCTGGGTTTGGGATGGCAAAATCAAGGCGCCGAAATCCTGCGGCAATCTGAACAATCCTCGGATCCTGTTTCGCGCCCTGCGCCTGGCCGATGGCCGCGCCTTGGTGACCGGTGGCTGGCCAGCGCCACCCCAACCTGAGACCCGGCGCGGCTTCCGTCGCCCAGCCAGTTCCAAGTCGCTGCCGCCGCCCAATCTTCCCGTCGAAATTTTCAATCCCAAAAAAGGGCGGTGGACCGCATGGAAAGCCAACCTTGCCCCCAGGGCCCACCACCAGATGGCGCAACTGAAAGATGGCCGTGTGGTTCTCCTGGGCGGCTTCGCCGCCAGTGCTGAAGCCACGGCGGACACCGTGGAAATCCTGGATCCCGCCAAGGAGACCGTGACCTCCGGCGGCACACTACCTGCCGCGGAATGTGCGGCACCGGGCTGGGCCGATCTTTCCGGTACCGGGCTGTACCTTCCCGAACGCAGCACCCAACCCAGGAAGGTCGCGGACCTGGCAGATTTTTCCAGTGGAGGCAATTCGCCCTGGCGGCTCGCCAATGCCTACCTGGCCCCTGCCCTGGTGCCCCTGAAAGACGCACAATTGCTGGTGCTGGGTTCAGCGGTGTGGGGGTCGACTCTGGAACGCTGGGATCCACGCACGCGCCAATGCCAGTACCTGGGCGCCTTGCGCGCGGGCACGGAAGCGCTGGCACTGCTCGATGGCAAAGTCGTCGCCCTGGGCCCCATTGTGGATGCCATTGATCCCAAGACCGGCACGCTCACGCCCTTGGGCCGAATGGAGGAAATGACGCCTGCTCTGAAAAAAGCGAAAGCCTACGCAGGGTCCGCCAAGCTGGGCCTCCCGCCCTTTGTGATTGGCCAGACCCTGAAGAATTCCCTCGTGGTGAGCCTGGATCCCCAGAAGGCGCTCGTGCTCGGCGGCCTTTCCGAAGCCTCCGCTCAAACCACCGATGCCGTGTGGGTATGGGACCTCAAGAAGAAAACCCTCACCCCCAGCGGCCCCATGAAAGCCAAGCGCGCCTTTCCCGAAACCCCCAAGCCCGGTGAAGGCGCCTTGAAACTGCCCGATGGATCGGTGCTGATCTGGTCGGCGCAATAATAGCGGCCCCTTCCTTTACGGTGAAGCAACCCCCCGAAGATCTGGTTCAAGAAACTCCCAGTTCCTTGCGCAGCGCCGCAAGATCCTTTGGCAGCACCTTGGCCGCAGGGGGATTGGCCGCCAAGGCTGCCAGGGATGCAGGCCACTCAGGCTTCAGGTTCATGGCCCGTTCCAGCAGTTCATGATCCTTGGCGGGATGCATGGGGGCCATGAACACACCCGTTTCATTGAGGGCGCGCCGTTCCTCCAGCACCCCATAGGCCACCGCCCCATGGGCCTCGGGCACAAAGCCACGTTGATGCAATTCCCACATGGCTTTGCGGGTGGCGGCATCATCCACGCTGCCCCACCGCAGCGCCTCACGCATGCGCCCTAGATCGCCCCCGAAGAAATGCGTGACGCGCTCCCAATTGAAGGGCTCGGCGATATCCAGATTCTTGGTGAGGGTGGGTACGGACGGCCGCGGCAAGTACTCGCTGGAATTCAGATAATCCGACACGGTGCGGTTGGCGTTGGCAGCCACCACAAAGGCCTTCACGGGCAGGCCCATGGCCTTGGCCCACAGTCCCGCATAGAGTAGGCCGAGATCTCCCCCGGGCACTGCCATCACCGGTGCCTCTTGGAAACCCAATGCCCGCAGTTGCGCCACCGCCTCGAAATGGAGCAGCACAAAGGCCAGGAGCCAGGCAATATGCGTGGCATCCGCGCTCCCCAGGTGCAAGGGTTCGGCCAGGGCATGATCGGCCCGGCAAAGGCAAACCAGCGCCTGGCAGGCATCCAGATCCCCTTCCACCGCATAGGCCAGCACATTACCGCCGGGTGTGGCGATCTGCCGGGCCTCCAGCGCAGAGATTCGCCCCTTGGGATACAGGATCACCACCCGGGTGCCCCGCCGCCCCGCAAAGGCATGGGCCACGGCCGCCCCAGAGGCACCCGCCGTGGCCGTGAGAAGCGTTTTCAGATGGGCGGTGCCACGAGCCTCGGCCAGATCCTGCATCCGCGCCAGGAACCGTGCCCCGAAATCCTCGATGGATGCGGTGGGGCCATGGAAGGGCTCCAGGACCGCCATGCGATCCCCAATGCGGGTCAGGGGAAGTGGGAAATCGAAGGCTCCCATCACGGCGAGTTCCAGTTCCTCCAGGCTGAATTCTTCCCCCAACAACCGGTGGACAATCACCAGCGACCGCTCCTGGAAGCCCATTTCCAACAGACGTGACACATCCCGGAAACAGGCCACCGGCTCCGGCACATACAGGCCGCCATCAGGCGCAAAACCACGTTGGAGCGCGTCCAGAAAGGTCGCTCGGTGCGAAGAGTTCCGGGTGCTGACAAGCCGCATGCCGCCATGATCGCACGGACAATCTAGCGCATCATGGAGTTCTGGAGGATCGCCATGTCCCTGATACTCGGCCATCGAGGCCACTCCGCGCGGTACCTGGAAAACTCCATGGAAGCTTTCAATGGCGCACTGGCTGCGGGCATGGATGGCTTTGAGTTGGATGCCCAGCCCACCCAGGATGGCGTGAGCATGGTGCTCCACGACGACGACCTGGCGCGCACCGCCGCGGGTGCCGGCGTCCTGCGCCACCTGAAATCCACCGAACTGCCCAAGCTGAAAAACGGCGAGCCCTTGCCCCGGCTCTCCGATGCGCTAGAGCTTCCGGCGCGCCTCATCAATGTGGAGCTCAAGGGCGAACCCGGTTGGAAACAGGCCTTGGCCTCCGTGGAAGCTGCCGAGGCCTTGGATCGCGTGCTGTTTTCCAGCTTCGAGCATTCTGAAATCCTGCAGCTCTGGGCCGAATGCCACGAGGCCCGCTGCGGCTTTCTTTGGGAAACCGAGGAGGCCGACGAACTCACCACCGAGGACCTGGAAAACCTCCCCGAATCCCTTTGCTTCCATGTGCCCCTGAAGGCCGTGAAGAGGCGCCCGGAGTTCTGGAAGCCCTATGCCAAACGCCTGGCCGTGTGGGGCATAAAGACGCCTGCGGAAGCTCAGTCCTTGGGATTTGAACCCGCCATTCTCATCACGGACGGTCTTTGAGTTGGGAAGTTCCACATAGCTTCCCCAACCTGAAGCCCGTCCAGTACCAAAGCCCCGAAAGACCCACTGCCACAGCGCCCACGGGCACGGCCGCCCAGGTGAGCAAGGCGGGCGCCCAGGCACCCAGGAAATCCCCCCCACGGTAGACAAAGGTGTCGATGAAGGGCTTGGATTTGTATTTCTCGTCGGGGCCCAGAGGGATATAGAGAATTTCCCGGGCGGGGCGATCCACCGCGTAATGCAGGCCGCGCCGCAGCACCTGGAAGACCGCCAGCACCGCGAAGGTGGGCCAGAGCCACAGGGCACCAAAGCCCACCAGACTGAGCACCGGGAGCAGTACCAACACCGGCCGGAGGCCGAAGGTGCTGATCAGGCGGCTGGTCAGGAAGAGTTGCGTGACCAGGGTCAGCACATTCACCCAGAAATCGATGCGGGCGAACGCCGCCGCCCGGGCCGACTGGGTGGCAAAGGCCTTCGCAACAATGGCGCCCTGGGCCATGTACAAAAACGTGGTGGTCAGAGTAAAGAGCAGCATGTAGGCACAGATGAGCTGCAGGTAGCGGGACTGGGTGATCAGACGCAGGCCTTCCATCAGGCCCGGCCCGGGCTCCCGCGCGCCACCTGCCTCGTTGCCCAGCTTGTGCAGCCGCGCCAGGGCCAATACGCACTGCACCGCCAGTTCCAGAAAGGCCGCCGCCACCAGCACCAGAGCCGAAGGCGTGGCCTTGAAGGGCAAGGTGAACCCCAACAGAGCACCCTGGCTGAGCCCCTCCGTGAGCCCCGCGCCCAGGATCGCGCCCAGGGTCCCGCCCATGGCGATGAATCCGAACAGGCGCTTGCCCTGGTGTTCATCGAAGAGATCGCCCATGAAGCCCCAGAAGACGCTCACCACAAACAGGTTGTACACGCTCAGCCAGATGTAGAAGGTATAGCCCAGCACCACGCCGCCATGGCCTGGGAGCAGGCGGAAGAGCAGAAAGAAAAGCACTAGGTTGAGCCCAAAGAACCGGTAGGCCATGGGGATGAAACGACGGCGTGGGAGCTTTGATACCAGGGCCGCGAAGGCTGGGTTGGCCAGCAACATCACCAGCAGGGTGCCGGTCATCAGCCAGGGCAATTTGTCGGCGCCCCGGGCAATGCCCATGGCTTCCCGGAGGGGTCGCAGCAGGTAGTAGCCCAGCATCAAACAAAAGAAATAGGCCGAGGACAACAACAGGGCCTGTCCTTCGCCGGGGCACACCTTGACCAGGCGTCCCAACAGGCTTGCGGGGGCCCAACTGGAAGGACTTTGAGAGCTGGACATGACATCCTCGCGTGCGCAGGTCTTGCCAAAAGCAGGCAAGCGGTTATATATAGCATTACGATGTATCATCCTCAACGCCATGCCTTTTCTGGAGGACGCATGAATCTCGCTCGTCGGCTGTTGCTGTGCTGCTCCGCCCTGGCCCTTTGGACAGGTACCTTCCTGGGCGCCGCCCCTGCGGTGAAGCCCCTGCGCATCCTGATCCTGGGCGGCACCGGCTACCTGGGCCCCGCCACCATCGAAGCCGCCCAGGCCAAGGGCCACAAGGTGACGATGTTCAACCGCGGGAAAACACGCCCGGATCTTTTCCCCGGCGTGGAAAAACTCCATGGCGACCGCGATCCCAAGAAGGGAGACGGCCTGAAAGCGCTGGAAACAAGCGAGTGGGATGTGGTCATCGATAACAGCGCCTACTACCCGCGCATGGTAACGGCCTCCGCCGAACTGCTGGCCAAGCGGTGCAAGCAGTACATCATCATCAGCTCCATCTCCGCCTACAAAGAACCCAACCCCGTGAACGGCGATGAATCAGCAGCCCTGGCCACCATGCCCGATCCCACCCTGGAAAACATGGGCAAGAGCTACGAGTTCTACGGCTCCCTCAAGGCCCTCTGCGAACAGGCCGCAGAAAAAGCCATGCCTGGCCGGGTGACGGTGGTGCGCCCCGGCTACATCGTGGGCCCCGATGACAACAGCGGCCGTTTCACCTATTGGCCGGTGCGCTTTGCCAAGGGCGGCGAGATCGCCGTGCCCGGCGCCCCCACGGATCCCATCCAGATCATCGATGTGCGCGACCTGGGCCAGTGGCTGGTCAAGCTTGCGGAAGATGGCACCATGGGCACCTTCAATGCCGTCGGGCCCGACAAGACGTTGACCTGGGGCCGCGTGATCAAGGCCTGCGAGACCCTGAGCCCCGCCAAGACCACCCTGACCTGGCTGCCCACTGAATTCGTCACCAAGCAGGAAGGCCTGGACTTCCCCATCTGGGCGCCCTTCGAAGGCGAGACCAAGGGCTTCCACACCTGGAGCAACGCCAAGGCCATCAAGGCAGGCCTGCGCTTCCGCCCCGCCGAAGAAACCGTGAAGGACACCCTGACCTGGTACAAAACCCAGGAAAACGTCGAAAAGGGCCGCAACAAATTGGCGGGCCCCAGCGCTGAAGTGGAGGCCAAGGCCCTGGCCGCCTGGAAGGCCGCGGCAAAGGCCAAGTAGCCCGCGAGTCCTGGTAAAACCGGCGCACGCTAATCTGACCGCAGCGAACGCAAAATCCCACCAAGAAATAACGGATGCACAGAGCACCGCACGTTTCTTGGCGGGTTTTTGCGTTCTTTACTGTTCATCCACGGGCCTGATGGACTCGCAGGTTTTTGCCCAGTCAATTCGGCAGTTAGTCGAGTCCGAAGATGGCCTGAGAAAAGAGGGGTCGCCCCCAGTCCGCTCCCGTGGTGAAATTATTCTTTCGCCCAGTGGAGGGTCCGCGCGTCCCCTCCTCGTGGGTTGTCCCAACGATGCCGACGGAGAATCAACCATGGCCGTCAACCTCAAGGGTCGCAGCTTCCTCACCCTGATGGACTTCACCCCTTCCGAAGTCCGCTACCTCCTCGACCTCAGCCACGACCTGAAGACCAAGAAGCGTCAGGGCGTGTTCAACTACCTGCTCAAGGGCAAGAACGTGGTTCTGCTCTTCGAGAAGGCCTCCACCCGCACCCGCTGCGCCTTCGAAGTGGGCGCGCTGGAAGAAGGCGCCCACGTCACCTTCCTGGATTCCAACAGCTCCCAGATGGGCAAGAAGGAATCCCTGGAAGACAGCGCCAAGGTGCTAGGCCGCTTCTATGACGGCATCGAGTACCGCGGCTTCAAGCAGGAAGTGGTCGAGATGCTGGCCAAACACAGCGGCGTGCCCGTGTGGAACGGCCTCACCGATGTGGATCACCCCACGCAGATCCTCGCCGATTTCCTCACCATCGAAGAGCACTGCGCCAAGCCCCTCAACAAGGTGAAGCTGGTGTTCTGCGGCGATATCCGCAACAACATGAGCTACGCCCTGATGTACGGCGCCGCCAAGACCGGTATGCATTTCGTGGCCCTGGGCCCCGATAGTCTGGCGCCCGATCCCAAGGTGCTGGCCGCCGCCCGCGAAGCCGCCAAGGAAACCGGCGCCATCATCGAAGTCTGCAACAACATGGAAGAGGCCGTGAAGGGCGCCGATGTGCTCTACACCGACGTGTGGGCCAGCATGGGCGAAGAAGCCCAGATCCCCGAGCGCGTGAAGCAGCTCACCCCTTACAAGGTGACCATGGAAATGATCAAGGCCACCGGCAACCCCGATGTGCTCTTCCTCCACTGCCTGCCCGCCTTCCACGATTTCGAAACCAAGCTCGCCAAGGAACAGAAAGAGCTGGGCTTCGATATCCGCGAAGTGACCGACGAAGTCTTCCGAAGCCGCCACAGCGTGGTGTTCGACGAAGCCGAAAACCGAATGCACACCATCAAGGCCGTGATGGTCGCGACGATGGGGTAAAGGCCTTCAACCTTCTGCGTAAACAGTTCCCAAGATAGCTGCCCCCCCAGCATCCCCCTCCTGCCTTTGACCGCGGTGCGCGGCTTGGTCTTTCGGGCGGGCGAGGGAGTAAGGGGGGGCGGGGGGTGAGAACAGGGGCCCAGCGTGGGGAAATATCAAAATCTCTCCCATTAGTCCTTCGCTTCGCCGGCAATGAACACAGTTTCCATCGTAGCTATGACTGTCGACGGCAACCCCCTGACTTTGACGTCTCCTCAAGTGCCGTGAAATGCGTTGTGCCAGACATTTTATTGACCATCTTCCGGGTGCCCGCGCATTTTCCACCTCCGCGGGTGTCAAGCATTCTCCAAGCTCCGCATCATCTTCAGCCTCACTGTCCTGGTGGCCGCTCTGGGCTACTTCGTGGACATGTTCGATCTGCTGCTCTTTCCCATCGTGCGGCAGCCAAGCCTCACGGCGCTGGGCGTGGCTCCGGGCGATGCGCAGATCTCGGCCACGTACCTGCTGCTCAACGCGCAGATGGTGGGCATGCTGTTGGGCGGCATCCTGTGGGGTGTGTTGGGCGACAAGAAAGGACGTTTGTCCACGCTCTTCGGCAGCATCGCGCTCTACTCCGTGGCCAATATCGCCAATGCCTTCGTGCACGGGATTCCAGCCTATGCCGTGTGGCGCTTTCTCGCGGGGTTGGGCCTCGCCGGAGAGCTCGGTGCGGCGGTCACCCTGGTGAGCGAAATCCTGCCTCGGGATCTGCGGGCCTATGGCACGGCCATCGTGGCGGGGGTGGGGATTTTCGGGACCGTGGCCGCCAGTTTGGTGGGCAAGTATCTGCCCTGGCGCGCGGCCTACCTGGTGGGTGGTGGACTGGGCCTACTGCTTCTGGCCACGCGCTTCAGCCTCCGGGAAAGCGGGATGTTCCAAAATCTTGGCCACCAGGATGTGAAGCGCGGGGATTTCTTCAGCCTCTTCACCAACTGGGAGCGTTTCTGGCGCTATCTGCGCTGCATCCTGATCGGCCTGCCCACGTGGTTTGTGGTGGCCATCCTCATTACCTCAGCGCCGGAATTCGCCCCCAAGATCGGTGTCACCGGTCCCGTGAACGCGGGCACGGCCGTGGCCTTCTGCTACAGCGGCATCACCGTGGGCAGTCTGGCCTCGGGCATCCTCAGCCAACTGTGGGGCTCCCGACGCAAGGTCGTGCTGCTCTTCATCCTGGGCACCCTGGCCGGCGTCACCGTCTACCTGAGCGTGCACGGCCTTTCGCCCTTGATGCTGTATCTATTGGCGGGCTTCCTGGGCCTGGCTACCGGTTATTGGGCTGTGTTTGTTACTATCGCCGCCGAGCAGTTCGGTACCAACCTGCGTTCCACCGTGGCCACCACCGTACCCAATTTCGTGCGGGGCGCGGTGCCCCTCATCACGGGCAGCTTCGTGCTGCTCCGAGGCCACCTGGGTTACATCGGCGCCGCCTGGGCCGTGGGCCTGACCTGTTTCGGATTGGCCCTGGTCTCGCTCTGGGGCATGGCGGAGACTGCCGGACGGGATCTGGATTTCGTGGAATGACCAAGGCCGCGCAAATGCGCGGCCTTGGGTTGTTCAACACGCAGGGTTCTAGTTTTCAGTAAGTTCAGGCCAGCAACTTTCAGGTCGCACGCCGCGCATGGCACCGGCGGCCGAACCTGCAGTTGCAGAGGGCGCGAACTTGGGGTCCAGCAGCTTGGCGATCTGGTCCCGGAGATCTTCCAGGTGGGCCTTGGTGGCGCGATCCCCGGACTTGGCAACGGCCAGGCCCATGAGGGTTTTCAGCTCGGCGCGCACGGCGCCACGGGTGTCATCGTTGCTGAGGGTCGGTAGGGTAGGTGCCCCGCCGCCGAACATCCCGGCCACAGGTGCCGAGGGATAAAGTCTTGCGCCCAGCAGATCCACATAAGCCCGCTGAAGATTGCGACGATAGGGATCGATGCGCGCCCCACTGCTCAACTCCGTGAAGATGCCTGCGCGCAGATCACCCAGTAAGGCGCTGGTGGTGTAGGCCTTGTCGCCCAGCATGGCCTCCTGCTCCTGCAGGCGAGTCAACCGCGTTGGTGTCAAAAGGCCATTGAGAACACCGCGCTGCAGGTTCACCAGGTGGGCCTGACCGCTGGTGGGCCCCAGTTTGCGCAAGACCTCCGCGGGCAGCGTCCACGTGGGGGTCTTGAACAGGTTCTCGTTGAGGAACTTCACGGCCTCCACCTGGCGATTCTTCGCCAAGGGCGTGAAGCGCACACCGGGCTGCAGGCCCACCTTGGGCTCGCTATCAAAGCCTCCCACCAGGTTGGCCACGTGGCCCAGTTCCCGGCCCCACTGACCCAGGGCTGCGGAATACAGGTGGTTCAATTTGTCGTAGTCTTCGCCGGCCTTCAGCGTGGCCTTGGGCAGCATATCCACCACCCGTTTGAGGTTCTTGGTGCCCAGGGTTGTGGCCTTCACGGGATCGATATCGCCCACCGCTTCGGATTCTTCACCGGGGTCGGCCCCCATGCTTCCCGACGTGCTGAATCGCAGCCAGGGCGTGGTTTCCTGAGGCTTGCACCAGGCATCTAGGATGGGTTTTTCGGCGTCGGGCGTCTTGGCCTCGGGAATGGGCGTGTAGCCCCACTTGATGGCGAAAATATCGTAGGGGCCCACCTTGGGAATCAGCAGTTTGGGATCGATGCCATCCTCGGGCTGGACGACGTAATTGAAGCGGCTGTAATCCATGAGCGTGGCCACATGGCCCATCTTTTCCAGCCAACCCTTGTCGCGCAGCTTTTCCACGGGGTAGGTGGCGCTGGATTTGAAGTTGTGTGGCAGACCGAGCGAATGCCCCACCTCGTGGGTGATCACGTAGGCCAACAACTCGCCCATGAGTTCGTCGGGCATGGGCAGCGTGGCCACACGCTTGTCCAAGGGGCCCACCTGGGTGAAGTACCAATCGGTCTGGAGCTGCAGAATGTTCTGGTAGATCTCGATATCCGCTTCCAGGATTTCGCCGCTGCGGGGATCGGAAACGTGGGGGCCCATGGCATTGGCCGTGCGGGAAGGCACCCAGCGGATCACGCTGTACCGCGCATCGTCGGCGCTCCAGTCCGGATCCTGCTCCGGGGTGGGCGCTTCCTTGGCCTGGATGGCCTTGAGGAAGCCTGCCTCTTCGAAGGCAGGTTGCCAGGCTTCCACGGCCTTGATCACAAAGGGCACCCATTGTTTGGGCGTGGCGGGATCCACATAGAAGACGATGGGCTTCACGGGCTCGCTCTTGGCGGCGGCGGGGTCCTTCTTTTCCAGGCGCCAACGGGCGATGAACTGACGGCGCGCCACCTCGTGATCGGCGCGGCCGTAGTCCAGATGGCTATGAGAGAAGAAGCCCACACGCTCGTCTTCCAGGCGGCCCATCATCGGTTTTTCGGGCAGCTGCACAAAGCTGTAATGCACCACTGCCGTGCGGGTGGGCGGTGGCGGAATCATCGCAGCGTACTGGGGCGGAATGCCCGGCGGCAGCGGCACGGGCGAGGGGTTGAAGGTCTGCACCGCTTCCACATTCAGGTTCAGGGGGAAGGCCTTCACCTTGTCCACAAAACTGCGGCTGCCATCCATGCCCGTGGCCTGCAGCGCGCGCTTGGCAGAGAATTCGTTCACGTCGGTGGTGAAGAGCCTGGTCACTTCGATGACCGGCCCGCCATCCTTAGCAAAGGCTTCCACCGGAAAACTCATCAGGATGCCAGGGGTGCTCATGGCCTCCACCGCCTTGACCACCGGATTGGAAGGATCCGCCACGTGGTTGAAGGAAACCGCCCGCAGCAGCACTTTGTTTTCGCGCAGCTCCCAGCGGACCACTTCGTCACCTACGCTCTGACCGGGATAGCTCGCATCGGCGGGGCTCTTCTTCACCTGCACCACCACCAGCAGGTCCTTGCCCAACTGGGTCTTGGGAATCTCGAAGTAGACCTTGCTCTTGCCGGTGTGAACCTTGAACAGCCCATCCTGGGATTTCAATTCCGAGGTGATCACCTTGTCGTAGGGCTTGGGATCTCCTTCGGGAGGTTTGGGGGCATCAACCCTGGGGGCAGCATTGGGCGCCCCACCACCCGGCATCGGTGTAGGCGGGGTCTTGGGCCGCTCCTGGGCCACAAGGCTGGCGGCAACGAGCGCCAGGACAAGGGGTCGAAGCATCGACACAGCCGATACAGTCATGGGATCTCCTCAAAGAGTCCTGCCCGGGGGCCATCAGGGTACGTGCCGGGGAGGTGCCATCATAATGCGAGGCATCACTCAAAAAGGGAAGACCCTGTCTATTTCAATTTCACCGGACAGCCCGCCACCACCAGCCAGGCTTCGTCGGCCGCCTGGGCCGTGGCCTGGGCCAGCCATCCGGCCAGGTCCCGGAAGCGGCGCAGTTCGGGCTCCGCGGGCACCAGGGACCAACCCACTTCGTTGCCCACAATGACCGTGGGCCAGGGCGATTGTTTGAACTGGACCAACAGGCGCCTCCAGCCCTCCAGGATGCCTTCGTCCGAAGCCTCCATGCGCCCGCCCAGCCACACGGTCAAACAGTCCAACACTAGGCCCGAGGGCGGCGGATCCAGGGGCACCAGCGCCGCCGCGATATCGCCCGGCGCTTCCAGGGTGCGCCATACCGCTGGCCGGTCCGCCCGATGGCGCCGCACCCGCTCCATCATCTCGGCATCCTCGGGATCCACCCGGTACGTGGCGGCGTACACCACCTGATCGCCCCAGCCCTGGGCGAGTTCGAGGGCGAAGCGGCTCTTGCCGCTGCGCACCGGTCCAGTCACGAAATACAGGCGTCCCATTTGGACATCATGGCCTAAACGCCAAGGGAAATCCCCCGTAGCCGGATCACGTTCTCTGACAACCGGGAGGAACCCATGTTCGCTGCCAAGGCCCTTGCCGCCTTCATCCTCATCGCGCCCTTGGGCGCCCAGACCCTGGTGATCCAACCCGCCAAGGCGGAAAAGACCACGGAGACCCGCACGGTGCCCCTGGCCAGTGGCTCCACGCTGAAAGTGGAAAACGTGAATGGCTTCATCCGGGTCGAAGCCTGGGACCGGGAAGAAGTCCAGTTCACGGGCGAATTCAAACCCAGCAGCAAGGACGAACAGGTGAAGGTCACCTTCACGCCCAGCGACAAGAAGCTCGTGATCAAGGGCGAATACCCCAAGCACACGGGCTGGGGCAGCTACCGGGGTCCCAGTTGCGAAATGACCCTGAAGGTGCCGCGCAAGGTGATGCCGAACCTGGAAAGTGTGAACGGCGAAGTGACCCTGACGGGCATCTCCGGCAACGCCAGCGTTGAAACCGTGAATGGTGCCATTAAGGTGAAGGATCTTAATGAAGCACTGAAAGCCCACACCGTGAATGGCTCCATCAGCCTGGATCAGGTGAAAGGCGGGCTGAAACTGGAAACCGTGAACGGCTCCATCAAGGGCACGGGTCTGGACGGCAGCAACAAGGGCATCGAAGCGGAGACAGTGAATGGCTCCATCCATCTGCAAATCAGCGGCATCAAGGGCCACCTGAAGGCCAGCACCGTCAATGGCGATGTGTCCTTCAAGGCCACGGGTGCCGATGACGTGGTCATCAAAAAGCACAAGGTGAGCGCCACTTTCCCGGGCGGCGATCAGCAGATCAGCCTGGAAACCGTGAACGGCGGGATCGTGATCGAATAGATCGAAACGTCTATTCCTGGGGCAGTTCCGGCACCAGCGACGTGACGAAGCTGGCTTCCACCCGGAAGACCTCCCGAATGAGTTTGGCGGAAAGCACCTCGTGGGGCGGACCATCCCCCACGAGGTGCCCGCATTCCAGCACCAGCACACGGCTGAAGCGGTAGGCGGCGCGGATATCGTGGAGACTCACCAACAGCGTCGAACCTTTCGCTGCCAGTTGTTGCCCGAGTCGGTAGACCTCCAGGGCGTGGCGCACATCCAGGCTGGATGCGGGTTCATCCCAAAGTTGAATGGGCGCACCCGTGGCCAGGGCCCGGGCTAAAAACACCCGACGCCGCTCACCCCCGGAAAGCTGCGTGATGGGCCGCTCCGCCAAGTGCGTGATATCCAAGGTTGCCATGGCCTCTTCCACGCAGGCACCGTCATCGCCCCAGGCATGGCGCCCCTGGGCCACCACTTCGCGCACGGGAAAGGCGAATTCCGCGTGGCTTTCCTGGCCCAGCCACGAGAGCATTCGGCCCCGCTGAAGAAAGGGGATTTTTGAATATTCCCGGTCATTCCATTCAATGCGCCCCTTGGCAGGCAGCAGGCCCGCCAGTGCCGCCAACAGCGTGGATTTCCCGGCCCCGTTCGGACCAAGAATCGCGATGTGCTCACCCGGTTCGGCGTGAAAGTCCAGCGCCCGCAGCCGCTCGCCTACCGAGAGTCCTGTCGCGTTCAGCATGGCCGCTTCCGCAGCAGCCAGAGCAGGAAGGGACCACCCACCAGGGAGGTCACCACGCCCAGCCGCATGCCCGCAGGCAGGAAGCGCGTGGGCAGATCACAGGCCAATACCAGGATCGCGCCACCCAGCATGGAAAGGGGCAGCAACCGGCGATGATCGGGACCGAACATCATGCGCACCAGGTGCGGCACCACCAGCCCCACAAAACCCACCACGCCGCCCACGGCCGTGGCCAGGGCCGTGAGAATTGTCGAAAGAATCACCAACTGCCAGCGCAGACGCCGCACATCCACGCCCAGACTCTGGGCGCCGGATTCCCCCAGTGCCAGCAGGTTCATGGAACGACCGAGGGGCAGCAGCAATCCGCAGGAAAGTGCCACCAGGGGCAACGCCATCCAAACGTGTTCCCAGGTGCGGTTTTCGATGCCGCCCATGAGCCAGAAAATGATCTGCCCCGTGGCCTGCATATGGGCCGCCGACACGGCCACCAGGAAACTGGTGGCTGCGCCAAAGAGCGCGTTCAGCGCCACCCCGCCCAGCAGGAGATGCTCGGGCGACGCACCTCGCCGGGCCATCAGCATCACCGCACCGGTAGCGAGAAAGGCGCCCGCGATGGAGGCGAGCGGCACCATGAATAGACTCAGCGCGCCGCCGCCCAGGGCCAGCGCCGCCACGGCGCCCAGGGCGCCCCCGCTGCTGACACCCAGGAGCCCGGGGCTGGCAAGGGGATTGCGGAAGTAGGCCTGCATCACCACGCCGGAAGCGCCCAGGCCGGCCCCCACCGCCAGCCCCACCAGCGTGCGCGGCAGGCGGATATCCCACAGCACCGTGCGCGCCAGATCATCCCCGTGCCCCAGCAGTGCGCCGAACATTTGGCGGGGCGAGAGCAGTGCATCACCCAAGGCCAGCGAGGCCACCACGGCGAGAACCGTGAGCGCCCCAAAGACCAGAAGTGGCCACGTGCGATGCGCTTTCACTGGAACCGCTCCGGGTGCAAAGCCCGGGCAACCCATTCGTAGGTTTCGATGCGCCGATGGCTGGTGGTGGCGAAGAGTGCGCCAGGTATGGACACCACACGACCCTTGCGCAGGGCGGGCATGAACTTGTAGGGCGGCAGGCCACGTAATTGCGTAAGGAGCTCTTCACCCTTTTCTTGGGGTCCGATGAGCACTTCGGTCTTCCAGGTGAGTGCCTTTTCGGAGGGCATGGGCACGTGCCCCTTGATTCCCGCCTCCGCCGCCACATTCAGGGCGCCCGCGTGATCGCAAATATCTTGAAAGGACGTATCTGAACCCGAAGCAAAGGGGTAGATGCCGGCCGCCATCACACGCACCGGTTTCACGCCTTGCAGACGCTTGGCCAATTCCTGCACACGGCTTTGGCAATTGCGGATGAGCTCCTCTGCCTGTTTGGATCGCCCCAGGATTTCGCCCAGCTTGCGCAGGCTGACGTAGACATCTTCCAACCGTTCGTACTGCTCCAGAACGAAAACCTGCACCCCGGCGCGGCGCAGGAGCACCACACTTTCGGAAGGCGAATAGCTGGTGACGAGCACCAGATCCGGACGAAAACGTAAAATGTCTTCGGCACTGGAATTGCGCAGGGTCGGAAAGCGGGCGGCTTCGCGGAAGGAAGGCGCGTACCGATCGTCCGTGGCCAGATGCGATAGCGCCGCGATCTGGGTCGGCTCCGCCAGGGCCAGCAGCAGATCATCGGTGCCCACGGCCTGGGAAACAACCCGCCGCGGCGCCGCCGCCGTGAGGATCACGGCAGCGGCAAACGCGAGCAGGCAACGGAACAGGTTCATGCTAGAAACGGTAGCGCGCTTCGAGGGAAACGGTGGGGCCTTGAGCGGGGAAAACTGGCAACAGGTAGGCGTCGTTCTTGCGCATGAGCCGCCCCTCCAACCACGCCTCCTTTGACCAGGCCTTCTGCATCAGGTGCTCTCCCCGAACCGTCAAACTTAGAGACCGCAAGGCTGTCCAGGTCAGGGCAAGGGACAAATCATTGAAATGGGTGCGCGCCCCATCCACCGCGCCTAAATCGTCAAAATACTGGTAGCTCGAACCCGTGTAAGACCATCGCCCGGCCAATTTCCAATCGCCCCAGGCGGCCACTCCTCGCACTCCACCAGTGAGGAAAGGGCGGCCTGCAGCACCACTAGTCGTCAACTGGGCTTCAAGCACTTGGCTCAAGTTGCGCGCCTCCTGGTTCCTGATAAAGCCTTCCAGGCTCCAAGTCTGTTCGGCATACAGGATGCTGCTTTCGATCCCCTGCACCCGAAGATTGGTTCCGTTTTCGTATTTGTAGTTGGGATACCCCAGTGAAAGGTAATTCACGACTTGGTCATACAGCGTTCGTGAGCCTTCCAGCTTGATCTGCCAGGGCCCATGGGTGAGGCTCGCGCCTATCTGACCGCCATGGCTGGTCTCATTGCCAAGCTCCCCGTACCCCTTCGCGAGATTGTGGGTGAACATTGAAAGATCCGGCGTGTTGTAGCTAGTGCCGTACGAGGCATACAGTCGCAATCCGCCTTTGGAGAGCCAGTTGAGGCCTGCTTTGTAGACAAACCGATCACTGTCCCGCGCGGGCAGAGAGCCACCGGCAGAGAAGGTGTACCGGATGGAATCCTTTTGATATCGACCACTGGCCACCGCTCGAAAACCCGATTCCCATTCACGGCTAAATTCAAGCGCAGCGGCATCGTGAAGCCCTGTCGCGCCATTGCCAGAGAGATTGGTGGTTTCTCCACTGTGATCCAGAAGCAGATTGACCTGAACGCCCTTCGCAGGAGTCCAGGTCAGGGAGCCAAGGGCCTGGTTTCTCTGGCCCCGAAATGTCTCATTGGGATCACCCTGATTCATGCCAGGCTCGACCCGCTGGTTGGTTACATGCCCGAAATTCACCTCCACAAGCCAGTCGTTGCCAAGCACCTGCCGATAGGCTCCGATCAGGTTTTGATCGCGTTCTGCGCTCTCGCGACTGGGGTCGAATACGCGGCTGTACTCCCAAGTGGGTGGCGTGTACGTTCCGGAAAAAGGCAGTGGTGTGCCCCGATAGTGGTTTCGGTAGGTCAGCGTGAGCAGGCCATTCTCAGCGATCTGCTGCCCAAAATTGAGCGCGCTCCCCACCGTTCGGAAAGGCTGGTCCGCGGGAATGGATTGGGCCTCCTGACTGGCAGAAGCACTGGCTTTTACCCAGCCACCATTCCACCCGAAGGCCGGGGAAACCTGGGCTTGTCTGACCTCCCGATTCCCCACAGTGAGGGTGGCGGTTCCTGAAAATCCAGCCATGGCGGGGCCTGCGCTGTAGAGCGCGACCACACCGCCATGGGTATCACTCCCGTAACGCGTGCTGGCAGGCCCCTGGAGAACCTCCACTCGGTCGATACCCTCCATGGAGAAATCCGAAAAACTGGGCGCCAAGCTCGTGGGATCTGAAATGCGGATCCCATCCAGGAGCACTACGACATCCTGGGTTCTTCCCCCGCCCAAGTAGAGGTTGGAACCCGTCCCTGGGCCACCGTAGGGCAGAATCTGGCCCGGCAGGAGCGCCGGAAGCAACTCCGCCAGGTTTCTCGCCCCGCTCTCTCGAATGGCGATTTGATCCAATACCTTGACCGGGTTTGGGGTTTTAACAATTTCCACGCTCGTTGCTTCCGCCGTCACCGTCACCGTGGCGCTGGCTTCGGCCTTGGGTTTGGGTTTGTCGGCCGGGTCCAGGGCGGGTTCGGCGGCGCTCAGGACGGCGCCCAGGGCCAAAAGAAGGGTGATTCGCTGCATTTCCATCGCATGCCTCCACGCATGGAGCCGAAGGATGGAAGGACAAGAACACCGGGTTCTGGCCCCTGGCCCGCTCCCTCGGCGGTTGGGAAAATGCCGGACCGGTCTCCGGGCTCGCGCACGACGAATTCCTTGCGGAATTCCCGGTCCCTTCCCGGAGCAGCGCTCCAGTGGTTCCGGCGAAGTCTCCCGTTCCAAAACTCTGGAACGAGGCGCACACCGTTGCGGGGCAGCGCAGGATTCGCACCTGCTTCCCGTGCATCCAGCACGAAAACTGAGGTTTCAGCCTCTCATGGAAAGGCGGCGGGGCACAAGGTCAGGCCAGGGGCCGGTTGTGATACCGCAGCACGGCCCGGTTGGAGCCATAGACTTCGAGCCGGGTGAGCCCATAGGGCTGCCAGGCCAGATCGAGGGCGCGCTCCAGGGGCAGGCCCAGGAAATGAGCCAGGATCGCCCGGAGGGAACCGCCATGCGCGAACACCAGGGTGGTCTGGTCGCCGTCGAGGGCCCCTTGTAGGGCCATCAGGGAGCGGCTGGCGCAGCGGGCAAAGGATTCGCCGCCGGGCGGGGTGCCGATGACCGGGTTAGCCAGGTAGGCATCGGCGCCGGGGATATCGCTCCAGGGCAGGCCTTCCCATTCGCCAAAGGCCTGTTCAGCCAGATCGGGCAGCACCAGGCTGGGCAGGCCCAAATCCAAGGCATGCTCCCGGGCTCTCCGGAGATCCGAGGTGAACACCCGCTGGATGCCCAACCCCAGGAGTTCTGCCCGGATCTGGGGCCACAGGGCTTGCCCCTCAGCGTTCACCGGCGAATCCGTGCGCCCCAAGGGCGCGCCGGACTGGGAGGCGGAGGTAGGACCGTGGCGCAGGAGGAAAAGAGGCATCATTTCAACATCAACACTAGCAGGGCCGCCGCCTCCACCAGCTGATTGCCCGCCCCCAACAAATCGCCGCTCTGGCCGCCTAGGCGGTGGCCCAGGTAAAGGCACCACATCAGGGTCACGGTGGCGGCTACGCTAACGGCCCCCAGCACGTGTGGAAGGCCAAGGTGCCAGGCCGCCAAGGCGCCGAGGCCTGCCAATACCGTGGAATGCAGATACGGCCCCCAACCCAAGCCGTTGTGAACCTCCTTGGCCAACCCCTGCCCGATGGGCGGCAGCAGGCGCAGCATGAAGGCGATGGACCAGCGCCCCAGTACCATGGCGAAGGGAAGCGCGATCAGCGCCCTATGCTCCAACGTCACCAACGCCGCCCACCGGAAGGTGAGCAGGCACCAGAGCGCCATGGCTCCGTAGGCACCAATGCGGCTGTCCTTCATGATTTCCAGCACCCGTTCCCGGGTCCACCCGCCACCCAGCCCATCCGTGGCATCCGTGGCGCCATCCTCGTGAAAGCCCCCCGTGAACATCAGCCCTGCGGCCACGGCCAACACCGCCGCCACGCTGGCAGGCCAGAACCGCAGGCCCGTCACGAAAATACCCGCCGTGGCAGCCCCCACCCCCGCGCCCACCAGGGGGAAACCATCCCACCGCCCGGGAAATATCTTCCACGCGGGTGTCAGGCCCCGGCATGGGAAATCGAGTGAGAAAACGAATCGCGGCAATCAACGAACGCATGGGATTGCTCCAAACAAGAACAGCATCACAACGGCCAAAGCACCAGGGGGGGGCCCGGGGGGGGGGGAAAAAAATTTTGCCACCGATGAACACCGATGGACACCGATAAAACAGCGATTTCATCCTGGTTGTTTGCGATGGTATTCAGGGTCAATGCACATGGTCTTCTCGATTTTCAAAGCTGTTCTGCCGTGCTCACACCCGCTCCGCTAAAGGTCGCCATTTCACGCATGACCGCGCAAGCGCTGCGCAGGATGGGCACGGCCAGCGCCGCGCCGCTGCCTTCGCCCAGGCGCAGGTTCAAATCCAGCACGGGTTCGATCGCCAATTTTTCCAGCAGGCGACGGGCACCAGGCTCAGCGCTGCGATGACTCCAGACGAGAAAATTCTTCACCTTGGGATCCAGGGCGATGGCCACCAGCGCCGCAGCTCCAGCGATGTAACCATCCACGAGGATGGCCCAACCCCGGGCCGCGCCCGCCAGCATGGCGCCCGCCATGGCCCCGAATTCCGCGCCGCCCACGGTTGCCAGCACACCGAGGGGATCGGCGGCATCCGGCTGATGTTTGGCCAGCACGGCCTTCACCACTTCGACCTTGTGTTTTAAAGCATCGCCATGAACACCGGTACCTGGCCCCACGGCTTCTTCGGGCGTCAGGCCCCCTAGGGCGCAGACCAGCAGTGCCGCGACGGCGGAATTGGCAATGCCCATTTCGCCCAGGCCCAGCAGGGCGAACGAGGCGCTGGGTAGCTCGGCCACTTCGTCGATGCCGGCCTGGACGGAGGCCTCGGCCTGCGCCCGGGTCATGGCAGGGCCCGCCAGGGGATCGGCGGTGCCCCGCACCACGTTGCGCTGGGAAACGCCCGGGAAGCGGCAGGGCGTGGCAACGCCTACGTCGATCACACGATGGGTGATGCGGTTGGCGCGGCAAAGGGCACAGATGGCGGCGCCACCCGCGGCCATGTTGCCCACCATCTGGGGTGTCACCTCGGGCGGAAAGGCGCTCACGCCGTGGCGGGCGATGCCGTGATCACCCCCAAAGGTGAGGATGAAGGCCTCCGGGTCGGCGGGTCGTGCGGTGCCCGCGATCCAGGCCAGTTGCAGGCCCAGGGATTCCAGGCGGCCCAGGCTGCCCTGGGGCTTGGTGAGGTCATCCAGGTGCGCCTGGAAATAGGATTTTCTGGAGGGATCCAGGTTGGGTAGCTGCGGCAAGCGCATGGCGGGCTCCTTCTCGCTCCCACGGCGAGGGAAATGCTCCTGGCACGGTCTCCGGGCTCGCACGCGACGGACCATCGAGGTCCCCGACACCTTCCCGGCGCAACGCGCCAGTGGCCCCGGCAGGGTCTCCCGGCCCATGGGCCGGGGTGCTCACCGTTGCGGGGCAGCGCAGGAATGGGCCCGAAGGCTTCACCTGCTTCCCGTATTCCGGGGCGGTTGAAGGTTTCAGCATTCCACGGGCCTCCGGATCAAGACAAGGGGCCCATACTCATTCCATGCCTCCCGCCACCCCATCCCCCAAACTTTTGGCCCTGCAGAAGGATTTTCAGCAGATCGCCTCCATGGCGGGCTTTCTGAATTCGAGCTTCGATCTGCCCCAACTGCGACTCTTCTTCACCCTCTATGGCCGCATCACCGTGAAGGACGAAGCCGAGGGCCTGGCCCTCACGCCCAGATTGCAAGCCTGGTGCGACCGCGTGGCGGTACAGCTTCGCGAGGATAGCTCTAGCTCCATCATGCCGCCCCAGATCCAGGTTTCCGCGCCTCAACCCCTGCCCAACGGCGAATCCTGGTACGTGGTGGGCA
Organism: Holophaga sp.; assembly: GCA_016715205.1. Lineage (GTDB taxonomy): Bacteria > Acidobacteriota > Holophagae > Holophagales > Holophagaceae > JAYREN01. The sequence goes on from JADKBC010000001.1 coordinate 76,223, forward strand.
ATTTGAGTTTCAACACCAAGGTGACGGAAACCAGTTACCAGCGCATCCGCACCGCCGTGCTCGCCGCGTACCAGGCCGCCTCCCAACTGCGGGAAAAGGGCATCATTCCCGGTGCCGACGAACCCCTGGTGCCACCCCGCACCGGACAGACCCAACCCATTCCAGTTCAGCCTCCCATCCCTGAAGCCTGAAAACGTTTCATACCCGAGATCCTCGCCCATGGATATTCCGGGGCAACCCGCTCCTCCCAATGCGAAAAACGCCCTGCTGATCGAAGGCAAGGCCACCCTGCGCCTGGTGGCGGATTATTTCGAAGGGCGCATTGATGGGCGGGCCTTTCGCACCCGGTTCCCCCATCATCGCGTCATCAGCGCCAACCCCCTGGTGATCGAGCCAGAGCAGGGGAGCTTCGTGTACCTGCAGAAATTCGGCGCCATCGTTTTCTGGAATTGCTCCGACCGCGTCATTGCCACCCTGCATGAGGAACTGGGAGATCTGAGCAGCCTGGGAACACGCGTGGAAGGGGTTCGCGACCACCTCACCGTGCACGTGGGGGCGGCCGAAGAACGGGTGGGGTTTTCCGAGGTATGGCTGCGGGATTGCACCCTGGACCGCCTCAAGATCGTGAGCCTGGCGCTAGCCCAGAGCGTGGCCCTGGAACATTTCGAAGTCTCCGTGCGCGGCGCCATGGCGAAGTTTGAACCCGTCATGGCGGGGCTCGCGCATCGGGGACGCCTATTCCTTACCCACCTGGAGGCCATGAAGATCATTGGCTTCACCATGGAAATCCGAGCCGCCGTACTGGAAAACCTCACCCTCTTTGATGACCCCCCGGAAACCTGGGAAAGCGAATCCCTCGCCCACCTGGATAGTGATCTGTTTGGCCAATTCGATCTGGCCGAACGCCTGGGCGCGATTCAGCAGAAACTGGCCTACCTCTCCGACGCCGCCGCCAAGGTGATCGATCTGCTCACTACCCGCAAAAGCCATCGCCTGGAATGGATCGTGATCATTCTCATTGCGCTGGAGATCGTGTTCTTCCTCGCGGAAAAACTTCCAGCGTTGCTAAGGCACTAGTCGATTGCCTTCAGGGGCGAAGATTGTAGCGATCCAGGAAGGCCGTAATTCCTGCAGGGTTCTTTTTCTTCCACGCCTCAAAATCGGGCCGAAACGCCTCCTTGTAGCGCAGCAGAAACAGGGCTGGTTCAAGTTGGCCATCTCGCTTGAACACCAAAAATTGACGAAGAATCCGGTCCTTCGGTTCCTGTTTTTTTTCTTTGCAGATTGCTTCCAGACGTTCGAGGCCCAGGCTCCAGAAAAAAAACTCCTTCTGAAAGCGTGTTTGGAGGGGGAGCTCCGTGTGGCTGTTCTGATCGTCGTTGACTTCGATCGAAATCCGATCCATTGCGCTTGAGACAAGCAGGACCCAAATGGCCTGCCCCTCAGGATCATCAGTCTTCTCGGGCAAGGTGAGAGCTTGCTGCCCCTTTTCATCCCAGGAGGGGATCACGGGCGAACAGAACCCCAGCTTGGACATGGGTTTGTCTCCCTCGGCTCGAAGGAGCATCAGGTTCAGCCAAGTGAGGCGATTGCCCGGGTGGGCGGCAATTCCCCCAAGGAGTGCGGATTCCGCTTCTTTCCTTTTCCCCAAAGCCAAGAGTCCATCACTCAAATACCTCCAGGCCTTGGGATAATCAGGCCGGATTTCGGTGGCCTTACGAAACCAAAGTGCGGCTTCGGCAGGCTTTGACTCTGCGTGATAGCAATCGCCCACATAGAGCGCAGCCACCGCAAAGTGCGGATCCAGTTCAAGGGCTTGTTTGTAGGCCTCCCGGGCCTTATCGAACTGTTTTTGATGGAACCATTGTTCCGCTTCTTTAAAGGCTTTGACGGCGCCAGGAACCCCAGAATCCTCGCGAGGAAATTCATCCTGATGAATGGATTCCAACATCACCTGGGCACGCACTCTTGAGTTCGAATCGCTGCCTTTGGCCAGCCTGATGAGCTCAGCCTCATCGCCTGCTTTTTCGCGGTAATAGTCAGCCGCATAGGGCGTGGCATTCTTGGCGAGGTGTTGATAAACCTGGGCCGTGATGTCGTGGGGCTGAGGATCCTCCGGATCAGCTTTGGTGGCTTCCTCTAATTTCTGGAGCCCTTCGTTCAGCTTCCCTTTGTTCAGAAGATCCACCGCTTCGGCACAGAGTTTGGCCGAAGGCCGCACCGGTGCCATGGGCAGGGTAGGTGGTTGAGCCAAACCCAGAGCGAGACACAGGGCGAGCACGAACATGGAGGCTCCAGATGAGATTCAGAAGGGACGCCTTTCAGAATGCTAGATCCTAAGGCGCTCCTCAGCCCCACAAAATCAGCCGCACCAACGGAATCACAGCCAGGCTGCACATCACGCCCGAATAGAACGCCACGAGGGTGTATTCGCGGCCACAGAATTTTTGGATGAAAGGCAAGGTGACATCCATGGTGGTGGCACCACCCAGATAGATGGGCAAGTATGGTGAGACCCGCGCGGCGAAAGGAAGGAAGAGGATCGTCAGCAGCTCCCGGAAGACATTGTGAATGAAGGCCAGGATGGCCAACAGCGCCATGCCCTGCCCCGCGATGAGCACGGAGGACAGCGAATACCAGCCGAGGCCGGAGTAGAGCAGGAGGCTTTCGCGAAGGCTGAGTCGCGTGAAAAAACTGAAGATCAACCCGCAGCCCAGGGAGAAAAGGATGTTGAAAAAGGGGAGCAGTAGCAGTGGCAAGGTGAGTTTGCGTAGATCCAGTTTGTGCAGATCCACGCCCAATTCGAAGCCGATGGAAATCAGCAGCAAGCGCAGCAGCCAATCGCTGATGGCATCGGCGGGTACGCGCGCCACCGTGGCCGTGGGCAACCAGAGAAACACCAGAAAGCCCGCGAGAATCCAGCCGCTGTTCAAGGCCACGGCACCCAATTCGTGACCGCCACCTTCCTCGCCGACTTCGGCCTCAAGGTCACTACTCGCTTCCAGCTTGGCCTTTCGCCCATGGCGCACCCAGGCCCAGAGCATGAAGCCCAGGAAATACAGCGCGAGCATCAGGACGCTGGAGCCGATGGCGATGAAAAACACCTTGAGGTCCTTGGCAAACAAGCCACGGTTGATGGCCAGCTTGCTGCCCATGAAGAAGAGCAAGGCCCAAAGCGCATAGCGGGTGAGAATCCGGTTGAGATGAATGGCCATCTTCTGGGCCCGGGCGAACCAACCCGCCAGGACGCCGAGCGCAAGTACCGCCACCAGGGCAAGAATATTCATACCGATCCACTCCCCAAACCTGAACCGCGCCCTGCCCTGCGGAATGTATGTTCTAAAGCCCTAACCGCTCCGCCAGCGCCCGTGCCGCGCGGCCGCGGTGGCTGAACCGATGCTTGATATCGCTGGGCAGTTCGCCAAAGGTCTGCTCGAAACCCTCGGGGATGAAGATGGGATCGTAGCCGAACCCTTGCTCGCCCCGGTGTTCCAGGGCCAGCGTCCCTTCCACGGCGCCGCCGACGGTGAAGGGCGCCCCGTTGAGGGGCGCCAGGGCCAGTACGCACACGAACCGGGCGCACCGGGGGACATCGGGGGGGATCATGGCCAGCAGTTTGCGGTTCTTGGTGGGGTAGTCCAATTCAGGGGCAAAGCGGGCCGACAGCACCCCAGGGCCGCCCCAGAGCGCATCCACGCAAAGGCCAGAATCATCGGCCAGCACTCCGTCCACGGTCTCGGTGCCGTACTGCTGCCACCACCGCAGGGCATTCGTCGCCTTTTGCAGCGCGTTGTCCTGAAAGAAGGCGCCATCTTCTGGAATATCCGGCGCCGAGGCGGGCCACAGCACGAAACGAACGCCGGGCAGCAGTTCGGTAAGTTCCTGGGCCTTGTGAGCGTTTCGGGAGGCCAGCAGCAGCTTCACGATCAGCCTTTCTCGAAAAAGGAAGTGCCAAACCCGCGCAAGACCCCAATGTGATCCTCGGGGCCAGCGGGACCTTCCTCGGTGATGCCTTCCACCCGAGAAGGCATGAGGCCAGCCTTCAGGGCTGCAGAAAAGGCCAGATCTCCCGCCTCGGCTTCGGAGGTGGCACAGACCCGCACGGTCTTCATGAAACCCTGGTTGCCATGGGTGCCTTCCACCATCACATCGTAGAACTGCTTATCCATGGATTCCTCCAACACTTAACATCCAACCGTTTCGCTGTACCAGGCGCGGGCCTTTTCGGGTGAAAGGTCACCGTGGATAAGGGCGCGCCCATCGCGAAACAGTACCACCCGCCAGGCTCCTTCCTGGCCGGAAAGTGCCAAGGTGCTGAGTTTCCATGGCTGCCCCGTGCGCGCCTCGAAGCGGGTTAGCAAGGCTTCGAGATCCAAGCGGCTGGGCGGGTTCACGCGGATCTGGATGCCATCCAGACCACACAGGCGCGAGGCCCGAAGGCTCCACCGCGCATCCAGGAATTCCGTGATTTTCTCGGAACAGAAGTGACACCGCGTGCGAGGCGGCTGGATGAACTGCCGTTCGTTGCGCCAGAAATCAAAGCGCGCCAGCTCCGTGTGCGGCGCTTTCCCCGTGAGCACCTTGAGGGCTTCGAGCGCGGCCCAGCTGCCGATTACGCCCACGGCTGGGCCCAGCACCCCCGCGCTATCGCAGGTATCCACATCGCCACTGGCAGGTGGGTCTTCCATCAGGCAGCGCAGGCAGGGGGTGTGGGGTGGATGAATGGGCCACACCATGCCTTCCGCGCCCAGTGCCCCGGCATAGATCCAGGGCGTGCCCGTGAGGATGGCAATATCGTTGATGAGGTAGCGGGCCTCGAAGTTATCGGTGCCATCCAGGATCAGGTCAAAGCCAGTCAACAGCTCCCGCGCCGTGCCGCTGGTGAGATCGGCGATCACCGGGCGAATCTCCACCTCGGAATTGGCCTCCCGCAGCCGCGCCGCCGCCGCTTCGGCCTTGGGCCGCAGGAGATCGTTCTCCCCATAGAGCAGCTGCCGTTGGAGGTTGCTTTCCTCCACAATATCCCGGTCGATGATCGTGAGATGCCCCACGCCCGCCCGCACCAGCCAAGGCGCGATCACTGAGCCTGTGGCGCCCAGGCCCACCAGCACCACCCGGGCCGTGCGCAGCCTGGCATCGGCCTCAGCCCCTAGGTAAATGCGTTGCTTGCGGTAGCGATCCATGGTGAACAGCTTACTGGGGGAACGGGATCGGGATCCATCCGTGGGCCAGAATGTTCAGCGCGTTCTGGGTGCCTGCCGTGAAAAAGGAGAACGCAATCCACCCAGCGATGGCTGGAAATTCGACCCTGTAAGAAAAGAGGACAAGCCTAGGCTCGTCCTCTTTTCTTTGGAAGGTCTTGGCTTAGTGGTTGGTAGCGCCCTGCTCGGCCATGGCCTTTTCGTACTCGGCCTGGAGGCGGCTGGCATCGGAGATGGCGAACTTGTAGACGTATTCAAAGCGGTCGGTGCCCTTGGTGAGGCCGATGATCACTTCGTAGACGCCCTCTGCGCTGACTTCGAAGGGGCTGGCGATGACGTTGAAGGTGCCTTCCTTGGCGCCGTCGGGGATCTGGACATCGCTGTCGCGAATGATGTCCTTGCGCTCGCCGCCGGGGCTCACGATGGAGAAGCTGAACTTGAACTGCCCGTCCATGCGGCTGAAGCGGGTGTAGAAGCACACCTTGGGGAGGACGAAGGGAACCTGGGGAACCACGATGTGGTGGTCGTAGATGCCCATGAGGGAGGTCTTGCCGCCCATCTCCTGACGGATATCGTCACAGAGCAGGGTGAACTCGTGCTTGGGGGCCTTGATCTGAACTTCCTGCATGAAATCTCCTGAGTGAACGGCCAGTTTACCTTCAGGCGGGGGCCTTTCCAAACGAAAGCCTCGGACGTCAGCCTGGCGGGCCTTCCAGAGTATCGTATTCAGGTTCTAGGAGGCACCTGTGTTCCGTTGGATCGGCATTCTATTCCTTACCCTGGCCCTTCCAGCCCAGGAGCTGAAGATCCAAGTGCTGTGCACCACGGATATGCACGGGGCCATCATGCCCGAGGATGCCTTCACCTTGCAGCCCGCGGCCAAGGGCTGGGCCAAGACCGCCACCCTGATCCGGGAGCTCAAGGCCAAAAACCCTCATACGCTTCTGGTGGACTGCGGCGACACGATCCAGGGCGAGCCCTCTTCCTACGTGCGCGCCCGGCTCCACCCCGAACTGGCTGAACCCTCCATGACCATCATGAACGCCCTGGGCTACCACGCCATGACCGTGGGCAACCACGATTTCGACTGGGGCGCGGCCATTCTCCGCAAGGCCGAGGAACAGGCCACCTTTCCCTGGTTGGCGGCCAACGCCGTCCTCGCCCGCAGCGGGAAGGCCGCCTTTGCCCCCTACGCGGTGGTGGAACTGGGCGGCGCGAAGATCGGCATTCTGGGCCTGACCACCTCTGGCATGAATCGCATCGCCGATCCCGCCAACATTGATGATTTTCGCTTCCAGGATGCGGTGGAAACGGCCCGCACCATGGTTCCTTTGCTGCGGGACAAGGAGAAAGTCGATGTGGTGGTGATCGCCCTGCATGGCGGTCTGGGCACTAGCGATACCGGTCTGTTTGAAGAAAACCAGGCCATGGCGCTGATCGAGCGTGTACCCGGCATCGATCTGATGCTCTGCGGCCACACCCATGAAGCCCTTTCCACCCGCCATAAGGGCGTGCCCATCCTGCAGGCCCAGGCCCAAGGCCGTGCCCTTGGCGTGGCCGAGCTGGTCCTGATGAAGGCAAAGAATCAATGGAAGGTCGCCACCAGCGAGACGCGGCTGGTGCGCCCCACCCTGGACACGGCCAACGATCCCCAGGTAATAGAGGCCACCGCGGCCCTGCGCAAAGTAACGAACGACTACCTGGATACCTTTGCCACCAACCTGACGGTGGACCTGGATGGGCGCTGGTCGCGCATGGAAGATTCCACGGTGCTGCAACTGCTCCACACTGTGCAGCGCAAGGCCGTGGGCGCGCAGCTTTCGGCGGCCTTCAGCCCCTCCACGCGCTACTTCGTGCCCAAGGGTCCTACTTCCATCCGCCAGTTCTGGGCCCTGATGCCCTACGAAAACAAGGTGGCCCGGATCCGGGTAACGGGTCTCCAGGTCAAGCTCTGGCTGGAACATGCCGCGCGGTACTACAACTTCAGCCACCTGCCGGAACTGGTGAATCGCGAAGTGGCCGGGTTTGATTTCGACATGATCGATGGGGTGGCCTACGCCCTGGATCTCTCCAAGCCCCTGGGCCAGCGCGTCATCGACCTGAAGTTCCAGGGCCAGCCTGTGAAGGAAAACCAAACCTTTACCTTGGCCGTGAACAGCTACCGTCTGGCAGGGGGTGGCGGCTACCTGAACGCCATCCATTTCAAGGGACAGCCCGAACTGGTGAACCCCACCTCCCTGCGCAATCTGCTCTTTGAATATGTGTTGGGTCAGCCCACCCTCAACATTCCGTTGGTGGAGAAATGGCGCATCATTCCGGCCCTGGATCGGGAACGGGTGCTCGCTCAGATGAAATAACCGCCCTTAGTGGCAGCTTCCAGAGCCGCAGTTTTCCGGGCAGCCCGGCTTGGAGGGTGCGGAGGCAATGCCATCCACCAAGGTAATGGGATCAAAACAGCCAAGGTCAGCCAGCGAGGTGGAGCCCATTTTGGCCCGGAACCGCGCGATCTCTTCCACCCAGAATTCGTGGAAGGGGCAGTGTTTTTCCGGTTCAGGCACGGCGCAGGTGCGTAGCCCCAGAAAACAACCCTTGTCCCAGCCTTCGCCTTCCACGGCGGTGACAATTTCATCCAGTGTGATCTGCTCGGCGGGTCGACTCAGCAGCACGCCGCCACTGCGGCCCCGGCGGGTCTTGACCAGCCCCTGGGTGCCCAGGCGATTGACAATCTTGGCGAGAAAGGGGCCTGGCAGCTTGGTGGACGCAGCGATGGAAGCCACCTGCGCGGGGTTACCCCCGGGGCCTTCCATGCAGTTGAGTGCCAGCACCGCGTAGCCGGTGGTGAGCGACAGGGGAAACATGGGAATACCTCTGGTTTCCGACCTAGGGGTCCATTAATTCTAGGCACAAGCTACACGTTTTTAATTGTTTTTTATGGGCCGCCCCTTGAAATTCACAACCGGGCATGATGTTCGAGAGGACGCTCAATCGTGCACATCCTGGCCATTTCTCCCGGCGAAGGCTTCGAGCAGGCCCGTTGGTCCTCGGTGCTCTCCTCGGGCATCGATGGGCTGATGCTCCGGGAAAAACACCTGGAAGCCAAGGCCTTGCTGGAACTCACCCGCCGAGCTCAAGAACTGGCGCCCCACCTTCGGCTCTGGGTGAATGGTCGATTGGATGTGGCCCTGGCGGCGGGCTGCGGCCTGCATGCTCCAGAGCACTACCCCGAGATTCCCCCGACCATGGTGCCGATCTCTCGCCCCTGGCACCAGCCAGCCCAGTTCCCGGAGCGGGCCATGGCCCAGCAACTTCTGGTGTCGCCCGTCTTTGCCACGCCCGGCAAGGGGCCATGCCTGGGCGTTCAGGGGCTGCATGCCTGGCTGGATCAAATGCATTCCTTCGAGGGCCAGATCCTGGCCCTGGGTGGCATCACGCCCGGTAACTGCGCCGAGCTCAAACACCCGCGCTTGGCCGGGGTGGCCCTGATCCGTGCGCTCTGGGAGTCGCCCGACCCGCGACAGGTGGTGACGAAGCTGAGGGAAGCCTGGGCCAGCTGAGAGTATTCTTTCCGCATGTTCCGCGACCTTCGCACCCGAGTCACCGCCACCCGACGCCTCCTGGCGTGGGTGCTGTTCGTCATCCTGCTGGGCGCCGCGAGCTTTTTCTTTTTCAAGGAACATGCCCACCCCGCCCTGCGCCGCGCCAGTATCGTGCTCATGGATGTGGCGGGGGCCATCCTGGTCATCAAGCTGTTGACCTTTTTCCTGTTCGACCCCCTCCTGAGCCAGCGCCGCACGGCCACCCCGGGCTTTGCACGCGACCTGATCGTGGCGGTGCTTTATTCCGTGGTGGGCTGGTTCATTCTCAAGGATGTCATGGGCGTCACCGTGGGCCAGTTGCTGGGCACCGGTGCCATTGCTGCGGCGGTCATCGGCCTCTCCATGCAGGAAACCCTGGGCAATCTGTTTGCCGGCATCTCCATGCGCCTGGATCCAGCCTTCGAGGTGGGCGATTGGGTGGAAGTTTCCGGCAATCTGCGCGGCGGGCCTGGCCGAGAATCCTTCATCGGCGAAGTCACCTCCATGACCTGGCGCACGGTGCAGTTGCGCACAGAAAACGGCGATACCGACATTTTTCCCAATCGGGCCATCGCCCAAGCCGTGGTCACCAATCTGTACGTGCCTTCCGGGCTGCACCGCCGCACGGCCCGCTTGATCGTTGAACCCAACGCCGACCTGCACCTCGCCATGGACAAGCTCACCATCGCCCTGGCCGGCATCCCCCACTACCCGCACCATCGCCCGGAGGTGGTGGTGTGGGGCTTCGACATGGGCGGCGCCATTCTTGAAATGCGCTGGTGGGCCTTGGGTTTCCGCCATGGTCGCGCTGGTAATTTCTTGGCCTTGCGCTTGGCCAATACTGTGCTGCCCCGGGAAGGCTTTCCGCTCCTTGGCCCCCATGGCGCCACCACGCTGCATCCAAGGGTTCGCCAAATGAGCGAAACCGCCTTGGCGGAGCTATTGGGGAAACTGAAGCTGCCTGTTACCTGGGCCCAGGAACTGCATGGGCTCATCCAGCTCCGCCACGTGGCACCGGAGGAGGGCCTGATCCGGGAAGGCGACCCGGGCCAGAGCCTCTTTTCTGTACTGAGTGGTCACCTCCGGGTGGTGAAGCCCGTGGAAAGAACGGAACCCCACACCGGCCTGTACTGGGAAACCCTGGCGGAACTGGGCCCAGGGGACTGGTTTGGGGAAGCTTCCCTGCTCACCGGGGCACCCCGCAACGCCACGGTGGTCGCCAGCACCGCGTGCGAACTGGTGGAAGTGCCCAAGAGCGCCTTTGAGAGCTGCATCCGCCGAGAGCCCCAGATCCTGGAAAACCTGGTGGATCTCATGGAAACCCGGGCCCATCACTTGGAAGGCCTTGGCTTGGAGGGCCACCCCCATCCCCGGGAGCAATGGCTTTCTCAGATCCGCGGATGGTTCGGGGTCTAGGTTTTGCTGGGCGCTACACTGAAGGCCGGAGCACGTCATGGAAATCCCTGAACACCTGCACGAACTTGTGGACCAGCTCGGCAAGGCCCTGGTGCAAGCCTTGGCCACCGACGATGCGAGCCGCAGCCTGGCGCGCAAGATCCAGCATGAAGGTTTTGAAGTGGCCCTCATGATCGAAGCCACCGTGGCGCTGCACAAACGGGACACGAACGAAGCCATGGAACCAAGCTTGGAATCAGCCGTGCCCGATCCAGAGCTCGCCGCCACGCCCTGGTCCGATGAAGACCGCGCCTTTCTGCGCACCTTCAAGATTTCCCTCGATTGAGCCAGGGTTCGCAGGCCTCCAGGAGCATCGCAGTGACCCCTGATATTCCCTGGGAAAGCCCCGCCCCCGAGGCCGCCGATGCACCCCAACTCAATGCCGCTGGGCTTTCCAAGGCCCAGCTCGCCGAGCACTTGAAAACCCTGGGCGAGCCGTCGTTCCGGGCTACCCAGGTTTTTGAAGGCCTCTACAAACACCGCTGGACCCACTGGGAAGCCTTCACCAATCTGCCGAAAACCCTGCGGGAGCGCCTTCACGTAGACGTCGCCCTGGCCTGGCCAGACATCACGGAATCCCTGGCCAGCGAAGATGGCAGCACCAAGCATGCCTTCCGCCTGGCAGACGGCCAACTCGTCGAAGGCGTGCACATGCCCTACGCCGGGCGCACCACCCTTTGCCTATCCAGCCAGGTGGGTTGCGCCATGGGCTGCACCTTTTGCGCCACGGGGCAGATGGGCATCGTGCGCAATCTCACGGCGGCAGAAATCGTGGGGCAGGTGATGGCCATGCTCCTCGCCCACCAGCACCCCGAAGGCGTGCCGATCAACCTGGTCTTCATGGGCATGGGCGAACCCATGCATAACCTGGCTCATGTGATGGCCGCCTTTGCGCTGCTCACGGATGCCGGAGGTTTGGCCATTCCTCCGCGGCGAATCACGGTGAGTACCTGCGGGCTGGTGAGCGGCATCGAGAAGCTCGCAGCGTTCCCCAAACGCCCGCGCCTGGCCCTCAGCCTCAACGGCACCACCAATGAATACCGCTCCCGCATCATGCCGGTGAACCGGGTGTGGAACCTGGAGGCCCTGGCGAAAACCCTGATGGCCTTTCCCCTGGAACACAACGAACGCATCACCCTGGAATACGTGCTGCTCAAGGGCGTCACCGATAGCCTGGAGGACGCCCGCCGCCTGAGCACCTTTGCCCGGAAATTCCCCAGCAAGGTCAACTTGATCCCCTTCAATGCCCACGAGGGTGCTGGGTTTGAAGAGCCTGGCGAAGCCCGGATCCAGGAATTCTGCAAATTCCTTATCGATCGCGATATCACGGTCAGCGTGCGCCGCAGTCGCGGCCAGGATGTGGCCGGAGCCTGCGGACAGTTGGTACGCGAAGGGCGGAAGCAGCAGGAAGCATGACCTTTCCCCGTGGCCATGCTCTTCCCTGCATGCCCCCCTTCCCGATGCACCCTCACCCTTGATCCTGGCTGCTTCCCTTGGGATTCTGGTGAGCGTGCCCGGTGGGCCCAAAGCACGTGAATGAATCGAATCCTCAATCAACCCCATGCGCCTGAATGGAGACCCTTGCCATGACGACTCCCGCCCCGGAAACCCTGAGCTTCAAGAGCGAACTGAAGCAGGTCTTGCACCTCATCACCCACTCCCTTTATTCCCATAAGGAAATCTTTCTCCGCGAACTGCTGAGCAACGCCAGCGATGCCATCGACAAGGTCCGCTTCAACAGCCTGGAGAACGAGGCCCTGCTGGAAAACGATCGCGACTGGACCATTCGTCTCGCGGTGGATCGCGAGGCCAATACCCTCACCGTGTCCGATAACGGCATCGGCATGGACCACGACACCATCATCGAGCATCTGGGCACCATCGCGAAAAGTGGCACCCGCGCCTTCCTGGAACGGTTGAAGGATGCGGATGCGGGCACGCGCCCCGAGCTCATCGGGCAGTTCGGAGTGGGCTTCTACAGTTCCTTCATGGTGGCGGATCGCGTCACCGTCATTTCCCGTGCCGCAGGATCCACCGAAGCCGTGCGCTGGGAATCCGATGGCCAGGGTGAATTCACCGTAGCCCCCGCCCAACGGAACGGTCGTGGCACCGATGTGATCCTGCACCTCAAGGATGAGGAGAAGGATTTCCTCGAAACCTGGCGCCTGCGCGGCCTTGTGAAACAGTTCTCCGACTACATCGAGCATCCCATCGTGATGGCCGTTGAGAAAAAGATCGAAGACAAAACCACCCTGGAAGATGAAACCCTGAACAGCCAGAAGGCGCTCTGGTTGCGCAGCAAGGCGGATATCACCGAAGAAGAGCACAACGCCTTCTACCGCCAGATCTCCGCTGATTTCGAAGACCCGCTCAAGGTGATCCACGTGCAGGCCGAGGGCACACCGAGTTTCCGCGCCCTGCTCTACCTGCCCAAACGCAAGGCCATGAACCTGCAGTTCGGCGATGCCAAGGCCGGGCCGCGCCTCTACATCAATCGGGTGCTCATCCAGGATCCCTGTGAAGCACTGCTGCCCGCCTGGCTGCGCTTTGTGAAGGGTGTGGTGGATTGCCCGGATCTGCCCCTCAACGTCAGTCGTGAAATGCTGCAGCAGAATCCCCTGCTGGAGCGGATCCAGAAACATCTCGTCAAACAGGTGCTGAAGGCGCTGGAGGAATTGAAAACCGCTGAGCGCGAAACCTATGCGGACTTCTTCAAGGAGCTGGGTCAGATCCTCAAGGAGGGCCTTGGGCGCGACTGGGAGCGACGGGAGGCCATCGCCGATCTGTTGCTGTTTGAGCACCTCAAGGGCGATGCGAGCAAGGGTATTACCCTGGCGGAATACGTGGAAGCCATGCCCGAAGATCAGCACGATATCTATCATCTGGCGGGCGAGGACCGGGCCGCCCTGGCCCATGCGCCCAGCCTGGAGGCCTTCAAGGCCAAGGGCTGGGATGTGCTGCTGCTCACCGATCCCATCGATCCCTTCGTGATCCCGGGCCTGCCGGAATACAAAGGCAAGGCCCTGAAGGCCGCAGATCGCCATGCGCCCGAGCTACCCGAAGCCGAAAAGGCGAAGGCGGAGGCCGCCACGGGCGCCTTCCAGCCCCTGCTGGATTTGTTCAAGACCAAGCTCACGGGACTGAAGGATGTGCGCCTTTCCAGCCGCCTCAAGGAGAGCGCCGTCTGCCTGGTGGCCGCCGAGGACGCCATGGACCCCCACATGGAACAGCTCTTGGCCCGCCTGGGCCAGGGCCATGCGCCCAGTCCGCGCGTGTTGGAACTGAACCCCGAGCATCCCACCGTGAAGGCCCTGCTGGCCCGCCACCAGGCCGATCCAACGGATGCGAGGCTGGAAAGCTATGCGCACCTGCTGCTGGACCAAGCCCTCATCGCCGAGGGTTCGCGGCCTGAAGATCCCACGGCGTTCCTCGCAAGGGTCAACGAATTGATGAGGAATCAACTCGACTGACCTTGGGGCTTGCTGGGCCTTGCCTTCCTTGTGATTCTGGAAGGATGGAACGCTACACGCCCTCCCTCATCGAACCCAAATGGCAGGCCTATTGGGCCGAGCACCAGACCTTCAAGACACCCGAAGATCCCAAGCTCCCCAAAAAATACGTGCTGGATATGTTCCCGTACCCCAGCGGCGCGGGTCTGCACGTGGGGCATCCCGAGGGCTACACGGCCACCGACATCTACTGCCGTTACCTGCGGGCCACCGGACACGCGGTGCTGCACCCCATGGGCTGGGATGCCTTTGGCCTGCCCGCCGAACAGTACGCCATCCAGACGGGCACACATCCGGCCGTCACCACCCAGAAGAACATTGCCACCTTCAAGCGTCAGATCATGGCCCTGGGCCTTTCCTACGATTGGGATCGGGAAGTGGACACCACCGATCCCGCCTACGTGAAATGGACCCAGTGGATTTTCCTGCAGCTCTTCAAGCGCGGCCTGGCCTACCAGTCCGAAAAGCCCGTGAACTGGTGCCCGGCCCTGGGCACGGTGCTGGCCAACGAAGAAGTCATCGATGGCAAATCCGAACGCGGCAGCCATCCGGTGGTGCGCCTGCCCCTGCGCCAATGGATGCTCCGGATCACGGCCTACGCCGATCGCCTGGTGGATGATCTCAAGCTCGCTGACTGGCCCGAGAGCACCAAGACCATGCAGGAAGAATGGATCGGCCGCAGCGAAGGCGCCGAAGTGAAGTTCCCCCTGGTGGACGGCAACGGCGAACTGGAAATCTTCACCACACGTCCCGACACGCTCTTCGGCGTGACGTTCATGGTCATCGCGCCCGAGCATCCCTTCGTGGAGCGCCTCACCACCCACGCCCAGAAGAATGCCGTGGAAGCCTATGCCCACCAGGCCATCAACCGCTCGGATCTGGATCGCAAAGCCGCCAAAGAGAAGACCGGTGTGTTTACCGGTGGGTTCGTCACCAACCCCCTCACGGGCCAGCCCGTGCCCGTTTGGGTTGCCGATTACGTGATGATGGGCTACGGCACCGGCGCCATCATGGCCGTGCCTGGCCACGATCAACGCGATTTTGAATTTGCCCGCAAGTTCGGGATTCCTGTGCTCCAGGTGGTGAGCGCCGATGGCACGGTGATCGACGGCGAGATGCCCGAGGCCATGACCGAGGAAGGTGTCGCCGTGAATTCGGGCCCCTACAACGGCCTGACCACGGAAACCTTCAAGAAGAAAGTGACCCAGGACCTGGAAGCCTCAGGCCAGGGCAAGCTGCGGGTGGAATTCCGCCTGCGCGATTGGGTCTTCAGCCGGCAGCGCTACTGGGGCGAGCCCATCCCCATCTATTTCCCCGTGGAAACCGATGGTGATCCCCGCCAGGGCGCGGCCCACACCATCCGTTACGACATGCCCATGCCGGTGGACGAAGCGGAACTGCCCCTGCAATTGCCGGAGCTGGAGGATTTCAACCCCGGCGAAGATCCCGCGGGCACCCTGGCGCGGGCCATCGACTGGCGCTTCTTCCAGCGGGATGGTCTCTGGTACGCGCGGGAAACCAACACCATGCCCCAATGGGCTGGCTCCTGCTGGTACTACCTGCGCTTCATGGATCCCCGAAACCCCACCGCCGCCTGGAGCCAGGAAGCCGCCCAGCGCTGGCTGCCCGTGGATCTTTACGTGGGCGGCGCCGAACACGCCGTGCTGCATCTGCTCTATGCGCGCTTCTGGCACAAGGTGCTGCTCGACGCGGGCCACCTGAATGTGCCCGAGCCGTTCGGCAAACTGGTGCACCAGGGCATGATCCTGGGCGAAGTGGAATACACCGCCTTCAAGCTGGGTGACCAGTTCCTGAACCGCGATCAGATCACCACGAATCCAGAGGGCGGTTACCAACACAAGGAAAACGGCGCGGAAGTGCTTCTGGTCCGCGTTCCCGAGGAGGACACGGAAAAGAAGGGTGCCACCATCATCCTCAAAGCCAATCCCAAGATCACGGTGGAAGCCCGGGCCTTCAAGATGTCCAAATCCCGTGGCAACGTGGTGAACCCCGATGAAGTGATCCTGGCCCATGGCGCCGATGCGCTGCGGCTGTACGAAATGTTCCTGGGTCCCCTGGAAGCCACCAAGCCCTGGAGTACCACGGGCATCCAAGGCGTGAGCCGCTTCCTGGAGCGCACCTGGAATCTCGGGCAGAAACCCGTGTCCGATCTGGCGCCTGAAGGGGATCTGCTGCGCCTCATGCACAAGACCATCCGCAAGGTGGGCGAAGACATCGAAGCACTGCGGCTCAATACCGCCATTTCCGCCATGATGATCTTCCTCAACGAACTGGCGAAAACCGAGCCCCTGCCCAGAGTTGCGGTGGAAACCCTGGTGCGGCTGCTGCATCCCTTTGCCCCCCATCTCGCAGAGGAACTCTGGGAAACCCTGAGCCACGCCCCTTCCATTCAAGCAGTGCCCTGGCCCACGTACGACCCTGCCCTGTGCGTGGATGAAGCGGTAACCGTCGTCGTTCAGATCAATGGCAAGGTACGCGGCCGCGTGACCTTGCCCGCCGATTCCAGCCTCGACGAGCGCCGCACCGCTGCCCTCGCCTGCCCCGACGCCCAGAGCCATCTGGCAGGCAAGGAGATCCTCAAGGTCGTGGTGCCGCCCAATGGCACCCTGGTGAGCATTGTTGTGAAGTAAAGTATCCCTGTCCCCTTCCGACAGGTGCTCGATGCTTAAACGCCTCGCCTTCCTTCTGCTGGCCCTGCTGCCGGTGTGCGGACAAACACCACGCCCCATGCCTGGCATCCACATCAAGGAGGCAGACCGGTCCCAGCCCGCGAGGCTTCATGATCTGCGTATTGGCGTGAAGGTCATCGGCCATGTGGCAACCACCACTTGGGATCTCACGGTCTTCAACCCGCAGGACCGCGTTCTGGAGGGAGAACTGGTCTTCCCGTTGGGCGATGGCCAGACGGTCACGCGATTCGCCATGGATGTGAACGGTCGCCTGCGCGAGGGCGTCGTGGTGGAAAAGGCCAAGGGGCGTAAGACCTTCGAGGAGATCGTCCGGCGCAACGTGGATCCTGGCCTGCTCGAAAAAACGGCGGGCAATACCTTCAAGGCCCGGGTTTACCCCATCCCCGCCAAGGGCTACAAACGCGTGGTACTCGCCTATGAGCAGGAGCTACCCGATGCGGGTGCCCGGGGATTGCTCTATCAGTTGCCCTTGGCCTTCACTGACAAGACGGCAACCTTTGGCCTACGGGTGGAAGTGCTGGACCAACCTGAAGCACCTCAGACCACATCCAGCCCCTTGGCCAATTTCGCCTTCAAAGCCGTGCAGCGCGGTTTCGTGGCTGAGGAAATGCGGCAGGATTTCATTCCTAGCTCACCGCTGACGGTGGTGATTCCCCGGGGCGAAGCCAGCGATCAGGTCTTTGTGGAACGGCGCGATGGTCAGGCGTATTTCTTCGTGATGGTGCATCCGCGCCTACCGCGTGAGGCCAAGGTGCTGCCCAAGCGCCTGCTGATCGCCTGGGACGCTTCCGCCAGCGCCCGGGGCCGAGACGTGAAGCGGGAACTGGACCTGCTCGAAACCTATTTGAAGCGCCTGGGGACCTGCCAGGTGAGCCTCGTCGTGTTTCGCAACGAGGCCGAGCCGGTCAGATCCTTCCGCATTCAAGGGGGCGATGCCGCAGCCCTTCGCAGCCACCTTGAAGCCTTGCCGCTGGATGGCGCCACGCGCCTGAGCGCCCTGAACATGAAGCAGGTGGAAGCCGATGAAACCCTGCTCTTTTCCGATGGTATGAATACCTTCGGCGGCGGAGAGGCACAGTTCCCGCCGGTACCCCTAATGGCCATCAACAGCGCCCTCACCGCTGAACATGGGCTGCTGCGTGCCCTCAGCGAGGGGCGCGGTGGCGAGTATTTGAATCTCCAGAGCCAGAACGAGGAAGACGCCCTGAAAGCGCTCACCTCCCGCCCCCTCGCCTTCCTGCGGGCCACCTATGGTGCAGGCGACGTGGCTGAGGTCTATCCCAGTGCGGCCCGTGCCGTGCGCGGCCCTTTCGGCGTGGCCGGTCTACTCAAGACTCCTCGGGCCAAGGTAACGCTGCACTTCGGGTTCGGCAACACCGAACGCTTCACGCGCACCTTCCAAATCGACGCCGAGAAGGCCGCCGTGGATGCACCCGTGGCTCGCCTCTGGGCTCAGAAGAAACTGGCGGAACTGGAGCTGGACAAGACCCAACACGCCAAGGCCATCCTCGCCCTGGGCCAGGCCCATAGCCTTGTCACCGAAGGAACCAGCCTCATCGTGCTCGATGATATTGCCGACTACGTGCGCTACCGTATTACCCCACCCGAAGAGCTGCGCGCCGAGTACGAGCGGCGTGTCGCGGAAGGACAGGATCAAATCAAACGAGAAGATCAGGCGCATTTTGAAAGCGTTGTGAAGCAGTTTGAAGAACGGAAGGCGTGGTGGAAGACAGTGTTCAAGGCATCTGCCAAGCCTCCCCGAGAAGCCGTGTCGAAACAAGATTTGAGCATGGCCTATGCCGGATACGGCGGAGCTCCACCTCCGCCGATTAACCCAAGTCAGGATCTGGTACCAGAAATGGCGCCTCGTGAGCTTCCCACCGCAGATCGTTCCATGGCCAGCGCCAGCCACCTTGCACCCGGTGTAGCCGGGGGACCTGCGGCTCCCCCATCCGAGCCCTCAGCCACCATCACCCTCAAGCCCTGGAGCCCCGATACGCCCTACCTCAAGGATCTGAAAGTCGCGCCCAAGGCTGAGCGTTATGCCCTGTACTTGAAGCAGCGCGAGGCCTATGGCAAGACGCCGGGATTCTTCCTGGATGTCTCGGATTATTTCCGGGAGCAGGGCGAGAAAGATTTGGCCCTGCGCATCCTTTCCAACCTCGCAGAACTAAAACTGGAAGACGCGCCCTTGCTGCGGGTGTTGGGCCAGCGCCTGCGCCAATTGGGTTTCCGCGATTTGGCGGTGTGGACCTTTGACGAAGTGCTGCGAATGCGGGAGGAAGAGCCCCAAAGCCGTCGCGATTTGGCCTTGGCCTGTGCCGAAGCGGGCCAACCCCAGCGGGCGCTGGAGCTGCTTTGGGAGGTGGTCAAGACCCGCTGGGATGGGCGCTTCCACGATATCAACCTCAT
Organism: Holophaga sp.; assembly: GCA_016715205.1. Taxonomy (GTDB): domain Bacteria; phylum Acidobacteriota; class Holophagae; order Holophagales; family Holophagaceae; genus JAYREN01. Next base: position 95,086 of record JADKBC010000001.1, read on the forward strand.
CGCCCTGGGCGAGTTGAACGCCCTGGTGGCGACCGCCAAGACACGACTCGACCCCTCAATCGTGGATTCACGGCTGCGCGAAAACCTGCCCGTGAATATCCGCGTGGTCCTGAATTGGGATACCGATAACAGCGACATGGATCTGCACGTGATCGATCCCCGTGGGGAAGAATGCTTCTACAGCCACAACCGCACCGCCATCGGCGGCCGCATCAGCGCGGATGTCACCCAGGGCTATGGCCCCGAGGAATTCCTGCTCAAACAGGCCATCCCCGGCACCTACAAGGTGAAAGCGAATTTCTTCGGTACCCGCCAACAGACCGCCATCGGCGCCACCACCGTGGTGCTCGAGTTGTATCTCCGGTATGGCACTGGGCGCATGGAAAACAAGTCCATTACCCTGCGTCTGGATGGGGGCAATCGCATGGTGGATATTGGTGAATTCCGTTTCGACACGAAGTGAATCGCGAATTTGGCGAACCCCCCGTCTCAATCCAGTGTTATTGGAAAACGATGGGTACGCCCAGAGGCACCTTGTCATAGCCCCTGGAGGTGTGCGACTAAGGCCGTTGCAACCGCAGTGGCCGTGGCTTCCAGATCAGCGGAAGTAGCGCGGAAGTCATAGCCGAATTCCAATTGCACGCTGTTGATGCCACTGGCGCTGAGCTTTCCGTAGGTGGCGACGATGTACCCGCCATTGAAATCGGGACTCTCCGTCCCTCCGGCGGTGGTTGGGTTCAACGCCATCCCCGATGTCACCAGGCGCTCCAGGAAGCGACCCGAAGTGTAGAGCATGGGCAGATCAGCGGTTTGGCCATCCCGGGTACCACGAAACACCACGTGGACATCAAAGCTCTGGCCATGCACATCAACCAACAGCGCCCGTTCACTCGTTCTTGCCAGCGCCACGGCACTGACCAGAGCGTTTTGATAGGCCTGGTAGAGGGGCGCCACGTTGGCGCTTTGGTAGGCTTCGGAAGCGCTCCGATTGAAGTCCACATATTTCCGGCTGGCCCTGGCCGCAATCAAGTGAGCGCGGTGGCCAGTGAGCGCCACCAAGTGCTGCTGGATGGCCAGCGCCAGCTCATAGGTGTTGGTATCCAACACGGTGGTGCCCGATGTGCGCACAGGCACCCCCGGAAGGTCGGTGGTGCCGCCATGGGGTGCACTAATTATGATGGGCAGCGTGCCGGTTTCCAGCGTGAGATACAGCGCCGGATCGATTGGTTCGGGGGGCGGTGGTGCCTGAGTGGCGGTGCCTCCGCCACATCCGGCCAGCAACAGCGCCAAGGTCAATCCACAAAACAGGCGGATCACTTGATCGCCTTGAGCACGGCCAGGGCCCGCTCCGCGGTTTCCTTCTGGAACAGGCGCAATTCCTCAGCAGTACGCGGCACCCTCAGGAACGATTCCGTCTTTGCCAGTGTCTCTTGCTCCGCCTGGAGAATAGCCGGTAGGAACCCCGACCCTTCGCGGTTGTCCAGTCGAGAGAGATCCAGGTACTCTTCCAGCTCCCGGCCTTTTAGCGAATGGGCAAGGTTCTTGATGCGCAGGGATTCCACCCATAACGGGGCTTCGCTTCCTTTCCAAAAAACTTCGGGAGTGGCTTCCGCATCCACAAAGAGCGGCAGCACGGGCGCAGTTACCGGCTGGCCAGGGACGATCCACATGACCGGGCGCGAGGCGGGATCGCCTGGGCGCTTTCCCTGGAGAATCACCGAACACGCAGTATCCCAGCGATTGATCGTATGGCGAGCATGCAACCACTTCGGACTGGCGGGAAGGTTCTTCAGTTCCTGCACCGTGGGGCCACCCAGAAGCGGATGGCTGGTGTCACGCACCAGTGCGCCCAAGAGGCTTTTCACAGATAGCGGTCCGGCCGCCGCAGCGGTTTTCATCAGCTCCGTGGCGCGCTGGAATCGCGGATAACCTGCCCCTTTGCCAGCTTCCCCCGACCGCGAAAAATTGGTGATCACCAAGTATTTTTCGGGGGCCGCCAGCGCATTGAAGCGCACATGTGCCCGGCCATGGGTTTCAAATAGAGCTGCGCCGCCCTCGGCATCCACCACGCCAAAGTTAGTGTTCACGCCAAGATCCGGCCCATGATTGGCGTTCAGGTACGCCTCGAAATCCGCTAAGGTGCGGCAGGTACGCAGCGCATCGGCCATCACCGCACCTTCAAGGTCTTCCATATCCCCGCCCTTTTTGGGCAGGTTGTAGGACGCCGTGTTCATGATGGCGAACCCGGCATCGTTCACCCCCGCCCAGGCGCGACGGCCACTGGCATCCTCGGCATCCACAAGCGCCAAGTAGCTGTGTGGCGCCTCGCGCACAAACACCACCTTGTTGGAAAGGCGCCCCGTATCCCGGTTCTTCCAAAGCATGGGTCGTCCGCCTTCGGATACGGCCGTGCTGATCACGGCGGCCGTGCACTGCTCGGCAGGTTGAGCGAACCCAAAGAAAGGAAGAAATAAAAGCAGGAACGGCGAAAGGCGCATAAGACCTCCGTGAATCTCGGTAATCAGAGCGGGACCCCTAAGAATCCCGCACGTTAAACAGAAAATGTGTTTTCTAGAAATTCAGGCGCAGCCCTATTCGGAGGTTTCGCGGCGTCTGCGCCGTGCTCGGTTTCAGGTAGTCTTTGTTGATTTCAGAGGGGCCACCAGCCATAGGCACTCGATCTGGCAACGGATTTGCATTCGAGCGGGTTTGGTAGGTGACGGTTGTTCCCCAGTTGAACACATTGAACACATCCAAATACGCTTCCAGTTTCACCTTCTTGGACAATGGGAAGGCCTGACTGATTCGAAGATCGAAGTAATTCAGAGTTGGATATTTCTCGGCACCACGGGGCTCCGCAAAAATGTTCCCAGAGAAATTTCCAAAGGGGTTTACATCCGGATCATAGAAGTCGACATACACGGTGCGAGTCCAGCGTAGACCGTTGAGAGAGGTAAAGGTGGGCGTAATCCGGGTGTTTAGAACCGGCACCTGGTAGCTTCCTCGGATCTTGATTTCGTTATCGGCCACGCCCCCAAGGATTCCGTCGGCGTTGATCAAGTTATTCGGGTTCTCGAAGGTTGAATCCCCTGCCCGGATATTGGAGGCATTGCCATAGGCCCGTGCGCGGGTGTAACTGGCCGTGAGGCTCCAGTTATCCGCAAGCTTGCGGTCTACGGCCACGGTCCAGGCATAGTAGGCTCGCTTTGCCTTTTCGCTGTTGTGAATGTACCAGTCCTGATCCTGGTAGTTGAGATAATCCGAAATGGCGATCTGCCGAGTAGTAATGGGATCAAAGATGAAATGAGAGGTGGGATCGAGGACCAGTTGCGCATCCTCACGGATCAGAGATTGTTTCCACTTTCGATAAATCCACGTGGCAGAAAGCGACCATTTTTGACCTAATTTTGCTTCGTAGGAAACGGTTGTCTCGTCGATATAGGGCTGTTTCGCATTGGGATCGATTCGGCTGGATTCTCCTCCGCGGTCAGAGGGTGTCGTACCCACCAGGTTCACCGGGGGATTATGGACATCGGTGAAAACGGTCCCAGATGCCCAGGAATACCTCAGGATGTGGGGATAGGCACCCGGAATCGCACGATCCACGAACGACGCATCGGCTGGGGAGAAGAAACGGCCCCAGTGCATCCTAAGCAAATGGCGTTGATCTGCGGTCAGCGCGTAGGTCAGGCCCATACGTGGCGCGAGGGTGTTGGTATTCCAGAGCTCTACTCCACCCTTGGGGCGAATTTTGAACTGCTCAAAGCGGAGCCCAGGCCGAAGCGTAAGACGGTCATTAACGGTCCAGGTGTCCTGAACAAAAATCGTGGAACGATCCAACCATTCTCTAATGTTGGCCGGGTCATAGGTCTGCGCGTATCGCGTGATGAAGGGCGAAAGCCCATCGCCAAGGTCAGACCAAGCCTTAAGAAGGTAGCCCCCCGGATTTCGCTGAAGGGTTTCGCTGGAAGCCTGCTCCCGTTCCATCCCGATCCGAAGGGCATGGCTATCACCGGAAGAAAGGAGCCCCGTTTTAAAATAGTCGAGGGTGGCAGAAAAACTGGTTCGAGTGCGCTTGTTGTACTCGATGAGATCTACGTTATTGAAGTAAAGGTTCCCATCAATCTCCAGAGGAGGAGTCTCCCCGTTGTAGGGAAGGACATTGTATTCCCCCTTGAAACCATTGGCTTTTAGGGTCATGACCATGTTCTGGCCGATGCTTTGCGTCCAGGTGATCGTGGCGTATTGGCTTGGGCTCTCCTGGAAGCCGCCGGCTTCTGGTTCGTATACACCCCACGACTCGTTGGTGTACTTGTGCTCGATGTTGCGGGTGTCATATTCAATCAGGCCTTCAAGAGTCGCAGACGGCAGCGCCTGCCACGTCAGCTTCCCTAGGAAGCGGTTGCTCTTGACCTGCCGCGGAAGACTAGTTCCGATATTTGTGGTTTCTTGATTCTCGCGTTCCGCAGAGATAAAAAACCAAAGACGATCCTTGAGAATCGGTCCACCGACGTTCACCGATGCATCCCAGTTTTTCGTGGCCGGCACATCCTTATCACTGGCAGTCCAATTCCAATCTTTATTGCTGCTTCGGGCCTGCCAACTGGAAGTGTCGTAATAGGAGCTCACCACTCCAGAGAATTCATTACCGCCTCGCTTCACGACCGTATTGATGAAGCCGCCTGTGAAACCACCGAATTCTGCAGGCGCACCTACACCGCCCACCTGGACTTCGTCGAACCAATCAAGATTGGTATAGATCCACTGGGTGCCCCCGGAGGGATCACCAACGTTAATCCCATCCATCAGATAGGCATTTGCGCCACGACTGGTGCCGCCCCAAGCGCTGCCACCATTGACACCGGGCGTGAGGTTCAAAATATCACTCAGGGACCTGCTGGCCGTGGGTAGCTGGCTGATGGCATCTACCTGATAGTTCTGGGTTACCGTTGCCCCCGCCCCTTCCACATCCTTGGCCTGGGCCACCACTTCCACCGTCGCCGCCGCCACGGCCTGGAACTTCCAATTCAGGGTGGACGTGCGCCCCAATTCCAGGATTTCGATGCCGCTCATGGGCGAGAAGGAGGGCGCTTCCACCACCACGCGGTAGAGGCCTGGTGGCAGCGCGGGCATGCGATAGCTGCCATTGGCGGAGGTCTTCATGACCTTTTCGCCGCCGATGAGCGCGGCTGAGGTTAGGCGCACCGTGGCGCCTGCCAGAGGCGCCCCTTGGGGATCACGCACCACGCCCATGAGGGCGGAGGTGGTGGCTCCCTGTCCGATCAGAACAGCGGGGCTTGCGATGAGTGCCAGCATCAGGGCACTCAGCTGGCGGGTGGGGTGGGCCATGATCGCCTCCGAAAATAAATTGCCGCTTAGGCGGTATATGTGAAAATGAATTGCCGGTCTCTCCTTGTCAAGCAAAAACGCAGGACCGGGCCGCCGGATCTCGGGGGAGGATGGATGAGGGGAACCATCATGAGCTCGCGACACCGGACACTACTTTCCCGTTTGCACCAGGCCGAAGGTCTTTCCGTGGGCCATCGAAAGTTGGCCGAACTGCTTCTTGGGCATCCGCTGGAAGCTCCCTTTTGGGGCATCGAAGAGGTTGCCCTAAAATCCGGGACCAGCACTTCAGCGGTGGTTCGCTTCGCCAAGCGCCTGGGTTATACCGGCTTCACCGAACTGAAGCGGGATCTCGTCGCTGAAATGCAGTTGCGTTCCCACGGCGAAGGCCGCTTGGTCACCGCACCCCATGGCATCTTGGCCACCCTCGCCGAGGTGGCCACCCGGGATATACAGAATCTCGAGCGCCTCACCCACTTGATGGATGAGACGGAACTCACCGCCGTCGTGAACCTGCTGGGACGCGCCCGGAGTCGAGTGCTGATCGGTCACGGCGTGTCCTGGGTCATGGCCACGCAGTTGGGCTATGTGCTTACCATGGCGGGCCTCACCACCGTGGCCGGCAACCCCGCCGAGTTCGCCCGCCAAGTGGCCAACCTGGGACCAAAAGATGTGCTGGTGGCCTTCAGCTTCCCGCCCTATTCCCAGGAAACCCTCAATGTGGCGAGTTTCGCCAAATCCCGAAAAATCCCCGTCATTGCCATCACGGACCGCCGAGAGTCTCCCCTAGGAAAGAGTGCGACCCACGCCCTAGCCGTGCCCGGAGAAAGCCTCTTTTTCAGCCAAAGCCTCGCGGCGTTCAATGCCCTTACCCATACCCTGGCCACCACCCTGGCCAATCGCAATCCGACAGGCATCATTGATCGCCTGCGCGAAGCTGAAAAGGTTTCCGAGGACTTATTCACAAAGGACTGGAAGTCCTAGCGCCATCACAGGCAAGCCCTGCACCTCCAGATCTCCGAAATCATCCAACAAGCAAAAGCCCCGAACCAAGAAGGAACGGGACTTTCCCTGGTGCCTGGAGCCGTGTAAAGCAGGCCGAATGAATTGGATTAAGTGAGAAATTATCGTTTTTTTCTACTTCACAGTTTGTTAGGCTGACGCAAGTCCCCGAAGACAGATGGCCACTCCAAGTCGGCATTTCTGCGCCGGGAACTCGGAATGAACGGAGATGGTTTCGAATGTTTCACATCAGGAACGTGGTTCTTTGGAAAGCGATCCTTCTGACCGCGTTCTGTGCCACCGCCATATTCGGCCTCTGGTGGTGGGGCCTCATGAGATCTCCTGGCATTCAGGTTCAGGCCCGCGCCCAGGATTCCCTCTTACTGATGGAACGCACCATAGCCCGCGAACTGACCCGGGCCGAAACCACGGGGCTTGCCTTCGGAGCATGGTGGACCCGTGAACAGGGACGGCTGGATGATCCGGCGAAACTGCAGAATGTGATTTCCTTCCTGGAAAAGGGAGCCATCATCACGAACCTTATCCTGAGTCGGGAAGACGGGGATTCGGCTTGCATCGTTCGGAAGGATGGGGAATGGAACTTGGTTCTTTTTCGTTCAGGCCAGAATCCCAGGCGCTATTTAGTGGAGAAGGGGCGATGGGTTCCGGGTCCGATGAGCGATCGGGATGTCTATGATGCTCGTGAACGCCACTGGTACCGGTTCGGGGCTGCCCAAATGGCTCCCGCCTGGACGCCGGAAGCCTATCGCTACTACACCTCGGTAGTGGGGGGATTCACCTACACCGTGCCGGTACGAAACGCCCAAGGAATACTCGAAGGCGTCATCGGGGTGGATGTGTCTCTAGAAGAGCTGACCCAGCTCATATGGGAGCACCAACCGACGCCGGGAACCCGCATGATGGTTACAGATTCAGCGAATCGGCTTCTCGTTCCGCCCCGGGCGGCCGGAATGCTCGATATTGGAACCCGTTTTGCCCATCACCTGATGGTTTTACCGGCGGGTTTCTTCGAGAAACTGGGGCGCGGAAGGATGAGCGGGCCCACGACCAATGCCAGCCTCCTTGACTCCGGCAGGACCTACCTCGCGGTCAACGGAGCTTATTCGGACACCGGAAAGCCCCCCATGAACTTGCATGTGGCGATCCCCGAGGAAGACATCTTTCCCGGCCTTCGCCGACGGAGGATCTATTCCTTTGTGCTGGCGCTTGGAGCCGTTCTCGGCGTGGCGTGGAGCCTCCTGGATCTGCACCGTCGGATCGTGCGTCCCATGAGAAAGCTGGCCAATGAGGCAGACACAGCGGTGGATGCGGAACTGAACCAGAACTTCAATTCCGATATCTGGGAGATCCAGCAAGTGGGCCAGCGGCTTCGGTTGGCGGGGCGAGCTGTCGAAGAGCGAAAACGCCTGTTGAGTCAGGTTGAGCACAGCCAGAGAGTAGATTCCGTAGGGATGATGGCTCCAGGCATCGTGCATGACGTGAACAACCAGCTGGCCATGGTGCTCGGTCAGATCAATCTCTGTCAGACCGTTCTCGAGGCCCATCCTGAGCTTCAACCCCGGCTGCGTGCGGCGGAAGGTGCAGCCATAAAATGCACGGAGGTTCTGCGTGGGCTCCTGGATTTCAGTCGGCCCGATCCGGGGCGACGGGAATTGTTGAGCTTGAATGCCTCGGTGGAGGGTGCCACTGCGCTTTTGCGGCGCGTGCTGGGGTCTGCGGTCCGCCTTGAGGAAGAATTGGCCATGGACCTTCCAGCGGTATTCGGGGAGCCTGTGAAGCTCCAGCAGGTGCTTGTGAATCTTGGGCTGAATGCCCGGGACGCCATGCCCGAGGGCGGCCTTCTGACCTTCCGGACTTTCCGTGTGGGGGAGAATGCCTGCCTGGAAGTGAAGGATACGGGCTTCGGCATGACCGAGGACGTAAAGCAGCGGGTCTTCGAACCCTTCTTCTCCACCAAGGAGCCCGGGAAAGGCACCGGCCTCGGGCTGGCGATGGTCGCGAATATCGTTGCGGCTCACGGCGGTCAGATCGACGTGGCGTCCGAGCCCGGTGTGGGAACGGTCTTCCGGATCGAGTTTCCGCCCTCTCTGCGAAAACGCAATGAACTGAGAGACGCAGGCCGCCATTTCGATCCGGCCTGATCAGATGTTCGGGGTGAACGGAATTGAACGTCAACCTTCTCCCCGATGGCAGAAGGACGACCTCGGTTCGTAGGTCGACCACCCCGTGCCTTATTTGAATCGATAGCACCTCTCCGAGAACACCCCTCCCGGGAGTAGTCATGACAAGGGGAAAGCCTTGTGCGACAAGCTCTTCAGTCGAATTCAATGTAGTGAATTTTGTGGGGAATGACCCCCTGAAACGTCAGACTTAGGGCATCACATCAGGCTCTTTGAGGACAGGCGATCCCAATAAGCAAAAGCCCCGAACCGAGAAGGAATGGGGCTTTTACTGGTGCCTGGAGCCGGAATCGAACCAGCGACACATGGATTTTCAGTCCATTGCTCTACCAACTGAGCTATCCAGGCTGGAAGAAATAGGCTATCAGGGATCCTTGCATTTTCAAGTGCGAAGCGAGGGCGGGTTGGGGCATCCTTGAAGGTTCGGAGTGGAATGACATGGCAGCCAATACGAGAAGTAAGGAAATCCAGGTTCAGAAGCCTGCGCAGAGCCTGAAGGCCTTTCAGCAAAAACTGGATGCGGATGTGAATCCCCAGGTTGGCCTCATCAAACCACTGCTGATCGGGGCAGGGGTTGCGGCGGTGCTGGCGGTGGGGTTCTTTGGCATCCGGGCCTATCGGGCCAATGCCCTGGAAAAGCATGAGGCCGCCATCTCGGAGCTTATGCTCGAAACCCAGGGCGACGCGAGCGCGCCACTGGCGGCGGCCGAGCAGGAAAAGCGCATGCGCGAAAAGCTCCCTCGTCTGGAAAGCCTCGTCAAGAGCGCCCCCAGTGAAGCCAAAGCCTCGACTGAAGGCCTCCTGGTGGCTTGGCGCTTGCAATTGGATGGCAAGGCAGCGGTGGTACCCCAGGGCAGCGACCCTTGGAGCCAGTTGCGCTTAGCCCAGCGGGAGCTCGCCCAGGGCCAGCCCGAAAAGGTCGCTACCCTGCTTGGCCCCCTGCGCAAATCAGCGCAGCCGGACACGGCCTGGTCGCCCCTGTTCTGGGCCACCCTGCTGGATATGCACCGCCTGAAGGGTGATCGTGATGCGGCATGGAAGGACTACGCCGAATACAAGGCTCTGTTCAAGGATCGCGCCGACCCCTCTTTCGACAAGGTCATGGCCAGTATTTAGTTGATTCGTTTTTGGTCTGGAAGGCTTCCCATGCGCATGTACGATCTCATCTATACCAAGAAGCTGGGCGGGGCCCTCACAGCCGAACAGATCACCTATTGGACCAAGGGCGCAGCCGACGGCAGCATCCCGGATGAACAGAGCGCAGCCCTGTTAATGGCGATCTGTTGGCGCGGTATGAACACGGAAGAAATCCTGGCGCTCACACTCAACATGCGGGATTCCGGAGACCGCGTAGACCTGTCCTCCGTCCCCGGCATCAAGGTGGATAAGCACAGCACCGGTGGCGTGGGCGACAAGACCACCCTTATCCTGGGCCCCATCGTGGCGGCCTGCGGTGTGCCCTGCGCCATGTTCAGTGGCCGTGGCCTTGGGCATACGGGCGGCACCGTGGATAAGTACGCTGCCATTCCCGGCATGAAGGTGGAACTCAGCATCGAGGAATTCAAGAAGAGCCTGCGCGAAACGGGCTTTGCCAACAGTGCCCAAACGGGCGATATCTGCCCCGCCGACCGCAAGCTCTATGCCCTGCGCGACGTGACCGCCACGGTGGAATCCATTCCCCTCATCACCGCCAGCATCATGTCCAAAAAACTCGCCGGGGGCAGCGATGCCCTGGTGCTGGATGTGAAATGCGGCGGCGGTGCCTTCATGAAGACGCCCGAGGATTCCCGAGCCCTGGCCCAGAGCATGGTCAATGTGGGAAAGGCTCATGGGATGAAGATCAAAGCCCTGATCACCCGCATGGAAGAACCCCTGGGTTGGGCCATTGGCAATTCGTTGGAAGTGATCGAATCCGTCGAAATTCTCAAGGGTATGCATGGCGAAAGCGATCTGGCGCAGATGAGCTTCCGGCTGGCTGCAGAAATGCTCGTGATGGGCGGCGCGGCAAAGACTTTGGCGGAGGCCCAGGCCAAGGTGGCGGAAGTCATCGCCAATGGCAAAGCCATGACAATTTTCCGCACCTGGACCACGTTCAATGGTGGCGATGCCGCTTCCCTGGATGACTTCAGCCGTCTGCCCCAGCCCGGCCAGGTCATTGAAATCAAGGCCGACCAAGCGGGTTGGATCCACGCCGTCGATAGCCGCGCCCTGGGCATCCTGGCCATGGAACTGGGCGCAGGGCGCCAAAGCAAGGATGATGTGCTCGATTTGGGTGTAGGTATCCGATTGCACAAGAATGTGGGCCAGGAAGTGAAGGCAGGCGACACCCTTTTCACGGTGTATGCCAAGGTAGGCGCAACCATTCCGAGCAGTCGTTACCTGCAATCCTTAACGCTCGGTTCCACAGCCCCAGCCACGCCCTCCTGGCTCCTCGAAACCATCGAATAGGGCCTCAAATATCGGCATGTTGCCAAGTCTCGTAGGTGCTCACCTTCGAGGCTGGCATGGCCGTTTGCAATGAATCACCAAAAGGTTCCCGATAATTTCGGACCTCTGTGACTTTTTTGTTGCACTTCTGGACGCAGGGGCAGATAAAGGAGCGTCCTTCCTTGGCATTTAGCGTAACTGGAACTTATTCAAGTTCCGGATTGTCACGTCTCCTTCCCCCCACGCGGCTGCGGCCGCACCTTTCCCAAAAGGAGTTCCTACATGAGTCGTAGCATTGCTCGATTAGGCTTTACCGCCCTGGCCCTTGCGGCCGGATCGACTGTGGCCTTTGCCCAGAGCAGCACCACGGGTTCCATTTACGGCATGGTCACGGACGAAAAGGGCAATCCCATGGTGGGTGCCACGGTCCGAATCATGTCGGCCCAGGTGACCCGCGCCGAAGCCACTGGCTCCAACGGTGCCTTCCGCTTCGGCCTTCTTAATCCTGGCAACTGGAAAGTCACTGTTACCAAGGCTGGCTTCCAGACCGTGAACCGTGATGTCAGCATCAATACCAACACCAACCAGCAGGCCAACATCAAGCTTTCGCCGGTGGCCTCCACCACCGTCGAGGTCATCGCCACCTCGGTTGCGGCCGTCGATCTCACTTCCGCCCAGACCGGCTTCAACGTGGACATCAAGAGCCTCGAAACCCTGCCCATGGGCCGCGATGTCAATACCATCGCCAATTTCTCCCCTGGCGTCGTCGATTCCGGTCGTTTGGGTGGTATTTCCATTTCTGGTGCCTCTGGCCTTGAAAACCAGTTCATCGTGGATGGTTTGACCTCCACGGATATGCGCTCAGGCTTCCAGGGCGCCGCCATGCCCTCCGATTTTGTGGATCAGGTCGAAGTGCAGACGGGCGCCTTCAAGCCTGAATTCAGCGCCTTAGGCGGCGTTTTCAACGTGATCACCAAATCCGGCAGTAACACGTTTGCCGGTTCTGCCTGGGCCACCACGGATGCTCGCGGTTCAGAAGCTATCGCAAAGAGGAATGCTTACTTCTACGATCCCGCTCCCAAGAGCCGGTACGACGTGGGTGTGGGTATCGGTGGCGCCATCCTTAAGGACAAACTGTTCTATTACCTGGGCGTTGCAAGCACCACTACTTCAGCCGAGGGTGTAGTCAACAATCAGGGCTATCAAAACTCGAAGCAGGACACGGATAACCTGCAGATCTACGCCAAGCTAAACTATTACCCTGTCCAGGACCATCAGTTTACCTTTACCGTGAAAAACGATGTCCTGAATGACAAATTCCCGATTCGATATCAGCCCAATGGCGATGGCAATACCCTGGGCCGGAAATTGAAAAACGATGTGAAGAATTATGGTCTCAACTACGACTGGACCATCAGCAGCAGCCTGTTCCTTTCCGTAAAATATGGCCAGACCAAGTATTCCGATTCCTACACTCCCACCAATGATGAGACACAGGTCCGGGATGGGGTTTGGATGACCAAATTGATTCCAGGATTCAACCCGGTCACCATGCTTTCCCCCACTTTTTTCCGGGGTGGACACTCCACCTACGATAAGTCCAGCGAATCCACTTCCCAGCAAATCAAAGCTGACCTCAGCTGGTTTGTGGGCAACCATAATTTGAAATTTGGCATTTCGCACACAAATTCCGATTTCGCGCTGGTTCAGGACCAGATGGGCCCCAGGGTTAATCCGTACTATACGGTCGGTGGTGTGCCCACCCTTGGCCCCACGGCCCTTGGCTATCGTGTTCAGATTCGATATAACGCCGCCGTGCCCGGTTACTTCGGCGGAATTGATCTCACCTACTTTGGCAACAACGCCAAGGTCAAGGCGATCTACGACGCCTACTATGCCCAGGACACCTGGGAAATCATGTCTGGCCTCCGTATTTTCTATGGCTTCCGCTTTGAAGGTCAGACCCTGAAAAACAATAAGGGAGAGACGGCACTCCAGTTCACGGATTTCATGGACAATCTGTCACCGCGCCTTGGCTTTACCTGGGATGTGGATAACGACGGCAAGACCAAGGTTTCCGGTAGTTTCTCCCGCTATTATGAAGCGATCCCCCTGCAGCCCGTAATGCGTTCTGGCGGTGCTGAACAGTACGTTCGCAACCGGTATTCCGCCGCCCAGACCACCTATGACCCCATTACAGGTGCCTATTCCATCCTGCCAGGCCAGATGTCCGCTCCTTCCATTACAGATTTCGCCGGTAATTTTGCCGCCCCTCCCCTTGAGGACAGCGCCAAATTGCCCCGCCGCACGGAAGTCACCTTTGGGGTAGATCACACTTTGGCCAATGGCATGCTTGTTGGCATGCACGGCAAGTACCGCAAGCTCGACCGCATTCTGGAAGATTCCGTCATCACCGATGCTGCCGGCAATCCGCTTGGCGACACCGCAGGCAGTGGTTACGCCATCCTCTGGAACCCCCATCCTGGCTATGTCAGTTGGACGGGCGGCCCAGCAGCCACAACTCCCGGGGCCCATTACACCGCCTACCAGGAACTGTATCCCGAAGCCTTCAACATCTATCAGTCCGTGGATTTCACTTTGGAGCGCAAGACCTCCAAGTATTCCATCAACTTTAGCTACACCTGGAGCCGCCTCTACGGCAACTACGAAGGATTGGGTCAGTCTTCCAATGGCCAGGCTGACGCCAACATCACGTCATCCTTCGATTACTGGCCCTATGTGGGCTACGGACTGCTCCCCCTGGATCGCACCCATGTGGCCAAGCTCTTTGGCAGCTATAACATTGATTTCAAGGGCGACACCCTCACCGTTGGCTTCAATGCCTCAGCCCAGAGCGGCACGCCCAACAACCTGTTTGATGACGGCGCCACCACAGAAGGAAACGCCCCTGGCTCCGGTTCTTCCCTGGACATCGGTGGCTACGGCGACGCTGTCCCGGCGTACTTCCAATACGGGAATTACGGCCGCACGGATTCCATCTTCAATGTGGATCTGAAGCTCGAATACATGCACAAGTTCGGGGGAGTCACCATTCGTCCCTCCTTCGACATGTTCAACGTATTCAATACCCGCCACGCCCTCACCCGGCAGGATCTGGCCACCGATCAGAACGGTCTCCCAGATGCCCGGTACGGTGCGGAGCGTTCCTGGCAGCCCGGCCGTCGCTTCCGTATCGGCCTCAAAATCCAGTTCTAAGCTAGAACTGGCCAAAAAGGAAGGGGACCCTCACGGGTCCCTTTCCTTTTTGGTAAAAACAGGTGCCTTCACAACCCCAACATCTCCTTCAACCTAGGCGTCACACTCCTGCTCACTTCCAAATCCATGCCTTCGCCCACGCGCACGGCGGCGCGGCCGCCTTCGAGGGGGCGGAGGCCCAGGACGGCTTCGGGGCGCAGGAGGAGATGGCGCTGGATGCGCATGAGGCCAGCGGTGGGGAAGGCGTCTTCCACTTCACTGAGGCTGGTCCAGTCGGTGCGCTGGCGGGTGAGCTTGCCACCCACGGGGGCCCAGGCGTAGACCACTTCTTCTTCCACTTCGAAATGGGTGGTACGTTTCAATTCCAGGAATACATGGCCCTCTCCGGCCTTCACGGGGAACCGGGGCGCGGCCCCCAGCGCCGTTTTCAGTTCACCGGCATTGCGCTTGGGAACGCTGCCTTGGCGAAGCCGAGCCAGGGCCTTTTCCAGGCGCTCGGCGGAAACGGGTTTCAGCAGGTAGTCCGTGGCGGAGGCTTCGAAGGCCCGCACGGCGTGTTCGGAAAAGGCGGTAACAAAGACCACCGGCGGGCAGGTTTGGCCATCGGCCAATTCGGCCATCACTTCCAGGCCCGTGATGCCAGGCATTTGAATGTCCAGGAAAAGCGCGTCCACTTCGGGTGATTTTTTCAGCCATTCCAGCACGGCAGGTCCATCGGGAAGTTCGGCTAGAACCTCGCACCCGCCTTCGCGCAGCAAGCGGCCCAGCCGGGCACGGGCCAGGGGTTCATCATCGGCCAGAGCAACTTTCAAGTGAGTCATGGTTTTCTCCCGATGGAACTCATCGCAATATGAATTTCGGCCAGGGTCCGTTCCCCTTCACCCCAAAGGCGGAAGGTGGCGTGTTCACCGTAGGCCAGAAACAGGCGTGCTTCCAGATTGCCAACACCTACACCATTGCCCAAAAGCAAGGGTAACGGCTTGCCGCTGTTGGTTACGCGCAGCACCACATCATCGCTTTCGCGGGCCAGGGTGATCGAAAGATCGCCACCATTCAGGCTCGGAGCAATGCCATGCTTGATGGCATTTTCCACCATGGGCTGCACGAGAAAGGGCGGCGTCTCCAGGTCTTCCAGGGTTTCATCCCAATGCCATTGCACCTCCAACCGCTGCCCCAGGCGCATGGATTCCACGGAAAGGTACCGCTGCACAAGCACCCGCTCATCCCGCAGGGGCGCCGCGGGGCGACTGCCATGGTCGAGCAGGGCCCGGTATAGGGACGCCAGATCCAGGATGCCCTTTTCGGCCAGCACGGGATCGATGTGAACTAACTCTGCCAAGCCATTGAGCGCGTTGAAGAGTGCGTGGGGACTAAGTTGCCCGCGCAGCAACACCCAGTGAGCCTCGCGCAGCTTTTTCTCAGTCTCCTCCTTGATGATCCGGGTGCGTTCCCAGAGGGTGATGAAGTAGCCCGCCAGCATGGTGGCTGGCACCCAGATGGCAAGTACCGAACCCATGGCGGCCATGGCCAGGGTGGGGCTTGCCTTCTCCTTCTCGAACATCGCGAGAAAGATCTGGGCTCCACCCACTGCCAACAGAAACCCCGTGGCAAACACACCCGATTGCACCGCCCCGCGCAGGAAGGGCGCGTGGCTGGCCCGGCCGCGTGTCCACAACCACGGTGCCGGTGATAGCCAGATCACCAGGGCTGGTAGCCCGAAGGAACCCACCAAGGCGCTCCACACTCCAAAGGGCCCTGGACCCTGGGGCTGCAGGGACAACATGCCAAGGCTCACCAACGCCAACAGGGTGCCAAACCCCAACATGGGCAACAGAATCCAAGGATTGCGAATCCTGGCCCGTTCATAGGCAATCACATCATGAAGGCGCATGCCCCGATTATGGCCCCTCGCAAGACCAACCGTCATGCCCCCGCCCATCCGTTCATCCAAGAGGGCGAACTGCCTGGAGGTTCCGTTGAAGCGATGGATTGTTGCTCCCCTTGTATGTCTTGGTATTTCCCTTGGCGCCATGCCTCCCGAAAGGAAACTCCCCATGTCCCTGCATGAACTCTCTGCCACCACCCTGACGGGCAAGGCCCAGCCATTAAGCACCTACAAGGGCCGGGTGCTCCTGGTGGTGAACGTTGCGAGCGAATGCGGGTTTACGCCCCAGTACGAAGGCCTCCAGAAGCTTCAGGAGAAACTGCAAGGACGAGGGTTCTCGGTACTCGGTTTCCCCAGCAACCAATTCGGCGGGCAGGAACCAGGGAGCGCCCAGGAGATCCAAACCTTCTGCGCCACTCGGTTTCACGTGACGTTCCCCTTGTTTGAAAAGTGTGAGGTGAAAGGCTCCAGGAAATCGCCGATCTACGCGTTTCTTTCTGCCACCCAGGGCGAACCCAAATGGAATTTTCACAAATACTTGGTTGGGAAGGACGGCCAGGTGATCCGGGCCTTCCCCAGCCAAGTGGCCCCCGAATCGGCGGAATTGAACAAGGCCATTGAAGAAGCCCTCGCCAAGCCTTGAGAAGAACCCTGCATCGGCCGATGATTCAACTGTCGGCCTGCCTGTGGGGGTTGCTCTGGATATTCTGATCATCGATGACAGCACATTCATCCGCGCGTTTACCCGAATTCATCTCCAGGATGCTGGCTATGCCGTGGAAGAGGTGGAACCTGTGTCCCTGTTCAAGGTTCTGGGTGCCATTCACACCTATCGTCCCAGGCTGATCATCACCGATTACGAAATGCCCTTCTGCAACGGCGAAACCTTGGTGCGCGCCATCCGCGAAGACACCGAGATCAAGCACATCCCCATCCTGGTGCTCAGCGCCCATCGGGAGGCGGAACTGGTAGGCCGCCTTACCCAATGGAACCTTGCGGGCTATGCGGTCAAACCCATTCGGCCCGAGGATCTCATCGCCACGGTGCGGCGGTGCTTACCGCTCCCGGCGCCCGTGGTGGATCCTGAACCCGAACCCTGACGCGCCTCCCCGCATGGACGAAACCATCCCCTATCGCGAGCAGCACATGCTGCGGCTTTCCTGGATGCCCTGGCTTTACGCTTCGCTCAAGGCGCGCCACCGTGCCTGGGCGGAGCCCTGGCAAGCGGAGGTGCAGGCGCAATTGGCCGCACTGGAAACCATCACCATCGGCGCGGATTGCTTCATCGCGCCCGAGGCCAAGCTCTTCGGCGAACCGGGCCGAGGCATTGTGATCGGGGATCGCTGCACCATTGCGGCGGATACCTTCCTTCACGGCCCCATCACTCTTGGCCCTGACGTTTCCATCAATGCCCGCGCCAACCTGGATGGCGGAACGCTGGGCATCCGCATCGGCGCAGGCACTCGCGTCGCCACTGGCGCGGCCATGTACGCGTTTGATCATGGGATGGCCCCCGATCATCCCATTCGCACGCAACCGGTGCGCTCCTGCGGCATCGAGATTGGGGCCGATGTGTGGATCGGCGCCCTGGCAGGCATCACGGATGGCGTGAAGATCGGCGACCATGCGGTGGTGGCCATGGGTGCGGTGGTCACCCGGGATGTGCCCGCCTGGGCCATCGTGGCGGGTTCTCCCGCGCGCGTCATCGGTGACCGCCGCGATAAACCGCTGCATGGTGGGAATGGACCTACTTCCATCCTTCCATGAAGTAGAGATCGGAGGTCAGGATGCGCAGGAAGGAGTACGCGTACGTGGTGCCATCCGGGGTGATGCACACATTGTTGAGGCGACTGACGCCCAAGGTATCCGGCGGCATCAATTCTTTCAGGAGGGTACGCTTCCCGGTGGTGAGGTTGAAACGCCAAATTCGTGCGGGAAGCTGTTCCTGGGCCCAGACGAATAGCTCACGACCATCCGCACTCCACTGCAGCGGAATTTCATCGGCCGCAAGGCCGGAAATCTCTCGCACTAATTTGCCGCTGGCCGAATAGATCTGCACCCTGCCATCCACAGGCCCAAAAGCTACCTGGGTGCGGTCCGGCGCCACTAAACAGTAGGCTTCAGCGCTTCCCGGCTCCGTGCGCCAGGGTTTGAGGACACCTGTGGCGAGGTCCTGCACATAGTATCTGAATACCTTGTCCGCACCGGCCGCGCCCAACAGCAGCTTCTGGGCATCCAGGAACACCGCCCAATCCGCCTTGACACCCTCTTTGGGAAGATGGCGAGGTTCGCCCGGCCCCGTGGGCAACAGCACCAGTTCCTGGGTATCGTAGCTGCGCACCACCGCCCATTTGCCGTCTGGAGAAAGCACCAACGGGTCACCATCCCCAAGCCGAATGGGATCGGCCCCCGAGGCTTTCCGGAAATAGGCGCCCCCGGGCCCCACGCCTTCCCGACTTTCAGCAAAGAGAATGCCCTTCCCGTCCGGGCTTAGATCCGCCACCTTGGAGGATTGGAGCCAGGAAAGCTCCCATTCCCGCGCCTCGCCGACCTTGCCATAGCAAAGGTGCTGGCGAGTCAGGGTGTGGCGCAAGAGCACCTTGCCCGCGTGGGAGACATCCTGAATGGAGAGGCGTCCCAGCACCGAATAGAAAAAGCGTGATTGCCCGGAGAGCGTGACCACCCGGAGATCCTGGTGGTCACCGCTGGAACCATGGGTGTAGAGGATTTCCTTGCCGTTGGGAGACCAGGCCAACCATTGGATATCCCCCTGGGCCAGGCTCTTTCGGCGCCCCTGTCCATCCACCACCGTGAGGACATGGTTACCCGCCGCACGGATTTCCGAAAAGGCCACCCGATCGCCCGTGGGTGAAACCTTGGGACAATCAATGGTGTCGGGCGGAGCCACTTCAAACAACATGCGGCCAATGGGATATTCCAAGCGTTGGCGACCGTTTTCGCCGATGCGAACCACGGCCAGATCGCGACCGTCCGGGCCCCAATCGGCGGCATAGACCTTTTCCATGATTTCCCGTGGCGCGCCCCCCCCAAGAGGTGCGCGAGCCAAGGTCCCAACCCCCGTGGTGATGCCAACTGGGCGGAGCAGCAGCGCCATTTCCCCCGTGGCTGAAATGGAGAGAATTTCACTGCCCGCCGGCAAATCCAGTGCGTGAGCCCCCAGGCCTTCCGCCCGCCCCAACCAGAGCTGACTGGGCACACCCGTGCGGGCCAGACTGTAAACAAAACTCTGAGCATCGGGGGTGAAGCGGGCGCTTTCGATGTTGCCGCTGCGATAGGTGATGCGCTGGAGGGTTGGGGGTTCCCGGCGGGTCAATTCACGCCCCACCCAGAGCGCGCTGACGCAGAGAAGCGCCACGCCGCCGATGGCCGCCCAGATGGCCGGGCGAATGCGCCGGAGCCTGCCAAGGGGCGGCGTCCAGGCCATGCGGGAACCCGACGTGGAGGCCATGAGCAGGTTTTCCAATTCGAAGGCCAGATCTTGGGCGCTCTGGAACCGCGCCCGGGGATCCTTTTCGAGACAGCGCTGCAAGGTGCGCAGGAAGGCAGGGGGCAGTTGCAGGCCCGAGGGCAAGTCGGGGGGGTCGGATTTCAGGATGGCGTGCATGACCTCCACCGCCGAATCCCCGCCAAAGGGGCGCCGCCCCGTGATCATCTCCCACAGAATCACGCCAAAGGCAAAGATATCGGAGCGAGGATCCGCGGGGTGGCCATTCACCTGCTCGGGCGACATGTAGCCCACGGTGCCCACCAGCATGCCGACCTTGGTTTCCAGAATTCCGGCGGCACCTGCCAGGGTGGCATCGGAATCCACAGGGGTGGTGGTGCGCAGCTTCGCCAGGCCGAAATCCAGAATCTTGGTGCGGTCATCCCGGGTGAGAAAGATGTTCTCCGGTTTCAGATCCCGATGCGTGAGCCCCTTTTCATGGGCTGCTGCCAGACCCCGCACAATCTGTTGGCCCAGATCCAGGGCCTTGCGCATAGACAAGGCTCGCCCGTCCATGCGCTCCCGCAGGGTTTCACCTTCGAGCAATTCCATCACCAGGTACGGCATGCCTTCATGCAGCCCCGTGTCGTAGATCTGGAGAATGCCCGGATGATTGAGGAGCGCCACGGCCTTCGCTTCCTGCTCGAAGCGGTGCATCCGGTCGGGGTCGGCCGCAAAGGAAGGCAGCAGCACTTTGATGGCGATCTCGCGCCCCAGCCGTCGATCCCGGGCCCGATACACCTCGCCCATACCGCCCGAGCCCAGGAGGCCGACGATCTCATAGGGACCGAGTTTGCTTTCAGGTGCGAGGGGCATCAGAGGGCTTCGTGGCAGACAAAGACCGGATCGTATCGGCCGGATGCTTCATAGGGCTGCGGCAAGATTGTCACTTGAAGCACGCCGAGGCGAAGGAGCTCGTTGCGGAGCTGCTCGAGCCTGGCTTGCTGGAGAGCAGGCGGCAGGTCCGCCCCCTCGGGGCAGCCAACGCTCCAATGCCCCCCCGGGCCCCAGGCTTTGACCCAGGCGGCCAGCTTGGCACGGGCCCCCGCTGAGAGTTCCGCGCTGCCCTTGAGAAAGAAAATGGACTCTCGGCGGCCGCTTTTCGATGGGCTGGGCAGTTGCGCGGAACCCGGTGGTTTGGGCGCCACATCCACCGTGCCCGTAGGCATGGGTGGCGTTGGGAATGTGGGGAGGCTCACGGCTTCCTCGTGCCGCACCGCCAGGTCTTCCTTAAGGGGATAGGTTTCCCCGCTTTCCGCCAGCTTTGCCAGGGCGTGATCGCTTTTCACGGCCGTCACCTGCAACCGCCCCAGGGGACGCGCTTCTCCGGCGCGCTGCAGGGTCAGACGTTCCCCCACCCGTAACGCCAAGCAGCCCGTGCCTTCCAGACGGTAGAGCCTCGCCTCTTCATAGGGCGGCATTCCAGAACGCACCACTCCCACCACATGCAAGGGTGGTGAGGCGAGGAGCACGGGGCCCAGGAGGAACGCCAAGAGGAGTTTCATCACGTTCCTTCATCGGTTCCAAAGGGTTCAGGTCTGAGGAACAACACCCATTTCCCTTAAAAGATCCCCCAGCAGGAAAAGCGAACCGGTCACGAGGCGAATGCCTTCCCCACGCTCTTCCAGACATTCCACGGCTTCGGGAATGCTGAGCACGGGCAGATCCTCCCCCCAGGCGTTGCGCATGGCCTCCGCCGTGGCATAACGTTCATTCTCGCCCTTGATTAGGGTGACGGACCGAGGATCCATGGCCTCCAGGGTGGCGGTCATCTGCGCCAGGTCCTTATCGGCCATGGCGCCAAAAAACAGATGGGGGCGGACTTCACAGGTCAAGGCATGGCGCGTCAAAACGTGGGCACCATCGGGATTGTGGGCACCATCCAGCCAGACATTTTCGCAGCCAGGAATGGGCCACAGACGGCCCGGCCAGCGGGTGCGGGCAATGCCCTCCCAGGCTTGTTCCTCCGGTACCGGAAAACCAATGTGGCGAAGCTGGCGCAGTACTTCCAGGGCCGTGGCTAGGTTTTCCAATTGATGGGCTCCGGGGAGCCCCACGCGCCGCCCCTGGGTAAGGCTGTGGTCCCACCAGATCTCTTCCGCCTGAAGGGCAGGTGCGGGATGAAGTTCGGGTCGACATTCAAGCAGGGACCAGACCCAGGTGGGATCCAGCGTGGGTCCCAATACCAGCGGTCGGCCCTGACGCGCCGTGCAAAGCTTCTCGCGCCCGATGGCTTCACGGGTTGGCCCCAGGTATTTCGTGTGATCCAAACCCACATTGGTGAGCACCGTGAGCAGTGGATCCAGGGCATTGGTGGCATCCCACCGACCGCCCATGCCTACCTCGATGATGGCGACTTCCACCCCGGTCATGCGGAAGGCCAGCAGGGCCGCGGTGATCATCAGTTCAAAGTAGGTGGCCTTGATACCCGCCCGCACTTCGCAATCGAAGGCTTCACAGAGCAGGAGATCCAAGGTGGAAGCCCCGATGTAGTGACCGTCGATCCAGATGCGCTCCGTGGGCGCCACTAGGTGGGGCGACGTGGTCCAGCCCACGGTGAGGCCCGCAGCCTTCAGGGCCTGGGCCAGAAAGGCACCGGTGGAACCCTTGCCGTTGGTGCCCGCGATGAGGATGCAGGGAAACCCACGCTCCGGATGACCCAGCCCGTCCAACATGGCCTGGGGGTTGGCGAGGCCCATCTTGATGCCCCAGTGACCCCGGGACTCCAAACGCTGGAGGTATGGAAATTCCGACAGCGGCACGCCTTCCTGCATGAACGGGAAGGGACTACCGGTGCCCGGCGCAGCCATGGTCAGCCCTTTCGTGGGCCGTGTTTCAGGGATTCGAACAGGCGTTCCAGTTCATCCTCGCTGCCAAAATGCAGGAGCAGTGCGCCGCCTTTGCCCTTGGATTTGATCTCCACTCGGGTACCCCAGGCCTGCGTCAATTCTTCGGCAGCCGCCTTGAGAAAGACATTGGGATTGTGCCGTTTCGCCCTGGCCTTGCGCTGGTGCGCGAGTTGGTGGACCTTGGCTTCCAGGGCCCGAACTGACAGCTGCTTCTGGATGATTTCAAGGGAGAGTTGCTCCTGGACGCGAGCTTCTTCCACGCCCAACAAAACTTTGGCGTGCCCTGTGGAAATGGAGCCCTGGGCCACCATGTCCTGGATCGGCGTGGGCAGACGAAGGAGGCGCAGCGTATTGGCCACCTGCGGACGGCTCTTACCCACGCGATCGGCCACCTGCTCCTGGGTCAGGCGCAGATGTTCACCCAGCTGCCAGTAGGCCTTGGCCTCTTCGATGGCATTGAGCTCCTGACGCTGGATGTTTTCCACCAGGGCAAATTCCAGCAGGCGGTCCTCGGGCACTTCCTTGAGCACCACCGGCACCATGGAAAGCCCGGCGCGCTTGGCTGCCCGCCACCGGCGTTCACCCGCGATGATCTCGAACTTTTCACCGACCTTTCGCGCCACGATGGGCTGCACCATGCCGTGCAACTTGAGGCTGGCGGCGAGGTCTTCCAGGGCCTGTTCGTCGAAATGTGTGCGGGGCTGGTAGCGGTTGGCCACCAGGCTGCCCACCGGAATCTCGCGGGAATTCGCATCTTCAGGGGCGATCTGGTTCATGAGCGACGTGAGCCCGCGCCCCAGGGCAGGACGTTTCAAGTTCATCGTTCCTCCGACAGGGCAACCACCTGCTGGCCCAGCCACTCGCGCGCCAAGTTCAGGTAGGCCTGGGCGCCCTTGGATCGCAGATCGTAGAACGCGACGGGCTTGCCATGGCTGGGTGCTTCGGCCAGCCGAATATTGCGTGGAATGAAGGTTTGGAAAACCTTGCCCGGAAATGCCTGGCGTACTTCCTGGGCCACCGCTGCACCAAGGTTGGTGCGCTCTTCGGCCATGGTGAGCAGGATGCCGCCCATCTGTAGCCGCGGGTTAGGGCCAGCTTGCACCCGGCGGATGGTTTCAATGAGTTCGGCCAAACCATCCAGCGCAAAGAACTCGCAGGGCATGGGCACAATCACTTCGTCGGCAGCCGTGAGCGCATTGAGGGTGATCATGCCCAGGGAAGGCGGTGGATCAATGAGGATGAAATCGTAGTCATCCTGAACCACTTCCAACGCCTTGCGCAGCACTTGCAGTTCCGGCAGTTCGAAGAGCTCGAATTCAAGCTGTGCGAGATCTTTCCCTGCCGGGATCATCTGCAGCATGGGCACTTCGGTGGTGAGGATCAGGGCTTTGGCGGGGGCGCCCTTCATCAACGCAAAAGAGCCCGCTCGCTGATCCGGCTTGGGAAAACCGAGGCCCGTGGTGCTATGGCCTTGGGGATCAAAATCGATCAGCAAGACCATCTTTTCCATCATCGCCAACGACGCTGCAAGATTGATGGCGGTGGTGGTCTTGCCCACGCCACCCTTCTGATTGGCCAACACCACGATGCGCGCAGCCATCTAAGACCTCAACGTCACAGCAAAAGGGCTGGAAGGGCTTACGTTCACGGGTCGTCCTCGCATGTGGAACATTTCGAGTCTAGCAGGTTCCACAGTCAGATTTGCGCCAACAGAGCAGGATCCGGCACCAGGGTTCCAAGGCGGTGCACGGGGCCGCTGATCCATAGTTCGGACCACTTTCCATCGGGGATGGAACCCACCGAAACGTCCACGGAATGGCGCCCGACAGGCTGGAATTGCCAATGATCTAAACCACTCCGTTGGGCGAGCCAGGCGCCTGCGACCGCACAGCCCTGCCCGCAACAAAGGGTTTCGCCTTCCACGCCGCGCTCCCAGCTCCGAATGCGCGCCCGTCCAGGTTCCAGAACATGGATGATGCTCACATTCGCACCCTGGTCGAGCGCCGGGTGGAAGCGCAACGGCGGCGCGAAGGTGGCTAGATCCACCGCGTCCACATCCACGACTTCCACAATCAGATGGGGCGTGCCTGTCCACCCGAGGGCGTGGGGATGATCCAAGCGCAGCGGCGAGGGTTGAAGCCCGTAGGCGGCGCCTTCAGCCAAGCGCAATCCCACACCCGCGTCGTCCATGCGCAGTCGAACGTTTTCGCCGCTCACCAAGGCTTCCAGTTCTCCCGGTGCATGACCGATCAGACATGCCGCCGCCCGGGTGCCATTGGAACAGAATGTGTGAGAACCATCAGGCTCCCAATGCTCCATCCGCCAAGGTTCTGCGGCCTGCGGCCGATACAGGAGGAAGAGCCCGTCCAGGCCGAAGCCTGCACCTCGCGGGCAAAGCACCTTGGCCCACCGCGAACCATCGAAATCAGCTGGCACCGAATCGGCCCAGAGATAGCCGAAGATATTGCCCGAGGCCTCCGCGATGGTGAGCATGGGGCCCTCGCTCAGCGGCGTTCGCGGAAACTGTAGACGGTCTCACCAGGCTTGGCGAAGCCTTGCCTGCGGGCGAGCGCTTCGAAAAGCTCTGGATCCTTGGCAGCTAGGCGACGTACTTCTTCCGCCAGTTCCCGGTTCCGCTTGGCCTTCTGGAGCAGTTCACCTTTGAAGGCGCGGACTTCTGCTTCCCGCTTGTGAAGGGCTGGCAACCCATCCGGCGTGAACAGAAGAATGCCCGAAGAGGCGAGTGCAGAAATCCCCAGAGCACCCCAAAGCGTGCGGGATCGGAGCAGCCAAGCGGCGTTCACGATCGCGACTCCGGGACATGCAGCATGGAATTCGCCTTAGCGAAGGACAGAACCAAACGCCTCGCGCCCCGCATAGCGGGCGGCGGCGCCCAGTTCCCACTCGATCTGGAGCAGGCGGTTGTACTTGGCCACCCGGTCGGAACGGCAGGGGGCACCCGTCTTCAGCTGCCCGGAGCCCGTGGCGACCACAAGATCAGCGATGAAGGTGTCTTCGGTCTCGCCGCTGCGGTGACTGATGATGGAGCGGTACCCGGCCTTGTGGGCCATGTCCACGGCCTTGAGGGTCTCGGTGACGGTGCCGATCTGGTTCACCTTGATGAGGATGGCATTGGCCACCCCTTCCACGATGCCCTTGTGCAGGATCTCGGGGTTGGTGACAAAGAGATCGTCGCCCACGAGCTGGATCTTGGAGCCCAGTTTGTCGGTGAGGGCTTTCCAGTTCTTCCAGTCGCTTTCATCGCAGCCGTCTTCGATGGTGATCACGGGATGACGCTCCGTCAGGCCCGCGTAGTACTCGATGAGCTCCTTGCCGGATCGCTTGGCGCCATCGATCTCGTACTTCCCATCCTTGTAGAACTCGCTGGAGGCGCAATCCAGGCCCAGGAAGAAATCCTTGCCGGGTTTGAAGCCAGCCTTCTTGATCGCTTCACCGATGAGCACCAGGGCTTCTTCGTTGGAGCCAAGGTTGGGGGCAAAGCCACCTTCATCGCCCACGCCTGTGGAAAGTTTCTTGGCCTTCAGCACGCCCTTGAGCGCGTGATAGACCTCAGCACCCCAGCGAATGCCTTCGGCAAAACTGGGCGCGCCCACGGGTAGGATCATGAATTCCTGGATGTCCACGTTGTTATCCGCGTGGGCACCACCATTAAGGATGTTCATCATTGGTACCGGCAACAACCGTGCAGATGCACCGCCGAGGTACCGATAGAGAGGCTGGCCGCAACCCTTGGCCGCAGCGTCTGCCAGGGCCATGGAGACGCCCAACGTGGCATTGGCGCCAAGGTTGGATTTGTTCTCGGTGCCATCCAGGCTGATCAGGAGTTCGTCCAGTTCAGCCTGCTGGAAAGGGTCCATCCCTTGGAGGGCGTCCTGGATTTCCGTGTTGATCGCATGCACCGCGCCTAGTACGCCCTTGCCGAGGTAGCGCTTCTTATCGCCATCCCGTTTTTCGAGAGCCTCCCTGCTACCGGTGCTGGCACCGGAGGGAACCATGGCCTGACCAAAGGTACCGTCGTTCAGGTACACCCGGGCCAGCACGGTGGGATTTCCGCGGCTATCAAGAACTTCAAGGGCAGAGACACGTTCGATCAACTTCATAGGGAGACTTCCAGAACACCCCCCGCGGGGTGGAGAACCAAAACCAGTTTGTTTAAAACCTACTTCTTAACGGCCTTCTTCACGACCTTCTTCGCCACGGGCTTCTTGGCGACGGCCTTCTTCACGACCTTCTTCGCCACGGGCTTCTTGGCGACGGCCTTCTTCACGACCTTCTTGGCGACCGGCTTCTTGGCAACGGCCTTCTTCACGACCTTCTTGGCGACCGGCTTCTTGGCAACGGCCTTCTTCACGACCTTCTTGGCTACCGGCTTCTTGGCAACGGCCTTCTTCACGACCTTCTTGGCGACCGGCTTCTTGGCGACGGCCTTCTTCACGACTGCCTTCTTGGCGACAGCCTTCTTCACGGCCGGCTTCTTGGCAACGGCCTTCTTCACAGCCGGCTTCTTGACGGCGGGCTTCTTGGCGGCGGCTTTCTTCACGGCCGGCTTCTTGGCGGCTGGCTTCTTGGCGGCAGCCTTCTTCACGGCCGGCTTCTTGGCGGCGGCCTTCTTCACGGCGGGTTTCTTAGCGGCCTTCTTGACGGGCGCGGCGGCCGGAGCTTCCGGGGCGGCGTTGGTCATCTCGTCAGTCATTGAGGACTCCTTTTTGCCCTTCCGGGCGGGGTGGGGTGAAGAGGTGGTGGGTGAAAGTGGAGCTGAGATACTGCTCGGTTTCGCTTTGCTTGTACCCGTGGTGCTCGCAGGACCCTTGTCCTTTCCGACGGGTTTCGCGGGAGCCTTGGTTTCCAACGCCGGTGCGGCTTCCGGTTTGGCCTTGGCTTTGGGGGATTTCTTGGTGGGCTCGATGCCGGCGAGGATCTGGGCGAGACGCTTGCCCGGATAGAACTCGTCGAGGAATACGTCGCCGATGATGACGCCATGGACGCCCATGCCCTCTAGCTGCCGGATCTGGGCGAGGGTGGCGACAGCGGCCTCAACCATTCGGAAGCATTTTTTTTCGGGCACCTTCTTGAGAAGCGCGAGAGCCTTTTCGAAGGAGGGCTCCCAGGTATCCATGTCTCGGCCGACGACGCAGACGATCTCGGCCTCGGCCTCAAGTGCTCGCTTGAGGTCGGCTTCACAGAACACCTCGACAACCACGTCGAGGGACTTGGCGGCCGCCAGACGCTGGAGCGCCCGGAGGCGTTCCGGCTCCAAAAGCGGCCACAAGATAGATGGCGTCGGCACCGAGGATCTTGCTCTCCTCGATTTGGTACTCTT
Organism: Holophaga sp.; assembly: GCA_016715205.1. Classification (GTDB taxonomy): domain Bacteria; phylum Acidobacteriota; class Holophagae; order Holophagales; family Holophagaceae; genus JAYREN01. The sequence goes on from JADKBC010000001.1 coordinate 122,858, forward strand.
CGAAAATGAAATCGCGGCGCAGCAGCGGGACCTTCACCTGGGACCGCACATCCGGAAGATGGCTATCCTCACCCGCGTACAGGAAGCGATCCGTGGCCACAGATACGGCCCGTGCCCCGTTCTCCACAAGGCTCTTCGCATGGGTGGCAGGGCGAAATGATTCACGCACCTGGCCCCGCAGAGGATTGCCGCCCGCCACTTCCGCAATCACGGAAATGCCCGGTTGACTAAGCTCTTCCTTGAGGGAGTGGTGCCCACGGTACGCGTTTTTGACTGCCGCGGGACCCTTTTGCTTTTTGATCTCGATGTCCAGCGCCTTGAATATCTGGACTTTTTTCAGCATTTACTCTCCTCCGAAGCCCACTGATCACGTGACTCGATGTTGCGTGATCATTACTGCAGTACGGCTTCTAGTGATCAACTAAAGCAGCGTTCCATTACAGGTCAACAAAATTTCGAGTTGCTCTACCAAAAAATATATACCGAATTCTCTTTCTCTCAACCCTATGCCAACCGCGGAAAGCAGAGGACACTTCTTGTGGAACACCCTCATGCTGCACGCACAACCGCTGTCCCACACACTTTCACGCCTTCTGCATGCCCTCAGCAGTCCCCTCTTCAAGGAGAAAATAAATGGATGCGATCGTTCTCGACCACCCGCTCGTGCACCACAAGCTCACCCTCGCCCGTGACCGGAAAACCCCTGGGAGCCTCTTCCGGCAGCTTATCGAAGAGCTTGGCCTCCTCCTCGCCGTGGAGAGCACCCGGGATCTTCCCATCATTTCCATCGTGGTGGAGACACCGCTCGAGCGTACCCAGGGCAGCAGTCTTATCCCCCTGGATCCAGTGCTGGTGCCCGTTTTGCGAGCTGGGCTTGGTTTGCTTCCCTCCTTCCTGCAACTGCTCCCCACTGCCAAGGTGGGTCACTTGGGGTTGTACCGCGATCACGATTCCCTGGTGCCCGTGCCCTATTACCGGAACTTCCCGCCCCTTTTGGAAGAGCGCCCCGTCTTCGTGCTCGACCCCATGCTCGCCACAGGAGGCAGTGCCTCCGAGGCCGTACGGCAGCTGAAGGTGGCTGGCGCCCGCAAGATCACCTTGGCTTCCGTCCTGGCTGCCCCCGAAGGCATCGCCAAGCTTCAGGAGGATCACCCCGACTTGCGCATGGTCATCGCCGCCGTGGATCGCCAGCTTAATGAGCGGGGCTACATCCTTCCGGGGCTTGGGGATGCAGGGGACCGGATTTTTGGAACAGCCTGAGATCCCCAGCTCCAGCTGACCCCGGATGGCTTGCTTCCTGGGCTTTCATCTCTTTGGCTCGCGCCCCCGCGCATGGCGAGTTCACCGGTCCGACCCCATCATTAGTAATAGAACGAACGGCGCCGCCGCGCTCCTGGCCGACTTGGATCTGCCCCCAGACCCAACCCTCATTCCAAAAACTGGAGGTCCCCACGTATGAGCCCACAGGTGCGAAGTTTGGCCGACCTCGCGAGCCAGGCGATTCCTGGCGAGCGCACGCTTTGCAAATGCTGTGGCAGCCTGGCCCCACTATTTGGTCGGGTGGATTTCCAAAAGAGCTGCGAGGAGCATAACGGCCTCTTCCTGCCCCCCTCTGGAATCATGGTTCCCTACTTCCGGTGCCAGGCCTGCGGTTTCCTGTTCACCCGGTTCTTCGACCATTGGACGGATGTGGAATTCCAGGCTCACGTTTACAACGAAGATTACGCAGCGGTGGATCCGGAATACGCAAACGTTCGTCCAACCGGCTGGGCCCAATCCATCACCGATGGGTTTCCAACCCATCTTTCCGAAATCGAGGCTCTGGACTGGGGAGGCGGCACGGGTCGACTTGCCGAGTTGCTAAGGGCCAGTGGTGTGCGACGAGCGGAAACCTGGGAACCCTTCAATCCGGACTTTGCGTCCCTCCCGGAGGGAGACTTCAACTTGATCTCCTGCATCGAAGTGTTGGAGCATTTGCCCGACCCCAAGGCCGGGGTTCGATCCCTCGTCCGGCCTCTCCGCGAGGAAGGAGCCTTGCTGATTTCAACCCTGCTCCAGCCTGCGAACATCCTGGAGATCCGCACCGGCTGGTGGTACTTGGCGCCCCGCAATGGCCATATTTCGCTGCACTCTGCCAAATCCCTGGAATTGGTCCTGAAGGGACAAGGCTGCCACATGAAGACCATCATGCCTCACGTTCACTGGGCTTGGCGGCAGGTTCCCTTTTATCTAAAAAACCAAGCATAGATTGGACAGCAGTTCCGGTGAGGCACGACCTTATCACTGCCTGACCTAGGTGGGCGGCAAAATGGTGTAGGAGTAAGAGGGTTTCTGGAACTGCTCAATCCGCCGATGGATCAACTGGATGGAACGACGCACATCCTTGATGTCATCGTGAAACCCTTCAAACCAGGTTTCATAGAGTTTTCGGTCTTCCCCGTATCCCAACAGCCCCGCGATGGAGGCAAGCAGATCGAGCTTGGTCACCAGCACATCCGCAGGCGTTTCGTGGTTGGCCGCCAAGGCCATGATCTGAGCGCTGAAGCGATCCCAGAAGCTGTAGGTCAGGTATCGAAAGAACCCCAGGGTTAGGGGGGTGGTCAGGATTCCTCGCTGTTTCAAATTCTGGAGCCCGGGAATGATGTTCCAGTAGGCTTCACCAACGTTCCCCTTAGCCCAGCGTTCCTTGCTGGCCTCCGTCTGCTCCGCATCCTGGGGATCAATGAGCCCCTTGGAAAGGATCAACATCGTCCGCCCGTATGCTGCCTCTAGCAAGGCTTCCGAATGGACAAAGGCCGAAGGGCGCTCAAGTTGCCATTGGGCGGAGGCCATCATCCGCTCCACCGTGTCCCGAGCAATCACCAGGCCAGAAATCCAGCCGAGTAGGTCGTGCCAACCATAGGTATTGCAAAGGTCTTCGGTCGTTCCTCCCAGAATGACGCCTTCCCCTGGGAGGGCGCGCCGCGCTGGGCAGCAATGCACAAGGGCTGGCGGATCATCCACGCTGGCCTCCACCGCTTCCACAAGCCTGGAATAGGCCGAGCTATCAGTGATCCAGTCGTCGTCCCCCTGTAGCCAAAGGTAGTCGTACTCAAGGCCTGAGTGCAGAAGCGCCCGCTCCAGGATCTGGGCCCAAATGGAAACGTGCTGTTCCCAGCGCCGCATGTGAATCCAGGGCGCCACGCCTTGCCAGCGGGCCAGGACTTCCGGGGTAGCATCGGAGGAACAATTGTCCGAAACGAACAATTCCACTGAACAATTCCCGGCCCTGGCGCGTGCCTCAGAGATGGCCTGGATGGCCTTATCCAAATACTCCGCCCGATTCCAGGTGGGTATGACAACCAGCAGTTTCATGGGTTCCAACCTCTCGGAGAGCCTGCTCTAGAATCGGATCGAGTTCCCATCGGCATTAGGGGTTTAGCCACTGTCAGCAGCGCTCAGCCAAGCCAGGAGGCATGATGGTGTAGGCATAGGATGGCCGCTTGTGTTGCTCGATCCTCCGCTTGATCACCTGCATAGAGCGACGAACATCCTTGATGTCATCTTGAAATCCTTCAAACCAATTCTCGTAGAGCTTGCGATCTTCGCCATAGCCCAGCAGGGATGCGAACTCCGCCATCAGGTCCATTTTCCTCACCAGTTCTTCCGCCGGAGTGTCCGACTTGGAGGCCAGGGACATGAGCTGGATGGCAAACCGATCCCACAGGCTGTAGGTGAGGTGCCGGAAGAACCCCAGCGTGAGCGGCTCCGTGAGCACCCCTCGGCGCTTCAGGTTGGCGATGCCCGGAATGATATTCCAGAAACCTTCCAGCACATCCTCCTTGAGCCACCGTTCGATGGTTTCCGGGGTCGCCACCTCGTCCTGGGGATCGATGAAACCAGCCGCAAGAACAAGCATGGTGCGTCCGTAGGCCGCCTCGAGCAGAGCCTCGGAATGTACGAAGGCCGAGGGGGGCCTCAGTTGCCATTGCGGCGAGGCCATCATCCGATCCACCGTATCCTTAGCCATCACCAGGCTGGCAATCCAACCGAGCAGGTCGTACCAGCCATAGGTGTTGCACAGATCCTCCGTGGTACCCGCAAAGATTCCACCTTCGCCTGGAACGGCTCGCCGAATGGGGCAGCAATGAACCAGGGCGGGCGGATCTTCTGCGCTGGCTTCCAGTGCCTCTGCAAGCTGTTGGTACGCCGAGGTCTCGATCAACAAATCGTCATCCCCTTGAAGCCACAAATAGTCGAACTCAAGGCCCGAATGCAGAAGTGCGCGCTCTAGGATTTCGCCCCAGTGACTGGTATGTGTATCCCACCGCTTAAGGTGAATCCAGGGCGCTTGTCTCAGCCATTTCGAGGTCACTTCTGGCGTGTGGTCCGAGGAGCAATTGTCTGAAATAAACAGCTCCACGGTGCAATTCTGGGCCTGGGAACGCGCCTCTGAAATGGCCTGGATCGCTTTATCCAGACAATCTGCGCGGTTCCAGGTGGGAATGACGACCAGCAGCTTCATGGGTTCGAGCCTTTCCGTGGAAGGTGCAACCTTTGGACAAGACGGTAACCCAGCATAAAGGGATAACCAACAACCGTGCTTTGTCGATTTATGGTTTCCTATAGGGCACCATCCCTCATTCGTTCCATAGACAACTGAACTGTACTTTTCTTCCCAGGTCTTTTGCTCAATTACGCCACACGTAACAAAAGGTGGAGGCTGCGGGTGAAATTCAGCCATGCTCAGCTGAGGAAAAAAGCCCAAGCATTTGGTGCAGTTGGGAACACCGCGGAGGCAGCGAAGGCTTATCGGGTCTTTCTTGACGTGGAGCCCGAACACGCTGACGGATGGGCTGAATACGCAGGTAAATTGCTCAAACTGGGTCGATTTGAAGCGGCAGAAAAGGCTTGTCAAACCTCGCTCTTCATCGCCCCCGACCAGGCGGCTGCCCAATTGTTTTTGATCGAGTGCCTGCTCCATCAAGGCAAGCTGCTCAAGGCTCGAGAGGTCCTGGACAGTGCCAATGACGCAAACGCAGCACGCACTTGGTCGTCCGGCCAGCAATCCCAATTCGCCGAACTCTGGGCCATTTACAGCCTTGGAATGTTCGAAATCCAGGAGTTCGATGAAGCCCTTCGAGCCACAGGCATCTCGCTTCAATTCAACCCCCGCAACTTCCATGCGAACGCCAATGTTGGTTCGATCCGAATGGCCCAGGGTTTTTTGCAGGAAGCAGAAGTCGCGTTCCGGCTGGTAGCTGAATATTTCCCTTCTGTGGAACGTGGTCGATTGTTGCTGATCACTTGCCTCGGCAGGCAAGGCGATCTTGAGGGCGCTAGGCAAGAAATCGAAAAGGTCCTCCGACAAAAGCCGCTCAACTCAGAGGTTCACGAAAATATTTTGGCGGTCTATTTCAATTTTGGATGCTGGCCCGAATACCGGAGTGAAATCGAACGGTTTTCCAAGGCCAATCCAGCCCTTGCCCAGGCCGATTGGGAACACAGCCATCTCGATCTGCTTATGGGCGACATGCCTCGTGGCTGGCAACGCTATGAAGCTCGCCTCCATCTCCCCGTTGAAACAAAACCGCAACGGACCTTCATTGAACCAGCCTGGGAGGGAGAACCGTTCCCAGGGAGATCCCTACTGCTATGGGCAGAGCAGGGGTTCGGGGATACCTTGATGTTTCTGCGGTACCTTCCCCTGGTAAAGGCACTGGGTGGCACGGTGTTTCTTGAGACCCAGCCTGCACTGACGGCGGTTGCAGCCACCTGTGGAAGCACGGATCTCCTGATCCCCGAAGGCGGCCACTTGCCCCCCTTTGATCTGCAGAGATCGTTGATGTCCCTTCCCTGGGTGTTCCGCACGGACCTGGAAAGCATTCCCTCCGACATTCCCTATGTTGATGTCCCCGCCGAGGTGCCCAACCGCGGCCCCATCCTTGAATGCCTTAGGCGAGCGGAGGATGGCCCACGCATCGGGCTAGTCTGGGCAGGCAGGCCCGAGCATGGCCGGGATTTTGAACGGTCCATTCCCGCCAAAAGCCTCAACCCATTGGCCGATCTTTCCGGTGTGGCCTGGTTCAGCCTGCAGCATGGAAATCAGGAGCAACCCGCCTTGCCAGGTCTCGTGCCGTTGAGCCCCTTCCTGAGCACCTTTTCCGATACGGCCTACGCGCTAAGCGGAATGGATCTGGTAATCACCGTTGACACAGCCCTTGCCCATCTCGCGGGGGCCCTTGGAGTGCCAACGTTCCTTCTCCTGCCCTTTCAGGCCGATTTTCGCTGGCTTCTCAACCGCGAGGAAAGCCCCTGGTATCCGACCATGCGCCTCTACCGGCAGCCCGCGTATGGTGATTGGGAGGCCGTCATCCAGCGGGTGCTGAGAGATCTTTCTCAGGATGCTTAAGTTATGAGCATTCTTCATCCAATTGAGAGCCCTGGACTTGAAACTTAAAGATTCGCCTTCCATTTCATCGATCCGAACCTGCCCGTGACCACGGGATGATCTATCTAACAAAGGGGTTCCCGTGACTCAAAAACCTATAAGCCTGCTCAGGAAAGCTCAACTGCTGGATCTTTCAGGCAAGGCTCTGGAGGCTTCCACCGCCTACCGCGCCTTTCTGGACAAGGAACCCAGGAATGCATCCGCCTGGGCTGATTACGCCGGACAACTGTTGAAACTTGGAGATCTCGAAGGCGCCCAGGAAGCCTGTGAGACCGCACTTCACCTCGATCCAACCCAAATCTCGGCTTTGATCAACCTTGGTGTTCTATTCATGCGGCGGAAACGATTGCAGGAAGCCGAAAACCAATTTCGAGGCGTCCTTGCACTGGCCCCACTCCGAATGGATGCAGCATTGTTTCTGGCGGAATGCCTGCTGAACCGGAAAGACCTTAAGCAGGCTCGGAAAACCTTGGAAATTACCAATCGTCCGGAAGCCCTAAGCGGGCACTTTGCGGTGTTGAAACCACGGCACGCTGAGCTATGGAAGATCTTGAGTTCGGCACTCATCGAGGCTCAACACCTAGAAGAAGCCGAGGAAACCTGCCATCTCACGCTTCAACTCGATCCAGGCAACTTCACGGCCATCTCAAATCTGGGTTCCATTCGAATGGCACAGGGAAAGTTGGCAGAGGCCGAAGGCCATATTTCGTAATCTGATTTTCGAGCACCCCTTGGAGGAATCCTCTCGGTCCTTGCTTATCACCTGCCTCGTTCGTAAGGGAGATCTCTTCAACGCCCAGAAAGAAATCGCGAATGTACTGGAACTTTGGCCTAACAGCCTTCCTGTCCATAAAAATCTTGTTGGGAATTTTTACAATTACGGGCTTTGGAAAGAGTTCTTGGAGGAAACCGAACGCTATCGAAAGATGGACCCCACTTCGGCCCACCCGGATTGGGAGCAAAGCCTAGTGGATCTGCTGCATGGCGACATGCTCAAAGGCTGGGAAGGCTACGAGGCACGGTTGCGACTTCCTGTTGAATCTAAGCCCCAGCGCGCCTTTCAAGAACCCGCCTGGATGGGTGAGCCCTTCATCGGGAAAACTCTGCTGGTTTGGGCGGAACAGGGGCTCGGAGACACGTTCATGTTCATTCGATATCTTCCACTAGTAAAAATGCTGGGTGGGGAAACGATTCTGGAAGCCCAGGGTGCCTTGCTGGATGTCGTGGCCACCTGTGGCGGCGCGGACGTCCTTGTCCCCGAAAGGACGCCTCTCTGCCCTTTCGATCTGCAGGTCTCCTGATGTCCCTGCCCTGGGCCTTCCGCTCGCCATCCACCGTTCCTGCCCATATCCCCTATCTGGATATTCCAGAACAGGTGCCCAACCGACCGGAACTTTTACAATGCCTTTCACTTGGCCAAGAAAGCACTAAAATTGGCTTGGCTTGGGCTGGAAGGCCTGGGTATGCGCGGGATTTCGAAAGATCGCTAACTGCCCAGGCGCTGGCACCACTGGCAGCGATTCCTGAATGTCACCAAATGCAGCTTCCAGCTCGGCAGGCCTGAATTACCACCCCTCCCGAACGTGATATCGCTGGCGCCATATCTGAATAATTTTTCAGGCACAGCCTATGCGCTTAGTGGCATGGATCTGGTGATCACGGTGGACACAGCCATCGCTCACCTGGCGGGCGCCATGGGAATCCCAACCCTGCTTCTGCTGCCCTTCCAGCCGGATTTCCGCTGGATGCTGGATCGCGACGACAGCCCCTGGTACCCCTCCCTGCGTCTGTATCGGCAACCTGCGTACGGAGATTGGGCGTCCGTACTTTCCCAGGTGGTTTCTGATCTGACCCAGGCCACCTAGAGGCTCGAAACATCAGCGAGTGTTGGCTCCGTAGCCCCGCAGGGCCCGATTCCCCTGTTCCTGGGCTTCAAGTTCAGCCTTGATCCGATCGCGAGCCTCTGCCACAACCTCGATGCGAGCCTCCAGCATCCGGCCAGCTTCATGGGCCCTGGCGATGAGCGCGGCCCAGCCTGACCCTTTTTCAGCCTGTGCCAGGGCCATCCGAAACTCTTCTTCCCACTGGGCCAGGGCATCGGGGTCCGGTTCCCAGGCTACGTCCGAGAGCCAGGCTTCCATTTGTTCGATGGCGGCGCGAACTCTGCCATCGTTCATACAACCTCTTCTCCGAAATTCGGTTTCGAGGTGCTAGATGCCCCTACCTTTTTCTCGTGGTACTGCTCCCAAGCCTGGCGAATCTCACCCATGGCCTGAACTACCGCCGATAGGCGAGCCGTATCCTTGACATAGCTGGCTTCCATGATTTCCCTAGTCCACCAGGCATAGAGGTTCGAAAGGTTCTGGGCCAATTCTCCCCCGTTCTCCAGATCCAGGCGAACGCTGGCCTCCATGATAACTTCTGACACCCGGAGAAAACTGCGGGCTGCGGCGGAAGGGTCATTCTGGGTCAAGTATTGAATGGCCCTGCCCAGATGCAGTTGACCCGCCTCCATGATCAAGGCCGCTTGCTGCTCGGGGCTGGCCCCTAAGATTCGCTGAGTAAGGTAGGTGTCGGCGGATTTTGCATACGCATTCACGGGTGAACCCCCTGCCCTTGTTTCGGTCGATTTTACCCGAACATGAGTTCCAGGATTCCCTTAGGCCCCGCCCAGGGCACCAGCCGAGGCCCGCATTCGGCCAACGGTTGCTTCCATCTGGGCGAATTTCTTTTTGAGAACCTCCCGTTCCCGGTCCAACCGTGATTGCGCGAGGTTGATTTGACTGCCCAGGTTTTTATTCTGGGTGGTAATGGCATCCAGGATGGTATTCACCCCCCCCGCACCAGTGCCCGTAAAATTGGCAAGTAAGTCATTGGCAGCCTGCACAGCGCCTCGCGTGAGGGACAGGGTGCCCGTGCCCGTGCTGGTTACGGAGAGTGCCAACCCGGCAAAATCCCCAGTTCCCGTGAGAATGCCATTGCTAACCTGGATGGGATCACTGGTAACGCTGTTCTTGGTGAGGGTTCCCCATAGAACGCCATTGCCATCCTTGGTAATCGAAAAGTCCACTGAGCCTGTGGCTGTTTTTGGACCGGCGCTCTTGAAGGCCACCCCTTGATTGGTGGAATCTCCCGAAAAGGCAAAGAGGCGCTTTACGGCCGTAAGGTCGTTGGTCATGGCCGTCTGGAAGGTGGTGGAATTCAGATAAAGATTGCCATCGGCCAGCGTGGTCACCCCAATGCTAGCCAAGCTCTTGTAGGTGGCATCCCCGGCCATTCCAGCGGAGGCACCTGACAGGGTTGCTTTGAGATTGGCCATCAGCGCGCGGGTGGCCATATCGCCCGCCAAGGGTGCTTCGTTGACCGAGCCATCCGCATTCTTGGTGGAAGTGGAAGCCGCCTTATAGTCCTTTACCAGGCCGTTGTATTTCGTCACCAGATCCTGGAGTGCTGTGGTGGCGCCTGTCTTATCAAGGCCCACCGTCAAGGTGGTAATCCCGGTTTGCCCACCCTGCTTGAGGGTGAAGGTCATGCCATCGGCGGCATCCTTGACCGTGTTGGTCGAGCGGGTGAGTTCGATCCCGTTAAGGATGAAGTCTGCATCAGTGGCATTGGCGCCCGAGGTGGCCGATGTGGTGCCACCTGACAGGGTGGTGGGTGTGGTCAGGTTATCCACGGTGCCCGCAACGATTCCCAAATTGTTGGCTGCCAGGCCGGTGGTGCCCATGTTGGTGATATCCACGAGCGAAACGACACCTTGGGTGGTGCCCGTGCCCGTATCCTTGGCTGTGAGCACCAGTTGATAGGGCTTGCTGCCCTTGCCCATATTCACCACCGAAGCCGTCACCCCAGCCCCCGAGGCGTTGATGGCATCGCGCAACCCATTCAGGTTATTGGCACCCTCCGTCAGGGTGATCGTCTTGATCACGCCGTCCGTTCCCTGAATGGCAAAGGTCGCGGGCGACCCTGCTGTAAAGACACTGGAATTAACAGAATCCGCAGGACTGGCCACCGCCAAGTTGGTGGTGAAGCCATTGGCATCCAGGGTCGACGAAATTCGGCCACGGGTGGCCACGGTCTTTACGGTGATGTCGTAATTCCCTGTGGCGGCACCCGTGGCTGTCGCGGTGACATTGGTATTGCTGGAATCTGTGCTGGTAACCGTGCGGCCATTCAGGCGGTCCTGCAATGAAATCATGCTGAGGCTAAGGGCTTGCAAACTGGTCCGCATGGCCTGCAGAGCCGTGGTTTTCTTATCGTTCAAGTCCTTCTTGGCCTGCAACTTGGAAAGCCCAACACTCTTCTGCCCCACAATCGCGTTAATCAAGGCCGCCGTATCAATGCCCGTACTGACGCCACTTATGGAACTCGTAGAAGAAGTCGCCATGACCCACCTCGATCCAGTAGGAGGCTAGAGAATCTAGCCCTCCTTATCTACCAAGGCACCAGAGGCCCTGGTCTGTCCCTCTAATTCTCGCAGACGACGAGACATTCCAAGGACTTCCTCCGAAGGCACCTGAAGCACCACCTCGCCGGTGCCCTCTTGAACCACTTGAAACACCATCCGCCCTGAACCTTGATCCACCTGGAGCTTCAGATTGGTCTGCGCCTGCTGCAGGTGATGATTCACCTGGGCGACGGCAACCTCTTGGCTTACAGGTTTGGCCGAGCCTCCCCCCTGGCTGCGGGCGGGCGCGGGGCGCGCAGCCACCGGTGCTGGGGCAGACCCCGCCGACAAAAGCGGCGAGCTGCCCAAGGGTGTGATCTGATTGGCCATGGCGAACCTCCTCTCCGGTTTCAAACGCCCGGAGGGGGCAGATTAAATCCGCCCCCTCCAGAAGTTATCCAACCGCTACTTACCGGAAGAGGCCGACGATCGACTGAGCGGACTGGTTCGCGTTGTTCAGGGCGCTGGTGCCGGCCTGCATCATGATCTGATACTTGGTGAGGTTCGACATTTCAGCGCCCATATCGGCACCCAGATAGGCATCGGCGATGCCCAGCTTGGTTTCAGCCTCAATGCCATTCAGGTTGGCACTGCTCAATGCGCTGGACATGCTCGCGGCATTGGTGGTCTGTCGACCTGCGATGGCCGTGAGGGCGGCAACCGAGTCGGTACCCAGACTCGCGTTGGCAGCCATGGCGGTGTATTCAGCGTCAGCCGTGGTGCCAGCGCCTTCCATTTCGGCCATGCGGTAGGCCAAAGCGGTGAACTGGGCTTCCTGGCCGTCTTTGTTCAGAGCGGTGAAGTAGGCAGCCTGGTTGGCATAGACCTTGGCGGCAGCCTTGCGGGAATCGGCCATGGCGGTATTGCCGGCCTTCAAGCTGGCGGAATCGTCCGCAGCGGTGTTGACGCGCCGACCGGTGGTGAGACGCGTGATGGCCTGATTGAGCCCGATCTTGCTGACGCCGAGCTGACGGCTGGCAGAAAGAGATTCGACGTTGGCCAGGATAGTAACCATGACATCCTCCGTGATGTTGGTAGGCAGCATCCGTGCTGCCAGGTTGTGTGGGGGGTTCCCCGACTTGTATCTCTTCGGGAGTTCAGCGCTGCCTCTTTAGCCTTTTTTTGTCGGAGACCCATTTTGGCCCTAGGGGCCCGATTAAAAAATAGGCAATTTTTCAATGGAATCCTGCGAGCCGAGACAGAGTATCGCTATCCCCATCCATCTATTCCGCGAAGATTACATGGACTAATGTAACAACGACACCAATACTGCCGATTCCTCCACCGTGTTGCCAAGGGGTGAATGACCAGAGTGGTTCAAAATCTGGAACTTCGCCAAGTTCACCGCGCTGTCCGCGAGCTGAATGTCCCGCAACTGGCTCTGGGCCACCGCAAAATTTTCGCCCTGGACGCCGAGCTCGTTGGCAAGGGCAGCCAGACGCACCAGGCCAACCTCAGTGCTTGCACGGCGGCGAGTCAGGGCTTTTTGGGCCTCCGTAAGCCGTTGGTTCACGCCTTTGGCTCCTGCGATGCTGCGCAGATCCCCCATCAATTCAAGGTGGAGTGCACCGAGGTCAAGGTCGATGGCATTACCCCCATCCAGGGAAATATGAAGGCACCCTGGGCCAAACAGCGGCTCCCCGTTGAACCCTGTCTCCTGAACAGCTTGTTCGAGGACCACCCGGATACTTTGATAGGCCGCATCCTGATTGCTGCGTTCGACGTCACTGACATCTGGGGATTGGGCCTGATCTGCCAGGCCGCACGCCCGCTCCAGGAGTTTGTATAGTTCATTGAGGGCAACCGCGGAGGCCCGCAGAAAGGCCACCCCATCCTTCGCATGGCGCCTCCCCTGCTTGCTCATGTGAATGGCCCGGGACCAGGAATGCATGGACTCCAAGGGGATCGCCCCGCTTAACGGTCCCTGGGGGGGAAGGCCCAGGGCCAAGCGCTGGACAGTCCAATGAATTCCTTCCGCGGTTTCACCCAGGGCGCGTCGGGCGTCCAGAGCTGGGATTTTGTGAAGCAGGGAAGCCATCATTTCCTTTTGGAACGAACCGTGGCCTTGCTATCGACGAAACCCAACGCTTTCTTAATTTCCTTGACCCTCGAGCTACATCAGCGCCTGGCTATCCGCAAAGGCCCGCAGGATCTCAAGGAGAACCTTGTCTTCGCGGGGATTGGCCTCCAAGGCCCTGGAAAACCATGTGGCGGCCTGTTTGCGCTGACCGCCAAACAGGTAGGCACGGCCAAACTCAAGAAAGGCCTCCCAGGCATTGGGATCTCGGGCCTGAATAGATTTCATGAATTTTTCGGCTTCTGAGAGAAGGCCCACTTCCACCAGATCCACCGCACAACGAACCATGACCGCCTGGTTCCCCGGATCCCGCTGAAGCACCTTGTCATAGGCTGCCAAAGCCTCAGCCTTGTTGCCGTTCTTGAGCCACGCCAGGCCAATGAGCCGCAGCGCCAAGCCATCCTTGAGGCCCTGTTCTTCGGCAGCAGCAAGGGTTTCCCGGCCTTTGGTCGTCTCCAAGCCGGTTAAAAAGGCCCGGCCGGATTCGGCCAGGATATAAGGGTCATTCGGATGGCTGGAACTTAAGCGCTCAGCCATGTCCTTGAGAATGCGCTTGCGATCCCCGGCCAGGAACGCCTCACTGAATTCGCTGCGGGAGGTGGTTTTGGCCACCTCCGCCTTGGCAGAACCCACTGGGTACGAGCGCTTGCTTATGATGTCCCTCACGGTGGTGAAGTTGTACTGCAAGGCGAAATCCAGCGCTGATTTCCCGTTGGCGTCCCTTAGGTCGGTTTTTGCACCTTTTTTGACCAGGGTGGCCACCAGTTCGTCCTTCCCGTAATAGGCGCCCAGATGAAGGGCTGTGGTACCTGCTGGGAACGAGCTGTATTTGGCGGTGGTCTGGAGATTGGGATCGGCACCCCTTTCCAGCAGAAATTCCGTGACAGGAAGGTGCTGGTAGTAGACCCCCCACATCAAGGGCGTCCAGCCGTACTTGTCCGCTTCGTTAACGCTTTCCCCGGCAGCCAAACACTGTTTGACGGATTCAAGATTGCCCTTGATGGCAGCCTTCACGAGGGATGCCCCCGCCTGCAGAGACACGGCAGACCCGAGGACCAGACCCAGGGTGATCTTCAGGATGGCGCCCATGGCGACCTCCGGATTCGGCAGGGTTTGATTTAGAGCGGGATGTTGCCGTGTTTCTTGGGGGGCATGGCGTCGCGCTTGGTTTCCAGCAGCCCCAGGGCCCGGACCAGTTTCTTGCGGGTTTCACGGGGCAGGATCACTTCATCCACATAGCCAAGACCCGCGGCTACGTAGGGTTGGCGAAGTCTTCGTTGTACTTGGCGATGATCTCAGCACGCTTGGCGATGGGGTCAGCGGCCTTCTGAATCTCCTTAATATAGAGAACATTCGCGGCACCCTCCGCGCCCATCACGGCAATCTCGGCCGTGGGGTAGGCAAAGTTGAAATCGGTGCGAATGTGTTTGGAGGCCATCACGATATAGGCGCCACCGTAGGCTTTGCGGGTAATGACCGTGAGCAGCGGCACGGTGGCTTCGCAGAAGGCGTAGAGCAGCTTGGCGCCATTCTTGATCAGGCCGTGGTGTTCCTGGTTCACGCCGGGCAGGAAGCCGGGCACATCCTCGAAGACCACCAGGGGAATGTTGAAGGCATCGCAGAAGCGCACAAAGCGAGCGCCCTTTTCGGAAGCAGAGATATCCAGCACTCCGGCGAGATGGGCGGGCTGGTTGGCCACGATGCCCACAGAGCGCCCTTCTAGACGGGCAAAGCCGACCACGAGATTGCCCGCATAACCTTCCATGACCTCAAAGAAATGGCCATCGTCCACAATGCCCTTCACCAGCAACCGCATGTCGTAAGGTTTGCTTGGATCGTCAGGCACGATCTGATCCAGTTCTGGGTTTTCCAGGGCCATGTCCATGAGGGGAGCCCGGCGAGGCGCTTCTCCCAGGTTGTTGGAAGGCAGGAATGACAATAGTTCCCGAGTATGCGCCAGGGCGGCCAGATCGCTGGGCACCACGAAATGGGCCACACCGGATTTGTAGCCGTGGGCACTGGCGCCGCCCAATTCTTCCTTGGTGACGTCCTCGTGGGTCACGGCCTTGATGACTTCGGGACCGGTCACGAACATGTAGCTGGTGTTGCGCACCATGGTGATGAAATCGGTGATGGCCGGACTGTACACGGCACCGCCCGCGCAGGGGCCCATGATCAGGCTGATCTGGGGGATGACACCCGAGGCCATGGTGTTGCGTAGAAAGATTTCCGCATAGCCCGCCAGGGAATTCACACCTTCCTGGATGCGCGCGCCACCGGAGTCGTTCATGCCAACGCAGGGACAACCCACCTTCATGGCCATATCCATGACCTTGCAAACCTTGCGGGCCTGGGTCAGTGAAAGGCTGCCGCCCACCACGGTAAAGTCCTGGGCAAAGACAGCCACGGGGCGGCCTTCCACGCGTCCAAACCCGGTCACCACACCATCACCAGGAATCTGTTCCCCGGGGTTGGGGTTCATCATCAGGGCGTCCACTTCCTCAAAGGAACCTTCATCCAAAAACGCTGCAATGCGCTCCCGAGCCGTCAACTTGCCGCCCTGATGCTGCTTTTCGATGCGAGCCTGGCCGCCGCCCTTCAAGGCTGCTTCGTATTTGACCCGTAACTTGTCGATCTTTTCTTGAAGGGGCATGGGTACTCCTGAACGGACTTGGTGCAATGCCAGCCTAGCGTTCGCTGGCAACCATCGGGCGCTTCGTACCGCGCTTGGCGGTCTTTGAGCGTGATTTCACAGTCTTGGCGGGCACCAACTGGGGGGAAGTCACTTGGCTGGCCACGGAAGCCTCGTCGGTGGTTGGAACCTCTGGCTGGGATGCGATTTCACTGTCCTGCACGACCACGGCGGGGCGCAGGATGGAGGACCAAGGTTGATCGGCGGTCGGGGTGGCCAACAGACTGGCCAGGGCAAGCATGAGCATCGTCACTCCAAAGAGGCACCCTGAATTATAGCGCAGGGCCTATCTCCCGCTCTTTTTCCAGTCGGCCAGAAAACCTTCGATGCCCTTATCGGTCAAGGGATGCTGGATCATCTGGTCGAACACCTTGGTGGGGATGGTGGCCACATGGGCCCCGGCCAGGGCCGATTCCGTGACATGTCGCGGGCTGCGAATGGAGGCCGAGAGCACCTGGGTGGCCAGATCATAGTTGTCGAAAATCTGAACCAGATCCTCGATCAGTTCCATGCCCACGAGATTGATATCGTCGAGCCTCCCCACGAAGGGGCTGACATAGGTGGCACCCGCCTTGGCGGCCATGAGGCCCTGGGTGGCGCTGAAGCAAAGGGTCACGTTGGTCTTGATGCCCTCAGCGCTGAGCGCCTTGCAGGCCTTGAGTCCTTCAGGAATCAGGGGCAGCTTGACCACGACATTGCGATGAATCTTCGCCAGTTTCTTGCCTTCTTCAATCATCGCCGAGGCTTCCATGGCGATCACTTCGGCACTGATGGGGCCATCCACGATGCCGCAAATCTCTTCGATGATCGCTTCGAAGGGCTTGCCAGATTCCTTGGCGATGAGGCTGGGATTGGTCGTCACGCCGTCCAGGATGCCCCACTCATTGATGCGTTTGATCTCCTGGATGTTGGCGGTGTCGATGAAAAAACGCATGAAAGCTCCTGGGTTAACTGAGGGTTGAAACGAGAAATGGGGCAATGGGGAGGACGCCTACGTGGAACACCGAGCTGCCCGGACAGGGTGGAAGAACCTTCTGGGAGGCGCGAGGATCGGATCCTGCCAAAAGAGCATTGTCCCAGCCCGGCCCTCCAATGGGAAGTTTCCGATCCTGCCGCCATCCTCTCGTATCCTGAAACCATGCGCTACGCCTCGCTCGCCTCGGGTTCCAAGGGGAACTGCCACGCCCTGACGGACGGGAACCAGACCCTCCTTGTCGACGCAGGTATTTCCTTTCTACAGATTCGAACACGCCTGGAAACCCTGGGCTGGGAGCTCACTCAGGTGAAGGCGGTGGCCTTCACCCATGAACATTCAGATCACATCGCGGCACTGCCGGTCCTGTTGAAACGCACCAACTGGGCCGTGCTTGCCACGGAAGCCACCCTGGAGGCCATCTGCCGGATTCAGGGCGTGGAAGTTCCTCTGGCTCGCTGGGTCCCCCTGCGCGCTGGTCACGCCACCCTGTGGGAAGGGTGGCGAATTCTGCCCTTTTCCACCCCCCACGACGCGGCTGATCCCGTGGCATACCGGGTTGAAGGAGGCGGGCGCGCCGTCGGGGTGGTGACGGACCTGGGCCACCCCACCGCCCTGGTTGCTGATCACTGCCAGGACCTGGATCTCCTGGCCCTGGAGGCCAACCACGATATCCAGATGCTGCGGGAAGGCAGCTACCCGCCCACCCTCAAAGCCCGGATTCTTAGCCGCATCGGGCATTTAAGCAATGAAGCCACCGCCGAACTCCTGGCACGGGTGGGTTCGCCCCGCCTCCAGGCGGTGGTGCTCGCCCACCTCAGTGAACAGAACAATGATCCGGCCCTCGCCCGATTCGCTGCCGAAGCTGCGCTCCGGGGTTCGGATATCGCGCTCCATGTCGCCACCCAACGGGAACCGCTGGAGGTTGCGGCTCGGCCTTAACTGGCGCAGGATGGCTCCATGGCTACCATTCGCGCAATGCTCCTTCTGGTGTTGGCTTCAGGCTCCGCCTTCGCTCAGACCTCGCTCTTTAATGACGGACCCGCCTTTGGCGGTTCCCGGGTCTTTTCCGAGGGGTTGAACCCCCTGGGCAATGCCGCCCGTTTTGATCGGCCCGCCACGGGTACCTACCTGAGCTGGACGCAGGGTGATGCTGGGGGCAAGGAAACCCTGGAGGCCCTCAAAACCGGCGATCTGGCGGCCCTGGGTGGCCTGGCCGACAATTCCTGGGGCCTTCGTACCCGTGCCTACGGCATTTCCTACGCCGACAAGGGTGTGCACAGCTCCTACACCCATGAAGAAATGACCGCCGCCCTCGTCAACCCCAACCTGGGGGCGCCAGCTCCCAACACCCTCGCATTGCGGCGAGCCGTGGTGGATCGGACCTGCGTGGGGGCTGGAAGTTTTGATCGAGGCTCAGGTTACGGCATCGTCATGCGGATCGAACGGTGGCGCATGGGCTCGCAGGGGGCGCAGGCGCCCACCCCTGGGTCACAGGATTACCTGGCCTTTACCGGCACCCAGACCACCACCACCCTCGTGACCTTTGACCTGGGGTACACCCTGGAAATCGCCCAGGGCATTCGGTTTGGGGCCACGGCGGATCGTCTGCTGGCACGCCATTTCGGGGATGTTTACGAAGGTCCACTGTTCCGAGCCGGCTTTCAGGTGGACCTGGGCAGCATTGCCCAGTTGAGTGTGGATTCGGATATCAACCGTGCCATGCGCATGCCCTTTCCCATTCGCCAGCGGGTTACCACGGCTTCCCTTCGCCTCATGCCCAGCCCAATCCTGACCCTGGCCTTTGGCGCCGAGCGTCGCTCCCTGGGTGGCGAACCCTTGATCCGGGGGGGTGTCAGCCTGTTCCTGAACAGCCCCACCTGGCGGCTTGGTGCGGGTTTCCAGTTCAGTCAGGAACGTCCGATGATGGGCTTGGCTTTCTCGGGATTCTGATGAAAAGGTTCGTGCCTGTTTTTCTCTTATCGATTGCTCTGCTGGCTGCCCAGCCTGGACCACCCTCTGTTAAGGAATTGGTGGAGCGCTTTGACGCAGCCCAGGCCAAAGTCACCTCGTTGCAGGCACCATTCACCCTCACCATCCGCCGGGCCCTGCTGCGCACCCCCACCGTCACCAAGGGCACCCTGTACCTTCAAAGCTCCGATTTCGTGCATTTCGGGTTCGCCCCACCCGAAGACCTGATCCTTCATCTGACCGTGAAGGAGCTGATTTCCTACAGCCCGGGCGCAGGGGAAGGCGAACTGCTCAAGATCGGCATGATCCGCAACCATGACCGGCGTTTCCTGGGCCTCGGCCAAAAACTTTCAGAACTCTCCGACTACTTTCAGCTCTCGGTGAGCGAGGACAAAGAAGTTCCCGGGTGTTACCTGGCCACCCTGCTCCCGAGCAGCTACAACCTGCGGAAACGCTTCAAAGTTCTTTACCTCTGGATCGACCGCGACAAATATCTGCCCAAACAGGTGACCTGGGTGGAACGTAGCGGCGATACCTGGCAATTGGAACTTGGCAACCTGCAGGTAAATCAGCAGCTGCCAGCCGCGGTTACGGGGTTCAAGGTGCCTGCGGGGACTCCCATGCGCTCGGAGTTCAGTTTCTTCGCCACCCGGAAAAGCAAGTAGAAGCCTAAACTAGGGCATTGTCCCCTTCGAGGCCTCCATGATTGTCGCCTGCCCGACCTGCTCAGCCCGCTTCCAGTACGACGATGCGCGCTTTCAGGGTGTTCCCCGGAAGCGCTTTCGCTGCCCGAAGTGTGTTTCGGTGTTCGAAGTGGACAACCCTGCGCTCGTTCCAGACCCACCCACGGCCCCACTGAAACAGGAGGAGCCGGAGGAGGTGCGGCGGATTTTTGCACCGACAGCGGCACCGGAACCATCCTTTGGCGACGCCGACATCGCCCCCCGAGAAACCACTGCCCACCGCGACCGTGATTCCATGCTGGCCGGTGCTGGGATTGCTGCACCCCTGCCCCAGGGTATGCGCTTCAGTCTTGCGTTCCTATCAGGCCCCCAGGCTTCCACGGTACGTGCCCTCAGCACAGCACAAACCGTGATCGGCCGGGAGGAAGGGGACATCATCACCAATGACCCCGAATGTTCCCGCCGCCATTGCCGCATCGACATCCACGCCGATGGTTCGGTCTGGCTGGTGGATCTGGGTTCCACCAACGGCACCTTTGTGGACGGCATCCAGATCTACGGCACCGTGCAACTGGCGGATCGCCAGGAATTCGTCTGCGGGCGCAGCACCTTCATGCTGCTGGCCCGCGCCATTGATCCCCACGGGATGATTTAAGCCATGGCCACCACCCGCGACCCCTTCGAATCCTATCTGCTCAAAGCGGACAACCTTTTCCAGGCTGGGGATATCGTCCAAGCTGGTCAAATTTGGCAAGCCATTCTGAAAAAATCCCCCAACCATTCGGACGCTCGAGCCGGCCTCTACAAGGTCAAGCTCTACTTCGACGCCCGCGCCACCCAGGATGGACTGATTCCCGGCCAGGAAGCCCTCCTAGCGCCCACGCCTGCACCTCCGGCCCAACCCGCCCCGGCTCCCGTGGTTTCTCGTGCTGACGATATTGAACGCCTGCTGCGGGATGGCTGCACTTTGTTTGATATGGGCCAGTCGGAAGATGCGCTCAAGAAGTGGGAACAGATCCTGGAATTGGAACCTGGTCATCAGCTCGCTACGGCCTATATCCAGGACGCTCGAAAAGACCTTGGATTCCTTGCCTCCCCTGAGCCCGCAGCACCTGCTCCCGCGGAGATGGACCCCGTACCAGAGCCCGTTGCCAAAGCGCCGATCTCCCAGAGAGACCTGCCTGAACGCATCGAAAACCTGCTGAGGGACGGCACCCAGCTCTACGACATGGGCATGGCCGAGGAGGCCTCCCAGAAATGGGAACAGGTTTTGGAACTGGCCCCGGGCCATGCGGACGCGCAAACCTATCTCGCCATGGCCAAGCGTGAGCGCGAGGCCGCGCCGGCCCCTGTGCCTGCAGCACCCGTGGCAGCCATCCGTCCCAAGGAGGATCCAGATGTCCGGCTCCGCAAGGCCGAATCTCTGCTGCATCAGGGACGCCTCGAGGAATCCGCCTTTCTCTTCCAGGAAATACTCAATCTGGCCCCGGAAAATTTTCGGGCCCGCCAGGGGCTTCGGCAGGCCAATGGTCTGATTGAAGCGCGACAGCATACCCATGCCGCGCCCTTACCGGCCATGTATCCGCCCACGCCACCTGTGCCCTGGGCGGAAGCCGAAGGCCTTGCCGAGGCTCCAGCGCCCATGGCATTGGTGGCTGCCGAGGATGCCCCGGAAGCAGTCGAACCCCCCGCCACGCTGACGGCCCCACCCCCTGTGGCGCGCAAAGGGTTGGAAATTCCCAAACTGCTGCGCCAACTCGAAGCAGAGATTCCTGCCTGGCTGAAAACGCCAGTGGCCATCGGTTCGTTGGTGGGCGGCATCATTCTGCTAAATCTTGCGTTTCTTTGGTTCCGCTCCCACCGCAAGGATGTTCTGCTGACCAACGCGGTGGTGGATTTCCGCACTACCACTCAGGGCCAGCTTGCCCGCAGCATGGAGATTGCGGATCTCACCGACAACGCCACCACCCTTCGCCGGGAAGCCGAATCCCTCCTCGAATCTCAACCTTTGTTTGCCTATTACCGCGGGCAGGAACTCATTCGACTCAATCCCCTGGATGGACCTGCAGCCAAGTTGATGGGCCGGGCGGGCCAATTGATGGCCCAATCCCCTGGCTTCGGCAAAGGGTCCCTGAAGGAAGTGGAGAAGCTACTGGCCACCGGTGACTTGGATGGCGCCCGCAAGATGCTGCTCAATTTGTTGCAAGCCGAGCCTGAAAACCCAGATCTCAAGGCCCGGGCGGGCCGCGTCTTCCTGACGCTGACGGAAATCTATGCGCTCAAAGAGCGGTGGGGTGATGCGGAAGATCAGCTCAAAGAAGGCCAGATGATGTTTCCCGCCGACAAAAGCTGGGCCGCGCGCCTGCAGCTCTTGGGTCGGATCAAGAATCTTCGGCCCGAGGAACGGAAGCCCTGGATTCCCCTCTTGGGATGAGCGTGGGCACGCGCGGTCACTGCCCCAGTTGTCGGCATCGGCTCTCTCCCTTTGCGGTGGAGTGCCCGGTGTGCGGGCTTAGCCTCTCGCGACAATCCCTCCCCCGACCTCTCCTCTTCCAGGCCAGCGCCCTGCAGCATCCTTCGGTCCTAACCGAACCGCGCCTCCACGCCATTTCGACGCCAGCCCTGGGGCGAGTTAGCCCGGTTGCCGTAATGGAGCCTGCGCCTGTTTGGCCGGAGCAGCCCAGTCCCCAGCTGGCGGATATTCCCGAGCCCCTGCCAACGCCAGAATTACCCGAAACTTCCTTTTGGCCTCTGGTGCGTGTGGAATTCACGGAAATGCTGCTGCTGGCTTCCCTCAATGGGCTCTTTGTGATCCTTGCCAGCCTGCTCTGCCGAGCGCCCGTGGGACGCACCTATGGCGAGCTTTGGCCCTTTCTGATTCCCGTTCATCTGTGTCTGTCCTGGGCCTTTGTGATGGTGCCGATGGCCCTGACCGGACAGTCCCCCATGATGGGCCCTCGCGGGCTGCTGCTGGATACCAGTCAACCGGAAAAGCGCTTGGCCTTTTCCATTTTCCACCTGGTTTCCGTGTGCCTGTTCCCAATTTCATTCCTGTGCATGGTACTGACACCCGAACACCGCACCCTGGCGGAACTCCTCACAGGACAAGAAATCCTGGCTCGGCCTCTGTCCCGCCTAAGGTAAGTGGCCATGGCATTGGCCTTCACACGAATCAAACCACTTTGTTTTTAATATTCGATAGTGGTTATACAATTTTATTCAAATTTTCCCTTGCTTCTCGTTGGCGACCTACCCATCTTTAATGGCGGCCCCTAGGTGGCCCCTGCGCCCTTGGCGCTCACAGAAAGGAACCGAACAATGCGAATGAGAACCTTCGCAGGCCTCGCCCTGCTCCTGGTCGCCCTGCCTGCCTTCGCCGAAACGAAGGGCAGTGACACCAAAGGCAAGTTCTACTTCAAGAAAAGCTGCAAGAGCTGCCATGTGGATGGCGGAACCGCCAAGGCCATCACGCCCCTTTCCAAGACCCAGGGCCAGTGGAAGAAGTTCTTCGAGACCGGGAAACACAAGGGCGAAGCCCTCTCTCCCAAGCTCGGCACCCCTGAGCAGGTGCTGGATATCAAGACCTTCCTGGTGAACCACGCGTCGGATTCCCCCCAGCCCGAAACCTGCGGCGGCTGAACTGAATTCGAACTGAACCCTCACGAAAGGAGTTTCCATGCGCTTGACGCACCTCGCCACCTGTCTGCTCATCGGTCTGCCCCTGGCCGCCCAGACCACTGCCCCCGAAGATTTCAAGAAACAACTCGATGATCTAAAGAAACAGGTCGTCGCCCTCGAAGAAAAAGCCAAGGATCAGGAAAAGACCCTGACCAAGGTGGAAACCAAAGTCGCCCAGGACAACATCGCCTGGGGCGGCGATCTCCGCACCCGCTTTGATAGCCAGCAGTGGCACTTCGAGCCCTACCAGCAATTCCTGGGATTCGCTCCCCAGGCCATGCCTGGCCCCGGCGGCAGCACCCTTTACATGCCCAACCCCATGATGGCCCAAGTGTCCGGGCAGGACTGGTCCAACTCTGTCCAATGGTCCACCCGCCTACGTTTGCGCATGGGTATCACCATCAGCGAGCATGCCAAGATCTTCGGTCGCTTGACGATGTACAAAGTGCATGGCGGCGCGGATACGCCGATCTTCAATGGTTCCCCCAACACCGTCACCAACTCCTTCAACAGTGGCAAGGTTCCCACCAACGATGTGCTGCACGTGGAACGCGCCAGTTTTGTCTACGACTGGCCAAGCCTCGGGGTTCTCTCCATTGGCCGCCAGAACACCTCCGATGGCCCGCCCTTTGAGGTGCGCGAAGGTGGCGAACGCCAGGCCACTCCCCAAGCCCTGGCCGTAAACGCCATGGTCGATGGCATCGGCTGGAAGTTCCATCTCGACAGCCTGGGCCTTCCCGAGCACACCCTGTTCGGCCTTTGCTATGGCGTGGGTTCCGAAAGTGGCTTTGGTGGTGGCGGTTCCGTCAAATCCAGCGCGGCCGTGGTTGGCTTCAACTTCTTCCCCGCCGCCAACGACGGCACCGCGCTGACTCAGATGCCAGCACCCACGACCCAGGTGAATACCATCGGTCCCCTCAAGGACAGCACCGTGCTGGGCGCCATGTTCGATATGCCCTTGCTCTTCGAGGGCCTGGGCACCGTACATTCCGCTGCGTTCTATCTGGGCTTCAACCGCTTCGGCAACATGACCGATATCCCCTTCGGCCAGCTCTCCAACTTCCCTGTGGCCGCCGCGCCCGGCATGGGCGGCATGCCCAGCACCCAATACGTCACCGCCACCAACAACCTCGGTGACATGGATCAGTGGACCGCCACCTGGAAGCACAAGATTGGCGATTCGTTCACCTACTTCGGCAGCTTCGGCTGCATCAAGAGCCATCCCAACGGCAAGACAAGCCAGTATGGCGCCTACTGGAACTTCCCCAGCCAGATGCCCGCCGGCTATCCCGCTGGCCCGAACGTGGAACTGACCGGGTTCGGCGGCCTGTTGGGTGATGCCAATGCCAGTCACACCGCCACCGCTTACTACCTGGGAGCCCGCTGGGATGTGCTGGAAAACCTGGGCCTGGGCCTGGAATTCAATCACGGTTCGCCCCGCTGGTTCACCTACAGCCCCGCCACCGGCGAGGCCACCGAAAAACTGGGGGCCCGTGGCAACGTGTGGGAAATCTACGCCCACTGGGCCTTTGCCAAGAATGTGGCGTTGCGTGTGGGCTATATCGATTACAAGTACACCCACGCCTTCAGCGGTTGGCATATCGCGCCTGCACCCATGGCCGGCACTTGGGAAGACGCCTACGACCTGACCAAGAACCCCATGCTGCAGTACGCGTCACCTTCCAGCGTGAAGAACACCTATGTATCCCTCGAAGTGAAGTTCTAGACCACGATTGGGCCGGGGGACAACTCCCGGCCCATTTCGTTTGGAAAGGAAGGCCATGCAACGCCGCCTCTTCATGCAGATTCTGGGCGCAGGCACCCTGGTGGGTGTCAACTCGGCGTGCTCGAAATGGTTTGGCAAACGGAGTTCGGCGGTGCCCTATCGCTTGGGGATTCCCACCACCTGCGAGCTTTGCCCCAACAAGTGCTCGGTGCTGGCAGATGTCAAAGGCGACCGCATCCACAAGCTGAATCCCAACCCGGCGAACCCAAAATCCCGGGGCATGTTGTGCGCCCGCGGCAATGCGGCCATTCAGCAGGTCTACGATCCAGATCGCCTGAAGCAGCCCATGATCCGTGTGGGCGCGCGCGGCGAAGGCAAGTGGCGCACGGCCACCTGGGAAGAAGCCTGGGATTTCGCCGCTGGAAAACTCAAGGCCACGCGCGATAAATACGGCCCCGAAGGCACGCTCTGGTCCAGCACCGAGGGCTTTCAGGAAGTCTTCTTCAAGAATCTGGGCCTTGCCTTTGGCTCGCCCAATATCCAGCGACACCCGAGCCTTTGCCTAGCCTCGGTGAACCTCGCCTATTCCATGACCTTTGGCACCGTGCCCAGTTTCGATCTGCAGAAGGCCGACTACATCATCATGGCCGGCGCCAACCGGTTCGAATCCATCATCACCCCCGACACCATGGATCTCATCGGCGGCACCATGAACCGCAAGGCGAAGCTGGTCTATCTGGACCCGCGCTTCACCGTCACCGCCGCCAAGGCCGACGACTGGTTCCCCATCCGTCCCGGCTCCGACATGGCCTTCATCCTGGCCATGATCCACGTGATCATCCGCGACGGAAAGCATGACAAGGCCTTCTTGGATGCCTTCACCCTGGGCTTCGACCAGCTCGTGGAGCACGTGAAACCCTACACGCCGGAATGGGCCGAAGGCGAAACGGAAATCCCCGCCGCCGAAATAACCCGCATCGCCCGAGAATTCGCCGATGCAGCCCCCCGAGCCGTGTTCTACGCCGGGCGCCGCTCCAGTTGGTACCAGAACGATTTCCAGATGCGGCGCGCCCAGGCCATTCTCAACGCCATTGTGGGCAACTGGGATCGGGAAGGCGGCATGGTACCCAACCGCAAGATCGCCAAGGGCGAATTCATGTTCCTGCCCTGGGACGACCCCAAGGCCTCCCGCGTGGATGAAGTGGAAAAGGATTTCCCCCTCACCAGTGCCAAGGATGGCGTGTACCTGCCCCTGCGTGAGCATGTGTTGAAGGGCCAGCCCTACCCCGTGAAGGCCTGGATGGTCTACAAGCAGGATCCCCTGCACTCGGTACCCGACCAGGGCAAAACGCTGAAGATGATGGAGCAAATGGATTTCATCGGCGTCATCGATATCGCCATGAGTGATACCGCGTGGTATGCGGATGTGATCTTTCCCGAAAGCCATTACCTGGAGCGCACCGATCCCATCGAAGTGATGCCCGGTATCTGGCCCGCCGCCGTCTACCGCCAGCAGGTGGTGAAACCCATCCACGACACCAAGCCTTGCTTAGAAATTGCGCAGGGCCTCGCGAAGCGGCTGGGGCTCAGCGACTACTTCGACTACACCATCGAGCAGTGGGTGGAGGCCGAAGCCAAAGAACTTCCCATTCCCAATGGCTTCGAGCATATGAAGAAGCATGGCGTGGTCGCCAGCGTGGATGCCAAGTACGGCACCACCCGCAACGAAGCTCACCGCTTCATCACTAAGAGCGGCAAGATCGAGATTTTTTCGGAACGCCTAGCGGAAGCGGGGCACGACCCGCTACCTGTTTACACACCCCAACCCCAGCCCCCCAGCGGGAAGTTCCGCCTGGTGCTGGGTCGCAAGGCCACCATCACCCATGCAGGACTCACCCACCTGCCCTGGCTGAACGAGCAGGTGCCCACCAACGATCTTTGGCTGAATCCATTACCTGCCGGGCGAATGGGCATTCGCACCGGCGACTGGCTCGAGGTTGCCAGCACCTCGGGCAAGGTGAAGATCCAGGCCCGGGTCACCGATGAAATCCGCCCCGACTGCGTCTTCATGCTGCACGGCTTCGGCAAGAAATCCCCTTGGCTCAAGCGCACTTTCAACAACGGCGCGGCCGATGCGGTCCTGCTGGAAACCGCCTGGGACAAGGTGAGTGGCAATGCCGCGATGCACGAAACCTTTGTCAGCATCGTGAAGGCCTGAGGAGCGCACCATGGCCAAGAAACCTACCAAACGCTACGCAATGGTGCTTGACTCCCGCAAATGCATCGACTGCAAAGCCTGTATCGTGGCCTGCAAGGCCGAGAACGACGTGCCACTGGGTGTGTTCCGCAATCGCATCAACGTGGAGAAGGCGGGCGACTATCCCAAGCTCCGCATGAGCTTCGACCCCGAGCAATGCCATCACTGCGAAAACCCCAGTTGTGTGCGGGTGTGCCCCACGGGTGCCAGCTATCAGCGGGAGGATGGCATCGTGCTGGTGAAGTACGACGATTGCATCGGCTGCAAGTACTGCATCATCGCCTGCCCCTATGATGCTCGGTACCACAACCCCGAAACCCACACCGTGGGCAAATGCACGTTCTGCTCCCATCGGGTGGATCGGGGCGAATTGCCCGCTTGCGTAGAGACCTGCCCCAGCAAGGTGCGGGTCTTCGGTGACCTCAATGATCCCAAGAGTGAACTCCACCAGCTTCTGGCCTCACGCCGCCATCAGGTGATGAATCCCCAGACGGGCAACGGCCCTCAGCTTTACTACCTCCTGTAGGAACTGATATGCGCGAACCGGTCTGGGAATACCTCATCGTCAATTACCTCTTCCTTGGTGGCCTTTCGGCGGGGCTGTTCTTTGTCTCGGCCCTGGCCACCTGGCTCCAGGAGGAGGGCCGGCCTGCCTATCCCCACATTGCTCGGTGGGGTGCGTTGCTGGCGCCTTGGCCCGTGAGCCTGGGTTCCTTTCTGCTGATTTTCGATCTGGGCAAGCCTTTCCGGTTCTGGAAGCTCTTCATCACCTTTCGCTGGCAGAGCCCCATGTCCATTGGGTCTTGGCTGCTCGTGATCTTCACGCTCCTCACCATGGCCTACCTCTGGGCTTGGCTGGACCCCGAAGAACGGACCCGCCTGCTGAATTACCTTCCCGCCAAGGTCAGGCAGCGGATCCCGGCGAAAGCTGTGAAGTGGCTGGAGCACGATCTTTCCTTCTGGCGGCGGGAACTGGCCATGGCGGGCTTTCCCCTGGCGGTGAGCGTGGGCATCTACACGGGTGTGCTGCTGGGCGCTGTGCAGGCTAGGCCCTTCTGGAATACGAACCTCGTGGCCCAGATGTTTTTATTCAGCGCCTTGTCCACGGGCACCGCCACCCTCATCCTGGTGCGCCTCTTTGACAAGAAGCGGCCGGTGGCCCTGGCCGAGATGCGCTTTCTCTACACCTTGGACATCTGCCTCATCCTGATTGAATTTTTCATCGTGCTGCCCTACCTGATTCACGGCAAGCTCTCCGTGCTGGCGGTGCAGGATGCGTTGGCCCAGGTGCTGGGTGGGCCCTTCACTTTCACGTTCTGGCTGCTGTTCCTGGGCTGTGGGCTCCTGGTGCCCCTCCTCATCGAACTCAACGAGTTCAAACCCGTGCTCCTGGGCAGAGGTCAGCTGCACATCAGTGCCCGGTGGGCCACCACCGCGGCCGGGCTGGTGATCCTGGGCGGGTACGTGCTGCGCTACGTCTTTGTCTTTGCCGGACAGGCGAGCGGGTTCCGGTAGCCCTCAAAATTGTGA
Organism: Holophaga sp.; assembly: GCA_016715205.1. Taxonomy (GTDB): domain Bacteria; phylum Acidobacteriota; class Holophagae; order Holophagales; family Holophagaceae; genus JAYREN01. The sequence continues at coordinate 151,322 of JADKBC010000001.1, forward strand.
TGATCTCTATTTGCGATGGGACTATCGTTTATTACGTTCCCCTTGCTGAACGCTGGAGCTGACCGTGCTTCCCCTTTCTCAATCCGCAGGCTATGCCGTACTTGCCTTGAGCTGCCTGGATGACCCTGGCGGACAGCCGGTCCTGGTGCAGGATGTGGCCGCCTGGACCGGTGCGCCTGGCCCCTATCTGGCAAAGATCTTCAGCACCCTCACCAAGGCCGGTCTTGTGACCGCCAAGCGTGGGAACCAAGGCGGCGTTATCCTCGCCCGCCCCGCCAAGGAAATCCCCTTGAGTGAATTAGCCGAAGTGCTTGACGGGGCGGGCTGGCATTCCAACTGCCTGTTGGGCTTGATGGAATGTTCCGATGAGCGGGCCTGCCCCGTGCACGCCTTTTGGAAGAGCGAACGCGAGCGGATTCAAAGCCAACTGTTGGAGGTCACTCTCGCGGATGTGGCCCGCTTTGAACGGGAACATCGGCCCATGGACAATTTCCCCGGCGTGTAGTCAACGCCAAGCGAGATCCTCTGGATGGTCCACATCCAGCCATTCCACGCCAGACACAGGCAGCACGCGACAGGGAAGCCTTGAAGCAAGCGCCCGAAGCGACCTGGCCCCAGGCTCTGCCACCCTGGGCAGGAGTTCGGCCCCCAAAAAACCACCCAGGTACTGGAGCCGTCCTTCGTGGTTTCCAAGCACCCAGGAATGGAGCTCCGGCTGCGCCTGGGCATGCCACTGCCTCAGGCTTTGGGGTGTCCAGTGCACTTGATCGCAAGCCAGGACCCACCAAGCCAATACCCTGGGCTGTGGCTCGGCGGCCCAGCAGGCTAGGGCATGGGCAGGACCGAGGCGAGAGTCCTCCAGGCTTCCCAGTTCTGGCCGTTCCTGGACGGGTGTTCCTAGAATCCGAATCGGAGCCCCCGGAAAGACTTCCTCGAAAATGCGCACCAAATGACCGGCCCAACTTCCACCGGTTGCATGGGGCTGTAGATGCTTGGGCGCGCCAAAGCGCCGACTCTCGCCCCCCGTCAACAGGAGCATTCCGAGTTCGGTCAACCCCTCAACCCGGGCCGATGGGTGGTTTTGGCTGGGCACGGACCAAGTGTAAACGAGGATGCCGCGCAGACAGGCGCGCAATTTCCGCATCCAAGCAGGCAGGCAAAGGCCTAGGATGTAGGCACCGCCCCTTTCCGTCCCCACCCGGAGTTTTCCATGTCCCACACCTTTCCCCTGGTTTTGCGGTGGTCTGGCAGCACGCTGGATCCCACCTACAGCCGCAATGCGGAAGTGTCCAATCCCGATCACCTGACGATTCCAGTGAGCAGCGCCCCCGCCTACGCAGGCGACCCTCAGCGGTGGAACCCCGAAGATCTTTTGGCTTCCGCCCTGGCCACCTGCCATCTGCTGACCTTTCTGGCTCTGGCCGCCAAGGCCCGAATCGAGATCAAGGCCTATGAAGACCATGCGGAAGCCACCCTGGAAACCGTCGACCGGATTTCCCGAGTAGGTGAAATCCGCCTGCGGCCGGTCATTCGGGTGGCGCCCGGAACCTCTGCCGCCAAGGTCGTGGAGCTTTTCGAGAAAGCCCACAAATACTGCATCATTGCCAATTCCATCACCTGCCATGTGCGCATGGAGCCCCGGGTGGTTGAAGGCTAGGTTTAAGAATGGGGGCGTGAGGCTCGATGAATTCCCTGAGGTCATGGTCATGAGTGAAGCCTTCCGGGTGCTGATGGTGGAGGACGATCCTGATATCCGGGCCGTCGCTCACCTGAGCCTCACCGCCGTGGGAGGTTTTACCGTCTTGCAATGCACCTCTGGCGCCGAAGCCCTTCAGCAGATCAGTGCCTTTGCCCCGCATCTGGTGTTACTGGATGTGATGATGCCCGACATGGACGGCCCTACGACCCTGCTCGCCCTGCGCAAGTTACCCTGCATGATCGGCATTCCCGTGGTGTTCATGACCGCCAAGGTGCAACCCCAAGAGGTCCAGGCCTACCGGGATCTTGGGGCGGCAGATGTCATTGCCAAGCCTTTTGATCCCATGACGTTGCCATCCGTGCTCCATGGCATCTGGAGTCGATGCCATGGCTGAACTTCAACCCACCTACCTCGCCCAGTTGAAGGTGCTTCGCGACAATTTCCTGCGGGATACCCCGGCTCGCGTCGCTGACATCCAGGCTGCCCTGGATAACCAGGACCTGGGCGAAGAGGAACGCCTACGCAGCGTGCATCAGGTGGCCCACAAACTGGCTGGCGCCGCAGGCACATTTGGGTTCCTGGAACTGATGGCGGCGGCCAAAGTGCTTGAGAACACGACCGGGGATCTGGAGTTGAACCCCGAGGCCTGGCGTGATCGGGTGCATGACCTTTTTCGGGTGCTGCGGCAAACCCTCGACCAGGAAAGTGCAACACCTGCTGAAACCACCCCCCTGCCAGCGCACGCCCCCACTTCCGCGGCAGATCCCCTTGGCACCGAGGTTTTTCTTCTTTTCCCTGCGGGGGCTGTGCCGGATTGGGTAACCCATTTGGCTTCTTTTGGCTTTTCCTGCCGCAGCTTCCAGGATTGCCCGACCTTCTTCACCGCTCTGCGCGATTCCCGGCCGCCGGTGGCCATTATTGATGACGAGGCCCTCGCGGACGGACGGGCCAACCTGACCGCGTTCAGCGAATTCCTTAGCCCCGATCCCATCCCCTTGATCATGCTTTCGGATTGGCCCGATCTCAAATCACGCATCCAGGCGGTGCGGGCCGGGTGCCGGTTCTACTTGTCGAAACCCCCGGACCTGCTGGCCTTGGTGGAGGCCATTGAAACCTTTTTGCCTAATTCTCGTCCCAGCGCGCTGAAAGTCCTCGTGGTGGAGGATGATCCCCTTCAATCCGGCCACCATGCTGCGGTGTTGGGTGGTGCGGGAATGGAGGTGGTAGAGGTCAACGATCCCCTGAAAATCATGGGCCCACTGATCGAACATCGACCCGATCTCATCCTGATGGATGTGCACATGCCCGGGTGCACCGGGGTTGAATTGGCCATGGCCATCCGCCAGCAGGAAGCCTATGTGGGCATCCCCATCGTCTTTGTGTCCCAAGAAAGGGCCCGCACCCGTCAGCTCGAGGCCTTAAGCAAGGGTGGTGATGATTTCTTGACCAAACCTGTGGCGCCGCAGGATTTGACTTCCATCGTGGAAACCCGTGCCCTTCGGGGCCGCGTACTTCGCAGCCACATGGTGCGGGACAGCCTGACGGGTTTGCTGAATCACAGCACCATCCTGGACCGCTTGAAGCCCGAGCTCGCCCGGGTGCAGCGCGGTGATGGCTCGGTTTCCTTTGCGATGCTGGATATCGACGAATTCAAGAGTGTGAACGATCGGTTCGGTCATGCGGCCGGGGACCGCGTACTGCGCAGCCTCGCGCGGATGCTCCAACAGCGCCTGCGGAAATCCGACTTGGTGGGGCGCTATGGCGGAGAAGAGTTTGCCGTGGTTTTGCCAGATGCCACTGTGAACGATGCCGCCGCCATCCTGGACGATATCCGAGTCAGTTTTGCGGCCCTGGAGTTCACCTTTGGGCTGGAACGGGTGCGCGTAAACCTTCAGTGCGGGCATTGCCGAATATCCCTTGATTCAAGATGCCGAGCAGCTCACCGCTGCGGCCGATGAAGCCCTGTACCGAGCTAAACGACTGGGTCGCAATCGAATCATCAAGGCGTAAATCCCATGCTGCTCTGCACCACAAGCCGTTAGCCTATTGCTATGCATTGCCCCTTTTGCGGCCATCTCGAGGACAAGGTTGTGGATTCCCGCGAAAGCCGGGAAGGAGATGCCATCCGCAGACGCAGGGAATGCCTGGCCTGCGGCCGCCGTTTCACCAGCTATGAACGGGTGGAGGAAGTGCCCATTCTGATCGTGAAAAAGGATGGCCGCCGAGAACCCTTTGATCGCCAAAAGTTGCTCCGCGGAATGATGGCCTCCTGCCAGAAGCGCCCTGTTTCCCTGGCCCAACTGGAAGAAGCCGCCGGCGATATCCAAGCCAAACTGTTGGAACAGCCCGATCGCGAAATTTCCAGCCGCAGCCTGGGGGACCTGGTTATGGATGCCCTGAAACAGCTGGATTCGGTTGCCTATGTTCGGTTTGCCAGCATTTACCGGGATTTCAAGGATCTGCCGGATTTCGTCAAAGCGCTGGATGGCCTCATGGCGAACCAGGGCGCGATGGTCGCCGCCCCGTCGGCACCCACCCCTGCGCCGGTCGTGCCCCTGACCAAGGCACCTTTCACTGCGCATCCTGCAGCGCCCCCCCCTCTTAGCCCCACGCCCCTTTTCCCCGGGGTGGCCCCCGCCAGGGTTGGTCCCACGAAGCGCCGGAAGGGGCGCTGACGCTACACTGGATAAAGAGGTTAACCGTGGCCGAAGAACGTGATATCCCCCAGCTCCTTGACGAATCCCCCAAGATCCCTGAAGTCCTCCCCGTGTTGCCCCTGCGGGACGTGGTGGTCTACCCCTATGTGATCCTCCCCCTTTCGGTCAGCCGTGAGAAATCCCTCAAGGCCGTGGACACCGCCCTGGTGGAAAACCGGATGATTCTCCTGCTCAGCCAGAAGCAGATGGAAATGGACGATCCCGGTTCCAACGATCTCTACACCGTGGGCACCGCCGCCTTGATCATGCGGGTGCTCAAGCTGCCGGACGGCCGCATCCGAGCTCTGGTGCAGGGTTTGCAGCGGGTCCGGGTCGAGTATTTCACCGAAACCGAAACCATGTTCAAGGCCAAGGTGGAACCCATCGTGGAACCGGAACTCACCGAGCGGGGCATCGAACTGGATGCGCTTACCCGCACCGTGAAGCAGACCCTGGAAAAGGCCGTGGCCCTAGGGAAGAGCCTGAGCCAGGAAGTGCTGGTCATCGCCGCCAACCTGGACGCTCCCGGCCGCCTGGCCGATCTGGTGGCCTCCAACCTGGATCTCAAACCGCCTCAGCTGCAGGAAGTGCTGGAAATCGTGGCACCCATCCCCCGCCTGAAGCGGGTGCACGAACTGCTGATGCGCGAAATCGATCTGCTGGAAGTGCAGCAGAAGATCACCATGGAAGCCCGGGGCGAGATGGACAAGGGCCAGCGCGAGTATTACCTGCGCCAGCAGCTCAAGGCCATCCAGAACGAATTGGGTGAAGCCAATGAACTCACCGAGGAAATCCAGGCCTTCCGGGACAAAATCGCCAAGCTCACCGTGCCCGAGGAAATCCTTACCGAAATCGAACGCAACCTGAAAAAGTTGGAACGAATGCACCCGGATTCCAGCGAGACAGCTGTGACCCGCACCTACCTGGAGTGGATGACGGAAATGCCCTGGGGTATCCAGAGCGAAGACAACAAGGACCTGAAGCTGGCCCAGCAGATTCTTGATGAGGACCACGATGGCCTCGACAAGATCAAGGATCGCCTGATGGAATTCCTGGCCGTTCGTAAGCTGCGGCCCGACCTCAAGGGCACCATCCTCTGCTTTGTGGGCCCTCCGGGCACCGGCAAGACCTCCCTGGGCAAGAGTGTGGCCCGGGCCCTGGGCCGGAAATTTGCCCGGGTTTCCCTGGGTGGCGTCCATGACGAAAGCGAAATCCGCGGCCATCGCCGCACCTACGTGGGCGCCATGCCTGGCCGTATCGTGCAGGCCCTGCACCAGATGAAGACCATGAACCCCGTCATCGTGCTGGACGAAGTGGACAAGATCGGCCGGGACATGCGGGGCGACCCCAGCGCAGCCCTGCTGGAAGTGCTGGATCCCGAGCAGAACCACACCTTCCGGGACAACTACATGAATGTCCCCATCGACCTCAGCCAGGTGCTGTTCCTCACCACTGCCAACGAACTCGACCCCATTCAGCCTGCCTTCCGGGATCGCATGGAGATCATCCATCTCTCCAGCTACACGCTCGAAGAGAAGATCAGCATTTCCGAGAAACACCTGATCCCCCGGCAGCTCGAAAAGAACGGCGTCACCAAAGAACAGGTCAGTTTCACCAAATCCGGCCTGAAAGCCTTGATTCAGGGCTACACGCGTGAATCCGGCCTCCGTCAGTTAGAACGGGAAATCGGAAGTGTCTGCCGCAAGATCGCCCGGAAGGTGGCCGAGGAGAAGCTGAAATCACGCTTTTCCCTCACCGACGCCACGATCCAGGAGCTGCTTGGCCCCGTCAAATTGCTGCAGGATGAGCGCCTCAAAGCCCCCCGGATCGGTGTCATCACCGGCCTGGCCTGGACCTCCACGGGTGGCGATGTGCTGTTCGTGGAAGCTCTCAAGATGCCTGGCAAGGGCGCGCTTACCCTCACCGGCCAACTGGGCGATGTGATGAAAGAAAGCGCCCAGGCTGCCCTCAGCTACATCCGAAGCCGAAGCGAAGCTTTTGAAATCGACCCCGAGGTGTTCCAGAAGCAGGATATCCACCTGCACTTTCCCGAGGGCGCCATTCCCAAGGATGGTCCCAGCGCGGGTTTGGCCATCGCTACCGTCTTGCTCTCGGTACTCAAAGGCATTCCCGTCAAGAACACCATCGCCATGACGGGAGAGATCGACCTCCGTGGCGAGGCCCTGGCCATTGGTGGGTTGAAGGAGAAATCCCTCGCGGCGCTGCGGGTGGGCATCAAGGACATCATCATTCCCCACGCCAACCTGAAGGATCTCGAGGAAATCTCTCCCGAGGTGCGCGCCAAACTTCGGTTCCATCCTGTCAAGCACGTGGAAGAGGTTTTTGAGATGGCCCTCACGAAATGGACCTGCCCGGATCGGCGAGGCATCGGCCAGCCCACCGTGGTCAAAGGCAAGGTCACCAAAAAACCCCTGCCGAAGCCCACTCGGAAAAAGTAATGCTGATGCTGCCTGGGTTTGTGCTGCTTGCTCAAACACCTCCACAAATCGTCCAGTCGGTCACCATTGAACTCCCCATCGAGACACGGAAAACGATCGACAGCCTACTGAACGATAAGAAATGGCCTGAACTGTGTGATTACCTGGAACGCCTAACCCCAAAACAGCGGGGTGGGGTGCTGGAAACTTGGCTAACGGCCCTTAAAAAGGCCGGCCGACACGAGCGTTTGCTTCAAGTCTGCGATGCCGTGGTTCCCCAACTGGATGGGCCCAAGGGGCCGCGCCTCTCCTCGGCCCGACTCTTTCGGGCGGGCGCCCTTTCGGCCCTCGGTCAGCATGCCGAGGCCATGGCGGCGCATGCTGAAAACGCGCGCCTGGGCTTGCCCCCAGCCTTTGAATCCGCCTGCGCCGAAGCCCGGATCCTGGGGGATTGGACCTCCCTGACTCAACTTGCCGAAGCGCTTTCAGCCACCCAGCCAGGCCTGGGCCTGTCACTCATGGGGGAAAGCCTCTGCAAGCAGCTGCAGTTCTCGCAGGCGGAGCCCATCCTGGAAAAGGCGATTCTGCTACCGGGCGCCACAGCCATGGCCTGGGCGGATCTCGCCTGCTGTCGCGTGGAGCGCCAAGCCTACCCTGAAGCCATTGCCGCGGCCGGGCAAGCCTTGGTCAAGGAACCCGCCAACATGGAAGCCCTCTACAACCGCGGCCGGGCCTATTTCGGTTTGAAACAGTACCGGGAGGGTAGCGCCGATCTTGCCGCTGCCCTCGCCACGGGCCAAGCTGATCCAGCCATGGCCGAAAACATCCGCTCCAACATTGCCCTGGCGGAGCGATACCTTGCCTATCAAGAGAAGAAGGCCCAGGCTGCCCCCAAGAAAACCGGACGGCGCTGATTTGGTGGCGAGGTTGCCACCCAGATCCCACCGTTGATTTACCCCAGGGACCGCCATGCTTTACCCACCGTCACCCACACCAGATCCTCCGGCCTTGGTCTTGAGGCTAGAACCCATCGATTTCGAAGGGGCTCAACAGCATCCCGTCCGGACCCTTGCGTGGAGCGGGTTGAGGCCGGATTCCCCGCGACCGGCGTGGATCACGCAGCTGGAATCGCAAACCTTCCTGTACTTGACTAACCCTTTTAAAAACAAGATATCCATCCCAGCTGGAACCCCGTTCCCTTTTCATGGTCTTCCTCGGGATGTGCGGTTTGACCCTGCTATGAAAAAAAATTGGCTTGGCCCCGTCCCGGATGGGCTGGTGGTTCTGGCCTTGGATGTGCTCGTTTCCGCTGCCGGCGGAAAAGGTTCCTTTTTCTACTCAAATCCAGGGGGCATCTCGGCCACTCCGGTGCCCCTCCGGCTTCCTCCCGCCGCGCCTCCAGGTCCAAACAGGCCTTGAATTCCTTGGTTCCACGTGGAACATCCTAGGAGCGCCCCGGCTAGACTAGAGGCTTGATGTCGAGGTGCGTGTGGGTCTTTTTTCTGGGTTGATCGACAAGTTCAAGCAGGGCCTCCAGCGCACCCAGGAACTGGTCCTGGCGCCCATGGGTTGCCTGCTCGGCCTTAGCCACCTAGATGAGGACCAACTGCTGGAGCTGGAAGATATGCTTCTGCAGGCAGACTTGGGCATCCATGCCACCCAACGCTTGATGGACCGCCTTCGCTTCGAAATGCGGCGCACGGGGAGCATCGATCCCAAGGCCTTGCTAAAGGATGAATTGCTGAAGATCCTCCGCCAGTGTCCCCGCCGTCCCCTGGAGGCTTCCGGCACCCAAGTCGTGCTTCTGGTGGGCGTCAATGGCGTTGGCAAGACCACCACCCTTGGAAAGCTGGCCGCCCATCTCAAGGGCCAAGGCCAGGAGGTCCTTGTGGTGGCCGGGGACACCTTCCGTGCGGCTGCCATCGACCAACTCGAACTGTGGGGTAAGCGGGCTGGTGTTCCCGTCATTCGCAATCAAATGGGCGGCGATCCCGCTGCCATCGCCTACGATGGCGCCACCAGCGCCCTGGCCAAGGGCACGCCCTGGGTGCTGATCGATACGGCGGGACGGCTGCACACCAAGGATCACCTGATGCGAGAACTGGATAAGATCCGGCGCAGCCTCCAGAAGGTGATCCCCGAGGCACCCCACCGGGTCTTCCTGGTGCTGGATGCCACCACGGGCCAGAACGGCCTCAATCAGGCTGAGGCCTTCAAAGAAGCCGCAGGCATCACGGATCTGGTGCTCACTAAATTGGATGGGTCGGCCAAGGGGGGTGTGGTGGTTCCCATCCTGGAGCGTTTAAAGCTTCCCATCGCCTTCGTGGGTGTGGGAGAGCAGGTGGATGATCTGATCCCCTTTGAACCCGAGGCCTTTGTGGAGGGCCTCCTTGGCTGAGATAACGTCCAGCTTGGCCTGGGAACTCGCCACGGGCGGTCCTTGGCCAGCGCCAGAGGCACTGGCGGGGCCCGAGCGGTACATGGCCATGGCCCTGCAGGAAGGGTTGAATGGCATTGGCCTTTCCAGCCCCAACCCGCCGGTGGGCTGCGTACTGGTGCGCGACGATCGGGTTCTGGGCCGGGGCGTCCATACCCGGGCCGGGGATCCTCACGCCGAGATCATGGCCTTAAGGGATGCAGAAAGCCGGGACGAATCCATGGTGGGTGCCACGGCCTTTATTACCCTGGAACCCTGCTGCCATCACGGCCGCACGCCCCCCTGCACCGATGCTCTGATCCGCGCCGGGATCGCGCGGGTCTGCGTGGGCGTGCGAGACCCCAACCCACGCGTGGATGGGGGCGGCTTCGCCTTGCTTCGAGCCCATGGCATTGAGGTGGAGGAAGGCACTCTTGGAGAGGCCTGCGCCCGTTTCCATGCCCCCTTTTTCAAGCTCATTCGCACCGGGCTTCCTTGGGTTGTTCTCAAATTGGCCCTAGGTTCCGACAACGCCATGGGTCCGACCGGGCGCACCACCCTGATCACGTCGCCCCAAGTTCAACAGAGTGCCCACGCCCTGCGCCGTGCCGCCGAGGCGATTCTGGTGGGACGCCGAACCGTGGAGGTGGACGATCCTCAGCTCTCGGATCGCTGGCCTGCGCCCACCCTTCCCCATCGATTGTTCCGTCGGGTGGTGTTGGATAGCCACGGCCTGTTGACCATAGACCGGCGGGTCTGGAAACCTATTGAAGGCCAGCCCTCCATGCAAGTGACGGCGGGGGAATGTGCCGGCCTCTCGGGCGTTGAGCAGCTCCGGGTTCCCCCTGGACCCGGGGGATGCAGTTTACGACACCTGTTGCACGAACTGGCCGCACTGGGCATTGGCCGGGTCCTGATTGAAGGTGGCGCCAAGCTCGCAAGCACCGCACTTAGTCAAGGCCTCGTGGATGAATTCCATTGGTTCCGGGCCGACCAACCTGCGGGCGGAGAGCCGCTAACCCTTGAAATTGAAGGGTTTTCTTCCCAAAGAATCAGCCATCCCTTTTCAGGCGGAACCTGGGAGATCCTGCGCCACACCTAATGGCATGGCGTTTGATATATCTGGGCATCACACACGCATGTTTCGGAGGGTATTATGGCTCGCTTTAAACAATGGACCTGGTTGGTGCTCGTTCCTGCTGTTCTTTTTGTAGGATGCACGGTTAGCGTGGGTGGTGGACCCGCCGACACCGTAGATGTTACGGTTCGCGCGCTTTATGAAAAACAGGACATCACCTCAACAGGTCTCGGCACGCTCACGACCCGGCCCGCCCGATATACCTTTGCAGAGTTGCGGGACAACAGCTCCGATGCCCTCCTGGCCACCGTAGAACTGGCCTCCGATGGCATGGGCACCGCCAAAGTCCCTCGGGGTTCGAATCTCTATGCGGTGATCTACGCCGATGTCCTGGTTCCGGCTGCTGCCGGGACAAGCTATGCCCTCCATGGCAATGTCAAAAAGGCCATACCTAAGGCCCACTACGCCACGGGTCTGGACTTAGAAAAGGAACCCACCTGGGGTACCACCAGCCTCTCCTTCCTGGCCAGTTCCAGCGGAACCTTGACGGTGCGCGCCCTGGAGAGTACTTCCGAGGCTGGTGCCTTTGCCATTGCTGACCAGATGGTGGCGTTCGGTCAAGGCATGGGGCGCGTGGAACCCACCCTTCCCTTACCCAACCTGCATGCCTTCTGGACCTCGGGCACGGGTAGCACCTATCCCACGGCCGCCACCAATAGCTCGGGCACCCTTCTCCGCAACCCGAACACCAATCGCCCCATGCTCGTAACCGAAGTCTGGTACGGTGGGCCCTTCAATTCTGCGGACGCCTTCAACGACGGGCTCCTGCTCGAAACCTTCAGCCGGGGTCTTTTCGCAACCGGCAGCTATTGGTCCACCAGCCTCACAAACTACGGTTCCGTCCTGCGCGGGGATAACGATGCTGCCATTATCAGCCCCTGGATCAGTTCGGAACCTGCGATCGCCTTCGCCAGCGGATATGCCACTTTCCTGTCGGCCGCCATTCGTGATAATCCGAACGTCTACCTGATGGGCTCGACCGGCACTGTGGATACTTGGCGGTTGGATCAGCATGAAATTTCACCCCTGGTTGGCGGCGGGGAGTTCTATGCCAGTTCCATTGCCCGATCCCAATGGGGCATTTGGGCCTCGGTTTTGGGGCGTGGCACCGCGGGGTTGAAAACCCTTTGGGATGCCACCAATCCAAGCATTGCCAACCAGAGCTATGAATTCGGCAATGCGCCATTGGCATGCTACCCAACCTATCTCGTCGGATTGAAACGATTGGCGGGTGCCAGCACCTGGACGGCGATGCAGCCCCAATTGGACGCCGAAAACGTTGGAAATGGCCTGGATGTCACCCTTTCTACCTATCGGGACAGCACCGCCCTCTGGACCACTGTTGCTCCAAGCGCCACGCCGATTCTCGGCACGTTGACCACCTACGACAATTCTATCCCATCCAATTCCAATGTTTATTACGATCGGGTGCAGGCCAAAGCCTACCGGGTTGTTCTGGGAGATGGGACACACACTGTAAGTGTCAGTACGAGTTCGCCCGCCATGATCGTGGAGGTATTCGACCATATTGGGCTGTTAACGGCTGCCTACGCCACCACTGCTACCCCAGGAAGCAAGACTTTCACCCTGGCGGCGGGCGCGGGGGGCACCTACGTCGTTCGAGTAAGGTTGGACCCTTTCTATCAATACACGGGTGCCCTGGCCAACTATTCCCTGGTTATCAACTAGCCACCGCCCACCAGCCGTACGATCTCCAGACGGTCCCCTGCGGTTAGGGGCGTCTGGGGATAGGCGGCTTTGCGGATGACTTCGCCATTGAGCTCCACTGCACTCCCAAAGGCGGGCAGCTCCAGCCAGGCTGCTAGGGCCGCAAGGGTTGCCAGTTCAGGGGTCTTTTGTGGCTCACCGTTGATGATCAAATGCATTCAAGCCCTCACACCATCATCATGGCCGCCTGGAGCCCTCGCTCCAGATCCGCCTTCAGGTCTGCTTCATCCTCGATGCCCACGGAAAACCGCAGGAGGCCGTCAGTAATGCCAATTCGAGCCTTGACCTCGGGCGGGGTTCGGAGATGGCTCATGGAGGCGGGATGCTGGATCAGGCTTTCAACCCCACCCAGGCTCACGCCCCGGGTGATGATCTCGACGGCCTCGCAAAAACGGCGCCCGGCCACGAGCCCGCCGCGCAATTCAAAGCCCATCATGCCGCCAAAACCACCCCCCATCTGCTTGGCTGCCACGCCATGGCCTGGGTGTTCTTTGAGGCCAGGATAGTCCACTCGGGCCACCTGAGGTTGCCAAAGCAGCCATTGGGCCAAGGATTGGGCGTTGTCAGCCGACCGACGAACCCGCATATAGGCTGTTTTTAGGCCCCGGTGCAACAGCCATGCGGCCATGGGATCGGGGGTCGGCCCCGTGATCTTGGCAACCTCCCAGCATGCGATGATATCGGCTTCATTCCCCGCGATGACGCCGAGGACTAGGTCCGAATGGCCACCAAGGTACTTGGTGGCGCTGGAGACACTGAGGCTGAATCCCAGTGGACAGGGGCGTGTCAGGATGGGGGTGGCGAAGGTGTTATCGGCCACGGTGCGAATGCCTTTTCGCTTGCCCAGGGCGGCGATGGCCTCCAGATCAGTGATCGCCAACGTCGGGTTAGACGGACTCTCCACCCAAATGAGGCGGGTTTCAAACTGGGTGGCCGCTTCCCACTCGCTCAGGTCCAGGGTGTTCTGCACCCAGGTGATTCGCAGCCCCTTGGTGGCCTCCCAGCGTTTCAGGAGCTGCTCGGTGCCCAGGTAAATGGCAGCCGGGGCCACCACGTGATCCCCAGGACGTAGAAACGTCTCCAGAACCGTGGCAAAGGCACTCATGCCTGAACTGGTGAGCAGGGCACGGTCTGCGCCCTCCAGGGCCGCGATCACGGCTTCGGCCTCACTGAAATTCGGGTTTCCCCACCGGGTGTAAAAGGTAGGTGGTTCAATGGAACCCGCAAATTCAGCCCCTTCAGCATTTTCCATTAGTTCAAACACTGAGGTCTGGAAAATGGGGGTTGTCACGGCTCGGGTGGTATTGAACTTTCGACCCGCATGAATGGCAATGGTGGTGGGGCCCCAATGTGAAGTATCCATGACTCATTCCCCCATGAAGAACGATGCACCTAGCGTGTTTTCCAAAAGACGATGGTCAGAGCGAATACGGCAAAGACAAGAAGCACCACCACGCGCCAAAGGGTCGGTTGGGAGTGGGTGTCCTGCAACTGCCCGGCACTGGGGTCCTCCAGAGCAGCCTGGGTTAGTTCGTCCTCTGGCGCTTCGGGAGCCCCAGGGTGGGGTGGAAACAGGGGGTCTGAGACCTCCCCAAAATACACTTTTCGAAAGGTGTCCTGGTGCAGGATGGCCTGTTCAGGGTCTACCCAATCTTCGGTGGGTGGGGCCTTTTCGTCGGTCATGGTGCCTCCTCAGAGGCGAGCGCCTCGTCTACGGCCTGGTTTAAAACCTGGGGGTTGATACGACCTTGACCGGCCTTCATGGCCTGCCCCACAAAAAAGCCACGTAAATTCACCTTGCCTGCTTTGTACTGGGCCAGCTGTTGGGGGTTGGCCGTCAGGATGTCCCGCACCAGCGAGGTCACAAAGTTGTGGTCGCTTACTTGCCCAAGGGACTTGGTGGCCACGATGTCAGCGGGGTTCCCTTCACCCGCTAGCATCCCGGGGAAGACGATCTCTTTGGCCGTATTCAAATTGATGGTGCCAGTTGCCACCAGCTTGATCAGATCCGCCAGTTGCGCGCTCGAGAGTCCAAGAGTTTCCAGGTTATGGCCAGTTTCATTCAGGCTTCGGCTCACCTCGCCGAGCATCCAATTGGCAGCCTGCTTGCCATTGCCGCTGAGGGTAGCTACCGATTCAAAATAATCTGCGTGCATCGGGGTTTGCACCAGCATGTCGGCTTCGTAATCTGTCAGGCCGAAGGTTTCCTGGAAACGGGCTTTGCGGTCACTGGGCAGTTCGGGGAGATGGGCACGAACCCCGGCCACCTCTTCAGGGCTGACGCATAGCACCGGCAGGTCCGGTTCAGGGAAATGCCGGTAATCCATGGCCGCTTCTTTACTGCGTTGACTGCGCGTGACCCCCGCCTGGGCGTCCCACCCACGCGTCTCCTGGCTGAACGGCTGCCCTGATTCGACTAATTCAATCTGCCGGTCAATTTCAAACTCCAAAGCCTGCCGCAGAAAACGAAAGGAATTGAGGTTTTTCACTTCGACTCGGGTCCCTAGTTTGGTTTCACCCCTCCGGCGCACGGAGATATTGGCATCGCAACGGAGGCTACCTTCGTCCATGTTGCCGTCGCAAATGCCCAAGTACATCACCAGGTGGTGAATGGCCTTGAGGTAATCGGAGGCCTCCTGGGGGCTGCGTAAATCCGGCCCCCCGACGATTTCCAACAGGGGCACCCCCGCACGGTTTAAATCCACAAGGCTGTGATCGGGATCCAGGTCATGACTGGACTTGCCGGCATCCTCTTCCAGGTGAGCCCGCTCAATGCGCACCCGGAGGGCGCCTTCCCTGCCCCGCACGGTGGCGTCCCCCGGAATCTCCAACCAACCCTCTTCCACCAGGGCCACGGGACCTTGGGTAATCTGGTAGCCCTTGGGAAGATCGGGATAAAAATATTGTTTTCGATAGAAGGTGCTTTCTTCCCGAATGGACGCCTTCAGGGCGAGGCCAAGGGCGATGGCCATTCGCACGGCTTCACCATTCAGGGCAGGCAGCGCACCCGGCAACCCCAGGCACACAGGGCAGGTGCGGGAATTGGGCAAGCCACCGTACCTGTTCTCACAGCCACAGAACATCTTGGACTGGGTGAGCAGTTGAACGTGAACTTCGAGGCCAATCACCGCCTCGAATTCTGTTCTGGTTGCCACTTCCTCATGCATGCGTGCTCCGTGCTGATCATCTTATGCCTTGCTTCACTTCCCTAGACAGAATCCGCTAAAAACCTGGTCCAGGGTGCTCTCGGCACGATCCTCACCGGTCATCCGTGCCAATAACCCCCACATGCCCTGGAGCAAGGAGGCGGGAAGTTCGGGGGGAGCGGCCTGGCTAAGCCCCAAAAGTAGATCCACCTGAACCACCAGTTCATCCAGTAAGCCGCATTGCCGCTGGGTCGCCAATGCACCCAGGCAGGCATCGGGTGAATGGGGACCTAAAAACCGGTCCTTGAGCGCCGCTTCCAATTTTTCCAAATCTCCCTGCACAGCGGACACCACCACACCAGAAGTGCTTCCACCCAGGTCCCCAAAGGTGCGCACTTCCAGGACTTTCTCTCGAACCGCTTCCAGGCGAGCCAGGATTTGGGAATCTGGAGCCCCGTCCCCCGCGGGCACCAAATGCAAAACCAGATCTGCCTGGTCCAACACGGAGGCCACGCGGGCCACTCCCAGTCTTTCCACCGGGTCCTCCGCATCCCTCAGCCCTGCGGTATCAAACAACAACAGCGGAAGGCCAGCCCATTCGGTGCGGACTTCCAACACATCCCGGGTGGTGCCGGGCAGTTCCGTCACGATGGCCCTGTCTTCTCCTGCCAAGGCATTGAACAAGGTGCTTTTCCCAGAATTGGGGCGGCCCACCAGGGCGATGCGAATTCCATCCCTCAACCAGCGGGCCGCCGAGCTCCGCGCCTGTTCCACGTGGAACCTTTGGCGAAGATCCTGAAATTCAGATTGCATCTTGTCTATTTTCAACAAAATACCTTCTTCCTCACCGTAATCAACCACGGCCTCAGCCCGCGCTACCCAGGGGCTCAGACAAGCCTTGGCCTCTTCCACCCATGTCGGCACGCCCCCCGCGCGGGCCTGGGCCATGCGCAGTTGGGTATCCGTTGCCGCGGAAATCATATCCCGCAAGGCTTCCGCCTCCAGCAGCGATTGCTTTCCATTAAGCAGGGCCCGACGGGTGAACTCGCCCGGTTCCGCCAGCCGAATCCCAAGTTCTCCAAGATGGTTCAGGAACCGTCTTACCAACAGTGGGTTCCCATGAAGTTGGAACTCCACGACATCCTCACCCGTATAACTATCAGGGGCGGGAAAATAGAGCACCAAGGCTCGCTCCTGGTACCCCTTCCAGCGCAAGGTCCGGAGGGTAGCTTGGCGCGGCAAAGGCAGGTTCACCAGGGGTTTCAGCGCCTGTGCCAGGCTCGAGCCACTTACCCGCACAACCGAAATGGCCGCCGGGAAAAGGGGCGTGGCGGGAGCACAAATGGCATCGTTCATGGGATCAAATTAGGCTTTGAACACCTTGAGGGACTTCAGGGTGCCAGTGCCTTCACTTTCAGTGCTCAGGCCAACCTCGCGGGCCACCGTGAGATGCATCCAGCGGCGTTCTCGGGGGCTCAGGGAAGCGAATGTATAGCTGCCCATCTGGCGGGCTTTCTGGATGCCCATGGTGGCCATGGCTTTGATTTCAGTCATGCGGAAAAGCCGGAAGCTCTGCACATCCAGGTAGCACAGCTTGGCATCTTCCCGCTCGCCCTGGGCTTCATGGAGGAGAAATTGGAGCGAATCCAACGCCTGACCCTTATTGGCCATGAGCCATTGGGCATCAGGACCTTCCAGTACCAACCGATTGGGAAACAGTTCTTCATCGCCCGAAGGTTGAAACCGAGCTGTGACCGACAGGCCCAATTCCTTGCACCAGTTTGCCGCCAATTCTGGCAACGCTTCGAGAGAAACGGCCTTCCGCATGGTGCCTCCGTGGATGATCAGATGACGACGGGCTGGGGCTTGTAGTTTCGCATCACCCACCAGGTCTGTCCCATGCCAATGAGGTTGAAGATCAGGTAGTAGAGGCAAAGACCCGCGGGCGTACTGGAAAAGAAGAAGGTCATCATGGCGGGCATGAGGAACATCATCATCTTTCGCTGGGCGGGGTCACCCGTGGCGGGCGTCATCATCTGTTGGGCGATCATGGATACACCCAGCAGCACTGGCAGCACAAAGAAGGGATCCCGGGCGGAAAGATCGTGAACCCAAAGCATCCAATTGGCGTGGCGCAATTCGAACACCGCACTGAGCATGGACCATAGCGCAAAGAAGACCGGCATCTGCAGCAGCATGGGCAGGCAACCACCCATGGGGTTGTGGCCGTTTTTCTTGTAGAAAGCCATCAGCTCCTTCTGCATTTCGGCCTTTTTCTGCATATCGTTGCCGAATTTTTCATACTTGGCCTGCAGCGCCTTTTGGTGGGGCTCCAGGTCCTTCATGCGCATGAGCTGGATGGTGGTCTTGTTGTTCAGGGGCCAGAGCGCCAAACGAAGCAGCACGGAGAACACCACAATGGCCCAGCCCCAATTGGGCACCACCGTCTGGATGCTGACCAGGATCCAGAACATCGCTTTGGCCACTAGCCCAAAAAAGCCGAAATCCATGACTTGGGTGGTGGGTTTGGAAAAGGCCTCAAGTTCTGGTTTGTGTTTTGGCCCCAGGTAGAGACGGGCATTGGCCTTGCCACTGGCATCTGGCGCCAGGAAATAGCCTGGGCTACCCGCATCAAGTTGGACAGTCTGGGTGGCTTCCCAGATGGCGGCAAAGAAATACGTACGTTGAGCGGCGCTGGGTTCCATGCCGGCATCCAAGCCAACCCGTGCAGCGGCGTCGGGCAGCACTTTGCGTTTACCACCCATAAAGCTGTACCAGGGATCCTTGAAGGTATCCATCCAAGTGACCGCCTGGATGTTCTTGTCGCTGATGGTAAACACCCGGCCAAGATCATGAAGGGGGTTGAGTTCAGTGCCATCCTGCGATTTCGGCAATTCCTTGAGGCCACGTATCAGAGAGAGCCGAGTGCCACGAGCGCTTAACCATTCGACGTTCAGGATGTGACCCCGGGCAGGAATCCGGTAAGAGAGCTGCTCGCCGAGCGCGTTGCGAAAGCGAACCTCATGGGTTCCATTCACACTCTGGACCTCAGGATCTCCCTCAAAAACCCCATCCTGGATGCCACCAATCCCAATAAAGGCAGGGGAAATCACACGGTTCTTGTCATCTCGCTTTTCTTCAGGGAAAAACCGCGTTCCATCCTGCTTCCACTCGGCCTGGATCAGGCTCCCATCCTGCTTTCGCCAAAGCAACTTCAGGTCCGGAGTTTCAAAGGAAAACAGGGCGTTGGGATCCAGGGCAGGGGCAGGCGCTGTGGTGTTTTGGGCAGGAGCCACGGCAGTTTGAACGGGGGCCTCCGCCACGGTCGCCACGGGCGCCGGTGGCGGGGCCACGGGCTTCGGGGTGAAGGCGTAGTAGATTCCAAGCAGTCCCATGCTGAGGACAATAAAGAGCAGAAGGTTCTTGTTTTTCATCGGGCCTTCCAACGGCAAAGGGCCAGCGAAAGCTGGTCCGCGATATCAGCATAGGGGATGTCACAGCCCAAACGGGACCCGCGCGAAGGTCTCACCCAAACCACACCGCTGAACGGGGCCAAGGTGGGGTCCGAACGGAGCAATTCCAGGAAGATCATGCGCACCCGCCGGCGGAAACGATTCCGAATGACAGCATGCCCCTGCTTCCGGGAGGCATTCACCAGGAGCAGGGGCAGGGAACCGTCTTGGCTCAGCCAGACTCTCACGTCCAGCGGGCTTTCCCGTGGCGTGAGGGGCCGAGGCGGCGTCTCGGGAACGGCGTGGTCTCTGCGTTGCACCACACGATAGCGCCCGGCGACGCGCACAAAGACTACAGGGCTAGTACGTGGCGGCCCTTGGCGCGTCGGCGTTTGAGCACCATGCGGCCATTCTTGGTCTTCATGCGGCTAAGAAACCCGTGGGTCTTGGCACGACGGCGATTATTGGGCTGGAAAGTGCGCTTCATCGTCCACCTCAAAAGCCCGCTCCCGATGGGAAGGGCGAACCTTCGAGCCTACCAGTGGTCTCCGGGATTCTCAAGCCCAAAGAGCTTCCCTGCCCCAAGGCCGGAGTGCTAAAGTACGGATCCTCCCGCCACCCTAACCGGGCCATCCCTCCATCGTGAAGGGGTATGGTCCTGGGTTTTGCGCGAACTCATTTGATACCAGGCGGTGTCCCCCATGTCTGCGAACGACCCTCAAGCCATTTGGGATTCCCTTCAAAAGGGGCTGGCCGCGAAACTTCCAGAGCGGACCTTCCAGGATTGGATCGAACCCTGCCGTGCCGTCACGTTCGACGGTTCGACCTTGTGGATTCAGACCCCCAGCGCCTCAGCCCGTGTGTGGATCGAGCAGCAGTTGGCGGAAGAGTTCCACGATGCGCTATTCCAGTGCGGACTGCCCCATCTACGATTGGCGTTTACGGTTGCAGGGGATAGCGCTACCCCTGTTCCATCAAAATCATCAGGAAAAGGCAAACACCACCCACCCATAGACTCCGAAAATATTGATTCACCTTTTCCCCAGGGTTTTCATCGTTACACCCTGGACCGCTTTGTGGTAGGCCCTGGTAGCCAACTAGCCTTTGCGGCTGCCAATGCGGTGGTGGAAAATCACGGGAAAACCAATGCTACTTTAAACATGAATCCACTGTTTATTTACGGTGGATCTGGTCTTGGAAAAACCCACCTTATGATCGGAATAGGTAAAGGTTTGATCGCCAGGAACCCTTCCTTAAAAGTTGCCTATTTAAAAGTTGATAATTTTTTCAATGAATTTACAGTTGCCATCAAAATAAAAAATACCGAAGCGCTTCGAAAAAAATATCAACAAAATGATGTTCTACTCCTTGATGATGTTCAAACACTTGGACGAATGGAGCGCACCCAAGAGGAAATTTTTTATATTCTTGAATATTTACTACAATACGGAAAAACCATTGTAATTACTTCAGATAAACCACCCGAAAGACTAGAGGGACTACATGATCGCCTTCGAACTCGCTGCAAGTGGGGTTTAACGGCTGATATCCAGCCACCCGATTTTGAAACACGGGTCGCAATTTTGAAGAAAAAACTTGAGGACGAGGTTTTCAAGGATTTACCGGCCGTTCCTGAGGATGTTTTGACGTTCGTGGCACACAAAGCAAAGGGAAGTGTCCGAGATCTAGAAGGCTTGTTAACTCGGGTTGTCTTCCAAAGCAGTTTTCTGGGAGTTCCCCCTAGTTTAGAAGTAGCCCACCAGGCCTTTCAGGGACAAAGCGGACAGGAAGCCACCTCGGGAATCTCCATGGAGCGCATCTGCCGGATGACGGCGGAGACCTTCAATGTCGCTTACATGGATCTGATGAAAAAAAAATCAAGGCAACAAAGTATTCTGCTCCCTCGCCAGGTGGCCATGTACTTGGCCCGTGAACTCACGGCGGTTTCCTTCAGTGATATCGGGCGATCGTTCAATGACATGCACCACAGCACGGTCATGAATGCCATTGACTCCATCAAAAAGCGCATGCAGAAAGACCAGGATTTCCACAAGCAAATCCATTCTCTTTTGAATAGCATCTCGTGATTTCGGAAGGGTTCTTGACTTGGATGCACATCTCCACAGGAACCCCTCTGTGGAGTGCGTGTGGACTTGAAACCACTAGTTGCTGCGTCGTGGCCAATCCACAACCACGCGGGTGTCACCCACAACTGGTCTGATGGTCTTTTTCCAGGTAGAATCAGGGTTTGCTCTTCTTTTCCGCAGCCCTTAGGCGTCTTCAATACGATCAGGGTGATAAATGAACTTTCAAGTACAGGTTTCTAAAGAACGTCTTGATAGGACCCTCGGGATCCTCAAGCATGCCCTTGAGCGTCGGGTGACCCTGCCGATCCTCCAGCACGTGCTGGTGGAGGTCGTGGATCAGGAGATGACCCTCAAGGCCACGGACATGGAATTGGCTTTTGAGGCCACGGTGCCTGTGGAGGGAAAGGGAAATCGAATTTCAGCCATCCCTGGCAAAAAGTTTGTCGAAACGGTGCGCATCTATCCCGACGGTCTCCTCACATTGGAATGGCCTGACACGGGAAATCGCCTTTGGCTGCGCGCCAAAGGGTTCAATTCGGAACATAACGTTCAACCCGGTGAAGGATTTCCTGAATTACCCAAACCAGATGTCAACCTGCCCATCGTGAATGTCCCTGCCCAGGCTTTCCGGAAGGCCATTCAGTTGGGATCCATTGCCGTTAGTAAAGACGCCACCAAACCGGCCCTTTCGGGTGTGTTGCTCCATTTGGCACCTAAGTTCATCCGGGTTGTTTCCACCGACGGTTTCCGCCTTGCGGTCGTCGAGCTTCCCCTGGAGACAGGTTTGGAATCGGAAGCCCGTTTGATTGTTCCAAAAAGGGCCTTGGATCTTCTCCCCAGCTCTCTGGGAGATGATGGGCAACTCAGCCTTTCCTGGGACGAGCGCAGCCTGTTCATGGACCAGCCAGGGCTGAAATTCAGCACCCGGCGTGTCACTGGAAACTATCCGGCCTACGAAAAGGTTCTGCCCGCCGACCTGCCCAAGCGGGTCATCATCGACCGGGAAGATTTCCTCCATACCTTGCGGATCGTTGGCCTCAAAAAGGACGACTACAACAAGAATGTCCGTTTGTTCTTCGAATTCCCAAATCTCCGAGTGTATTTCCAGCATCCCGACGAGGGTGTCAACCAGGGAACCATCAGCTTCACCGGCGAAGAACAAGCCCTGGAGCTTGCCTTCAACATCGATTACCTCACGGAATTGCTGGAACGAATCCCTGGCGATGAAGTGGTTTACCAGTTCCGTGATGATGTCGGCCAAGGCATCTTCATGTCCCCCAGTCTGGACGACATGACCTTCCGCTACATCCTGATGCCTGTGAAATTTGCCAACCAGGGATAAGCGCGAAATCTTCGCAAACCTGTTCTGAGCCCCGTTTTACCAAACCAAAGCGAGTATTGATGTCAGATCCGATCACCCCGAATACCCAGGAAACCCCGAAAACCTACACCGCCGACAACATCACCGTCTTGCGAGATCTTGAAGCTGTCCGCAAACGACCCGGCATGTATATTGGCGATACAGACGATGGCAGCGGTCTCCACCAGATGGTGTACGAGGTTGTGGATAACGCTGTCGACGAAGCCTTGGCGGGCTATTGCACGCGAGTGGATGTGATTCTCCACGATGACGGCAGTTGCTCTGTGGAAGACAACGGGCGCGGCATTCCCACCGATCTTCACAAAGAAGAAAACCGAAGCGCTGCCGAAGTGATCATGACGGTCCTTCATGCGGGCGGAAAATTCGACGACAACTCCTACAAGATTTCAGGCGGCCTTCATGGGGTGGGTGTTTCTTGTGTGAATGCCCTGTCAGAGCGCCTTTGGCTCACCATCTGGCGGGACGGGGTGGAACATTCAATGACCTTTACCCGCGGTCATGCCGATGCACCCTTGCTCAAAATTGGACCTGCCACACGGCGGGGAACCCGGGTTCGCTTCAAGCCTGACGCGGAGATCTTCCATGAAAAGCTGGATTTCGTATTTGAAACCCTGAGTCAGCGGCTGCGTGAATTGAGCTATCTCAACAAGGGTGTGCATATCCGTATCACCGATGAACGCACCGGAGAGAACCACGACTTCCTGAATGCAGGTGGTATCGACGCGTTTGTGGAACACCTGAACCGTAACAAGACCGTGCTCCACCGTCCCCCGATTCATATCGAAGACACCAAGAACGACGTTACGGTCGAGGTTTCCCTGCAGTGGAACGACACCTACCAGGAAACCCTTTTCTGCTTCACCAACAACATTCGCAACCGCGATGGTGGTGCGCATCTCGAGGGATTCCGCGCCGCCATGACGCGTGTGATCAACACCTACGCCGAGAAAAACAACCTGCTGAAATCCAGCAAGGTGACCCTTTCAGGCGAGGATGTGCGGGAAGGCCTCACCGCTGTGCTTTCCGCAAAGGTGCCGGATCCTAAATTCAGCAGCCAGACGAAAGATCGCCTAGTTTCCAGTGAGGTCAAAGGTATCGTCCAGACGGTGGTGTATGACCGGCTCACGAGCTTTTTCGAGGAAAATCCTCGGGAGGCCAAGGCGATTCTCGAAAAGGCCATCGAGGCCGCCCGGGCCCGGGAGGCCGCCCGCAAAGCCAGGGAACTGACCCGGCGCAAAGGATCATTGGATAGCGCTGGCTTGCCAGGGAAATTGGCGGATTGCCAAGAAAAAGACCCGGCCCTTTGTGAACTCTTCTTGGTGGAGGGTGATTCGGCCGGTGGTTCCGCCAAACAGGGGCGCAGCCGCACCAATCAGGCGATCCTGCCCCTCCGCGGCAAAGTGTTGAACGTGGAAAAGGCCCGCTTCGACAAGATTGTAGGCAATCAGGAGCTGCGCCTCCTGGTTCAAGCTTTCGGCACTGGCATCGGCCAGGAGGATTTCAAAGTCGAAAACCTGCGCTATCACAAGATTGTCCTCATGACCGACGCCGACGTGGACGGCAGTCATATCCGCACCTTGCTCCTGACTTTCTTCTATCGGCAGATGCCAGAGCTGGTGCTCCGCGGCCATGTCTACATCGCCCAACCCCCTCTTTACAAGGTTAAGAAGGGCAAACAGGAGCGTTACCTCAAGGATGAGCGTGCCCTGGAGGAATACCTCTTCCATAAGGCTTTGGATGGCTGGACCTTGACCCTACCTTCTGGCACCGAGGTGAAGGACGCTGCCCTGGTCCGCGAAATGAAGAAGTGGGGCGAGGTGAAATCCCTCTTTGCCAAGCTGGAACGGCGAGGCTATGGCCGGGCCCTAGTGGAGGCCTTCCTCACGGAAGGGCTGCTTGACGACAATCGTTTTGGCTCCGCCGAAAATGTGGCCGAGTTGGGTGAACGTCTTGCAACTCTGGGCCTGGGACAGGTGGAATACGAGAACACCGAGACCATGGAGGTGGAGGGCCAGATTATCCCGGCTACCCACATCCTTAAATTGACCTGTATGCACTTAGCGCGGCCAATCGCCCTCTGGATCGATCAGAATGTGGCCCACTGGGGAGAGTTCCGTCGGCTTCTGGCGCTCAAGCAGGACTTGGCCATCTTCCAGGGTGGCGAGTTGAAACTGCGCCGGACTTCGGTGGCCAAGCCTGCCGAGGATGGCGACGAGGCCGACGAAGTAGCTTCCACCAAACCCCAACCCAAGGAAATGGCCTTCACCCGCGCTGAAGACCTGCTGGTATCCATCCTGGAAGAGGGCAAGCGTGGGTTGAGTATCCAGCGCTACAAGGGGCTGGGCGAAATGAACCCCGAGCAGCTTTGGGAAACCACCATGGACCCCGAGCGCCGCACCCTGTTGCGGGTGCAGGTGGACGATGTGGTTGAGGCCAACGAGATCTTCACCATCCTCATGGGTGATGCGGTCGAGCCCCGGCGCAGGTTCATTGAAGACAACGCGCTACTTGCCGAGAATTTGGACGTTTGATTTGAACAGCCAGGTCGCCAGGGAGGACATGGTTGGTTCCCCTGGCATCTTGGCGATGAGTTTTTTCTAGAGGTTCCACGTGGAACAACAGCAGCCCAAGCCCCAACGTATTGAACCCATCGAACTTGAAAAGGAGATGCGGAAGTCCTACCTCGATTACGCCATGAGCGTAATTGTGGGCCGCGCCCTTCCGGATGTGCGCGATGGTTTGAAGCCTGTGCACCGCCGGGTACTTTACGCCATGAACGAATCCGGCAACCTGTGGAACCGCGCCTACCGAAAATCGGCCCGCACGGTCGGTGATGTGATGGGTAAGTACCATCCCCATGGTGATTCCGCTATCTACGACACCCTGGTGCGGTTGGCCCAACCCTTTTCCATGCGGCACGTGCTGGTGGATGGCCAGGGTAACTTTGGTTCCATCGATGGCGATAGTGCGGCGGCCATGCGTTATACCGAAGCACGCATGTCGCGGCTTGCCTCTGAAATGTTGGAAGACATCGACCAGGACACGGTCGATTTCGGCCCGAACTATGACGACAGCCTGCAGGAACCCCTGGTGCTTCCCACCCGGTTTCCCAACCTGCTGGTGAACGGCAGCCAGGGCATCGCGGTGGGTATGGCCACCAGCATTCCTCCCCATAACCTGAGGGAATGCTGCAATGCCCTGATTGCCCTCATTGAAAACCCAGCCATAGGCCTCGAAGGCCTCATGGAACACATCCAGGGTCCCGATTTTCCCCTTGGTGGCCTGATGCTGGGTACCGAAGGCGTGGTGGATGCCTACCGCACGGGCAGAGGTCGCTGTGTGGTCCGGGCCAAATCCCACGTGGAAACGGTCCGCATCAAGAACAAGGGTGAATTGGAACAGCTGGTCTTCACGGAACTGCCCTACCAGGTCAACAAGGCCACCCTCACCGAGAAAATCGCCGACCTGGTCAACGACAAGAAGATCGACGGCATCGGGGACCTGCGGGACGAGTCTGACCGCGATGGCATCCGCCTCGTGGTGGAGCTCAAGAAAAACGAGCCCAGCGACATCGTGCTCAACCAGCTCTACCAGCAGACCGGGCTCCAGAGCAGCTTCCCCATCACTATGCTCTGCATCGTGAATGGGCAGCCCCGGGTGTGCTCGCTCCGGGAAATTCTCAAGGAATTCCTGGGCTTCCGTCGTGAGGTGGTCACCCGCCGCACCCTGTTCCAGCTGCAGAAGGCTGAGGACCGCCACCACATTTTGCTGGGCCTCAAGATCGCCCTGGATTACCTGGACGCGGTGATCAAGCTGATTCGCGCCGCCAGCTCTCCCGAAGAGGCCAAACAGGGCCTCATGCAGGGCAAGTTCGCCACCGAGGCAGCCCTCCGTAAGAACCCAGCCCTGGCCCTTTCCGATCGGCAGGCCCAGGCCATCCTGGACATGCGCCTCCAGCGCCTTACGGGGCTGGAACGGGAGAAGATCCTCGAAGAGCTGGCTGAAATCGAGCGGACCATTGCTCACCTGAAGGCCATCCTCTCGGACGACAGCCTCCTCATGGCGGTCATCAAGGAGGAAGTGAAGGCGATTTCCGAACAGTTCGGCAATCCCCGCCGCACGGAAATCGTGGCCTTCTCGGGCGATATCCGCATGGAAGACGTGGTCCCCGACGATCCCATGGCCATCACCATGTCCAAGGCGGGCTATATCAAGCGCACCGAGCTTTCCACCTATCGCCGCCAGAAGCGCGGCGGCAAGGGCAAGCTGGGCATGAAGACCAAGGACGAAGATTTTGTCGAACGCCTGTTCCTCACCAAGGCCCACGACACGCTGTTGATTTTCACGGATCGTGGCTATGCATACGCCATCAAGGTCTACGACATCCCTGAGAGTGGCGCGGCCAACCGGGGCAAGCACATCAAGAACCTCATCAGCCTCAAGGATGATGAAAAGGTGGTGACCCTGATGGCGCTGCGGGACTTCCCCGAGGACCATCACCTGGTGTTTGCCACCAGCGATGGCACGGTGAAAAAGACCGCCCTCAGCGCCTACGCCAACATCCGCAGCAATGGCCTCATCGCCCTGAACATCGACGAAGGCAATAGCCTCATCAGTGTCCGGGTTTCCAACGGCCAGCAGCAGATCCTGCTCATCAGCGCCCTGGGCAAGGCCATTCGTTTCCCCGAAGAGGATGTTCGCGCCATGGGCCGCACTGCCACTGGCGTGCGCGGAATGCGCCTGGGGACGGGCGACCATATCGTGGACATGGAAGTGGCCGATCCCCTGCCGGATCTCCCGGAAGGCGTGGTGGCCGACGAGAGCACCGCCGAGCACGGAATGCTGCTCACCGTCACCGAAAAGGGTTATGGCAAGCGCAGCCTGCTGCAGGACTACCGGCTCCAGGGCCGAGGTGGCACCGGGGTCATCAATATCCGTGCGGGGGTCCGCAACGGCCACGTGGTGGGTTCCGTGCTGGTCAAGCCTGGTGAAGGTTGCCTGTTGATCAGCCAGGAGGGAATGGTCATCCGGTTCGCCATTGACGAGGTGCGCAAAACGGGTCGCGCGGCCATGGGGGTGAAGCTCCTGAACCTGCCCTCCGAAAGCGATCGCGTGGTGGGTCTTGCCATGATCGATGCCAGTGCCCAGGCCCTGGATGAAGAGGAAGACATCGATACGGTTGATGTTGAACTCGCCCAACCTGGACCCGATGAGAGTGGAGAGCCGCAAAAGCTAGGATTGGAGTAGCCCTTGGAGCCCCTCGAAGATACCTTTACGGTCCGCACACGGGACGGACGGGAATTTTCGGGATTCACTCTGTCCAGCCTGCAGATTGCAGCCGCCCAGAAGATTTTTTCCTTGGAAGACGCGGTCCGCCCGGACCGCGTCGCTGGTACCTGGACACCACTGGCGCGAATGTTGACGCTCCCGGAGCCACCACTGGCCCCGCCCGTCCCAAGCCCTCACCCACCAACCGCGCCAGTTCCCGCGCCAACCCCAGATCCTCGGGTATCCACGGGGATTGCCCTAGATCTCGACGCCCATCCCCGCCTTCCTAGGCCTGCCATTACCCCTCCGGTGCGCGCGGCCGAGCTTCCCACACGCCCTGCCCCAGATACCTTTATCCAGGATGAGGATGAAGGTCCGGTGCGCCACCGGTTGCGGATCGCCGGGGCCTTCCTGTTGTTTGCAGGGTTCCTGGGGATGGTGGGCTACGCCTATGGCAAGCATGGGGTGCCTGATATTCTCGCCATGCTGATAAACACAGGCCTTGGCATTGCGTTGCTGATGAACCTGCCGCAAATCCGGAAATGGGCTGTGGGCTGGGTGGTGGCAGGCTGGGCCTTGGCTTGGGGGGCGGGCACGCTCGCCGGCGGTTGTTTTGGCTTTGTGATTGTCGGCCTCATCGCGGGCTTGATCTACGGAGGCCCCGTTTGCCTGCTTTGGGGGGAGGAGTGCCCCAAATCGCGCTTTTGGACCGGAATTGTCCTCATGGGCATCCTGGTGCTCCTGGCTGTCCTGGGGGTGATCCTTGTTGCGGCGGCCGGCGTGGCGCTCTTCCAGCGGTTGCAGGGCTAACTCAAAGGAGGGTATCCATGCAAGGCGAGCTCAAGCCCGGCCTCTGTCACCACTTTGAAAAGACTTGCGAGCCCCGTGAATCCGCCGCGGCAGTGGCCTCGGGTGCGCTGAATGTGTTCAGCACACCTTCACTGGTGGCCTTGTTTGAATCCACGGCCCTGCAGGCGGTGGATCCGCTCCTGGGCCAGGGGTTGGGCACGGTGGGGATCGAGGTGGCTATCAAGCACCTCAAGGCCACGCCCATTGGCCAACGGGTGCGCTGCACCGTTACGGTCACGGCCGTGGAAGGCAAAAAGATCGCCTTTGTGGGCGAAATGTGGGATGAGCAAGGCAAGATCGGAGAAGGCACGCACACCCGCTATGTGGTGAACCAAGCCGAATTTATGGCGCGAATCGGAAAATAGGAGCGGCCATCATGTGCGGCATTGTGTCGATCTGCTACAAAACGGATAACCCCGCCCTGGGCTTCGAGGGCGGGGAATTGCTGAAGCGCTTGGAATACCGGGGCTACGATTCCACAGGCGGCGCCTTCATTGGCGACAATCACCAGGTTCACCTGCTCAAGAAGGTCGGCGCCCCCAGCCGGGTGGTGCCGGAATTGGGCATCGATAGGGAAGCGGGCCAGCGGTTCATTGGCCAGGTGCGGTGGGCGACCTATGGTGCTGTCACAGAAGTGAACTGCCAGCCCCACCACATGGCCTGCAAGGTCGAATTCGTGGGCGCCCACAACGGCAACATTTCCAACACCGATACCCTCAAGCCCTACCTCACGGCCCAGGGTCACCAGGTGGTCTCGGATAACGATGGCGAAATGATCACCCATCTCGCCGAACACTATTACGCCGAAAACCTGGCCTCCCCTGGCCCCGTGCGGGAAGCCTGCCGGGCCGCCTGCCTGCAGGCGGGGCTGGCGGAGGTGCCCGAGACGGCCTCCCTGCTCATCGACGCCGCCCGCCAAGCCAATGGCAAGGCCGAGGGCTCGTATGCCGCCGCCTTTGCGGATCCGAAGGGTGTGGGGGTGGTGGCGGTGAAATCGGGTTCGTCCCTCTACGCGGGCATCGGCACGGATGCCTTTGGGGAATTCGTGGTGGTCTCCAGTGATCTAACGTCCGTGCTTTCCAAAACCCGGATGCTGATTCCCCTCATGGAGGGCGAAGGCCTCTGGTTCACAGAGCGGGATTATCTGGTGTTCAGCCTTGCGGGCGAATTGACCGTGGCGCGGCCCCGGCCCAAGCGGTCCAAGCTGAACGTGCGGGATACGGGCCTCCGGCCTCCCTTCCGGTATTTCATGGACCAGGAGATCGCCTCCTCGCCGGAGAACCTGGAAAGCATCATCCGCTACTACTTCCGCTCGCCTGAAACCGAAGGGCTCTTTGCGGCCTTCGAGGATCGCATTGACCTCTGCAAGGCCCTGGTGGAAAAGCTGCTGAAGCTCTATGAAGCCGCTGACGAACCCAGCCTGCACCACGCGTTCCTGGCACTGCTGGCAGACCCCTTGCACCTGGATTTGGCGGCCCGGGTGAAAGCCCACAGCGGACGTGCTTCAGGCCCACCGGGATCAGCCCGCCTCCGACGAACGCGCCCTGCTCCTGGATCTGGCGCGCCTGGAGCCCCAGGCCTGGGAAGCTCTGGCCTTGCTAGATCTCGTTCTGATTTGGAAGAAGCGACGGCGGGTCACCCAGCATCTGCAGGACCTGGTGAAGACCATCCGCGAGGCCCAAAAGGGCGGCGGGCGCATCTTCCTGGTGGCCTCCGGCACCTCGTACCATGCGGCGCTGACGGCGGGCTATTTCTTCAACAACCTGGCGGGCGTGGCGGTGTTCCCCTGCAACCCAGGCATGTTCCGGTCCATGTACTTGAATGCCCTGAACCCGGCGGATCTGCTCATCGGCATCACCCAGTCGGGCGAAACCAAGGATCTGGTGGATATCTTCCAGGATGTGCGCACCCGTATCCCTGCGCTGCGGCGCGTGTCCCTGGTGAACAACGAGAACAGCCGCATTCCCCAGGAGCTTTCCGAGTTCTACCTGCCGATTCTGTGCGGCCCGGAAATCGCCGTGGCCGCCACCAAAAGCTTCCTGAACCAGGTGGCCGTGCTGTACGTGCTGGCCGCAAGTTTCTCACTCACGGAACGCAAGATTGTCGAGAAGTTGGGCCAGGCCCGGGAACTCATCCTGGAGACCCTGAACCAGGGCGAAGCGGCCGTGGAAGCCGCCGCCGAGCGGCTCTACCTGGAACCCAGCCTGCACATTCTGGGCACGGGGCTCATTGGCCTAGCCCGGGAAGGTGCCCTCAAGATCCGCGAAGTGGTGCTCAACCACGCCGAAGGCTACGACGCCGCGGAGTTCAAACACGGGCCCAACACCATCCTGGGCAAGAACACCCTCTTTTCCATCCATGATCTGGCGGGGCTGCTGGAAACCTACGAAGCCCAGCGGGGCGATACCCCCTTTGCAGGCGGTCTGGAATCCCTCAAGGCCTGGCCTGAACTGGTGGAGCGGCGCTTTTCCAACTACCCGCTGTTGTTCGTCTGCCCACCCGACGAGCGGGATATTCGCATCACCATCAGCCAGATCCATACCCACAAGATTCGCGGCGCCGATATCGTGCTCATCGCCGAAAAGAATGCCGAACTGGCCATGGCCGCCAACGGCAAACCCATGGGCCAGGACCATTACTGGGCCAAGGTGCTGGAAGTGCCTGCGTCCGGCGATCCGAACCTCTTTGTGTTTGCGGCAACCGTACTGCTTCAACGCTTGGCCTTCCGCATGTCCGTGTTGAAAATGGAGTACCTGGACCGGCTGCAGGTCGTGGACCACGGCGTCCACCCTGATGCGCCCAAAAACGTATCCAAATCCATCACCGTCGATTAGCCTTCCCTTTCGAGAGGTTCCCATGTCCAAACCCGCCCTTGGCCCCGTTGGTAGCTTCATTCAGCACCACTACCGGCACTTCAACGCCGCCGCCCTGATCGATGCCGCCGAGGGCTACCGGGTCTTCCTGGAGCAGGGCGGAAAGATGATGATCTCCATCGCCGGGGCCATGAGCACCGCGGAAATGGGTCTGTCCCTGGCCGAGATGATCCGTCAGGACAAGATCCACCTCATCACCTGCACCGGCGCCAATCTGGAAGAGGACATCTTCAACCTGGTGGCCCACGACTTCTACGAGCGGGTGCCCAACTACCGGGACCTCACGCCCCAGGATGAGCAGGGCCTCCTGAGCCGCCACATGAACCGGGTGACGGATACCTGCATTCCCGAGATGGAAGCCATGCGCCGCATGGAAAAGGCCATGCTGGAAGTATGGATGGACGCCGATGCCAAGGGCGAGCGCTACTTCCCCCACGAATTCTTCCAGATGGTGCTGAAGAGCGGGAAGTACAAGGAGTACTACCAGATCGACCCGAAGAACTCCTGGATGCTGGCCGCCCTGGAGAAGAACGTGCCCATTGTGGTGCCGGGTTGGGAGGACAGCACCCTGGGCAACATGTACGCCGCCGCCGTCATTCGAGGCGATGTGAAGAATGTGCACACCGTGCGCAGCGGCATCGAGTACATGACTTGGCTCGCTGAGCACTACACGAAGGTCACCGAAAAGGCGCCCCTGGGCATGTTCCAGATCGGCGGCGGCATCGCTGGGGACTTCCCCATCTGCGTGGTGCCCATGCTCCACCAGGATCTGGAGCGCACCAACGTGCCGCTCTGGGGCTATTTCTGCCAGATCAGTGATTCCACCACCAGCTACGGTTCGTACAGCGGCGCCGTGCCCAATGAAAAGATCACCTGGGGCAAGCTGGGCATCGAAACGCCCAAATTCATCGTGGAATCCGACGCGACCATCGTGGCACCGCTGATCTTCGCCTACCTGCTAGGTTGGTAGCGCGCTGACGTCTCAGAATGGGCCGCCTTCGCGGCCCATTTTTTTGGAGGATTCCATGGTTCGGGGTCGAAGCCTTCTCCTGGCGGGAATTATGGGGTGCGGTCTATGGGCCCAGGGGGCCTTCGAGGCGCGGATCGCGGAATTCGAGATCATCCTGAATCGGCATTACCGGGGCGAACGCCTGGAGGAAGCCCGGGCCCGCTCGAACCGTGACGTGGACGCTTTCAACGCCCGTTCAAAGGCCCTCAATGCCGAATTGGCCGAGGCGAGGGCCCGTCTTGAGAAAGCCCAGTCGCCCGCCCAGGCGACCTTCGCGGAACTCCAGAAGCTCGACGCGGAGCTGAAGGCCAGCATCCCGGATGGCGCGGACAAAGCGGGAAATGCGAAGTACCAAGCCCGAATCGCCACCCGAAACGTTCTGGCAAAACGCGTCCTGGAGCTTAATGCCGAGGCCCAGCGGATCTTGGATGAACACAACGCCTTTGCCACCCAAGGCAAAGCGGAACTGGATCGCCTGCGCAGCCAGGTCCTGGCGGACCAGGAGGCCTTGGACAAGCGCCAGAGTGCCTCTGACCAGTTCGTGAAATCGGGCGAGGACCTGGCCTTCTTCCAGCGGGTCAACGGCCTGCTGGCAGAACTTCGGGGGAATTACCGAAAAGCCCCACGACCTGATCTCACGCTGCCCCTGGAAAAGGTTCGGCGCATCCGCCGAGAGTTGGCGGTCTGGGCCATGGCGGGGCAGGAACGGAATCCCAAGGGCCTGGTGGTAGTGGAGGCGCTCGTGGCTGACGAGCCCTGCTGGCTCATTGTGGATAGCGGGGCCACCGAGACGATCTTGAGCCAGGAGCTGGTGGAGGCAGTCGGGATGGTGGGCGCCCAAAGCGAGGTCGTGAGCCTCGTCGTGGTGGGTGGCTTGCGGCTTCAGGGACGCCAGTTCCGAATCCCCCAGCTGACGGTGGCGGGTCAAACCCAGCGGGATGTCTCCGCCTCGGCCGTGCGCCCGGCAGAGGTGGGCCTGGATGGTTTACTGGGCCAGAGCTTCCTGAAGACCTTTGTGTACACCATCGATGAACGCACGCCGGGGAAGTTGATTCTCAGCCGACGCTAGGGCGCCACCTTCCAGATCGACCGCATGGGTAGACCGCACAATTGCGCCTTGCCTCCGGGTGGTGCCTCGCTAAAGATGGGCAAGAGGCCTATCCGAGGTGAATGGTGATCCCTAGGTTGCGATTGTTCTTCACCTCCTTTTCCGGAATATCGGCGGGCCTGGCGCTGCTGTTGCTGCTAGCCTGCGGGGGTGGTGGGGAGACGGGGAATTCGGCCGGCCCCACACGACCGGTAATCACGGCCCCAGCCTCCGTTACGGCGGGGCAAACAGGCATTCTGGCCAGCGTCGAGAACCAGGAAGGGTGCCACTTCACATGGTCTGTATCGGGAGCCACCATCACCGGGGGTGCGGATACCCGGGCCATCACCCTTACGGCAGGCAGCGTTGGTTCCCTGACCCTTTCCTGCACAGCCAGTAAAAATGGCATTTCCGCCACTTCCAACGTGGTGACCATCCAGGTGCTCAGTGGGACGTGGGAGACGCCGCTTTCGGCATCCAGCCTGCCCTCCCTGCAGATCAATATCAGCGCGGAGGGCAGTCGTCAGTGGATCTTCGCGAACATGTTGCGGACCTCGGAGGCCTGGATTTCGGTGCCTGGGGCCACCCCGGCCCAGGCCCAGGCTCTGGCGAGCCAGGTGCAGGTGGATGCCTCGGGTTGGCCCACGAGTTTCCCAGCCGGGGCTGAAATGAGGATGTTCGCGGGCTACGAAACCGGGCCCGGAACCTACCTCCACGGCGCCTACGTCCTCACCTGGCAGGGCGCTGGAAATGTGGAACTGCAGTCCAGTGAAAACAACGGCGTGAACGAAGAATTGCTTCTCAACGACCAGGCCCATGGACGCATCGTCAAACTCATCAAGACGCCCACCAAGGCCGTCATCGTGTTCGTCCATTCCTCCGACGTTTCCAACCCCGTGCGCAACATGCGCCTGTGGGCCCCCGCCACTGA
The DNA here is from genome assembly GCA_016715205.1 of Holophaga sp. Lineage (GTDB taxonomy): Bacteria > Acidobacteriota > Holophagae > Holophagales > Holophagaceae > JAYREN01. Next base: position 185,520 of record JADKBC010000001.1, read on the forward strand.
TGGTGCCGGCCTCAGCCTCACGAGCGGGTCGGATCTGAGCGCCGGGAAGGTTACAGGCAGCCTGGAACCCAAGCCTGGAGAAGCCGAGCCCATGTGGCATCCACGCTTCCTCCAACATCTGGCGGAAGCCCCCAATTACGGGGTGCTTCGCTTCATGGGCTGGCTGGCGATCAACCAAAACACCTGGGGCAAGGATCCGCTCGAATGGAGTGATCGCGGGGATTCGTCCTACAGCTTCGCAGCTTTCAACACCGTCGATGCAACCTACAACCGCTACCCCGTGGCCGCCTACCGCCAGCGCCTGGGAATGCCCTACGAGTGGATGATTGATCTCTGCAATGCCGTGGGCAAGGATCTGTGGATCCAGGTTCCCCACGTGGCTTCGGAAGAGCTCATCCGCAAACTGGCGGATCTCTGCGCTACGCGCCTCAATCCTGGCCTGCGGGTGTGGTTCGAATATTCCAATGAGATCTGGAACGGCATTGATCCCTACCTGGCCCAGCAGAACAAGGCCAGGGCCGTCGCGGCCGCGCACTTCGGGGTGGCCGCCACCGCGCTCACCAACGCCCAGTTCGCCTGGGGTTCGGGCCATCTCCAGGGCCTGGCCCTCAAGACCTTCGAGGACGAATGGCGCACGAAGGGTATGCCGGATTCGCGGCTGATCAATGTGGCGGCGGGTTTCGCCCAAGGTTCGGCCTACAACCAAGGCGTGCTTGATGCCATGAAGGAGATCGACCCCACCTTGCCCGAGGTCCTGGCCATCACCAACTATTTCGGGTACGGCACCCAGGGCGATATTTTCGCGCTCCACACATTCGGCACCACCCCAGGTGTGTGGCCCGCTGAAATCTACGAGAAGACCAAGGAGATCGTGCGGCGGAACCTCTACGAAACCACGGGCGCCTGGAAAGCTAATGCCGACGTGGCGAGGGGTGCTGGTGTTCCTTTGGTGGCCTACGAAGGTGGTCAGCACATGTTGGCCATGGGGTACGGCGATTGGAACAACCCTGCCCACGCAGACTTCATGTACTACCTTTACGATTTTCAACGGAGTGTACAGATCGAGGAGCTCTACCGGGAACATTACGCCCTGTGGAACGCCATGGGTGGTCGCACCGCCAGCCTCTTTGTGGACACGGGTGGCTGGAGTTTCTGGGGCTACTGGGGCGCCAAGGAATACATGGTTCAGACGCCGATTCAATCTAGAAAGTGGAACGCGTTCAAGCAATGGGGCGATCTGCAAGCCGGTGTGCGGGCGCCTTCGGAACCCTTACAATCCCGTCCTGTATTGCCGGAACTTGCCCTCAAGGCGGAGGCCAAGTCCTCCTGCAGCCTGGATACCACTGCCGTTGGTGGCGATGGCTCGGTTCAGATGGCGATCGTCGGCGGCTCCCTGGCCCCGGGTCTCACCTTTACGCAGATCGCCTCCGGAGTGGCCCGGATCGCCGGAACGCCCACCGTTGATGGCGTCTACCGCTTTGTGGTCCGTGCACTGGATGGGGACAAGGATCCCGATTTCAAGGCCTACACCCTTGCCATCGATCCCCAGGGCGTGCAGAGCAATGCCATGGTGGTGTTCCGGGGTGAGAATATCCCAGGCACAGTGCCAAACAACGGGTGGATCACCCGTTTCAACCCGGCCCGGGCCTATATCCAAGTCAATACAAGTGGGGTTCTCACCCGCCAGTACATCCCCTTCTCCCTGACCCAGGCCCTCTTCGACAAAGAAGTTCTGGAAGTGGTCGGCACGCCCAAGGTGCTTCCGGCCACAAGTCCCGAAAACATGTACGGGGGGTGGTCCACCACCAGCCTTCCCGGGGGTACCAAGACGCCGGAAGTGGGCGGCTTCATTGGCCTTCGCAACCACGAATGGCAGTGCTGGACTGGGGATAACGCTGGGGGGCCCAGTGCCTTTGATGCCCTCCTGATGTGGCGCAGTGACCAATTCAACCCCATGGGGGGAAGCGGCACCTATCGCTTCGGCAGCGATGCCGCGACCTCCCTGCTTCGCCTCGATATGACCAGCCTCATCGCCGATGGCGACAACGAAATTCGCTTCGTGGTGCTGAACCACGATGCCAGCGGCAATACCTTCTACCTTTCGGAGGCGGCCCACACTTCACCCTATTTGGGCGATGGGTATTTCCAACTCTCGGGCTTTACGGGATCCTCCACACCCGGTCTGCGCTGGGCCGCCTTTACACCAACGGCTGATGCCTTCTCCCTGCCAGATGCCGCCACCCTCGCCTTTGCGGCTCGGACCTTCAGCGATATCCGGGCGGTGGGTTTCGCCTATCACGGCAGACGCTGGGGGTACTACTACGCCTTCAACTTCGCGCGATTCCTGGTGCTAGGGACTCGGAATTAGCTAAAAAACAAGAAGGGGGCCAATCGGCCCCCTTCTTGTTTTGAATTTTGCAGGTTATTCAGGAATCGGGAACTGATCCGTGAGGTGGAAAACCTGTTCCCGAATGCGGGCCAGGGCGGATTCATCGGCACGGTGCTTGAGGGTCATATCGATCCAATCGCCGATCATGGCCATTTCCGTTTCCTTCATGCCGCGGGTGGTTACGGCGGGGCTGCCGAGGCGGATGCCACTGGGCTTGAGCGGAGGGTTGGGATCGAAGGGGATGCCGTTCTTGTTGACGGTGATGCCCGTGAGATCCAGGGCCTTTTCGGCTTCACTGCCCAGGATGCCTTGCTGGAAGACGTCCACCAGCATCAGGTGGTTATCGGTGCCACCGGAAACCACGCGCCAGCCCTTGGCCGCAAGGGTTTCGGCCAGGACCTTGGCGTTCTTGATCACCTGTTCCTGGTAGGCCTTGAACTCGGGCTTGAGGGCCTCGCCGAAGGCCACCGCCTTGCCGGCGATGACATGCATGAGAGGGCCGCCCTGGACGCCCGGGAAGACGGCGCGGTCCAGGTCCTTGGCGTATTTTTCCTTGCAGAGCACGAGGCCACCCCGGGGCCCGCGCAGAGTCTTGTGAGTGGTGGTGGTGACGAAATCGGCGAAGGGCACCGGGCTGGGGTGGTGGCCCGTGGCCACGAGCCCCGCGATATGGGCCATGTCCACCATCATGAGGGCGCCGGCTTCGTCACAGATGGCGCGGAAGGCGGGGAAATCAAAGGTGCGCGGATAAGCGCTGGCGCCCACCACGATCATCTTGGGCTTGTGCTCGAGGGCCAGGGCCCGCACCTGCTCCATGTCCACCCGTTCCGTGTCCTTGCGCACCTGGTAGCCGATGAATTTGTAGAGAATGCCGCTGCTATTGAGCGGGTGGCCATGGGTGAGGTGGCCACCGTGGGCCAGATCCAGGCCCAGCACCACATCTCCGGGTTTCAGGGCCGAAAGGTAGACGCTCATGTTGGCCTGGGCACCGCTGTGGGGCTGCACGTTGGCGTGTTCGGCGCCAAAGAGTTTTTTGGCGCGGTCCCGGGCCAGGTTTTCCACCATATCCACGTTCACGCAGCCACCGTAGTAGCGACGACCGGGATAACCCTCGGCGTACTTGTTGGTGAAGTGGCTGCCCATGGCCTGCATGACGGCGCGGGAAGCGTAGTTTTCAGAGGCGATCAGCTCGAGGTGGTGGCGCTGGCGCTGCACTTCTAGCTCCAGGGCCTGGAAGACGCCAGCATCGCTGGTCCGTAGGGCTTCGTACATGGGCATGGTCCACCTCAAAGTTTCATTTTCTCAGAAGGTGGGCACATGTTCCATGTGGAACATTCACAGATTTTGCACATTCCAGGCTCAGATCCTGAGCGGGGGCTGTGCGAAACTGGAGCTGGAGCCCAGCCATGTCCTTTCTGCCCCCATCCGACCTGCCCGAGCTAGAGCACTTTGAGCATCCCCTGTCGAGCCGCTATGCCTCCAAGGCCATGGTGCGGCTGCTTTCACCCCTGTATCGCATGCGGGTGTGGCGGCGGCTTTGGATCGCCCTGGCCGAAAGTGAGCGGGAATTGGGGCTGCCCATCTCCGAGGCCCAGATTGCCGAAATGAAAGCCACCCAGGAGGCTGTGGATCTGCCGGCCATCGCCCGGCACGAAGCTGCCCTGCGGCACGATGTGATGGCGGCCATCCATGCCTGGGGCGAACAGGCCCCCACGGCCCGGCCCATCATCCACCTGGGCGCCACCAGTTGTTTTGTGACCGACAACGGTGATCTGCTCATCTGCCAGGAGGCGTTGCAATTGCTGCGTCGGCGCCTGCAGGATGTGATCGCCGCCCTGTCCGGGTTTGCGGCCCAGTGGGCCGACCAGCCCACCCTGGGTTTCACCCATTTCCAGCCCGCCCAGCCAACCACCGTGGGCAAGCGCGCCTGCCTCTGGCTTCAGGATCTGCTGCTGGACCTGGAAGACCTGGACCATGTCATGGCCACGACACCCGTGCGCGGCGTGAAGGGCGTGACGGGCACCCAGGCCAGTTTCCTGGAGCTGTTTGATGGGGATGGTGCCAAGGTGGACGCCTTGGAACAACGTTTCTGCGAGAAGGTCGGCTTCCCCGCCATTCCCGTCAGTGGGCAGACCGCCACCCGCAAGCTTGAAGATCGCATGGGCCAGGTGCTCTGTGGCGTGGCGGCCTCCGCCAGTAAGTTCGCCTGCGACATGCGGTTGTTGCAGCATCTCAAGGAAGTGGAAGAACCCTTCGAGAAACAACAGATCGGTTCCTCCGCCATGCCCTACAAGCGCAACCCCATGCGCTCCGAGCGCATCAACAGCCTGGCCCGTTTCGTGTTGGGGCTAATGCCCTCCACCTACCAGACCAGTGCCACCCAGTGGTTCGAACGAACCCTGGATGATTCCGCCCACCGGCGCCTGACCATCAGCCAGGGACTGCTGGCGGTGGATGCCATCCTGGTGCTCATGAAAAATGTGGCCTCGGGGTTGGTGGTGAATCCCAAGATGATCGAAGCCCGCCTCATGCAGGAGCTACCCTTCATGGCCGCCGAAGTGATGCTCATGGAGGCGGTGAAGCGGGGCGGGGACCGCCAGGATCTGCACGAAAGCTTTCGAGTGGCCAGCGTGGAGGCCGGGCGTGTCATCAAGCAGGAAGGGCTGCCCAATCCCCTGCTCAGACTGCTGGCGGTTGATCCCGCCTGGCGCATGACTGAGGCGGAATTGACCGCCATGCTGGATGCCCGTCGTTTCACGGGCCGGGCAGGCGAACAGGTCCGGGCCTTCCTGGGCAAGGATGTGGCAGCGGCCCTGGCGGGTCACCGGGCGGCGGAAGTGGCTGAAGTCCGGGTCTAACTGAATGAGGTATTGAATGCTGAAACTCGCTGTTTTCGGGGCCCAGACCTTGCTGGGACGTGAGCTGGTCAAGGTGCTGGAGGATCGGGACGCTTCGGTGCTTCCCTTGGCCACCGGTGTGTTGACCCGGGAACAGGAAGAGGGCGATCTGGTGGTCTTCGCCCCCGATCCTTCCCTGCTGGAAGGCCTGGATCTCATCATCCTGGCAGCGAGTCCGGAGGGCCCGGAACTGCTGGAAAACTTCTCCGGCCGGGTGCTGGATTTGCGGGACGAGCCCACGGAAGCCTGGGAGCCAATGCCCCTGGCGGGGGTCTGGCCCGAGGGCCATCGGGAATTGCGCGGCCGCCCTGCCCTGGAATTGGTATTGGCGTTGCTGCCTTCCCTGGTGCAGGGCTTTGTGGAGGTCTCCGGTACGCACCTGCGGTCCGTGGCCTGCCTGGGGGACCGCGGCATCGATGGGCTCATGGCCCAGACGGTGGCGGTGCTCAAGGGCAATGAACCCGATATCGAAAGCTTGGGCTACCGGGCAGCATTCGAGGTCGTGCCCCAGATGGGTCGAGGCGCCCTCATTGAGGTGCGGGTGCCCGTGTTCCACGGGGACTTGCTGATCCTCCATCTGAAATCCGAAGAAGGGCGGCGTTTGGAAACCCACCCGGCCCCGATGGGGGTGAAATGGGCGGAACATCCCCCCACCAGCCGTGAGGTGGCCATCAGCGCGGAACTGCTGGCCCACCTGAGCACCAGCAGTGACGGTCAAACAGGCATCCTCACCCTGGGCTTCGATCCCATTCTTTGGGGTGTGCTTCAGCCGGTATTGAGGGTGTTGGCGCTCTAAAAATTCGAAGGCCGGACCGACTTTTTGGGATGAAATGCCTATACTTATAGGTGATCTTCCTCCTGAGGGGAGGCTTCGTGCAGGCGGGTGTGCTTCAGCTGATTTCCGGGAATACGGCCACAACCGTGGCCAAGCGCTCGGGAATTACCTTTGCGGACCCCAAGGATCTCAATCAGGACGGCGTTGTCTCGGCCTCTGAACGGCTCACCTATTCGCTGCGGCACCCCACACTGAGTACCGCCAAGCGTGCCGTGGCCCCCGAAAAGTCCTCGACCCCGCTTTTCCAGTACACACAAAAGGGCACCTTGAATTCGCGTGAAAAGCCCACCAGCAAGCTATTCGACATGTACGCGTGAGGCGGGACTGCGCGTTTCCTGATTGAATGGAGTCATGGCGGGAAAGCTGGATGCACCTCAGGGTCGAGTGGACTTTTTCAAGTCCCTCGGAACTTTGTTTGCGGGCTTTGTTTCCGAGCGGGTGGAAGAGGCGGTGTTGGGCTCGGACCCTCACCTGCTGCGCCCGCCGGGTGCCCTGGATGAATTTGCCTTTCTCACGGCGTGCACCCGCTGCGACAAATGCCTGCCCGCCTGTCCTCAGGATGCCATCCTGAAAGCTCCTGGTAGCGCACGGTTTGCGGTAGGAACACCCTACATCAATCCCCGTTCCATGCCCTGCTTCTTGTGCACCGAATTGCCCTGCATTCCTGCCTGTCCTGAAGGCGCCCTGGTGTGGCCACGGGTAACCCTGAAGGACGTCACGCTCGAAGGCCCCAAGGCGGTTCGTATGGGACTGGCCAAGGTCAATGAGGAGTCCTGCCTGACCTGGGATACGGAGGAGCGGTCGGCACAAGCCTGTCGGACCTGCGTGGATCGTTGTCCCTACCCCGAGGAGGCAATCCGCCTGACAGAAGCGATGGACGGCGGCATTCCCCACCCCGAAGTGAACGCGGAAATCTGCACGGGCTGTGGCCTTTGCGAGTTTGGCTGCCCCACCACCAAGGCCTCCATCGTGGTGGCGCCCCGGGGATGATGTTCCATAAGTCAAGTATTCTCGATAACTAAAGCCTTCCATCAAGGCTGGCTCTGCGTCACAATCGATCACTTTTGCTTTGTTCTCAGAGGTAGACGTGATCGGGAATTCCGCCATTCGCAAAGAGGGTCGCGCCAAGGTGCTTGGGCGGTCCCGCTATACCGACGACAAGACCTTTCGGTGTGTCCTCCATGGGGCCACGGTGCGCTCCGATGTGCCGCACGGGATTCTGAAAGCCATCCGTTTCGGGGAAGGGATTCCCTGGAAGGAATTCACCATCGTCACGGCCCAGGATATTCCCGGCGAGAACATCGTGGCGGCCATCGTCCCTGATCAGCCTTTTCTGGTGCCCGTGGGAGGGGAAATCCACCATGCCGAGGAGCCGGTGCTGCTGCTGGCCCATCCGGACAAGTACCTGCTGGAAAAGGCACGGCGGGCCATTTCGTTGGATGTGGAGGAACTGCCCGCCACGCTGGATGTGGCCTCCAGTGACCGCGTGTTCAAGGAGATCAACATCCTCCATGGTGACGTCGATTCCATCTGGGCCCAGGCTGCTCATGTGGTGGAAGCGGATTACCGCACGGAAGCTCAGGAACATCTCTACATCGAACCCAATGGCATGCTGGCCATCGTGGCCCATGGGGACCATCAGGATCAGGTGACCGTCTGCGGTTCCCTTCAATGCCCGTACTACGTGCACAAGGCCCTGGTTCATCTGTTCAACCTGCCGGGCGACAAGGTGCGCATCATCCAGATGGACACCGGCGGTGCCTTCGGGGGCAAGGAAGACTACCCTTCCCTCATTGCGGGACATGCGGCCCTGCTGGCCTGGAAGGCTGGCAAGCCTGTGAAGCTCATCTATGACCGGGAAGAGGACATGGCCGCCACCACCAAGCGCCACCCGTCCCGCACCCACGTGAAAGCCGCCTTTGATGCCAACGGGCTATTGCTGGGTCTGGATGTGGATTTCACACTGGATGCCGGCGCATACGCCACCCTTTCCTCCGTGGTACTGAGCCGAGGTGCCATCCACGCGGGCGGTGTGTACCGTTGCCCCAACACGCGGATTCACGCCCGGGCCATGGCCACGAACACCCCGCCCAGTGGGGCCTTCCGAGGTTTTGGCGCGCCCCAGAGCCTGTTCGCGCTGGAGCGTCACATGGATGTCTGCGCCGCCAAACTGGGTTTGGATCCTGCGGAACTGCGGCGGCGGAATTTTCTGAAGCTGGGCGACACCACGGCCACCGGTCAGCTGCTCAAGGAGGATGTAGATCTGGCTGGCCTGATGGATCGCACCCTGGCAGACATCGGCTACACCGAAAAACGGAAGCTCTTCGCGGCCGCCAACGAAACGGACACGCCCATCAAGCGGGGCGTGGGTTTTTCGGTCTTCATGCACGGTTGCGGGTTCACGGGCAGCGGTGAATCCTATTTGGCTTCGGTGGCGGGCGTGGAAGGGCTGGCGGATGGCCGCGTTGCCGTGCTGGCGGCCTCCACGGAGATCGGCCAGGGCAAGGACACGGTGTTCTCCCAGATCGCGGCCCAGGCCCTGAAAATCCCCATGGACATGGTGGAAGTGGCCCAACCGGATACCAAGGTGGTGCCCGATAGCGGTCCCACCGTGGCGTCCCGCAGCACCATGGTGGTGGGCCATCTCGTGGAAGATGCGGCCTATGCCTTTAAGCAGGCGCTCATTCAACAGGGCTTCCTCACGGAACCCTATGCGCCGGAGGTGTTCCGAGAGGCGGTCAAGCGCTCCCATGCGCGGCTGGGCAGCATGAAATGCTACGCCCAGTATCACAATCCGCCCCACATCGTTTGGGACGATAAAACCTATCAAGGGGACGCCTATCCCACTTTCTCCTGGGCCTGCTACGCCGCAGAAGTGGCCGTGGATACCGTGACCTACGAAGTGAAGGTGGAAGATTTTGTGGCCAACCAGGAGGTTGGGCGCGTGATCAACCCGGTGTTGGCGGCGGGCCAGATCGAGGGGGGCGTGGCCCAGGGCATCGGCTGGGCGCTGTGGGAAAACGTGGAATGGAAGCATGGCCGCATGGCGAACAACCAGATGACGAACTACATCATTCCCACCAGCATGGACCTGCCGCGCATCCGCGTGGGTTTCCTGGAGAACCCTCACCCTGCGGGGCCCAGTGGCGCCAAAGGATTGGGTGAATTGCCCATGGATGGCCCCGCCCCGGCCACTTTGAACGCGCTGCAGAATGCTCTGGGACCACTGCGCTTGGACGAGGTGCCCATGACCCCCGAACGGCTGATGGACCGCATGGAGGTGGCCCGTGGCTGAGAAAATCCTGCTTCGCCTGACCGTCAACGGGGAACCCCGCGCCGTGGAAGTCTTTCCCATGGCCCGCCTGGTGGATGTGCTTCGCGAAGATCTGAAACTCACTGGTACCAAGGAAGGTTGCGGTGAAGGTGAATGTGGTGCCTGTACCATCCGCATGGATGGGCGCATCGTGAACAGTTGCCTGATCCCCGCCATCCAGGCCCAGGGTTCCGTGCTGCTCACCGTGGAGGGGTTGGCCACGGGGGAAGAACCCCATGCCTTGCAGTCTGCCTTTCATCACCACAATGGTGCCCAGTGCGGGTTCTGCACGCCGGGCATGCTCATTGCCGCCGAGGATCTGCTGCGGCGTTGTCCAAATCCCGACGAAGCCCAGATCCGCGAAGGCCTTTCCGGGAATCTCTGCCGCTGCACTGGCTACGTGAAGATTGTGGATGCCGTGAAAGCCGTGGCCGAAGGGAGGCCAGCATGAGGGGCTACGTTCCTGAGTGTGAGGTGCAGGTTCCGTCCACCTTGGCCGAAGCCCTGGCATTAATGGCAGTCAATGCCGGACGCCCCCTCGCGGGTGGACCGATCTCATGGTGGTCTTCAACGCTGGGCGCTCGCCCTTTGATCGATTCCTGGATTTATCGCGCCTGTCGGAATTGCAAGGGATCGAAGAGGATGCCACCCATGTGAGTTTCGGAGCCTTGACCACCTTCCGGGACATGGAGGATTGTCCTGCGGTGCATCGGCATCTGCCCAACTTGGTGAAAAGCGCACGTGCCACGGGGGCCCTCGCAATCCAGAACCGGGGCACCCTGGGCGGCAATATCGCCAATGCCAGCCCCGCCGCCGACACACCCCCAAGCCTGTTGGCCTATGGTGCCGAGTTGGAACTGGTCTCCAGCCGAGGCCGACGCCGGGTGGCCTACGAGGGTTTCCACCGGGGCTACAAGCAGATGGATTTGGCGCCCGATGAACTGGTGGCCCGCATTTTGGTGCCCAAACCCCAGGGACTGGGCTTTCACTTTTTCCGAAAGGTGGGCACCCGACAGGCCCAGGCCATTTCCAAGGTCTGCCTGGCGGCCTATGCGCGGATCGAGGCTGGTGTGGTGGCGGAATTCCGCGTGGGTTTGGGTTCGGTGGCGCCGGTGCCCGCCCGGGCTCGGCATGCCGAAGCCATCATCCAGGGGGCCGCGCTTCGGGCATTGCCGGTGGAGGCCGCCTGCACGGAACTCCTGAAAGACATAAGCCCCATCGACGATATTCGTTCCACCGCGCAGTATCGCGCCCGGGTGGCTCAGAACGTACTTCGCCAGATGCTGGGTGAACTCGCGGCGGTCTAGCGACCGAAGCGGTTGGCGGGGAAGGTCTGTTCCATCAGCTGCTGGCGCTCCCTCAGGTGCTGCATGAGGGCGTTCCACCGTGCCTGGCGGGGCACCTGGGCCAGGAAGGGGCTTTCCTGGTACCACCGCGTGCAGCCAAAACCTTGGGCGTTGGCACGCACGGCCGTTTCGGTCGCTTCTTCGTAATCGCCAAGGAAGGCGAAGGCCTCGGCCAGCTTGAAGGTGAATTCCCCATCGGGCACCCGCAGTCGGGTGCGGTCCAGCTTGAACTGCCGAAGGGTTTTCAGCGCGCCTTCTCGGTTATCAGAAAGCGCTTGCTCAAAAATGTGGGCCAGGGTCTCGAATTGAATCCAGCTTCCCTGGAGCCGTTGGGCACGGACGAAATAGGGCCTGGCCAGGTCGGGGCGCCCCTTGGCCAGCTTGATGTAGCCCCGGTAGAAGTCGCGGCTGGGCTCGTTGGTGGTTTCCGAACCTGGGCCAAGCATGCGCTCGAAATGATCCCAATCACCCAAGTAGAGGTGGGTGTTTTCCACCGTGTCCCGTTCGAATCGATGGGAGCCCAGCAGGGCATCCCGAGCCCGCAGAGCTCGGGTGGCGCCTTCCAGCAGGCCGGAGATGCGGGCGGGGTACGCCAAGGCGCTATGGAGATGCGCGACCTTCGGATACCTCCGGAGGGCGGCAAAGCAGGCATCCAGGGCTTCCCGGGGACTACCCACATCGGTCTTGAAGCCCGCGAAATCGTCCACAGCACGGGGGTAGTGGGGAATCAAGGCGAAGGCTTTCCGGAACAAGCCTTCGCACCGGGAAAAGCTCTCGGTGTTGCCTGCGGCGGCTTCCCGGTAGAGCTGCCAATAGGAGAGCACCGCCAGGGTGGCCCAGCCACCCCCGCAGGTGGGTTCGCGATTCACGATGGTTTGGGCCAGTTTCACGCCGGGAGCAGGATCCTGGTCAATGCGGTACCCAGTGGCCTCCGTAAGATCCCAAAAAACTGCGGGGGTTTTGGGGAGAATGGGCAGGTCGGGATCCAACTTGGTGTGCAGGCGCACCAGGCAATTCTCAAAGCTGGCTGTAGGTGGCAACAGGGGCGTGGTCCAGCGCTCCTCTTTGGCTCCCGCTCCGAGGACCCGCAGATCCAGGCTGAGAGAATCTCCCATCCGCCTTCCGGATAGAACCACCCGGGAGGAGGCGATTTCAGGCGGCCCAGCCAGATTGGGTTCCTCCACCACGGTTTGCCCATTGATTACCTCCAGGTGGTCCTTGAGCAGCAGGAGCAGGCCGATCCGCTGGGTAGGGGTGATGCCTTCCCAGGTTTCCTCAGGACCCAGGGCGAGCACGATGGGAGCTCTGCCCACGGCGGGCAAGGGCCCCCAATAAAACCAGGCACCGCAAGCCCCCACAATCACCAATAGGCCCACCAGCCAGAGCAAGGTGCCTCGGGCCCGGGGTAGCGCAAGCCGTGGGTCGGATTTCATGAATAGAAAGGTATCCCAAAAAACGAGGCGATTCCTGGGAAAAGCCTGAAAATCACACCCCGATGCCTGGGGCTCGCAGCACCGTCACTCGCTCCGAAGTGGTTTTCCCCTGGGTGAAATTCAAGAGATAGTCGGGCCCGCCCGCTTTTGAATCCGTACCGGAAAGGTTGAAGCCCCCGAAGGGGTGCACGCCCACCAGGGCGCCGGTGCAACCGCGGTTCAGATAGAGGTTACCCACATGGAATTCACTGCGGGCCCGATCCAGTCGATCGATGGACTGGGAATAGAGCGCGCCAGTGAGCCCGAACTGGGTGCCATTGGCGACATCCAGGGCCTGGTCGAAGGAATCCACTTCGATGAAGGCGGCCACGGGGCCGAAGATCTCGGTTTGCCCCAGGAAGCCCTCGGCCCGGGCGTTGTCGAAGAGCGTCGGCTCGATGAAATACCCGTCGCGATCGATGCGTGACCCCCCCAACACGAGGCGTGCTTCGCCCTTCCCGGTTTCGATGGCCTGCAGAATGTCGCGGTAGGCGCCCTTGTTGGCCACGGGGCCAATGAAGACACAGCAGTCTTCCCAGGGATCGGCCACGGGCAGTTTCCGTGCTTTTTCGAGCACGAGATCCAGCAGTTTCGCCTTTACTCGCCGGTCCACGATCACCCGCGAGCAGGCCGAACATTTCTGGCCTTGGAAGCCGAAGGCCGAGCGCACGATGCCCGAGGAGGCCGCGTCGAGGTCGGCGGTTTCATCCACGAGAATGGCGTTCTTGCCGCCCATTTCCGAAACGTAGCGGGTCATCCATTTGCGCCGAGGGTCGGGCTTGGCGATGAATTCGTTGATGCGCAGGCCCACTTCGGCAGAGCCGGTGAAGGCCACGAACCGCACCTGTGGATGGGTCACGATGTAATCCCCGATTTCGCCACCGGAGCCGGGCGTCAAGTTGATCACGCCATCGGGAATGCCTGCCTCCCGAGCCATCTCGAAGAGTTTGGAAGCGATCACCGGCGTATCGGAACTGGGTTTCACCACCACAGTGTTGCCCGATACCACGGCGGCGAAAGTCATTCCCGCCAGGATGGCCAAGGGGAAATTCCAGGGCGAAATCACAACACCAACGCCCAGTGGGATGTAGTGGTAGCAATTATCCTCATTGGGTAGCCGGGTGAGCGGTGCGTACTGGAAATGGGTGAGCGCCAGGCGTCCGTAGTATTCGCAAAAATCAATGGCTTCGGCGATCTCCGCATCAGCCTCGTACCAGTCCTTGCCGATTTCGTAGGAGAGGATGGCCAGCAACTCGAATCGGCGGTGGCGCATGATCGCGGCAAGCCGAAAGAGTATTTCGGCACGGGCATCGGGAGTGGTGCGGGACCAGGTGGCGAAGGCATCCTGGGCAGCCTGAATGGCCTGATCTACCTGGGCCTTGGTACAACTGGCCGTACGCCCAATAATGAGGTCAGGTCGGGCCGGGGAGGTGGACACGATGCTCTTTTCCGTCACCACCTCGAGGCCGCCGATGCGGGCCGGGTGGTAGGCATCGAAGGTGGTGCGCAGATCAGCCACGGCCTGTTTGGCGGCGGTGACGTTGGCGGAATTGGCGTAATCGCAAATGGGTTCATTGGTGAAACGCGGGACGTACATCAACACTCCTTGAAGGGAAGCCCCGGCGAGGGCAACGCTCATTGGATGCAGGGCAAGGCCGGGGGTTCCTAAACGAAGGCCCCGACCGTGCGTGTCCAAGGTGGAGGCTTCCATGGACGAGCAAAAGACCCGCACCGAAGAGTTCAAGCTGGATGGTGGCAAGGTCCTGGACAAGATCAAGGACCTGCTTCACGAAGGCAATATTCGTCGGATCATCCTGAAAAACGAGGAAGGCAAAACCCTCATCGAGATCCCGCTCACTGTGGGGCTTGTGGGCGTGGCGCTGCTGCCCGTATTTGCGGCCGTGGGTGCCATTGCGGCCGTGGTGACCCGTGCCACCATCGTGGTGGAAAAGGCCGAGTAATCAGTGGTCTTCGGCCAACTCCGTAAGGTGAAGGAGCACTGATTCACCGGCAGCCAGAGCGAGATCCGTTTCTTGGATAACCGCCAGGGCGTTGGCGCAGAGCATCGACGAGAGGATGCCCGAACCCTGGGGACCTGTGAGGGCGGCACGCAAGCCTGAAGCGGTCTCCCTGGCCACTACCCGTAGAAAATGTACGCGCCCATCGGGGCCACTTTTGGACCACGGTTGGTCCAAGGTTGCCCGGCGCGTCGGTCGGTGCAAAAAGCGATGGCCCATCATTTTCCGGAGTGCGGGGCGGACATATTCCTCCACCATCAGCATGGCGGCCACCGGATTGCCCGGAATGCCGAAGACGGGCGTGCCGTTGAGCATCCAGAAGCCCAAGGGTCCGCCGGGCTTCTGGGCCACCCGCCAAAACACCAGTTCGGCACCTGCGGCTTCCAGGGCGGGTTTCACGAAATCGTAGTCACCCACCGAAACACCACCGGTTGTCAGCAGCAGGTCGCAGGAGGCCAACGCTTCTGCCAGCACCGTGTCGACCCGTTCACGATCATCGGGCACCCGGGGGAAGAACACTGGAATCCCGCCGAAGGCCCTGATCTGAGCTGCGAGGGCATGGATGTTGGCATCCCGGATCTGACCGGGCCCAGGGGTCATGCCGCAGTCAATTAATTCGTTACCAGTGGTGAGAATGGCGACCTTGGCCCGATGAAACACGGGCACCTGGGCAAAGCCCGTGGCGGCCAGAACGGCAATTTCGCCAGGACGCAGGGTGGTGCCATGGCCCACCACCAGGCCGCCCAGGGAAATATCCTCGCCTGCCCGGCGCACATTGGCGCCCAGCTTGGGTGATTTGCGCAACTCGACCCAGTCGGCGCCGTTGAGGGTGTGTTCAATGGGTACTACGGAATCAGCACCTTCCGGCATGGGTGCACCGGTCATGATGCGCACGGCGGTACCAGGTTGCAGGGCTCCCTTGGGGATGTTTCCGGCGGAAAGCCCGCCGGTAACAGGCAAGCGGACGGGAATCGTGTCGCTGGCGTCGCGACCATCCGAGGCGCGCAGGGCGTAGCCATCCATGGCGGAATTGGTGAAGGGAGGGACCGGTTCGGCAGCCCTCAGATCCTCCGCTGCAGCCAGGCCCAGGGCCTGGTCCAGGGCCACGGTGCCCGGTGTCAGTGGCGTGATGTGCTCCAGCACGAGCTGCCGGGCTTCCAGGAAGGTGAGCATGGGGTTTCCCGAGATGACTGCGGAGTTAAGATGATCCCACCATGGCATCCGTACCGTCTCACCAGGCCTCCATTCGCATCCGTATCCTCTGTGGCGAGGAAATCGCCATGGGCCAAGGCAAGGCGGATCTCCTGGAGGTCATTGCCGAAAGCGGCTCCATCTCAGCCGCTGGGCGCAAGCTGGGTCTCAGCTACCGCAAGGCTTGGCTCATGGTGGACGAAATGAACCGGTGTTTCGCCTCCCCGGTGGTAGAAACCGCCAAAGGGGGTGCGCAGGGCGGTGGTGCCCGGGTAACCCAATTGGGGCACCAGGCACTCGAACAGTACCGCGCCATCCAGGCCAGGGCCCACGGGGCCATTGAAGCGGAATTGGATGCCTTCCGGAAGCTCTTGGCTTCCCAGCCACGCTGACTTTCCGTCGTTACGTTCGGGATAAATTGATTGCAAAAATCGATATATCCAATGGAAACTATCGCATGTGACGCAGCCCCCATGCGTGGGGATTCTTTGGAGGCGGCCTATGAGTTTGCGGAAGACGCTCCAGGCCCTCCTGGTTCTTTTGCCCATGTCAGGCCTTTTCGCCCAGGCGCCCATGCGGGTGCTGCTGATGGCCAGCACCATCGGACCCATCGAATCCGGCATCGTGGAGCTCCTGGAAGCCCAGTTCGAGCAGGAAACTGGCATCCGCGTTCGCCATGTGGGGGCAGGCACCGGAATGGCGCTGGATTTGGCCCGCCAGGGAAGCGTGGATCTGGTGCTGGTGCACGCCAAGAACCTGGAGGAGAAATTTGTGGCGGAAGGTTTTGGCACCGAGCGCATTCCCCTCATGTACAACGATTTTGTAATCGTGGGGCCAGCCTCAGACCCAGCGGGCCTCCGCGGGATGAAACAGGTAGGCCAAGCCCTCCAACGGATTCTGGAGAAGCGCGCCCCGTTTGTGAGCCGGGGGGATAAATCCGGAACCCACATGGCAGAGCTGGAGCTTTGGGCCAAGGCGGGACTGAAACCATCCGGGCCGGGGTATCAGGTATTCGAGCGAGGGGCTGAAGGTAATACAGCGACTTTGCTGCACGCGAATGCCAAGGCAGCTTACACAATCGTTGATCGTGCCTCCTATCTTGGAATCAGAGGCCGACTTGGCCTCGAGGTGCTGGTGGAGGGGGATGAAGCCCTTCTGAACCACATTTCTCTGATCCCGGTGAATCCTGCCAAATTCCCACGCGCAAACCATCGTGAGGCCATGGCCTTTGTGGCTTGGCTTACGAATGCAGGCAAAGGGCAAAAGCTCATCGCCACCTTCGGTCAGGAAACGTTCGGCACACCGCTCTTCACCCCTGAAGCGGTGGCGTCCAAGCCTGCGATTCATTAACGAAGTTCAGTAGGAGAAGACCATGCTGAAACGCCTTGCCCCAGCCATCGCCTGGATTGTCCTGGCCATTGGTACCATGGCCATCGCCGCCCCACCCCCCAAGGACATCATCCTGGCCACCACCACCAGCACCCAGGATTCGGGTTTGCTGGATCTCCTGGTGCCGCGCTTCGAAAAAAAGACTGGCTACCAGGTGAAGACCATCGCCGTGGGCTCGGGGCAGGCCATGGCCATGGGGCAGAAGGGCGAGGCGGATGTGTTACTGGTTCATTCTCCCGACGCCGAAAAAAAATTCGTCACGGAGGCGTTTGGCATCAACCGTCGACTCGTGATGCACAACGATTTCATCGTCGTGGGGCCGCCTCAGGACCCGGCAGGGATCAAGGTTGCCAAATCGGCGTTCGAAGCCTTTCTGAAAATTGCAGGCAATGGGAGTCTGTTTGTTTCTAGGGGCGATAACTCAGGTACACACGCCCAGGAAAAAAAGCTTTGGAAGGGCGCCGGCCAAAATCCTGAAGGCCAGAAGTGGTACCAGCAGACCGGCCTCGGAATGGGCCAGACATTGGGTGTGGCCGCCGAAAAAAAGGCCTACGTGCTTGCGGACCGGGGCACCTATCTGGCGCTGAAAAAGGGCCTGGGTTTGGCGATCCTTTGCGAAGGGGATGCGGCGCTGCTCAACGTCTATCACGTCATCGAAGTGAATCCAGCCAAGTTCCCCAAGGTGAACGCAGCTGGCGCAAAAGCCTTCGCGGATTTCATGGTTTCCAAGGAAGCCCAAGATCTCATCACCACCTTCGGAGTTGAAAAGTTTGGCTCCCCTCTCTTTTTCCCCGATGCCGGGAAAAAGGACGAATAGGACACCCATGACCAACGCCATCTTCAATCTTCCCGATTCCTACAACGAACCTGTGGTTTCATACGCCCCCGGCACACCAGAGCGGGCGCGCCTGAAGGCCGAGCTGGACCGGCAATACCACCAGGAGTTGGATATCCCGCTCATCATCGGCGGCAAGGAAATCCGCACCGGCAAGCTGCAAAAGGCTGTGTGCCCCCACGAGCATGGCCATGTGCTGGCCCGGTACCACGAGGCTGGGGAAGCCGAAATCAAGCTGGCCATCGCGGCCGCCCTGCACGCGAAGCGCGATTGGGAAGCCATGCCTTGGGAAGAGCGCGCCGCCATCTTCCACAAGATGGCCAGCCTGATCTCCGGCAAGTACCGCTATATCCTGAATGCAGCCACCATGCTCAACCAGTCGAAGAGCGCCTATCAGGCGGAAATCGATTCCACCTGCGAAACTGCGGACTTCTTTCGCTACAGCGCCAAGTTCATGGAGCAGATCTACCGGAACCAGCCCATTTCCAATCACCACACCTGGAACCGGGTGCACTACCGGGCGTTGGAAGGCTTTGTCTTCGCCGTAACGCCCTTCAACTTCACCGCCATCGCTGCCAACTTACCCACGGCGCCCGCCATCATGGGCAACACCGTGGTCTGGAAACCGGCGTCCACATCGATTTTGTCGAACTATTACCTGATGCAGCTCTACAGGGAAGCTGGCCTGCCCGATGGCGTCATCAACTTCGTACCATCGCGCGGGTCCGTGATTGGCAAGTTGGTGCTGGAGCATGAGAGCCTGGCGGGCCTGCATTTTACGGGCTCCACGGGCGTGTTCAATGCCATGTGGAAGACCGTGGGCGACAACCTGGATCGCTACCGCATCTACCCGCGCCTAGTGGGTGAGACCGGGGGTAAGGATTACATTTTCGTGCACAATTCCGCCGAAATTCCGGAGGTGGCCACGGCGATCGTGCGGGCCGCCTTTGAATACCAGGGGCAGAAATGCTCAGCCTGTTCCAGGGTCTACGCGCCTGCTTCCAAATGGCCGGAACTGAAGGCGCTGCTGCTGGACCATCAGCGCCAGGTGCGGGTGGGTGATGTGCGGGATTTCCGTAACTTCATGAACGCCGTGATCGACGAGAACAGCTTTGACGCCACCATGCGCTACATCGAATTGGGGCGCAGTTCTGATAAGGCTGAGATCATCGCGGGCGGCCAGGGCGATAAGTCCGTGGGGTATTTCATTGAACCCACGGTTATCGTCACCACCGATCCGCACTTCGTGACCATGGAAGAGGAGATCTTCGCGCCGGTGCTCACCATCTATGTCTACGAAGATGACCAGCTGGAAGAAACGCTTCGGATTTTGGATCAGACATCCCCGTACGCGCTGACGGGTGCGGTGTTTGCACGGGATCGCTACGTCATCAACCACCTGTCGGATGTGCTAGCCAATACCGCTGGCAACTTCTATATCAACGACAAGTGCACCGGCGCCATGGTGGGGCATCAGCCATTTGGCGGGGCTCGTGCGTCGGGCACCAATGACAAAGCGGGCAGCTTCCTCAACCTGATCCGCTGGACCTCGCCCCGCACCATCAAGGAATGCTTTGCGCCGCCCACTGGATTGGCCTACCCCTTCATGGGCGGGGCGTAAACAGGTAGGCTACGGGAACACCGGAGGGTTTTGTGCGGCGTCTGCCAGTCGTGACATTTTTGCTGGGTTTGGGAATGGCCATGGCCGTCTCCCTCAGAGCGCAAACAAACCTGAATGCGCTGTCCGTGGCGGCGGCAGGTGATCTTCGAGGTACTTTGGAAGAAGCGAAGGCCGCCTTCGAGGCCACGCATCCTGCCGTGAAAATCGAATTGACCTTTGGTGCGTCAGGCAGCCTGACGGCGCAAATCCAGCAGGGAGCTCCGTACGATCTGTTTCTCTCGGCCGATGTGGGCTTTCCGGAGCAGTTGCGGCAGGCGGGCTTGATCACGGCGGATGGACCCTTCCCCTATGCCAAGGGATATCTGACCCTTTGGTTGCGCCGGGAAATCGGGGTGGATCCCGCGGTCGCAGGGCTTCGGGTACTCCTGGATCCCCGCATCAAGCGGATCGCCGTGGCCAATCCCAAATTAGCGCCCTATGGCCGGGCGGCGGAAGGTGCCTTGGC
Organism: Holophaga sp.; assembly: GCA_016715205.1. Taxonomy (GTDB): domain Bacteria; phylum Acidobacteriota; class Holophagae; order Holophagales; family Holophagaceae; genus JAYREN01. Next base: position 205,331 of record JADKBC010000001.1, read on the forward strand.
CAACGTGGGGCTTTTGGAGTCGTTGAGGCCAAAGTTTGTGTTCGGGGAGAATATCGCCCAGGCAGCTCAGTTTCTCCAAACCGGCGCCTCCGAGGCAGGCCTCATTTCCCAGTCCCAGGCTCGTCACCCGGCACTGGAATCATCGGGTCTGGCTTGGAAAGTGCCGGAGGAAATCGCTCCGCCCCTCCGTCAGCATGGGGTGGTCCTTGCGCGGAGCCGGGTGCAAAACCTTGCCAAAGCCTTTCGCGATTTCCTCATCGGGTCAGAGGGTCAAGTCATTCTCGCCCGCCACGGGTTTGGCAAGCCCTGATGGATTGGGAGGCGGTGCGCCTCAGTTTGAAGCTGGCGTCGGCCTCGACACTGCTTCTGTTGCCCATCGGCCTAGCGTTGGCCTATCCCTTGGCCTTCGGGCGCTTTCGGGGAAAGGCGTTGCTGGAGGCCTTTACTAGCCTGCCCTTGATCCTTCCACCCACGGTGCTGGGGTTCTACTTGATCGTGGCCCTGGGGCCCCGAAGCCCCCTCGGCCACGCTTGGGAGAGCGTTATGGGATCGCCGTTGGTTTTCAGTTTCAGTGGGCTTCTCCTGGCTCAAGTCTTCACCAACTTGCCCTTTTTCCTGCAGCCAGTGGTGGCCTCCCTGGGCAGTGTGGATCGACGCCTCCTCGAGGTTGCCTCCACGCTGAATGCAGGTCGAACAGGCACCTACCTTCGGGTGGCATTGCCCCTGGCTTGGCGGGGGCTGCTATCGGGAATGATTCTGACCTTCGCGCATGCCATCGGGGAGTTTGGAGTGGTGCTCATGGTGGGCGGCAACCTGCCGGGACGCACTCGCACGGCCTCCATCGCCCTGTACGACCAGGTGCAATCCTTCGACATGGCTGCAGCCAATCGCACTGCGCTTCTGCTTTTGGCCTTTGCGTTTACGGTGTTGGCCTGCACCGCCTGGCTCCGCGGGAAGGAGCGGGTATGGCGCTGAAATCAGATTTTCGTCGCGCCTTCCCAGGCGGGTTTCAAGTTGAAGCAGCCTTCGAGGTTGATCTGGATTGCTTCAGCATCACGGTGCTTTTCGGCGCGTCAGGATGTGGGAAAACCACCATCTTGCGGTGTGTAGCTGGCCTCGAAAAACCGGATTCGGGCTGTATTTCGGCCGATGGGGCCCCTTGGTTTCATGGCTCAACGGGGGTATTCATCCCGGCCCACCGGCGCCAGGTGGGGTATGTGTTCCAGGAGGCCGCCCTTTCCCCCATTTGGACGTGACGGGCAACATCGGGTTTGGAATACATGACGGCTCCCCGGAGCGCCAGGCCCGAATTCTGAACCGGGCATAACTCATGGGCCTAGAGGGACTCGAGCACCGGCGACCGGTGGAACTTTCGGGTGGAGAGAAACAGCGGGTGGCCCTGGCGCGCGCGTTGGCACCTCGACCGCGATTATTGCTTCTGGATGAACCCTTCGCCTCCTTGGATCGCCCCGCGGCTGAGCAGCTTCGACATGGACTGCGGCACATGCTTCAGGCCATGGGGATGCCCGCCATCCTGGTGACCCACGATCGGGACGAGGCCCTTTCCCTTGGGGATCATCTCCTGCTCATGCGGGAGGGATGCATACGTCAGGGCGGGACGCCCGCCGAAGTCTTTGCGCGGCCCGATTCCCGGGAAGCAGCCGAACTCTTGGGCTTTGGTACCGTGGTCCGGACCCGTGTGGAAGGCCGTACCGAAGGGTTGTTGCGTTTGGGCGCAGGGTGCGCGGAGTTGTTCGCTCCCGATCCAGGTGGGAATTTTCAAGAGGCCTATGCCTGCATTCGCGGGGAAGGCGTGTCCCTGGAGCGCCATGGTGCGGGCGCGGTGACGCAGCGAAACCGCCTCGTGGGAAGGGTGACGGCGCTCCAACACCTGGGGGCCCTGGTCCGCGTCCATGTGGATTGTGGTTTCCCCCTGGAATCCCTGATCACCTCCTGGGCCTGCGAGGATCTTGCCCTGGCGGTGGGTGACCCGGTGCACGCCCTGGTCAAGGCCACGGCGGTGGTCGTCATTCCTATCGAGGCCTGATATGGAATTGATCTGGGAAGGCATTAAAGAGTCCTTGAGGTTGTTGTTCACCCTCGACCGTGAGGTGCTGAGCATCACACTGCTATCCCTGGCTCTTTCAGGGTTGGCCACCCTGATCAGTTTGGTTCTGGGCGTATCGGCGGGGGTGGCGCTGGCCCTCAACCGCTTTCCCGGCAAGGGCCTGGTCATCAGTCTGGTCAACACAGGCATGGGGCTGCCGCCGGTGGTGGTGGGGTTGTTCATCACCATCCTGCTATGGCGCAATGGGCCTTTGGGCGTGTTCCACCTGCTCTACACCCCTATGGCCATCGTGATCGCCCAGGCGGTCATCGCCACACCGATTATTGCGGGGCTTAGCCTTGCGGCGATCCAGCAGTTGCCCAAAGATTTGCGTCTGCAGATCCTGACCCTCGGCGCCACGCGCACCCAGATGGTGTGGATGCTCATCAAGGAGGCTCGCTTGCCCCTGCTCGCCGCCATCATGGCGGGCTTTGGCGGGGTCATCTCCGAAGTGGGTGCCTCCATCATGGTGGGCGGCAACATCAAGGGCTCCACACGTGTGCTGACCACGGCCACGGTGATGGAGACCAGCAAGGGCAACTTCGATGTGGCCATCGCCCTGAGTGTGATTTTGCTGGTGGTGGCTTTTGCGGTGAACGCGGCTCTCACCCACATCCAACAGCGCAGGCGGCCGCGATGAAGCCACTTGGGTCCGTCCTGCTTGAGGCGCACGACCTCCAGGTGCATCGTGGCGAGGTGCAGGCCTTGACGCTTCCGCATCTCGAATTGCGCACCGGAGAAATCCTGGGTCTCATCGGCCCCAACGGTGCCGGTAAATCCACATTGCTGCTTTGCCTCGCCGGGCTGCTCAGGCCTTCCTCGGGACACCTTGCCTTCGAAGGCTCAGTGTTGGCAACCTCCCGAGATCTGGCAGCCTATCGCCGACGGGTGACCCTGGTGTTTCAGGAGCCGCTGTTGCTGGATACTTCGGTGGCAGAAAATATCGGAGTCGGGCTGCGCCTACGCGGGATTGAGGCTGGGGTACGAGCTCGTCGCACCCTGGAAAGCGCCCAGCGCTTTGGCATCGAGCACCTGTTGGCCCGGTCAGCCCGGGAACTGTCCGGGGGGGAGGCCCAGCGCACCAGTCTGGCAAGGGCCTGTTCGCTCAGGCCCCAGGTTCTGCTGCTGGACGAACCCTTCTCCTCCTTGGACCCCCCCACCCGGGAGGCCCTGGTCCAGGACCTGGGAAAAGTGCTACGCGAAACGAACTGCACGGCGGTACTGGCCACCCATGATCTGCTGGAGGCGGTTCACCTGGCGGATACGCTTGCGGTGCTGCAGCAGGGACAGGTGGTGCAATGCGGCCCCGCCAATGACGTGGTCAACCATCCGGTGGATGAATTCGTGGCGACCTTTGTCGGCATGGAAACCCTCTTGGGGGGGCAGGTGCGGGAATGCACGGCAGGTACATTCACCCTGGCGGTGGGAGATCGGGAAATTGTGGGCACGGGCGTGGTGGAGGTTGGGCAGGAGGTGACCATCGGTGTGCGCCCTGAAAATGTCACCCTTTCCCTGCACCCAGAAGGGGAAACCAGTGCGCGAAACGCCTTTGCGGCACGGGTGACCCGGATCACATCCCGGGGTCCGTTCTTCAAGGTGGAATTGGATTGCGGATTCTTTCTTTCCGCCTACGTGACCGCCCGTTCGCGAGAAGAGCTGGGCCTTGGCGAGGGTCGTGAGGTGTTTGCGTCCTTCAAGGCCACGGCGGTGCACCTCATCCGGAAGTAGCTGTGAATACGGTGAGTTCAAGAGCGATAGTTCTGTCTGTATATTGCGCTTTTTCAGGCATTTGTCTTTCCTGGGCCGGGTGCTACCTTACCCATGATGAGCGGCCGTACGGCACGGCCCGGGTCCGTTGACCCCAGCGATGGGAGGCACCTGAGCATGCGACAGCTAAGGATTGATCTGAGCAAGTGCGATGCAGGTCGGGCGACCTGTCAGCACGAATGCGAATCCTCCTGCGCCGAAAAGGTTTTCAAGCTGAATGACCCGGCCATGGCGGCCCTGCATATCCGCGAATTGGCGGATGGCAGCGGTCAGGCCGTGCTTTGCGATCAGTGTGGCGATTGTGTGGTGGTTTGCCCCACCGAGGCCCTGTCGCGCAACAAACTGGGTGTGGTGGTCATCGACAAGAAGGTCTGTGTGGGCTGCTACATGTGCATGGGTTTCTGTGAAAAGGAAATCTTCGAGCGCAACCCCCAGTGGACGGAACCCTACAAGTGCATCTCCTGCGGCATCTGCGTGAAGGCCTGCCCCCATGCAGCGTTGGAAATGGTGGATGTCCCGCAACCGCCCTACCGGATTCTGTGAGCCAAGGAGCGTGACATGAGCCAGTTCGTATTTGATCCCACCAAGGTCATGGATATCGATTTCACCCAGCGCACCCAGTACCTCGAAGGTCTGGAAGCCATCAAAGCTGCCCACAAGGTGTTGAAGGAAATCGCCTTCACGCCGAGCCTGCCGGATAAGGGCTACACCAACCGCACCCTCTACGTGAACGTGGGCACCCTGGAAGTAAAGGAAAAGCCGGTCACGCAGCAGATGAAGGATGTCTTCATCGGGGGCCGTGGCTTTGGGCTCTGGCATCTCTGGAATGCGGTCAAGCCCACCACCCGCTGGAATGATCCTGAAAACGAAATCATCATCAGCCCTGGCCCCGTGGCGGGCATCACCCAGTACGCGGGCACAGGGAAATCACTGGTGGTGAGCCTTTCACCCCAAACGGATATTCCCATCGATTCCAACGTGGGCGGCTATTTTGGCCCGCTGCTCAAATTCAGCGGCTTCGACGCACTGGAAATTCAGGGCAAATCCGACCGTGATCTCATCGTGTTCATCGACGGACAAAAGGGCATCATCCGAATCGAAGAAGCGCCGGAAGAGCCCGTGGATAGCCACGTATTGGCCGAAGTGCTCACGCACATGTACGCCGAAAATGAAGCTGACCGTGTGAATATTTCCGTGGTGTGCACCGGTGCCGCCGCCGAGCATAGCCTCATCGGCATGCTCAATTTCTCATGGTGGGATCTGCGCCGTGGCTGCATCCGCCTGAAGCAGGCCGGGCGTGGCGGCATCGGCACCGTGTTCCGCAACAAGCGCATTCGCGCGCTGGTTTGCCGCGGCCCGCAGGTGAAGGGTGACCTGAACCACGTGGCGGATTACGAAACCATCGCCAAGACTGGCGTGAAGTACCACAAGGAAATCCGCGAGAACGATCCCCACCAGTGCATGATGCGGCGCAACGGTACCGCTCACATCGTCGAGATCATGGACGCGTACGACCTCCTGCCCACCCATAATTTCCAGTACGGGTCGCATCCCGATACCCACAAGATCGATTCCCAGTATTGGCAGAGCCGATGCACGCAGCAGACCGTGGACGGCTGCTGGTACGGCTGCTCCATGGCCTGCGCCAAGGGCGCCGATGGTCTAGAGGTCAAGACTGGCCCCTACAAGGGCCACACGGTCACCGTGGATGGGCCCGAATACGAAAATGCGGCAGGGCTGGGCTCCAACTGCGGCGTGTTTGATCCCGACTACCTCCTCGAATTGAACTTCTACTGCGACACCTACGGCATCTGCACCATCACGTACGGCACCCTTACGGCCTTCGTCATGGAGTGCTACCAGCGCGGCATCCTGAACAAGGAACGCACCGGCGGTCTCGAAATGAATTGGGGGAATGCCGAAGCTGATCTGGAGATGATGCACCAGATGGCCCGAGGCGAAGGTTTTGGCCTTATCGCCGGCCAGGGTGTGAAGAAGATGAAAGAGCATTTCATCAAGCACGGTTGGGGCGACCCGCAGCTGATCAACGACATTGGCATGGAGAACAAGGGCCTGGAATACAGCCAGTACATGTCCAAGGAAAGCCTGGCCCAACAGGGTGGTTACGCGCTCACCAACAAAGGGCCGCAGCACGACGAGGCCTGGCTGATCTTCATGGACATGGTGAACAAACAGATCCCCACCTTCGAAGACAAGGCCGAAGCGCTGTACTACTTCCCCCTTTTCCGGACGTGGTTTGGCCTCAATGGCTTCTGCAAGCTGCCCTGGAATGATGTGGTGCCTTCGGATAACGCCAAACAGCCCGAGGCTCACAAGATCCCTGAGCACGTGCAGAACTACGTGGACATCTTCAGCGCCACCACGGGCATCAAGATCGACAAGGATGAGCTGATCGTTCAGTCAGCGCGGGTGTACAACTTCCAGCGCATCTTCAATATCCGCATGGGCAAGGGACTCCGCAAGGATGACCATGCGCCCTTCCGGGCCCTGGGCCCGGTGACCACCGAAGAATACCTTTCCCGCCAGGAGCGGTACGACAAACAGATTGCGGATGAAATGGGCCTCGATCCCACCGCCATGAGCCTGGAAGAAAAAATGGCCGCGCACCGGAAATGGCGCCAAGGTCGCTACGAGCAGTTGACCGATGCCGTCTACAAGCGTCGCGGCTGGACTCCCAATGGCGTGCCCACCCTGGAACGCCTCAAGGAACTGGGATTGGATGTCTTCCCCGAAGTGGTGGACGTGGTCAAGCTTCACCTGTAGATGGGAGACGCATGATCCATGTGAATGGCGATGCCATGGAATGGAAGGAGGGCCTGACGGTGCGCGAGGTGCTCGTCAGGCGCAACTTCCGTTTTCCCCTGCTCATCATCACGGTGGATGGTGAACTGGTGCAGCCCAAGGCCTATGAAACCACGACCATTCCCGACGCAGCGGATGTGCAGGTGGTGCACATGATGAGTGGCGGCTGAATCAACCGCCCAGGACTTCCTTCATGGCACTCAGCAGAACCTCACGCTTGATGGGTTTGTGCAACACGAGCTTGACGCCGAACTTGAGCAGCTTGGCCTCAATCTCCGGGTCGCGCTGGGCGGTCAGAACCACCACGGGAATCGCGGGGTCTGCTCGCTGCACCATCTGGGCCACGGTGAGGCCGTTGACACCTGGCATGACAAAATCTGTGAGCACCAGATCGGGCTTGGATTCCTTGATGCGGTCTGGGATCTCCATGGCGGAGAGCGGCAGCCAGTCCTCTACCTCGTAGCTGGCCAGCTCGAGGTAATCGCGCACCGGGTGGCGCATCAGAGAACTGTCGTCAATCACCAGGATTTTTGTCACGGAGGTGCCTCAGGGCTACACCCATGAGCATACCGCGAGCTTTTTCCGCGGGATTCGTTCCATGATGGTTGCCGGAGCCTTTTATGACCCATCCCAAGCCCGATACGGCCGTGGTGCTGATGAATCTCGGCGGGCCTTTGCGCTTGAGAAACGTGAAGCCCTTTCTGCTAAGTCTCTTTAATGACCGGGACATCATTCGGCTGGGACCTGCGTTTCTGCAGCCCTTGATCGCCCGGATCATCGTGGGTTCTCGCCTCAAGGAGGTGCAAGAACGCTATTCGGAAATTGGGGGCGGCAGCCCCATTTTGCGGGAAACGGCCGCCCAGGCCACAGCGCTTCGCCAAGGTCTGCGGGCAGCAGGTCGCCAGGAGCCGGTGCAGATCGTGTTCCGGTACACCTCGCCCCGGGCCAAGGGCGCGCTCCGTGCCCTGGCCATGCGGGGCATCAAGCGGATTCTCCCCGTCACGCTCTATCCCCATGATTGCCGCGCTACCACGGGTTCCAGCTTGGTGGAGCTGGAACGGGAAGCGCGCGCCATGGGCATCGAAGTTCTGCCTGGCGTGCTCCACTATGCGCTGGATCCAGATTATCTGGCCTGCATGGAAGCCAATCTGCGCATGACCCTAGCCCAGGCACCGGGTGCCACCGTGGTCTTCAGTGCCCATAGCCTGCCCCTCAAACAAATCCAATCCGGGGATCCTTACGAACGGGAAATCCACGCCACCATCGAGGCTCTCAAGGCAAGGCTGGGGGGGCTTCCCGGTGGCTACCGGTTGGGCTACCAAAGCAAAGTGGGCCCCATCAAATGGCTGGAACCGGCCCTGGAATCGGTGCTGAAAGAGCTATCCGGCAAGGAGGTGGTGATCGTGCCGGTGAGTTTCGTGGGGGAACACATCGAAACCCTTCACGAGCTGGATATCCAGTACCGGGAACTCGCCGAAAAGCTCGGCGTGAAGCGCTATCTGCGGGTGCCTGCGCCGGGGGTTCATCCTGATTTCGTGCAGTGTCTGGTGAAGCGGACCCTCGCGGCGCTGCCGTAATTCCAGCGCTGGAGATGAGGTTCAGGATGCGCGGGGGCTTTCGGGCTTGAACAATTTCCAGGCCACCAGGCCCATGGCGACCACCGCAAGGCCCGCGATCCAGGGCAACCAAGGCTTGGTTTCCTCCATGGGCGTTACGACTTTGGGGACGCCCTGGGGATCGGGTTCAGCCAGCCCCAGGCCAAGCGCTTCCCGCTGATAGAGGGCACGGCTGGAATCGGGCAGCGCGGCCAGATTTCCGGGTGCGTGCTGAACCTGTCCGCCCACATGGAGGAAGTACGCTACGCCCGCCTCCGCCGGGAACAGCAGCACATCTCGCCGCACCAAGAGCTTTACGCTGGCGGGAATGACGCCGTCGGGAAGTCGCAGGCGCAGACGGTCGGTGGTGACGGGTTCCAGGTGCACGCGGGTGCTGGCCGTGGCCAGGGCGGGGAGATTCCACAGCAGGCCCGAACAGGAAACAGTTCGCTCACGATTTGCTTCGGTGTCCCGTTCTCCCGGCGCGGGTGGAATCATCTGCACAAAGTGGGCGGGAATCGGCGCCACTGGGGGATTCAGGGTGATCTCGGCACCCATGATGCGATCGGGGCCATCCAGGCTTAGGTTCCATTCCCCCGGCCCAAGGGGTTCCATCCGGGGGGTTACCACTGCGTCTTCGGTTCTGGCGCTGGGCTCCGTGGTGGCAATGACCCGGATTCCCTTGAATGTCGGTGCCACGCCCTGTACGGGATTCAAGGTGATGCGGTAGATCTTGAAATCCCAGGGCACGGACAAGCTTGCATGGCGGCCTGCATCGCCAAGATCAAAGACATGGATCGGTTGGTCCCGCTGCAGCGTGATTGGCTTACCGCCTTCCTGGCGTCGCTCCACCTCCACCTGGGCAACCCAGGGCGCTGCGCCCTCCAGCGCCAGTTCGATGCGCAGGTGTTCCCGCTCGCGCACCTGCCAACCCTGGGGGAATTTCAGGACGAATTCGGCGGTGGGGCGACCTTGGGCATCCTTGCCCATGGCGAGTTTCTCGAGCTCCAGATCGCGCGGCTGCCAAAGGCCATCCCTTTCCACCAGATAAGGAATGCGGCTGCCCCGGACATCACTCAGCCACAGATCGGGAAAGGCCGTTTGGGCCTCGCGGTCCAGGGGGAGGCGCGCCCAGCCGCTGGCCACGGCTGGGGTGATGGGTTTCCGGCGCAGCAGCTCACCCTGGTCAGGCGAATGGGTGGCACAGGCTGCAAGCAGCAGAAGGGATGCAAGCGCGATGACTTTCATTCCGCTTCCTTTCGGGCCACCCGCAGTTTGTTGCCCACCAGGGCGGCCGTGATGATGACGGCGCCCACCCCCAGAAAGGCCAGCGCCTTGGTGGGCACATCGGCGTGATCCAGATCCAGGCTGATGAGTTTGAGGCTGGCCAACCCGAGCCAGCCGTAGCCCGCGATGGCGAGCACCCGCCGCAGATCGTTGCGCGTTTCCGACAAACTGCGCAACCACTGCAAGGCACCGAAGACAGCCCAGGCAAGGGTGACGGTCACGCTGGCGCCGCGAGAGGTGCCATCCAGCCAGCGCACCAGGTGCGCCAATTCCAGGGAAAGGGTGAGCCCGCCCACAAATTCCAGCCCCAGGAAGCCCAGCACCCGGGTGAAGCCCTGGCGGCGGGCCAGCAAACCCCAGGCTGCGGCTGCCAGGGCGCCTTCCGCGAAGCGGCTGTTCAAGAAGGGCATCATCGTGGTTCGACTGAGGCCGGGGTAGTACCAGAAGTCCCACACGTCCAGCCCATGTACCAGCCACCGCAGGGTGGCGGCGATGGCCATGCCGAGGGCCATCCAGGTGAGGGTGCGCACGCTCTGGGCATCCCATTCGGGCCGTTGTTCCGCTTCGCCAACGCTCCAGGCCAAGCCCAGGGCGAACAGCCCCCAGACGGGGCCCACCCAATGCCAGGCCAAGGCCACGGGTACCGCCAGGGCAAGGTGGCCAGCGGCCAGCACCAGCAGTCCCAGATCGGCGCTGCGGCCATCCAGGCGGATGCGGAGGGGTTTGACCAACGCGAGGTTCAGGGCGGCGATCACCAGGACTGGCCCAGCAAAGCCCTCCAGGGTCCAATGCAGTTCCTTCCAAAGCACCCAGGCCAAGCTCGTGGCCGCCAGGGACACCGTGAGCCAAAGGGGTGTTGCCATGGAGGGTTTGGCCTCCGCTTGGCCCGGCAGCCAAATCCACAATCCTGTAATCAGGAGGTGGAGCAGCAGCAACAGAAAGAGGGTCCCAGCATCGCCGGAGGGCACGTTGAGGGCGGCGGCGGCCAGGAAAATCCAGGTACCAACTACGGCCAGGACCCTGGGAAGGCCCCAGCGCGCACCGATTTTGCCGAGGTAGGGCACGGCCAGCACCGCGCCCATGAGTACGGCCAGGTAGAGCGCCAAGCCCACTTCGTGATGGCCCCCTTGACTGAACACGAGCGGCGCCAGCAATCCCGCAATCAGCGCCACCGATAGGCTCGCGCCAGCTTTGGCGCGAACGCTGAGGCCACCGGCCAGGAGGGTGCAGACAAAGGTTGCCACCAGCCCCAGGGCGGGCGGGTAGAAGTGGTACTCGAAAGCGCCCCAGCGGAAGGTGAACAGCAAAGTCCCCAGGCCCGCGAGCAACAGCACGGCCCCCAGTTTCGGGCTGTGGCCCAGGAGCAGCCGTGCTGAGCCGAAACTCAGCCCACCACCCACGAGCAATCCCAGGAGGAAGCGCAGCTCGGGCCCGATCCAGCCCTGCTGGATGGACCAGTGCAGGAAATAGGCAGCACCCACCAGGAACAGGAAGGAGCCGACCGCGGCAACCCAGACGATGGGGTTCATGGGCTTCCGGGGTGGGACCGGCCGCGGCGGTGCGGGTAGGGCGCGCGGCGGTGGCGGTTGGCCAATGGCGATGGGTCCCGTCTGGCGACTGGCCTCCTGGGCCACGGCGGGGTTGACCTGCTTGGACAACCAGGCCACTTGTGATTCCAGGCGGGAAAGGCGTTCCAGGATGTCCGGGGAGGCGGGCTCCGGCTCGTGCATAACAACTCCAGGGAAGTGGGCCCAGGCTACCAGAGCCAGGTAGAGCTCGGGGCTCCGTTATGCTGGAACCCATGGATGCTCCACTGCTTCTGGCCTTGGCCCGTGCCCGCCTCAGGGTGGGCGTGGGGTGCATTCAGAATGTCTGGGTTTCCCCACGGGCCCTCGCGTTGACCTGGGCGCCGGATCGGCGGGCGGCATGGGAATCCGGCCTCGCCTGGGTGTTTCTGTTGAATCCTGCGCCGGAGCTCTGGTTGCTCCACGAAAAGGATCCCGCCATGGCGTTTCTGAAGGCCGAAGCCAAGGGCGATCTCTCCCGGCGTTGGGGGCAGGAATTGAAGGGCGCCCATCTGGAGGATGTGGAAGGCGATCCCAGGGAACGATGGCTGCGGCTGAGCCTGCGCCGTCGGGCCGTCACGGGCCGCATCGAGGAAATGCGACTCTGTTTCCAGGCCATTCCAGGCCGGGCGGGGCTGCGGCTGGATGGCGTGGATCTCAATCCGGCGCGGATGGGTCTGGGAGCCGTATTTCCGCCCACCACCCCCGAGCTGCGGGCTGCAAGCCCCGCTCTCGCCCGGTGGGAAGCACAGTTTGGGGATGAACTCACCTCAGCCCTGAACGGAGAATTGCCCGAGGTGCTGCCGGGCGAAGGGTCTCTATTTGCCCGGCATCGCGCCTGGTCCCAGGGCCGAGCCAACCTCCTGATCCTGGCGCCGCGACAAGCAAGTGTGGATCGCAAGCTAGCGAAGGAACGGCAACGGCTGCAGCGCTATGGCGAGGCCCTGGCGATGGATCGCCACCGGCACGAGGCTGCCCTGCCTCTGCGGACCAAGGCCCAGGCCCTGTCGGCAGAACTCTGGCAATTCAAGGGCGCGCAAGGGCGTTTTGAACTGGGCGATGGCACCGTGATTCAATTGCCCGAAGGCATGCGGGCCGAAGAAGCTGTTCAAAAATGGTTCGCGGCGGTCAAGCGCGCTGAGCGGGGCTTGCAACGGGTGGCGGAGTTGGAGCGGGAACGAGCGCGGCAGCTCTTGGAACTGGAGGCCCGCACCCTTGATCCTCCGGCCCTGGCCAAACCCACCAAGGAACTTCCCAAACCAAAGGGCACAAAACGCATGGAAACCGGCGCCAACAAAGATCTCAAACGCTCCGACGGCAAGGGCAAGGCCTACCGCAATGTCATGGTGGAAGGCTGGGAAGTGATCATCGGCAAGGGCGACGCGGATAACGACACCCTGACCTTCAAGGTGGCCTCGGCCCTGGATTTCTGGATGCACGTGGCGGGGGTGCCGGGCAGCCACGTCATCATCCGCAATCCCGATCGCATCAGCGAACCGCCCCGCGAGGTGCTCGAACGTGCCGCCCAATTGGCCGCCTTCTTCTCCAAGGCCCGGGATGGCGGCAAGGTGGAAGTGCATTGGTGCCGCGTGGCGGATGTCTCCAAACCCAGGGGTTTCGCCCCAGGCAAGGTGATGCTGAAGAGCTTCAAGAGCATCCGGGTGTATCCGAAAGAGTGACGGGGGTAGGTGGCCTGACGAACGGTTATGTGATTGGTCGTGATGGGGATCACGGTCATAGAAATAGAGGTATTTTTTGAAAATTGTGGTGTTGTTTTGGGTTGGTTTGGGAATATTATTCTGCATATGCAAATAAGAGCCTCCCTCCGGGCGCTCCAACGTGCAAATCCCATCCCTGGCTGGAGGCCCCATGTCCGTGCTCGATTTCAACGGAACGCAGGTGCAACTTAACGAAGAGGGCTTTTTGGTGGAGCCTTCCATTTGGACCGAGGAACTGGCCGCGTTCCTGGCCTTGAAGGAAGAAGGGTTGGAGCAACTCACGGAAGATCACTGGTCCGTGATCCGTTTCATCCGAGGGCACTTTCTGGAAAACGATTCGGCCCCCATGGTGCGGGCCATGTGCAAAACCACCGGTGTGCCCCTGAAGCGCATCTATGAGCTCTTCCCCAGTGGCCCGGCCAAGGGCGCCTGCAAACTGGCGGGGCTGCCCAAGCCCGACGGTTGCGTGTAGGCCGCCATGAACCCGCTTCTGGCAGGTGTGATGTTGGCCACCATCTGGTGTGCTGGTGCGCTGGTGGTGCTGTATATGCGTACCAAGGCCTTTGGTGTTCGGCAACTCCATTCGAGGCCCGCGGGTGATGCCAGGGCGGGCGTCCGCTACGCCTTCACCCAGGGCATGGCTCCCCAGGCCAAGGAAAGCGTGCGGATGAATCCACTTTCCTACTTGGCCGGAATGCTCTATCACACGGGCATTTTTGCGGGGTTGGCGCTGCTTGGCCTGAAGTTATCGGGGCTTGGCACACCAAGGGTGTTGGGCATCGTGGCGCTGTTGGGGGCCACAGGTGGCATCGCGTTGTTGGGCAAACGGATGTTCAAGGCCCATCTGCGCGGAATCTCCTGCCCCGATGATTTCGTGTCAAACCTTCTGGCCACAGGTTTCGCAGCCTTGGCGGGAATTACCTGTTTTTTGCCGAGTTTTGCTTCCCTTTGGTTGATCGAAACCATCGCACTCCTGATCTATGCGCCCCTAGGCAAGATTCGCCATTGCCTGTTCTTCTTCCCCACGCGGTATCACTTCGGCGCCTTTTTTGGCCGTCGCGGTGTGTTGCCGCCCACCGCGTAACGGAGGGCCCATGAGCGACGTGGATGAACTTGAAACGAGGCTTGAAGCACTCACCGAGGCGGATTTTCAGCGGGGGCTAGAGGTTTTCCGCAGCAAGCTGAAGGAGGCGGAGGCCGCGTTCCTGAATGCCTGCGTTCACTGCGGGCTCTGTGCCGAGAGTTGTCACTACTACCGCATGGATCCAGTGCTGGAAAACATCCCCGCCGCGAAACTCGAAACCATTGCCGCTGTTTTTAAACGTCATTTCACCACCATGGGCAAGGTGGCTCCGGGTTTGGTGGGCGCGCGGTCCATGGATAAGGACATGGCTCGGGCATGGGTGGATGCGGTGTTCGGGCGGTGTTCCCTGTGTGGACGCTGTTCCCTGAACTGCACCGTGGGCATCCTCTTGCCGCGCCTGTTCCGTGCGGCACGGGCGGCCCTGGGCGCCATGGGACTCACGCCGCCCGATCTCCAGGCCACGGTGGATACCGCCCTGAAACACGGCAACAACATGGCCATCACCCGGGAAGACTGGGTCGAAACGGTCCAGTGGATCGAAGAAGAACTGCAAATGGAGACCGGCGATCCCGAGGCACGGCTGCCCCTGGACAAGCACGGCGCCAAGATCCTGTTCACCGTGAATCCCCGCGAACCCAAGTTCTTCCCCCTCAGTCTGCAGGCCAGCGCCAAGGTGTTCTGGGCCGCCAAGGAAGACTGGACGCTCACGGCGGACCATGGATGGGATCTCACCAACTACGGGCTCTTCAACTGCAAGGACGAGGAAGCGGGCCTCATCACCCAGAACCTGGTGGATGCCATGGCGCGCCTAGGCTGTGAAACCTTGGTCATCGGTGAGTGTGGGCATGGCTTCGCCTCGGCCCGGTGGGAGGGCGAGGAATGGCTGAAGCAGGGCTTCCCCTTCAAGGTCATGAGCATCCTGGAATTGATGGATGAGTACCTGCGCGATGGGCGCATCAAGGTGGATCCTGCCAAGCATCCCAAAAAAGTTACGCTGCACGATCCCTGCAATCTGGTGCGCCATGGCGGCATCTGCGAAGCCCAGCGGCGGGTGCTGCGGGCGAGCGCGGCGGATTTCGTGGAGATGACGCCAAACCGCGAACACAACTTCTGCTGCGGCGGGGGCGGTGGCCAACTGGCCATGGGCCGTTACAAGGCGCGCCGCCTGAATTCGGGCGGCATGAAGGCACAGCAGATCCGCGACACTGCCGCCGAAGTGGTCGTCACACCTTGCCATAACTGTGTGGATCAACTGGGCGAGCTGAACAAGGAATACAAGCTCAAGGTCCAGATCAAGACCGTGGCCGAAATTGTCGCGGATGCGCTCGTTCCCTGAATTTACCTTCGAGGTGCCCCATGACTTCTCCCTATCTGAACCTGCCGATCCCCGCCGAAGTGAAGATGATCTACCTGGATAACGGGGCGACCTCCTTTCCCAAACCGGCCGAAGTATACGAATTCATGGACACTTTCTACCGCAGCGCAGGCGTGAACCCGGGCCGCAGCGGTTTCGATCTCTGTCTGGAAGCGGGCAGCCTGGTGGATGAAACCCGCAAGCTGCTCTGCGCGTTCTTTGGGGGAACGGATCCCAACCGTCTGACCTTTGGCTACAACTCCACCGATACGCTTAACCTCGCCATCTTCGGCCTCATCGGCCCCGGTGATCACGTGGTGACCACCCACGTGGAGCACAACGCCACCCTGCGCCCGCTCTGGAAACTGGAGCAGGAAGGCACGGAGGTGGATTGGATCGATTTCGACGCAACGGGCTACGTGGATCCTCAGGCCATCATTGCCAAGTTCAAAGCCAACACCAAGGCTGTGGTGATGAACCACGCCTCTAATGTGATCGGCACGGTGCAGGATGTAGCCACCGTGGGCAAGGCCTGTCGGGAACGGGGGATCCATCTGATCCTGGATGTGAGCCAGAGCGCAGGCATGGTGCCGGTGAAAATGGACGAACTGCATGCCGATGTCATCTGTTTTACCGGGCACAAAAGCCTGATGGGGCCCATGGGCATCGGCGGCATGTATGTGCGGGAGGGCGTCGAGATTGCCCGTACCCGCGCCGGCGGCACCGGTGTGAAAAGCATTCAGCGCGCCCATCTGGATGAATATCCCTACCGCATGGAGTACGGCACGCCCAACCTGCCGGGCATCGCGGGGCTCAATGCCGGGGTGAAGTGGGTGAACCGCCTGGGCATCAAAGCCATCCACGATCATGAAATGGCGCTCTGGACCAGGCTGCGCAATGGGCTGCGCGAAATCGAGGGCGTCACCCTGTACTGCGCGGAGGACACCGGGAAGCCGCGCATCAGCGTGCTGAGTTTCAATGTGGTGGGCCTGGAGGCAATGGAAACAGGCACCATGCTGGACGTGGACCACAACATCGCCTGTCGCACGGGCCTGCATTGCACGCCCATGGTTCACGAGCACCTCGGCACCGACAAGCTTCATGGCGCCGTGCGCTTCGGCATCGGCGCCTTCAATACCGAAGCCCACATCGACGCTGCCATCGCAGGTGTGAGGGATGTGGCGGAGATGCAGGTGCTGCGCCTGGGCGCTGCAGGTGGGGCCAAGCACCGATAGCCAAGTGAGCTATCCTTGAGGGGTACCCAACAACCCTTTCGGAGACTCCCATGACACCCCAGAGCGCGCGTGTAACCGGTACCCTCTTCCAGGTGCTTGGCGTGGCGGTGATCGCCCTCGGGATGGCCTGCGGCGGCGTCAGCATCGCAACGCAAGGCCAGGGTGGCGCTTCTGGCACGTTCGTCACGACGGGTAGTTTGGGAACGGCGCGGTTGAACCACACCGCCACGCTACTGTCCAATGGTAAAGTGCTGATTGTAGGGGGGTATAACGGCGGCGGCGCAGGCAACTACCTCGCCAGTGCGGAACTGTACGATCCAGGCACGGGTGCGTTCAGCGCCACGGGAAGCCTGAACAAGGCCCGGGGATTCCACACCGCGACCTTGCTTCCCAGTGGCAAGGTGCTCATCGCGGGCGGCAGCGACGGGATGGTGTTTACGCCCATTGCTGAGCTGTATGATCCTGCGGCGGGAACCTTCACAAATACAGGTACGCTGGGTACTGCCCGGACGGATTGCACTGCCACCTTGCTCGGCAACGGAAAGGTGTTGATCGCGGGTGGCAACAATGGCGCCGTGGTCGCCAGCGCGGAACTCTTCAACCCAGCCACCGGCACTTTTGCCCCAACAGGCAGCATGGGCACAGGGCGGGAAAAGCACGCCGCGACCCTGCTGAACAGTGGGAAAGTATTGATTACCAATGGCGGAACAGGCATCGCCTACCCGGCCACCGCCGAACTGTACAGTCCGGACACCGGCACCTTTGCTGCCACCACAGGTGCCATGGTTTCGGGAAGGATCCTTCATTCCGCCACCCTGCTGCCCAGTGGCAAGGTGCTGATCGCAGGCGGGCTGAGTTGGACCGGTTTCTATCTGGCCGGCGCCGAACTCTACGACCCGGTGGCCAATACCTTCAGCGCCACGGGCAACCTGCTCCTGGCCCGGGGCAGACATACGGGCACCCTCCTTTCCACTGGGAAGGTGCTCATGGGTGGTGGCGAAGGGGCTACGCTCTCTGGATATACGGATGCGGAGCTATTTGATCCAACCCTTGGCACCTTCGCTGCAACCACAGGAGCCATGAAGGTCTTGCGCTCCTACCACACCGCCACCGCCCTGACCAACAACAAGGTGTTGATTGTGGGCGGGAACAGTTCCGGTTTCCTGGCCAGCGCTGAGCTCTATCAGCCTTGAGGCAAGTGCGGTACACCGGAGTCATGCGGGTTCTTCTGCTCGACAATCTGGATTCCTTCACCCACAACGTCCGCCACGGGTTGGTGGAGGCGGGTGCGGACGTAACCGTGTTGCGGCGGGATCAAGGCAGCCTGGGCGATATCGACCGCGAAGCCCCGGATCTGCTGGTGATCAGCCCCGGGCCCGGGCGGCCGGAGGATGCGCGTTTGGCCCTGGAGGCCATTCACGCCTTGGCGGGTCGGCTTCCAATCCTGGGCATTTGCCTGGGGCACCAATGCCTTGCAACGGCCTTTGGGGGAGAGGTCAGCCGGGCGGAGGTGCCCGTGCACGGGAAGGTCACACCCATCCACCACACCGGAACAGGCCTCTTTTCGGGGCTTCCCGATCCCCTTGCCGTGGGCAGGTACCACAGCCTGACGGTGACGCGACTGCCGGACTGTCTGGAGCGCACCGCCTGGGCCGAGGATGGCACGGTGATGGCCCTGCGCCACCGATCCCTGCCGCTCGCGGGCGTGCAGTTCCACCCGGATTCCTTCCTGACACCCCATGGCCTGGACATTTTCAGACATGCGCTCGCGGGCCGTTTCTGAAACCTGGCGGGCCGAAGCCCGCACCTTGACGGTTTCGGATTTCTTCGCCGAGTTGCCGCGGCATGCCTTCACCTTCCTCCATGGCGATGGGCGCTGGGTGATGCTGGCGGAGGATCCCCTTGCCATCCAGGAGCATCCAGGCCACGTGGCGTTCCACTTCGAGCGCAGCGGGCCAATGCCGCCCATCCTGCCGGATCTCTTTGGCCACGCCACGTACGAATTCGGGTACGGATTGGATCCTGCGCTGCCGGGGGTGCCGCCGCCGGTGGATGGCCTGCCCGATTTCCAGTTATCCCTGCACAAGACCCTGCGCCTGTACGATCGCAAGGAGGGGATTCTCTATTCCGCCGAGCGTTGCCTCGAGCGGGAATTGGAGCCACGCCTGCACGGGCTGGGCGCCGGACATTTCGAGGCCCGAAAACGCGGGGATTCGGATGACGCCGCCAGCTACCAAGGCAAGGTTCAGCGCATTCGGGAAGGCATCGCCCAGGGCGATGTCTATCAGGTAAATCTCACCCGCCAGGAGCAATGGGGCTACACCGGCGATCTGGCCGATTTTGCGCAGCGGCTCCAGGTCGTGAATCCCGCGCCCCACTCGGCGCTGGTGGCGGAGCCCGGCTGGGCCATTGTTTCCTCCTCGCCCGAATCCTTTTTCCGCATTGACCAGGGCCGCATCCGCACGCGTCCCATCAAGGGCACGGCCCCCCGAGGCTTAGATTCCCTGGCGGATCTGCACCTACGTGAAGGGCTCTGGTCCAGTCCCAAGAACCGCAGTGAATTGGCCATGATCGTGGACCTGCTGCGCAATGACCTGACCCGTATCTGTCGCATTCCCTCGGTGACGGTGGAGGCCTTCCCCACCTTGGAAAGCTACGCCAACGTGCACCATTTGGTGGCCGAGGTTTCCGGCGACCTGCTTCCGGATCTGTCCCTGGAAGCTGTGTTTCAGGCCATGTTCCCCGGAGGTTCCATCACCGGTTGTCCCAAGCTGGCGGCCATGGGGCTCATCCGCGAGTTGGAACCCTGCCCCCGGCGGATCTACACGGGCGCGCTCGGCTGGTGTCGGGCGGATTTCCAGCAGGCCGAATTTTCGATTCCCATTCGCACGGCCTGGGCCACGGGAGGGGAACTCCATTTCGGTGTGGGCGGCGGTGTGGTCTGGGATTCCGACCCCCGGGAGGAGTACGAGGAAACCGTGCATAAGGGAAGGAGTCTGGTTCAATGCTTGAGCTGAGCCTGGAAACGAAACTGGATGTCGCTACCAGTTCGCTGCGACATGGGACGGGGCTGTTTGAAACCCTGCGGGTGGAGAACGGCAGCCCTTGGCGCCTGGACTTGCACCTGGCCCGCATGGCGTCGGGTTGCGCCTATTTGGGCCTGGAAGCGCCACCTGAAGTTGAGGAGGTGTTGGATTTTCTGGATTACCACGGGGTGGTCGCAGGCCTGGAATTCGGGATTCTAAGGCTGCTTGCGGTGGATGGACGCTTGCTCCTGTTTGCGGAAGCCCTGCCAGCCCAGAACCCTGATTCCGTAAGTTTGGGCTGCAGCCTGGAAACGGTTCGCTTTAGCGGGAATCCCCTGAATCGATTCAAAACACTGTCCTATCTTGAAAACGTTCAACTGGTGCGCGAAGCCCGAGTTCGTGGGCATTTCGAGGTGATTGCGCCCAATGAAAAGGGGTACCTTACGGACGGCGGGCGAACCACCCTTTTTGCCGTGATGGAGGGCCGAACCCTGACACCGGCCATCACAGAGGGTGCCCTGCCAGGCATTGCCCGCCGGGTCCTGATTGAGGCTGGGCTTGCCAGCGAAGTCTCCTTGCGATGGGAGGACCTGGCCCAGGCCGAAGCTGTTTACCTGGCCAACGCCTTGCGTGGGGTGGTGCCCGTGGGTGGGCTTGAAGGTCATGGCACGCGACCTATCGATCATCCTGCAATCAAGCGGGCTGCTGGCTTGCTACAGGAAAAATAGCGCGGCGGCGCCCGCCAGCGTGATCACGGTGCCCACGATGGCGCGGGCTGTCACCTTTTCCTTGAAGAGAACGACCGATACCGGCAGCAGGATCACAGGAGAAAGGGACATCAACGTGGAAGCCACCCCCAGGAATTTGGCGTGGCCGATGGCGTACAGGGATAACACCACGCCCAGCACCGGGCCCGACAGTCCGCCCAGCATGATGAGCACCGAAGCCCGGCGATCTTTGAGGCGCAGGAAGTTTTCCACCAGATGGCCCCGAAAGAGCAGCCAGAGCGAGATGGCCAGGGTGCCCGCCGCCACGCGAATCAGGTTGGCGGACACAGGGCTGTAGTTCCCTGCCAGTCCGTATTTGGAAAGCAGAAAGCCCACGGCTTGCCCCAGGGCGCCGCCCAGGGTGAGCAGAACGCCAAGTGCCAATTTCTTAGGGCGACCGCCGTCGGCCACCGTGCGATGGTCACTCACCACCAGGGCGATGCCACCCAGGGTCATGGCCATGGCCATGATCGTCCAGCGGCTCATGGCCTGTCCCAGGAATACCCAGGCGAGGACCGCTGCAAAGACGGGCCAGAGCGTCATGATCAGCATGGTCAGTCGGGGGCCCAGCAGTACAAAGGCCTCGAAGAGCACCGCGTCCCCGATGGCAAAGCCAATGAGTCCCGACACACCCAGGTAGCCCAGGCGCCAGCCTTCCGCATGGGGGAAGAACGTCCCCGTCAGCAGCAAGTGCAGCACCACCATGGCGACGAGCGCGATCCACAACCGCACCACATTGACGGTGGCGCTGCCCACCCGCCGACCGGCGATGGTGAAGCAAACCGAATTGGCGGACCAGCAAAAGGCCGTGAGGATGGAGGCGAGTTCACCGAGGTAGGGCATGGAGCTCCAAAAGTCCAAACCCTCATAATACGAGGATGCTGCTTCGTGAGCCAGGACACAGGCTCGAAGTGAACCCTTCTGGCATCCTAAATCCGTGGGATATTTCGCCCCAACCTGTTTCTGGAGTTTTCATGAGCCACGAGCCCGCCGCCGAGACCACCACCCCGGCTTCTCAGATTACGGATGTCACGGCTGAATTGATCGCGCTGTCCGCCGCCATGGCTGCCAGCAATGCCGAGGCCTTCCAGGTCCATCACTTCCGCCTGAATAAACTGGGCGTGGCCAAGGAAGACATGATCAAGGCCGTGAACATTGCCCTGCAGGTAAAAATGGCGCCCCATCGCACCTTGGTGGAAATGGCCGAGCACTACCTGGTGGGTGGTGGCAAGGCGGAAGGTGGCTGCTGCGGTGGTGAATGTGGCTGCGAAGAAGGGGAATGCAGTGACGAAGGCTGTGGCGAAGGCGGGTGCGGCTGTCACTGATCTCGACAAAGGCAGTCCGAACGTGCGTTGCCTCTTTCGATGAGTCCCTGGTGAACCCGGGCTTCGGTAAGGGTCCCCTCATGGCATTTCCCAAGGGAAGGTCTTCCGGATTTTTCCAAAGCCTCACGAGCTGAGGGCACTGAGTGGCCTAGGCAAAAAATCCCACTTAAGAAAAACGGTGGACCTAGAAAAAAACATGACGGATTGCGGGAACGGTGACATCCTTCCTTGTAATCCGTCTCTGGATTTTTTCTCACGGCCATGTCAAACCACGACTCGAAAAACCTACAGACTCATACCAGTGGCTCCTTGCGGCTGCTTTCCCTGAAACGGGATCCGGTGCCGGCCAAGGCTGCACCCAGCCGGGACTCCTGGACCCTGCTCCTCCCCACCGGCCCCGTGCGGGTCTGCACGGGTGACGATCACGAGGAGGGTGTCATCCCTCGTGGCAGCCTGGCGCTGCTGTTGCCAGGTTTTGGGCACACCTTGAAACGCCATGCACCGGATCAGCCCTTCGGGTTCACGGCGCTCCAGTTGGACGGCCCTTTCCCTGAGCCCCTGGTGAGCATCCTGCAGCATCCGCCCCGCAAGTGGCAGGAGCAGAGCTTCGCCGCGCTGCGCAGCCAGAGCCTGAAGCAGCTTTTCGGCATCTTCACTCAGGAAATGTCCCACCCGGATGGACTGCAGTTGATGACCCGGGAACTCTTCCTGATCCTCTTGGGTGCGGAACTCCAGCGCCTGACCGAAAAGGAGGATCGGGGCCGGTTCCCCTACCGCCTCAGTCGATCCACCCTGCAGTTGGTGCTGGATCACATGGAAGCCCATCTGGGTTCCAAGAATTCCGTGCCCGATCTGGCGAAGCTCGCCCGGTGCACGCCGGACCATTTCATTCGCCTGTTCCGGGAAGCCACCAGCACCACCCCCCACCAGTACCTGATCGAGCGCCGGTTGCAGCGTGCGGTCCAGATGCTCTCCGATGGTGAACGCCCCTCGGACGTGGCCACCAATCTGGGCTTTTACGATGCCAGCGCCTTCACCCGCGCGTTCAAGCACCGCTTCGATGTGCCCCCCAGCAAGTACGCTCAGGAGGCCTACGATCGGCAATTCCCCAAGAAGGGCTGAGGTGAGCGCACCCGCTGCACCCGATCCAAGGGCTGTCGCGCGGGACTTCTGCCTCGAGGGCGAGTTGCGTGGCGTGCAACCCTACGGCGATGGGCATATCAACGCGACGTTTCTGGTGACCACCGCCACCCGCACAAGCGAGCGGCGCTTCATCCTTCAGCGGATCAACACCAGCGTGTTCAGGGAGCCCCTGGCGCTGATGGAAAACCTGGGGCGCATCACCCGGCACCTCCACTTGAAATTGGAGGCTGAAGGCGTGGTGGATCTGGAGCGCAGAGCGCTGCGCCTGGTTGCAGCGACCGATGGCAGCGATTTCGTGATGGATGGTGCGGGGGGCTGTTGGCGTTGTTTCCCCTTCATCGAAGGCACCCGGGAAGTGTCCGTGCTGGCAGGACCCCATCAGGCATTCGAGGCCGGGCGAGCCTTTGGTGATTTTCAACGGCTGCTGGCTGATCTGCCGGGACCGGCCCTGAGCCCCACCATTCCACACTTTCATGATGCAGAATTTCGGTTTCATGCCTTTTCCGCTGCCATGGATGCGGATGTGCTCAACCGTGCCTGCCAGGCGGTTCCTGAAATCCGGTTCGCGCTTTCACAACGGGATCTGGCCGGGTTCTTCGGGGCGTTTATCCAGCGTGGCGAGATGCAGGCCCGCATCACCCATAACGATACGAAGTTGAACAATCTGCTGTTCGATGCGGTCACCGATCAGGTGGTGTGCGTGCTGGATCTGGACACCGTGATGCCAGGGCTGGCGCTGTATGATTTTGGCGATTTGGCCCGGAGCGCGGCCTGTGCGGCGCCCGAGGATGAACTGCGGCTCGACAAAGTGCATGCCGATCCAGCCATCTTTGCGGAACTGGCCCGAGGTTTTTTGCAGGGTTCAGGGGCCGGGCTCAACGGGGTCGAACGAGACAATCTCGTGGGGGCCGCGCAGGTCATCACCTACAGCCTGGGCTTGCGGTTTCTAGCAGATTTCCTGGAAGGGGACCGCTATTTCCGCATCCATCGCGAAGGCCACAATCTGGATCGCGCCCGTACCCAGTTCGCGCTCCTGAGGGATCTTCAGGAGCGCGAACCGGAGTTGCGAAGGTCGGTGGAAGCTATTTCGTGACCTTGTCTGCGGCAGCCTTCGCTTTGTCTGTACCCTTTTTGGTTTTGACCTTGCCCTTTTCCGTCATGCCCTTGGCTTTGGCATCACCCTTGGCCGCGGCGGCCTTGGCGGTATCCCCACCCACGGGCAACGCGCCAGCCTTGGCATCCACCTTGGCCTTGGTTTTGTCCACTTTGACATCCGCCTTGGCCTTGGCGGCATCGGTCTTCTTGTCGGCCTCGGTCTTGGTGCTTTCGACCTTGGCATCAGCCTTGGCTTTGGCCATGGCCTTCATGTCCTCCAGGGACTGGGCGCCGAGGGCAAGGGAAGCGGCAATGACGAGCAATGTGATGCGCATGGGGGCTCCTTAGGGGTTGATCAGGGTTTGCAGACCTTGCAGGCCTTGAAGCCCGCCTTTTCCGCCTCGGCCTTGGAGGCGAAGGTGGTCTTGTTTTCAGCTTTCATTTTTGCGGCCATCTTGCAGTCGGCCTTGTGAAAGGTCTTGGAATCCTTGTTACCGAGAATGGCACCGGTGGCAGGCGCAGCCTTGGCGTCAACCTTAGGGGCCGGTGCGGGGGCTACCTTGGCGGGAGCAGGGGCAGGCTTCTTGGCATCCTTGACCGGGGCCTGGGCAAAGGCCAGGGTGCTGGCAAGCAGTAGGGCGGTGGCGAGCAGTTTCATGGCGGACCTCCCGGGAAGTAGTTCGGCGCCCAGACTGAACCGCTCCGAAGAAAGCGTCAAGCCTCCAGGGCGGCAGCCGGGCTAAAACGGGGAGGCCGACGGGCCTTGGTGCGTTGTTCAAAGGCATAGGCCAGCTTCAGCAGCGTGGTTTCGCTCCAGGCTCTGCCGAAAAAGCTCAGCCCCACGGGTAGTCCGAACACGAAGCCTGCGGGGACCGTGATGTGCGGCGTTCCGGCCACGGCCGCGAAACTGGAGCAACTGAACCCGAACGCGTCCCCATTGATGGGATCCGTGAGCCAGGCCGGACTGCCCGTGGGTGCCACGAGGGCGTCGAGCTTGTGCGTGTCGCACAGGCTGTGGATATTCAGCCGGGCCTGACGACACGTGTCCAGGGCCTTCAGGTAGTGTGCGTCCGTAAGTGGACCCTTGGCCTGGGCCTGGATCAGCAGCTCCTGGCCGAAATAGGCCAGTTCCTGGACCGCATGCTTGTCATTGAAAGCAATGAGGGCGGCAAGGTCCTTCACTGCACCACCGCGGGCCCCCAAATAGGCGTTGAGACCCGCTTTGAATTCAAAAAGCAGGACCTCGAATTCGGCGTCGTCGTACGCGCTGGATTTCAGCTCCACTTCCACCACCGTGGCCCCACCGGCTTTCAACGCATCGAGGGCAGGCCGAAGGGCGGCATCCACGTGCGCATGCTGTCCCAGCAGATTCTTGATCACGCCGAGCCTGGCACCTTGGAGACCCTTGGGATCCAAGGCCAGAGTGTAGTCCCGGGATAGTTGGCGGGTGGCTTCCTCCGTGGCACGATCCCGGGGGTCGGAGCCGGCAATGGCGGTGAGGAGGATGGCCGCGTCGCGCACGGTGCGGGCCATGGGGCCTGCCGTGTCTTGCGAATGGGAAATGGGAATGATGCCGGTGCGGCTGACCAGACCGACCGTGGGCTTGAGCCCCACGATGCCATTGGCATTGGCGGGGCTCACGATGCTGCCATCGGTTTCCGTGCCGATGGCCGCGGCGCAAAGGCTGGCCGCCACGGCCACCGCGCTGCCCGAGGAGGAGCCCGAAGGATTTCGGTTCAGTGCATAGGGATTGCGGGTTTGCCCGCCCCGGCCGCTCCACCCACTGGTACTCCGCGTTGAGCGCAGATTGGCCCATTCGCTGAGATTGGTCTTGCCGAGAATCAGGGCGCCCGCCTCCCGTAGTTTCTGAACAACGAAGGCATCCCGGCTGGGCGCGGGCGCATCAACCAAGGCCAGAGAGCCAGCGGTGGTTTTCATGCGGTCGGCGGTGTCGAGATTGTCCTTCACCAGCACGGGAATGCCGTGCAGGGGGCCCCGAGGCCCTGCCTTTTGGCGTTCCTGATCCAGCGCGACGGCCAAGGCCATGGCGTCGGGATTCAGCTCGATGACGGCATGCAGCGCCGCACCAGCACTGTCGAACGAACCAATGCGGGCAAGGTATTTGGCAACCAGATCCTGGCTGGACCAACGGCCCGCTTCCAGGCCCATCCGCAGTTCATCCAGGGTGGCTTCTTCCGGAGAAAAGGCCGTTGCGGGCGGGGCACCCTGGGCGGGGTGTCGGGCCATCAATGTCGCCGCCCCCGCGGCCAGTCCAGTGGCAAGGAAACTGCGACGGTCGAGGGCATGGGACATGGAACCTCCGGCAGGAACGGGCACGGGATGAACGGCGGCTGGGCTGGGATCAGGCCTGGGGTTCGGCGTCGTTGCTCAGGCCAAATCGGTCGAAGCTCCAGAACAGGAGACTGAGGACGATGGCGACGACAGTGCCCAGGGCCATCCCCTTGAGCTCCACGGTGCCCAATTTGACAGCGGCGCCACTGATGCCGCTGATGAGCACCACCGAGGTGAGGATCAGGTTGCGGGATTTCGTGTAGTCGACCTTGCGTTCAATGAGCATGCGAATACCGGCGGCGGCGATGACACCGAATAGCAGGATGCAAACGCCACCCATCACGGGCACGGGGATGCTGCGGATGACGGCCGCGAGCTTGCCAGAGAAGGACACCAGGATGGCGATGATCGCCGTACCACCGATGACCCACACGCTGTAGACCTTGGTGATGGCCATGACACCAATGTTTTCGCCATACGTTGTGTTGGGTGTGGCGCCACAGAACCCCGACAGCACGTTGGAAATACCATCACCCAGCAACGAACGGTGCAAACCGGGGTCCTTGATCAGATCTCGACCCACGATATTGCCCGTTACCACCAGATGCCCCACATGCTCGGCCAGTACCACCAGGGCTGCAGGCAGGATGATGAGGATGGCCTGAAGCTTGAAGGTGGGTGCATAGAGGGTGGGCACCTGGAACCAGGGCGCCACATGCACGGCGGAAAGGTCCACCACCCCCAGGCCCAGGGCCAGAAGATACCCTGCGATAACCCCCAGCAGCACCGGAATCACCGCCAAAAAACCACGCAGCAGCACAGAGGCGAGAATGGTTACCGCCAGGGTCGCCAGCGAAATGATCAGGGCGTGATGCACGGACATCCCCAGCACGGCGGGGCCTGTGGTGAGGCCCGCCATGTTGGTCGCCACGGGCGCCAGCTCCAGGCCAATGATCGCCACGATGGCACCCATGGCAGCAGGGGGAAAGATGATGTCGATCCATCGCGTACCTGCCACCCGCACCACCTGGGACAGTAGAATGAAGAGGAGCCCGAACACGACGAAGCCACCCTGGGCAGCACCATAGCCCAGGCCCGCTGCCATCACCGCAAACACCGGCGAGATGAAAGCGAAACTCGATCCCAGATAGGCGGGAATGCGGCCCTTGGCGACGAACAAGTAGATGAGCGTACCCACACCATTCATCAGCAGGCAGGTGGCGGGGTTCACCTTGAAGAGGAAAGGCACCAGCACCGTGGCGCCAAACATGGCAAAGAGGTGCTGCAGGCTCAGGGGAATCGTCTGAAGAATGGGAAGACGTTCCTCAACGTCGATGGTGCGGCG
Source organism: Holophaga sp. (assembly GCA_016715205.1). Taxonomy (GTDB): domain Bacteria; phylum Acidobacteriota; class Holophagae; order Holophagales; family Holophagaceae; genus JAYREN01. Next base: position 232,859 of record JADKBC010000001.1, read on the forward strand.
CGCCATGGGTACCTCTCTGAACCGGATCCTGGGTGCGGCAGCCAGGAGATCTGGCGCCTGGTTTCAATTTCCCGCACCGGATATCCGGCAGGGCTGATGGGTTGAAGACAGGATCATTCTTTCTCGAATCCGGTCAGGGGCCCAATGGGATTTTCTTTTCACCGGAACCCGCTCGGACTGCCGTCTACTTCCAGCCCTTGGCCGATCCAGGCGGCTGGTCCGCCGATTTCCCCTGGAGCGGTTTTCCGTGCCGCCCATTCTGAGGAGCGGAGGTTCTCATGGCCACCTTCATCCTTTGGCTGATCCTGCTGGTTTTCTGTTGGCCTTTGGCCATCCTGCTGCTGGTGCTCTACCCCCTGATCTGGCTGGTGCTCCTCCCGTTCCGGGTGGTGGGCGTTGCAGTTGAGGGTGTTTTCCAGATCGTAAAGGCCCTCTTTCTGCTTCCGGGAAGGTTGCTCAGCGGGGCGGCTCGCTAGGTTCAGTCGGGTCCAGCACGCTCTCGATGCGCCGATCGGGAATGAGCCACAGGAGCGCCACGAGCACATAGAGCGCATCGGAAACCCATTCGTAAATGAAGGCGGTGGGAATGGCGGTTAGGTATAGCAGCAGCGAAACCTTGCCCTTCCAATCCTCGCCCACGGCAGCTTTCAGCAGGCTATGGCGGCCCTGAGAGGCGATGATCGTGCGCTGCAGCACCGTGTAGGCAATGGCAGCCATCAGGAGGATCAGCCCATACAAGGCGGTGGGCAGGGCCGACGCATGATGCTCGCCCAACCAGCCGGTTACAAAAGGAATCAGCGATAACCAGAAAAGCAGGTGCAGATTCGCCCACAGGATGGGGCCCGTCACCTTGCGGCAGGTATGCAGCATGTGGTGATGGTTATTCCAGTAGATGCCCAGATAGACAAAGCTCAGCAGGTAGCCGAGAAACACCGGGAGGAGGGGCTTCAGGGCCGCGAGATCATTCCGAGGGGTACTTTCAGTTCCAGCACCAGGATGGTGATGAGGATGGCGAGCACGCCATCGCTGAACGCTTCGAGTCGGCCCTTGCCCATGGTCGTGGTTCCCCGCGACCCAGCTTAACCGGGCTACTCCCAGAAACTCAGCAGCTCCACGTCGAAGACCAGCATGCCGGCGGGTTTCCCCCGCTCGCCGCGATAGGCCAGTTTCTCGGGGATCCAGAATCGGGTCTTTTCGCCCTTGACCATGAGCTGAATGCCTTCGGTCCAGCCACGGATGACTTCATCCAGGCGAAAACCCGAGGACTCTTTCCGAAGAATGGAACTATCGAACATCTTTCCATCCAGAGTCCAGCCGGTGTAGTGCACATAGACCTGGCTGCGGCGAGTGGGATGCTGGGTTCCGGTGCCCTTGCGCAGGGTGCGAAACACAAGGCCTGAAGAGGTCAGCCGCGCATCCGCAGGGGGCTGCGTCACATCCGCGGGGGCCTGGGTGGGGGGCAGGTCCACGGAGAGCAAATGCACATCCAGCACCAGATCCCCGGCAGGTCGACCCTTGGCCCCGCCGAAGGCCAGGGCCTCGGGGATCCACATCCGCCGGGTTTCGCCTTCGACCATGAGCTGCACGCCTTCCCCCATGCCCTTCATCAGGCGCTCCAGGGGCAGAATCAAGGGCTCTTCCCGGGGTAGGGTGCTATCAAATGCCTTTCCATCCAGAGTCCAGCCGGTGTAGTGGAGGGTGACGTAATCCTTGGCGGCGGCGTGCTTTTCTCCGGTGCCTGCCTGCAAGCACCGGGTTGCTAGGCCTGAAGGCGTTTTGATCGCGTCCGACGGTGGGGCGGTCAGATCCGCTGGGGCCGAAGGAGCCGTGGGCTTGGACGTTGTTGGAGGTACCGTGGCAGAGGAGAACGCGCAACAGAGGGCAGTGGGGAGGGCGAGGGGCGAGTGCATGTTTGAGAATCCTGAAAGGGCTACGCCCGGGCTGAAACACAGCTCGAGTGGGGCGGGAAGCTGATTCTAGCAGGCGGAATTCAGGACTCCGCTGCGCTCAATCGCCCAAATAGTGTTCCGGTGCCAAGGGCGACATGGGGCCTTCGCCGGCGTTCATGTGGCGGCGGATCATGCCTCGCACCAACCTTTGTAAAAAAGGACCGCGCTCAGGGTTCCAGCTGATGGCACTGGAGGCTTTCCATTCTCCCGCCAATTCAAAGAGGGCCGCACCGTCCAATGCTGTGCCGAGCAACAGGGTGGGGACCTTCCGCTGGGCGATTTCCATCAGCGTCTTGAGGCGGCGGCGTTCATCCAGGCCTGCGCCCCCCACGTGGAAGATCGCCAGGGATGGCTTGGAAAGCAGCGCCTCCTTCAAGGATTGGGCGGCGGGGGCCAGGCGCACCAGGGTCCGGATGCCATCCAGGGCGGCATTCAGATCGTGTTCCAGGTCAGGGTCAGCGCTGATGAGCAGGATGCTCAATTCAGGCAGGCCCGCCGCCGGGGAACCAGGTCGCAGGGCCAGTTCCATCCGCCGGGCAAGGCGATCCCGTTCCTCTTCCCGCCGCAGAAACACCCACCGTGAAAGGGGTTCTTGGAGGCTGGGGCCAAGCTGGGCCTGGTATTGGATTCCCACCGTGCGGCCCCGCAGATGACGCACCAGGGCCGAGGTCTGGATGCGGATCTCCTCGTTGACGGGAATCGTCACCAGGATCTGATCGCCAGCATGCAGGGAACCCTCGGGCAGATCGCGATGGGCGTGGATCCGGGCCCCGGTGACGCTCAGGTCCAAGAGGGTCGCGGTGAAGAGATCCGATTTGGGCGTGCTGAAGGTGGCTTCCACCCGGCCGATGCGCTCCACGCGATAGGCTACCCGCTGATCATTTTCCTGCAACACCTTGGGAAGGGTGAGCCGCACCGTCCGGCGACCGTCCTGGAGGCCCAGGCCCAGCATCTGGACCGAAGCTTCCAGGAAACCCAGGCCCAGGGGGAACCGCATTTTCAGCGCACCGGTGTTGAGCCCGTAGACGGCATCATCCCGATCCATGGTGGCCAACACATGGAGTTCTTTGCCTTCGATGGCCACAAAACTGGATTCAAACCGCAGGTAGGGCGTGGCCAGGATCACCAACTCCCGCCGGGTACAGGCCTGGGCCAGGAGTTCGTGAATCTCCTCGGCATTTTTGAGGGTGGTGGTCACGGAATCCTCCGTACCCTCCTTATCGTTCGGGGAAGGGGATACAGTTTAGGATCCACATCATGGATATGGGGATGAATACCGGGAGAGTGCTGCGCAAATGAAGAAAATCATCGCTAAGACCGCAGAAGAGGTCCATCGGATCCTCGGCCTGGCCTGCGCGAACCGCGAATTGCTGATCCTCGCCACACCCTATCTCAGCTTTGAATCCACCTTCCTGGTGCAGGAGGACGGGGCGATCCACGCGCGAATCACCATGGGTACCGAGGCCGCCATGTACGGGCTGCGCAGCGAGGATCTGCGCATTCGCTTTCCCCACGCCACCCGTTTTCTGGAAGCCAAGACCCGGCTCCTGGGCTTTGGAATGGTGGAAGGGCGGCGCAGCTTGCGGCTGGCCATCCCCACCATCCTCATGGATGACGATCATCGGGGTGCCTACCGGGCCGAACGGGTGGGGCGTGTGGAAGTGAGCTTCAGCACCCCACGCTTCGATTTGCGCGGCGGCACCCTGGTGAACCTGAGCACCACCGGGGCCCGCATCCAGTCCTTTCAGGACAACCTGGAAAGCGATTTCAAGAGCGGGGACCCGATCCTGGTTACCATCCCCCTCTCTGAAGAACTGAAGATCAACAGCCCGGCCCATGTGCGGTGGACCCATGGGCGGACGATGGGGCTCAAGTTCATCCCGACGCTGACAGACCCGGTACTCACCCCCTTGTCCCGGTGGGTTTTTCAGCGCCGGGAAGAGGATCGTGAGCGTATGGAACGCCCCCCAAGCCTCGGCAACCCGGTTGCCACGCCCAAGGAAAGCCGCCTGGTGCTGGTTTCCAGCTCCGGTGAACTGGAAACCAGCCTCCGGGATTACCTGGAAGGGCTTCCGCCCCTGGTGCGGATTGCCCCCACCATCGCAGCGTTGAAGGAAGTAGTGCCGAGCCATCCGACGATGCTGATTTTCCACATTGCGGGGCTGGGCCTGGATGAACGCCGCCGCCTGCGCGCCTTTGTGGACACCCTCGGCGCGCGCCAACCCTTTATCCTGCTTGGGGTGGGCGTGGAAGCTTCAGCGTTGATGGAATTGGGGTCTGAGCTCAAAGCCGCAGCAGCCTTTGTGTTCGGCCCCAAACCTGGTCCCTTTTTCAATCGGTTGATTCAAGGCATCCTGCGGCGCCATGCCGATGAGAGCGGACCCAAGGAATCGGCGTGAAGCCCCGGACCCTGTTGGTCTACAGCGCGCCCCGCAGTGGCTTCGGGGATGAATGGATGCGGTTTCTCCCCATCGGGTTGGGCTATCTGCAATCGGCCCTGAAGGAAAAGGGCCACGCCTGTCGATTGGCCAACCTGTCCGGGTTTTCCCGCAAGGATGCCCTGGCCTATTTCCGCAGCCAGGATGCCACGGTCATCGGCATTTCCATGTTCACCTTCAATCGCAAGCGCAGCTTCGAGCTGCTGACCTGGGCCCGGGAAGCCTGCCCTGGTGCTGTGCTGCTGGCGGGTGGCCCGCACCCCACCCATCTGGCCGTGGAGGTATTCCAGGAATGCCCGGCCTTGGATGCCATCGTGAAGGGCGAAGGGGAATTGCCCTTGCTGGGGATCGTGGACCGCATGGCCACCGCGCCGGGGACCGAACTCTGGAAGCGTACCCCGGGCTTGATCCTGCGGGATGGAGAAACCCTCAGCCAGAGTCCCCTTGAAGATCTCGATTCCATCGGTTTTCCCGCGGCTCATTTCGAGGCGGACTTTCTGGATGACGTGGGCCAGTTGGCCTACATCAGCACCAGCCGGGGCTGTCCCGCCACCTGCAATTTCTGCAACACGCCGGAATTCTGGGGCAGCTCGATCCGCTTTCGCAGCCCGAATTCCGTGTTGGCAGAGATCCGCCTGCTGCGCGAAAAACATGGCCTCACCTACACCAGCTTTCGGGATGACACCTTCACCGCCAACCGAGCTCGGGTCATGGAACTCATGCATCAGCTTCAGGACAGCGGGTTGCATCAACTCTGGAATTGCCAGAGCCGGGTGAACCTGGTGGACGAAGAGCGCCTGGTGGCCATGAAGCGCGCGGGCTGCGAATTCATGCAGTTCGGCGTGGAGCACGCCAGCGAGCGCGTGCTGGCCCTGCTGGATAAGGGCACCAACATGCGTCAGGCCCGCAAGGCCCTGGCCATGGTGCGCAAGGTGGGCATGAACCTGGGCGTGTACCTCATCACTGGGATCCCCGGGGAAACCTGGGCGGACGTGGAAGAGAGCGCGGCGTTCCTGCGGGAAGTGAAGCCTCACGATGCGCAGCTTTCCCCCCTGGCGATCTATCCCGGAACGCGACTCTTCGACCAGTACCGGGCGGAAGGTCGGGTGGATCGTAATTTCTTCCGTGCCACGGGTGATGCCGAAGTGTTCGCCCGGGTGGATGCCCATACCGAACGGGCCTTGCGGCATCTTGAAACGGTGGCGACCCAGGTGAAGGCCAAGGCTACCTATACGCCGGCGGAATTCGCGGCGCAAAAAGAGTGGCTGGGATTCTGCGCGGTCACCAACCTGCTCTGTGGCGAAGCTGCGGAGGAAGCGGGTCGCTTCGGGGAAGCGGAGGCTGAGTACGCCGAAATCATTTCGAAGGAACCCGGCAATTCCTGGGGCTTTCTCAAGCGGGCCCTGTTGCGCGATCAGCTTGGCCGGCGATCGGAGGCCCTGGCGGATCTGGCCGAGGTGCTGCGCCTGGCACCAGGCAATCCTGAAGCCTCCGGGTTGTGGGCGGAATGGTCCAAGGGCCACCGGAAAGCCAAAGGCAAGAGGCCCGCCCATGGTCCCTCCGCCGAAATGAAAGGCGCCGAAGCCTATTTCGAGCGACCCTAGCTTCACAGGGTTCGCAGATCTCGATCATGTCCCGGAACATGGCTGCGGCGGTACCCATGGGCCCTGGTCCGCTAAGGCGCAACTGCTTGGCGCACAAGTGTCACATTCAGAGGCTCCGCTGCGCCCATGCGAGCCACCTTTAGTGTCACGGCGGTGCCAGCGGGCCCCCTCAGACGGGCCTTGACCTGCTCGAGGCCGAGGTCCCGAAGGTCCTGTCCGTCCGCCTCCAGAAGGCGATCCCCTGGCCTCAGTTTCGAGGCCGCAGGGCTGCCCGGGAGGGTGCGGTCCACCATCACCCCCGAACCTGGCACCAGCTTCAGTCCCAGGCCAAGGCGGCCCTCGGGAGCGGCGACCTCACGGGGCGCTCGGAGGAGGGCGACTGACAGGGGTTCCGCCATGCCTGACCGGGCCACCTTCAGGGCCACCGCCGTGCCGGGGGCGCCCCGGAGAGCAACAGTTACCTGGGACAGGGTTAGGGGGGTTAGGTCCAAGCCATCGGCTGCCAGGAGCCGATCTCCCGGCTTCAGTTCAGAGGCGGCTGCCGGGGTCCCCGGCAGGAGGGACTTGATCACCACTCCAGGGGCATCTTCCACGGTGGCGGGGCCCAGCTCGAGTCCGAGCCGACCCACGGGTCGGAGCAGGGCCTCGGCTTTGGCCTTCATGGCGGCGGGATCCGCACCCTGGAGGCCGTCCACCACCCTGCCGTCGGCGAGAAAGCGGACGGCTGGAATGCCGGTCACACGCAGCGATGTCACCAAACTGGGGCCGTCGTCCACATCCAGGCTCACCACCTTCAGGCGCCCGCCATGCGCCGCAGCCACGGCGGAAGCCGCCTCCAGGGCCTTGGGACAGAAGGGGCACCAGGGCGCCCAGAGGACCAGCATCACGGGTGTGGGCGCGCGCAGCACCAGGTCGCTAAAGTCTCCCTCCTCGATGGGCACCACTCCTGCGGGCTGCGGCTGGAGGACGGCCCTCTTGAAGGCGATGAGGAGCGGCTTCCCACCTCGCTCCACCCCGAGAATGCAGGTGGTGTCGGCCGGTCCGTCAAGGAGCTGGGTGACCTGGATCAGGCTGAGGCCCTCCAGAGGCTTCTTGTTGATGCTAAGGAGCCGGTCCCCCCGGCGGAGACCCGTCTGGGTCACAGGCGAGTTCGGGAAAACGGACCGGATGAAGAAGCCCTTGCCCAAGGCGGCGATGGAGAACCCCGCGCCGCCGGAGGTGCGCCGCCAGGCCCGGAGCGCCTCGAGCTTGGCGATCTCGGCCCTCACCACCTCCCCATCGGGAGCCTTGGGGGCCAGCTCCAGGTAGCGGCGGAAGGCGTCGAGGGCGGGCTTGCTGCTGCTGCGTGAGGTGGCCAGGGCGGTGCCCAGGAAGAAGTAGGGCTCAGCTGCGTTTGGCGCGGCCTTTACCGCGTCCCCGAAGGATTCGATGGCCCGGTTCAAGTCATCGGGTGACTGGGCGCCCTGGAGGGCGGCGATGCCCGCCTGGAGGTGGCCCCGGGCCGCCTCGGACAGGGGCGTCTGGGTCATCGCCAGGAGGCCCGGCAGGAGCAGGGAGACAATCATGGCGCGCATCATTTCATCTCCGCCTTGGGAGTGGGCCCCGAAGCCAGCGTTCCCACGGCCCTCAGGGCCTGGAGGGAGTCCTGGGCCGCGTTCAGGTCGTCCGACGCCTTCAAGTTTTCCGTCAGTGCTTCTTCCAGGGCCTTCTTCGCCTCGGCGAGAAGCCGGTCTGCCTCCGCCTGGGCGGCAGAGTCCTGGGCCGCGGCTTTCGTCTGCTCCCGAGCCTCGACAGCCTCCCGGCGCTGGGCGAGGGTCTCCTGGCTCTTCACCCGCCGGGTCACGAGATCCTGGATCAGCACCTCCACCCGGGAGGTCTCCTCCTGGACCAGCTGTCCCAACTCCGCCTCAAGGCCACCCGCAGGCGAGGGGTTCCCGGGCATCGGGATTGCAGGGAGGCCCTCGTCGGCGCAGGGTGGGGCCGTGCCCTCGAGGGCGCGGGCGGCGTTTGTCCGGGCCACCTCCGCGCTGGCCGCATCCCCCTGGGCCGCGGCCAGGGCCGCTTGGCGCGACCAGCAGGCGCTTTGCAGCAGGCGATCCGCCTGGGGATTCACAAGAGGTTTCTGGGCATCGAGGCGCTGGGCGAGTAGATCCCCCAGCATGCGTGCCTCCTGGACGACCTCCTGTCGGCGCAGGTCCCGGTACTGGGTCTCCTGCCGGGCGAGGTCAGCCTTCACGCGCGCCTGCCACGCCTGAAATTCGCGTCGGCGACGCTCTTCCTCGGCCCTACGCCGCTCCTCCGCGGCCTGGCGCTCCGCCGCCGGATCCCGGGCGGGCGCCTGGAGCCCCTGCTGGAAGCCCTGCATGAAGCTCTGCATGAGGCCGCCCATGATCGAGGCTGCATAACCCCGGGAGCCGCTACCACCGGAGCGGGGGCGGTAGGCGGTACCGCCGCTTCGGGGGGCATCGAAGCCCACGCAAGAGGACCGGCGGAACTCAAAGGGCGTCAAGCCCTGTCGGGTGGTCTCGCACTGGCCGCGGGTCGCAAAACTTCCCCGGGGGGCCGACCCGAACATGCGGGCAGCCTCCCCTGAAAATTGGACCTTCCAGTCCGCATGGGCCGCCGTTACAAAGACACCCATCAGCGCCTGAAGGATCATCCGCCGCAGGCTCATGGTGCCTCCTCCCGATCCCACCAGCGATCCAAGGTCTTGATGTCCACGGCCTCGGGTTCCGGCAGGGGCTGGCCGGGGACGTGCGTGCTCGGAATGCGGAGGCGCTGTCCGGCGGTGACGGGGCGACTGACCTTGCCCTCCCGGTCGCTGACATCCACCGTGCCTTCCAGCACGAGGCAGGTGACATTCCCCTGGGGCCGGGCCTCCACCAGGAACCGAGTGCCGCGTACAGCCAAGACAATGGTTTGGGTTCGGACTGTGAACTTTCTATCGGCCCTGGCCTTCCATTTCCCGATGAATTTCCCGTACTCCGACTGAAGGGAGGGTTCGTCACCCTGGGGGATGGTCAGTCTTGTCTCCGGGCCGACCACCAGGGTGGCCTGCCCGTCGAAGGCCTCCAGTTCCACCCGTCCGGTTGGCCCTGTCACCAGCCTGTCTCCTGGCTCCAGCCAGGGGCGGTCCATCCCCAGGGCATGGTGGGACCCGTCCTTGGTCACCACGAAGGCCTCCCCTTGAATCGCCAGGGGGAGTGCCCGGATGGGCGCCGTGCCAGTACCCAGGAGTTGGAGCGCCTGCTGCACCCTCACCACGGCACCTTCGGCCTTGACCTGCTGGAGGCGGCGCTTGTCCAGGGCAGTCCGGGAAGCAGCGAGGGCCTGACGGGCCGTGGCCTGGGCCTCGTGGGTGCCCGCAGCAGTTCGGGACACCAGATCCTGATTCCGGGCCACCCGCTCTTCAGCAGCCTTTACCTGGACCAGCACCTCGTACCGCTGCTTCTCAAGCTTCACCAGGAGGTTTTGGACCCAGAGTTTGCGATCCAGGTCCGGGGTCTGGGCCATGAGGGTGCAAACAGGGATGGCCGCCGCAAGAAGGCGCATGGATCCTCCCGGGATCGCAGGATGGGGTCGGATGCGTCCATGATGGGGCGGGCCGACGCCTTCCTCAAGGGGCGGGGATAGGCCAGCAGGAAGTAATCTCTCCGTTGATGCCGTTAAGCAAGCGCGAACAAAGGATATCCAGCAGAGTCGGCCTGGCCTTCGCCAGGGTCTAGGTCAGGAGACGAATCCTTCGTTCCTGGCACTGGAGGTCCTATGCGCACCGTGCTCTTGGCGACCCTTTTATCAGCGTCCACCGCCTTGCCCGTCCCGGGCAGGGAACCCCGACGAACCCCCCGCAGCCAAGTTCCTCGAGCTGCAAGCCTTTCGCTTCTAAAGCCGAGACCCTGAGCACCATCCGGGTCTACCTGGTTCGGATGGATATCACCCTCGAATCCACCGTCAGCAAGGATTACCCCGTCCTAATCTTTGAGAGGGAACTTGCCAACCTGAAACATCGCGTCAAGGTCGTCATCGACCGCAAGCGAAACCTAGTCTAAATCTACCTCAATCACTACCTCACCTTGCCAAACAATAGACCCCACCGGGACACCGTTCTCCGAGAGCTGATGAAGCGGAACTGGGATCTCAACATCGGGAATTTCGAATGGGATCCAAGTGATGGCGTAGTCCGATTCCCTTATTGCTTCTTCAATGAAAACGGCTTCGGTTTCGAAGTCATGAAGGTCCTCGTGAACACACTGCTGGAGACCGGCGACAAGCACTGGCCGGAGCTCAAGAAAATGGCGGATGGATTGCCGGAGGGAAAGCGAATCATATTTCCATCAAGGCGGCGGCCTCCTCCGCATCTCCGAGATCCGCCCATGGGCCCTCCGCCGAAATGAAAGGTGCCGAAGCCTATTTCGAGCGGCCCTAGCTTCTCAGGGCTCGCAGATCTCGATCATGTCCCGGAACATGGCCGCGGCAGTGCCCATGGGGCCCTGGTCCGCATTGAGGACGACCTGGCGGCCCTGAATGTCGGTGTCACAAAGGAGACCGGAGGCTCCCATCTGAAGCGGGAAGAAGGGGTGGTCCGGCCGGAGCGTCTCAGGGCCCACACTCAGCCGATAACCGTTCTCCGTCAGCTCCGCACGGGCCAGCATCAGGATGCGCTCACCGCGCATTCGCGCGTTGCGAGGCTCACCCTGTGCCAAATCCCGCAGGCCATGGCGCTGGATATCCTCCAGGCGAGTGGGTTGGCGCAGCACGGTGTTGGCCAGGATGCAGAGTTTCGCGGCCAGATCCCAGCCATCCACGTCCAGGCTGGGGTCAGCCTCCGCCAAGCCGGCCTTCTGGGCTTCAGCAATGGCGGCGTCCAGGTCAAGGCCCTCCTCCATGCGGGTGAGGTAAATACCGGTGCTGAGGTTGAGGACCCCTTCCAAACGGTGGATATGGCAACCGGTCAGTACCCGGTGCGTGAGGTTGATGGCGGGGAGACAGCCCCCGACGGCGCCTGAAAAACGAAGGGAAGGAAGGCTGGGGTCGGTCCAATCACTCAGCGCGGCGAGTTCGGGGAAGGCCAGCACCACCGGGCCCTTGCTGGCCATCACCACTGGAATTTTGCGCCGCAGGGCTTCCAGGGCGACATCCAGTCCTGGCTGGCCGTTCCAGAGGTTGGTGGGGGCCGCCTCCAGCACGAGATCCGCCCCGTGGTGGTCGATGAGGCAGGTGATGGCCTGACCGGGCACGGCACCGGGCAGTTCCCCGACCCCCCGTTCGGCAGCCTTGGTGCGCAGCAAGGTATCCAGGTCCAAACCAGAAGGATCGTAGATCGCGCCGCTGGAATCTGCGGCTCCCACCAGGAGCACCCGCACCTGGTGCCGTTCTTCCAAGAGCTCGGAACGCTCCCGCAGCAACTGCACGAACCGCCGTCCCACATTGCCGAGGCCGTTGAGCAAAAGTCGATGGGTTCGCATGCATCCAGTATGTCAAATCTGGAACAAAGGCGCAGGGCCAGGAGAGGTTCGGCGCCTTCGAAATTCACACTAAACTAGAGGAGCGCCCGCGCACCGGAGGCCCCATGAGCGAACCCCAAGCACCTTGCCTGCTCGACGCCCAGCAGATGGAGGCCTACCTGCTGCGCGTTTCCAGGGAAATCGCTGCGGCATTCGGCCACGACGAAAATCTGGTGCTGGTGGGCATTCGCAGCCGTGGCCTGCCCATGGCGGAGCGCCTAGGGCGCATGCTGGAAGCTAGCCTTGGCCGTGAAGTCCCCATCGGGATTCTGGATATCACCCTCTATCGCGACGACCTGACGGAGATGGCGGGCAGTCCCATCGTTCGCCCCACGGAAATTCCCTTCCGGCTCAAGGACAAGACGGTGGTGCTGGTGGACGATGTGCTCTTCACGGGCCGCACCATCCGCGCAGGGCTGGACGCGCTGCTGGACCATGGCCGACCCAAGCGGGTTTGGCTGGCGGTGCTGGTGGATCGCGGCGGCCGCGAACTGCCCATCCAGGCGGATTTCGTGGGGCTGAAGTTGGAAGTGCCCATGACCCAGCGCGTATCCGTGCGCGTGCAAGAGATCGATAACGTGGATGGTGTCTACCTGGAAGGCCGGAGCTGAAATGACCACACCGCGCTACATCTTTCCCCACAAGCACCTGCTGGGCATCGAGCCCCTCAGCCCCGCCGATATCACGGCGATCCTGGATCAGGCCGAGGCCTTTGAAGAAGTCTGCGAACGCCCCGACATCAAGATCGTGCCCGCCCTGCGAAAGCGCTTGGTGGTGAACCTCTTTTTCGAGAATTCCACCCGTACTCGCAACAGTTTCGAGATCGCGGAAAAGCGGTTATCCGCGGAGATCATCAATTTCGACGCCGATACCAGCGCGCTATCCAAGGGCGAAACGCTGATCGACACGGCCATGAACCTCCAGGCCATGCATCCGGATCTCATCGTCATGCGCCACAGCGCTGCCGGCGCGCATGCGCTGCTGGCCCGGCACATGAAGGCCAGCATTATCAACGCCGGGGATGGGGCCCACGAGCATCCCACTCAGGCTTTGCTGGATGCCTACACCCTGCGCCAGAAATTCGGGAAGCTGGACGGCCTGCGTTTGGCCATCGTGGGCGATATCCGCCATAGTCGCGTGGTGCGCTCCAATCTCTGGCTGCTCACCAAGATGGGCGCCAAAGTCACGCTGGTGGGCCCGCCCACGCTGCTGCCCGTGGAAATGAAGGACACCTGGCCTGAAGTGGAATTCAGCTACGACCTGGATGCCGTGCTGCCTGAAATGGACGCCATCATGGCCCTGCGCGCGCAGTTCGAGCGCGGCACAGGTCAGTACATCCCAGGCGCGGGCGAATACATCCGCTACTACCAGCTCAACGCCGCTCGCATGAAGCGCGCCAAGAAGGATGTGGCCATCCTGCATCCCGGCCCCATGAACCGTGGGTTTGAGATCACCTCAGAGGTGGCTGATGGCCCCAACAACCTGATCCTGGACCAGGTAACCAACGGCGTGCCGGTACGCATGGCGGTGCTTTATTTGCTGTCCAACCCCCACGGTGAGCAGGTGCCCTAAGGTTGTTGATTCCGTTCGAATGCCAAGAAAGGCCCGATGAGGGCCTTTCTTGGCATTCAGGATTCAAGCGGCTGGATCGGCGGGTCTTTCTGCGGGGCTGCCAAGGCGAACCAGGAACTGGGTTTTGCGGAGGCACAGGAAGGCAGCAAGGAACAGAACCCCGGCATAGGCGCCTCCCGTGGTGATGATTTTCCAGAAGGGAAACGAAGCATAGGGCTCGCGAAGCACCGAGGCCAAGCTGACCAGGTACATGACGACCTGTGCGATTCCTTGAACGAGGAAATAGACGCCGAGCACCTTAAGGCCTGCGGCAAAACGATCGTTCAATGGCATGGGCTTCCTCCTCAGGGTGGAACCCACAATCCCGCCGTTTTCTACTGCCCAGCCCCAGGACCGACAAGCGGAATATCAGGTGGGGCGATCTGATATCTGGCTCAGTCGATCCGTTGAACGGAAAAGGCCCGCAGACGCGGGCCATGTCCGTTCGGATGGTGGGTACCCTAGGCGGCGACGATCGCTTCGCTGGGGCAGGTGGCGACGCAGGCGCCGCAGTCGATGCAGGTTTCGGCGTCGATCACGTAGATGGGATCGCCTTCCTTGATGGATTCGACGGGGCATTCGGGCAGGCAGGCGCCACAGGCGACGCAGGAATCAGTGATGGTATGGGCCATGGTCAACCTCCAAGTCAGGAACCGAATTGAGAGTAGACCCAAGCCGGGGTGGAGATGATCACATCACGCCTTGGGAAATGATTCATGGGCTTGGAAGGTCCTGGAAGACACCTCGGCGATGCGGCGCAGGGCCTGTTCTGCGTAGCAGCCGCGGCGCCAGACCAGGGCCAGGGTGCGGTAAGGCACAGGTTTGGCGAGGGGGCGCAGGATCACCTGAGCCCGGGAAGCCTCCGTGGCGGCTGCGAGTTGGGGAAGCAAGGTGATCCCCGCACCGCTGGCCACCATCTGCACCAGGGTGGGCAGGCTGGTGGCGCGGTAGCCAAGTTCTTCGATGCGGGTGGTTCCGCAGGCGCTCAGGGCTTGATTCCGCAGGCAGTGCCCGTCCTCCAGCAGCAACAGGCGCTCGTCCTCCAGTTTCTCCACCCGCAAGGGTGCCGAGCTAGCCGCCAAGGGATGAGAGGTAGGCAGGCAAAGCAGGAAAGGATCCCGCCCCAGGGCGTGGGTAACCAGATCACCGAGATCAGCCTCCAGGGCCAACATCGCGCCTTCTAATTCGCCCCGTTGCAGGGCTGCCACCAGGGTATCCGTGCGATCTTCCGTCCAAAGGGGCATCAGGTTGGGGAAGGCCTCCCGCAGCGATGGCACCAGAAAGGGGAGCAAGTAGGGCGCCAAGGTGGGGATCACGCCCAGCCGTAGCGAGCCCGCAAAGGGATCCCGGAAGGCGGCTGCTTCCAGGGTCAATTCACGGGAGGCTGCGGCGATCTGGCGCATTCTTGCCAGGAGCGGCCCTCCGGCAGGCGTGAGGCGAACACCCCCGTGGCTGCGCTCGAAGAGCTGAACGCCCAGGGCTTCCTCCAGGGCAGCCAATTGTGAACTGAGCGAAGGCTGGGCCACCGCGCAGCGTTCGGCAGCTCGGCGGAAATTCAGGGTTTCTGCCACCGCCAGCGCGTACTGCATCTGGCGAAGCGTAAAGGGAAGGGAATCAAAGTTCATGATTGATCCAGCCTATCAGAAAGATAGAAACGATATCTTGGACCCGATTGAACTGAAACCCGATCCTGATGAAGCGGCGTATTCAGGCGCCCCCAAAACCAGGAGAATCCCATGCTGACCGTTGGCGACCACCTTCCCACCTTTGAACTTCAGGCCGTGACCAGCCTGGAAAAGGGACAGGAATTCCAGACCCTGACCCAGGAAAGCTACGCGGGAAAGTGGAAAGTCCTCTTTCTCTGGCCCATGGATTTCACCTTTGTGTGCCCCACGGAAATTGCGGCCTTTGGCAAGCGCAATGCGGATTTCCAGGATCGCGACGCCCAGGTTCTGGGTGCCAGCACCGATACCCATTTCGTGCATCTGGCATGGCGCAATAACCATGCGGATCTCAAGGATTTGCCCTTCCCCATGCTGGCCGACACCAAGCGCGAGCTGAGTCAGGCGTTAGGTGTGCTGCATAAGGAGGCGGGGGTGCCTTTGCGCGCTACCTTCGTCGTGGATCCCCAGGGTGTTATCCGCCACGTCAGCGTGAACGATCTGAGTGTGGGCCGCAGCGTGGACGAAGTGCTGCGTGTGCTCGATGCCCTGCAGACCGACGAGCTTTGCCCCTGCAACTGGAAGAAGGGCGAAGACACCTTGCACGTTTGATCACCCTGCCCTTGCCCTGGAGATGCCATGCCCACCCTCGAAATGCTTCGCGAAGCGCTACCTGAATACGCGAAAGATCTGAAACTGAATCTGCAAAGTCTGCTGGGAGAGACGAGCCTGAGTGCCGCCCAGCGCTACGGGGTGGCCCTGGCATCCGCTGCCGCCGCCCGCCAGCCCGAATTGGTGGTGGCGCTCAGACAGGAGGCCCAAAGCCAGGCCGGGCCCGAAACCGTGGAAGACGCCCTGGCGGCTACCGCCATCATGGGCATGACCAATGTCTTTTACCGCTTTCGTCACATGGTGGGAAAAGAAAGCTACGCCGCATTACCTGCTCGGCTGCGTATGAATCGGATTGCCAAACCGGCAGGTTCCAAGCTCGATTTCGAACTGTTCTGCCTGGCCGTGAGTGCCATCAATGCCTGCGAGGCCTGTGTCCGGGCCCATGAAAAGACCTGCCTGGAGCAGGGCCTCACGGAAACGCAGATCAACGACGCCATTCGGATTGCCGCCACAATTCACGGTCTTGCGGCGGTACTGGTTGCGTCTGCACAGGAGGAATACCCATGAAGACAATGGTGATCGATCACCTCAACCGCGAATTGGCCACGGCCCAGGTGCTGCTGCTGAATACCAAGCGGTACCACTGGATGGTGGTGGGCCCCCACTTCCGCGATTACCACCTGCGTTTCGACGAGCTGTACCAGGCGGTACTGCCCATGGTCGATGAACTGGGCGAACGCATCCGCATGTTGGGCGGTACCCCCATTCATGCGCCAGATCAGATCAGTAAAGGCTCTGCCGCGGGTGTTTCGGACCCATCCAGCGCATTGGATGCGCTGGCGATGGTGAGTGAAGCCCTGGCCAATGAGGAGCGGGTGATTGCACTCATGCATGAGGGCATTGATCTCGCCACCCGAGAAAACGACCCCGGCACGGCAGATCTCCTCACGGCCTTTGTGCAGGTGCACCAGAAGGAAGCCTGGTTTCTGCGTGCGATGCAAGGCGATCGTTAGGTCAACCGTTCGGGTTTGCACAACCGCTTTTTATCGTTGCTTGCCCGACCGCATTTCAGGCAGAGGTGCGTGGGCTGCTCCACGAGTTTTTTGAAGGCCTCAAGGGACTCTGCCAGCGCGTCATCCTTGACGAGCTTGCAGAGTTCCTTGTCCTTGAGTTTTTTCACAGGGTTAGGCGTTGGGGCCACCTGCGCCGGGTTCAGTGCTGTTGCCGAAGGATTGCAGTGCTAGGTAGTTGAGGCCGAATCGTTCAATCTTTTCGAACTGTTTTTCGAACTGATCAAAATGGCGTTCCTCGTCCACCACAAGGCTTTCGAAAAGCTGTTTGGTGACAGCATCCGCGTTGGCACCGCACTCGATGGCCGATTTGTTGTAATCGATCTGGCTGCTCTCTTCCATGGCCATGGCCTGCTTGAGCATGGCGGTGGCTTCGGTGATGGGTGCAACCGGACCGGCGGCGGCCATCTTGACTTCGCCCTTGAGGAACAGAATGCGCTCCGCCAATTTCTCCACGTGGATCATCTCTTCGATGGCTGTGCGCTTGAAGAGCATGGAGAGCGGCGCCAAACCCTGGTCAGTCAGATGGAAATGAAAAAACATGTACTGGTGCACAGCCTGAAGTTCATCAGCCAAGGCGTGGTTCAGAAGAGCGATGCTTTTGCTGCGATCCATGATGGCTCCTTGATCAGTTCGATTCCCATTCTATCGGGAAAGGGAAGGGGGCGGAGTATCCTGGGAGATGGTTGGAATGAGCTCCAACGGTGCTGTTGAGGTGTTTCGTGATGGCTGGTCCTGTGGTTCTCCTGATTCTCGATGGCGTGGCCGACGGCGCACGCAACACGTATGACGCCACCTTCCAGGCGGGCATGCCCAATCTGAATCGGCTGCGGGGTCGCTATGCCGCCACGCAACTGCAATCAGGGGGGGAGTTTGTGGGCCTGCCCGAGGGACAGTTCGGCAATTCCGAAGTGGGCCACATGAACTTGGGTGCGGGCCGGGTGGTATGGCAGGAACTCACGCGCATCGACGCCGCCATCAAGAAGGGCACCTTCCGTCAGAATCCGGCCATGGGTCAGTTGCTGGCCGACCTGAAAGCCTCCGGGAAACGTTTGCATCTCATGGGCCTCGTGAGCCCCGGCGGTGTGCACAGCCACCAGAATCACTTGGTGGCCTTGGCCCAATGGGCCCAGGCCGAAAACGTGGCCACGGTGATTCACGCGTTTCTCGATGGGCGCGACACCGCGCAGAAAAGCGCGGATGGCTTCCTGGGTCAGCTCTTGGAAGATCTCAAGCCGTGTCCTCAGGTCAAGGTCGGCTCCCTGTGCGGGCGCTATGTGGTGATGGATCGGGACAAGCGCTGGGAGCGGGTGGTCCGCGCCTGGAGGATGCTGGTAGATGGGCAGGCCGAATTCACAGCCAGGGATGCGATGGCCGGGATCCAGGCCGCCTATGGTCGAGGCGAAACCGATGAGTTCGTGAGCCCCACGGCCACCGAGGATTTCCAGCCCATCCAGGATGGCGATGGCATCATCTTTTTCAATTTCCGCGCGGATCGTGCCCGAGAATTCAGCCACGCGCTCGTGGATCCCCACTTTTCCGGCTTTGAGCGCGCCCGTGTGCCCAAGGCAAAACTGGTCACCTTCACCCAGTACGAACAGGATCTCGATTCCTACGTGAGCGTGGCCTATGCGCCGCAAAATCTTGCCAACATCCTGGGCGAGCAGGTGGCTGCCAAGGGCTGGAAGCAGCTACGCACCGCGGAAACCGAGAAGTACGCCCACGTCACCTTCTTTTTCAACGGCGGTCGAGAAGAGCCCTTTGCAGGTGAAGAACGCCGGTTGGTGCCCAGCCCCAAGGTGGCCACCTACGATCTGATGCCTGAAATGAGCTGCCACGAAGTCACCCGTGGATTGGTGGAGGCCATTCGCAGCCAGGAATTCCGTTTCATCGTCTGCAACCTCGCCAACGGCGACATGGTGGGCCATACCGGGGATCTGAACGCCGCCATCATGGCCTGCACCATCGTGGATGACGCCGTGCGCCAAGTGGCCGAAGCCGTTTTGGCTGCAGGTGGTGCACTTTTCGTGACCGCGGATCACGGCAATGCCGATTGCATGCGGGACGAAGCGGGCAACCCCCACACCGCCCACACCTCCAATCCCGTGCCTGCGGTGATCGTGGCGGCGGGCATGGAGGGCCGCCAATTGCGCGCCGGTGGGGCACTCTGCGATGTGGCGCCGACCTTGCTGGAATTGCTGGGGCTGGCGCAGCCCGCAGAAATGGACGGGGTGAGCCTGTTCCAGCTCAGTGGACAGACCGAAGCCACCTACGTCGCCCAATAACGAGGCTTCATTTCTATTTCTTTGCTGGGATCATCTCTGCATGACCCGCATGGCGTGCAAAGCTCGATTCCCTTGGTTGGCCCTTGTCTGGCTGTTGGCCACCTGTTTCCTGTCAGCAACAGCGCCTGGGGAGGTCGCCCCGCGCCAGGTGGTGCTGGTGCTTTCCTCGGTACCACTGGATAGCACCGGTTTCCAAGACGCCATCAACACCACTCTGCTGGAAGGTGCCAAGACCACCCTGGATATCTATGACGAGTACACCGGGCTCGATCGATTTTCCGGGCCCGCCTTTGAAGCGAGCCTCCTGCAGCTCTACAACGAAAAATACGCCAAGCGAAAGGTGGACCTGATCATCGTGGTGGGGCCAAACGCCCTGGAATTTTTGGTGGCCAAGAATTTCCTTCCCACGGTTCCGGTGGTCACGTGCTACGTCCCGAAACGTTACGTGGATGAAGCCAAGCAGAAGCGGCCCGAAATCACGGGGGCCGTGCATCCGCAAAACGGCCCCATGACCCTGGACTTGATGCTCAGCCTGTTTCCGAAAACCAAACGGATCCATATCATCCTGGGCGCCAGTGCCTACGAACGAAGCCAAACCGAACGCGCGCGTCAATTGTTTGCACCCTATGCGGGCCGCCTTGAATTCGAGTACATGAACGACCTCACCCTGGAGCAGGTGGAGGCAAGGCTCCGGGAGCTTCCCGAGGAAGACCTTCCGTACTACGCCATGATGACCATGGATGCGTCGGGCCGTGATTTCAGCAAGTCCCGGGAGCCCCTGGTCCGCATCGCCAAGGCCAGTCGGCGCCCCCTGTTTGGGGGCAATACCGTGGATTTGGGGGATGGCCTCTTCGGTGGGGTTCTAATCAGTCAAAGTTTTTCAGCCAAGGCCTCGGCACAGCTTGGACTGAAGGTTCTTGCAGGCCAGGCCGCTTCTTCAATTCCCCTGGTGCTAAACAGCGGGGCTGTGCCCACCTTTGACTGGCGGCAGCTCAAACGTTGGGGCATTCGCGAGCGAAGTCTTCCTCCTGGAAGCCTGATCGAATTCAGGCAGGTGAGTGTCTGGGACACCTATTGGAAGGGAATCAGCGCTGGCATCGGCCTGATCATTCTGGAAGGGCTGCTGGTGGCCGGCCTGATCATCCAGCTGCGGCGCCGGAAGCGCACCGAACGAGCATTGGCCAGTGCCGAAGTGCGCTATCGCACCGTGGCCGATTTCACCCATGACTGGGAGTTCTGGCAACGCCAGGATGGGGGTTTCGAGTACCTTTCACCCTCGTGTG
The DNA here is from genome assembly GCA_016715205.1 of Holophaga sp. Lineage (GTDB taxonomy): Bacteria > Acidobacteriota > Holophagae > Holophagales > Holophagaceae > JAYREN01. Next base: position 252,876 of record JADKBC010000001.1, read on the forward strand.
AACAAATCAGTGGCTATCCGCCTGAGGCATTCAAAGCGGCGCCAGGCCTTCTCCTGGATCTGGTGTGCGAAGCCGATCGCGCCAGCTGGCAGGCCCATCAGGAGGCCGCCCTGAGCGGTCAGCCTCATTCCCATCTCGAATTCCGGATCCGCACCCGGATGGGAGAACGGCGCTGGGTGGAACAAACCAATAATCCAGTGCAGATCGACGGCTCCCAGTTTGCTGGCAGCCGCGGCAGCATCCGAGATATCACTACCCGCAAGGAAATCGAGCGAGAACTGGCGGAGGCCGAGGTTCGCTACCGCACCGTGGCTGATTTCACCTATGACTGGGAGTACTGGCAGCGCCCGGACGGCACCTTTGAATACCTCTCTCCTGCCTGCGGACGGGTCTGTGGGTATACGCCCGAGGAATTCCGGAACTCGCCAGAGCTCCTCAGTCAAATCGTCATCGAGGCGGACCGTCCCGCCTGGCAGGCCCACCAGGGCGAGGCCTTACAAGGGCACCCGCTTCCTTCCCTGGAATACCGGATTCACACCAAGGAAGGGCAGATCCGATGGCTGGAGCAGGCCAATAATCCAGTACAAAGAGAGGGTTTCGGCTTTGCGGGCACCCGCGGCAGCATTCGAGATATCACCGCCCGCAAACAGAGTGATCTGGAATTGAAACAGGCCTATGGCGAGATCGCCGCGCTCAAGGACCGGCTGGAAGCCGAAAACACCTACTATCGGGAAAAGATCCAGGCCCAGGAAGGCTCCAAGGAGCTATTGGGCGCCAGCGATTCCCTCAAATATCTGCTCTACCGGATCCGACAGGTGGCACCTTCCGGCACCACGGTGCTCATTCAGGGCGAGACCGGCACCGGCAAAGAACTGGTGGCCGAGGCCATCCACAAGCTGGGCACGCGGCAGGACCGACCTCTGGTCAAGATCAACTGTGCGGCCCTGCCACCGGCCTTGGCTGAAAGCGAACTTTTTGGCCATGAGAAGGGAGCCTTCACCGGAGCGCAGACCATGCGCAAGGGGCGCTTCGAGGTGGCCGACAGGGCCACGTTATTCATGGATGAAGTCGGGGAACTCACGCCCGAAGTCCAGGCCAAGCTCCTTCGCGTGCTGCAGGACGGTGAATTCCAGCGGGTGGGAGGAGACCGGACCCTTAAGGTGGATGTGCGGGTCATTGCTGCCACCAACCGCGATCTGTCTGAAGAGGTTGCTGCGGGTAGGTTCCGCGAGGACCTCTGGTACCGCCTCAATGTCTTTCCGATCACGGTGCCGCCCCTGCGCGAGCGCAAGGAAGATATCCCCGTGCTGGCCCAGTCTTTCCTGGCGCGATCCTGCCAGAACCTAGGCCGGCCCAACCTGGATTTGCCGAACTCCATTCTACAAACCCTTCAGGCCTATTCCTGGCCCGGCAATGTGCGGGAGTTGCAAAACATCATGGAGCGGGCCGTGCTGGTCTCCGAGGGGACCACCCTGCGCCTGGCGGATCCCTTGATGATCGGAAAGGCGATCGCCCCGGTTCCAGCCGCCCAAAAAAGCCTGATGGACATCGAACGGCAGCACATCCTTCAGGTGCTGGAATCCACCAAGTGGAAAGTGGAGGGCCCCAACGGGGCCGCTGAACTATTGGATATGAAACCCAGCACCCTGAGGCATCGCATGGCGAAGCTCGACATTGGGCGGCGACCGGAGTCCTCCCCAAAAGAATCCTCAGCCCCTTGAGCGGGTGGGACTCATCGGATCCGCCACCATATATGGTGGGTCACCGTATGTGGTGGGCTTCCCGGGGCGTTTGAGGGTTCCACCTGGAAAGAAATTTGAAGCTAAGCTATCTGATTTCTATTTTTGATAGCGGGTTAACAGGGGGTTCACCTCTTGGCACCGGCCTTGCGAAAGGGATGGATCTCCCTGGAGCAAGCCCTTCGTATGAAAGTCATCGCCCGCACTGGCCAGATGTTTATGACCGCTCTGCTGGCCGCCAAACAGGATAAGCGGCAGGAGTTGCAGCAAGCCTTGGTGTCGATCCTGGATGGAATCCAGAGACAGCCCGGTTGCCTGGATTGCCTCGCCAGCCAGGACCTGGAAGGGGAAAGTCGCTTCCATCTCCATTTGGTATGGCGTGATCGCGCGGCGTTGGAGGCCTTCATGGCGGGAGAGGTGTATCACATCCTGCTGGGGGCCCTGAATATCCTGGCCGCGCCCATGGAATTCCAGATTGTGGCGGCGGTGGATGCCATTTCGCCCATGGAATTGGCCCTGGCCCAAACCGAGATCTTGGCCCGAATGGCCAGTCCTCCCTAGGGTTCCCTGAATCCTCCGCCTTCCTTTATTCGTTTTCTCACCCCTCAACTAAAGGACAGACATGAGAATGCTCTCCTACCTCTTTTCGACTTTGGTGCTGGCCGTTGCGCTCGCCTGCGGCGGCGGGTCCAATCCTGCACCGACCGCAACCGCCCCTTCCACTCCGGCCTCGGGCCTCACCTACACCGACCCCACCGGGACCGGCTGGCGGCTGGTGAAGGATGCTTCCTCCACTCCCACGAGGGTGGTGCTGAACCTGGTGGGGCCGGCAGGCCTCAAGACCCGCGGCGCGGGCTTCAACCTGAAGGCCGACGCCACGGTCCGGTTCGGCACCTTCATGGATCCCTCGGTGCCTCCCATCAGCACGGGCTGGCCCATCAAGGACACGGGGGTTTTCGAACTGCGGAACACCGACCCCCGGGATCCCTTCACCGGCGACCCGGTGCCCCTGGATCCGCAGGATCCCATCCTCCTCTCCGGCGCAGTCAAGAAGGGGAACCTGCTCACCGTCGGCATCTTCCAGAAGGATCGCCGGGCCACCGCCAAGGACTCCGCCCAGCCCCTTTGCCAGATCGCCATCGAGTTCGATGCTTCGGCCAAGCTCAACGCCAAGGACACCATCGCCCTTTCGATCGTGAAGGCCAAATACGTCCCAGAGGATCTCGGCGCTTTCAATGGCGGCGTGACGACCTGGGAGATGCTCGCCAAGGGCCATCCCGTGGACATGACCATCGCCGTGGGGTCGCTCCATGCCAACTAACCCGACCAAACACCCCCTTCCGTCAGGAGTCACCGTGCCCCGCCAGTTTCCGCACCTGATGTCCGCCCTTGGCCTGTGCCTCACCCTGGGTGCAGCGCCTTTGGCTGCCACGCCCGCGCCCCGGTTCGACAAGGCCGTCCTAGTCCAGCAACAGCGGCAGGAAGCCGCCCGCATGGGCCAGGCCCAGATCCATCTACAGGCGCTCCGCACCCAGCTCGGCCTCGGCGACAAGGAGGCCTTCGTCCCCCGCAACGCCTTCACCAACCCGGAAGGCATGACCGTCGTACGGCTCGAGCAGACCTTCGAGGGCCATCGTGTCTGGGGTGGCCAGGCCGTGGCCCATGTGGATGGCCAAGGCGGGGTGCAGGCTCTGACCCAGAGCGTCCGTACCGGCATCGCCCTTTCGGGCGCGCCACTCATCACCGCCGATTTTGCCAAGGCCATCGCCGTGGCGCACCTGGCCCCCAAGGGGGTCATGAAGGTCGCGCCGGTGGTCGAGCAGGTGGTCTTCCCGGCCGAGTTCGTGGGTGGGTTGGCAACCCAGGTGGATCCCGTTACCGGCCGCCGGGTGCTGGATCGCCGGAACTCGATCCTTGCCCGGCCCAATGCCCCCTATGTCTGGGCCTATGAGGTCCGCACCCGCGTGGACAACGCCCAGGACGGCACCAAGGCCCTCACCTATCTCATCGACGGCAACACCGGCAAGATCCTGCGCATCAACGACCTGATCCAGCACCTGGATGTCCCCGCCCCGGCGCAGGGCTCAGGCAAGGGCTTCTACCAGGGCAGCGTCGCCACGCTCAACACCAGCCTCATGCTCGACGGCACCTACACCCTGTGGGATCAAACCCGTGGCACGCAGCCCAACCCCTACCTCGCCTATTTCTCGGCGGATGCGCCCACTGGCTGGAATCCCGCCCTCCCTGGAAACCAGGTCTGGTACAAGGGCAGCGACACCAGTGGGGCCTCGACTGGCATGGAATACCTCTTCCAGGGGAACACCACGAATGTCTGGGGCGATGGCCTACCCTTCACGCAGTGGGGCGACTCTGGTGGCACCAACGGTCAATCGGCGGGTGTGGATGCGGCCAGCGCCATCAGCACGACCTGGGATTTCTACGGCAGCGTCTTTGGGCGCAACGGCCTGGATGGCCAGGGCACTTCGGTGGTCGCCATGGTGCTCGATCCCACGATGCAACCTTGGTTCAACGGGCTCGACAACGCCCACTGGGACGTCCAGAACCACACCGCTACCTTCGGCGCCGGGAGCTTCCCCGGCAACCCCAAGGGCTTCCAGTCCATGGCAGACCTCGATGTCGTTGCACACGAACTGGCCCACGGACTCACCAGCCCGAACCCCTACCAAGCCCTGGTGGCCCAGCCGGGCTATGAAGAGGGCGGCATAGCCGAAGCCTTGTCGGACTTCTTCTCCCAGATGGTGAAGACCTGGGCCCTGCGGGATGCCACGGCCCCCACCGACCAGATTCCCGCCACGACCTTGCCCTGGGAGATCGGCCGCAACGTGGGCCACGGCACGCCCATCCGCTACCTGAACAAGCCCAGCCAGGACGGTTGGAGCTACGACGCCTGGTTTCAGGGCATCCGCCGCCTGGATCCCCACCACTCATCCGGGCCCATCAACCGCGCCCTCTACTTCCTGAGCCAGGGCGCCTCCAGCACGCCCGGGACCGTCAACTACAGCGCCTGCCTGCCGCAAGGCATGAAGGGCGTCGGCAACGACATCGCGGCCCGCATCGTCTACAAGGCCGTGACCGAATATTTTATCGGCGATGGCACCGGTGCCTGGACCTTCGAGGACCTGCGGGCCGCCTGCATCGCCGCCGCGGAGCACCTGCCCTATCCCTACGAGCTGGGCCGCGTCTTCGATGCCGATGCGGTTAGGAACGCCTTCGCAGCTGCCAACATCGGCGATGGCGCCGGCAAGCCCGCCACCACCCGGGTGCTCTTCACCCCCTGGCGCGATGGCGACTACATCCAGATCAGCCACCCCTTCGCCGACTACTCCAACCGCCAGGTGCTGCCCACCAACGAAACCGTGATGCCCCGCGTCACGGTCATCAACAACGCGAATACGGCCGTGACTTGGTCCCTGGGTGGCCCCACCACCTTTGATACCAACAACACGCCCACGGCCATCGCCGGTGGCGTCATCAACGCCGATGGCAGCTGGACCACGCCGAACCAAATCGGCTGGGCCTCCATCACCGCCACCAGCAAGGCCGATCCCAACCAGTTCGCCGAAGGCATTGCCTGGCTCGCCAACCTCGACACCGACATGGACCTGGAGAACGATGCCCTGGACATGGCCCCCATCGCCATCTCCTGGTACTTGAGTGACACCCTTAACTACTCGTCTTCGGTCATCGCCGCCCCCTGGGTGGATGACTTGGATGTTTCCTTCTTCGTGGACGCGCTGCGGTCCACCTGGCCTGTCAAGTGAGGTCCCCCATGCATTTTCGCACCCTGTCCCTGGCCCTTACGGGGCTCATTCTGTCACTCGGCCTTGCCTGCGGTGGGGGTTCTTCCTCCCCCGCACCGACCCCGGCACCTGGCGCAGCCGCGGGTTTTGCCTATACCGATCCCCCTGGCAGTGGTTGGCGTCTAGTGAAGGATGCCTCCTCCACCACCACCAAGCTGGTGCTGAACCTGGTGGGGCCTGACGGGACGCTGACGCGTGGCGTCGGTCTCCACCTGCAGGCCCCGGCGGGCGTGAAGTTCGGCACCTTTGCGGATGGGCTCGCCATTCACGATACGGGCGTGTATGACCTTCTGAGCGAGGCCAACGACGCCACTGAGCCCATCGCCCTGGTCGCCGGTGTCAAGACCGGCAACGTGCTCACCGCCGGCATCTTTCAGAAATCCAGGGCCAAGTCCGCCAAGAATTCCGGGGCCGCACTCTGCCAGATCATCCTCACGTTTGATGCCACCGCAGGTCTCAAGGTAGGCGACGCCCTACCGCTTCTGGTTCAGAAGGCCAAAGTTATTCCCCAGGACATCGGCACGGCCACAGATGACCTCCGCGTGCTCGACCAGAAGATGCGGATGGCCGACATCACTGTCGCCGTCGGTTCCCTCTCCGCCCATTGATCGATCCCTTTCATCCTGCCTAGGAGCACCCATGTTCCATACGCTTCCTCGCACGGTCTCGGCCCTGGTTCTCACCATGGCCGCGGGGACCGGTCACCTGACCGCAGCTCCCGCCGTGTCCTCCCAGAACCTTTCCTCCACGCAGCTCGTGGCCCTCAAGGCCCAAGAACCGGCGCGGGTCGCCCAGGCCCAGAGCCATCTTCTGACAGTGCGGGACCAGCTGGGCCTCGGCCAGTTGGCTGGCTTCACCGTCCGGACCACCCTCACCAACCCTCAGGGCCGCACCGTGGCCCGCTTCAACCAGACCCATGCGGGTCACCGCGTGTGGGCCGGTGAAGCCATCGCCCATGTCGAAGTCAACGGGGCCATCCAGCCGATGGCCCAGGGCGTGAAAACGGGCATCACCCTCACGGGCGCGCCCCGGCTCAGCGCCGACGAAGCCAGGGCCATCGCCCTGCGCAACCTCGCCCCCAAGGGCGTCATGAGCCAAGCCCCCAAGGTGGAACAGGTGGTGTTCCCCACCCGCTATACCGGCGGCATGGTGTCCCGCTTCGATGCCACTGCGAAGCGGGAAATCCTCGACAAGGAACTCAGCACCTGGGCCAAGGCCCCGGCCGAGCCCTACGTGTGGGCCTACGAGGTCCGTACCAAGCTGACGAACAAGCAGGACGGCCACAAGGAGCTGAGCTACATCATCGACGGCAACACTGGCGCCATCCTCCGCAAGTGGAGCGGTCTCCAGGCGGACACGGCGGACACCCCAGCAATCAACACCGGCAACAGCTTCTTCCGGGGGCCGGTCGCCCTCTCCACCAGCCAATCCTCGACGGATGGCACCTACACCCTGGCCGCCCTGGACCGGGGCACCAAGCCGCATCCGCTGGCCGCGTCCCAGGGCATCACCCAGCTGGGCATGACCACCTACTACGCCTACTACGATCTGGCGAACTGGAACCAGTACAGCTTCACCCCCTTCGCTGGCCACGCCGCCAGCACCTGGGGCGATGGCACGCGGATGCCCTATCCCTACAACTGGTCTGCCACCGGCTGGGACGATCCCAACCTCTGGGAGTTCAGCGCGGATGGCAACCAGAGGTACCTGCAAGGAACCCTGAGCCTGGCCGGCGAGACCTCGGCCGTGGACGCGCACTTCGGCGTCTGCAGCACCTGGGACTTCTTCAAGAATGTCTTCGGCCGGGTGGGCATCGACAACCTCGACACCTCCACCCTGGCCGTCGTCAGCGACCTAAACCCCTTCAATGGTGGCGCCTTCCCCGACAACGCCTACTGGTCCTCCTGGGACTTCGGGATGCACTTCGGCGAGGGCTCCTATGACGCCGCCCACAACCCCACGGGCCTCCTGGCCATCACCGAACTGGACATCACGGCCCACGAACTCGCCCACGGTGTCATGGAATACTCGGCCAGCCTGATCTACGCAGGGCAGTCCGGGGGCATCAACGAAGGCAACTCGGACTTCTTCGGAAAAATGGTGCAGGCCTATGTCGAAGGCGGTGCCACGGGCGCCAGCGTGCCGGACTTCCCCGTCGGTGACCTGACCAAATGGGAGGTGGGCCACAACAGCGCCCCACCTGGCGGAAGTGGCTTCCGGTCCATGTTCAAGCAGAGCAAGGACGGCATCAGCGCGGACTGGCACTTCGACGGCATCGACATACTGGACGTGCACTACAGCAGCGGCGTCTTCAACCGGGCCATGTTCTTCCTCACGACCGGCGCCTCGGCGAGTGCGACCAGCGAAACCTACAGCCCCTTCCTGCCCCAGGGCATGACCGGCATCGGCAACGACAAGGCTTCCCGCATCTGGTACAAGGCCATCACCGAACACCTGTCCAGCGACGCAGACTTCGCCGCAGCCCGGGCGGCGGCGATCCGCTCCGCCCAGGAACTGTATGGTGCCGGCTCCGCCGAGGAACTCGCGGTCTGGAAGGCCTGGGCTGGAGTCAATGTGGGCCCCGCCACGCCCGCCGAAGCTCCCCGGGTCTGGGTGTCCTGGCCCACCACCAATCCGGAAGGAAGCTGGTTCTTCAATCACGCAGCTGATGGCTCTCGGTGGACCAACCTGCAGTTCTTCCCGACCCGCACCCAGGCCAGGTTGAAGGTGGACGTGGCCAACACCACGAACACGGGCATCACCTATTCCCTGGCTTCGTATCGGCTGAACGGTCAGGACATGGGCGGCCTAATCTCGCCCGATGGCATCTGGACCACGCCCTCGAACACCTACTACGGGGACATCATCAAGCTGAAGGCCACCAGCCAGGCCGCGCCCGATCAGTTCGCCCTCGGCAAGGCCATGGTCGTGGAGATTGATGCGGACATGGATACTCAGCTGGAAGTGTTCGACCTCGGCTATGTGGCCATGAACTGGGGACTCAACGCGAACTCGATTCCCAAGTTCACAGCGAACATCGCCGGGTCCTACGACTTTGTGGATGACTGGTCCGTGGTGATCTTCAACGAGGCTTACACCAATGCCTTCCGGGTGCACTAAAACGGGAAATGGCGAGTAATGAACAAAGCCCTCAATCCTACTTCGGGATTGGGGGCACCTATTTCCGCGCCATAGGCAGTTCTCCGCCCGTTGAGTAGCGGGTGACAGCGCCGGAGTTTTCGTGAAACAACGCTGTGCGTGGTGTGGCGCTGATTTGGGGGAAATTCCAGGCACGCCTGTCGTGGAAGACGGAACCAGCCATGGCATTTGCCCTGCCTGTCTGGAAAGGCCCGAATTCAGATGGAAGCGCCCCTTGGGGCGGTTTCTGGAGGTGCTTCCCTATCCGGTGATTCTCGTGGATGAGGCTGGAATTCGCATTAGCAACCGCCTGGCCCGAATCGCCTTGGGCCCCGCCGTGCCGTTCATCATGGCGGTGGAACCGAGCCTAGAAGTGGAAGGCTGTGGTCGGTCGGATCTTCCTGGTTGCTGCACGCGTCGCGTATGTTGCTCCGGGTGTGTGATTCGAAAGACGGTTGCCCAGACCTTCAACCTCGGAAGTGATCAATACCAAGTGCCTGCCGTGCAGAATATGGCCTGCGTGGATGATCCTGCCTTGGCGCCGTTTCGTATCAGCACCTCTAAGGTAGGCGGAACGATACTACTCCAGGTGGATACGGTCATGTTTCGCACCAACGACCAAGCCCCCACTTCCACTGAAGCAGAGGCTTGGTATTGGAGGGCGCGCTCCGGGTAGGCCTAGGTCTTGAACCTGGCCACCAGTTCTGCCAACCCATTGGCGGTGCGGGCGAGTTGGTCGGAGGTCTTAGCGTTGGCCTCGACGGTGGCGGAAAGCTGCACGCTGGCGCTGGCGTTTTCCACGGCTTTCTGGGCGCCGAGTTCCACCTGCTGGGCCACTTCGCTGCTGGCGTGGGCCTGCTCTTCGGTGGAGGAACTGATCTCCAGGGCCATGGACGTGACCTGACCGATGTGTTCTCGGATTTCCGAGAGCGCCTGAACCGCATCCTGTACCGTGGTTTTGCCCTGGGCCACAGCTTCATTACTGCCTTCGATCAGGGTGGCGATTTCGCGGGCAGACTGGGCACTGCGCTCGGCGAGTTTCCGCACTTCTTCAGCCACCACGGCGAAACCCTTGCCCATGGCGCCCGCCTTGGCGGCTTCGATGGCGGCGTTGAGGGAGAGCAGGTTGGTCTGCCGGGCGATGTCCTGGATGACGCGCACGGCTTGCACTACCTTGGCGGTGGATTGTTCCACCTGGGCCATGGCTTCAATGGCGGCTTCGCCTGAACGATCACCGGTCTGGGTGGCTTCCACGGCGGCCTCGGCCTGCCGTTGGCTGGCCTTCACGTTGGTGGAGACTTCCGCGATGGAAGCGGTGAGTTCGGTCATGGCCGAGGCCATGCGTTCGCCGGATCGGCGCTGTTCTTCGGCATTGCGGGCCAGTTCGTGGCTGGTAGAGGAAATTTCATGGGTGGCGGCCGCAAAAGCGGCGGCGTTGTCGGTTACTCGGGAGGCATCAAAGCGGATGCGGTTGATCATGCCCTTGAGGCTGGATTGCATGGCGCGGAGGGTGGCCAGCAGGCTGGTGGCATCGCCGGGCCGGGTGTCGATCTCCACCCGCAGATCCCCTTCCGAAATGGCCCGCGCCACCTGAATGGCGTACACGGGATCGCCCCCAATCTGGGCCAGGATGATGCGCATGAAGAAGAGCGCGATCAGGATCGCTGCGACCACGCCTCCCAGGCCACCCAGAACCAGAATCCAGAGGCTGCGGGCTGAAAGGGCGGCAATATCCGAGAGCTTAGCCTTCACATCCCCAAGCTCGTGCTGGCGCATCTTGGCAAGGTCTATGGTCAATTTGTCGGAAGTCTTGTCAAAGACCTCCATGGCCTTGGCGCCTTCAGCCGCGCTCTGGCTGAGGTAAGCTTCGGCCATGGCTTTACCCTGGGAGTTGAAGGTTTCGAACTCGGTGGCGAGGGTCTCCAACTCCTTTAGGTTGCTGGTGTCATTTTTGGCCAGGTCGAGAAACTGCTTGTGGGCTTTCCGGAACGCCTCCGCGGCGGCGGCAGCATCCTTCATGGCCCCAGCATTCTTGGTGAGGGCGCCATCGGTGTAGAACTGCTGCACCTGGACGGTTTGGAAGGCCATTTCATCGGCCAGCAAGGCGGTGGGGAGGAATTCATCCCGCACCTGGGCCGACCCACCTTCCACGGTTCCAAAGGCCAGAAAATTGAAGACCATCAGGATGGCGAAAACGGCCGTGACCGCGGCAAAGGCCATGCGCAAGCGCGCGCCCAAGGACATATTCGGCAACGGAATCCAGACTTTGCGCTGGGTCTCTTCAAAGGTCTTGCCTTGGTTGACCAGGGCATAAATGCGCTCGGCTTCACGGATCTGGGCCCGGCTGGGCTTGCTGCGGATGGAGACGAAGCCCACGATCTGGCCCTGCTCGACGACGGGGGTCGCGTTGGCATCCACCCAGTAGAAGGCACCGTCCTTGCTCCGGTTTTTTACATAACCATGCCAAGGTTTTCCTGCTTTTACGGTGTTCCAGAGATCCGCGAAGGCGGCGGCGGGCATATCCGGGTGGCGCACGAGATTATGGGGCTGGCCGATCAGTTCGTCGCGGGTATAGCCGCTCAGGCGAACAAACTCATCGTTGGCATAGGTAATGATGCCGCGGGTGTCGGTCATGGAGACCAGGAAGGCACCCTCCTGGACCTGTTTTTCCACTTTGGTGACCGGTTGGTTATTGCGCATGGCACGCCCCTCCGTCGGATCCCTTGGGATCTGGCAGGGAAGTCATCGTCCGGAAAATTGGGGCAGGTAAATTTGGGCTTTTTATACCTTGGCCAGGGCCTGGTCCAGGTCGGCGATCAGGTCTTCCAGGGTTTCAATGCCAACGGAATAGCGCACCAGGCCATCGCTGATGCCGCTGGCGAGTCGGGCTTCCTTGCCCATGCTGGCATGGGTCATGGAGGCGGGGTGGCTGATGAGGGTTTCCACGCCGCCCAGGGAGACGGCCAGGGTGGCCAACTTGACCGCGTCCATGAGGCGCCGCCCGCCTTCCACGCCGCCCTTGACCTCGAAGCTGAGCATGGCCCCGGGCCCCTTCATCTGTTTCTTCACCAGTTCGTACTGGGGATGGGAGGGCAGGCCCAGGTAGCTCACCCATTCGATCTTGGGGTGCTTCTCCAACCATTTGGCAATTTCCTGGGCACTCTGCTGGGCCCGGTCCACGCGGATGGACAGGGTCTTCAGGCCCCGGCTCACCAGCCATGCCTGGTGGGGATCCATGTTGCAACCGCTCATCACCATCATGGCGCGGAGCTGCTTGTAGATGGCCTCGTCTTTGGCGACCAGCACTCCACCAACCACATCTGCGTGCCCGTTGATGAACTTGGTGATGGAATGCAGCACCACATCGCAGCCCAGATCCAGGGGGCGCTGCAGATAAGGGCTGGCGAAGGTGTTATCCACCACCACCAGGGCGCCGTGGGCGTGGGCCAATTCCGCCACGGCCACGAGGTCCGTGACCTGCATGCCGGGGTTACCGGGCGATTCCACGTAGATGATCTTGGTATTGGGCTTGATGGCGGCTTTCACGGCGGCCAGATCCGTGGTGTCCAGGAAGGTGGATTCCACCCCAAAGCGGCTCATGTGCTTTTCCATGAGGATCCGGGAGGGGCCATACACGGAGGCCTGGCTCACCACGTGGTCCCCGGCGCTGAGCAGGGCCAGGTACACGGTGGAAACGGCGCTCATGCCCGACGAGGTGGCCACGCCGCCCACGCCGTTTTCCAGCTGGGCCATGGCCACTTCCAGGGCGTTGATGGTGGGATTGCCGATGCGGGTGTAGATGTAGCCCTCGGCCTTGCCCGCGAAGCGGTCGGCGCCCTGCTGGGCATCCCGGAAGGCAAAGGTGGAGGTCTGGTAAATGGGGGTTACGGCGCTGCCCATGGGGTCGTCGGGAATGCCGGCGTGTACGAGCTTGCTATCGAATCCGAGGTGCTGGGTATCCATGGGTGCTCCAATGACCTTTCAGTCTGACGGGTTTTGGAATTATTTCCCTACAGGGTTCGGAGGAGTTCCCTTAATCCGCCCCAAACAATCTGCACGCCGATGGCGAGCAGCACGAAGGCCGAGATCTGGCTGATGGTGGCGGCACCGGTGTTGCCCAGGCGGCGCAACACTTTGGCGGAATAGCGATAGAAGATGAACACCGTGGCGGCTGCCATGGCGATGCCGCAGGCCACCGCCAGAAAATTCAACAGGGTCTGGGGATGCCAGATCGGGCCCCGGGGTACCAGGCTGAGGGTGACGGCCATGGCGCCAGGGCCGGCCGTGACGGGCAGCGTGAGGGGAAAAAAGGCCTTATCCAGCATGTAGGTCTGCAACTCGGCCTTTTCGGATTCGCTCATTTTCGGATCCTTGTTCAGCATGTGCCAGGCGCTGTGAAAGAGCAGCAGGCCGCCCGCAATGGCGATGACCGGGATCGAGATGCCCAGCAGCTTCAGCAGCCACCCACCCACCAGCAGCAGGGAACCGAGGAACAAGAAGGTGTAGAACCCGATGAGGGCCGCCAGGTGATTGCGTTGGGAATCCTTCACCCCTGCCGTGAGCTGGATGAACACGGGCGCCATGGCGGGTGGGTTCAGGATCGGAAAGAGCGCCAAGAAGGCGAACATCATGGTGCTTACAAAACCGAGCATGGATTTCCCCCGGGGCCAGCACGACCCTTCGGGTTCCATGGTAGGGAATTCAGTCGGGGGAAAGCGTCACGCCCGACGAATCGTCAAACAACAACCTTACTTGCCCCGATTACTGGTCCGGGTGCGGCCCGGCGTGGCCTTGATGGGGGCTTGCTTGGGCTTGTGGGTCACGGGGGCCGGGTGGCGCTCACCGTGACCGGCCTTGGCGGCGGCAGCGTCCTTGGCATCGGTGGCGGGTTTGCCGGTCAGGTTGCCGAGCAGGTTGGCGGTGATGGAAGGATCGGGCTTGGACATGGGGTGCCTCGGAAAGGAAGGAACAAGGGATTGGCAGGAATACCATCCAGTGTAGTCCATCCAGCGACGGGCGCCGTTCTACAGGGGTTTATTCCCCACGTGCAGGGCCACGATGCCGCCCGAAAGATTGCGCCAGCTGACCTGTTCGAAGCCTGCCAACCGGATTTCCTCCGCCAGCCGGGGCTGATCAGGGAAAGCACGGATGCTTTCGGGCAGATAGGTGTAGGCCCCAGGATTGCCGCTCAACCAACCACCAATGTGGGGCAGCAGCTTCAGGCTGTAGAGGTCGTACATCGCCCGCAGCCAACCCCAGCGAGGACGACTGAATTCCAGGATGGTGAGCCGACCACCGGGTTTCAGGACCCGCAGGAATTCCCCATAGGCCAGAGCTCGCCGTTCCACATTGCGGATGCCGTAACAGATGGTCACGCCGTCGAACGTGTGAGCTTGGAAGGGCAGGTGCTGGGCATCGGCACCCACACTGGCCCAGACCAATCCATCCATCTGCTTCTTGCGGAATTTTTCCGGGCCCAGGGCCAACATGGCCTGGGTGAAATCCGTGCTGATGACTTCGGCGCCCCGGCGGGCCAGGGCCAGGCTGGAATCTCCGGTGCCGGCCGCCACATCCAGCAGGCGCCGCCCCGGTGCTGCCCCCGAGGTGGCGGCCATGCGGCGCCACCAGTAGAAATCGAGCCCCAGGCTCAGAACATGGTTCAACAGATCGTAGCGGTGCGCGATGCCGCTGAACATGGATTGGACCCTGTGGCCTTCGGGCATGGCAGCTCCTGGAACCATGATCCCTGAATCCAGGAAAAAAGCGCCGGGCGAAGATGGGGCAGGGCTCAGATACAATGGTGGTTTGCCCGAATCCGTTTTCGCAGCCCTGTTGGAGGTTTCATGGAAACAACAAACGAGACGATCTTTGGAGGCAGCTTTCTGCTGGCCCCCATCGGCAGTCAGGCCCAGTTCACCCCCGAAGAGCTCAGCGAGGATGCCCAGGCCATTGGCCAGGCCGCGCGTGAATTCGTGGAAGGGGAAGTCATTCCCAAGGATGCCGCGATCGATAAGCTCGATCTCGAATTGTCCAAGGAACTCCTCCGCAAGGCCGGCGAACTGGGGCTGTTGAGCCTGGAGATTCCCGAAGCCTACGACGGCATGGATCTCGACAAGCTGTCAGGCCTGTTGGTGCTGGAGGAGCTGGGTCGCCAGGCCTCCTTCTCCGTGTCCTACGGCGCCCACACCGGCATCGGCACGCTACCCATCGTCTATTTTGGAACGGAAGCCCAGAAGGCCAAGTACCTTCCCAAGCTGGGCAGCGGCGAACTGCTGGCAGCCTACGCCCTCACCGAGCCCGGGGCGGGCAGTGACGCCATGAACGCCAAGACCGTCGCCACCCTGGAGGGCGATACCTGGGTGCTGAACGGCTCCAAGATGTGGATCACCAACGCGGGATTTGCGGATGTGTTCGTGGTCTTCGCCAAGGTGGACGGCCGCAAGTTCAGCGCCTTCATCGTGGAAAAGGAGGATGCGGGTTTCACCATCGCCGCCGAAGAACACAAGCTTGGCATCAAGGGCTCCAGCACCCGCGCCCTCAGTTTCGACAACTGCCGCATTCCCAAGGACCGTCTGCTGGGTGAGATCGGGAAGGGCCATCGCATCGCCTTCGGCATCCTGGCCATCGGTCGCTTCAAGCTGGGCGCGGGCTGCAACGGCATCGCCAAGGAAGTGCTGAAGTACACCCTCAAATACACCGCCGAACGCCTGCAGTTCAACAAGTCCATCAACAACTTCGGCTTGATCCGCAAGTATCTGGCCGACATGGGCATTCGCATCTTCGTGGCCGAGAGCATGAATTTCCGCACCATCGGCTACATCAATGAAGGCATGCACGCCGCCAGCTGGGATCAGCCCGACGCCGCCAAGAAGAAGATGGACATCATGGACGAGTTCCAGATGGAAGCCTCCATCATGAAGGTGTGGGATAGCGAAGCCCTGGGCCTCATCGCCGATGACGCGGTGCAGTGCTTCGGCGGCTACGGGTTCTCCGCCGAATATCCCCCCGAAAAGATCTATCGCGACAATCGCATCAACCGGCTGTTCGAAGGCACCAACGAAATCAACCGCCTGATCATTGCGGGGCAGGTGTTCAAGAAAGTCAGCAACGGCACCCTGCCCCTGCGCAAGGACACGGCAGACCTGCCCGAACTGGGTTCCGGTCCTCTGGCCAAGGCGGCCCGAGCCGTGGAGCTGGCCAAGCGTCAGGCCCATTACGCCATTGCCGCCTGCCTGGAAGTCACGGGCCAGAAGCTCATCGAGAACCAGGAAGCCGCCGCCCGGGCTGCGGACATGGTGACCGAGATCTACACCATGGAATCCGCCCTGGTGCGCGCCACCAAAATGCTCGCTGCCGGCCATCGTTGGGCCGATCTGGCCAAGGCCTGTGCGGAAGTTCACACCAACGAAAGCATCGGCAAGGTGCAGAACCTGGCCCGCCTGCTGCTGGCGGAAGTGCTGGAAGGCGATGCCCTCGCAACCGCCGTGGCCGACCTCAAAGCCTTTGATCTCTATGTGCCGGTGGCGGGCGCTAAGCTCCGCGATGCCATTGCCACAGAGCTCATCGAAAAGGGCGGCTACCCCATCGAACATTTCTAGAGCGCGTTCTTATCCAACCAAAAGGGCCTCCGGTTGGAGGCCCTTTTGGTTGGTAAGTGGTGAATATCAGCGACGGGGGCGTTCCACTGGCCGCGAGGGGCTCGGCGCAGGCGCAGAAGGCGCGGGGGAAGAGGGCCGTTCCGGACGGGATTCCCGCGGGGCTTCTCGGTGGGTCTCCCGCGGTGATTCGCGGGGCGATTCCTTGGGCGCAGGCCGCTCGATTTCCCGGGGTCGTTCCTCCCGCACGCGTTCGCGGGGGATTTCGCGGGGGGTGGGACGCTCCACTTCCCTGGGGCGCTCTTCCCGGATCCGTTCCCGAGGCGTTTCCTTGGGAGTCGGCCGCTCAATCTCGCGGGGGCGTTCTTCGCGAACGCGCTCACGCGGGGCTTCCTTGGGCGTAGGGCGCTCGATCTCCCTAGGTCGTGTTTCTCGTCCGCCGGAGGGGGCTACCTCACGCCCTACGGGGCGGCTATCCCGGGGTGGTGCCGGGGAGGTTTCAGGGGGAATGGGGCGGCTTTCACGAAGGATGGCGCGGCCCGGCGTAGGGCGGGAGCGGTCTTCGAAGGGGGTGGGCAGGCGGCCACCGGATGGCGATTCGGGGCGACCCAGAGGGGTCACATCCCGGCGCAGGACGGCTCGGCCGGTGCTGGATTGGGCCTGGCGTTCATAGGTCTGAATCCGTTCGCGCATCAGGGGGCGCTGGCCAACAACCCGCTGGAACTGGGTGGGATTGTTGATTTCGCCGCGGGAGACCATCAAGGGGCCCCGCTGCCAGGGGGCGGTGAGGGGCCGTCCGGCCGTGCCGGTGCCAGACCAAGAGGAGGCTCCAGTGCCCCGATTGAAGGTGCGGATCACATTGACGTCCGCGTAGATGTGGCGCTGAAGGCGACCCTGGCCGATGTAGGTCACGTTCACCACGTTCCAGCAGTGGCCACCGCCCCAGGCTCCATAGCCCCAACTGCAGGGGGCGTTCCAGTAACCCAAAGGAGCCCAGCCAAAATAGGAATCGTAGGTGTTCCAGGCCACCCAGGCCGGGCTGTAGTAAACCCCGGGAATCCAGTACCAGCCGTACCGAGCGCCCCAGCCCCAGCGGCCGTGGTGATGGGTGACGTAGCCCCAGGGCTCATCGCTGATCCACGTCATGCCGCCGGCATAGGCGCCCCAGCGGCCTTGCCAATAGGGGCGCCATTCCACGCTCACGCCCCGGGGGCGCCAGCACCAACTGCTGGTGTCATCCACATAGATCCAATCGCCGTTGTCATCTAGATCGTCCGAGTAGGAACTGATTTCCCGGGGAATGTGCTCGGAATGCACCGACCTTCGGGCGCGCAGGTAATCCACGCACCATTCGTCAAAGGGATCTGCATCGTAGGTATTGAAACTGCGCACGCGATCCAGCCGATCCTGGTTGCCATAGACGGTCAGACGCTCGCCAGCGGTGAGGGTGGTGCGATCCGCTTCGTTGCGGAACCGGGCACGGCCGCGATGCACGCGCACCTGCACGCTATGCTCCCGATCCACTTCACAAGAGGCGCTAGCGCCATCGGCCAGGGCCACGGTCCCCGAGGGCGTGTCGATGCGAATGCGAGCGTCACTCTCGCTGCCCATCATGATGCGGATGCGGCCGTAGTCGAGACGGAGCAGCACCTGCCGCTCGCCCTTGCGGTCGGTAAAGAGCGCGGCCACCTGGAACTTGGTGGCATTGGCAAAGGCGATCCGAGTCCCGTCACCCAGTTGCAGGACACCACGACCGCGGCTTTCCACCACATCGCCTTCGCCCACGGGAATCCCGCGGGTCAGGGCTTCTTCCCCATCCCCCTTGGAAATGCGCACATCGCCTTCCACGGCCTTGACTTGGGCATACCGCTCGGGGCTTTCGCCCATATAGTCATCATCTTCAGGGGGTTGGGATTGGGGCTGAACCTGGGCGTGCAGGGTTGGCGCGGGAGCCAGGATGGCCGCAGGGGTCAGCAGCAGGGCCAAGGTGACGCGATTCCAGTCGAACAAGCGGCTCTTCATGGCTTCCTCCATTCATAAGGTGCGTGCTTCGGGTCGCAGGATCCGGGGTTGGGTTCGAGGGTTCTCCCTCGCTTACGCCAATCCCGTGCCAACCCATTAGCCGTTCGGAAAGGGGATCAACGCGGTCCCCGGTTTCTCCGGTTTCAGGGGGGTGCTCAAGGCAATGAATTGGGGCAGCAGGCTCAGCCAGGGCAAGGTCCAATAGCTGCGGGGCTGCGTGGCATCCGTTGTTTTTTGGAGAACACCCAGGGCCTCGGGCAAAAACACCAGCTCCAGGCTGGTGCCGTTCGGCAGGGAGAGATAGGCGACCCTGCCTGTGGCGGGATGCACCACCGTGAGGAGGCGTTCTTCATCATCGAGGATCCAGAGTAGCCCTTCGAGGCCTGGGCGGAAATCCGCCTGGCCCAGGGGCAGGGCTCCGATGCCTTGGCATAACGGCGTTTGATTGGGGAACGCCCAGGTGCCCGAGACTTCAGCCATGGGCAGCCCACCATCCCGCCAGAGCTTGAGGGGGCGTCCCGGCAGGCCGGTGCGCAGCCGGACGATGCCCCGGGCATCCACCACCTTGAGGGCTCCCCCCGGATCCAGGCTCACCTTCAGCGGCCCGATAGAGGGTTGCCCCAGGGTGGGTACCGGCAGGTGGGGAATGCTGAGGGTGGCCCGCCAGGGCAGATTGGGGGTCTTGCCCCAAGGCAGACCCCGAATGTCCTGGGCGGCCAGGGTGGCCGCAGTCAGCAGGAAGGCGCCCAGCCGCACAGGTCCTCCAGGTTTCGGGTGGTTCGATCGGATAGCGCCCCCAGGGAAAGACCTCGGAGGCGGGCCAGGTATTCGGCCACAAAGATGACAAAGGCGGGTTCGTTGGTTTTGCCCCGGTGGGGGGCTGGGGCCAGGTAGGGCGAATCCGTTTCCACCAGGATGCGATCCAGGGGAGCCCAGGCGGCCACGGCCTGAATGGCCTCGGCTTTTTTGAAGGTAAGGATGCCGGAAAAACTCAGGTAGAAACCCAGGTCCAGGGCGCGCCGGGCGAAGGGCAGGTCTTCGGAATAGCAGTGGATGATGCCTTTGACTTCGTCGGCGCCCTCCTCGGTTAGTACGCGCAAGGTGTCCTCGGGAGCTTCCCGCGTGTGGATCATCAGGGGTTTACGAACCTGTTTGGCCAAGCGGATCTGTTGCCGGAACACGAATTCCTGCTGCTCCCGGGGGCTGAAATCGTAGTGCCAATCAAGCCCCGTTTCTCCCACAAACCGAACGGCGGGGTCGGCCACCAGGGCTTCCAGCGCTGCGGCGGTGGCTTGGTCCCATCCCTTGGCCTCATGGGGGTGAACGCCCAGGCAGGCCTGGATATCCGCTTCCTGGTGGGCAAGGCGCAGCACCTGTCGGGAATCCTCCAGGTCCGTCCCCACCGCCACAAACCCTCCCACGCCCGCGCGTCGGGCCCGGTCCAAAGTCTCCGGAAGCTTTTGTTCTGCCACCTGATTGCCGAGAAGATGGCAGTGGACATCCACCAACATGATTCACTCCTTCCATATGTTGGCACGGCGAGGAGTACCGACCGGCGCATAACTCGGCTACCTTAAGGTTCCATTCACCATGAACCATCCCCTGGGTCAGTCCGCAGCCTGGAGCCGCATCTGCGGTTTGGCCCTGGCTCTGTGGGTTGGCTTAATGCTGGTATCGGGCACGGGGCTGCAGGCGCAGCCGTTGGCGTTCCGGCACTTCGATGACCGGGATGGACTGCCGCAAAGCCAGGTTCGGTGCATGTTCGAAGATCGGGATGGGTTCATCTGGATGGGCACCATGGAGGGCCTCGCCCGGCTGGGGGCCTCGGGATTCCGGCCCTACCGGGATGTGGAAGGGTTGCTCGTCAAGCAGATCAACTGCATCACCCAGGATCGCCATGGCAGCATTTGGGTGGGCGGACCGGACTCCGGCGTGGCTGAAATCCGCGGGAGTCGCATCCGGAATTTCGGCACCGAGGAAGGGCTGGCCGCCAAAACCGTCTACACCATCCTGGAACGCCGGAATGGTGATCTCCTCGCAGGGGCCCGCCAGGGGCTGTTCTGCAAGAAAGGCGATCGTTTCGAACGGGTAGAACTGCCGGAGCCCACCACCTATCTGCCCATCTATTGCATGGAAGAGGATGCCCGAGGCGACCTCTGGATGGGATCACGGCGGGGGAATCTGTTCCGGTGGGATGGCAAAAAAGTGTTCAATGCGCTTCTTCCCCCAGCATTGGCGGATAAGCCGGTCCAAACCATCGTTCGGGGTCCCGATGGCAGCCTCTGGGCCTTGTTCCCCCAGGCGCTGCTCCATCAGAGCGGGCGCACCGAGTGGGAGCCCTTCAAACTTCCTGCGTTAGCCCCCCAGGCCAATTTCATTGGCCTATCCTTCTCTCCCGACGGGGAAATGTTGCTGGCCATGGGTCAGGATGGTCTGCTGGTCATTGATAAGGGGCACAGCAAACTGCTGACCCACAAGGACGGGCTGCCCCGGGAAGGGGTGACCATGGCCAAGCGGGATCGCCGCGGTGTGCTTTGGATCTGTTCGGATGGCAGCGATGCCCTGGCCCAAGCCATCCCCGACCTGCGATCCCTGGATACGGATCCTGAAACCGGGATTGGGTTGGGCCTGGGCGCCATCACCACATTTTTTGAGCTGTCCCCCACCAGAATCCTGTTGGGTGGCTCCCGTGGCCTGCAGCTTTGGGAAGAAGGGCGCGGCATCACCAACCGCTGGCAGACCTTTGCCGGTCTAACCACCATGGAGGTCTGGTCCCTGGCAGCCCATCCCCAGGGTGGGGTTTGGGTGGGCACCAGCAAGGGGCTGTGGCGTTGGAAGGACGGCAAGATCCTGGCCGGGCCAAAGCGACTGGAAAAGTCCTACATCTTTTCGTTGCTAGTCCATGCGGACCGCCTCTGGGTATGCACCCAGGGCGATGGGCTGGCCGAAGTCAGCAACAGTGGCGAGTTCATCGCCTTCCATACCTTGCCCCAGGAGGTTGGCAAAGGGGATGTGGTCAAGGTGCTGCCCCGCGTCTTTCCCCGGGGCCCTGGACTGCTGGTGGCCACCGATGTGGGGCTCTACAATTTCCGCGTGGAAGGCGGCCATGGCTCCTTCACCCGTGCCAAGGCCAATACGCCTGTGCAAGCCGTGAATATTTTCACGATGTACGAGGAGGAATCGGGCCCGCTGTGGGTGGGGACTCGAGATGGCGTTTACGAATTTCCGAAAGATAAAGTGGGCGAGTGGAAACTCTACGGTGGCCTGAAGTCTGGCATCCAGGGTTCTCCCAACTGGATTCAACGACTGCCGGAAGGTCAACTGGCCGTGGGCCACGCCAAGGGGGTCTCCATTCTTTCGGAAGGGAGCCTGGTGCAGCTCACCAAGAACCGGGGCCTTCTTTCCGACGAAACCACGCAGGATGCGGTGCTGCTGGATAGTAGAGGCCGGTTATGGATTGGCATGAAAGGTGGCGCGTGCATCCTGGATACCCGCAGACCCTTCCTGGAGGTGCGCCTTCCCAAGCCTCGCGTGATGGAAGCACGTTGGGGCAAGGAATCCCGGTGGTTGCCGAACCAGATCGAGTTGCCACCGTTGCCTGGGACCCTGGACCTGGTGTTCGATACTGGGCTGCCGGCTTCTCCGGTGGTGCCAAGGTACGAGGCCATGATCGAAGGGCTGGACCGCACGTGGCGGGCGGTCGAGATAAATGCCGACAGCATCCAGGTGGCCCAGGTGGGGCCTGGAAAGTATGCCTTCCGCTTGCGGGCAAGCCTGGACGGACACCAATGGGTGGAATCAGAACCACTTCCCATCCGAGTGCGGCCCGCGTGGCATCAGCGGCTTGTTACCCGCATCCTTTTGGGGCTGGTCGCTGCTGGGCTGATTCTCTGCCTGGTCTATTGGCGCCTGAAATCCCTGGAAAAACGGGCGCACATGCTGGAAGCCAAGGTCCAGGAGCGCACGGAGAGCCTGGCCCTGCGCAACAGATCCCAGGAACGCCTGCACCAGCAGCTGAAGCGTTCCCTGGAGAGCCGGGTGCACCTCATGCGGACCGTGAGCCATGATCTTCGCTCACCGCTGACGAGCATCATGCTGAGCGTGGACCGCATTCGGGAGAGCGACGGTGAACAGATCAGTGCCTCCATGCTCAACGTGCTGGACAAGGAAGCTCGACGCTTGGAAGGCATCATTCGTGGCCTGTTGGATCAGGCCAAGACGGAAGCCTTTACGGATAGCCTGAACCAGCGGCTCTGCCGCATCACCGAAGTGCTGGATGGGCTCACGGACACCTTGCGGTTGAAGGCCGAATCCCGGGGCCTGACCACCCACCTGGAGTTGGATCCCAATGCGGATTCGGTTTGGATTTTGGCGGATACGACAGCGCTCCAGCAGGTGCTTTTCAACCTGATCGAGAATGCCCTCAAGTTCACAGAGCCCCCCGGCACCATCGGCATTCGGTCCCTGGTGGGGGAGGATAACTGGGCCCTGGAGGTCTGGGACACAGGGCGTGGCATTGATTCGACCATGGTCGAGGACATATTCCAGGCCTTCCGCCAGACCCAGGAGGGCGATGCGAAAACGGGCTGGGGGCTTGGTCTCAATATCTGCAAGACCCTGGTAGAGGCTCATTCCGGGCGCATCGAAGTGGTCAGCGAAGTGGGCAAGGGCTCCACGTTCCGGGTGATTCTGCCCCTGGTGCTTCCCAACAAGGACAGCCAGGAAAGCTGACGCCGAGCCGTTGAAAGCGTACTCTCTAGGGTATGAGATCGCTGTTGACCATCCTGATCGTGGACGACGAGCCCGGCATTCGGCGGTCGTTGGGCGAGTCCTTATCCGAGGAAGGCTACGCCGTGCTCAAAGCGGAGCGTGGCGAGCAAGCGCTCGAGCTGCTTGAAAATTCGGATCCGGATTCCATTCACCTCATGTTGTTGGATGTGTGGTTGCCTGGCATTGATGGCCTGGAAACCCTCCAGCGGGCCAAAACCCTGCGCCCTGAACTGCCTGTGGTGATGATCAGCGGCCACGGCAACATCGATACGGCCATGCAATCCACGCGGCTTGGCGCCTTCGACTTTCTTGAAAAGCCGGTGGATCTGGATCGTTTGCTGCTGGTGGTCAGCAACGCGCTC
This sequence comes from Holophaga sp., assembly GCA_016715205.1. Classification (GTDB taxonomy): domain Bacteria; phylum Acidobacteriota; class Holophagae; order Holophagales; family Holophagaceae; genus JAYREN01. The sequence goes on from JADKBC010000001.1 coordinate 276,323, forward strand.
AAGCAGCGGCACCTGGAGCAGGAGAATCTGCGGCTTCAGCACGAGGTCAACCAGGACCGCTTTTTCATGGCGGAAAGTCCTGCCATGAAACGCTTGCTGGCGGATGTAAAGCTGGTGGCGCCCACCGAAGGCCGCGTGTTGCTGACGGGGGAAAACGGCAGCGGCAAGGAAGAAGTGGCCCGCCTCATCCACGATCAGAGTTCCCGGGCCAAGGGCCCCTTTGTGGAGGTCAACTGCGCCGCCATTCCCGAAGAACTCATCGAATCGGAACTCTTCGGCCATCAGAAGGGTGCCTTCACGGGCGCCATCCGGGATCAGAAGGGAAAATTCAGGGAAGCCCACGGCGGCACGCTGTTCCTGGATGAAGTGGGCGACATGTCCCTGAAGACCCAGGCCAAGGTGCTGCGCGCGCTGCAGGAGGGCCGCATCGAGCCTGTGGGCGGTGGTGGTGCCGTGGGTGTCGATGTGCGAGTCATCGCCGCCACCAACAAGGACCTCACCGAGGAGATCAAGGCAGGTCGTTTCCGGGAGGATCTGTTCTTCCGCCTCGCCGTGGTGCCCCTGCGGGTGCCACCGTTGCGCGAACGCCCGGAAGAGCTCATCCAGATGGCCGAGGCTTTTCTGGCCCGGTTCGCTCGCAGCTATGGCCGACCACCCAAGCGCCTGGCGCCCGAAGCCCGGGAAACACTGTTGCGCCACGATTGGCCAGGGAATGTGCGCGAGCTGAAAAACCTCATGGAGCGTGCCCTCATTCTGGGGCGTGGTTTAGAGCTGGGCTCCCGGGATCTGGGTCCCTTGGCCACGCGCCATTTGGCCGAGCCAGATCCCTTCACCTTCCCCGAATTTCCCAGCATTCGCGAGGCCCGGGACTGGTTCGAATCTATCTACATCCAGCGAGAGCTGAAGCTCCAGAATGGCAACATGACCCGGGTAGCCGATCGGTTGGGCCTGGATCGCTCCAACCTGTACAAGCGCATGAAGGCACTGGGCGTGGAGGCACGGGAACCATGAGCGAACGACTCTGGTTCAAGATTGGTGAAGCTTCGGCCCTGGTGGGGGCTTCTCCCAAGGAACTGCGCTACTGGGAACGGGTGATTCCCGAACTGAAGCCCCGCCGTTCCAAAGGCAACCTGCGGTACTACCACCAGGACGAACTGGTCAAGCTCCAGCGCATCCGCCAATGGCTTTCGGAAGGTTTCACCGTGGCCGATTGCCGTGAGCTGTTGAATGGCAATTCAGTTCAGGCTCCCCGCGTTCATCGACTCGAATCTTCCAATGAGTCCTTGCCGAAAAATATCGCCACGGTGCTGGCCGCCTTGCGCACCCTTCAGGAACGACTCTGCCGGGAAGCAGGCGACCCGCTGCCTTCGACCCCACCACCCGCTCGTCGGCAATCCGCTGCACCGAAACCGGAGAAATTGCCCCCTGTGCCGAAAGCTTCGAAACGTGAACCCAAACCCAATCCTGAACTTCCAGCCCTGGGCCGCATGTGGTCACAGGGACGCCTGCCGTTGGATTGGGAGGAGTAGCCACGTTACCTTGCCTTGACCCGGCTCGGTGATTCCCGTAGACTCGATGATTCACGGCGCGTGGCGCAGCCTGGTAGCGCACTACCTTGGGGTGGTAGGGGTCGGAAGTTCGAATCTTCTCGCGCCGACCAAAAGCAAAGAGGCACCCGCAGGGTGCCTTTTTGCTTTTGCCCAAAGATCAAGATTCGAACTTCCGAATCGACGATGGTGCGCCGGTAGGGAAAGCGGGGGACGCACCGCGTTCCCCGCGGTCCGCGAAGCGGATTCCCGGGCGCAACCAGCGTCGCGGGGCGAAGCCGAAGTTCGAATCTTCGCGCCGACCAGCTAAGAGGCGACCTGCAGGGTGCCTTTTTGCTTTTGCCCAAAGATCAAGATTCGAACTTCCGAATCGACGATGGTGCGCCGGTAGGGAAAGCGGGGGACGCACCGCGTTCCCCGCGGTCCGCGAAGCGGATTCTCGGGCGCAACCAGCGTCGCGGGGCGAAGCCGAAGTTCGAATCCGTTTCAGGCTGCCCTTAGCTATACGCGATGCAGGGTGCATTTTTGCTTTTGCCCAAAAAAAGATTCGAACTTCCGAATCGACGATGGTGCTCCGCGACGCGGATTCCTGGGCGAAGCCAAGGTTTTCCCGCCTAGATGCTTAATTCTGGCCTTCGGGTGAAACTTCCCGATCGTCCATGAACATCGTCCGGCTGTAGCGGTCCCAGGCCTTGATGCGCCGAAGGGTGCCTTGCCGGTCCTGGGCCGCCAGGGCCGTGGCGATGGCATGGGAAAGCACGGCGAAGGTGGCGAAGCTGTGCGTGTACAGCAGGTTTTCGCAAGGGACCAGGACCATGGTGTCGGCCAGGCGCGCCAGGGGGGATTCCCGTCGATCGGTGAAGGCCAGCACGGGCACGCCAGCTTCCCTTGCGGCAGTGGCGGCATTGAGGGTTTCGCGGTTGTAGGGGGTGAGCGAAACCACCACCAACAGATCCTTCGGGGTCAGGTTCTCCACCTGGGTTGAATAATCCGCAGGGCTGCCCACCATGCAAAACAGCCCGGCCTGGGCGATCTGGTAGGCGAGCATTTCGCACATGATCTGGGCGGGTCCTCGTCCCAGGGCTAGGCGCTGATGGGCATTGGCAAGGCGGCGCACGGCTTCGGCCAGAAGATGCTGGTCAACTTCCTGCAGAAGGGTTTGGGTGTTGGTGGCATCACGCCGCGCCACTTCGGCCAGCAGGCCCCTGGAATCGGGGGCTCCGCTCGGCAGCTGGATGCCCCGGGTGGGCGGCGTACTCAGATTTCGGCAAGCCTCCTTGAGGGTCTGTCGGAAATCCGCAAACCCTTCGAAGCCGAAGTATCGGGCCACGCGAATGACGGTCGTAACGCTCACCTGCGCCCGTTCGGCCAGCGTTTCGATGCCCCAGAGCGCCCCCAGCAGGGGGTCATTCAGGAGGCAATCCACCACTCGCCGCTGCCCTGCCGTGAGGCCGCCGTACGCGGCGGTCATCTGGCTCTGAATGGGGAGGTTGGCGTGCGTCGAGTCAGCCATGGGAGGTAAAAGGAAGTATGACACGGGGCCGATTATTTCACGATCGTCGTACATGCGTAGATTGTTTTTTTACGTTTATACACGTGAGTATTTATCTGTATATAAAATTTTAAATTATCATAGGTTATTTTAAATTTTTTTTATTTAATTATTCGGATATAAAATTGTCTTAACAAAATTTAACATCAAATTTTTTTCTCTTGAAATTTGATTTTAGGGTAATTTTCTTTCGTGATGATCTTGTGACACGTATCTTTTTTTCCAGTAATCGCCCCCTTTCTTCTGCTGGAGGTTCCATGAATTCCTACCATCGCCACCTTCTACCACGCGTCATCCTCTGCGGACTGGCGCTCACCCTGGCCTGCCTGGGGGGAAACACCACCACACCCACGCCTCCGGTCCCGCCAGTGGACCACGGCAAGCTGGAATTCCTGGCCGGGAACGTGGATGGCTGGGGTTATGTGGATGGCAACCTAACCCAGGCACGATTCGCCAAACCCATGGGTATCGCCCGCGATGGGCAGGGCAACTTCTATATCGCGGATACCTACAACCACACCATCCGCAAGGTCACGGCGGCCGGTGTGGTCAGCACCTTGGCAGGTTCCCCAGGCCAGCGGGGCGCCGTCGATGGTACAGGCGTCGCAGCGCGGTTTTCCTCCCCCAAGGGTCTCGCCGTGGATAGCACTGGAAATGTGTTTGTGGCGGATTACGGCAATCAGGTGATCCGAAAAATCACGCCAGCTGGGGTTGTGACCACCTTTACCGGAACGGTGGGTGTGATGGGAGCCACCGATGGGACCCGCCCAGCCCAGTTCATAGCCCCTTTGGACTAGATTTCGATGGCAGCGTAATCTCTTCCGTCACAGGGACCTCGATAACGGAACGATTCGTAAGATCACGGCCGCAGGGCAGGTCAGCACCTTGGCTGGTACAGCAGGGCAATTTGGTGCTGCGGATGGTCAGGGCAGTGCCGCCCTCTTCAGTGGGGTGTATTTCATCACCGCAGACGCCCAGAACAACCTCTACGTGGCGGATGGGGGCAACCACGCGATTCGAAAAATCACGCCGGGGGGCGCCGTCACCACCTTTGCAGGAACCCTCGGCACGAGTGGCTATCTCGATTCCAGCGATAAGCTCACCGCCCTGTTCAACGAACCTTACAGCGTGGCCTTCGATGCCTCGGGCGCGGTGCTGGTAAGCGACACCTATAACCACAGGATTCGCAAGATTCACCCGACGGGTGAAGTGACCACTCTAAGCGGCAGTGCCGCAGGTTACCTGGGTGGCTATAACGATGGTGCTGGCACATTAGCCAGGATTCAAGTTGCTCAGGCGGCAGCTCGTGTCGGGATCTGGCCGGTGGGATCTACGTGGCCGATCAGTGGAACAACCTGATCCGAAAGGTGGTGGTTAGCAGTGGCGCCACCTCAACATGGACGGGCGCACCGGCCTTAACCGGCACGGCTGACGGCATGGGTGCCGCCGCGCG
>JADKBC010000002.1 GCA_016715205.1 Holophaga sp.
GCGCACGCCGCTCACTTCCATCCGGGGGGCGCTAGGGCTGTTGGAAGGCGGTGTGATCGAAAGCCTGTCACCCGAGGTGAATCGTCTGGTGGGGGTGGCCCATGGCAACGTGCTGCGCCTTCAGGTACTGGTGAACGATCTGCTGGATGTCCAAAAACTGGGGTCCGGCGAAGTTCGTTTGAATCTGCAGGTTGGCAGCCTCCAGGCGCTGGTGGCCAGAACCCTCGCCGCCAATGAAGGGCTGTCCAAAGCCACCGGCGTGGAATTCCGCCTGGTTGAGCCCACGGAAGACGCGGTGGTCACCGTGGATGCTGATCGCATAGAACAGGTGTTGACCAATCTTCTCTCCAACGCCGCCAAGTACAGCCCAGTGGGCATTCCCGTGGACGTGAGGGTTCAATCCGTTGGTGAATGGGTGCGGGTTTCGGTTACCAACTACGGACCGCCGATTCCCGAGGAGTTCCGCAGCCGAATTTTTGCCAAGTTCGCCCAGGCCGATAGCTCATCCGCCCGTGCCAAGGGAGGAACCGGGCTGGGCTTGGCCATCAGCCGCACGTTGATCGATCTGCACGGTGGACGTATCGATTACCAAAGCGATGCTCATGCCACCTGTTTTTGGTTCGAGCTGCAGCGCTAACCCTCTGTATTGGTTTCGCAGGGCACCGCGGTTGTGAGATGTCCGGCCCACATCTGATAGCGTTTGTAGCCGCCCGACAGATTGCGGACGCAGAACCCATGCTGGGCAAGAAGTCGCGCCGCCACGTAACCACGCAATCCAACCTGACAGAAGAGCAGCAGCTCTTTATCGGCAGGCAGGTCATCCAGACGGTCCCGCAGTTCGTCCACCGGAGCCCATTGGGCGCCCGGGATGGTGCCCTGGTTGAATTCGGCCTGGGTGCGCACATCGACCAGAACCTGATCCTCGCGCAGGCTTGCCAATTCCTCGGGCTCCCAGTGCGCCACATCGCCACGCAGGAGGTTGCTGGCCACAAAGCCCGCCATGTTCACCGCATCCTTGGCACTGCCAAAGGGCGGCGCGTAACAAAGTTCGAGTTCTTCCAGATCAAAGACCGTGAGTCCCGCACGGAGCGCCACCGCCAACACATCCATGCGCTTATCCACGCCAGCCTTGCCCACCGCCTGAGCCCCCAGCAAGCGGCCTGATTCGGGAGCGAACAACAGCTTGAGGCTGATGGCACTGGCGCCCGGGTAGTACGTCGCGTGATCGGCAGGGTGAACGTAGATCCGATGGAACGGAATCTGTTTTTGGACAAGGCTGCGTTCTGAAAGCCCGGTCATGGCGAAGGTCAGGTCGAAAACCTTGCAGATGGCCGTGCCCTGGGTTGAGGCATACCGGCTATCGCGGCCCAGAATCACATCGGCCGCGATGCGGCCCTGGCGATTGGCGGGCCCTGCCAGGGGAATGAGGGTGGCATCTCCGGAAACCAGCTCCCGCACTTCCACCGCATCCCCCACTGCAAAAATGGAGGGATCACTGGAACGCATTTGCGCATCCACCCGGATGCCGCCGGTGGAACCAAGTTCCAAGCCTGCCGCCTTGGCCAGGGTGGTTTCCGGCCGCACACCCACGCACATCACGGCGAGGTCGCATTCGATTCGGGTGCCATCCGCAAGCAGGGCCCGTAGGCTTTCCCTGGTCCCATCAAAGGAGGCCACGGAGGCGTTCAGGCGCAATTCCACGCCATGGCGCTGCAGTTCCTCATGCAGGGGTTCCACCATTTCGGGGTCGGCCACGGCCATCACCTGGGCGAGGCGTTCCACGAGCACCACGCCCAAGCCGCGGTGGCGCAACGATTCGGCCAATTCCACACCGATGTAGCCCCCACCCACCACCAGCACGCGACCCAACCGAGGGTTGTGTAGTCCGGCCAGGATCGAATCCATGTCGCCCATGTTGCGCAGTGTATGGACGCGAGGATCGTTGATACCCGGAAGGGGGGGTCGAATGGGTTCTGCGCCAGGGCTCAGCACCAGGACATCGTAGGCTTCGGTGTACTCCCGGCCTGTTTTCACATTCCGAACTTGGATGGTTTTGGCCGCTCGATCAATGGCGAGGACCTCGCTATTGACCCGCACATCCAGATCGAAGCGGGCATTCAGGCTTTCCGGTGTCTGCACCAGCAGGCGCTTGCGGTCTTCGATGACACCGCCAATGTGGTAGGGCAGACCGCAGTTGGCGAAAGAAACATAGGGGCCGCGCTCGAACACGATGATGGTTGCGGTTTCGGAAAGACGACGGGCCCGGGCCGCCCCCAAGGGGCCCTTTCTCCAAAAAAACCCAACCAGGCTCAGCCCCAACGACAATCCGCGGTGTTCGCGGGGGGGCGAGGGAGGGACCCCGCGCCGGGTCGCGCCGCTGGCTGGCGCCCAGCCCGCACCCCGCCGATCCCCCCCAATGAGAATACGAATGGGATTAGGCCATTCACGACTCGGTCCGGGGGAAGCAGGACCGGATTGGACCTGGTTTCGGTGGATTCCTCCCGCTGCAGAAACCGCTTGGGCACTGGCACTGCGGGCACCGGAGTGCACAGCAGACGAATGATGGGCAGTCCCTCCGGGTAGCTGGTGCGGACCTCCAGCTCATTCATGCGCTGCGCGAGCCAGTGGTCCAACGGGATGTTGCCGCCTGCCCGCGGTACCGGCGCGGGCCACACCCGGGAAAATTCCAGGGTGGTTGGGGTGCGCACATCGATGATGACGGCGCCCTTGGCCTTGAGTTCGTTCATGTCGTTCACGCTGATTCCTCCCCGCACCATCATTAGGATGCGGCGGAGCACGAAGAGTGCCATGAAGGCCATGGCGAGGTAGAACAGGATGCGGAACAGGGTCATGGGGGCTCGTTTCAGCGAAGCGCGTGGTAGGAGGCCTTGGCGCGGTCGCTGACATGGCCGCAGACCAGGTCGCACAGGTCAGATACCAGGGGCAGCACCGGCGTGAAATAGACGGTGTTGCCTTCGGGATTGCGCACCACCAGCCCAACCCGCACCAGGCAGGCCAGATGCTTGCTGGCGTTGGCCTGGGAAAGGCCCGCTGCCTCCGCCACGCCACCTTGGTTCAAGGGCTTTTTGGTGTCCAGCAGGGTGCGCAGGATCTTGAGGCGCGAGGCATCACCCAGGGCACCGAAAAGGCAGCTCACTTCGTCAATCATCGTGTCATTGGCTAGGGCAGGTTTCATATCTACTCCACAACCAAACAGTAATATTACTGAAAGGGATTGTCAAGCCCGGCCGGATCGCCTGAGCTGTCCTGGGCGTGGCAGCCCTTGCCAATCCGCTAGACTGGTTGCATGCCCACCCTTGAGGAACGCGCCCAGGCCATTCGTCTTGTCTGCACCGATGTGGACGGCGTGCTCACCAACGGCCTGCTGCACTTTCATGGCGATGGCACCCATACCAAGTCCTTCCATGTGAGGGATGGCGCCGCAACGGTGTACTTGCAGAGGTGTGGCATCAAGGTCGCCTTCATTTCAGGCCTGGATAGCCCTTCCACCTGGGCCCGGGCCAAGCACCTCGGCGTGGCGGACTGTTTCGCGGGCAACCTAGCCAAAGGGCCCATTCTGGAGCAACTCTGCGCCAAGCACGGCCTGCGTCTGGATCAGGTGGCCCACCTGGGGGATGATCTGCCCGATCTGCCCATTCTGCGTCAGGTGGGGCTGGCCTGTTGCCCCCAGGATGCGGTGGATGAAGTGAAGAACGTCTGCCATTTCATGGTGGAGCTGAAGGGCGGCGAAGGCGTGCTGCGGCCCGTGGCGGAACTGATCCTGAAGGCCCAAGGCCTGTGGGATCGTGTGTTGGAATCCTACTGAGGCGACCCAATGCGAATTCAAAATCTGTTGCTTTCTCTGCTGCTTTCAGCGCCCTTGGCGGCGCAGGTACTTGAGCCCAGTCTCCTGGGCGTGCAGGCCCGCATCAGCATTCCCGAAGGCAGTTTCCGCGATGCTCTGGGCGGATTGCGCTTGCCTGGTTATGGCGGCAGCCTGATGGCCGAGTTCGATTTCGGCGATAGCGTCCATTGGCGAGGGGTTCTGGGTGTGGATCGCTGGCCCCAGGGCAAGGGCAACCTGGCCAGCGAGAACCGGGAAATCCAGGCCTTCCACCTCGGCGCCGAGGGCATGTACTTTTTGCGGGACGAGGGCGCCTTGAAGGCAAAGGGCCCGTATGTTGTGGGCGGTTTGGGTGCCTATTCGTGGTCCCTGGGAAAAGATGTCACGGGTTCTGCCCAAACCCGGCGCACGACACACATGGCGGGCACCCTGGGCCTGGGCTGGCGGTTGGCGGGGCACCTCGATGGTGAAGTGAAAGCGCTGGTCGGTGTGGTTGAACCTGGCATCACCGCCATGGTGCTCATGGGATGCATTACCTATCGGTTTTGAACATCAGGTTTGTCGACGCTCCGCGCAGAAATCAGGGAACGATCGACGTAAAAACAAGTTTTGGGTCATCCGTTAGGGAGACCATGCACAAACCATCCCCTGTAACCTTGAGCATGCCCTCAAGGATTTGCCGGCCACTTCCAGCGATGCGGTAGGACGCCAGGTTCATCCCATCAGGTCGGAATACCCATGCATCTTTGTCGCCATACCAGGTTGCGGCACTCGCGAAAATCCGCTCATCTCGTGCGATTTCTACGTTGATTGTATGAATATCGGCGGGAAGAGATTGGACGAGCGGCATTCCCATGGCACCACCTGCGGTTGGCACCGTATCGAACACATAAATGACATCAAGCCCTCCAGCAACCACATAGGCGCGGGTTCCATTCGCGTTCATGGCGACATCACCTTCATAGCCAGAGGCAAATCCAATTCTGGGCTCTCCCGCGACGATTTTTCCGCCGTCGAGGGAGGTGTAGGCAATGGCGTACGACAGCACATCCGAAGGAGAAGCGTCTGTGTAAGACGTGCAAAGGTGACTCCCGTCGAGACTTGTCGCTATCGCGGTGCCATAAAAGAAGGAATTGGCGGTTAACAGCGCACCCGAATTAGCATTGATGGCTTTTCCTGCGGTGGTGAAAATGACGCCCAACCCGCTCACGCGCGAATAGGTGAGGTCCGCAATGTAAGGAGTTCCAAGAGAATATGTGGATCCTACCAAACCATCCGAAAGGGCAACGGGACAGATTTTGAAATTGGTCTTATCGACCACGTACAAGTGGTCTCCATTCAGTGAGACCACCATGCTCCCCAGTTGGGGAGCCACGGAGCTGAATTTGCGGACAAGTGCGCCCGTGAACACGTGGTAGACCGTGATGTCTGTGCCACCATCATGCACGTAGGCGTAGGGCCGGATGGGATCAACAACCAGATTGGTGAATGCCTGGTTGATTGTCTTGCTGGGGTTGGGGTCCGCAGATCCCACCCAGAAGCCGATTTTTACAACATCTGTGGCAATGGCCGGGTCTTCAGAAAAAATAGAAACGGAGGCGTAGTGCAGGGTCTCCGGAGCCAGACCGATTGGATTGGCGGTGATCACCAAATCTCCCCCCGCCGTTCCGCTGGGGGTGGCGGACAGCCAGGGTTGATCGGCAGTGGCAGTCCAGGGGGTGGCCTCTCCAAAGTTGTCGCGAACTTGGAGCGTGCGTGTGGTTTTCGCAAGGGTGGGCATGCTTGCCAAGGCAACGCCACTATCACTGGCAAGCAATCGATGGGTTTCGAGATTCAAAGTGACGGGGACAGCGGCGGTCACGGTGTCTCCGTTCACAACGGCAGAAAAATTCAGTTCGCCAGAATAGGTGCCTCCCGAGAGTCCATCGGGGTGGATACCGACGGCTACAACCGCAGGGGAACCTGAGACCGAACCAGAGCTCGCGTCCACGGACATCCAACTCTGAGAAGGTGTCACCTGCCATGCGTGTGCCAGGCCACCCGTATTCAGGCTGAAGGTCAGGTGCCGCGCTGAGAGGTCCATGCCTGTCTGGCCACCTAAAACCAATGTCGAGGTGTCAAAGGAAAAGTTGGCTTCGTAAGGGCCATAGCCACAGGGACGGTTGTGGAGACGGCCACACCAGCCTGGTTTCCGAAAAAGGTGATCGTGCCGTTATAGGCGCCGCTTGCCAGAGCCCCTTGGGAAGGATCAACACTTATACTGAGAACATCTGAAGTGATCCCACTTGATTTGCTGAGCACTATCCATCCAGCGCTGGCTGTGGCTGTCCAATTCACGGCCATCCCGTTGCTCATGGCGAGGTTTAGGGCCTTTGAAGCGATTGGTTCGCCATTCACCCCAGTAAAGGAAAGTGTGGCAGTGTCAGTTTGAAGCACAGGGTCGGTCACCGTTAGGTTCACTTGAACGTGAACGGTGCCTGTACCGCTTTGGGGAATGATGGTGATGACGCCAACGTACGACCCGGCCGCCAGGCCTGTGGGATCAGCCTGAATAGCAACCGTGGAAGGGGCGGTTCCGGCGCTATTGCCCAACTTGATCCAGGGTTTGTCCGCCGAGGCCTGCCATGCGAGCCCAGTGCCGGTGATGTTGATGGATTGCGAACTGGGCGCTGATGATCCGACCACATGGGTAAAGTTCAATGCCCCCGGGGTGGCCGCCAATTCTGTCTTTACCTGATACGTGATCTGAGCGTCCCTGGTGCCGATGATGGTATTTCCATCTGACTTGGCGATTCCTACTCGCAGCGTGGCGGTATAGGTCCCTGGAGCTAAGGAGGTGTTCGTGATTTGCACCTGCACATGCCAGATTCGACCGGACCCGCTGAGATCCGATATTACAGCCCAGTCTGGAGCGGCGGATCCCACCCAGGCTGCACCCACGTAGGCTGCGTCCGGGCTGGAAATGTCGATCCGGATCGCTTTGGGTGCGGGTGAAATCGCTCCTTGGGCGGATGTGAATGACAAAGAAGTGGGCCCCAGGGTAAGGCCGGGGTCGGATACTTTGGTGCTACCACCGCTACCACCGCAGGCAGTTAACAGGAGAGCGAGGATCAAGCCCAAAGCACCCAAGGTTCGACTTGGCTGCAAGCGCGGCTTTACCTATTCTGTGCATTTTCCAAAAGCTGTATTTGCGGTCATAAACGTCTCTACATGAATGCAATGGAGGGGATTTAAACAGGATGTTTGCGTTAACCAATTTGGCAGGGCCCGTGGGGGACCGTCGCAAACTGTGATCAGGGTCTCTCGTTTTTATCGCCTGCCAGGGGGCTCCAGCACATCACTGCCACTCTTTGGGTACGCTTACCCTTGATTGACCAACAAAGGTACACACGCGACGCGTTCCAGAAGATGCGCTGCCACGCGCCCTGCGGCGCCGGGTTCACCCAGGTGGGAACGCACCTCGGCCAGATCCTTGCGTACCCGCAGGGCATGGTGGGGATCCAAGAGGATGGAGAGCTCCTGCGCCAGGCGAGCGGGGTTCACTTCGGCTTGGAGTAGCTCAGGGGCCACGGCCCGACCCGCCACCACATTGGCCAGGCCGAAATGGGGCAGCTTCACGAAATGCTTGGCCATGCGGAAGGTGAAGGCATTCAGTTTGTAGAGAATGGCGAAGGGCGTACCGAGCAGGGCGGTTTCCAGGGTGGCCGTGCCCGAGCAGACCAGGGCCGCATCGGCGTAGGCTCGCGGGGCGTAACTGCGGCCCTCCACTAACGTAATCGGCGCGCCAGCCAGGACGGCAGTTACAAAGCGAGTGTCCAGCGTTGGCGCCACAGGCAACACCCACTGCACCTGGCAATGGGCAGGATCCGCGCGCCACGTTTTGGCGAGCTCGGCCATGGGCGGAAGCAGGCGCTGAATTTCCTCGGGGCGACTGCCGGGGAGAAGCGCCACCAGCGGTCGTGCGGGATCCAGGCCGGTTTCACGAAAAAAGGTTTCGCGGTCCACTTCGGGCTTCACCACCTCCACCAGCGGGTGGCCCAGCCAGAGGGCTTCCACGGGCAGGCCTGCGAACAGCCTGGGCTCGAAATCGAACAGACAGTAAAGCGTGTCCAGGGTGCGGCCCAACACCGGAATGCGGCCCGCCTTCCAGGCCCACACTTGGGGGCACACGTATTGATGCAGGCGCACCGTTGGCATGGCCTTGCGCAGGGATTTGGCCAGGCTCAGGTTGAAGCTCTGGTAATCGATGAGCAGCGCAGCGCCGATGCCTTCTTCCTGAGCCACCCGGAGAATTTCCTTTTTCAGACGCAGCAGATGGGGAATGTGCTTGAGCACTTCCACAAAACCCACCACGCCGAGATCGCGCACATCCGCCAGCTTGCGGTCGAGGTAGGGCGTCATGCCCGCGCCACCGATGCCGATGATGCGGAGCTCGGGTTGTCGCGCCTTGAGTTCCCGCAGCAATTCCGCGCCATGCAGATCACCGCTGGCCTCACCGGCAATCACCAACAGTGGCTTCAAGGGGTCACCTGGGGGAAGTAGATCATGGGATGGGTTGCCTCCAGGTGGGCGATGGTCTGGCTTGCTTCGGTGGGATCCGTGGCGGGGATCCCCACATTCCAACGGTAACCCAGGCGCTGGAGGGCTGCATAGTCCGCGTCCGGGGAACCCACGGCACAAAACAGGCGATCCGAGATGGCGTCGAGATCGCCACCCACGGATTGATCCCAGCAATAGCCGACTGCATCGCAGCGAACTTCTTTCAGCACCTTCACCAGTGCGGCAGCACTTCCCGCCGAGGGGCGCAGGGCAATTTTCACGCTACGCCCGGCCAGGGCTTCCAGCAGGGGTTCCAGGGCGCCCAGAAACTGGAACGTGGCGGTACGATCACGGGGCGCCTCCGCCGGAATCACCAAGAAATCCGCGCCCAGACGGGGCCTCAGAGCCTCAATGGCCGTGATCACCAAACCTTCGGACCAGGGCTGGGAGGGCAGGTGGAGCGCATGGATGGCGATGCCGCTTCGGAGCCACCCCGGATGGAGTTCCGAATCCCAGGTCAGTTCGACGGCCGAGCAGGAAATCCAGGGATCCGGATTTTGGGTGGAGGACAAAAGGGGCAGGAAGCGCATCCAATGATTATGATGGAGCGCCGGAGGGCCGCATGACGCACGTTTTCACCCTCGAAGAAGCCCGGGACCTGATGCCCAGGGTCCAGGCCATGACCAGGCCGGTATTCGAACTGGCGACCAGCTTGAGCCGCGAACTGAAAGAGGTTGAGGATCGCCGGGAGGAGGATCGTGCCGAGGAATTGCGCGACCGCCTGCAGGCCCTGGTCACCACCTGGGCCGATGCCATTCGGGACCTGGGCCCAGAAGTGAAGGGCCTCTGGCTCGTGGATTTCGATTCTGGCGATGGTTACTGGTGCTGGTCCTACCCTGAAGAGGATCTGCGCCATTGGCACAGCTATGAGGGCGGCTACGGCGAGCGGGTTACCGTGGAACACAGGCCCAACGCCCAGGGATGAAGGCCCTCGCCCCGCTGCCCTTTCGGGAAGCCGTGCTGGCCCTGGTGGCTCGCATTCCCCATGGTCGGCTTGCCACCTATGGGCAGATTGCCCTGATGGCGGGCTTTCCCAGGCGCCCCCGGCAGGTAGGCATGGTGCTCAAGGGGCTGCCGGAAGGCACAGAACTCCCCTGGCACCGGGTGGTGAATTCCCAGGGCTATGTCCCCAGCAAGGGCCGGTGGTGGGGCGCCCAGGTTCAGATCGCCCGCCTGCGGGCAGAAGGCCTTGAGGTGGATGATCTCGGCAACCTGGACCTGGCCACCCATCGATGGGACGGCCAGTCCGGAAAGGGGCAGCGGTAGGGGCGAAATATTTTTTTGAGACGAAGTCACATTCGTTCTCGCCTTCGCACCCCAATGCCATTCCCCTCCCCTCGGCAACGGCCACGGGGGAGCCAGGACTGACCGGGTCCCCGGACCCCTATGGCGGCTAATGCCGCAGGAGAATCCCATGAATACACGTCTGATCGGCGTTGCCACGCTCTTCGCCGCTGGCTCCTTCCTGACCGCTGGAACCACCAACCTGGGCGTCAGTACAGTCGAAACCGCAGGTGGCAACACTGAATTCGCCATGGCCGGTTGTGGCAGCGGGTCCTGCGGCAGCGATGCCAAAAAGGATGAGAAGGCCAAGGACACCAAGAAGGCCGGGAAGAAGGACGGCAGCTGTGGCAAGGACAAGAAGAAGGATGGCAGCTGCGGCAAGGACAAGAAAAAGGACGGCAGCTGTGGCGCGGACAAAAAGGCCGAGCCCGAGAAGAAGTAGCTTTTCCAGAAAGGGAATCCCGTGGCCTACGCTGCGACACATACCGGAGTGGGGGTTGGTCTGCGCCGCCCCCATTTCCGAGCCTTGGCCGCCCGGGGGGATCACGGGGTGCCCTTTTGGGAAGTTTCTCCCGAGAACCTGATCGGTGAGGGCGGTCGGGATGCACGGTGGGTAAATGCGGTGTTGGAGCGGGATCCCGTCATCACCCATGGCTTGGCGCTCTCCCTGGGTGGCTTTGATGCGTGGGATCGGCCGTACCTGGCTGAGCTGGATAGGTTGATCCGTCGCACGGGCAGCCCATGGCATTCGGAGCACCTCTGCTTTACCAGCGTGGATGGCACCGTCACCCACGAACTGTTGCCGCTGCCCATCACCCGCGCCGCTGCCCGGCATGCGGCCCGGCGGGCTCGAGAAATTCAGCACAGTCTTTCCGTGCCGTTTCTGCTGGAAAACATCACCTACTACGCCGAACTCGGTCAGGCGGCCATGGACGAGGCGGACTTCATCACGGATGTGCTGGAGGAAGCCGATTGCGGCTGGTTGTTGGATGTGAACAACGTCTATGTGAACGCCCTCAATTTCGGGTTTGATCCTAAGGAATGGCTCACCCGTGTGCCGCTTCACCGGGTGCGTCAGATGCACATCGCGGGGCATGCGCAGTTCGACGATCTGGTGATTGATACCCACGGAACGCCGGTCATCGATCCCGTGATCGAACTCATGCAATGGACCTTGGCGCGCATCGGCAGGCCCATTCCCGTATTGTTGGAGCGGGATAACCATATCCCTGAGCTGGAAGAATTACTGACCGAACGCGAACGCCTTCAGGCCGCCTACGATCTTGTTTTCGTGCCGGAGCCGCACCATGTCTGAGGCGTTGGTTGACTCTGAAATGGCTGAGGTCCTAGATCTGCAGCGGGCCTTGGTGAAGGTAGCCTTAGCACCAGGCCCGGATGCAACCTGGCCCCAGGTGGAATTTTCACTTTCCACAGTGCACCAGACCGCCGTGGATCGAGCCCGGCCAAGCCTCTTGGCCTATCGGGAGCTGGTTCGCGTGAGTCTATGGGATCCCATGGAAGCCGTGTTTCCCATCACCCGCGCCCTGGTGGGCGAGGAAGAATGGGAGGCCCTCCGGCAGGCTTTTCTGGCCACTGGAGGGGTGGCGAGCCGCCATTACCGGGATATCCCCCCTACCTTCGTGGGCTGGCTGGCGGAGCAACCTGGTTGGCAGGCGCAAAGGCCTGGCGCACTCCAGCTCGCGCATTTGGAACTGGTTGAAATGCTGGTCGCCTTTGCCTCCGATCCCTTACCGGAACCTTCGCTTTTGCCTGAGCCTGCTGGGGACAGGCGTCTGTACCTTCACCCTTCCGCCCAGCTGTTGCAGTACGAGTTTGCCGTTCACCGGGCTACGGTGGCATCGCCCCAGCCGGAGCAGGCTCCCACCCACTTGTTGGCCTTCCGAAACCAGGAGGATGATTACCAGCTCTTGGAGGTGACGCCAGCGACCTCCGCACTCCTGACCAGGGCCCAGCAAGAATCTTTGGCAGTGGCAATGCAGGCATTGGGATTGTTGGATGCCAGTGCGGTATTTCAGCTCCTGGTGGACTTGCGTAACCGTGGCGCCATTCTTGGCTTTGTGGCCTGAACCAACCCTGAAAGGACTTTCCCATGCACACTTCCGTTTTCGCACGGATGGCCTTCGGTCTATGCGCACTCCTGCTGGCCTCACCCCTGGCAGCGCAGCCCAAACGATTCCAGGCCGACACCACGCACACGGCGCTGGGCTTCCGTGCAGCCACCGTGCTCTTTGATGTGCCCGGGCGGTTCACGAACTACCATCTCGATATCAGTGGCGATCCGGTCACCCTGGAAAGCCTCAAGGTGAAGGTGGATATCGAGGCACGCTCCGTGGATACGGGCAACCGCACCCGGGACAAGCATCTAGCGAGTGCAGATTTTTTTGATGCAGCACGCTTCCCGCGGATCACCTTTGAATCCACCCATGCCCGCCGCGAGGGCGATACCGTGCTGGTGCGGGGCACGTTGCTGCTTCACGGCGTGCCCCAGGAGCTGGAACTGCCTTTCCGCGCTGTCCAGGGCATGAATGGTGCTGGGGAGGCCACGTGGTCCTATCGTGCCACCCTGCCCTTGGATCGAACGGCCTTCGGCGTGGGGGCCGATAGTGTCGCTGCCAAAATCAGCCTGAAGAACAAGGTCGATCTGGATCTGCTGCTCGTGGGTGCCTTCGTGGACCTGACGCCTGGGGTGGTCAAGAAACCCGGCAAGGGCAAGGCCCACTGAAGTGCCCTCCTTGCGGGATCCGCGGGGCCGAGGGACACTGGCCCCGCCATGTCCCTGGATTCCCTGCCCGAAACCGACCTTGTGCGTCTCGCCGCCCGTGGCGATGGCGATGCCTTTGGGGCCCTGGTGCAACCCCACCTCAGCCTGTTTTTCAACGGGATGTTTCGCATTCTTGGGGATTCCAACGACACCCAGGATGCGCTGCAGGACGCACTCATCGCCATCTACCGCGATCTACCCGCCTTCCAGGGGCGCAGCCGCTTCAGCACGTGGGCGTACCGCATCTGCATCAACGCGGCCCTCATGCTCCGGCGCAGCAAAGTGCGGCGGAAAGAAGACACCATCACGGATCACCAGGCTCGCTATGACGCCTCCGGTCATAACCTGGATCCCTTGGCGGGCCTTGATTGGAGCGTGGAAGCCGAAGCCTTGGTCGCAGCCGAGAATCAGGAATTACGAGCTCGCCTCATGGAAGCGTTGGATGAATTGCCCGATGCCCAGCGTGTGGTTTTCATCCTGCGAGACCTGGAGGATTGGAGTTCCGAGCAGATCGCCAAACATCTGGCGGTCGCACCGGATACGGTGCGCCAGCGACTGCACCGAGCACGTCTCTCGATTCAGGGAAAATTGAGGGCCTATGTGGCCGGGAGGAAGCCATGAAACTCCTGCCCAAATGCAACGAGGTGGAAGCCCGCCTCACCGAGTACACCGAAGGCACCCTGTCCTTTGGAGATCGTTTCGGTATGCGGCTTCACCTGCTGTTATGCCACCCCTGTGCAGCGCTGTTGCGAGGCGTTCGTTTGCTGCCGAGCCTAGGCAAACACCTGCTGAGCCCCACCGCCACAGCACCGCCCGAAGCCTTGAAGGCCTTGGAAACCGTCCGGCAGCGGATCAAGTAGGCGGTTAAGCGCCGAGCTGTTGCAAGCGTTCCGCCTCATGTGCGGCCCGCAGGGGTTCCAGGATGGGTTCGATCTGCCCCTGCATGAAGGAATCCAGCTGGTGGATGGTGACGTTGACGCGGTGGTCCGTGACGCGGCTTTGGGGAAAGTTGTACGTGCGGATCTTTTCGCTGCGATCCCCTGAACCCACCTGGGATTTCCGCAGGGCACTGCTCTCGGCATCCACTTCGGCCTGGGCCTTTTCCAGCAGGCGGGAGCGCAGCACGGTCATGGCCTTGGCCATGTTCTTGAGCTGGCTGCGTTCATCCTGGCACTGCACCACGGTGTTGGTGGGCAAATGGGTGAGACGCACGGCCGAATAGGTGGTGTTCACGCTCTGACCACCTTTGCCGCCCGAGCAGAAGGTATCCACCCGCAAATCCTTTTGATGAATTTCGATATCCACTTCGTCGGCCTCGGGCATCACGGCCACGGTGGCGGCGGACGTGTGGATGCGGCCCTGGGTTTCGGTCTTGGGTACGCGCTGAACACGGTGGACCCCGGACTCGAACCGGAACACGGAATAGGCACCCTCGCCTTCGATTTCCGCCACGGCTTCCTTCAGCCCGCCCATATCCGCTTCGCTTTCATCCAGCACCGAAACCTTGAAGCCTTTGCGTTCGGCGAAGCGCACATACATGCGGAAGAGTTCCGCAGCAAAGAGCGCGGCTTCCTCACCGCCGGTGCCCGCCCGCACTTCGAGAATGACGTTGCGGGCATCCTTGGGATCCTTGGGCACCAGCAGCTTCTTCAGTTCCAGGTCACCGGCCTCGATGGCGGCCTTGAGATCAGGAATTTCCAGCTCTGCCATTTCACGCAGCTCGGCGTCCATGGACTTATCGGCCAGAATCTCTTCGGCCTCTTTCAATTGCTGCATGCGATTGCGCTGGGCCTGCCAGGTGAGCACCACGGGCTCCAACTCGGCCCGCAGCTTGGTGAGCTCGCGCAGCTTCTTGGAATCGCTGACGATGGCGGGATCCTGGAGCTGCGCCTCCACTTCCTGGAAGCGGGCATCGAGACCTTCAAGTTGATCAAACATGGCGCTTCCCGAAAAAAATCACCGAGGAGGAACGGAGACGGATTGCTCGATCTCCGGGCCATAAAAAAAGAACGGGCCGAAAATTCGGCCCGTTCTTTGGAGTGGCGTTGCTACTGAGCTTCGACGGCGGGGGTGGTTTCGGCCACAGCCTCGACCGCGACTTCCTTCTTCGCGTACTTCTTGTTGAACTTTTCGACGCGGCCGGTGATGGTCATGTCGCGCTGCTTGCCGGTGTAGAAGTTGTGGCAAGCCGAGCAGACTTCGACGCGCATCTCCTTCTTGGTGGAGCGGGTTTCGAACTCGCTGCCGCACTGGCAGTGGGCTGTCACAACGTGCAGCACGGGGTGGATCTTGTCTTTCATGGCTTCCTCCTGGAACCGACCGGAGGCATCTGTGCCCGCGGCTTGTTCACGCATAAGAGAGCCAGTCTATCCCGAAAGGCCTTTGGGCTCAACGAAAAATCAGGAAAGGCGCCCGGGCGCTAGACCGTACGGCTGAAAGCCGTGTTGGCCGCCATGCGCTTGAGGTAGGCATCGAAGGGGAACACCAGGTTGCGCACGAAGCGCTGGCCCAGGGTCGTAATGAAGATGCCTTCTTCCTTTAGTTCCAGCACGCCAAAGGGCACTTCCTGCTCCAGTTCGGCCAGGGCATCCAGGAAATGATCGCGGCCCACACCCCAGCGTTCTTGCACCTCGGCCCAGCGAAGCTGGAAGGTTCCCATGAGCCGGTGGATGATCCAGCGGCGCATCTGGTCATCCTGGCTGCGGGCATGGCCCTTGTGGATGGCGAAGCGGGCATTGGTGACCTCCCGCTCCCACTTGGCGAGGATCTTTTCGTTCTGCAGATAGGTGTCGCCCACGTCGCTGATAGCGCTGGGGCCGAAGCCCAGGCAATCACTGCCAGCCTGCACCGCGTAGCCCATGAAATTGCGGATGATGCGTCCATCCTGCACGGCCTTGGCCAGCTCGTCGTCGGGCCGGGCGAAGTGATCCATGCCCACGGCCACGTAACCGTGGCTTTCCAGGATTTCGGTGGCCATCAGCAGCAGATCGAGGCGCAATTCAGGGCTGGGCAGGGTTTCGGTGGGGATGGTGCGCTGGTGGGGCAGCATTTTGGGCAGGTAGGCAAATCCATAGATGGCCATGCGATTGGGCGCAAGCTCCAACGTGGATTCCAGCGTTCGGCGGAAGGTGTCCTGGGTCTGGCCCGGCAGGCCGTATACCAGGTCCAGGTTCACACCACCGAAGCCAAGCTCCCGTGCCTGTTTGACGGTGGCCAGGGTCTGATCCCAGGTTTGGCCCCGGGTGATGAGCTCCTGCACATGATCATCCAGGTCTTGCACACCAAAGGAGACGCGATTGAAGCCCAACTCCCGCAGCGCAGGCAGTTGGTCTGGCTGCAAAAAGGTGGGATCCACTTCGATGGCCACTTCGGCGCCGGGCAGCAGATGAAATCGATCCGTGATGATGCGGAAGGCACGCTGCAGCTCTGGCACTTTGAGGTAGGTGGGTGTGCCGCCGCCCCAGTGCAGCTGAATGGCGTTGCGGCGATCTGGCAAATGTTTGGCCCAGAGCTCCACTTCCGCTTCCAGGGCCCGCAGGAAGGCTTCTACCGGCGCGTATTGGGGGCTCACCACCACATTGCAGCCGCAGTACGAGCAGCGGCGTTTGCAGAAGGGAATGTGGGTATACAGGGATAGGGCTTCGGTGGGTCTGGCATTGGCCTTGGCCAGGGCCGTCACGGCCCCTTCCTGGGGGAAGTTGTCCTGCCACACCGGAGGCATGGGATAGCCCGTGTAGCGCGGGCCTGGCCGGTCGTAATGCTTGACGAGTTCGATCAGGGGCAGGGTCATGGGATCCAATCCAAGAGTCTGTAGGGTACAACGACCAAAGAGCGGGTCGCGCACGAGGCCTGTTACCTCAGATGCTGCCGGGACGGGTTCGTGTCTAGACGGGGCCAATGGGCGAGGGAATCAGGCGCCTTTCACGGTGTCGATGACCGCGCTGAGCACCTCGGGATCCGTCTCAGGCAGCAGGCCGTGGCCCAGGTTGAAGACATGGGGATGGCCCTTCATGGCGTCGACGATGGCGCGGGCTTTGCGGCAGGCGGTTTCCTTTCCGGCCAGAAGCATCGTGGGATCGAGATTGCCCTGGAGCACCTTCATGGGGAAACGCTGTCGGGCTTCGGCGATGGGCACCTGCCAGGGCACGGCCAGGCCTTCGCAAGGCAGGCTTTGCAGGCCCTGGGGCAGGTAGCCCGCCCGGGCGAAAAAGAGTTTCGGTGCGCCCTGCACCTGGGAGAGGGTGCGGTGCACAGCGGGCAGCGCAAAGGTGGCGTAATCTTCGGGATCCAGATCGCCGGCCCAGGTATCAAACAGCTGCACGCCCTGGGCGCCGGCCTCGATGTGGAGGTTGAGCAGGCGCGCCGCCGCGTCCGCCAATCGATCCAGCCAGGCCTTGGCCTTCACGGGCTCAGCGTGGAGAAAAGCCTTGGCACGGGCCCAGTTCTTGGATCCCTTGCCTTCGAGGCCATAGGCCAGCAACGTCCAGGGCGCGCCCGCGAAACCGAGCATGGCCACTTGGGCGGGTAGGTTGGCTTTGACTTTGCGAATGGCTGCCTGCACCGGTTCGAAGACTTTTTCATCCAGGGGTTGATCCAGTGGAATCTGGTCCAGGGTTTTGCCCAGACGCGGTCCGCCTTCGGGAATCGTGACGTTGCAACCCAGGGCATCCAGGATCACGAGAATATCGCTGAAGATGATGGCGCCATCCAGCTTGGGGAAACGTCGGATGGGCTGGAGGGTCACTTCTGCGGCGAGGTCGGAATCGTAGAGCAGCTGCTCAAACGTGACCTTGGATCGAAGCGCACGGTATTCAGGCAAAAAGCGACCCGCCTGACGCATGAACCAGAGCGGTGGGGTGGGTTGAACTTCGCCTCGCAGGGCACGGACAAGGGGTTGAGTCACAACGATTCCTTGGGCCCGAAAAAGGGCTCACCAACAGGGTGTTTGAAAATGTACATCCAATAAAGCACAGGCATGGCCAGCACGCCCACGAAGGCCAGCAACAGGGCCCACAGCATGCGTTCGTTGGGAATGAAGCGCGTGTGTTTCACCACGTAGGCGATGCAAAAGCCTTGTGACACCAACATCACGAAAATGCTGAAGAGATGGATCAGCATGAAGATGACCATGGCCACCACAAAGGCCGCAGGCGGCTCGCCTTTGCCACTCTTGGGGATGGTGGCGATGAACGTGAAGACCAGGATCAATACCAGGGGAAGGTAGACCAGGAACCAATGGGTTCCTAGTCCGAGCAAAACCTTCTTCCACCGTTTCATGGTTCCACCTCAGGGGCGGTTGGGGCTATTCGTGATCCAACGTGAAGGTGAAGGGGCCAGTGGCACCCAGCACTTCACCTTCGGGAATGGCGAGACCGGTGCGGCGCTCGGCGAGGTGTACCACGCGCCAGCGACCGCCACGGGTGCCAGCTTCTTTCATGGCCACACGCCCGGCACGGGTGCTGTTGCGGTGGGCGATCTGGATCACCAGGTAGGCGCCTTCTTTCTCGGTGCGCTGTTCAAGGCCGATGGTGTAGATGCGGGTCATGGTGTTCTCCTAAAAAAACCACCACCAAGACACCAAGCACGCAAAGATTCACCAAGAAATACCTTGGTGTGGCTTGGCGCTTTTGGCTACTTGGCGGTGAATCATTTCATCCTTCATGCGCTGAATGCGCCCTTCACGGCTTGGATGCCTTTTTCGAAATGGGTGTATTCCTTCTCGCCATGGGCGGTGGAAAGGAAGGCCACTTCGTAGCCACTGGGGGGCAAATAGACCCCCTGATCCAGCAGCAGTTTGTGCATCTTGTTGAACTGCAGGATGGCGCCGGATTCCACGCGGTCGGCGCGTTTGACGCCGGACTGGAACAGGGGCCAGATGAGGCTGCCCAGGTGGGGAGCATGGAGGCCGGGGATTTGTTCAAACGTCTTGGCCCAACGTTCGGCCTTGGTGTTGAGATCGGCGTAGACCGCAGGCGTCAGGCGCTCCAAGGTGGCGAGGCCAGCCGCCATGGCCACAGGATTGCCGGACAGTGTGCCCGCCTGGTACACGGGGCCATCGGGACTTACCACGCCCATGATGTCCTTGCGGCCACCGTAGAGGCCCACAGGCATGCCACCGCCAATGATCTTGCCGAAGGTGACCATATCGGGGGTGATGCCGTAGATTTCTGCCGCGCCACCGGGCGCCACCCGGAAACCGCTGATCACTTCATCAAAAATCAGAATGGTGCCGTGCTTCGTGCAGAGTTCCCGCAGTCGGGTAAGGAAGGAAAGATCCTGCAACAACAAGCCGTTGTTGGCGGGAATCGGTTCGATGATGGCGGCAGCCAATTCGGCGCCGTACTTCGCAAAGGCCTGCTCGAGTCCCTCGGCGTCATCCAGGCTCACCACCAAGGTCAGATCCGCAAAGGCCTTGGGCACGCCCGCGCTGGTGGGTTCGCCAAAGGTGGCAAGACCACTGCCCGCCTTCACCAGGAGCGCATCGCTGTGACCGTGATAGCAGCCTTCAAATTTGAGAATGCGATCCCGTTTGGTGAAGCCACGCGCCGCACGCAGGGCCGACATCACTGCCTCCGTGCCGCTGGACACGAAGCGCATTTTTTCGACGTGGGGCACCATGGCCTTGATTCGCCGAGCCAGGGCGATCTCGCGCCGTGAGGGTGCGCCGAAGGTGAGGCCCTCCTTCATGGCTTCCGTCACCGCCGCGAGCACATCCGGGTTGGCGTGGCCCAGGATCAGCGGGCCCCAGGACATGCACATATCCAGAAAGGTCTTGCCGTCCTCATCCTCGAACCAGGCTTCCCAGGCCCGCTTGAAAAACTTGGGTGTACCACCCACGGATTTGAACGCGCGCACGGGGCTGGAAACCCCGCCGGGGAAGTGGGTCAGGGCTTCTTGGAAAAGGGCTTCGTTGTTCATGGTTGATCCTAAAAAAATTCACCAAGGAAGCACGGAGAGCACGGATGAATTCAGCGAAAAATGGAAATTCGGAATGTGCACAGGAAAAGGTTTCTCTGTGTATTTCCAGTGTCCTCCGTGACTCCGCGGGGAGTATTACTTGATCCATCCCTTGGTTACAGCTTCGCGCCCCGCATAAGTCACGATCATGTCGGATCCGGCCCGTCTCAAACTGATCAGCTGCTCGTACATCAACTGATCGCCATTGAGCCAGCCCAGGCGCTCCCCGGCCTTCACGGCGCTGTATTCGCTGCTCACGTGATAGCTGCAGATGGGCAGGAGGCAGGCTTCTTTGAGGCGCCAGATGAGATCCAGGTTGTGGATGCCGGGCTTCACCATCAGGATATCGGCGCCTTCTTCGATATCGAGCAGGGCGTCCTTCAGGCCTTCGCGGGCATTGCGCGGATCCATCTGGTAGCTGCGGCGATCGCCGAACTTGGGGGCACTATCGGCAGCTTCCCGGAAGGGGCCGTAATAGGCGCCGCTGTGCTTGATGGCGTAGGACAGGATGCCGACATTCTGGAATCCTTCGTCGTCCATCCGTGCGCGCATTGCCGCGATGCGGCCATCCATCATGTCGCTGGGTGCCACGATATCGGCCCCGGCCTGGGCGTGGGTGAGGGCCATTTCCGCCAGGATCGCCACACTCTCATCGTTGTTGACGTAGCCATCCTTCACGATGCCGCAGTGGCCGTGGTCGGTGTAGGCGCAGAGGCATACATCGGTCATCACGATGAGATCGTTGCCAAAGGCTTTTTTGAGGGCGGTAACCGTTTTCGGCACGATGCCGTGGGCATCGTGGCTGTGTTCGGCCAATGCGCTCTTTTCGTCGGGTACACCGAAGAGCAGCACGCTTTTGAGGCCCAGTTTGAGGTCGGCTTCCACCTGCTTGACCGTGGCTTCAATGCCGGTGCGGGCGATGCCGGGCATGGCATCAATGGGCACGATGCCTTCGGCGTTCTGGACGAAATAGGGCTGGATCAGATGGCGGGGGCGTAGATCGGTTTCGGCAACGAGATCACGAATGGCTTGGGTGAGGCGCAGGCGACGGGGGCGGATGAACATGGAATCCTCCGAACAGGTTCAAAGATAGGATGCAAGAATACGCCCGAGCGCCTCCGTGGTGGGTTCACAGACCGCGTGGGCGGGGGTGCCAGCAGCCTCAAACGCCATGCCGGTGCGCTCACCCCAGGCAAACCGCAGCACATCCTGGGTGAGGGCCGCCATCACTTCGGCTTGTAGGGGGCTGAGGGCCAGCACCGCATCCAATTCGGGCCGGGCGGGCACGGGGTCCAGGGCGGCTTCCTGGTGAGTGATCCAGGGATGCAGACGCCAGGGGCTGCCCTCGGCAACTTCTTCCAGAAAGCCACGGGTGCGTTCCCCACGGACCAGCAGGAAATCGCCACCTTCGGGATAGCGGGACCGCAACATGGCCCAAAGGCCCTCGGCCCGGGGTTCGGGGCTAACGGTGACTTCGTGGCCCTGGATGGCCTTGCCTGTGGCATCGCCGGTCACTAGACATGGAATTCCCACGGGCAGACGCGCCGCCTTGGCGCCGGCGGGGCTGAGGACGATGGCCGCCCGGGCCGGGGAAAAGGGCACCTTGGAATGGGCGGGGCGGAGCTCGGTAACCCCCCAGAACACGGGTTCCCAGCCTGCCTTACGAATACTCCGGCTCAGCGTTTCCTCGGGGCCGCGGGCCAAGCCTAGGCGAATTACCATCCAAGACCTTTCACGACATCGGCCACCACGCGGGCGTCATCGAATCCCTGGGCCTCGGCCCAGCGTAAACCTTGCTCGGATGCGAAGGCGGCGCGCAGGCGCAGCGATCCATCGGCCTCGAGGGCTGCGTAGGCCCCCAGGGGTTGCTGGCAGCCGCCACCGATGCCCGCCAATACACCGCGCTCAAGTCGGGCGCAGCGTTCAGTTTCGGCATGGTGGAAGCCCCGCAGAGCCTCGACAATATCCATTCGATCTATTCGGGTTTCGGCCATCAAGGCACCCTGGGCGGGCGCAGGCAGCAGTTCCTCAGGGCCGAAGGCATGCACCTTTAACCCCGTGAGATCCAGGCCCAGGCGCTCCAGTCCTGCGGCGGCCAGCACCGTGCCATGCAGGGGTTCGTCCCGCAGCAGGCCATCCCGAACCCGCTGCAACCGCGTGGGCACGTTGCCTCGAATCCAGGTGAAGGTGGCGTGAGGCAGGCATTTTTCCAGAAACCGACGGCGCCGTTCAGAACTGGTGCCGATTACCGGGTGTTCGGGTGCCTCGGGGCGCATGATCAGCCAATCCACTGGATTTTCTCGGGGGGGCACGCAGGCCTGCACGGTGCCCTCGGGGCGCTCCAGCGCCACGTCCTTGAAGGAATGGATCAGCAGATCCACCTCCCTGGCCTGGAGGGAATCCTCCAGTTCCTTGGTGAAAAAGCCCGTGCCGATCTGCTTATCCAAGGGGCCCGCCAGCCAGGCGTCACCACTGGTGGTGAAGCGCTTCCAGGTGACTTCGATGCCCTGGTTGATCAGGAACTGGACCATGGATTCTGCCTGGCGCACTGCCAGTTCTGAACCTCGCGTCCCGACGATGACTCTCATGGCAGGTTTCATCGGCTACGAATTTCCCCTTTACGGACAATCATATCTGAAAAAAAAGAACCTCTGGATGGGCCATTGGGTGTTAAACCCTGTGATCCTTGCTGTTACCTAATCTTCGCTCTGCATGCCCAGGCTTTGGCCGCGCAAATGCTGGGGCACGGGGCTGGAACCCCCGGTCACCGGCGGGGCGGTGAGACCCGCGCTGGCCTTGGGGGGTGCCGGCTTAGCCGGGGTGGTGTTCTTGAACATCTGGGCCATCTGTTCGGGGGTGGCGAAAGCCTCCAGCCGCTCCAACTGCTCCAGGGTGGGAAAACCCTCGTAACGCTGGCGACGGGGCCCCCAGATATCCACGCTGGTGCCCTTCAGTTCTGGAATACGGGGCAGGGTCTGCCGGAAATACACACCCAGGGGTTGCCCCTTCTTCGAGATGAATCCGATGCTGTCGCACTCGGGCACCAGGGCGGGCTGGCCCTCCACCCAGAGCGCCATGCTCACGGAGCGGCCCTGGCTGGTTTTCAGCAGGGACATGGGCGTGGGCACGCCGAGGGTGGAATCCAGATCGCTTTCCTGGGCACGGTAGGCCTCCAGGATGTCGTTCTGGCGCAATTCCCGCTGGGGTTGGGCAATGGGGTGGGGATCCTGCAGATTGGCGGCCAGCAGCTTCTGGTTCACATATTGGAGAATCACGGACTGTACGCGCTCGCTGGTGGGTGCTGCCAGGGCCTGTCCGATGGCGTCCACCAGCTTGGGCAGCAGCACCTGGGGTGCCACCAGCAACTGGTCTTCA
Source organism: Holophaga sp. (assembly GCA_016715205.1). Lineage (GTDB taxonomy): Bacteria > Acidobacteriota > Holophagae > Holophagales > Holophagaceae > JAYREN01. The sequence goes on from JADKBC010000002.1 coordinate 22,842, forward strand.
CAGGGGATGGCCACAAAGGTGTTCTGGGTGGGGAACAGGCCCGACCAGAGCTCAGGCAGCAGGATGCGAGCCGCATCTAGGCCATCGCCGTACGTGCTGCGATAGATGCCCGAGGGCAGGCGTTCGAAGCTCTTGCCCTTGGACTTGGCCCGGAGATGATCCAGCGCCCGCTCCATGACGTCTTCCAGGCTCACGTCCCAGAGGGCCAGCCAGGCTGTGGGCAGCACTTGATCAAAAACGCGGATCCGCTCGCTCAGGCCCTCGATGACCGGTCGGAAATAGCGCTGCTCCCGCTCGGCCCGCCAGGTGGGCACGATCTCGGGGATCACCTCGAACTGGGCATCAATCCACGAAGGCGGGAAAGGCCATTGGTGGCGGTGCAATTCGGCCACGGCGTCCGCCCAGCGAACCCGTTCCTCGGCGTGCAGATGTTCAAAAACATCCAGAAAAGGCTCCAGGCCGGGAATTTCCATGGGCAGTTCCCGTTCCTGGAAGAGTTCTTCCAGGCTCGGGAGAGCCACAGGCTCGGGGCGCTTGAAAAATCGTGAAAGAAGGCTCATGGGCAACTCGATTCCAACCCTTTATTTTGCCCGGGAAAGGCCTCGAACGCTTCCCTTTCCTTTGCAGGGTAGCCCTGCCGGGCCTTCGGCCCTCGACATCATTCGGCCTTGAGGGCACCCAGGGCAAGGTTCAGCGGGGTGAGGGTGCTGCCATCGGCGCTGAGTACCGCTGCCTTGCTGCCGTTTTGAAACAGGGTTACCTCGCCCCGCGCCTGGCCAGCTTTAAGGGTCAGTGCCAGGCGCACCACCCCCAAACTGGGATCCGCATCGCCGGTTTTCTGGAAGATCCCCACCTGCATTTCGTCTGCGATAAGTTTGTCCATCAGAAGCCTGGGTTCGGAACCAAGGGTCAGGTTGGGCGATGCAGCGATGAAGGTTCCTGGCGCAAGGCTGGCCCAAGCCACCTTCGAGGCTGTTCCCAGATCCACCATGAAGGCAATACCTTTGATTCGTGGCGTGGCAGGCCCTCGCAGTTCCAGGATCAAGGGATCGGCAGTGGTGCCCGTACCGGCGTATTTCACAAAGCGCCAGCCTGTGGCGAGTGGTTCGGCGTAGGTGAGTTGGGTGGCATAGGTCGGGGGTGGTGCGGGTGGCGCGGGTGCGGCGCCCCCGCCGCAGGAGAACAGGAGGCCCAACAGCAACCCGCCCACAAGGATTCGGAGGGCATACATGGAAGGACTCCTAAAACCCAAGCATCCAGATCGAGATATCAAGATCGTCAACCCCGCCATCGCTGTTGAGATCCGCCGCTGCATTGAAGCGAGCCTCGCCGGTGTGGCTCAGATAGGCCTTGGCGAGTTCCAGCATGTCCAACACGTCCACAGTACCGCTGGCGTTGATATCCTTGCTCTTCACCGGTGTGGTTACGGTGAAAATGCCGCCAACGGCGCTGCCACCGGGTGTGGTGACCACCACCGGGCCCGTTGTGCCATCCGAAGGCACGGTGGCCGTCAGTTGCGTGGCACTTAATACCGAGAACGAGGCGGCGGGTTTGCCATTGAAGGTAACGGACGTGGTACCCATCAAGTTCGTACCAGTAAGGGTCACCACGGTTCCCACGGGGCCAGAAGTGGGGGTAAGCCCACTAAGGGTGGGTGCCGTGCAACTGATCAGCGGACCTGCGGAGTAGTAAGCTCCGTCCATGACTCCCCCGGTCACGCTGCCAAGGTAATAGCCACAAACGGCAGGGCGGGTGGCGAGGTTGAAGGTTTGGCCGGGCGTGAGCAGCCAAAGTTTGTACCCGCTGCACGTCAAGGGTGTTGCGGGTTTGCAGATTTCGGGTAGATGATCCAGCAGCACGAGGTAGACATTCTTGCTGCCCATGACGGTGGCCAAGCCGTTCTTGTCGACCACCAGGGAGGTTTCCGTGTCGATGCCGATGCCCAGCATCGCGCTGCCACTCTTGCCATCCTGAACCTGGCGCGCCACAAAGGCCATCAAGCGGCCCATGCGGTCATAGCCGTTGCCACCGGGCTGGAGATGCGGTTCGCAGAGCGTATTGCCCAAGTTCAAGGAACCAAACCAGCCGTAGGTGAAGTGGATCTTAGTGGCGTAAGGATCGGCCAGGGCCTCGGCACTGGTGGAGCTCCCGGTGGTGGCATCGTGAATGATGGAACCCTGGATGGCGGCGCCCGCGCTGGTACCTCCGAGCCCACCCCCTCGGGCCAGCACGGTCTGGATGGCGGTATCGGTGGCGGTGCCTTTGATGAAGTGGATGTAGTTGGCCTGATTGCCACCGGCGAAAAAGATCACCTCGGCCTTGGCCACCGCGTCGGCCACGGACACATCGTTGAAATCCGCTACGCTGGTGCCCACGATGGATTCCACCGAATTGACGCCGTTCATGGCGAGCACGGGGGCGTTGTAGCCATCACTGCCAGAGCAACGCAACACCACCACATCCAGCTTGGGTCCGCCCGTCCCACTGGTGCCGCGAACTTGATCGATGACCCACTGGATTGCGGAATCCACGTCGCCACCACCACCGCCGATGTCATAGGCGGGCCCGTGGCAGGTAAGGGAGGCATCGGTGGAGCTGCCCACCTTGTAGCGGGTGGGCGCAGCGTGCAGAGGTAGCAGTCCGGTCAATGCGAGCGCGACCAGGACGCGATTCACGTTAAGCGAGACCACAGAGAAAGGCTCCAATCAGTGTTGTGCGGTATTACCGACACCAGGGGTCTGGACCTTATTCCGAAGGGGGCGGTGGTACAGAGGGGTGGGCAGTTCGCCGGGCCGCTGCCCACCAAAGAAACACGCCTACCAGCAGCATCACCAGCAGCCCGGCCATCCGCCCCGTCTGGCCCGTGAGGACGGGGGTGCCTCCGCTTTGCACCAGTTTGCTGGCCACCAAGCCTGCTACCACGACGCCTGCCAAACCCTCGCCCGCCACCAGACCGGAGGCTGCGAGGATGCCGGGATCACCTTCGTCTCCCAACGCCTCGAGACGAGCTGCCCGGCGCTGATCCACCACCTTGCGTACGCAGCCGCCCAGGAAAATGGCCGCCATGGAGGCCAAGGGCAGGTAGACACCGATGGCGAAGGAAAGGGCCGAAATGCCACAAAGGATCACCGGCACCGTGATGCCCACGCCCATGAGGACCAGGGGCCAGGGCAGGTTGCCGGAGAGCACGCCTTCGATGACGGTCTTCATGAGCATGGCCTGGGGCGCGGGTAATTCCTGAGAGCCAAAGGTGTACACCTTACCCAGGAGTAGCACGGTGGCGGCCACTGCCCAGCATGCGAAGGCTGCGCCAATGAGCTGCCCGATCTGCTGAAGGGCTGGCGTGGCACCCACCATGGCGCCGGTCTTCAGATCCTGGGAAATATCACCCGCCTTGGAGGCGGCAATGGCCACAATGGTGCCCACGGTGAGGACCGAGGCCATGGCGGCAGTGCTCTTCCATCCCACCAGCAAGAACAAGGAAGACACGAGCATCAGCGTGATGAGGGTGATGCCGGAGGTGGGCTGAGAGGAAACGCCAATGAGGCCTACGATCCGGGCGGCCACTGTCACGAACAACACTCCGCACACGCCCACGCCAAGGGCGCAGATGATGCGCGGGAGCAAGGTCATGCCCTGGCCGAATACGCCAGGCACGAAGGCTGCGATGAGGAGTACGGCAATGAGGCCACCCACCACCACTCCGCCGGGCAGATCACGGTCGGTGCGCTGGGGCAGGGCCGCCACGGCATCCACCTTTCGCAGCAGCCCCTTCAGCACGGACATGAAGGTGCGGTAAATGGTGGGAAGGGTTTGCAGCACCGTGTAAATACCCGCAGCCGCCACGGCTCCGGCGCCGATGTACCGCACGTAGGCCTTCCAGAGCTGGCCGTCATTCATTTCGCGAACCAGCAGGGATGATTCAGGAGCCACCGGTGTCGTGAGCCCTGCGCCGAAATGGGCGATCATGGGAATCAGCACCAGGGAGGCCAGCGCAGCCCCCGATACGATCACGGCGGAGCGTTTGAAACCAAGGATGTAGCCAATGCCCATGAGGGCTGGCGCCACTGAAGTCGCTAGATAGGCCTTGGGCAGCATGGGCAGGTAGAGCCCAATCTCCGGGGGCAGGAGATAGAAAAGGGAGATGGCCAGCTTCAGGGCGAAACCGATACCAATGCCATAGAAAATCCACGCGCCACCCGTGACGCCGGAATAGGAGGCGCGCAGCACTTCCGCGCAGGCCGCGCCTTCGGGATAGGGTAGCTCCGCCGCGGATTGGATGATGAGCAGGCGTCGGAGAGGAATCATGGCCATGATCCCGAACACCCCACCCAGGAAACAGAGCACCACCACTTGGAGAAAGGGTGGGGTGATGCCCCAGAGGAACAGGGCGGGAATGGTGAAAATGGTGCCGGTGGCGAGCGATGTGGAAGCGGAGGCCACAGTCTTGGCCATGTTCGCTTCCAACAGCGTGCCCTTGATTCGCAGCAGTCGAAAGAACGCGATGGTGAGGACCGTGGCGGGAATGGAAGCGGAGATGGTCATGCCTACGCGCAGCCCGAGGTAGGCGTTGGCGGCGCCAAAGGTAACCCCCAACAGAATGCCGGTGGCAATGGCCTTCAGGGTGAACTCTGCCACGGTGCCACCACCGAAAAGCCGACCCATGTCGGGCCCAGTCTTTTCGGGGTTGGTTGTATTGCCCATAGTGGAAACTCCATCAAATGGCATCGGATCCTGGATTCTATAGCCTAGGTTGCAGGTGGATTGGCTTTGAAATTCAGCGCACTTCCGAAGCTCGTTCGAAGGTGCCCCTGGCTTTGAGTTCACCCGCCGACATGAGTGTGCGTCCCTTGGCGATGACCGTGTGTAATTCCAGCGTGCCGCGATCCACCAAGACCAAGTCGGCATCCTGACCCATGGCCAGGTGGCCCTTGCCGCGAAGTTTCAAAATGCGAGCCGGGTTGGCCGTGAAGGGCAGCAGTGCTGTGGGCAAGGGAATACCCTCCACGCGTACGGCATCCCTGAATGCGTCGAACAGGGAACGCACCTTTCCCACGCCCATGCCCGAGAATCGGCCCGCAGCGTCGTACTCGGGGAGGCTGCCTTGGCCATCGGAGGTCATGGTTACCCGTTCAAGGGGCACCCCCTCATCCAGGATCTTTTTGAGCGCTTGCGCGGCGGGAATCTGGCTGGAGCCAGCCTCCGGCGGCGGGGCTGAACTGGTGAGATCGATGAGGCCGCCCGCCAGGGCGTACGCAACCCCTTCGGCGAGGAGCAAAGGGTTGCGATTGATGTGGGTGGGCAGCATCTGGGAGGCGGGGATCTCCGTGTCCTGGAGGATTCGCCACAGGGGGGCCAATCCACGGGGGCCATCGCCGAGATGAAAATTCACGAGCCCAGCCTTGCCGGACAACATCCCGCCCCGGCGCGTTTCGGCCACCAGGTGACACAGCGCCTCGTGGGTGGGCTGGGAACTGCGGTGGTCTGATACCGCCACCTCTCCCACCCCCAGGATTTTATCGATGAGCAGCAGGTCGGATTCGATGCCACCCGTAACCGTCACCACCGGAATACCGTAGGATCCCGAAAAAACCCAGGTGGAAATGCCCTCCTCTTCGAGACCGCGCGCTTTGGCGATCAGGGAAGCGAGCGTGCGCGTGATGCCGTCGGTGCCAAGGCAGCCCACGAGCGAGGTGACGCCTCCCTGGATCACATCACTCAGCATCAGCTCTGGCGTGCGGGTGGCAAAGCCGCCTTCGCCACCGCCGCCCAGGATATGCACATGGCCATCAATGAACCCGGGAAAGGCGAACAGACCTCGCCCGTCGATGATCTCCAAGCCTGGGATTGAAAGCTGCCCCAGGGAAGCGCCTAGGTGCACGATGCGCCCTCCGGCCACCAGCAGATCGGTGAGTCCCATTGGTTCGGGCGCGAAGGTTTCGATGTTTCGAATCAATTTCAGCATTTTAATGTCTCGAAAATTTGCGGTGAGGTTTGGTGCCTTCCAGTTGCACGGGTTTGAGCAGGCGCACGGGCGCGGGCACGGAAACTTTTTCAGGCCGGCGAGCAAGCAGATTGAAGCCGAGGCGACGGGTCGGGCTTTCCGCCAGTGCGTGGATGGTCAGGTTGACCATCCCGGTTGCGTGGAGGGTACCGTTGGAAGGGAAGGGCGAGAGATCCTTCCAGGTGATGGTGGAAGCATCCAGCACCAACGTGGAGGCTTCGGCATCACCCGAAGTTGGATTGGCGCCAAAGCAAACCACATTTGGCAAACCGGCCAGACAGAACAGACTACTTTCCCGGGCCACCAGAAAGGCAGCAGCGGATGGACGCTCGTAAAGGGCCCGATAGGCGGTTTCATCCACATAGCGATTGGTGTTCGACTGGTGTGCATCCATGAAACCGACAGCACCTTGGATCAGCGGTGGGGTATCGCCGGGAACCAAGGTGAAGTCATCGGAGGGGGTTCCGGGGCTGAAGTACATGGCCCGCTGCTCGAAGTGTTTTTCAGAACGACGTTGGTCACCAGGCAGCAAAAGCTGAAGGGGAGCACTGGCCTTCCGGAGGGTGGGGAACACGCGCATAGCACTGGCCGGAACGTGCTGCAGATCCGGACTGAAGGTGCTGAGATCGAACTGCCAACCATGCACGAGGCGATCTAGGCGCAGGTTGGTGGCGATGAGGGGGCGTTTCGCCTCACGAATGAACGTTGATTCCGGTTGGGGCTGAAGGAAGGACACCGAACCCACCCCAAGAACGTGTGCGACCTGGCCACGAAGGGTCAGCCCCGTTCGCTCCTCGATTCCGATGCCAAAAAGATGTGGCTGGTTGGGTAAGTCTTCACGGGCTTTGGCCAGGATGGCAATCAACCGGCCCAGGCGGGCGCGGGTGGTGAAATGGGTATCGATGATGGCATTGGTCACCAGGGGCAGGAAATCCCCATGGAGCGCACTTCCGCCATCGGATGCATCATCGAGATAACTGGTGCGCGCATCCGACAGCCCATGCAAGCTCACCATGCTCTTGCTACCCGAGAAGGCGAACTGCGCCAGGATCATGGCGCCCGCGCTGGTGCCTCCGAAACTTGCACCCCGGGCGGCTAGTTCCTGCAGGTGCCGATGCAGACGAGTGCCTTTCCAGGTGTCGTAATACGCGCCCTGATCGCCGCCCTTGATGAACACAGCATCCGCCCCAAGCAGCGCATCCACCAGGGCGGGATCATCGGCCTGGGTCCGGGACATCACCGAAAGGTTGAAGGCCTCGGTGGCACCGAGCCATTGAAAATACTCTGGAATAAACGCCGTGGGCGACGGGGCCATGGAGAGCACTGCCACCCGAATCTTGCCGTCCCCGTTGCGATCACCGTTGGAAAGTAGGCTCCGGTACAGCTCGCAACTCCAGGCCGAGGCATCACCCAACGCGCCTTCGGGTCCTCCGCCCGCCAGCATGACCACCTGGCCGCTGGGTGGCGGAGGCACCGGTTTAGGCGCCTCCGTGCCCTCTGCACCGAAGGCGCAGAGGGCGACCAGGAGAGCCAGGCACGCCCTGTTGAAGCGTTGGGATAAGGACATGAATGCGTCTAGAACTTCAGGCGCAGGCCGATGCGGCCGCTGCGGGGATCTTCCTGGGCCGAAGGCTTCAGGTAATCGCGGTTGATCCAGGTAGCGGTGGGATCATCCGCGGCGGAGGACCAGCGGTAGTCGTTGGAGCGAGTGGTCCAGCTCAGAGGCGTGCCGGTGTTGAGTACCTGGAAGTAATCCAGGAAGATCTCGGCCTTTAGGTGTTTCGAAATCGGCAGAGTCTGATTCACCTGCAGGTCCAGCAAATGGCGACTGGGATAGCGGGAGGCACCGCGGGTTTCCGCAAAGAGCGTGTACTGGGCTCCAGAGATGGCTTGGGTCGGGCTGGCGAGGGTGCGGGTATAGCGCTCGCCACTCAGATAGGTGAAGCTGCCGGACAACCGCATCTTCCAGGGGAAGGAATAGCCACCCCGCCATTTGAATTCAACATCGTTGTAGCCCGGCAACTTGCCTTCGAAATTTACCTGGTAGTTGGGATTGGCGAAGGCGTCGTCATAGCCGTTGGACCGGTTCAGGTTGCCCCGCCGCAGAGCGAAGGTGAGACTGCCACTGGTGAACCAGTTGCGGGCCATGCGTCGATCCCAGGTCAAGCCGATGGTTTTGTAGTCGCGTTTGGCGTTGCGAGTGGGGTCGTTCTGATTGGCATTGGTGATCACGTAGTCGTGGGTGATCACACTGCCAACCTTCGGGTTGTTGGGATCAAACACAGGCATGACCTTGCCCGTGACGGGGTCGTAGACCTGCCCAGTCCAACCACCCGCCAACAGTCGATCTTCACGGATCATCAAGCGGCGGGACACGCGGTAGACGCCGTTCAGGCCAAAGGTCCAATTCGCGCCAATCTTGCGTTCCAGCCCAAGCAGGACCTCATCCGTGTAGGGGTGCTTGATGTTGGGGTCCAGGGTGCTGTTGTTGACATCTTCGGAGGTGGAGTAGGACGTGGCAGCGTAGGGCACCGCTTCTGGCGCACTGAGGGTGAAGGGTGCAGGCGTGGAATTGGTGGCGCCGGTGCCCCAGCGGAAGCGCTGTGTGGTGCTGTATCCCCCTGGGAGGGCGCGGTCGAAATTGACCACCGTAAGGCCATCGAAATAGCGGCCGAGGTGCAATTTGGCCACGGTGCGTTGATCCTTGGTCAAGGCTACGGTCGCACCGAAGCGGGGAGCCAGGGTTTGGGTTTTCCAGATCGGCGTGGTGGCGCCAAAGGGGCGACCCGTGAAACGCTCAAGGCGAAGGCCTGGAAACAGCGAAACGCGATCATTGAGCGTCCAGACATCCTGGGCATACACGATTTGGCGTTCGATGGTGGCCTTCAAGTGCAGGTCGCCGCCCTTTTGCACATAATTCGTCTGGGTGAATTGCGTGGTGGAATTGGGGAGGGTCTGGGTCGTGCCGTAGTAAGTCAAGCCGCCTGAAAGGAAGGTGTCTTCCACGCCCTGACCCTGCTCCCATTCAAGCCCCACCCGGAAGGCGTGGGTGTCCCCCGAGAGGATCAGTCCAGAACGGGCGTGGTCGAGAATGGCCTGGACGCCCAGTCGGCTGGAACTGTAGATTTCGCCGCGGGTAGCCGAACGGTAGAGGGTTTTGCCTTGGTAGGGAACATCCAGCGAAATGGCCGGATTATCGGTGTAAGGGTATAGGCCGTACGAGCCATTGAACCCGGTGCCTTTGAGGGTCAGGACCGTGGAATCGCTCAACATTTGGGTCCAGTTGACGCCGTAGGTGCGATTGGTGCCCGCTTGGCGGCGGGAAGCATCTGTTTCCATCAGGTTGGTGATGCCGCGGTGTTCCCGGTACACCCCATCGTAGGAAAAGAACACCTCCATGGTGGCGGATTGTCTTACTTGCCAGGACAGCTTGCCCAGGAAGGTGGGATTGCTGAGGCTAATGGCAGCCGGAGCACCGATGGGAGTCTGGGAATCCGCCTTTTTTTCCACGGAGGCGAAGAACCAGATCTTGTCCTTCACGATGGGGCCACCCACGTTCAGCGCAGCGTCCCAGGCCTTGGCGGGCGCTGGCGCCACATAGTTGTCATAGAGCCGTGAGTCGGAAATCTTCGGATTAGCCCGCAGGCTATCCGGCGTGTAGTAGCCCGTAAGATTGCCAGCGAAGGTGTTGCCACCGCGCTTGATCAGGGAATTGATGTAGCCGCCAGAGAAGCCGCCGTACTCGGCGGGAGCGCCCAGACCACCCACCTGGACTTCCTCGAACCAATCGGGATTGGCGTAGATGTATTGGGTGCCGAACATGGGATCGCCGATGTTGATGCCATCCATGAGATAGGCATTGGAATTCTGACGATCACCGCCCCACGCCACGCCGGAGACGATGCCGGGTACTTGGTTCATGATGGACGTGAGATCGCGCTTGGTGGGCAGCGCCTCAAGCATTTCGCCGGTGAAATTCTGGCTTTGGGCGACCGTAGCCGTGTCTGCAAGGTTTCCTGACGCATAGGCATTCACTTCCACCCGGGCGGAAGCCACGCCTGCCAGCTTGAAATTGAGGGTCGTGGTGCGGCCCATTTCCAGGACTTCAGTTCCTTCCTGAATCTGGTGGTTGGCCGCTTGCACGGTGACTTTATAGTGGCCGGGGGGCAGCACCGGGAAACGATAGGAACCGTTCTCGAGGGTACGAGACGTCCGCTCACCATTGATGAGCGCCGAGGAGGTGATGCGTACCGTGGCGCCCGCCAGGCCCTTGCCATCGGCACCGCGGACCATGCCGTTCAACACGCCCGTGGTCGTACCCTGGGCCAGGACGATGGTGGGCAGCCCGAGCAGGACAGCCCATCGGGATGCGGAGAGAAGGCGCGAGTTCATAGGATTCTCCTAAGGGATGGAATGCGAAAGTCAACGCAAGAATACTTTCTCGAATGCATAGGTCAAGCACGAAAAATTTCATTTTCGATATTTTCTCGGTGCCCTAATGCCCGCCTGAAAGTCAGTATGAAAAATAAAATGCAAAGTAAAATTTGATTTTTATGATCTTAAAAATCATTCAATCAGAAGGGATTTTCTGTTTTATGGCCCACCGTTAGGCGCAAGTTTTTAATGTCAGTGAAAATTTTTTGAAATTTATCTTGCACCAACCCGATAGCCCGCCTTACCTTTCTGGCATTCCCCTGGAGGATCTCCATGCTCAAGTTCAGACACCCTCGATTGGCAATGGCCTGGACGTATTGGTCCCTGGGCGCCCTGCTGCTGGCCTTGCCGGTGGGCTGCGCCAGTGGAACCTACGGCCAGGCGATCGTGGCGCCCAGCCTGCCCGCCCAGCCTGCCGATGTCACTGCGGCAGCGGGTGCCACCGCTCAGTTCAGCGTGGCGACCTACGGCTCTGGGCCGATGACTTTCCAATGGCGCAAGAATGGCACCGCCATTCCCCTGGCCACTTCTGCGGGCTACACCACCCCAACCCTGACTCTGGCTGATTCGGGCGCCAAGTTTTCGGTGTTGGTCTCGAATCGGGCAGGTTCCGTTACCAGCAGCGAAGCCTCGTTGACGGTAACCGCGCCGCCTACGATCCTCACGCAACCCATCAGCAAGACCGTGCTCTTCGGAACACCTACCACCTTCTCCGTGGTGGTGGCTGCTTCCGCTCCCATCACCTACCAGTGGTATCGGGGCACCACGGCCATTCCGGGTGCCACAAGCGCTAGTTACACCTTGCCGTCCCCCCAGGTGGCGACGGACAACGGCGCCCAGTTCCACGTCACCATCACCAATCCGATTGGGAGTATCACCAGCAACACCGTGGATCTCAAAGTGGTGCCGGCCATCATTCCGCTGGCCATTACCACCCAGCCCTTGGGTATAACGGTGCTCGATGGCATTGACACCACGCTCACCGTAGTTGCGGATGGAACGGGGACCCTGGGGTACCAGTGGCTAAAGGATGGTGTTGAAATCGTGGGTGCGAACACGGCTTCTCTGGTGTTTGCCCCAGCGGTGCTCACGGATGCGGGCAGCTATTCCGTGCGCGTGACCGACGATTTCGGGACACTCACCAGCGCCACGGCGGCGATTGTTGTGAACCCGAGCCAGAAGTTGAACCTGATGGCAAGCCCAGGCTTTGAGATTCCCAACACACCCTGGACTGCCATGAGCACGTGGTATTCCGCCGCAGGCGTATTTGCCACCCCCATCGGCACAACGGCCAGCCGGGCCCACACCGGCAGCAATTATTCCAACCAAGGTAACTATGTCGTCAACGCGAACAACGCTGCGGGGACCATGCCCTGGCGCGATGCGGACTATCAGACGTTGACGATTCCCGCCAATGTTGCCAAGGCCACCTTGAAACTCTGGATGTTCACCTACAACTCCACAGGGGCAACCACCACGCCCAATCCGGCTGCTGCCGTGAACACCCTCAAGATCTACCTGAAGGACGCAACAGGTGCCTGGACCTGGGGCAATACAGGCGTGTTGGCGACCCTGGCCACGGTGACCAACATGGATGTGACGGCGACGTCTTCCACCGCGGCCTGGACGGAGAAAACTTACGCGATCGATCTCTCGGCCTATCTGGGGCAGACCATCCGCATTTCCCTCGAGACCGAGCAGACCACCGCTGGCATCACCATTTTCCGCACCGATGACTGGAATCTTGAAGTTACGGTTCCCGCGCCCTGATCCCACCAGCAGAAGCGACAAACAGCGCTGCCATTGCAGCGCTGTTTGTCTGTCTGGCATACCTGTGAAGGATAAATTTCATGCGCACTCCCCAACCAGGCGTGCTTCCGGCATCCTAGAGCCATGGCCCGCACTCCGAAGCATCCTTCCCCCACCAAGCTCATCCGCCGCCCGCCGGTACTGTCCTTCCTGGATCGGCTGACACAGAACATGGAACGCTTTTCCCTGGGCCAGCGCCAGATCGCCGATAGCCTGCTGAAGGACCCCGATGACGCGGCCTTCTGGAATGCCGCCAACCTGGCAGAAAAAGCCAATGTAAGCGAAGCCACCGTCGTGCGTTTCGCACAGTTCTTGGGCTATGAAGGCTTCCCAGAAATGCGCCAAGCCCTTACGTCGGAAGCCCGTCAACGCATTGCCAAACAGGCGGGACTTCTCAAGGCACCTCCGGGCGCTGCCGCGACGCTGGTGGAGATTGCTCGGCGGGATATCACCAACATCGAGCGCACGGTGGGACAGGTCAATGAACGCATGCTCGAAGCTGCCGTGGACCGACTGCTCAAATCCCGGCATCGCGTGATGGTGGGGCGTGGCATATCTCAGCACATGGCTCAGCTCCTGGGCTACCTGCTGACCTTGGTGGGATTGCCGAGCATTTCTGGGGAAGCCTCGGACCTCTCGCTCCAGGTGGCGAACCTGGGCCCCACGGATCTGCTGGTGGCCTTCAGCTTCCATCCCTATTCCAAGGAAACCCTCGAGGCAGTGGCCTTTGCGCGGGAGCGGAAGGTCCCCGTCATGGCCTTCACCGATCGTATGGAAGCGCCGTTGGTGGTGCTTTCAGATCTCACCTTGCTGGTTCCGGGCGAAAACCTCATGTATTCCCACAGCATGGCGGCCTTTGCGGTGCTGGCCAATGCGCTGGCCACGGCCTTGGCGGCCAGGGATCGGGCCAAAGCCCTGCAGCGCCTACGCTCAGCGGAGCGCGTGGCCACCTCTGAGTTCTACCAGGGCTGAGTGGGCTATCCTGAAGACATGCAGGTTGTGGATTCTCTTGGACGTTCGCTTCGGGCCCTGCGGGTCTCGGTGACGGACCGCTGCAATTTCCGCTGCCCCTACTGCATGCCTCGGGAGCGATTTGGGGATCGTCATGATTTCCTGGACCGGTCGCAGATTCTGACTTTCGAAGAAATCGAACGCCTCGTTCGGCTTTTCGTCGGCCTAGGTGTGGAGAAAATACGACTCACCGGTGGCGAGCCCCTGCTGCGTCAAGAACTGCCCACACTGGTTGCTCGACTTCGGAAGATCGAGGGGCTCCGCGAACTTACCCTCACCACCAACGGTACCCTGTTGGAAACCTTGGCTCAGCCTCTTCGCGAAGCCGGCCTGGACCGCATCACCGTGAGCCTGGACTCGCTCGACCCAGCGCGCTTCCTCGCGTTGTCCGATTCCAACATCGGCCTGGAACGTGTGCTGGCCGGTCTGCAAGCAGCCCAAGCCGCGGGCTTCGGCCCCATCAAGCTCAACTGTGTTCTGCAACGGGGCGTCAACGAGGCGGATATTCTCCCCCTGGCTGAGTTTGCCCGGGAGCAGGGTCATATTCTTCGCTTCATCGAATTCATGGATGTGGGCACGGGCAATGGTTGGAAGTTGGATCGCGTGGTTCCTGCAGCGGAGGTGGTGCAGGTGCTGGCAACGCGTTGGCCACTGGAGTCCTTTCAGCGGGATTGTCCGAACTGCGTGGCGCAGCACTTCCGGTACACGGATGGGCAAGGCGACGTGGGTCTCATCGCATCCGTTACGGAGCCCTTCTGTCAGGGCTGCGATCGGGCGCGGCTCTCGGCCGAAGGCAAGCTCTATACCTGCCTCTTTGCTTCGGAAGGGCTGGATCTTCGTGCGTTCTTGCGCTCGGAAGCCACCGATGCGGATCTCCTGGCCGTGGTCCTGAACCGCTGGCGCCGCCGGGATGATCGCTATTCCGAACTGCGCGCCGAAAATACGCATTCGGGGCCGCGGGTGGAGATGTTCCACATCGGGGGCTAAGCCTCCAGGGTGGTGACGCCCGGCAGGGTGAACAGAACGGAGGTGCCCTGACCCTCCTGGCTTTCAATGTGCACTTCCCCACCGTGGGCGCGGATAATTTCGCGGACGATGGCAAGGCCGAGACCCGTGCCTTTGCCTTCGGGCTTGGTGGTGAACATGGGCTTGAATACTTTGGCCAGCAGTTCGGAGGGAATGCCGGAGCCCGTGTCGGTCAGCCGGAAGGACCAGCGGGGAGAGGCGGGTCGTGAGGTGGAATCCGCTGCCACCTGCAGGTGGATCTCCCCACCTTCGGGCATGGCATCCACGGCGTTGTTTACCAAGTTGATGAAGATCTGCTCCATCTGTTTGCGATCCACGAAAAGGATGCAAGGATCCGGGGCCTCCATGTGGAAATGGATGTGGTGAAGCGCAAGGGTTGGTGTCCAGAGGCGTTGCAGGTCCGCCACCAGGGCCGCAAGGGAAAGCACTTCTTGATGCAGGCGGGGGCGGCGTGTGTGGCCCAGTAATTTGCGCACAATCTCACCCACCCGTTCGATCTGGGCCTGAATTACGCCCAGGCGCTCCCGGGTGCGGTCGCCCAGATCCGTTTGCCCGTTCAGCAACTGGAGATGACTGTGCACGAGGTTCAAGGGCGTGCCCACCTCATGGGCAAAGGCGGCGGTAAGTTGGCCGGCCACCGCCAGGCGCTCCTGCTGGCCCAGTTCTTCCCGCAACAGGCCATTGCGCTCCATGAGCTGCTCCAGCTCTTGATTTTTGGCCTGCAATTCGGCCAGGGCGAGATCGATGCGGTCCTGCAGGTTGCTGTTGAGACCGCGAATTTCCTCCACCAACGCTTCGCGCTCGGCGGAGGCCCGCTCCAACTGCGAGGCCATCTGGTTGAAGCGCAGGGCGATCTGGCCAAGTTCATCCTTGTGGGCCACGTTGGCGCGTGCGCTGGCATCGCCTCGTTCCAGTTTGCGCATGGCTTCCATGATGCTCTTGAGGGGATCACTGAGCACCGCGCCCAGGATTACCCAGAGCAGGATGAATTCGCCCAGCAGAACGGGTGGCAGCAGCTTCAACGTGTTTTCCAAGTTGGCCTGCCACACATCCTCCCAGCGTTCCAAATCGCAGTAGGTGCGGATCAAACCAATGGGGGGGCGCCCTTCCTTGGGGTTGTGGATAGGGTAGTACACGCGCCAGCCACGATTCGTTTTCTCGGTGCGTTGATCGATGAGATCCACCATGTCGGTGGTGGGCGTGCCCACGGTCATGTAGGTCACCATGCCGGGTTTCCAATCCACGCCACTGTCATCGTTCGATGAGGTTACAAAATTGATTTGGTCCTTGCCTTCGGCCTTGAAGACATCGATCTGAAAGATGGCTCGCCCCTCACCGGCAAGGCCTTCCAGCACTTCCTCGATTTTGCGTGGATCACTGAAGGTGGGGTCGCGGGTGGTGATATCGGCTTCCACCGCCTGGGAGGTTTCAATGGCCAGTTTTTTGGAATAGGCCAAGAGTTCTCGCCGGGAATTGCGATTGATCTGAAAGGCCACGGCAACTGTAATGCCGCTGGTAACCAGGGCAGTCAGGATAAAGAGCTTCGCGTGGAGACTCTTGAACCAAGCCCAGGGAATGATTTTCCGGAAACGGAATTTCACGGAGCAACCCCAGCAGAAGGGGCAGCAAGGCGGAGTGAATCAAGGAAACTCGTCGTAGAAAAGGTTGGCGCCAAATCCCGGAATCGATCAAAGAGGGAACGCCGCTCCTCGGCCACCAGCCCAAGGATATCCAGCAATTCCGTGGCCAAGATCGCCCGCCGCCGGGCCGTGAGCTGGCTGTGCAAATCCCATAGAAAGGCTTCCAGATCCGCCAGGTCGTGATGATCCCCGAGCAGGGTCTGGAGCTGTCGCAATCGGAGTAACGCGGAGACCGAATCACCGGGTAAGAGCGGCGCAAGGGTTTCCAGGGTGTACCGGAGTTGTTTCACGCGAATCCGCACGGCGTGCATCGCCAGGGCGTCTTCCTGGATCACCAGACCCTGAAGGGGTTCCAGGGCCAGGACTGAACGGGGCTCCAGGCACGCCCAGGCGGAATCGACCATGGTTCCAGGCGCGAAGGGGTCGGGCAGGCTGGGAACATGGAGCAGGCCCTCGCAATCTCGGATCGATAGTTCGCCAAGGGCCTTGGTCATGCGCTGCCGGGCGCGGCGTTGCAGGAGTTCGAGCGCTTCCTGCGCGTGTTCCAGCACCGCCTGATGAATCGGTTCCAAGCCCTTCTTCTTAAATCCATCCAATAACATCGAACGAACATCCAGTTCCCTGGCGAAGCCCAGGGCCAGAGTGAGTGCCTTGAGGCGGCGGCGGTGTCGCTTGAACCCGGGGTAGATATCCGCATCCACCAGGTCTAGCACCGCCCGCACCCGGCGCGAGGCCACCCGCACATCATGCAGGCCATCAGGATCCTGCTGCCAACCCTCCACGGCCGCCAAATCGAACAGACGGCCCAGGCGGGTTTCGAGGGCGCGGTGGAGGAAGATGGAAAATTCAGCAGGATGCATGCCTTCATTCTAGGCTGCATCCAATTATTGAGACGGAGTTGAAAACGAAAATTTAGCGTAAAGTGGTTTTTGAGGCTTTGACATGGACAACATCACGATCCGCGGTGCCCGCGAGCACAACCTGAAAAACATCGATCTGGTGTTGCCCCGCAACAAGCTCATCGTCATCACGGGGCTTTCGGGCAGCGGCAAATCCAGCCTGGCCTTTGACACGCTCTACGCCGAAGGCCAGCGGCGCTATGTGGAAAGCCTCAGTGCCTACGCACGGCAGTTTCTCGACCAGATGGAAAAGCCCGATGTGGATTCCATCGAGGGCCTGAGCCCAGCCATTTCCATTGAACAGAAAACCACCAGCCGCAACCCGCGATCCACGGTGGCCACGGTCACCGAGATCTACGACTACCTGCGCCTGCTGTTTGCCCGCACTGGCAAGCCGGTGTGCATGGAGTGTGGCCAGCCCATCGCCAGCCAGACGATCCAGGAAATGGCCGATCAGATCCTGGCCCAGCCCGAAGGCAGCAAGCTGCAGATCCTGGCGCCGGTGGTCCGAGGCCGCAAAGGTGAATACAAGAAGATGCTCCAGGACCTCATGAAGCGCGGCTACATCCGCGCCCGGGTGAACGGCGTGATGCTGGACCTGACGGAAGGCCTGCCCGATCTCGACAAGCAGAAAAAACACACCATCGAGGTGGTGATCGATCGCTTGAAGGTGAGTGACGCCATTCGCTCCAGGCTGGCGGATAGCCTCGAAATCTCCTGCAACCTGGCCGAAGGCAGTGCGCTCATTGATATTGCAGGCAAGGAGCGGCTCTTTTCCAGCAAACTGGCGTGCAACAACGTGAAGTGCAGTCGTTTCGGGCTGGGGCTGCCCGAGCTTGAACCCCGCAGTTTCTCCTTCAATTCCCCCTACGGTGCTTGTCCTGCGTGTGATGGCCTGGGCTTCAAGCGGCAGTTTGCCGAGGAACTGATCGTACCTAACCCTGATCTTTCCATCAGCCAAGGGGCCCTTCAGGCCAGCGGCTGGAAGAGTGTGAGCGAGGATGGGTGGCGCGCGCAGATGATGGACCAGCTTTCCGCCAAGCTTGATTTCAGCCTGGATGTGCCCTGGAAAAAATTGCCAGCAGAGATCCGCGAGATCCTGTTGCACGGCAGTTCCCGCGCCATGCGGTTCAAGTATGAAAAGGGCCGCAGCAAGTACGAATTCCTGCACACCTTCGAAGGGGTGATCGGCAACCTGGAGCGCCGCTATCGGGAAACCAGCAGTGAAGAAATCCGCGCGGAGATGGAGCAATCCATGCGCGTGATCCCCTGCGAAACCTGCCGGGGCCAGCGCCTGAAGCCCGAAGTATTGAGCGTCTTCGTGGGCGGCAAGAACGTGGCTGAAGTGGTCATGCAGAGCGTGCGTGAATCCAAATTCTGGTTTGGCTCCTTGAAACTCGATGGCAAAGATGCGGTCATTGCCGAAAAAATTCTCAAGGAGATCAATGAGCGTCTGGGCTTCCTGGATGACGTGGGACTGGGTTATCTCACGCTCGATCGCAGTGCCGCCACGCTCTCCGGCGGCGAAGGGCAGCGCATCCGCCTCGCCACACAGATTGGTTCCAAACTTCAGGGCGTGTTGTACGTGCTGGACGAACCCAGCATCGGTCTGCACCAACGCGACAACCACAAGCTCCTGAACACCCTCAAAGACATGCGGGATCTGGGCAATACCGTGCTGGTGGTGGAGCATGACCTGGAAACCATCCAGGAGGCTGATCATGTGGTGGACCTGGGCCCTGGTGCGGGTGAGCACGGCGGCTGGCTGGTGGCCCAGGGGACGCCCATCGAAGTGGCAAACCATCCCGATTCCATCACCGGCCATTTTCTTTCCGGCAAAGAAGAAATCGCTGTGCCTCGGAAGCGCCGGAAGGCCCAACGCGGTCACATCAAGGTGGTGGGTGCCCGGGAAAACAACCTTCAGAATATCGACGTGAAATTCCCCATTGGGCTCTTCACCTGCGTCACAGGTGTCTCGGGCAGCGGCAAGAGCACCCTGGTGAACGAGATCCTTTACAAGGCCCTCGCCAACCAGCTGCATCAGGGCGTTCATGTGGTGGGCAAGCACAAGAAAATTGAAGGGCTGGACCAGATCGATAAGGTCATTGATATCGATCAGGCACCCATCGGCCGCACACCCCGCAGCAACCCGGCCACGTACACGGGGCTGTTCACGCCCCTGCGGGAACTCTTTGCGCAACTGCCGGAAAGCAAGGCCCGGGGCTATGCAGCGGGGCGCTTCAGCTTCAACGTGAAGGGCGGTCGTTGCGAAAAATGCGAAGGCGATGGTGTGATTCGCATCGAGATGCATTTCCTTCCCGATGTCTACGTGACCTGCGAACAATGCAAGGGCAAGCGTTACAACCGGGAAACGCTGGAGGTTCACTACAAGGGCAAGAGCATTTCCGATGTCTTGGCCATGACCGTGGAAGAAGCGCTGGGGCTGTTTGCCCCCATTCCCGTGCTGGCCAACAAGCTGCAGACGCTCATGGACGTGGGCCTCGGCTACATCCGCCTGGGGCAAAGCGCCACTACGCTTTCCGGTGGCGAGGCCCAGCGGGTGAAGCTCGGCAAGGAACTCTCCAAGCGCGCCACCGGGCGAACCCTCTACATCCTGGATGAGCCCACCACTGGCCTGCACCTCAAGGACATCCAGAAACTGCTGGAGGTGGTGAACCGCCTGGTGGAAACCGGCAATACCCTCATCGTCATCGAGCACAATTTGGACGTGATCAAGACCGCCGACTGGCTGTTGGATCTTGGCCCTGAAGGCGGCGCAGCAGGTGGGCTGGTCATCGCCGAAGGCACACCCGAGGAAGTGGCCAAGAACAAACTCAGTGTCACGGGGCAGTATCTGAAGCCGTATCTGAAGTGATCTTGCAGATGTTAAGTCTTGTTAAATTTCGCTCACGTCACATCTTGGTGACGAATGGGAGAATCGCCAACCCATATTGAACCAACCAAGGTTGGAAATATGGTCCATTACGCAGTCGAGAACCTGGATACCGCTACAGGAAGGCGCACGGAGCTGCCTTTTCGTTTTCCCAGCCGGGCGGAAGCCCAAGCCAAGCTGGAGGAGTTGATCCGGGCCCAGCCTGGGAAGATCTATATCGTCAAACTGGTGCCGGCGGCCTAGCCCTGGGTATTGATGCGGGTGCCAAGACCGGCGCTCTGGTCCATCATCTGAGCCAGCTGAGCGCCCTGGGCAGCCTGGGCGTCCAGGGCCATTTTGAGCACGCGGACGCTCACTTCTTTCTGCACCAGTTCCTGCTTTTGCGCGGTTACTGCCCCGGCAATGCTTTCGATGCTCATGGGGCCTCCAAGTGGGTATCTATCGGCCCTTTGTCAGTCGAACTTTAGGGGTCTGGGCCCGAAGTAGCGCAGCCGCATCTTGCATGGGCATTTTTTGCGTGGGCGTGGCAGCCGCCCGGTTGGCCTCCGCAATGGCTTCGAAGACTTCGCGCCGGTGCACCTGGATATCCCGTGGCGCCTCGATGCCCAGGCGAACCCCATCCTTCGTGATGCCCACCACCGTCACTTCAATGTTGCCATTGATGACCAGGGATTCGCCGGATTTCCGAGTAATGACCAGCAAGGCGGCGTTCCTTTAGCGTTCGGGGAGGATGGGGAACTTGAGGGGGAATTTCTCAGTATTCAATACAACCTGTCGGCCAATGCGGGTTTTGCCGTTGATGACCAGTGGGCCCGCCAGATTGGCGGTCATCTTGCGAGGATCCTTCGGAATGACCACCAGGGCGAGGACCAGGGCGTCTGCCGGTGCTTCCAGGGCGAGTACCTGCGCGTCCTCCTCGCCAAGCGGGACCGAGAAATCGGGCTTGATGGCCGCCACATCGATGCAAGAAAAGGAGATATCGGGCTTCTCGACGGATTGCAGGAACTTGAAGGGGTAGCCCCCCATGGGTTCGAAGAGCCGAAAGGAACGCAGTTCCGCAAACCCAAGCAAGCCTGCGGGAAAGTCGACGACCACGTCTTCCATTGAAGAAAAAACCGGGAATTTCAGCGGGTATTGATTGGCGTCCAGCATGGCTTGAACACCGACCAAGGTCGTGGTGTTGATGACCAGAGGGCCTGCCAGGTTGGCCGTGGCCTGGCGCGGGTCTTCGTGAGGCATGACGATGACGAGCACCATGGCTTCGGCTTCAGAGCCAAGGTTCAACATCAGGGCGTCCGCGTCGCTGAGGGGCACTTGGTACTCCATCCTGACTGCAGTGCCATCCATGCAGGTGAACAAGACTTCCGGCCGATCCATGGATTGCAGGAATTTGAAGGGATGGCTGCCGTCGGGCTCGGTGAGCTTGAAGGCTTTTAGGTCAGGCGATCCAACGATCCCGTTGGGAAACGTGACGATGATGTCGTCCTGGGACATGGTGGCCTCCGGGCTGGTAGCTGTGGCATCGGTGGGAAGCGGCGGGAAGTTTAGTTCCAGCAGGCCCGTTCAAGACCCCAGCACTTCCCAGAGTGCATCCAGACGCTTGGCGCGAAAGCGAGGGTTGGGAATGCACCGCTCCAGGGCCTCCTTGGAACGCGGTGGATATTGAATTCGTGCCAGGATCCAGCGGTTGCCAAGTTCCATAACGGCGCCCACATCACCTTCGTTGCCCCAGCGCAATCGGAGTTCGGAAAGGCGCCGCGCTCGTTCTTCCGCCAAAGGGCCAAGGCCCATGGCGTGGGCTTTCTCCATCACGGGATGCCGATCAGGTTGACGGTAATGGCGGATGCGCCGCACCAGATGGTGCATTTCCTGGGGCAGGTTGGCCAGGCGCGGCCCAATTTCTGGATGATCCCGCAGTTGATCGGCCTCATCGGCGAGACGGCGGAGGAGCGGCAGCAGCAGCGTGGCATCCCGGGCGGCGTAGCTGATCTGGGAGGCACGCAGGGGGCGCAGCATCCAGTTGCTGTCCTGTTCATCCTTGGGGATATCCAGGCCCAGTTTTAGTTTGGCAAGGGTCTTGAGGCCTGGCTGAGGGTACCCAAGGGCACGCGCCAACATCATCGTGTCCATGACGGAAACGGGCACCACATCGTAGAGACGCTTGAACACCACGCCATCACCGGAGTAGTCGTGCACGATCCAGGGAATTTCCGCGAGGGCCTTCATGGCCGGGGTCATGAGCGGGCCCAGGGCGATGGGATCCACCAGCCAAGCCTGGTCGTGGGAGGCGATCTGCACCAGGGCCATCACGCAATGGTGAACGCCCGTAAGACTGCATTCGATGTCCACGGCCAAAAGGTGCTCGTTGAACCACTGCGGCAGGGCTTGACTCAGGGATTCGGGAGTCGAGACAAAGGTGATGGGAAGGTCAAAGCGTTCCAGGGTCATAGACCATCAGTTTGCGTGATTTCCTGGCGGTACCAAAGCCAACTTCATTGGAATCCACGGCCCAGCTCGAATTGCACAGCCCCCAACAGGGCCGAAGGACAGGTGACCGCCCGGAGAATGCTCGCGCCAAGGGTCACGGATTGCCATCCCGCCTGGGCCAGCGCGGCGAACTCGTCATCCGTGATGCCGCCCTCGGGACCATGGGTAATGGCCAGGGGCTCCTTCCTCAAAACCGGATTCAAAGCACCCGTCGCCAGCTCGTAGGCCACCCATTTCTGCGGAGCAGCCCAGGTGACTAGCGATTGGAAGGGGATCGGCTCCAGAAGTTCTGGGATGCGGCTGCGGTGGCTCTGCTCGCAGGAAGCCATCACAATGCGGCGCCAACGGTCCAATTTTGGAGCGATTTTTCGGGGTTCGAATTCGCTGCGGGCGTAAACCACGGGCTGAATCACCGTGGCGCCCAGTTCCACGACGCCGGGTAGCCAATCGTCCCAGAGGCTCAGTTGGGCAGTGATCGGTAGGCAGGCGTGGATGGGGATCAGAGGTTCCCGGGCCTCAGCGAGCGGTGATACCAGGCGCGCGAGGGCCCTGTCTTTGGCCAGTTCCGCCAGATCCGCCCGCCAGGGACCGTTGGGCAGAAGCAGTTCCAAGGCACTCCCCGGTTTGACGCGTAACACACTGAGATGGCGCGCCTGCGGGGCATCCAAGGGCACCAAGGCATTTTCGAGGGCAGGGCCGGCGAAGGGGACCACAAAGCGAGGGAGGCTCATGCCTCTAGTTTCGCTTGTTATCCTAATTTCAGGAGGCCATGTGTTTGCTGCTCTGCTTCAATCTGCACCTTTATGGGCTTGGCTGGGATTTCACGGATTGGTATTCGTGATGCTGGCGTTGGATCTCGGGGTGTTCAACCGTAAAATCCATGCACCCACCTTCCGCGAGGCCGCCCTGTGGAGCGGCGTCTGGATCGCGCTGGCACTCATTTTCAACGGGGTGGTCTTCCATTGGATGGGCCCTCTGAAGGGTACGGAGTGGTTCACGGGCTATGTGCTCGAAAAGAGCCTCAGCGTGGATAACTTGTTTGTATTCGTGATGCTCTTCACCGCCTTTGGCGTGGAGATGAAGAACCAGCACCGCATCCTTTACTGGGGCATCTTGGGTGCCCTGATCATGCGAGCGGCCATGATCCTGGCGGGCACCGCTTTGCTCAACCGCTTTGAATGGATGATGTATGTGTTCGGGGCCTTTCTGGTCTACACGGGCATCAAGATGTTCTTCGTGGAGGAACAGGCCCCGGATCCCACCAAGAACGGCCTCGTACGGGTGTTTCGAAAATTCCTGCCCTTTGATCCCGAAGGCGGTCACCAGCATTTTGTAACCAAAAAGAACCATCGACTCTACGCCACCCCCATGCTGCTGGTGCTCATTTCGGTGGAGGTAACGGATCTGATTTTCGCGGTAGATAGCATTCCCGCCGTGCTCGCCATCACCCGCGATCCGTTTGTGGTCTACACCTCGAACATTTTTGCGATCCTTGGCTTGCGCAGCCTGTACTTCCTGCTGGCCAAGATGATGGACCGGTTCCATCGGTTGAAGGTGGGGCTGGCGGTCATCCTGACCTTTGTGGGCATCAAGATGTGCGCAGCCCACTGGCTGAAGACCAGCCTCGGCGTTCCCGATCAAGCCTTGATTCTCACCTCGCTCATCTTCATTGTCTCGGTGCTGGCGGGAAGCATCATTGCGAGCCTTGCCTGGCCCAGCGAACATCCCAGCGAAAAGCCATGAAGATCTGGCATCACACCCTGGAAGATGCCCCGGCCCGCAAGGGCCCTACGGTGGTCACCCTTGGTAATTTCGATGGCATGCATGCAGGCCATCGCGCCCTCCTGGCCGCCGCCGTGGGTCGGGCCCGGGAACGCGGCATGCCCGCCGCCGTGGTGACCTTTGATCCGCATCCCACCATGGTGGTGGCACCTGAACGCAAGCCGCGGTTGCTCACAACCCTCGCTCAGCGCTTGGCGGTGTTCGAGGCGATGGGTGTGGATATCGCCTGGGTGATCCCCTTCAGCCGCGCCTTTTCCCAGCTCAATTCAAGGCTGTTCCTGGCCTCTCTGGAAAAGGTGTTAGAGCCCGTGGAATTGCACGTGGGGCGCTCTTTCCGTTTTGGGCGCGACCGCCTTGGGGATCTGTTGGCGCTCGAGGAATGGGGGCGCGAGATCGGGTGTGTCATTCATCCCCATGCCTTCAAGGCCCATGATGGTGGTTGGCTCTCCAGCACCCGCATCCGGGAGGCCATCGAGTGGGGCGATGTGGATGAAGCGGCGCGCCTGTTGGGCCAGCCCTTCGTGGTAACCGGCGTCGTGGTGGATGGCGACCGTCGAGGGCGTCATCTGGGTTTCCCCACCGCCAATCTTCAGTGGGAACAGGAACAGTTGCCCGCCGCCGGTGTGTACGTAACCGAGGTGCGTGGGCCACGGGTGGGTCATCCGCGCCTGGGATTGACCAACGTGGGTGAAAAACCCACGTTCCAGGGCCTGGCCTTGAGTGTCGAAACCTTCCTTCCGGATTTCGAAGCGGATCTCTATGGCGCTCGACTTGAGCTGGCCTTCCTGCATCGCATTCGAGGTGAAGAAAAGTTTGCCGGCGTTGAAGCCCTGCGGGAGCAGATCACCCGGGATGTGGACGCGGGCAAAACCTGGTGGAGGTCTCATCGTGGGTGAGGTTTGCATCGCATCGGTACATTTGGGTCGACCCACTGAGTACGTTGATGCCGAGGGTCGAACCTGGCGGACGGCCATTGCCAAGCAATCGGTGCCAGGCCCCGTGCGCCTTACCGTGGATGGCCCTGAAGGCGATGACGTAGCCGACAAGCGGCACCACGGGGGTTTTCATCAGGCGGTGATGGTGTATTCCCGGTCCCACCAGCCCTATTGGCAGGCCCGCCTGGGACTCGAAATCGGCCCCGGAGGTTTGGGCGAGAACCTCAGTCTGGAAGGCCTGGACGATGACAGCGCCTGTATTGGCGATACCTTTCAGGCAGGCACCACTCGCCTGCAGATTTCTCAGCCCCGGCAGCCCTGCAATACGCTGGCGCGCTACTGGCATTGCCCCGAACTGCTTCCAGCCATTTGGGAAACGGCCCGGGGTGGGTGGTATTTTCGGGTGCTGCAGGAAGGCGAGGTGCGACCGGGAGAGGCCCTGACGCTGTTGGAACGACCCCACCCGGAATGGTCCGTGGCCCGGGTGTTGGGGGCCTTTCGAGATGCGGCGAGCCAGCCTGCCGAAGCCCTGGCGGCAGCCACCTTGGCGCACCTGACGCCCGGTTGGCAAAGCAAGTTGCGGGAGAGAGCTGGACGCTGATGCCCAAAAAACTGGTCCTGGTCGCCCTGCATCTGGAAGCCTCGGCCCGGGCCGTGCCCCTAGGCCCGGCCATGCTGGCTTCGGTGCTGAAACGGGCATTCCCCGTTCAAGTGGAAACACGCATCGTGGACTTGTTCCTGCAACAATCCGCCGAGGCCTGCGCCGAGGATATTCTTGCTTCAAGCCCAGACTGGGT
The DNA here is from genome assembly GCA_016715205.1 of Holophaga sp. Taxonomy (GTDB): domain Bacteria; phylum Acidobacteriota; class Holophagae; order Holophagales; family Holophagaceae; genus JAYREN01. The sequence continues at coordinate 48,559 of JADKBC010000002.1, forward strand.
GGGGTTTTCCGTCTACGTATGGAATCGGGCCTTGGCCAAGGAGATCGCCCGGATTCTGCGGCGCCGAAAACCATCAATCCTGCTTATGGCAGGCGGTTCAGAGGCCACGGCGGATCCCGAAGGAATTCTCTGCGAAGGTTTCCTGGATCTAGTGCTGCCGGGCGAAGGCGAAGAACTCATTGTCGAGGTGGTGGGCAAGCTGCTGCAGGGAGGCCTTCCCGCCGAGTTTCGCGACACCCTTCAGCCAGCCCCTGTGAAGGACTTGGCCACCCTGCCTTCGCCTTACCTGGAGGGCAGCCTGGACCCTGCGGCCTATGCGGGGATGCTGTGGGAGTTGTCCCGGGGTTGCCCCTTCCGCTGTGATTTTTGTTTCGAGTCCCGAGGTACCGAAGGCACCCGCCGCGTGCCCATGGAACGCGTGAAGGCGGAGCTGAAGCTCTTCGAAGCCTGCAAGGTCAGCCAGGTATTTGTGTTGGATCCCACCTTCAATTTTGATAAACGCCAGGCCAAGGAAATCCTGCGGTTGATTGCTGCCGAAGCCCCGGCCATCCACTTCTTTTTTGAAATTCGCAGTGAGTTCATCGACAAGGAATTGGCCAAGCTCTTTGCCGCCGTGCGCTGCACCTTGCAGATCGGGATGCAGAGTGCCCATGATGCCGTGCTGCGTAAGATCAACCGGAGCATGGACCTGGCCGATTTCGAGGCCAAGGTGCTGCTGCTGCACCAGGCGGGTGCCACCTATGGCTTTGATTTGATCTACGGGCTGCCGGGAGACAGTTTCCAGGGCTTCCAGGCCAGCGTGGATTTCGCCCTGAGTTTGGCCCCCAACCACGTGGACATCTTTCCTCTTTCGGTGCTGCCGGGCACGCGGCTGCATGAAACGGCACCCGAGTTGGGTCTCCAGCATCTGCAGGGAATTCCTTATACCGTGATTGCCGCGCCGGGCTTCAGCGCCGCTGATATGCACGCGGCAGCCCGATTGGCCCAGGCCTGTGATGTGATGTACAACCAGGGGAAGGCCGTGCCCTGGTTTGGGTTGGTGCTGGGCTGGCTGGACTGGGCGCCTTCTGAGCTGTTTGGGCGCTTTGCCGATTTCCTCGACACCCATGCCGATCCCGATATCACCGCCCTTCAGGCAGCCTTCCTCCATTCCTGTTTTGGGGAACCGAAACAGGCCGAGGTGGTGGCGGACATGGTCACCTATTTTGGATATTCCGGCGCCTTGATCGAGGCGGCTGCCCGGGCCCCGGAAGCGTCGATTCCCCTGGCGTGGCTGCGCAGCCAAACGCGGCTGGCGACCTTCCATCACGACCCCCAGGCCCTGGTGGCGCAGCTGCAGGCGGGGATCACGGAACTGGAGGATCTGGCCTGCGTATTGCCCTCGAATCCGTGTGAAGCGCTGCTTCATGTGGCGGACGGAGAAACGCTCCTAAGGATCGTCACCACCGCCGAAGGCCAAGCCTACCGAATGTTCCAGGAGGATTTCGAGCACACCCAGGAAGAGGTGGCCCAATTCCTTCAAACGGTGGTTTTTTCAGGGGAGGCCTAGCCCACCCCTGACGGTGATCACGCTTTTTCCACCTGGGGTCGCCCCTCCTTCACAATAGAGGTTGGCGCGGCCGTCGGGTGCGGCGTGCGAAGGAGTCGGCGATGTCCCACCGTGTGGTCGAGTGCGTTCCCAACTTTTCCGAAGGCCGTGACATGGCCAAGATGCGGCTCATCACCGAAGCCATCGAAACCGTGGCAGGCGTGAAGTTGTTGGACGTGGATCCAGGCGCGGACACCAACCGCACGGTAGTCACCTTCGTAGGTGATCCCGATAGCGTGGTGGAAGCCGCCTTCCGTGGCATCAAGCGCGCCAGCGAAGTGATCGATATGCGCACCCATTCCGGCGCCCACCCCCGCATGGGCGCCTGCGATGTGTGCCCCTTCATCCCGGTCGAAGGCATGACCATGGAAGACTGCGCCGAGCTGGCGCGGCGCCTGGGCAAGCGGGTGGGTGAGGAACTGGGCATTCCTGTGTTCCTTTACGAACAGGCCGCCGCCATTCCGGAACGTCAGAACCTGGCTGTGGTGCGCAAGGGCGAGTACGAAGGGCTCGAAGATAAACTCAAGGACGCCAGCTGGTTGCCTGATTTTGGTCCCGCCACCTTCGTTCCCACTTTTGGTGCGCTCATTACGGGTGCCCGCGAATTTCTCATTGCCTACAACATCACGCTGAACAGCCGCGACAAGGCCCATGCCACCGATATCGCCTTCGAACTGCGCGAGAAGGGCCGCGTGGCGCGGCGCGGGCAGACCAATGCGTTTTATTCCAGCGGCAAGGAACTGAAGTATGCCGAAGGCTGTTTCCCCTGCGGCAATTGCGCAGAGGATTTCAGCACCTTCGAGGCCCTGGAAGCTCACTGCCAGGCCACCCACGGGTATGATCTGCGCCGTCTGCTCAAGCTCAACGACATCGATTCTGCCAAGGGTGTGATTGGCCAGAAAGCCTACAAGGCGGGGCTCTTCCGCGAATGCAAGGCCATCGGCTGGTACGTGGAAACCTACAAACGCGCCCAGCTATCCATCAACCTCACCAATTACAACGTGACCAGCACCGTGGATGTGCTGGAGGCCACTCGGCGCATGGCCGTGGCGCGCGGACTGGTGGTGACCGGGAGTGAGATCGTAGGCCTCGTTCCCTTCAAACCCTTGTATGACGCGGGCCAGCACTACCTGCGCCTGCAAGGGAAATCGCCCTTCGTGCCGGTGGAGGATGTGCTGGAGAATGCCGTCTTCAGCATGGGCCTTTCAGATGTGGCGCCCTTCGAGATCGACAAGAAGGTGTTGGGCCTGCCCAAGCGTTATGAGAACGGCCTCATGGCCATGAAGGTTACGGATTTCGTTACCGAAGTGAGCCGCGACACGCCCGCCCCCGGTGGTGGCAGCATCGCCGCGCTCGCCGGCGCATTGGGGGCAAGCCTTGCCAGCATGGTGGCCAATCTCACCAAGTCCCAGGGCCACAGCGCCACCCTGCAGGCTGCCGCCGAGCAGGCCCATCGCGTGAAAGCCGCCCTGGTGCTGGCGGTGGACGATGACACCAATGCTTTCAATGCCTACATGGAGGCTCGCCGTCTTCCGCAGACCACGGCCGCTGAAAAGACTGCCCGGGAGGCTGCCATGCTGGATGGCCTCAAGATCGCTGTGAATGTGCCTTTCCAAACCGCTGCCCATAGCTTCGAGGCCATGCAGGCCGCGGCCGTGGTGATCGAACACGGCAACCCTGCCTCCATCACCGATGGCATGGTGGGCGTGCAGATGGGCTTCGCCGGTGTGCGCGGGGGCATCTGGAATGTGCTCATCAACCTCAAGGACATCAGCGATGCTGAGTACAACGCCAGACATGAAGGCCAAGTGCGAAAAGCTGTTGGTGGACGCCATTGGCCTGATGGACCGGGCCATCAGCGAAGGCGATAAACGCTTGGAGGCCATGCTGGCGAAGTAGGCCTGGAATTCCTTAGCTTCTTTTTGGCTAGTTCGGCCTAGACACTCCAGGGGGGAGTAAGGTGGAGGCATCCACCCAAAGTCCCCATGATCGGAGTTGCCATGTCTACGGCCCGCAGCCTGCTGACGGCTTTTCTCGTTTTTTCATTGGGAGGGCCGGGCCTTCACGCTCAGCGCCGCCGGGGTGAGGCCGTCCCTGCGGATCCCCAAACCCAGGCTACCAATGCGTCCCAGGGCCAGCCCGCCATGGGCCTTGTGCTGAAGGAAGAGGCAGGGCGATTCAAGGTGGTGAGCGTGGTCCCTGGGTCCCCGGCGGAAACCGCTAGGGTTCAGCCGGGCGATGTGATCGTCGGCGTCGGGGGTGGGACGGTAAATGATCTGCGCCACCTGCAGCGGCTGGTGGCAATCTCTCACCTAAGAGGACTAAAAATCAGCTTGGAACTCGAACGTGCTGGCCGCCTGCTGACGGTGCAGGTGGGTTCGGGCCTGATGGCAGGCCCTATGGCGGGGGCCTCCGCAACCGCCCCCAAGGTCGTCGCGCCTGCACCGGGTCAGGGTTTCAACCTGCTTCGTTATGCCGCCCCGGATCCGCGCACGGGGGAGGTGGTGTGTTGGGGCGATTACGACCCCACCTATCCCACGGGCCCCTTGCCCTACGAGGCCCTTCTGGCGGAAGCCCTGCGCAATCCCGCACCGTCCTTTTCCCTGGAGCCGACCCCCGCCGGAAGGCAAGCCGGGCGGGACTTGGATCAGCGCGTGGCTGCCGATGCCTTGCGCCTGGGTCGGGATCCAGCCTACGTCCAGACCTACGCCCAGCGCCTGTTGCAGGTAGTGGGGACAGATCTCGCCCAGCGTCCGGACGGGCAGCGCTTTGCCAAGCGGTGCGGGGCCGTTTTTGGTCTGACCCCGGCGGAGGCCATGGATGTATTGCAGCCTGAGCGCGCCCAAAAAACCCGTGGTGAGGCTGGTGTAATGGCTCTGATGGCAAAGGCGCTGAAGAACCTCGGCACGCCGGGCACTTCGGAGGCGCTGACACGCATGCTGGGAGGAGATACCTGGGGTGCGGTGGATCTATTAGGCGTAGGCACGGAAGTCCGTCGGTTGAAGGATGAGGTCAATTCCGGGCGCATGCCCAAGGAACAGGGCTCCCTGCTCATGCAGGGCCAGATCTGGGGAGCCTTCCTGGTGAATGCGGGCGTGAATCCGGCGACCGTGAACAGCGAACGGAATCGACGCGGCCCCGCAGGTTTTTTGCCATGGGCCCAGGAACGCTTCACCACCTGGATGGCCGACAAGGTCGGGAAGGGCATGTTCCACGGCCTCGTGGTCGGGGAAGAGGCACTGCACCGGCTCTACCCGGGCCTTCCCTCCCTTCAGCTCGAACCTATTTGTCTGGATGGTCTCGACCCGAAATCCGCCCTGGCGCAAACCTTCATGCGGGCCGATGTGGCCCTGAAATCCATTCTTGCCCTGCCGGATGTGGCGGATCGCATTCCTGGGCACCGCAGCCAGGCGGAGTACCATCAGGCCTTCCTCGCCCAACATGGGAAGGGCGGCAGTGGCGGCGGGCTGCGGGCGCGCACCTGGCTGCAACCCGGAGCCGTGGAATTGCGGGTTGATCCCCAGGGCACGCTGGTGCAGTTCGGCGAGGCGCGCATCGGAATCCGCAGTCAGATGTTGGAAGGCGGCGCCGCTTCGCTTCAACAGGAAGGATTGAACGCCTACGCCGCTGAAATCAGTTCGCGGTACGAGGCCTACGCCAAGGTCGAACCGGAATTGCATCGATTGCGGGAAGCCGCCAAGGTGCTGGCCTTGGCCCGTTGGGTGCGTGCCAAGGGGGTGGTGCTGCGACCCTCCTTTGGGAATTCGGAGACCGCCTTGGGCATGGTGCCTAAGGGTTTTGTCCAGGCCACCTTCTTGATGGAAGGCGATCGTCTTTACCTTCAGCCCGCGGCCGTGGGCGGTGTGGATTTCTCACCCCAGGTCGGTGAAGCCTGGGTGCAGGTTCAACCCCAGGCGGGAGTTGTGCCCAGCGCCCTTGGGCAGTTGCAGGCCAGCGCCGCCCTGGCGGGACAGGCGGCCGATGCGGCTCTGGCGGGGGATTTGACTGGGGCGCGGGAACTGGCCCAGCGCAGCGCCGATGCCATGACCGGCCGGTTGCAAGGAGGGTTGGTGCCGGGGCTTCCCATGCCAACGGCTGCGGAAGCTTTCCCCATGGCTCAAGCCAGCACGGGCCTATTGGGGCGGGTGCAGACCGCCACCGTCCGTCTGCAAAAGGCTGCCCCGGGAACGCCGGAAGCCGAAGAAGCGCGGGTGGAATTACAGGGGTTGCGAGTTCAGTCCCAGCAATTGGTGGCCAAGCCTCGCATGGCCTCGCAAGTGGTGGCCATTCTCAGGGCGCCAGGGCCGCTGCCCTTGGCCCCCATTGCGTCTGCGCCGGAGCCCACCCCGGCCCCCGTTCCGGCCAAGGCTGCGCCCATGAGCGCCGAGGACCGGCGCCGCCTTTTGGAAGAGACCACGGCCCTGCGTTCGGAACTCTGCCGCATTCGTGCCCAGTTCCGGAAGTTGAATGCCAATATCCAGGCCGACCAGACTCAACGCCAGAGCTGGGAGCAGGAAGTGGACGATGCCTACAATCGGGCCTGGGAGCGCCTCACCAAGGACATCATGGTGGATGCCTTTTCCGGCGTGTTGACCAGTCGTTGGAACCAAGTGGTGGGCAAGGGCCTGCGGACGCCCGAGGAGCGGGCCAAGCTCGCCAAGGCCACCCAGCTGCTCAAGTACATGGAGGTGGCCAAGAACTATCAGGATTTCGCCGAATGGGCCAACCTGGAATCCGTGGACGCGAAGTACATTCGCGAAGGTCTGACACAGGTCTTCGGCCTGGTGGATGGCGAGGAAGTGACGCGCAAGATGCTCGTACGCTGGCTTAAACGGCCCATTCCCAAGGGCGCCACGGAATACTACGACGCCGCCAAGGCCGTGGTGGATACCGCCTTCGATCTTACGGCCGAAGGTTTCGCCTGGGCCCGCATGCGCCAATTGAATCGCAATAGCGACGAATTCCTCAAGGCCGTGAAAGCCCTGGCAGGCCGCCAGACCCGCGTACTGGAGGGCATTCACGCCCGGGAGAAAAAACTAGGATTGCCTGAGGGCGCCACCAAGGATGGTTGTGAAGCACCGTAGGGTTTCACCAGACGTTTGATCCCAGACCATTCGGTTGGCAATTTTAAAAGTGGATGAACCGCAGAGATCGCCAAGGAAAGAACCGCAGTGTGGAATTTGAATCGTCCTTTCTGCGATACTCCGCGACCTTTGCGGTTCAAAAGCGTTCCCCCAATTCGGGGAATCCGTGCTTCCCAAATTGATGTGAAATCGCTCTGCCATAGGCAAATCGTCACGCCATGGCTACTTGGCCCGACTCCAGCGGGGTGGTTCGGTTTCGCCCTTTTCGACCATGGCTTTTGTCTTTTCAAGCCGGGTTTTTCGAAGATCGTTTTTCTCGGTGCCGATGAGCACTTTCAACGCTTCCAGGTGAGCCACCCTGAGGGCATCGGCGGCTGGGGTCTTCAGTTCCGGCACCACGCCCACATGCTCCCAGTTGGTCTTGGTCACGGGATTGACGGCACGGCCTGTGGGAATGAACGTCACAAAGCCATGGGTGAGAGGCACCATATCGCCTGGGTTGGCGCCGCCACCGGTGATTTCTCCCACGAGGGTTGCGCGCTTCTGGGTCTGGAAATCGTACGCACACTCCTCGCCTCCTGAAAAGGTGAAACCGCTGGTGAGTATCCACATGGGCTTGGTGTACCGAGGGCTCACCGTAGGGCTGGTCCAGAATTGTCGGGTGCTGTTCTGTGCCCGGCTGTAGATATCGTTGATATGGCGTTCGTCGCCGACCGCAAAGAAATGGCTCACCAGGTAGGCCACGCAATCGGGGCTGCCACCGCCATTCTGCCGAAGATCCAGCACCAGGGCGTCGGTACCAGAAAGCAGCGCCAGGGCTGACGAAATGGCCGGGCCTGCGAATTCCGTGGGTGGAAACCCGCGCACATCCAGATAGCCGACGTTGCCAGGCAGAATTTCAGTGCGGGCGATGCCGAAGCCATTGCGCGCAGCCTGAAGACGCATCTCCTCCACTTCCTTTTCCGTGGGTGCTCGTTCCTCCTCAGGCCCCGCCTGGAAGTCCGGCATAAACCGCACCCGGAAATGCCCGTCCTTGCCCAACTCCCGCAGATCCTTGTGCAGTGCTTCGGCAAACTCAGGGGCGAATGAAGCGGTGTCATAGGCGCCCGTTTTGGCTTTTTCCGAAAGAGCCTTGGCTACTTTTTCGCCCACTTCGGGGAAGACGTAGCGCTCTTTAAGTGCCTTGGCGAGGGCTTCGACCACGGCTGATCGCTGGGCGGGCGTTACCGGCACCGAAGGAACCTGGGCCACCAAGGTTGAAATCAGAATGGGGAACAAAAGCAGGGGTCGCATGAAGCACCTCGGGAAGGTACTAGCATTGCGATCTGGATTGCCGCAGAACAGCCCACAAGGTGCCGGTTTCCCGGCAATCTGCCAGAATGCAGGGATGTCAAAGCCATGCCTGGATGAAGTGGATCGCCGGTTGCTCGCGGAATTGCGCGCCGATGCCAAACTCTCCCAGACGGCTCTGGCTGCCCGCCTCGGACTCTCCCGCTCGGCGGTGCAGGAACGCATCAAGCGGATGGAGCGGGATGGCGTCATTCTGGGCTATACGGTGCGCATGGCTGCGGACCATCCCAATGGGGTGCGCGCCTATCTTCTAGTGAAGGGCCGCGGCCCCAGTCATGATCGAGCCGTGCAGCTGCTGGCGGGTTTTCCAGAAGTGCGGGTGGCGGATTCCGTGGGAGGGGAAATTGATCTCGTGCTCCAGGTGGAGGCGGAGCACCTGGAAGGGATCACTCGAGTGCGAGACGAACTCGCCAAGCTTCCCGGCATCGGGAATACCCAAACACTCCTGGTAATGCAGGCCCGTTTCGATCGCCGCTAGTTAGCGCTTGAAAAGGCTCCGTCGGGAAACATGTGCCCCTCGCCCGGCGCCCTTGGTCCAGTATTTGCCCTCCTCCACGAAACACACGTTCTCCAAATCCGCGGTGCGTTCCTGGAAGTACGTTTGCGCATCGGCGATGGCCTGGTGGTAGATGGAGGGGCCGATCTCTTCGAGACAAAAACGCAGGAAGAGGCTGGCTTTCAGCTCACCTGAGTCGCCTTCGAAATTTTCCGCCAGGTAGCGCTGCACTGAAGCGATCAGTCGCTGCTCCACGTCCTTCGTCAGCTTGATTTCCATGTCATCCTCGCGCCGTGTCCAGGAGGATGATGCCTACGAACCGCGCAGGGATGGCAGTCTTGAATGCACGATCAACCTGTGGGCAATGAATCTACTCCAGGCGCACGCCCATGGAAGCCAATTCCGTGCGGGCTGTGGCATTGCCAGCCTTGGCGGCCCGCCGCAACCACAGCACGCCCTCTGGCCAATCGGCGGGGGCGGCGATGCCGTAGCAATAGCAGAGCCCCAACATCCGCATGGCCGTCGAATCACCCCCTTCGGCCTGGGTCAGGTAGCCCTGGAGGGAAGCGGGCACAGGCTTTGGGTGGGAGCGGGCCTGCAGGGTGGCTGGGGTTCTGAAATACAGCACCCCAGCGGCAATGACCGCGACGCAGGCTACGAGGCCAACCGCCAGCAGGGCGAAGCGCAGCCTCGACCCCGAAGGCATCACAGGCTCTGGTTTGGGAAGGGGCGCGGGCTTTGGATTCCATTTTGGATTCCATTCCGCCGCCGTGCCTTCGTCCCAGGGTTCAGGTTCTGGAATCACCTCCGCCTGAACAGGTGCGGGCGGTATCCCCGTGGGAAGGCCCGTTTGCGTGATATCAAAAATACTGGTCTTGGGTGAAAGCGGGAGCGAGGCTTTTTCCGGAACCGCCTCGGGTGCAACAGGATCGGGCACACCCGCCAGGGTGATGTCGAAAATGCTGGTTTTGGGCGCCTGGGGAATGGGGAGCTTGGCGGTCTGGAAGGCATCCGGCTGGCCTGCAGGGGCTGGCGTCGGCTCTGGTTCAGGCGCGGAGGTTCCGGCCAGAGTGATATCGAAAATGCTGGTTTTGGGTGGCTTGATCATGGTGTTTCTCTTGGAATAGGCTTCGGCCCCCGCGGGGAACGCCTGGAACCTGGATGAACTGGATTGAGATTTCCATGAAGTATAGCCAACGGGGCGCCCATTGGGCCCAAAGGAAAGGGGGCCCGCGGATGCGGGCCCCCTTTCGGAAAGGTGATGCGATTTACTTGGCGGGTGCCGGGGTAACGGGGGCTTCCTTGACGGGCTCCACGGGCAGCTTGGGAGCTTCGGGGGCCACTGGCGCAGCGGGTGGGGCCTGCATGTTGAGGGCCTTGAGGGCCTTCTCCACGGAAACCATCAAATACTCGCCGCGCAGACGGATGGTTTCGCCTTCCACGATCTTGCCATCGGGCCCCACAAGGAAGGGCCGGGGGATGGTGGTGAGCTTCACGGCCTGAAGGATGGGATCCTTGCTGCCCTTGCCGAGGAACACATGGGTCCAGGGCATGGGGTGCTTGGCGTCAGCACGGAAGGGGGTGATGTCTTCCACCTTGGTATCCAGGGACAGGCTCAGGATCTCAAACCCGGCCGCCTTGTATTTCGCATAGGCTTCGTGCAGTTTCGGCATTTCGGCCACACAGGGAGGGCACCAGGTGGCCCAGAAATCCACCAGTACCAGCTTGCCCTTGAAGGTGTCCAGGCTCACATCCTTGCCGTCCAGATCCTTGAAGGTGAAGGTGGGGAAGGCCACGCCCTTGCCCAGATAATTGGCGGGATCCAGTTGCTTGCCCGAACGGGCGGCAGCGGTGTCCTTGTATTCGGTGGTGAGGGTCTGGTAGAGGGCCTTCATTTTGTCCATGTCGCCTTCGCGGGAGGCGGCAGCCAACTGGTAGAACACGGCAAGACCGCGCACTTCGACATCGGGATTCTCTTTGGCCACGGCTTCGCGGAAGCCCGCATAGGCCTGATTGCGACCGGCGGCGGCATAGGCACCGGCCATGATCTGGGGCGACATGGCCCAGTAGGGGCTCTTGGCGGGCAGCTTGTCCAGGGCCAGGGCGGCGGTCTCGGGGTTGAGTTTGGCGCCCATGGGATTCAGGCCGAGATAGCCCATGGCCAGGATGCTCTGGGCGTCGGTATCGGTTTCAGCCTGGAGATCCTTGGCAAGGGCTTCCAGATCGGCGGTCCAATCAACCTTTTCGTTGGCCTTCTGGGCCGTGCGGCCCTTCTCTTCGCGGGTCTTGAACGCGGCGTAGAGGGCTTCGGCCTTTAGCAGCTTGGCATCGGCGGTGATGGGCTTGATCTCACCCTTGGGCTTTTCGGGGCGGGGCATGATGTCCAGACCCTTGAGGCCTTCCTCGCCCAACAGCACGGGAACCTGAAGCGGCAGGTAGCCCTTGGCACGGATATCCAGCAGGTAGAGACCTGGCTTGGGCACAGGCAGCTTGAAGCCGGGCTTCTTCTTGTTGGGCACGCCCAGGCTTTCCACACTCTTGAGGGCCAGGGAGCTGGCGCGGTTCGCCATGGGAATGAGGCCCACGGTGGCGGCAAGGGGTTTGCCTGCCTGGTTGTGGATCCAACCTTCTACCGTGGGACCCTGGACAACAGGGGCGGCGGGAGCAACCAGGGCAGCGGACGCTAACAACAAAGGAAGCATGGAGGTCTCCGGGGATGGGAACCTCCAGGATACTCCATGCCTTTTTTCCATCAAGGCAAGGTGGGTTGAACCACAAGGCCGCTTGGGCGATGCTGCAACCATGTCTGCCGCCTCCTCCCGTGCCCTTGCCCTGTCCCTGGGCGCCAATCTGGGGATTGCCCTGGCCAAATTTATCGTGGCGGCCTTCACGAGGTCGGCCGCGCTGCTCACGGAAGCGGTTCATTCCACGGCTGATTGTGGCAATCAGGTGCTGCTGTTCCTGGGCATGAAGCAGGCCCAGAAGGCACCCACCCCCAAGCACCCGCTGGGGCGCGGTCAGGCTGCCTTCGTGGCGAGTTTCCTGGTGGCACTTCTTTTGTTCTCAGTGGGGGGGGTGTATTCCGTGGTGGAAGGCATCCACAAGATCCGGCACCCGGAACTGCCCCATCATCTGGAGTGGGCCGTGGGGTTGCTGGTGTTCTCCTTCGTCCTGGAGGCCATTTCCTTGGCCGGGGCGATACGGGCGGCCAAGGCCGAGCGAGGACGACGGAGCCTGTTCCGCTACATGAGGGAATCCAGCGCCACCGAGCTGGTGGTGGTCCTGGCCGAAGACGCAGCGGCGTTGTTGGGCCTGGTCATTGCCCTGGCGGCGGTGATTCTAGCCTGGGTTACGGGTAATGCGGTGTGGGATGGCGTGGGTTCCCTGCTGATCGGCCTCCTGCTGATCGCCGTGGCGCTGTTCGTGGGCACGGAAGTGACGAGCCTGCTGTTGAACGAAGCGCCGCCCATGGGCCTGCGCGCCCAGATTCGAGCCTTCGTGCTGGAAGATCCCGACGTCGAGCATGTGCTCAACCTCATCGCCGTGGTGATCGGTAGCCATCGTCTGATGGTGAGCCTGAAGGTGCAGTTCAAGAACCAGCCCAGCGGCGATGCCCTGGTGGCAACCATCAACGGCCTGGAGCAGCGGTTGCGAATCGCGTTTCCACAGATCCAGCATCTGTTTGTGGAGCCGGATCGGAAAACCGGGGCGTGATGGCAATGCCAATTGGGGCCGTAGTTTTTTTGGGGGGTGGGGGGGGGGGGGGTTTTTTTTAATTTTTTTGGGGTTTTTTGGGGGGAAATTTTTTTTTTTTTTTGGGGCTTTTTTGGGGGGAAGGGGGGGGGCGGGGGGGAAGGGGGGGGGGGGAAGAAGGGTTTTTTTTTTTTTTGGGTTTTTGGTGGGGGGGTGTCGGTGGTTTTGTCCTTTTTTTTTTTTTTTTTGGTGGGGGGGGGGGGGTTGGGGGTTTTTGGGGGGTGTTTGTGTGGGGTGGGCGGGGGGGGGTGGTTGGGGGGGGGGTAAGGGTGGGGGGGGTCTCTACCCATATTTCCGCCGGCGCGGGATGGGAGAGGAAGGGGGCCATGGCCTCGGTGAAGCCGTAGGCGCCAGTCATGCCAAAGGCCACCAAATCGCCGGGTTCGAGCTCGGGCAAGTGCACGTCGCCCAGGCGATCCAGGCTGGTGCAGAGGGGGCCGGTCAAGGTAGCGGGGCGAGTGGTACCGGTTTTCCCAACCGCCTTCACCGGGAAAGGCTGGCCCGTGAGTAATGGCCGGAGAAGGTGGTTGATGCCGCCCTCCAGGATCACGAAACGCGTGCCCCGACTCTCCTTCACCCGTACTACCCGAGCCAGGTACACCCCGCAGGGGGCGGCCAGGAATCGGCCGGGTTCCAGAATCAGCCGGCCCGTGAACCAGGCATGGGCCGCCAGGAGTGAGGCGAGTCCCTGGCCCAGGGCATTCACATCGAGGGGAGCCTCCTCGGGGGCGTAGGGCACGCCAAGGCCGCCGCCCAGGTCAATCTGTTCCAGCAGCAGCCCATGACGTTGCTGCAGGCGGTGGGCCAGTTCCAGCACCATGCGGTGGGTGCTCAGGAGCGCCTCGGCATCCCGTTGGTTACTGGCGGCAAAGACGTGGAGACCCCGGATGCGAACCTGGGTGAGGAGTTGCGCGCGTTCGAGCAGGGCCGGCACATTTTCTTCATCCACACCAAAGGCCGAGGGGCCCGTGCCTCCGATGATGCGATTGCGTTCCTCGGCACCGGTGGCGGGATGCACCCGGAGATTCACGTGCACCGGTTGTTCGGCCAGTGCCTCCAGATGCAGAAGATCTTCCCAGCCTTCGACCTGCACCCGGGCTCCGAGGGCGAGGGCGAGGGCCAGTTCCTCGCGGCGTTTTCCGGGGCCCGCATAAAAAACCTGACCGGACGCAAGGGGCAGTGCCCCCACGCGATGCAACTCACCCCCCGAGGCGCAATCAAAACTGGCGCCAAGTTCAGCAAAGAGCTTCAGCAGCTCGGGGTGCGGGTTGGCCTTGACCGCAAAGGCCAACTGGACACGCGCCGGGAGGGCCCCCCGCAGGTGCTGGAACTGGCGGCTGGCCATCGCCCTGGAATAGGCGAATAGCGGCGTGGGATGGGCGGCGGCGAGCGCACGGCAGGCGGCATCCTCGAAGGCGAAAAGACTCATGCCGATCTCCAATAGGGCGCCAATCGCCGCAGACCCTCGCGAATATCCGCCACCGACCCGCCGAAACTGAGGCGAAGGTAGCCTTGGCCCGCCGCCCCAAAGGCAAACCCTGGCACCACCACCACACCGGCCTCGTCCCGAAGCCGAAGGCAGAAGGCCATGGGATCGGCGTGGGCGGTGGGCGGCAAGGCCAACCAATGGTAAAAGCCACCCGCGGGTGCCTCGGGTGGGTGACCGAAATGGGCGGTGAAGGCCTCCCCGAAAACATCCCAGCGCAGGCTAAGCTCCGCGCGGGCCGCTGGCAGTACGGTCGAGGATTCACGCAGCAGCGCGAGGGCGCCCAGTTGGGAAGGCCGGGCGGGAGCCGTCACCATGTAGGCATGCAGCAGGCGGGCTGGGGCCAGCCAGTGCGGATCGCCAAGGGCCCATCCCACGCGCAGACCCGGCGCGCCCCAGGCTTTGCTGACGGAGCCAAGCACCACACCAGTGGTGGAAACATCCCGCAGACCCGCCGGGCGTTCGCCCAAATAAAGCTCTCGATAGACCTCATCCGAAATGAGCAGGATGCCGCGCGCCTCGCAGGCTTCGGCCACCGCTGCCAGCGCCCGCAAGGAACTCCCGGCACCGGTGGGATTGGCGGGGTGGTTGATCACCGCGATGCGGGCCTTGGGCGTGTGATCGAGCGCGTGGCGAAAAGCCTCGGGATCCAGGGTGAAATCGGAGGCCAGGGCATAGGTGACTACGTCAGCGCTGGCGGTCAGGGCCAGGGCGGGGTACGCAAGGAACCCGGGATCGGGCACGAGCACGGCATCGCCAGGGTTCAGCCACGCCTGGAAAAGGGCGAACAGGGCGCCCTGGCTGCCGGACGCGAGCATGACCCGATCGCTGGTTTCGCTGTGAAAATCCGCCACGGCGTCGCGCAATTCCGGAAGCCCCGCATTGGGGCCGTAGGCACAGGGGCCGTGGTGTTCCGCCAGGGCCAGGCGCGCGGGTTCGGGCAAGGCCCACCCCGGCTCACCCAGGCCCATGGCAATGGCACCCGCAGGGGCACCCTCGCTGAGCGCACGGATGGGGCTGGGGCGCAGGGATTGGGTGCGAGCGGCTGGGGTCATCGCAGCGCTTCTTCCAGGGCCGTGGCGGCATCGGTGCTTGAATCCCGGTATTTCACGATGCAGGGCGCGGCGAGTTGAATGCCCTGCTCCCGGGCAAAGGCGCCCGTGGCGGGGCGCGAACCGGGAACCACCACGGCGCCTTCGGGCACGTCGCGCCGAAGTTCCCGGCCAAGCACCAGGTCATAGATCACGGTGGACCCCGTGATGCGCACGCCGGAAGCCAACACGGCCCGGCGCCGAATCACGACACCTTCGAACAGGCCCACCAGGCCACCCACAAAAACATCATCCTCTACCACCACCGGCAGGGCACCAGCGGGTTCCAGCACACCCCCCACCTGGGCGGCGGCGGAGAGATGCACGCGTTTGCCGATCTGGGCACAACTGCCCACCAGCGCGTGGCTATCCACCATGGTGCCTGCGTCGACAAAGGCGCCCACGTTGATGTAGGCAGGGGGCATCACCACGACACCCGATGCCACGTAGGCGCCGCGGCGAACGGCGCTACCACCGGGCACGAGGCG
This sequence comes from Holophaga sp., assembly GCA_016715205.1. Taxonomy (GTDB): domain Bacteria; phylum Acidobacteriota; class Holophagae; order Holophagales; family Holophagaceae; genus JAYREN01. Next base: position 63,895 of record JADKBC010000002.1, read on the forward strand.
CACGCCATCCGCAGTAAAAAATTGGCGCGGCGGAAAGGCGGTGCGATCAAAGGCTGATCCCGGCCATCCCGGAATCTCGGCGGTGGCGCTGCTGCGGAACCCGGCGAGAATGGCGGTCTTCACCCACGCGTGGGCCCGCCACTGCCCATCTGGATCAGGGCTTGCGGCACGAACAGAGCCAAGCTCCAGGGCATTCAGTAACGCCCCGTGGGCCTGCGGCAGGAGCGGATCCCCCAGGATTGAATCCATGGGGCGAAGGTAGAACGCTTCAAGGGCGGCGGCTTCCATCAGGCCACCTCTGCAATGGGCAACATGGCTTCGGCCAGACGGCGCCTGGTCGCTTCCGACGCGGGCACCAAGGGGAGACGTAGTCCATCGCCGCAAATGCCCAGTTGCTGCAGGGCCGCCTTGAGGGGAATGGGATTGCTTTCCAGGAAGAGCGCATCCATGAGGGGCAGCAGACGCGCATTCAAGGCTGCAGCCTCGGTGCGCTGGCCTGCCAAGGCCAGATCCACCAGACGCTTGGTTTCGCGCGGCCACCCATTGCCCAGCACGCTCACTAGACCGCAGGCGCCCACGGACAGTGAGGCCAGGGCGAGATTATCGTCCCCGGCCAGCAGGGCCTTCCCGGTGGGAAGGGTGCGCGCGATTTCACCAATCTGTCCCAGGTTGCCACTGGACTCCTTCACGGCTACCACGTGGGGGTTTTCCCAGAGCTGGGTCAGGGTGCTGGGGGCCAGGTTCTGGCCGGTGCGGCCCGGCACGTTGTAGACGATGAGGGGCAGCCCTGGCGCGGCTTCGGCGCAGGCAGCGTAATGGGCCACGAGCCCGGCCGGGGTGGGCTTGTTGTAGTACGGCGTGACTACCAGCGCCCCTGCTGCGCCCAGTTCTTGGGCCCGCTTGGTCCAGGTGGCGGCCTGGTGGGTGGCATTGGAGCCCGTGCCCACCACCACCTTGGCGCGTCCCGCTTCTTCCAGGCAGGCTACGATGAGCGCATCGCGTTCAGCCTCCAGAATGGTGGCGGCTTCCCCAGTGGAACCCAGCACCACTAGGCCATCGGCACCGCCAGCGGCCACATGGCGAACCAGGCGTCGGAATGCCGGAAGGTCCACTTCGTTGTCAGTTGTGAAGGGGGTGGCCAAGGCCACCAGCAATCCTGAAAAGGGAATCGGTGTCATGGGAGTTCTCCGAAAACGAAGAGCGGATCAAGCATTTCTGAAGCGTAGGTATCGAAGGTGTAGAGCCCTTTTTTGCCGTGAAGCCAGCGCGCCGCGCCCAGTGCGCCTTGAGCAAACAGCGCCCGCGACCGCGCTCGGTGGATTAGGGTGAGCGTTTCGGCGGTGCCATCCAGTCCCACTGTGTGCATCCCGAATTCGGATCCGGCGCGAACCACCGCCACGCTCAGTTCCTGGGGTGCCGGGGCCCCAAGGGTCCAGTTTTCTTTGCGCGGACAGCCTTGCATCACCGCCTGCGCTAAGCGTTTGGCCGTGCCACTGGGGGCATCCGCCTTCGCGCGATGATGGTGGTCCAGGATGTAGGGATCCAGCTCTGGATCCAGCGCCGCGAAGCGTCCCATGACGGTGGCGAGGCGCGCCATGAGGGCCACCCCCAGAGAAAAATTGGACGCCACCAGTGCCCCGATGTGGCGATCAATGCGCTCGCCCAGTTCGGGCATCTCCCATCCGGTGGTGCCGATCACCAGATCCGTCCCCGACGCCAGGGCCCAGTCGATATGCTCTGGCACCGCTTCCCCAATGCTGGCGTCAAGGGCGATATCAGCCCTTGCCGTCGGGGCTTCACCTCGGCCCACGTGCCAAATTAGTTCCAGGTCCGAGGCGCAGGCAACCTCCTGGGCGATGGCGCTGCCCAGGCGGCCTTTCCCGAAAATCCCGATCTTCATGCCGCACCCCCTTCGATGAGGGCGGCATGGAGTTGACGGATTGCGGTGGGCGCATCCTCCTGGCGCACCACGAGGCTCAGGTTGATCTCGTTGGCGCCGAGGCTGATCATCTCGACGTTTAAGTCGCGCAGGGCGCCGAAGCAGCGCCCCGTGATGCCCGGCGTAGCCTTCAATCGTTCGCCCACCACCGCCACGATGGCTCGGTTGGTGGCCACACTGACCGTGGCAAAGACGGCCAGTTCAGCCAGCAGCTCCTCCAGTTGAGCATCGGCTTCCACCGTCAGGGAGACGCTGACCTCAGCGGTGGCAATGAGATCCACGGACACGCCACGGCGCGCAAACACGTCAAAGAGTTTGGCCAGGAAGCCGCTCTGGTTGAGCATGCGCGCGGAGCTCACCGTGAGCACCGTGACCGGCCCCCGGGTGGCGATGGCGGTGATGGGACGGCCCGTGCGCACCTCGCCAGTGATGGTGGTGAAGCGACCCTGGGGACGCCGGGTGTGACGCACGGTAACAGGGATGCCAGCTTCCACCGCCGGTTGGATACTGGCCGGGTGCAGCACTTTGGCGCCGAAGGCAGCCAGTTCGGCGGCCTCGGCGAAACTCAGTTCCGCGATGGGTTGAGCCTCGGGCACCAGGCGCGGATCGCAGGTGAGCACACCTTCCACATCGGTCCAGATCTGAATGTCTTCGGCACCGAGTACCGATCCGAACAGGCTGGCGCTGAAATCGCTGCCGCCGCGGCCCAGGGTGGTGGTGAGGCCGTCGGCGGTGGCGCCGATGTAGCCCTGGGTCACTACCGCCCGGCCCGCGCCCAGCTTGGGGGCCAGCCGTTCCTGCACAAGCTCGGTCAATTCGAGCGGCAAGGGCCGGGCACACCCGAACGCGCCATCCGTGCGCATAACCGCCCGGGCATCGAACCACTGCGCGCCCAGGTAAGCCGCCAGAATCCGCGTGGAAAGACGTTCGCCGATACTGGCGATGGCATCGAGGCTGCGGGGTGAAAGTTCCCGCAGCAGGCCTACCCCGCGAAGCAGCAGTTCCAGTTCGCCGGAGAGCATGGTGAGGGCATTTTCGAGTTCCGGCATGGGACGTTCAGGCATGAGGTCCAGCGCGATCTGCCGGTGCCGGAGGATCAGTTCTCGCTGGGATTCCAGGGCTGCATCCACCTCTCCAGCTTCAGCCTGCTGGGCCATGGTAAAGAGCGCATCCGTGCTCTTGCCCGCCGCAGAAAGTACCACAAGGGGAGCGCGGGGCAATGCCTGGGTGACGAGTGCGGCCACTTCCCGCATGCAGCCGGCATCGGCCACGGAGGAGCCGCCAAACTTCATGACGATCATTGGAGCACCCCGCGCGCCAGGGCCAATTCGGCATTCAGCACCGAGCCCCCCGCTGCGCCGCGCTCGGTGTTGTGGCCCAGCAGGCTGAACTTGATACCCAACACAGGACAGCGGCGAATGCGACCGATATGGACACTCATGCCGCCATCCAGTTCCACATCGCGGCGCACCTGGGGGCGATTCTCGGCCTCGTGCAGGCGGATAGGTACTGCGGGTGCGCTGGGCAGGCCCAGGCGCTGGGGCTCGGGCTTCCAGGCCGCCAACACCTCGCGCACCTGCTCGGGGCTGGGGTCGCCCTTCAGTCGCACACTGACGGCCTCGGTGTGGCCCTCCAGCACGGGCACACGGTGGCAAAGGGCGGACACGGCCACCGGTCCCTCCACCACCCCGCTGCCCTTAAATCGGCCCAGGAGCTTGGCGGTTTCCATTTCCACCTTGCCTTCTTCGCCCTTGATGAAGGGAATCACATTGCCCATGAGGTCGAGGCTCGACACGCCGGGATAGCCCGCGCCGCTGGCCGCCTGCATGGAGGTCATCAGCACCGCCTCCACGCCAAAGGCCGCGTGCAGGGGCGCCAGCGCCATCACCAGCACGGTGGTCGTGCAATTGGGGTTGGTTAGAATGCCACCCGACCAACCGCGTGTTTTTCGTTGAACTTCCAACAAGCCGAGATGCTCCGGATTCACTTCCGGCACCAGCAGCGGCACATCAGGCTCCATGCGGAATGCCGCAGCATTGCTGAAAACCAGCGCCCCGGCCCGGGCATAGGCAGGTTCAAGTTCCCGGGCGATGTCAGTGTCCAGGGCACTGAACACCACGGGCGCGAATGCCGCTCCCGGATCTGAAGTTTCCAGGATGCACGCACCCAACCCCGCAAAGGGTTCGCCGTCGAGTCGCCACTCACAGGCATCCTGGTAGTGCTTCCCGGCGCTGCGAGCACTGGCCGTGAGATGGGCGATTTGGAAGAGCGGATGGTTGGCGAGGCGGCGCACAAAGCGCTGGCCCACCACACCGGTGGCACCAAGGATGGTTACTGGGATGCGGGACATGGGGTTCTCCAGGGACTTTGAAATTCGGAAAGAGGGGTGAGGCTTCGCTTGAGGCGTTTCATGGTTTCTCCAGAAAATGCAGGGCCAGCCTGCGGTTGAGGTCAATGCCAGCGAGCAGATCAGTAAGAGAAAGATGCTCCTCGTCCGTGTGGGCCACGGTGATGGTGCCGGGCCCTGCGAGCACCACCGTGCGATCGGGAATCAAGTCCCGTAGTTGGGGCGCATCGGAACCGAAGGGCATCGGCGCATGGTCGAAGCCGGGCACGTGAGGATAGAGATCGGGCGGTTCGGAAAGCAGCACCGAGAGCTCACCGCGCGAGGGGCGCAGCGCTTCCGCCTGGGCGCGAAAGGCGGAGTCTGGGAGCGTACGCACGTGCAGATGCGCTTCGGCCTCGGCGGGCACCACGTTCACGGCATGGCCGCCGCACAGCAAGCCGAGGTTCCACACTTCGGGACCGAGTTGTGAATCCTCCGCACAGGGCAATTTGCGAAGGTCCTGCATCCAGTCCAGGAGATCCAGCACCGCGCTGTGGCCGAGATGGGGGCTACCGCTATGGGCCGCCCGGCCGGTACAGCGAAGGTGCAAGTGATCCACACCCCTTTGACCCGTGGCGAGTTTCAGGTCGGTGGGTTCGCCGTTGATCAGTGCCCGACAGGCGGAGAAACGAGGCTTCCAGGCCAAAGCATCCACCGCCCCCAGGCTATCGGTTTCTTCGCCGCAGACCCCCAGCCAGGCAAAGCCGGTGCGGCCTTCAGCCAGCATCTGCCGGATGGCCAAGAACTGCGCCACCATCTGCCCCTTGGCGTCGCAGGCGCCGCGCGCGAAGACACGGCCCTCCTCGACCCGGACCGGGAGAAAGGGCGGCACCGTGTCCAGGTGCGTGGAGAACAAAATGCGCGGATCACCCCAGGAGGCCAGCACATTGCAACGGCCCGGGGCGGGTTCTCGGATCTCGACCTGCGCGCCGAGGCGCTCCAGCATGGGCACCACTGCCGGGAGAAGGCTCGCCTCGTGGCCAGAGCCGGAATCGAGGGAACAAAGCTCAACCAGCATCTGCTGAGCGAGATGTTCCAGGGCGGTGGGGTGGGTGGGTATCACGGTGGCCTCCAACTCGAAGGAAGCCTCTGAACCCACCCTGGACCCTATACGAAGTCCAGGATTGCGTCTTCAGGCACTCCGCGGCGATTTGGCGCCGCGACAGCCGCCGGGTATTAGCCCGTACGTCCAAGGCCTGCGGTGATGAAACGCCTGCCCTTCGGCGACCCTCCCCTTTCGTCCAGGATCATCGGGCTCATCACCCTCACCTGAAGTACTAATGGGAATCGCTCCTCCATCGGTCTGTCGACCTTGCCAGATTTCGGACCACCTGCCAAGTCTGGATTTGCAAGGCCGCATCCAGTCTGGGTTTGGCGGAGCGCGACCCAACCGGGTTAGAAAGGTTGGGCATGTTTCCATTGAGCGAGTAACTGCGCAAATCACTCGCCGATGATCTTGATCAGCACCCGCTTGTCCCTGCGCCCGTCAAATTCCCCGTAAAAGATCTGCTCCCAGGGGCCGAAATCCAACTTCCCCTTGGTGATGGCCACCACCACTTCGCGGCCCATGATTTGGCGCTTGTGGTGGGCATCGCCGTTGTCTTCGCCGCTGCGGTTATGCAGGTATCCGCCCCGCGCAGGATCGCTGCCCGCATCGAAGGGTGCGAGTTTTTCCAGCCACCGTTTGTAGTCGGCGTGGAGGCCTGATTCATCGTCGTTGATGAACACGCTGGCTGTGATGTGCATGGCATTCACCAGGCAGAAGCCTTCCTGCACGGCGCTTTCATGCAGGGCGGATTCCACCTCGTGGGTGATGTTCACGAAGCCCATGCGCTCGGGCAAGTGCATGAGGAGGACTTTGCGGAAGGACTTCATGGGATTCCACCTTGGTTGTTGAGCGTGCAAAAACCCAACGCGATTTTTTTCTTGGTGATCCTGGGTGCGTTTCGCGCCTTGGTGGTGAGCTTTTCTCTTTCTGGATGGGAAACTGCATGAGCCCTGATCGCAGGCCTATTTGATTTCCAACTCCACCGGCTCTCCTGAGCGCCCTGACAGGCCCTTTGTGTCTTCCAGATGGATGCGGTATTGAACGCGTCCCAGCACAGGCCTGGGATCCACCACTTCCAGATCCTGGAAGGGCCCCTGCACTTCGCTCCAGACCTTCTCGCCGGGAGCCTTGCGATGCAGGAAGGCGCGGAAGCCTTCGGGAATGGCGGCCAGTTTGACCTGCACATGGCGGAAAGGGGTTTCGAGGAAACGCAAGGTTGGTACAGGCGGATCGGGGATCGGCGGTGGGCTCACGCGGGTTTCAGCGCCAGGTGCAAAGGCACTGCGCACACCTTCTGGCGACACGGCCACCAGGCGATAGCGATAGGTTTCACCAGGATCCACCCAGGTATCCGTGAATTCTCGGGCGCCCGCAGGCAGTGGATCGCCGATCACCAGTTCCAGACCGTATCGCTCATGGCTCTGATCCTCGGGGCGGCGCACGGAACGCAGCACCAGGAATTGTGCGGTGCGCTCCTCCGGGGCGGAAGGTCGGAAACGCAGCAGCACCTTGCCGTCTGCGCCATCGATGCCCTGGACGATGGGCGCTGGCGGTGCCGCCAGATTTTCCCGCACGACGCTGACCGTTTCACTGGGATCGCTCGTGAGGTTGTCGAGGGTGATGGCAGATATTCGGTAGCTCTGGGTACCACTCACATCATCGGTCAACAAGTCTTCGAATTTGCTTCCTTGGGTCAGATCCTTTCCGGCCCGGGTCCAAACCCCATCTCCGAGCTTGCGTTCCACGAGGTACCCCGCCAAGGGCGTTTCGGAAGCCTTCCACGTGAGCACATTGCCCAGGGTGCTGCCGGTCACCGTGAGTCCAGCCGGGGATTCCGGGCGGCCCTTCGACTTTGCAATCGCATAGGCTGGCGCCCCGGGGTCACCCACGTTGCCATCCGCATCCACCACTCGCAACCGATAGTGGTAGGTGGCGCCACCGCCCACCGAACCATCCGAGAAGTTGGTCATGGACGGCGCCAGGGGTTTCGGCGTGATGAGTTCAAAGGGACCGCTGGGGGTGAAGGCCCGCTCTACCAAGATCCCAGCACTGCGCCGCGTGGGGCTGGGCTTGAAGGTCAAGAGATTCGCACCCACTTCGGACCTGACCGAAAGTTCTGTGGGAGGGCGCAGGGTGGCGGGATCAGGGAAGAATACCCCCACTGCCACATCCGGCCCTCGACGGCCAAAGACATCCACGGCCCAGACGCGGTATTCGCTGGCCTGATCGCCAGGCGCATCGCGATCCTCAAAGGCGGGTTTGGATGGATCCCAGATTCCCAAAATGGTGGGTGTTTGGGTGAGCATCTGCTCGCCGCGTTGGATTCGGTAGTCCATCACGGGAATCTCGCCGCCATCCACGGGGGACCAGAAGAGACGCACGGATTCTTTGCCTGCCTCAGCGCGCAGACCAGTGGGCGTTTTCGGCAAAGCTGAAACCAATCCCGGATCCACTTCGGCACTCACCAACCGCGGCCCAGTGGTCTTGCCAGAGCCATCCAAGCCCACCACGACGTAGGCGCGGCGGCCCAGGGGTTGCTCGGCCAGGGTGCAGCCCAGACCCAGGGCACGGCCCATGTCGAGGTTATTGCCCGCTTCCACCAGGGCGTTCAGGGCCAGCATCCGACGTTTGCCGTCGTCCTTTTCTCCCAGTAGCTCGCCATAGAGCTTGCTGGCGTCCATGGCCTGGTTGGGCGGCAAGGCCTTGAGAGCCTCAGGGTCACCAGCCTTGAGGGACGGCAGGAGCACTTGACCGGAGGCGCTCTGCACCTGCCAACCACCCGCAGGGATGGGGGACTTGTTGGGCAGCCAGATCAGCAGGCGCACGCGCCCGCCCCCTTCCGACGCCGCCAACAAGGCGCCATCCGGGGCTGCGCGGCGTGCGGGCGCCTGGGCCATCATCACCACACTCAATCCGAACATCAGCAATGTGCGCATCACGACCTCACAACTTCACGGTGAAACAGATATCGCTCAGGGGCCAGGGCAGATCCACGCAGCAGGAGGCAGAGATGGAAATCGGCAAGGCCTCGGCATGGATGCCCGCATTCACACCGGCGGTTACGCAGGCGCCAAAGGCACAGACGCCTGCCTCCAGACCCGCGCCGAAATCGCCGATGATCTTCGGCTGGGGTGTGATCTGCATGCCCATATCCATCCAGCCCTTGGCGTAGGCCTTTACACCCACACCTGCGCCGAAGTACCAACTGGTGCCGCCACCCACCGCGAGACCCACTTCATTGCCCAACATCAAATAGGCGTTGGCGGTGGTGCCCATCAACTTGCCCACGATGCGCTGACCATCGCGGTTGCCGGCATAGATGCGCCAGTTGCCGCCACCGAAGTGCAGGCTACAGGCGGCGGTCGCTTCGCTGGCGCCCAGATCCAGGGCTACCACATCGCCCAGGAAACTGAATCCGCCCCACAATCGGCCATCGAAATTGCCACCGCTGTATTCCAGAGAACCGCGCAGGGGGGCGTTTCCTGAAGGGTTGGCCGAGAGCAGCCACGCGCCGAAATCCATGCGTGCAGCACCGGAACTCTTCACGGTCAGCTGTCCATCCAGCGTGTAGATGAAGCCATCCGCGGAACCCAGGCGGGCGCCAGCCATGAAGAGCGTCTCGCCCTTGAAGTCGGGCTTGGCGTTCGCGATCGAGCCCCCGTCCTTGAACACATCCAGGCCGAAGTTGTAGGCAAACCCGCCGCTCAGCCTGAAGAGCGAGACGACCTCCGGGTAGATCACCACGCCACTGGGGCCCACGGGCACATCCACCCGGGTGGCAAAGTAGTCCTTGCCCTTGTCGTAGCCCAACACGAACTGAGCTTTGACCGGCGTGCCGCCGAACATGCTCAGGTCCACTTCTCCGCTGAAACGGTTGCTATCCATGGCCGGGGCGCCACCTGCGGTGCCGCCTGGCTGGTAGCTCGTATTGATCTTGGCCTTCATGGAAGGCGAGCCCAGGGGAAGGCCACATCCATGTTGAAGGGGCTTACTTTCACGTCTGGCGCGGTGAAGGAACCTGCGGTGCCACCGGCTTTCAGCCCATATTCCATGGTGATCGGTGTGCCTGGAATGACTGGGTTTTCCGAGAGGCGCAGGCTGGCATTCACCTTCAACACCAACGGCATCTCTTTGGCGTTGCCGCCCGTAAGCAGCACATCCTGCAAATCCGCGGGCGTGAAGCCCAGGTAGCTGGCCCGATTGAGCGTGGCCTTGGTGCTGCGTTCACCCTCATCTCCGAAGTACAGCAGACCATCGAGGCCAAAGCCCACGCGATCCACATCGAAGGTGGCCAGTGCTTTGCCTTCGGCCTTGAGCGAAAGGTGCGCCCGGCCTTGCATCAACAGGCCACCATCCTTGATACGGGTGAATTGAAGATTCAAGGGTTCCAGAGTCATGGGGCCGCCCGCCAGGACGGGTTCCTTATCCACGTGGAGCTTGTCCAGATTGAGCATGTAGGTGCCACTTTCCATACGCACCCAGGAGGCATCGCCCTTGATGGGCTCCTTGAACCAGGGCGAACGGATTTCCACACCCTTATAGGCGGCCGAGTAGTGGCCATTATTCGCCTTGAAGTGAATGTTGGCGATGGCGAGGTGTCCATTGCGATAGTCCGCCTGCCATGGCCCCACATCGGCCTTCCCGTTCACGCCCAGGCCCTCGATGGACCAGTCGCTGGGATGGGGCAGGGACTTGGTCCATTCACCCCCTTGGATGCCAAGGGTGGAAGGAATCAAAGTTACGGTGCCCAGGCCGACGCCAACCCAATTGGGTGATTTGCCCCCCTTGGGATCGGTACCCTCCAGGCTGGAGAGATCGATGGTCACGTTTTCAGCAGAGAAGGCCCAGGGGGTGGGTCCCAATACTGTGGTTTCCATCTTCAGGCCCTTGGCGATCCAGTCGCCCTGGGTGGTGACGGCTGCTTCAGCCGTCCAGACGGGGCGGCGCGTGCCATCGGAGGTGAGCACCATGCTGGTATCCGTGGGGCTCAATTCGAGGGTGGCCAGCATATCCGTGGGCGAAGCCTTGTCGGCAATCTCACTGTGCACCTTCAAAAGCTTGCCGGTGACACCAGGGCCGTCGTAGGTCTGGTTGGGCTGGAGGTTGATCTGACCCTTGGCGACGGTGACCCCATCCACCTTCCAGTCACTGAAGGAGATGCTCAAGGGATAGGGCGCGACCGTATCAGGTGCGGTGCCCGCCTTCAGCCCAAACACCAGCAGCCCGCTGCCACTGGCTCGCTGCAATGTGCCATCCGGCGTTAGTTTCAGCGTTGAGCCGAGGTTGGTGACGCCAAAATTGCCGCCCTTGGTGGGGAAGAACAAATTGCAGATCTTGTCGGGTTGGCTGGCCTTCACTTCATACACGCCCGTGGTTTCTACCCGGTAGGGCGGTTGCAACTGCAGCAGTCCGGTGAAAGCCCCGTTGGGCGCGCGATTCAAGTTGGGGGTCGCGGCCAGATTTCCCGTTCGATTGAGGGCCACAAAGGCTGGTTGGCCTGGGGCCTGGCTGGGGTTCAGGAGGCCGAGCCGCACGGGTGGTTTGGTGGATCCGGATTTCCCGAAGGCATCGGCCAGGGTGTGGGCCAGACGCGGAGTCAGAGGCGTGGTCAGCGCCTTGCCTGCGGCCAAACTGGTGAGGCTGGTCAGATCATCAAGATCCAGGTCGCCGGATTTATCGGGAAGCACATAGGCTTCCACCGTGGTGATGTGGCGCCCGAGGGAATCCACGGGCAGAGCGGGGGAATTCAAGGTCACTTCGCCCAGGAGCGGGTTTTTGCAGGTCTTAGCTTCATCGGCCTTCAAGCCCACGCGCTTGGGGGATTTCACCACCACCTCGCGGGAGCCAACCTGCCGTTCGTCCACCTTCCAAACCACCCGTACCGTGCCCTGTCCGTAGAATTTCACCCGGGTCAGTGCCGAATAGAAGAGGTTGCAGGCGGTGGTGCTTGGTGGATTGGGGCCCGCAGGTGCGGCGGTCGTCGCGGCGGCCTGGACGCTAAGGGATGTGGCACTTTGCTTGGCGATGCCGGGTTTCGCAGCGCTGATCGCGGATTGGTTGGGAAGGTTGGGCTTGGGGCCGGTTCCCGCCATCTGGGTGCTCATGGCCTGGGTTCCAGGGGCAGAGGCAGAAGCTGAGGCTGCTCCGGAGGGTGCGGCAGAACTTGATGGGGGTGCGGCCTTGGCCGTTTGGGCACTTTGGGGTGCGCCTCCCATGGTCTGCACCTTGCCGGGCTTGGCGGGGGCTTCGTCCTTCGGGAATTCCAGCTGGGCGGAAACCAAATGCACGGGCAGATTGGCGCAGGGGTCTTCCCGGTCCTTGACGATGAGGTCGTGGCAGTAGATCACGTACGCACGCTCCAGGGCCTGGGCAGCGCTGGGGCGCATATCGAGGTACTCGCCCACGTGGGAGCCAAAGGCGGGCGCGGCCGTGATAGCGGTGGCCGTGCCGGGTTTGGCACTCCTCGAGGCCGTCGCCAAGGGCTTGGTGGTCCGACTGGTTTCCATCCCACTCAACAGGGGTTTCGAAGGGTGCACGATGCCGGACAAGCGGGTGAAAACACCCTGGACCGACTGGGTGGGCGTCAGACCCTGGGCCACATCCGCCACGATGTTGTCCCGCACCATGTCTTCATCGGAGAGCACGAAGACCTTGACGCGGTAGGTTGAAGAGCGGGTGTAGAGATGGCTGAAACTGCCCGGTTCGACCTTGTAGCTGCTGCCGAAATCGGTGCCATTGGTGTACAGCGTGTCGAGCGGCTTGCCATGGAAGGGTTCCAGGGTGCCATCGCCCCAATCCACGAACACATTCTTGAAGGTGACTTGATTCACGGTGGATACGTTGATCTGATTTCCGGAACCCGTGCTGGCGGTGCTTCCGCCACCCATGGCGGCTTTGGCAGCATTGATCGCAGCATTGACGGCGGCGGCGGCCGCTGCCACCGCATCGGCCGCTGGATTGTTCAGGGATGACGGGATCAAGCGATAGGGGACCTTTTGACCCAGATCAAAGGTGCCGTGGAGGTAGATCTGGTCGAAGGTGTAGGTGTTCTCATCCAAAACTGTTTTGGGCTTGGCGCTTCCACTTTTCTGGCTTCCACCGAACAGCGCGGGGATTCCAAAAAAGGTTTGACTGCCACCATCATTGGCCTTCTTGTTGGGCTCCAGCACAACCTTGGGATCGTTCTGGCCGATGGTGCAGGTTTTGGCGTTCACGCCTTGGGGGGTGACGGGCATCTTGAGTGGCCATACTTCGGAACGTGAAACTTCGGCTGCCACCGTCTGGTAGACCTTCGGCACGTCTGAGACCTTGGCGGGAGCTTGGCCCTGGGCGCCCAGGGGTTTATCCACCGTGGGCGGGAGGCCGGTCGCAGAATTAACGGAAGCTCCACTGGGTTTAGCCTGGGTAGCACCTGGCTTGAGATTCAATGATTTCAAGGTTGCAGGTTTGGGGTTCAGGGCCCCGAGGGTTCCGGGTTTGGGGTTTTGTGCGAGGGGCGTGGCGGTGGCCAAGCTGAGGCCCGGGGTCAGCGCAGGCAGCGGCTTGCCATCTGGCAAGGGGCGGAATTCCGGTGCCTTCAGCTGCGCGGCGAGATCCTCCGGAGGCAGACAGGGGTAGGAACGGAAGCCCACTACCTGCCACACCACATTGGCTTTTTTCTGCATGGGCGCCGGGATATTGGGATCCAGCTCCAAGGCTTGAATGGCTCCGGCGGCCGCACCGAGGTTGAACGAAGAGGTTGCGGCGGCATTGGTTTTTCCGGGGCCTTGGGCTTGCAGGACGGTCCCCATTTTTATTTGAGCCTGTTTGGCCTTGGGGGCAGCTGGGGTTTGGCTGGTGGCGCCCTGGTTGGCCTTGGGCATCTGGCTCTGGGATTTGGGCGCACTGGCTGCCTGGGAAGTGGAAAGCAGGCCTTTGACCGCATCCAGTCCGCTTACGTTGTACAAGCGGCCCAACTCCTGCACAAAGGCTGGGGTTACCTCGTAGGAACTACGGTTGCCAGGGATGCGCACAGTCTTCAAAAGAGAGGCATTCTTGGCGGCATAGAAGCGGAGTTCGTAGTACTCCGAAGTGCCGGGGTTCTTTTCCTTCCAGGTGAACTGGGTGGAATCCCGCAGCACTGGCAGGTTATCGCTCTGGAATTCACCGCTGGTGTTGACGCCAATCAGAGAGAAGGAAGGCGTTGCCAGGGTGATCTTGGATAGTTTGAGCTTTTGGCCCTCGGTGCAGGCCAGCACCTTGTCTTTGCGTTTGGCGGCACTGGCATCCACCACCATGCCAAGGCCCCTCCCGCCGCTGGGCGGGGCGAATTTCGAGAAATTCGAACCTGACTTGGAGACCTTTCCCAGCTCCACCTTGGTGGCTTTGAAACCCGCGGGAGCGAGGATGCCACCCAAGGGTTTCTTGCCCTTGTCGTCGATTTTCTGCAGTGCTAATCCTGCAGGTTTCACGGGTTCAGCCAGGGCACCTTTCAGGGCCACGGCGGGTTTTCCGCCCGGGAGGTTGCCTTGCATCGGCTGAGCGCCAGGTGCGGGGGGAGGCGGAGTGGCGGGGGCCGGGGCGAGATTCCCCAGGACGCCTGGTTTAGCAGCGAGGCCACCGGCCAACTTCACGCCTGAAACGATCTCCAGGTGTGCCGTGCCCGCCAAGCTGCCGCCGGGTTTCCGGGCCTGGAAAAGGCGCTTGCCGGGCTGGGCGGTGGGGGCGATGAAAACCTTCACCACGGCCTTTTCGGGCGAGAGGATCTGGGGTGCGCCCAGCACGCCCACATCCTTGCCCAGGTTCAGGGCCATGTCCGCGGTGAATCCGGTGCCGGTGAGGATGAGTTCCACTTCATCACCAGGCTTGGCATTGGGTGGCGTGATGCCCTGCACCACCGGTCCCTGCGCCTCGCTGCCCAGCTTGACGAAATACCGGATGACGGGAACCTGGAATGCCAATTTCGGTTGCAGCACTTTCAGAGTCACCACATGTTCACCGGCCACATTGGTGGGCAGGGCGATCTCGAATTCGCCGGGCACTACAGTGGCCAAGGTGTGGCGCCCATCGCGGGCGGTGGTGCCAATTCGGGTGGACAGTGGTGAACCGATGGTCTGCCCGCTGCGCAGGGTGGTGAGCTTGGCAAAACCCAGCTGCTGGCTCACGGCGCGCTGCACCTGGCCATCCACCAACCACTCGGCCTGGAACTGCCCCGTGCCCTCAAACTTGAGATCAGCGAAGGCCACCAGGCCCTTTTCTCCCTGTTTCACGGAACGTTCCGTGGCGCCATCCTCCCAGCGCAGTGCCAAGTAGGAAATGCTGAAGGGTGCGCCTGGCCCCTGCAGTCCCACCGGCACATTCAGCTTGAATTCCCGGTGGAACTCCGTGCCGGTGTCCTTCACCGCAACGGTGTACGAGCCTTCCTTGATGAAGGTGTGACTGACACTGACACCCCCATTCACCGGCGCGGTGCCATCCCCGAAGGTCCATTGCAGCGTTTTGCCAAACGCCTCTTCCAGTTTCAGAGCCGTAGCCTTGCCCGGTTTGGGGGCCGAAGGCGTGACAATCAAACGCCGGGGCTCAACGACGGTTACGCTCTGCTGAAAGGTGTTCCCACCCGCGCTGGCTTTGACGGTAAAGGTGCCGGCGGTGCGATACACATGGGAAATGGCGCTCCCGCCAGTCTGTGGGGGTGTTTCATCTCCAAAATCCCAGGTGACGCCAAGCGCCGAGCTCGCGAGCTTGAACCCAGTACTGGCGTCCACCCTGGGGCGGGTGGTGGTAACGCTGAGGGCTGGAGTCAGCGCCAGGGGCACCTTTTGCAGCTGAGGCTGTGCGACAACGAGGAGAAAAGGAACAATCAAAGCTCGCATGGATCACCTGGGTATTGGGTCGTGCGGTGGTTTTTCGCTAGGGCTGTCACTTGGGTTTGGGAATTTTCTTCAGGGGTGGCTGTATCTCCAGCCGTGCGGAACCTGCGGGGCCGCCCTTTGCCCGGGAACTGCGCAGAATGCGCGCACCTGGTCGGGCGGTGGGCGCCACGAAGACTTTCACCAGCGCGAGTTCCGGTCCAATCAGGCGGATGGGCCCCACCACGGCCATATCGCGGCCCAGGTGGAGTTCCATATCCGGTGCCAGGCGCGGACCGGTGAGTTGCAGTTCCACTTCCTCACCCGCTCGCACCCGCCTGGGCAGAACACTTTTCAGGACCGGCCCATTGGGATCGGCGCCCAGGCTCACGAAATAGCGGATCACCGGTACGTCAAAGGGAATCCCGGGCTGGTTGACTCGAAGGGAAACGGTGTGTTCGCCAGGGATATTGGTGGGCAGAGAAAGTTGCGGCCCCGCCAGGGACACCTGGCCGCTGCTGAGCGTGGTGCGATTGGCGAAGGTCAGTTGCTTGGTGAGGCTGCGGAAGATCACGCCATCCACTAACCAGTCACCCTGGAAAACGCCGGTGCCTTCGTATTTGAGATCTGCATAGGCCACGAGGCCCGCATCGTTCTGGCTTACGGTGCGGCGCACGGTGCCATCCTCCCAGCGCAGGGCCAGGTAGGAAATGCTGAAGGGCGCGTTAGGGCCACTGACGCTCACGAACACCGCCCGCTGGACGGTGGCGGTGATACCCGAGACGGAACTGAGGGAATAACTTGCCCGCGCGATGAAGGAGCCCGGTCGCGTGTAGGTATGCGTGGCGACGGCGCCGCCTGGAAAGACGCCGGAATCGTCTCCGAAGGTCCAGGACACCGAAAAGGGAACGACACCGCCGAGGGTGAAGAGGGTGACTTCACCCACTCTGGGCCGGGCCGGATTTACATTGAGCGTGGCCTGGGCCTGGAGCACCGGCGCAATCAGGAGCGTGAGAACGAGGATGAAGGTGCGCATGGCGTCTCCGCTCAGAACGAAAAGTTGAGCGTTAGCGAGGCGCGACGTTCGGCCTCGGGCAAGGATTGGGATTTGGTATAACGGAAGCGCAAGGCCAACACGGCTTGCCCGCGATGAAACTGGCGCTCCAGATAGGGCGTGAGGTAGTACTGCAGGGCCGCGTCCACATTGGTACTGGTCATGACCCCGGCGCCGGGGGTATCCATGCGGTTGTAGCCACCGTTCAGGGCCAGGTTCAGCATCTTCTTCACCAGGGTCACATCGGCGTTCACGAAGAGGCTGGCCACCGAATAATCCTGACCCGTGCCATCCTCGGCGCTCTTGGAATAGGAAAGGGTCGGTGCCACCCGGATCACATCGGGCTGCTGGAAGGAACCACCCAGGATCATGGTGGTGCTGCGCCCGGTGGTGGTCGACGCACCGGTGCCTTCGATGCGATCCAATTGCACGCTGAAGGCCAGGGCGCCTTTGGCGCCCATGGCCCAATCGAAACCGGTGAAGGCCCCGGAGCGCTTGCTGTTTGCGAAGGGGATCAGCGGATCCGCCAGGCTACCTGCCTTTTGCGCCGCGTTGCTTACACCTGCTTTCAAGGTGAAGCCCGTGGCCGGTGTCCAATGCCCATCCAGGGTCTGGACGTCATTCTGTGCACGGGTTTCCAGGGGGTCTGCGTTGGGGTTGTTGCGCTCCGACGTGGCGCTCACATTCAAGGACCAGGCGGGGTCCAAGGTGAGGGAAAAACCACCGTCCGCACTGCGGCGATCCCCTTCCATCATGGGATAGCCCAGAGTGCCGAAATCACGCCCGATCTGGCGGTACGAGGCTCGGGCACTGTAGCTCTTTTCGCTCCACGCGCCGCCCAGTCGCCAAGCCTGGTCCTGCACCTTTCCTGCGGGATCGTCGAGATCCCTGTCATAGGAACTGCGCGCGTACTCGCCATTCAGACTGAGGCGATAGCTCAGCAAGGCCGCTTCCATGGTGAGCGCCACCGTACTGCCTTCCCGCCGCGTCATGAAGGAGGCCGAGCCCACGTTGATGCCCTGGGAGGGATCATCGCGGCCCGTGAGGAGCACCAGCTTGGATCTCACGCGTCCGTCCATCCAGGCGTAGCCCACGGCCCCACCGAAAAGCTCGGTGCCCCGAGCGGGCCAGGCCAGGCCCTTGAAGCCACCCAGCTGCTGGGTGTTGACGGCGAACACATGGGCGTAGAAAACCTGATCATCGTAGAGGTAGTCCATGCCTCGACGCCCTGCGCCGCCCACCGTGAATTCCGATTCCTGGAGGGACATGTCGCCGATTTGGGCTCGATGGTCGCGGTAGGCGTAAAGCCCGCGCAACTCGCCCACGGACCAATGGGACTGCCCCGCCATGGGTTGCCCCTGGTAGGCCACCCGCGTATTGAGGCTCATGCGGTGCTCGCCGGATTCCACTTCGTAGCCCAGGGAGACCTGCCCACCGCTAAAAAAGGTGCGTTCGTTGTCGACCTTTTGGGAACGATAAACCAGTTGCTCAAGGCTGGCTTCCACGTGAAAGGGCACCTTGTGTTTAGTTCGCGTGCCATCAGCGGCCTGGCCCGGGGCGGCTGCCAGTTCCAGGTTCGCCATGATGCCGGGGGCGCCCTGAGGCAGGTAGGTCACGCCTTCAGCACCCCGGAAGGCCAGATAATACTGGATGGAACGCCCCCCGATTTCGTCGGCCGGGAGGTTTGCCACCATGCCGCCTGTCTCAGCCCGGAGTGGCAAGCTGCGGAATTCGTCCTCGCCCACGGCCCGGTAGAAGACCATGGCCCAGAGCACGCCGGGGGGCGCTTGAAAGGTGAATCGGACGGGTTCGCCCGGCTTGGCAGGGGCGATGGCGCTCAGCTGCGGCACCTGCGCTTCCGCGCTGACGGTGCAGGCGAGGGCCGCGAGCAGGGGGAAAAGCATGAACCTCGTCTGCATGAGACGTCCTTTCACAGGCGTGCGCCAGGTCAAGCGCAAGAATTCGCACAAGTCACAGACCTGGCTTCTTTCCGGGTAGATGTCTAAAGAGGTCAACCCTTAAATATCACGGAATTTACTCAGAAGAATACAGCCATGCCATGGCCAAAGCCCGACCAGTTTCGGAATTAATGTTCGACCAGTTGCTAAGTGTTCATCTTCAGGCGCTTAAGCCTGCGTATCCCCGGCGCAGGGCTGGGTTTCCTGAACCGGGAAGGCCTCCAGGCTCGGGTCCATCTGGGCCAGGAAATCCAGGTTGAGACAGGTGAACATCACCGTGATCGGCAAGGTGAGTACCGAACTGAGGTAGGGCAGGAAACCTATGCAACACGTCAGACAACCACCCACAACAATGACGATCAGGGCGCCCAGGCCCAGCAGCAGTTTCATGAGATAGAAGCGGCAGAGATCCCAGCCATGACCCGGCAGGAGATCCCTCAGAAAGGCGCGAAGGGCATCGGTGGGTTTGAGGTTCTTCAGATACATGAGAGGGACCAGGAAATCCTGCAGCACCAAGGCGAAAAAGATCAGCCCCAGGAAGAGGGCCAGTGCCGCAACAACCAACACCGCAATCGCGGTGATCCGACCGGCGTGCCCCAGTTGCTCAAATACCGGGCGCAGGAAGATCGCACCTCCCGCGCCGATGCCCACGAGGAGGAGCAGGCCCACCAGGATCCCCGCCCCGAGGATCAACTGGAACACAAACAGCTGGTTGGCCGGTTGGCGAAATCGTTGCCAGGGTTCCCGGATGGCGGTGCGGTTGTGGATCACGTTGTCCAGGAACATGAACTGGCCGCGGCAGGCAATCCAGTTCAGCACCACCAGCACCGCCAGGACCAGCAGGAGCAGCGCAATGCCCAGGGCGATGGCCAGCGGAAGATGGGCCTGGATCCATTCGCCGAGGGCAGGCCATTCCTTGGGCAGGCCGTTGGAGTGCATCTGGAAGCCGCCACCGAGGTTGGCTAGAAATGCCGTAAAACCCAGGGCGAACCATCGTTGGATCTCGAAGGGTGAAAATAGAATCCGCTCCGTGTGATGAATGGCTGAGCGGGTGGATTGCACCACGGAAGGCATGAGGGCTCCTGGATCCATGTATTCAAGCATGGGTGGCGGGTCTTCTGTTTTTTTCCTATGAAAGGTTATGCCAAATAAGCATTTTTTCAATTTTCAGTGAACCTTCCGGGTTTCCAGGCCGATGTAATTCTCAGCGGGTGGCGCAGGCCGTACCCGCTCGCCCCCAACCATTCTCCCTAAGGAGCCGGCCATGTTTGCGTCCCTCGTTCGCAACGTTGTGATCTCCCTTGCCGTGGTTTGGGGAGGTGCTGCCATGGGCGCGGAGGCCTCCGCGCGACCGCAGATCACGAGCATGACCATCGGCCTCGAGGATGGTCGAAGCTATGCGCTTTCCTCCCAGCAGATCAGTGAGCCTTTGGGAGGGGCCATTTTTTGGGGCGATTGGGCCGTGGTCAACCTGTTGCTCCCGCAGTATTCCTTTCGCCCCCTGAACCTGATGAACGCAGAACGGGTGCTGCGCCTTTGGTACACGCCCGGCGCCTCCGGCCACCTGCCTGCTTTTCTGGTGAATACGGCAGATGGACCGATCTACCCCCTGGATCACCCCGCAGAGGGGTGGGTGTGGAATGTGCTCCCTCGGCCTCGGGTGGCGCGAATCAACGTGGGGTACAGCGATGGGCGCAACTTTACCCTCAGCGAGTACGCCCTGCGGGATCCCAAGTCAGGGGTAATGGTCTGGACCGATTTCGCCGTGGCCAATCTGCTGATTCCCTTTTACCGAAGCGCTCGGCATCTGCCCACCCGCCCGGAGGATGTCATGCGTATCTGGCACCAGCCCAGTTCCTCGTTAAGGCGTGGACTAAAGGCGGAGGAACCCCAGACCCTGGAGCTTCCCGGTTTCCTCGTGAAACCCGCGTGCATTCCCTCGTACGCCAATGTGGAAAATTTCGAATAGACAGGTCATTCAAAGGGTTTTCACGAGCTGGCGCGCGGGTTCAAAGGCTGGGTCCTTGGTCAGCAGTTCCTGGAGCAGCTGGCGTGCTCTGGCCCTCCGGGCCCCTGCCACTGCGGGCTTGAGATTCGCCCAGGCCAAATGAATTTGAGCCAGCACCAACAGGGAGGGAGGAACGCTTCCTCCCTGTGCGAGGGCGCGGTTGGCGGCCCGTTCGGCCGCGGTCAGGGTCACCCAGGTTTGGGGTGTGGAAGGCGTTACTAGCGCGCGCAAGCGGGCGGCCTCGGCGTTGAAGAGGGCCACGCGCCAATTTTCCTTTTGGTTCTGAAGGGGGGCTACGTCCTCCTCGGCCTTGGCCAGAACCTTGAGGTAGGGCCGTTCTTGGCGTTCCAGGGCTTGGCAGCGCAAAAGGCCCACTTCGCCGAGACCCAGCATCGCCCCTTCGGTGGAGGTATTGCGGGCCAGGGCAGTCCGATAGGCGGCTTCCGCATCGGTGAGGGATGGATTGGCATCCTGGTCGCCAAGGAGGTGGAACTGGGACCAGGCTAGATAGACATTGCCCCGGCTGAAGTGGAATTCAAAACGGGCAGGTGCCAGCGTGGAGGCTCGCTCCAGGTGCCTCAGGGCCCGTTGCGCGGCAACAGCCGGGTCGAGGCCATGGGTGGCCTGATAGTCCACCAATTCGGCTTGCAGTCCCCCCAGGTACCCCGGGAAATCCGCCACCCTGGGGTAGCGCTGAGCCAGGGCCTGAAGTGCCTTCAGGGCTTCCTCCACCTGCGGTGCAGGATTGCGGCCCTGGGATTTTTCAAATTCCACCCGGGCCCAGTGGCTGGCGACGAAGGGTTCAAAGAGCTCAAAGGCGGGGGTGCCCTCGTCCATGGCGCGTTGCAGAAGTGAAATGGCTCGGGCCAAGTCTGCCCTGGGGTCTTTGCCCCGGTTGAAGTCCTGATAGGCCCGCAGCTGGAGTCCTGAAGCCAAAGCCCCCAAGAGATCTGGATGATTAGGATTGCGGGAGAGAAGCGTCTCCGTCCGTTGGAGCGCTCGGGCCAAGGGTGGAAGGGCGAGCCGCTTTTCCCGTGGAAGCACCGCAGAATCGAGCCTGGGCGCTCTGGCTGCTTCCAGTTCACCGCGCGCGAGACGGATTTCTGGATCCGGGGCCTGCGGAAGAAGGCGCTGCCAGTTTGCGCAGGCCTCCTGCAGCTGCTGATGGGGTTGTTGGAAGGCCAATCCGGCCCTCCGGCGCGTCACCATTTCCTCCCACCACCGTCGGGAAAGCAGGTCCCAGAGCGCGGGGTCGCTGGGCGCCGTGGTCAAGGCCGCCTGCAGTGATGTCCCGGCCTTATCGAGGTAGGCGAGGGTCTTCACCGGGTCTTGCTCCAGCCGGGCACACGCCAGGTAGACTTCGCCTTCGAGGCGCAGGGCTTCATAAAACCAGGGGGCTCCCTTCAAGGCGGATTTGGCCAAACGAAGGCTTTCGTCATAGCGATGGTCGTACCGGGCCAAGAGCCCCTCTTGAAAACCCGGAGGGTCCAACAGGCTGCCGCGACCCTCCTGCAGCAGGGCCACCGCGGGCGCACGCAAGGTTTCCTCCAACTCCTGAAGCCGAGTTTCGCGGAGCCTGGGATCCTGGATCGCCCGGGCCGTGTCCAGGGCGCGCGCGTAGATCTGGCCCATGGTTCGACCCCGGGCATAGGCCACCTCCCGCGCCCGGAAGCCCGTTTGCCACGCGCGATCCAGATGTACCTGGGCCTGGGAAATTTCACCCAGAGCCAAGCTTGCGCGTCCTAGGGCGTAATGGCCGGGCCCTTGGGCAAGGGATGGGGCGCCCTTCAACTCCGTTTCAATGGCGCGGATGCGCAGTTGGACCGTGGCCAGCTCACCCTGGATATCGTGAACGGGTTGCAGGCGAACATAGCGCAGCAGGGCTTCAATACGTTCCGCCTCCTGCCCAAAATGCTGGGCCCACTGGGCCTGACTGGCGGCGGTATAGCGGGCCTGGAGGCCCAAGAATGCGAACACCACCACCACGGCCAGGGCAGCTACGCCGAGGGCCACGAAGGTTTTGTATTTGAGGACAAATTTTCCCAGCCGGTAGCCGAGACTGGTGGGTCGCGCCAGGATGGGCTCCCCGTTCCGGAATCGGCGCAGGTCATCACCCAAGGCCCTCGCGCTCTCGTAGCGGTGGCTGATGTCTTTTTCCAGGCATTTCATGACGATGGTTTGAAGATCGGCAGGCAGGCTGGGATTGCGGGTCCGGAGCGATGGAATAGGTTCGTTCAGGATGCAAACCAGACAGTCCATCCCCGCCACCTCGGCGAAGGGCGGGGCTCCGGCGAAAAGTTCATAGAGTGTGACCCCCAACGCATAGACATCTGTCCGCCGCTCGATGAGGGTCGTATCGCCCCGGGCCTGTTCCGGAGCCATGTAGTGGGCGGTGCCCTGGATGGTGCCCTCCCGGGTTTCGTTGGCCTTGCCAAGATCCCGGGCCAATCCAAAATCCAGCACGTAGGGGATGAAGGTTCCCTCGGGGCCCCGCTCCACCATGATGTTCGTGGGTTTGAGATCCCGGTGAATCAGCGCTTGGCGGTGCGCGGTATGGATGGCATCGGCCACCTTTTCCATGAGCTCCAGTTTCTCGTCCAAGTCCAACAGGGGCGCCACACGATCGAGGGTCTGTCCCTCGATGTACTGCATCACCACGTAAACAAGGCCATGCCATTCCTTGACTTCGTACACCCGGCAGATGTTGGGATGATCCACCTGGGCCTGGCTTCTGGCTTCGCGAACCAGGTTGGAGATGGAGTTCCGATCCTCCCAGCGCAGGAACTTGAGCGCGACGTTCCGGTTGAGCGTGGGGTCGAAGGCCTTGAAAATGCGCCCCATGCCGCCTTCTCCGACGAATTGGAGGTTGGTGAACTGGTTCCAACGCGGCAGGGTGAGCGCGGATAGGAGGTGCCGGCTGACTTCGCTCCAGGGCTGAGTCTGGAATTCAGGGGCCCAGGTCGGGGTGTGCAGGGGCACTTCCGGCGGCTGGTCCGAAGGTGGGAGAGAGAGCACGGCAGTGGGAGGTGGCGCGGGTCTTTCGGTGGTGGCTTTGGGGTCGTTTTCACTGGCTGCTCCTTCGATCAGCCATTCCAGGTCTACCACCTGAGCATGGAGCGCCGTGCGGGCTTCCTCCGTCAGGATGCCCTGGCGCTGAAGTTCCGCCAGAAGGGCGTCCAGGTCTGGGTTTCCTGGAGGGGAGATGGCCTGCCAGGCCTCTGCCAGTGCCCGAAAGGGGATCTGCCCCAGCAGAAGCCCCATCCCGATGATCCGGGCCTGGTGTTCGAAACTCACAGTTCCCCCTGGGCCGCCACGGGCCTTTCCTTTCTCATCGCCCATCCGATGTCTGGACTTGGATTCTTGCGTTCGATTTTTTACGATCGGCGTACAAATCGCTGCGGGGGTCTGGAAATGGAATTGAACCAGGAACCCTGGCGCACGGGCTGGAGCGGGAATTCCGGGAGTTGCTCGCTCCGCTGGCGCCCGGCTGGCGTGAGCTGGTAGCGGTCCGGGATGCCGGAGGGGTCGGGGATCAGGAGTTTTCGTTTCAGGAGCTGGTCGATTTGGCCGTGCGCTTCCATCCGTCGAGGGTTGGGATATTCCTTCAACAGGAGCAGGGGGGTTCCAGAGCTGGCTTTTTCCTGCCGAAGTATCAGGCGTCCGTTGGCGGCTCGGGCCGCCGCGAGCAGGTATTTCTCATCTTCACCCAACGGATTGTGAAGGCGACCCTTTAGCAGACAACCACCGATCCCCATCGCGAGGCCGCAGAGACACCCCAGGGTGAAGGAGATGAGCATCTTCTGATCCCTCCAAAAAAGAGCCTAGGCGATTCACCAGAGTTGTTTACGCGCCCCTTGAATGAATCGGGCGTTTCCACTTCAGGCATGAATGGAATCTCTCAAAGCTATGCCCAGCATGATTCCGCACGCACTTGGCGAGATAGCGAGGCCAAGCAGCCATCGGCCACCTCGCTCATGGAGCCGCCCGGCAACACCTGACCCTAACCACGTAGACTAGGTGAAGGAGACTGACCATGTTCACCATTGCCGACAAGACCTTCACCAACCGCCTCATTCTGGGCACGGGTAAATATAAGAACTTTGCCACCATGAAAGCCTGCTACGAGGCCGCGCGCTCCGAGATGGTGACCCTGGCGGTGCGGCGCTTCGACCTAGCGGCCAAGGGCGAAGACAATATCCTCAACTGGATTCCCAAACACATCCACTTGTTGCCCAACACCGCTGGCTGCTTTACTCGCGAAGAGACCTTGCGGGTGGCCCGGTTGGCTCGGGAAGCCCTGGACAACCCTTGGATCAAGGTGGAAGTGCTGGGCGATACCAAGAGCCTTTATCCCGACGGTGAAGAAACATTGAAGGCTTGCGAGGAACTGGTGAAAGAGGGCTTCATCGTGCTGCCCTATCTCAATGCCGATCCGATTCTCGCCAAAAAGCTCTGCGATCTCGGTGTGCACGCCATCATGCCGCTGGGCTCGGCCATCGGCTCTGGCCTTGGCGTTCAGAACCCATACGTGCTGCTGCTCATCAAGGAAATCTGCGATAGCTACAAACTGCCCATGATCGTGGACGCGGGGGTCGGTACCGCCAGCGATGCGGCCGTGGCCATGGAACTGGGCGCCGATGGCGTGCTGCTAAACACGGCTGTGGCGGAAGCCGGCGAACCCACCAAGATGGCCGAAGCCATGGATCTCGCCGTACGGGCCGGGCGGCTGGCCTTCGAATCTGGCCGCATGCCGCGGAAGCTTTATGCCAGTGCCAGCAGTCCCATGACGGGAATCGTTGGAAGGAATTGAGGGAACGCGCAGCATGAGTGCTCATCTTGAATGCCCCCGCTGTTCGCTTTGTATTCATCGCTGTAGCTGGGCTTGCGCTGGCAGTGGTGTTCACGGCGATAGGGAGGATCGTGCTTCGCAATGACCCAATCACCTTTGATTCGTGATGCAGGCTCTCCGCAGTTGTTGAAGGTTGGAATTGAACATGTCTGATTCCCAGGTGCCCTTCGAGCTACTCCTGGAGGTGTTGCCTACCGATATCGACCAGCTGAACCACGTGAACAACGTGGTGTATTTGCGCTGGGTGCAGGAGGTGGCGATTGCCCATTGGACCGCAACCGCCCCTCCAGAAGCCCAGGCGGTGCTGTTCTGGGTGGTGGTGCGCCATGAAATCGACTACAAACGACCGGCCTTGTTGGGCGATGGGATTATTGCCCGCACCTGGGTGGGGCCCGCCTCCCAGCGGGCCTTTGAGCGCAATACGGAAATCCTGAGAGCCTCCGATCGCATCGTGTTGGCCCGGGCCCGCACCCTTTGGTGCCCCATGGACCGCCACACGGGTCGACCCACGATCGTAAGTGAGGAAGTGCGAGCCGCCTTTTCCACCGGGCCTGGGGCCGAAGTCACCTAGGAGCGTGTCCAAGTAATGGGTAGGGGCTGCGCTGGTGCGCCATCCGAGGGAGGCAAGGAAGGCGACGAAGGCCCTCTCGGTATCGGCTGCGCCGATACGCGAGACAGACTGAAACTTGGTGGACCCAAGGTCGAGGAGCCTGACGCAGCATCCCGAGAGCTGCCGCCCCAGCCCGAAGGGTTGATGGCAAAGGGCTCCCATGCGGCGTCAGAGGGCTTGGACGGTGTACCTGCACCGCCCTGCGCCCACTTCCTTGCCTGTGAACCCTTTGCCGTCAACGCAGCCCTTGTCCATTGCTTGGACACGCTCCTTGTTAATGCCAGACTGGTCTTGGTGAAACTCACCATTCTCTTGGAGCGTCACCACTCATGGATCACGAAACCGCCTTCACCAAGTCCTTCATCCTTTCCGCAAAGCGGGCGCGGTTTCTTCAGGGCCTTGCCGACCCCAAAACCCGCAAGGAAGCGCTGGAACGGCTTAGTTGCGAGCTGCCGTACATGACCGGGTTTGCCATGGAAGTGCCTGGCCACCAGGACTTCCCGAATGAATTGGAAAAACTGCTGAGGGCCAAGGGTGCTGGACCCAGGTGTCATGTGATCGCCGATGGGCTGAAAGCCGATGGTCGGGAGCTGGCACTTCGGGAGGCCCTGAACCTGGTTTGCCTCCATGACCGTGGTGCCGTCCTGTTGTGCCTTCCTGGGCACCTCGCCTACTACAAGCCGGAATCACCACGGCCGGGAATCATATTGGAACGGCCTTAACGATCGGCGGCGGCGGGCAGTGCCGCGTCGATCCAGCCTCCGCCAATCAGCTGTTCCCCGTCATAGAAGGCCACGGCCTGACCTGGCGTGACCGCGCTCTGGGGAATATCAAAATGCGCCAGGACGGTGTCACTTCCCAGGCGTTCCAATCGCGCGGCAGCGCCCGCGTGGCGGGACCGGATCTGCGCGATAACGTGCTCGGGTGGCGGCGCGTACCAGTGCACGCCGGTGGCGCGCAGGCCGGCGGCAAGCAGATCGGTATCCTCGGTGCTGAGAATCACCGCCGCATCCTCCGCCCGCAATCCGATCACATGGGCGCGTTCACCCAGGGCAATGCCGAGGCCTCGGCGCTGACCGATGGTGTAGCGGTGGAAGCCTTCGTGGGGGCCGAGCACCTTGCCGTGGGGGTCCACGAAGTTGCCGAGCCGCATGTCCTTTTCAAAGCGCTGCCGCAGGGATTCCGGGAAGCCCAGGCCTTCGACGGCTAGGCAAATATCCTGGCTTTCGTGGCGCTCAGCGCTGGCCAGACCCATCTGCCGAGCCAGAGCACGAACCTCGGGTTTCACCATGCCGCCCAGGGGCAGCTCCAGGCGCCGAAGTTGCTCCGTCTCAAGATAGGAGAGGAAATAAGATTGGTCCTTGGCACGATCCACGCCCCGCAGCAGGCGCACGGTGTCGCCTTCGCGCTCAATACGCGCATAGTGCCCCGTGGCGATGCGCTCGGCGCCGATGCGCTCGGCATATTCCCCCAGGTAACCAAACTTCATCTCGCGATTGCAGTGCAGACAGGGGCTTGGCGTGCGGCCCCGCTCGTATTCCGCCCAAGCGGGGCGCATCACACGATCCAAAAAAGTTTCGCGGCAATCCAACACGTAGTGAGGAATGCCCAGGGCGCCGGCCACGGCGCGGGCCTGGGTGATGCCATCGGCGGAGCAGCAGGAGCGACTGGCCATGCGGTCATCGCAGCTGCGCAGCTGCAGCGTGACCCCCACGGCATCCCAGCCTTCCTGCACCATCAGCGCCGCCACGACGCTGGAATCCACGCCGCCGCTCATGGCGATGACCATGCGACCTCGGTTCATGACTGGATCCTTTGCCGCAACCGAGAAACGGTGGTTTTCAAGATCTCAAGGGTGCGCCGGATGTCATCTTCATCGTTCCCTTCCCCCATGGATAAGCGCAGCGAGGATAATGCTTCGGCATCGCTCTGCCCCAGGGCCTTGAGCACGGGGTTGGGCTTGCGGCTCTCGGATTGGCATGCGGCACCGAGGGAGACGGAAATGCCATCGAGATCCAGGTTGAGGAGCAGATCCTCCGCAATCAGGCCCTCAAAGGAAAGGTTCGATGTGTTTGGCACCCGCTGCTTCGGATCGCCGTTGCATCGGGTGCCCGAAATGCCTTCGAGAACGCCGCGTTCCAGCAGATCGCGAAGATGCCTGCAGTGGGCACTGCGACGCTCCAGATGGGCTTTGGCCAGTTCGCAGGCCTTGCCAAAGCCCGCGATGCCCGGGAGATTCTCCGTACCTGCCCGGAGGCGTCGTTCCTGCGGGCCACCGTGGAGCAAGGCCGGGAGCTGCAGGCCACGGCGAATGAACAGTGCGCCCACGCCCTTGGGGCCGTAAAGCTTATGGGCCGAAATCGAGAGCAGGTCCACACCCAGCTCCCGCACATCCACGGCGATCTTGCCGACGGCCTGCACGGCATCGGTGTGCATGATGGCGCCCTGTGTTTTGGCCCACTCGGTTGTCTCCCGCACCGGCTGCAACGTGCCCAAGTCGTTGTTGGCCAGCATGAGGGAAACCAGAGCCACGGGGCCGTTCGACGGGGCTTTTAGTGCATCGAAATCCAGAATGCCATTGGAAGCCACGGGCAGAATGCGCACCTCACGCCCCTGCGCTGCCAAGTTTTTGCAGGTGTCCAGCACGGCGGAATGTTCGATGGCCGAAGTAAGAATTGCGCCCTCCGGGCGCAAGATCGACCCACCACGAAGGGCCTGGTTATCCGACTCCGTGCCGCCGCTGGTGAAGAGGATTTCTTCAGGCTCGGCGCCGACCAAGGCCGCCACGCGGTGCCGGGCCAAGTCCAGAATGCGTTTGGCCGTTTGTCCGTGGGCATGGATGCTGGAGGGATTCCCCCATCCCTGTTCGAGGCAGGCGCGCATTTCCTCGACCACAGCCGGGTGTGGCGGAGTGGTGGCGTTGTGATCCAGGTAGATGCCCTTCAATTCAGCTTCCCTCGCAATTAGTCATGATAACCGCCGACCTTCAAGGCTCCGGCAGGTCTTGGATGACGGATCGGGCCAGAATGCTCCTTGGTGGGGATTAGAATTCGTGCGGACCGCCCGGATACAATGAACTCAGGAGCTCCTATGTTCACGCACGCGATCTGCCGCAAGCCGGGCCTCAACTTTTCCCATGGTCTCACCACCGTTCAAGGTGCAAAACCCGATTACGCGGTGATGATGACGCAGCATGATGCCTACGTGGGCGCACTGCGCAAACTGGGTCTACAGGTGGATGTGCTGGAGCCCCTGGCTGAATTCCCGGATGCCTATTTCGTGGAGGATGCCGCCATCATGACGGCGGAGTTGGCCATCGTCACCCGCCCTGGTGCCAAGGCTCGACGAGGCGAGGCTGCGGCCATGGAACCGGTCATCGCCAAGCATCGCCCCATCGCTCGCATCGAAGCACCTGGCAAGCTGGATGGCGGTGACGTGCTGTTTGTGGGACGCCATGCGCTTATCGGTGTCTCCGAGCGCAGCAACCCCGAAGGGGCGGAACAGCTTGGGGAAATTCTTGAAGACCATGGTTACACTTGGACCGCCGTGCCCGTGGCCGAGGGCCTGCATTTCAAATCCAGCGTCAACTGGGTGGGTGGCAAGAATCTGCTGGTAACGGAAGATTTCGCAGGCATGGATGAACTGGAAGGCTACCGCCAGATCGTGGTGGATCCCGCCGAAACGTACTCGGCCAACGTGCTGTGGATTAATGGCACGCTGCTGGTGCCCGCGGGTTATCCCAAGACCCGGAAGAAGCTGGAAGCCCTGGGCCTTCCGATGATCGATCTGGATACCAGCGAAGCCCGCAAGATGGATGGTGGGCTTACCTGCATGTCACTAAGGTTCTAACGCCCCGGTGACGACATCCACGGCGCTGATCCTGCTGCTCGGGCTGTGCTGCCTGCTGCCGGATATGCCGCGCCTGCACTGGCAGGGCTGGCCCGCCTGGGCAGGACTGCTGGCGGGTGTGGGGGTGGCGTTGACGCTGGGGAATCCCCATGCCGCCCGCACCCGGGCCTTTACACCTAAGCTCCTGGCCTGGTCCGTGGTGGGCCTGGGGGCCGCCATGAACTTACGCACCGTGGCAGTGGTGGGAATACAGGGCTTTGGTTACACCTTGGTGGGGATCACCTTGACCTTGGCGCTGGGATGGTTATTGGGCAAATGGCTTGCGGTTACGCGCAACACCTCGCTCCTGGTGAGCGTGGGTACGGCCATCTGTGGAGGCAGTGCCATTGCGGCTGTGGCTCCGGTGTTACACGCGGACGAAGAAGACACGAGCCTCGCCCTGGCCACGGTCTTTCTGCTGAACGCTTCGGCCCTCCTGATTTTTCCGATAATCGGCCATGCGTTGCACCTGCCCCAGCGAAGCTTTGGCCTCTGGGCAGCCTTGGCCATCCACGACACTTCCAGCGTGGTGGGAGCAGCTTCCATCTATGGCTCTGAAGCCTTGACGATTGCCACCACCACCAAACTGGCGCGGGCCCTGTGGATCGTCCCTGTGACCCTCGGTTTAGGACTATGGATATCGCGCCGTGAGCATCACCAGACTGGGCCCGTGAAGGCCAAGCGCCCCTGGTTCATTCTGGGCTTTTTGGCTGCGGCAGCCCTGGTCACGTTTCTACCCGTGCTGAAACCGACCGGACTGCTGGTGGCCGGTCTGGCCAAGCGCAGCCTCGTGCTCACGCTATTTTTACTAGGCCTGGGTCTCAGCCGGGCGAGCGTGACCAGGGTGGGGCCACGGCCTTTCCTTCAAGGTGTTTTGCTTTGGTTGTTGGTGGGTGGAGGCACGCTGGGAGCGATATTCCTGGGATGGATTCGGTAGGTCCCTAAATCTCTGCGATCAGCTCGATTTCCACCTTCGCGGCGCGGGGCAGGGCGGCCACCTGGACGGTGCTGCGGGCGGGTTTGGCCTGCCCCAGGTGTTTTTCGTAGACGGCGTTGAAGGCCGCGAAATCAGCCAGATCCGCCAGGAACACGGTGGTCTTGGCCACGCGGTCCCAGGTGGTGCCTGCGGCTTCGAGCACCGCATCCAGGTTGGCCAGTACGCGCTCGGTCTGGGCTTCGATTGAGCCTGTCACCATTTCCATGGTTTCGGGGATGAGGGGAATCTGTCCGGCGGTGAACAGCAGATTGCCCACGATTTTGGCTTGGCTGTAGGGGCCGATGGCGGCGGGGGCTTTGGGCGTGGCAATGGTTTTCATGGGTGGCTCCGATAAGGGCCCAAAGAAGATGGGCGAAGCGCTCGCGACACTACTTTCCCCAGCGCCGTTTCTTCCCTCGCCAGTTGCGATTGGAGGGCGGCGGTGGCGGCGGAATGGGTGTCTCAAAGGGGGAGATGGGCTGGGCCTCGCCGGGCATGGCTTCCGGGTCTTCCAGGTTATCGATGCCTTCTTCGATCTGGGTCTGAACCACCTGGGCCGTACGGTGCATAAGGGCAGCCAGACAGAGACTGGCCTCGATGCGGGCATGGGGTAGCGGCCCCAACTGGACGAAGACACTCGGATCCGCCGGGAGATTGCGGGGGATGATGAACTCCGGCAATGGCCCTGCCAACACATCGAAGTCATCGGGATCCACCCGCAGCCAGGGGTCTACGAAGGCATGTTTCTGCGCCAGCAGATCGGCCAGGGGCACCACCTTCTTGGGTCGGCCGCGCTTGCGGGGGGCGGGTTCGGTGCTGTTGGTGGTGGCGTCCAGATGCGCTTGCAGCGCCTCTAGAATGCCATCGCGGGTCATGCCCCGCAGGTCGAAGAGCAGCCAGGGATCGCGATCCAGAGCCTCGGCCATGATGTAGCAGGCCGCAGCCACGTGCTTGCAGGGGTTGGCCCAATCCGGACAGTCACAGTGGGTTTGCAGTTCCTTGGGCACGCGCGGATAGAGGCTGGCGCCCGCTTCGCGGAAGGTTTCATCGAGGCCCTGGGGCATCTCGCCCGCCAGCAGGCTGGCCACAAAACGGCTTTCCAGGGCGATGCGCTCCAGCGCTTTTTCCCACTGGGCAGGGCTGAGCGCAGGCAGGCCAAGGGTCACGTTGTAGGTCTTGCGCCCGTGCACCTTCGCCTGGATCTCGCCGGGCTTCACGGTGAAGTGGCTGACCGCACCTTCTTCCGCGTATTTCTTGCCGCGGGGCAATCGGTTTTCGTAATCGTCGCCCAATTTTTCGAGGCCGCTGATCCAGAGGCGACCCCACCAGGTGGTACCAAAGCGTTCGCTGGAGTGGATCATCCGATCACCCCTTTCTTGGCCACGATGCGCCGTTTTGGAGCGGGCTTCGCGGCAGGCTTCGGCGCGATTCTGGGTGGTGTTGCGGAGACGACTTCGGGCTCGGGCTCAGGGATATCAGGTTCCGGCACAACCACCGCCTCGACCGGATGCGAACTGCCATTGCCTTCTTCTTCCGTCATCAGATCCACATCGGTATCCAGGGCCACCAGGCGGCGCAGGGCGTCATCATCCAGCTCCGTGAGCCAGCCTTCGCCGGAGCCAACTACGCGGTCAGCGAGGTCGCGCTTGCTTTCCAGCATGGCGTCGATCTTTTCTTCCAGGGTGCCCATGGTGATGAGCTTGTGCACCTGCACGTTCTTGGTTTGGCCGATGCGGTAGGTTCGGTCCGTGGCCTGGTCTTCCACGGCGGGATTCCACCAACGATCGAAGTGGAACACATGGGTGGCGGCGGTAAGGTTCAAGCCAACGCCCCCGGCCTTGAGGCTGAGGATCAGCACCTTGGAGCCATCGGCATCTTCCTGGAAGGAGCGCACCATTTCGTCGCGCTGATCCCGGGTGCTGCCGCCGTGCAGGAAGGGCGGTTCGAAGCCGAGCACATCGTTCAAATGGATCTGTAGACGATCGCCCATCTCCTTGAACTGGGTGAAGATCAGGGCTTTTTCGCCGCTCTCCAGCACTTCTTCCAGCATGTCCGTGAGGCGTTCCAGCTTGCCACTGCGAGCCTTGTAAGGGCCCTGCTGCTTGAGGAACTGGCTGGGGTGGTTGCAGATCTGCTTGAGGTGCGTGAGCAGGGCCAGAATGCGGCCCCGGCGTTCAATGCTGGTGGCGGCAGCCAGATCCTTTTCCATCTGATCCACGCGGGCCTGGTACAGCAGCGCCTGTTCCTTGGTGAGCTGCGTGTAGACCTTCATCTCGTTCTTTTCGGGCAGATCCTGGATGATGTTGCGGTCGGTTTTTACGCGACGCAGGATGAAGGGGCCCACGCGTTGGCGCAGTTCCAGGGCCGCGTCGGGATCGCGGTATTTCTCGATGGGTGTGGCGAAGCGTTCCTTGAAACTGGCTTCGTTGCCCAAATAGCCCGTGAGCGCGAAAGCCAGGATGGACCACAGTTCCAGCAAGCGGTTCTCGATGGGTGTGCCGGTGAGGGCGATCTTGCAGGGCGCCTTGATTTTGCGGACGGCCTTGGCCTGTGCGCTACCGGCATTCTTGATGGCCTGGGCTTCGTCCACCACCACGATGGCCCAACTACGGGCGCCGAAGATCTCCTCTTCGCGGCGGATCACACCGTACGTGGTGAGCACGATGGTGTGGGGTTTGAAAACCTTGGGCAGTTCCTCGCGGTTGTTGCCATGGTGAACGAAGAAGGGCACCGACGGCGCGAACTTGGCGATTTCGCGTTCCCAGTTGCCAAGCAGCGAGGTGGGGCAGATGAGCAGCGTAGGCGGGCCAAAGGTGGGGCTCTGTTCTTGGCGATGCAGCATCAAGGCCAGCACCTGGATGGTTTTGCCCAGGCCCATGTCATCGGCCAAAATGCCACCAAGGCCCAGGCGGGTGAGGCCTTCCAGCCACGCCAAGCCGCGCACCTGGTAGGGACGCAACTGGCCCTTGAAGGTTTTGGGTTGGGTGATGGGTTTGTCGGGCAGGTTTTTCAATTCGGACAGGGCCGCGCCGAAATCGCCCGCCACTTCCACTTCGATGGCTTCGCTGACGCCCGGAATGCGCGCGGTGCCCGTGAGGGCTGCAGCCAGGGCTTCGCCCCGGGACATGCTCTCGAAGCCCGCGCCACGACTGGCCTGGATGACCGCCGTGATCTGCTTGAGGGTTTCGGGGTCCAGGGCCACCCACTTGCCCTTCCAGGCCACCAGCGGATGCCGGAGGCTGGCCATCTGGGCGAAATCTTCGATTTCCAGCGTGTCATCGCCGAGCATGAGGGACCATTCGGCGGATACGGCGCCTTCGAGGCCCTCCTGGCGGGGCAATCGGGCGGTGGCGGTCTCTTCGACCTTGCGAGCGCCCAGGCGCACCTTGGCGCGCAAACGGCGGGCACCGCCGAATTCGGCCATGCCTTCGGGCAGATGTACGAGGAACCCGGCTTCCTTGAGCTGGGCGGCGCCCCGGGTCAAAAAGGTCCAGGCTTCCGTGGGCAGCAGCACGAGATCTTCAGGCGTCTGCCCGGCCAGGGCGCCTTGCAGGGGCGGAAAGAAGGGCACGGCGCGGGCCAGACCACGCAACAGGACCTTGCGGGCCTCCAGTACGCCAGCGTTGGTGGAGGGCTCCCAAAGTCGCGCCACGGGAATGTATTCGCTCTCGGGCGTTTCCAGACCGACCTTGAGCACCCACCCCTCTTCGCTGAGGCGATCCGCTTCCTGGATGGCATCCCGATCCATGGGCACAGCGGGTGCTTCCAGGCTCAGGCTGGGACGGATCCACTGGGCGCGGGCGCCTTCACTCCACTGTTCGAGCTGTTCGCCCAAGGTGCGTTCGGTGATGCCCGTGGTGGGGAATTCATTCATGGGATGGGAAAGCGCCACCATCAGGCGTTCGTCCCAGGGCAGCCGATCCCGCTTATGGCCACGCAGGCGGTGAATCAATCCCAGGCGGGGATCTTCGCCGGGGCGCAATCCCCCCGCCACGAAGCGCACCAGGAAATCGGCACCGTCCTCCAGGAAGGACCGCAGCAGGCCTTCGGCGGAGGGTGGCATGGCCAGGTCGTCTTCGATTTCTTCGGTATCCAAGGTGCCCAGCGCCAGGCCCTTGGTGAACACCCAGATATCGTCTTCCGGGAAGGCCAAGGTTGAGGGCGGCATGGCCTTCACGAGTTTCTCCACGGCCTCGCGATCGGCCGGGCTGGTGAGGCTGATGCCCCAGTTGGCGCGCCAGGGATTGCCCTGGGTATTCAGTTGCGGCAGCAGGGCGCCGCGGATGACCAGGGATTGGAGCAGGCGCAGGGCTGTTGACCAGAAGGCCAAGCTGCCACCCAATCGTTCGGGATCCTCGGGCAGGCTGGCCAGCCAGGGCAGGGCCCGCTGCCAGCGCAGAGGCACGGTGTGGACTTCCACCAGGGTGCCGTCGGGCTGGAACATCCGGGCACGGGCCGGGGTGAGGCGATCCCGGCCATGAAGGTTGCCGGGTAGCCCTCGCAGCACACGGTGCCAGGTGGCGGGATCGGCAGATTCTGGAACCGCGATGACGAATCCTCGGTCCAGCGGGCGATACTGAAGGATGGGACGAAGCATTCCGTTACGTTTCCCTGGAGAATCGATTATGCGAATCGGCTTTGCGAGCGATCATGCGGGTGTTGTCCTGAAGGAACGCCTGAAGGCATGGGCGCTGGCCCAGAATCATGAAGTGGTGGACTTTGGAACGAATGGGCCCGCCTCGGTGGACTACCCGGATTTCGCGCACCGGGCGGCAGAAGGAAAAGAGCAATGGGACAAGCTGGTGCTGGTGTGCGGTTCTGGCATCGGGATCAGCATGGCGGCCAATCGCCACGCCAATATCCGCTGCGCCCTGGTGACCTCCCCGGAGCACGCCGAACTGGCTCGTCAGCACAATGACGCAAACGCCATCGCTTTCGGCCAGCGGCTGACGGATCCGCTGCAGGCTGAATACTACCTCAAAATCTTCCTGGATACGCCATTTGAAGGTGGCCGACATCAGGGGCGGGTCGAAAAGATAGAGCTGGCTTGATTCTGTGGGGGCAATGCCCCCGCAACCATAAAGTTTTTTTCCATGTCCTTTTGAACCACTCGGCCTGAAACGAAAGGTTTCCATGCGTTCTCCCAATGAATTTCGCCCGCTTTCCTTTGAAACCGGCGTCCAAGTGCATGCGGATGGCTCCTGCCTTGTGCGCATGGGCAACACCCATGTGCTCTGCTCCGCAAGCCTGGAAGAAAAGATTCCGGGTTGGATGAAGGGGAAAGGCAAGGGGTGGATCACGGCGGAATACGGCATGCTGCCCCGCAGCACCAATACCCGTACCGACCGGGAAGCCGCCAAGGGGAAGCAACAGGGACGCACGGTGGAAATCCAGCGCCTGATTGGCCGGTCCCTGCGCCAGGCGGTGGATCTGGTGGCCCTGGGAGAACGGCAGCTCACGTTGGATTGCGATGTGGTCAATGCCGATGGCGGCACCCGCTGCGCGGCCATCACGGGCGCCTGGGTGGCGCTGGCCCTGGCCTTGCGCAAAGCGGGACTAGAAGCGGCCCTGGTGCGCCAGATCGCCGCCATCAGCGCTGGAGTTCTGGAAGTTGACGAATGGGATGGCCGCCGTGGCCTGATCCTCGATCTCGAGTACGAAGAGGATCACCGCGCGGCCGTGGATACCAATCTGGTGGCCGCACGGCCCGTTGGGGGCGGGGCCCTGGAAATCGTGGAATTCCAAAGCACCGGCGAGGGGCGCAGTTTTCGCCGGGAGGAGGGCATCGCACTCATGGATCTGGGCCTGGCGGGTTGCGAGGCGCTTATGGCGGCCCAAGTGGCGGCGCTCGGGTGAATTTCCGGGCTGGATTCCTCGCGCTGACGCTGGGCGTGCTGCTTCCGGCCCAGGTCACCGCGCCCAATTCTCAAATCAGTGATCTTTCCGTTACGGTGATACCGCCGGATTTCATCTTCCATTTCGCGCCGCGGGCTGAAGTGCCTGGACGGCCCACCGTGGCGCTGGTGCTCAGTGGCGGTGGGGCTCGGGGTGTGGCCCACGTGGGGGTTCTGGAGCGACTGGACGAAGGTGGTTATCCGGTGGATTACATCGTGGGAACCAGTGCGGGTGCCCTCACGGGTGCGCTGTACGCCTGTGGTTACTCCGGCAAGGAGATCGAAGCCCTGTTCAGCCGGGTGGATTTTGGCCGCGCGTTCCTGGATCCCCTGATGCGGACCACGGGCCGCACGTTGGAGGAGCAGGAGGCCGAGAATGGAACGCTGCTCGGGTTGCAGATTGAACGGGGGCTGCCCAGTTTTGCACTGGGGTTGAAATCCGGCCGGGAAGTGCGGCGCACCCTGGAAGGTCTGCTGACCCGTGGCGATTATTTCGCCCGGGGCGATTTTGACCGCCTACGGCTGAAGCTTCGGGTGCTCGCCACCAACCTGGAAACGGGCCGCGGCCGGTTGTTCGACAAGGGCGATCTGGTGGAAGTGCTGCGCGCCGCCCTTGCGGTGCCGGGCGCTTTCAAGCCCGCCATCATCGACGGCCAACAATTCGTAGATGGCGCTCTGGTGGAGAACATCCCTGTGTTCCAGGCGCGGGAGGCCTTTCATCCCCAGGTGATCCTGGCCGTGGATGTCAGCAACCCACTCGAAAAACGCTATGCCACCAACTTCTTCAGCGTGGCGGCCCGCAGCTTGGACCTGGTGGTGGAGCAGCAGCAGCGCCAAAGCATCGCCGCCGCCAGCCTCGTGTTGAGGCCGGAAATGAAGGAAGTGGGCTTCACCGACTACGGGGCCCAACTGCCTTCCCTGGTGCGGGCGGGGGCGGAAGCCTTCCAGGCCAAGGAATCGGAATTTCGTCGCAAGGTGCTGGACCTGGTGGCCCATCAGGATCAGGACCTGCCTGTAAGCAGGTTCGAGATTTGCCATCCTGTGCCGGTGGATCCGCGCCTCACGGCCTTGATCAAGCTGCTGCTGCCCGAGGGCAAACCCATCCGTCGCCGCAACGTGCTGGTGCTCATGCAGCAGGCCATCGTCCATGGTTGGTTGAAGGATTTGAAAGCCGAAATTGTGGAAGAGGCGATCGGCGGTTCCTTCCTCCGGTTGGAGTTTGTGCCCTTCGGGAAGATCCAGGACGTTGAGGTCGATGCTTCCCCCGCGCTGCGCGACAGCATGTTGCGCCAGTTGCGGGCGGAGTTCCCCAGAGGAGAGACCTACAACCCGGAGCGGTTTGGCGCCTTCCTGAGCGGGTGGATTCACCAATTCATCCTGGAAGGCAAACCCCTGGTGGATGTCAGGGGCTCTGGGTTTGATGAAGCCACGGGCAAGCTCAGCGTGGTGGCGGTGGAGCCGGTCATCAATTCGCTCTCCATCCAGGCCGGAAGCCTGTCGGAGAGCCGCTATTTGCAGGAACTCATGGAACCGCTGCTGGGGAAGGCCGTCCGCACCACCCAGTTGCGGCAGCGCCTGGACTTGGCCGAAGAGCGGTTGCGGTTGGCAGAACTGGGCTATCAGTTGCGCCCCCGCCAGGACGAACCAGGGGCCGAATTGCTGCTGGTGCCGGTGCATGACCGACCCCATTCCCTGGATCTGGGCCTGGGTTGGGAAACCACCCTGGGAGGACAGATCGGCTTCCGTTATCGCACCCTGAATCCGGGGGTTTCGGGCTGGGAATTTTCGGCGGAGGCGGCCCGCAATCGTCTTCAGCAGGGCGCTTCGTTGAACCTGATTGGGCCATTTCAAAGTTTCCCCGGGGCAGGTTTGGAACTAAAGGCGACCTATTTTGAACAGCGCCTGGGGGTTCCTCTTTTCTTCCAGGCTCCCGAAGCGCCCCAGGACAGCCTGGATTTGCGCATCCGCAGTACCGACGCCGCGCTCGGGGCCTTCGCGCGCTTTGGCAACCTGGGCCAAGGCCGGGCCAGTCTCTCGGCTTCCTATCGCTGGGCGGAATTCGGGCAGCTTGGGTTGTGGCAAAAACGCGGCGAACGCAGTGCCGGGTTGGCCCTGGAATGGGACAACTTTGATCGTCACACCTTTCCCCGGGAAGGTCTGTTGCTGCGCAGTTTCTACACGGCGGGAGAAACCCTGCCGGGGCTCGATCCCCAGGGCGGATTCCGGATGGCCTACTTGCGGGCCCGGGGCTTGACCTCCCTTACGCCGAGATCCTCGGATAACCAGCTGGGCGTGGACCTGGATGTGGAATGGGGCTACGGACAGAACCTACCCCTGGATCGCTGGTGGACCCTGGGTGGTTCTTCCTTCCTGGTGGGGTCTAAATCCTTGGGTTTTTTGGCCCCCAATTTTCTGGCGGGCCGATTCGGGCTGCCCTTCCGCATGAACGGACCCTATGGGCTTTCCGTCCTGGTCACGCCCCGCTTTGATTACGGTGTGATCGGGCCCGAGGCTGGCGATCTGTTTAAGAGCATCCGTGCCCAGGGCACTGGGCTCGTCCTGCGCACCATGGCTGCCAAGTTCTACGTTGAACTGTCCTATGGCTTCATCAGGGTTCGCGACCCGATCCAGGGTTGGTCTTCGACCTCGGGTAGCTTCAACGCCCTGATCGGCACCCAGCCTTTTGATCTCTGGAAGCGCCGTTGACGGCAGGTGGGGGAATTTTCCACGCCTGAGGCAGGCTGCCACAGCCTGTGGCGGGATGGGCCCAGGAATGGCCTGCAACAAAGGGCCTCAACCGTTGGCATGGGTTCTGCGTAAGACAGACATCGCTCACTTTCGAGCCACTGTTCCCAGGAGCCCTCATGCCCCTCGCCCGACCTCTGTATCTGCTGCCCTTGGGCCTGCTTTGCGCCAGCCTTTCGGCCCAGGATCCCGCCCCCAAACCGGCTGAAAAGCCCGCTGAAGTTAAGGCCGAAGCGCCCACACCCAAAGCCGAAACCACCTGCAAAAAAGGGGAAACGGAATGTCGCCATCGGCACATTCGTTTCACGCATCACTCCACCTTTGGCGCCTACGCCCAGGGTGTGATGCCCTTGCGCGCCCTGCGGGACAGCCTCGATCAGCGCACGGGCTATGGCTTGGGCCTGCAATGGACCCACGATCACGGCGATTACAATGCCAGCCGCACCCGCCTGGAATGGAACACGTTCCCCGAAGGCGATGCCGTGGGCGGCACCCGCACCTATGCCAAGAATTTCACCCTGAGTTGGGATCACCTCTTCAAGCTCAACAAGGGTGATAGCCAGGCCTATCTGGTGGCAGGCATCGGCGGGGCGCGTTGGTACCAGGAGCAGAACACCGCCACCCTGAGGGACGCCCGCTGGACCACCAAGCTCGCCATCACGGGCGGTGTGGGCGTGCAGTTCGCCCACCGCGTGAACCTGGAAGCTCGCTACGTCGTAAGCAGCATCAACAAGACCTTTGATGCCAATACCCTGCAGGCCAGCCTGGGCTGGCAGTTCTAAGAACAAATCCCGGCACCACAGAGAACATGGCGGGTGATGCTCACACATCATCCGCTGTGTTTTTTGTACAGTTCCTTGCCTGGACTATTTGCGGGCAGTTTGGCAAGTGTTGGAGGACCCTGGTTACAGTCCGTATTCCTTCCATCGCACGGCAAGGCGCGCCTGGATTTCCTCGGGGAACACCAGATCCCGCGGCCATTCGCGCTTGAAGTCGTCGAAGGCTTTGTTCTTGCGGGTCGCGTCGATGCCAACCTTGCTGCCGAAGGCGAAGCGATCGCTGGAATGATCGAGTGCATCCAGGGGCCCGTCGCTGAAAAGCAGGTCCCGTTTGGGATCCACGTTGCTGGTGACGCGGAAGAGCACTTCGCTCAGATCGTGGGGATCGATGTCTTCGTCCACCACGACCACGCCCTTGCTGAACATGATCTGGCCCGTGCCCCAGATGGCGTTCATCACCTTTTGGGGGTGACCAGGATATTCCTTGCGCAGGGAGAGAATCACGAGATTGTGGAAGGCACCTGCGGCGGGCAGGTGCATATCGCGGATCTCCGGCAGCACCATGCGCAGGAGTGGCAGGAAGATGCGCTCCGTGGCCAATCCCAGGTAGGCATCCTCCTGGGGTGGACGGCCCACGATGGTGGCGGGGAACACAGGGTTCTTGCGCATGGTGATGGCTTCCACGTGCAGCACGGGGTAGTCATCGGCCAGGGAGTAGTAGCCGGTGTGATCCCCAAAGGGCCCTTCCCGGCGCAGTTCGGCGGGGTCCACCCAACCTTCAATGACGATTTCGGAATCGGCGGGCACTTCGAGGTCATTGGTCACGCAGCGCACCATCTCGATGCCTTCGCCCCGCAAGAAGCCCGTGAACATCACTTCGGAAATGAAGGGCGGCAGGGGCGCAGTGGCAGCGTAGGTGAGCGCAGGATCGCCACCGAAGCTTACGGCCACGGGCATCTTCTCACCATGGGCGTAGCCGTGCCGGGCGCGGGCACCATCGTGGTGAAGTTGGGTGTGAAAGCCCAGGGTGCGGTCGTCGTAGACCTGCAAACGGTAAAGCCCCATGTTGCGGCGGCCATCCTTGTAGCGCAGGTGACTCAGGCCCAGGGTGATGAAGGGGCCGCCATCCTCGGGCCAGGTGGTGAGCACCGGCAACTGGGAAAGCTTGATGTCGTCACCCTTCAACACGATTTCCTGACAAATCCCTTTGCGCACGGTCTTGGGCATCCAAGCGGAGATCTCGGCCAGAACGGGCAGCTTGGCCAGCTTGTCCAGGAAGCTGCTGCCGGGCTTGGGCATGGCTTCGGCGATCAGTTTTTCGATGCGATCGGCGATGGCGTCCAGACCACGGGGCTCACGATCCACGCCCAAGGCCATTTCCATGCGCTTGAGGCTGCCGAAGGCGTTCATGGCCACGGGCATGCGGTGCCCGGTGGGCTTTTCAAACAAAAGGCCCTGGCCCCCGCCCGGCAGCTTGGCCACTCGGTCGGCAATGGCGCCCATTTCCAGGAAGGGGTCCACCTCTGCGGCAATCCGCTTCAGTTCGCCCGCTGTTTCGAGCTGGTTCAGGAAGGTCTGGAAGTCGCGGCCCATGGAGATCCTCTCGCTTGATCCTACTCCCACGGCCCACCTGGGGTAGGCTTGTCCCATGGCTTTGCGCCCACACCGATCCTTTGCTTGGGATGTCCTTTGGCGGACCCTGCGCTTTTTCTACCTACTGTGGGGCGGGATGCTGCTGGTATCCATGGCCGCCACCAACCGGGTGCGGCCCCCGGCCTTCCTGTGGAACTGGCCCCAGGTGGCCCAGTTCCTCACCACGCCCTGGGGCCGCGGGGTGCTGCTGGGCATTGCCCTGGTGTTGGCCGTGGCGGCGCTGCTGGAAGTCTGGGAACTGGTGGATCTTCTCCTGGTGCGATTCCTTCACGAGCATGAACGGGAGCGCTGAGGGTACTCTGAAGGCATGAAAGCCTTTGAAGCCTTCGTGGCCGAGCGATACCTGAAAACCCGAAAGAAGGGCGCCTTCGTGCGCACCCTGACCCGCTATGCCCGCTGGGGCATCGGTCTGGGCGTATTTGTGCTGGTGGTCGTGCAGGCCCTGATGAATGGCTTCAAGGA
Organism: Holophaga sp.; assembly: GCA_016715205.1. Taxonomy (GTDB): domain Bacteria; phylum Acidobacteriota; class Holophagae; order Holophagales; family Holophagaceae; genus JAYREN01. Next base: position 105,971 of record JADKBC010000002.1, read on the forward strand.
TGAAATCCAGGCCAACCTCTTTACGGCCACGGGGCATTTCACCATCGCGTTCTTTTCGGGGGATCTGCCGGATACGGCCAAGACCCTGGCCACCCTGCGCGCCACGCCCGGCGTGGTGGCGGCCAGCCCCATGCGCTTCGAGCGCGGTCTGCTGAAATCCTCCCTCGCTGCCGCCCCAGTGGAAGCTGTGATGGTCAAGGCCATCGATCCGGCCTCGGCCCACGGCACTTCCAGCATCTTCGACAACCTGCAGCCCGCCCCCGTGGAAAAGCTCCAGGAAGGCGAACTACTGGTGGGCCGCGAGCTGGCCAAGAGCATCGGCCTACGGTTGGGGGATACGGTGGGCATGACCTTCATGCGCATGGACCTCGGGTTGGCGGGCCTGCAGCCGCGCATGGTGGCCTTCAAGGTGGCGGGTTTCTTTGAAAGCCACATCAGCGAGTACGACCAGCACTGGGTGTTCATCCACCTGGAGGATTCCAAGCGCTTGGCCCAATCGGATCAGGCGGAATTCATCGAAGTGCGGGCCACCAGCATCGAGGCCATCGATACCGCCAAACCCGCGGCCCTGAAGGCCCTGAACGGCGATGCCAAGGGGCCGTACCTGTCCACGGATTTGCGCGATACCAACCGAGCCCTCTTTTCGGCCCTGAAATTCCAGAAGCTACTTTTCGCCATCATCCTGGCCTTCATCGTGGTGCTGGCGGCCTTCAATATCGTGGCGATCCTCGTGCTCTTCATCACGGAGAAACGCCGCGATCTGGGCGTACTACTGGCCCTGGGCGCCACGCCCCGTCAGATCCAGCGCATCTTCGAACTCCAGGGTGTCCGCATCTGCGCCGTGGGCACCGCCTGGGGCATGGGTTTGGCCATTCCCACCTGCTGGATTGCCGACCACTGGAAGCTGGTGAAGCTACCGCCCGCCCTCTACGACTTCATCACGTACGTGCCCTTCAAGCTCTCCCTTTTCGATCTTGCCATGGTGGCCATCTTCCCCCTGCTCGTGGCCTGGGCCGCCTCGCGCTATCCCGCCCGCCGAGCGGCGGAAGTGAATCCCGTGGATGCGCTGAGGGCGGAATGAAAAAGATGTACCGCCAAGAAGCCAAGAACAAAAATAGGCTTTTGCTTTTCCTCTCGGAGGTTGCCCATGGCCCTTCCCATTGAACCCCTGAAACGCCCCTATCTCTTTGTGGACACGGAAACCGGCGGCCTGGACTCCCAGCGCCATAGCCTGCTATCCATCGGCCTGGTGCTGGGCGACGAAGGCGTGGTGCGCCACAGCCTGGAGCTGTTTCTCAAGCACGACACGTACGTGGTGGATGGTGCGGCCATGAAGGTGAATCGCATCGACCTCGCCAAGCATCACGCAGCGGCCATGGATGGCGTCACTATGATGGCGGTGCTGGATGTGTTCCTGGATCAGTTCTTTCCCTGCAAGAACGAGCCGATCTTCCTGGTGGGCCACAACGTGGCCTTCGATAGGGATTTCCTTGAGGGCTTCTGGAAGCAGATGGGCCGGGCCTTTGAACCGCGCTTCAGCCATCGCCTGATCGATACCCACAGCCTGGCGGCGGGCCTGCGGGATGCGGGCAAACTCCCCATCGAGAGCCTCAGCTCCACCGCGCTGTTTGCCCATTTCGGCATTGAAGTGCCTGAGGAAAGCCGCCACACCGCCCTGGGCGATGCCCTGGCCACCTTCGAGCTCTATTGGAAACTGGTGGAGCTGGCGCGATGATCGGGCAGCCGCTGTCTATTCACAATCTGCACAAGACCTATCCTGGTGCTGAGCACCCCGTGTTCAACGGCTACGATCTGGAGGTGGAGGCGGGCGGTCTGTGCTCCGTGGTGGGCGTTTCAGGCGTGGGGAAGACCACGCTGCTCAATTGCATCGCGGGCCTGGATACCTGGGAGGAAGGCACCATTCACGTGAACGGTGAGGCCGTGCCCAAGGGGCAGTCTGAAGCCCTGGCGCTCTTTCGCCGCAGGCATGTGGGCTTGGCCTTTCAGCAGCCCCATTTGTTGCCGGAATTCACCGTGCTGGAAAACCTGATCATGCCCCTGCGCATCGATGGCACCCTGGCGGAGATTGGCGAGGGTTGGGCTCGGGAACTTTTGGCCCACGTGGGTCTTGGGGATTTCGCGGAGCGCCTGCCCAGTACCCTCAGCGGGGGGCAGGCTGCGCGGGTCGGGTTGGCGCGGGCGCTCATCCGCAAACCCAGTCTGTGGTTGCTGGATGAACCCACGGGCAACCTCGACCCCGAAACTGCGGCCGAGGTTTTCGAGGTGCTGCTAAAGCTGCACGAAGATTTGCAACCCACCACCCTGATGGTGACCCATAACCTGACCCTGGCGGACCGGTGCGCGCGCACCGTGCGGTTGGGCATCCGACATCTCGGGGAAAGCTGAGGGCTACGCCCCAACCCCTATACTGGACCGACCGGTGGCCCGAATGTCCCATGCACTGCCCACGCCCCTCCCTGATGCCCAGCCTGAGCGGGTCTTTGCCCTGGGCTTTTCAGGCACAGGGATGCGAGGCCTTAGCCGCGTGTTTCCGGGCCGGGTGGTGGTCCTGACAGAAGCCGACCTTGAAGCAGGCCGATTCGGCGCAGAAAAGCCAGGCGCCAGGGATGCGCTCCTGCTCGAGGGCCACCGCTTCGGGGAGTCAACCGAGCCCCAGTTGAGGGGCCTCCTGGCCCAGGCGCCGGTCCTCCCCACCCTCGTGCGGCTGCCGCCGGGGGCCCGCGCGGACCGCCAGCATTGGTTGCGGCGGGGCATCGACGAGTGCTTCTGGACCTTCCGCGAGCTACCCCAGGCCCTGGAGCAAGCTGTGGCGCGCAAGGTTGGGCACCTCGAGGAAGGCCGTGGCCTCTCCACCACCGTTTCCGGGGCTGGGGGCGGGAAGTTCGAGGGCCTCTTCCCCAACCTGTACGACTGGATCTATGTGATCAATGTGTCTGAGGACGGGGCCTTCACCTTCGAGACCGTCAATCCGCCTTTGGGCGCCGGGGCGGGTTTCCTCAACCCGGACTTTGCCGGGAAGCGGCCAGTGGACTGCTTGCCGAAGGCGAGCGGCCCCCTGCTATGCGCCCATTTCGCAGCGGCCCTGACAGAAGGGCGCCCCCTGCAGTTCGAAGAGGAACACCGGGTGGAAGGTCAGCTCCACAGCTTCCGGACCATCCTTACGCCCATTCGCAACAAGTGGGGCCGCATCCACCGCATCGCCGCCATTTCCCGGGACATTACGGCGCTGAAGGTGGCCCAGGCGGCGCTGCGGGCCAGCGAAGAGCGCCTGAATCTGGCCTTGGAGGGAACCCAGCAGAGCCTTTGGGATTGGGACCTGACCAGCGGTGCCGTGTTCCGCAGTCCTCGCTGGCACGCGATGCTGGATCGCCACCCCGAGGAAGTGGGACCCAGCCTGGAAGCGGGCCTGGATCAGATCCATCTCGATGACCGCGCCCAGGTGGAAGGGGCCATGAATGCCCACCTCGAGGGCCGGCAGGGGCGTTTCCAGGCGGAGTACCGCCTGCAGACCCGAGCCGGGGAGTGGCTCTGGGTCTTCGATGCGGGCAAAGTGGTGGCCTGGGATGCCGAGGGTCATCCCACCCGGGTGGCGGGGATGTGCACGGACATCACCGAGCGGCGCCGGGCAGAGGAATCCCTGCGCGCCCTGGTGGGGGGCGTGGTCCACGAGATCCGCAACCCGGTCTACGGCATCTCCATCAACCTGGATGCGCTGGAAGCCACCTTCGGCGAGGATCTCCGCTACCGACCCTTCGTGGCGGCCCTGCGGGAGAGCGCGGACCGCATCGCCAGCCTGATGAACGATCTGAAAGACTATGGGGAGCCCCGCACCCTGAACCCCGAGCCCTGCCGGGTCATGCCTCTGCTGGAGGAGTCCGCCCGGGCCTGTCAGGGCCTGGCCGTGGAGCGGCGGGCGGCGCTGCGGGTGGAACTGGACGAGCCGGAGGTGGTCCTGCCCCTGAATGCCCGACGCATGCACCAGGTGTTCCGCAACCTCTTCGAGAATGCACTCCAGCATTCCCCGGCGGATGGGGAGGTGCGGATTCGCGGGTGCCGCAGTCGCGTGGAGGGGCACGACTGGTGGGTCTTCACGGTGGAGGACCAGGGGCCGGGCTTTGCTGCGGACACCCTCTCCAGGGCTTTCGAGCCATTTTTCACTCGCCGCAAGGGCGGCACGGGACTGGGTCTATCCATCGTCAAGCGGGTTGTGGAGGAACATGGCGGCGCCATCGAACTCGCCAACCGCTCCGGAGGCGGCGCGCTCATCACCGTGAAACTCCCCGCTCCCCGTCGGTGGGGCGTGCTGGCGAGGGAGGACTCGGATGACTAGGCCCAAGATTCTCCTGATTGAGGACGACTCCTCCGTGCGTCACGGAATGGCGGCCTTCCTCCGAGCCAACGCGCTGGAAGTGGAGGAGGCAGAAACCTGCAAGCAGGCCCTGGAGCTCTTTAGGGCCGGCAACCACGATGTGGTGGTGGCCGACTACAGCCTGCCGGACGGCACCTCCCTGGACATCCTGCCCCAGGTCAAAAAGCTCAGCGAGGAAACACCCTTCATCATCCTCACGGCCCATGGGTCCATCGATCTGGCAGTGCGGGCCATCAAGGAAGGCGCCGAGCAGTTTCTGACCAAGCCGGTGGAATCGAAGGCTCTGCTGGTGCTGGTTCAGCGTCTGCTGCAGCAGCAGCGCCTGCGGAAACGCCAGATGGTGGCTGCGCGGGAGCAGGCTTCGGCGAAGAATCCCTTCCTGGGGGAAAGCGCGGCGATCCGCGCCCTCGAAGCCCAGGCGCTGCGGATGCTGGAGTGGGACAGCCCCATCCTCATCCTGGGGGAGACGGGCGCCGGGAAAGGCGTGCTGGCGCGCTGGCTCCACGCCCAGGGACCCCGCCGCGAAGAGGCCTTCGTCAACCTCAATTGCGCCGGGCTTAGCCGCGAACTGCTGGAGACCGAACTCTTCGGCCACGAAAAGGGGGCCTTCACCGGGGCGGTCAGCGCCAAGCAGGGTCTGCTGGAAGTCGGGCACCGGGGAGTCGTGTTCCTGGATGAAATCGGAGACATGGATCCGGCCATTCAGCCTAAGCTCCTCAAGGCCCTGGAAGAGAAGACCTTTCGACGCCTGGGGGATGTGCGCGACCGGCGGGTGGATGTGCGCCTGATCGCCAGCACGAACCTGGACCTGGAGGAGGCAGTGCGCACCAAGAAGTTCCGGGATGACCTCTACTACCGCGTCAGCACCCTTACCCTTCGCCTTCCGCCCCTGCGGGAGCGTCCCGAAGACATCCCCGTCCTGGCCCGGGCCATTCTCGCGAGCGTCTGCCACCGCATGGGCAAACCCCCAGTGGAACTCCGAGGCGAGGCCGAAGCGCTGCTGCTCACCTACGCCTGGCCCGGCAACATCCGAGAACTGGCCAACGTTCTGGAGCGGGCCATGATCCTCCAGCGGGGGGAGCGACTGGAGGCCGGCGACCTGGGGCTTCAGAGCCGGCGAGTCTCCCCGATGGACCCCGGGGAGGAACTGCTCTCCCTGCGCGAGATGGAGCGGCTTCATGTGGAGCGTGTGCTGCAGCGCACCGCCGGGAATGTGGGCGAAGCGGCCCAGATTCTCGGCATGGCCCGGCGAACCCTCTACGATCGAATGAAGGCCTTGGGTCTCGGCGCCACGAAGGGCTGAGCGAGCTTCCGCACAGAAGTGTGCGGGAATCCGCACAAACCCCAGAGGTTCGAGTGGGGCCCGTAGATCGTAATTAGATATTTAAAAGCACTAATGATGATTTTGGGCGGTTGGCATGAATCTTCCACTTGGGGCAAGGTCCGTGCATGGACGCGGAATCGCATCTGCATCTTCCCGGGTCTGGGACCCGGCCCTTTCCTCACTAAAACGGAGGCTCTATGAAGTCCCTCGCAACCACGCTGGCGTGCCTTCTGGTCGCTGGTACCGCCGTGGCTCAGGAAAAACCCGACACGGAGAAGCGAATCGCCGAACTGGAGAAGCAGTTGGCGATGTTCCTGAAGGACAAGGAGGCTCCCAAGGCCCGCCTCGCCAGCGGCGCCGAGGATGAACGCACCCTGGCCCCCGTAGGCCTGACGGCCTTCTATGACAACGGCTACTTGGTGGGTACCAGCGCCGACGGCACCTTCAAATACTGGCTCGATGGCCGCGTGAACCTGGATACGGCCTGGTACACGGGCTCGGACAACCGCCTACCCCATGGCTCCGAAGTTCGCCGCGGGCGCATCGGGCTCAAGGCCACCCTCTTCCAGGACTGGCTCGGTGAAATCGATCTGGACTTCGCAGACAATGCCATCGAGATCAAGGACATGTGGGTGGGCTACGCCGGCTTCGAGAACAGCGTGATCCGCGTGGGCAACCACAAGGCTCCCTTCGGCTTCGACACCATCACCTCCTCCAAAAACATCAGCTTCATGGAGCGGGCCTATGTTGATTCCTGGGCACCGGACCGCCTCATGGGCGTGAGCTACAGCCGCTGGGGCAAGAAGTGGCAGGCTTCGGTGGGCATCTTCGGCCAGCCCGCGGGTGACTTCAACGACAAGGACAGCCTGACCGGCGGCGGAGCCGGCACCTCCCAGGGCTGGGGTGTGGCAGGACGCTTCTCGGTGGCCCCCCTCAACGAAAAGGGCAAGGTGCTGCACCTGGGCCTGGGCGCTCACCGCCGCACGCCCGATGTTTCCAAGATCGCCACCAGCGGCTCGGATCTCCCTGATCGCCTCAACGCCAGCAAGATCCTCAAGCTGGATTCCCGCGCCGAATCCCATGTGCTCCGCGCAAAGTTCCTCAGCACCGGCGACATGAAGTATGTGGACAACTGGTTCCAGCTCGGCGGTGAAGTGGCCGGCGTCTTCGGTCCCGTGAACTTCCAGGCCGAGTACCAGACCACCAAGGTCAACCGCATTCCCACGGCCATCGCGGTCTACCAGGACCACAAGTTCAAGGGCTACTACGGCCAGGTCAGCTGGTTCATCACCGGAGAGCGTCGCCCGTACTCCGCGCAGGAAGGCGAGTTCGGCCGCCTGATCCCCACTGGCCGCTTCGGCGCCCTGGAGCTGGCCCTGCGCTACAGTACCCTGGATCTGAACGACGAGACGGCGGTGGATGCCATCCGCGGCGGCTCCGCCAAGAACATCACGCTGGGCCTGAACTGGCACATCAATGCCAACCATAAGCTCATGCTCAATGTCACCAAGGTAGACAACGACGACTACGCCAAGCCTGGCAAGGACTGGGCGCCGCTGCCCGGTGGCACGAGCACGACCCTGACGCCCGTGGTCGGGGACGATTTCAATGTGATCGCGCTGCGCTACCAGCTGGCGTTCTAGGCGATGCGCCCGGCCCTGGCTTCGGCCGGGGCCGGGCAGCTTCGTTCCAGGGCCTGACCATGAACACCGTTCAGTCTGTTGCGCTGCCCCTCTGGGAGTGGAGAAGTTTTCTCCCTCACCTCGATCCGGAGACCCTCGCCTTGGGTCCATCCGAGGGCCTGGTCCGTTGCGAAACCCGCATCGTAAACCTCGACAGTGCCCACGATGTGCGGATCCGAGAGGGTCGCCTGGCGCTCGCGTGGCGGGTTCAGGTGAACCGGGATGGGCTGGAGTTGTGGGATCCCGTCCTGGCCTCCAGCTTTCCCCTGGCTTCCGAATTCGTCGCCCACCTGCTCGCGGCGTGGGGCCTGCCCCCTTCCCCATCCCTGGGCCCGCTCCTGTCGGAAGAAGCCTTCCTGGACACCCTTGTTGCTCGAAATCCCACCCTTCGGGCCGCCACACTCGCCCTTCGCGTACGCACCTTTGAACTAGATGGAGTGCGGGTTTCTCATTCCACGGGAAAGGCCGGACACCTGCCGATCCAAAGCCTCCACCTGACCCACGAAGACCCCGATCTGCTGTTCCAGATCCTGCAGAAGACGGGCCTTTCGAAGTATCCGAACACGAACTTTCCCCAGGGCCTGAAACAGGCGCTGGCTCTTTAACCCCTGACACGAACGGAGACGCCCATGGCCAAGGAAATCGAACGGAAGTACCTCGTGAAGCTGGAAACCTGGAAGCCTCAGGGCGAAGGCATCCACTTCAAGCAGGGCTACCTCAATGCCCAGAAAGAACGCGTGGTGCGGGTTCGCATCGAAGGTGCCAAGGCCAAGCTCACCATCAAGGGCATCACCACCGGCGTGACTCGCTCGGAGTTCGAATACGCCATTCCCGTGGAGGATGCGGCCATCCTGTTGGACAACCTCTGCGAACAGCCGCTCATCGATAAACACCGCCACAGGGAAAGCCACAATGGCAAGACCTGGGAGATCGATGTCTTCCACGGTGACAACGAGGGCCTAGTGGTCGCGGAGATTGAGCTGGCGAGCGAGGACGAAACCATCGTGCTGCCCGAGTGGGTGGGCGAGGAAGTCTCCAGCGATCCCCGCTATTTCAACTCCAACCTACTGAAACACCCGTTCAAGAACTGGACCAAGGCATAATCGGCGCACTCCGGGCCGCCCCTCCGGGCGGCCCGTTCCTTCGGGATCCTTCATGGCAGCCACCGATACCACTCAACCCAAAGCCCCCAGCCTCCATGAGCTTCTGGACATGGAGAAGATGGTGCTGTCCTCCAAGATCCGGGAGGCCCAGAGCGCTGCGGAACGCTGGATGCGCTACCTGGGATTTCCGGGCGGAATCGCGCTCTTCCTGCTGGTCTACTACCTGCCCGCGGGCGCGGGGCTTAGTGCCTCGGCCCAGGCCGGTGCGGCCTGCTTCGCCCTGGCCCTGGTGTGGTGGGTCACCGAACCCTTTCCCACTTATGTCACCTCCCTGGTGCTGATGTTCCTGCTCCTGGTGACCCGCACCTCCAACGCCAAGGCAATCATGGACGTGCTGGGCATGGAGGTGATCTGGCTGAACCTGCTGGCCTTCATCCTCAGCTCCATGCTGGTGAAGACGCGCCTGGCCAAGCGCATGGCCCTCTGGCTGGTGCTGCGCTTTGGCCACAAGGCCAACTGGGCGCTGCTGGCTTTTGTCATCCTACAACTGGCCCTCGCGCCACTGATTCCAGCTACGGCGGCCCGCTGCGTGATGACGCTGCCCCTCATGATCGTGGTGGCCGCCATCTACGGCTCCACCCAGGAGGCCCCCAACAACTTCGGCAAGAACCTGATGTTGCTCAACCTAGCCTGCATCTCGGTGCTGTCCTCGGTGACCATGACCGGCAGTTCGGCGAACCTCATCGCCGTGGGCCTCATCGAGAACATGGGTGGCCATCGGGTCTACTACATGGACTGGATGCGCGTGGGCGCGCCCATCGCCATCGTCACCATGCTCGCCATGTGGATCATCGGGCAGAAGCTGCTCTTCCGCATCAAGCCCGAGGATCAGGTGCCTCACCTGGAGGGGGGTCTGGATCTCGTGCGGGAGCAGTACGCCAAGATGGGCCCCTTCAGCTTCGCGGAGAAGAAGGCCCTGGCCATTTTCGGCGTGGTGCTCTTCCTCTGGATGACGGATGTCTTCCACATGCGCTGGTTCGGCGTGGAAATCAGCGCGCCCTTTGCGGCGCTGCTGGGTGCGGTGATCGTGCTCTTCCCCCGCTGGGGCGTGTTGCAGTGGGCCGAAGCGGACATCCCCTGGCACTTGCTCATTTTCAGCGCGGGCGCCTACGCCGGGGGTCTGGCGCTGGATGGAACGGGGGCCGCAGAGTGGGGCGTGCGTATGCTCTTCGGCGGCATGAACCTGAGGGCCCTTCCCTTCGGAGTCGCCTTCACCGTGGTCATCGCCGTGATGATGTACAGCCACCTGCTCACCACTTCGAAGACGGTGCGCACCCTGATCATGCTGCCCATCATCATCACGCTGGCCAAGGCGCTGGGCTGGGATCCCCTGGCCTTCGCGCTCCCAGCGGCCCTCTGCATCGACTGGGTCGTGGGCCTTCCCATCAGTGGCAAGCCCAATGTGATTCTCTTCTCAACCAACCAGTTCTCGGTGATGGACAACTTCAAGTACGGAATGGTGGCCTGCACCCTTGGGGTCGTCTTTCTGGTGGTTTCTGCCGCCACTTGGTTCCACTGGCTCGGGATCACTCCCGCCTTCTGGGCGATGCCGCAATGAAGATCCTTCGAATCCTTTCCTGCCTGATCCTGGCCCCGCTGTTTTTGGGGGCCACGGAAATCCAGTCCTACGAACTGCGTCTCGCCACCGCGCCCGACGGCTCGGGCGCGGCCCAGGCCACGCTGCGCCTCACGAGCTGCACGCCGGGCCAGCTAAAGTTCCCCCTGGGCTTCATTCAGATCCAAGAACTGCACCTGCTGGAAGCACCCCAAGGGGCTCGCCTGGAAACCGGGCCGACCAACGGACAGATGCTGCTGCACGCCTACCTGCCGGAGGGCCTCGCGCCGGAGGCAACCCTGCGCTTCTCCTTCTCGATTCCGCAGGCCTTTTTCGTTCCGGAGCCGGGCCTGGGGGAAAAGTCCAACCTGCCAGAGGGCAGCCGCCTGTTCAGGCACGCCTTCGTGAACACGCAGGAAGGCACCATCGGCAGCTACCGCTTCGAGCTGCTCTTCCCCGAACACACCATGGCCCAAAGCATTCGCGAGCAGCTCCCCAAGGCCAAAAAAAGCGAAGTGGGGCCTCGGGTTCTGCTGACCAAGCTCGATGGCCGCCAGGCCGCAGTGCTCCAGCTCAGTACGCTCAAGCAGGGCGATGACACCTCCATGCTACTGGAAGTGGTCCCCGAGCGGAAAACCTGGGGCTGGCTGCTGGTGGGCTTGGCCTTGGCAGCGATCTACCTCGTCTACTTCCGGGATCTCGTCGCGCCCAAGAAGGCCTGATTTCCCCCTTGCCCCTTTCTGTCACCTCACTCCCAAGGAGCCCCCCATGGCCGATCCCTTCGCCAAGAACACCGCCACTTCCAGTGAAGATGCCGCCAAGATTGTGCCCCGCGCGGAATTCCGGGTCTTCGGTCACGGCGTCATCGACCTCGTGAAAGAGAAGATGTGGAACGGCAAGACCGTGCTGTTCCAGGCCCGGAAAATGCCGGCGGAGACCTATTTCCTGAGCGCTCAGACCAACGAGGCCAATGTGAAGGTCCGCGATGGCCTGCTCGACATCAAGACCAAGGTGGGGGAAACCCCCGAGGGTTACGAGATCTTCCAGCCTCGGGGCAAGTTCCAGTTTCCCGTCAAGAAGGACGACCTGGCCACGATCCTGTCTCACCTCAAGACTGAAATGACCCTGACCCAGGACAGTTACACCATCGACGAGTTCATCGCCATGGCCCGGAAACACGGGGACCTCACCCCCGTCATTGTGGAGAAGATGCGCTACGGGTTCACCATCGACGGCATCATCTGCGAATACGCCAAGGTTTGGTTTAACGGCGCCATGGTTGAGTCCGCCTGCGCCGAGAGCGAAAACTATGCGGGCATGAAGCAGGTAGTCGAGGGCCTCGGCCTCGCTGCGATGCCCAACACGAACTACCTGCGGGCCGCCAAGCGGGTCGTGGGCATGGAGTAGTCCTTTCGGTGGGGCCGGGCGCGGCGAGCTGCTTCGCCGCGTCCCCGCCCGTGACCGCAAGAGTTGTGAACCAGTCGTGCCGTTTCGGAGTTCCCCGTGTTGCCACCCCAAGTCGCCTCGTTCTTCCTCACGCTGGCCATCAGCACCCTGATCGGCATTGGCCTGCGGGACTACTATGAGGGCGAGGGGAAGTTCGACACCTTCGGAACGGTGCGCACCTTCGTGTTCATCGGGATGCTCGGCTTCATGCTGTACCAGATCCCGGGCATCGGGAACTACGCCTTTCTCCTGGGCATCGGGGCTCTGGTGCCATTCCTGCTGATCTACTACAACAACAAGATCCGGCAGAAGAAGAGTCCGGGCCTGATCGGCGTTCTGATCGCGCTCCTGACCTACACCACGGGGCCGGTGGCCATCAACCAGCCCCACTGGTTCCTGGTGCTCTTCGGCGTGTCCATCCTTTTCGTCCTTCACTCCAAAGGCAAGATCCGGCAATTCACGGATCGACTGGAGACGGGCGAGGTGGTTACGGCCTGCAAGTTCCTGGCGATCGCCGGGGTGGTGCTGCCCCTGATTCCCACCCTGCCGCCGGATTCGGGGCTGGTGGGCCGCCTCTTCACCATCCTCCCCGTGACGCCCCGGCAGGTATGGATGGCCGTGGTCATCACCACGACGATCTCCTACCTCGGCTACGTGCTTCAGACCTACCTCTTCCCCCGCAAGGGCATGCTGCTCACAGGTCTCATCGGAGGTGTCTACTCCAGCACGGTGGCGGTGCTGGTGCTGGCCAAGAAATCCAAGCGGCATCCTGGGCATGACCAGGAGGCCGCTGCGGCCATCCTGCTGGCGGTCTCGATGATGTATCTGCGGCTGCTGGTCCTGGTGGCGATCTTCCGCTTCCACTCGGCCCTTCAGGTCGGCCCCGCGCTGCTGGTGCTAGCGGCCCTGGCGGCGGGCTACGCGCTGTGGGTGCGGCGGGCTCGGAAGTTGCCCCTGCCCGCAGTGCCCAGCGAACGCGAAGCCGCGAGTGCCGACGAACCCCTTCCAGCGGGAACGCCCGAAATAGCGGAACCTGCCATGCGGAAGAATCCCCTGGAGATCAACTCGGCCCTCTTCTTCGCCTTCATGTTCGTGGCCGTTTCCCTGGCCACCAAGTATGTGCTCGTCTACTTCAAGGACATGGGGCTGCGCATGCTGTCCTTCGTGGTGGGATGCACCGACATCACGCCCTTCGTGGTCTCGGTGCTGCAAGGCAACCTGGGCATCGGCACCCCCCAGATCCTGCAGGCCATCATCTTCGCCAGCGCCAGCAACAACATGCTCAAGGTGGCCTACACCTACATTTTTGGAACCCGCCGCACCGCCAACCTCGCGGCCCTCGGAATGGGTTCTCTGGCCCTGCTTTCCATCCTGTACGCCATGCTTGCAATCTAGCCCTCCGAACCTGGAGTTCCCATGAAGCTGAGGATTCTTCTTGCGCTAAACCTTCTGGTCGCCGGAGTCCACGTGGAAGGGAAGGCTCCGGTCTTCAAAGTGCTGGGGAAAGGGACAACCCCCGCTCAGTCCAAGAGCGGCCCCCGCCGCCAGGATCTGAGCGCGGCGGTCTGCGTGGAGGGCCGGGCCTTTTTGGCCTACGACGGGGGTGTGAACTCCGAACAGCCGGAGATCCGCGTGGCGCCGCTGGCGGGGATCGAGAAGGAGAGCGTGCTCCTGAAGCGCGTGGTGGGGCAGCGGGATCTGGAGGGGATGACCTTCCGGGGGGGTCAGTTCTATGTGATCTCCTCGCTGTCCCAAGCGGATGAGGACACGGAGGCCTTCCGCCTGCTCACGGAGTTCTCCCTGGACCCCACGGGCCGCTTCGTGCGCAACGAGCGCTCGGTCGTGATCCGGGATCTGATGCTGGACACCCTCAGAACCCTGCCCGACGAGCGGTGGTTCTCCAGAGTGGCGGCGACCTTCGGCGTGAAGGGTGGCCTCAATGCGGAGGGCCTTTCGTGGGTGCCGGACCAGCCGGAAACCCTGCTTGTCGGCCTGCGCTCTCCCCTGTGGGGAGAGGCCTTCGGCGACCCCACCTTCGGCAAGGCCTTCGCCCTGAACCGGGGCCAGGCGATCCTCGCTTTCATCACGCGGCCCTTCTCCGACCGCCCCACGGTGCGCCTGGAGACCCTCGACCTGGGGGGTCACGGCGTGCGCGACATCCAGTACCTGCCCGACTTGAAGGGATACCTGATCCTTGGCGGCCCGGTGGACAAGGCTGCGGGCTACTCCCTGTGGTTCTACGCGGGGGCCGGCCAGCCTGAACGCATTCGCTTGGAGGCCTTCGAGGGGCTCTGCCGCCCCGAGGCCATCATGCCGGTGCCGGGCCGCCCCGAGGTCTACCTCTTCAGTGAAGAAGGCGGCTATAACTGCGATGCGCCGCCCTACACCTACCTGCACCTGGAATACCACCCTGCCGGGGAGGCCCGTCCATGAGCTGGCCACGATTCCTCAAACCGCGCAGCCTTGGCGGCAAGTTCCTGCTGCTCTTCGGAAGCCAGGCCCTGCTGCTGGGCCTAGTTTTCGCCCTAGGCTACAGCGCCCTCAACCGCCTTCGGGCCGGGCAGGTGATCCTGGGCGGCAACCTGCCCAAGGCTTCGGTGGCGGCCCGCGTGCTGCACGATTCCGATGTGCTCCGGGTGATCCATGTCTCCCTGGTAGGGGCCGGGCGCAATGGCGAATACGTGGAGAAGCGCCTCAAGCGCCTGAAGGAAGTGGAGGACATGCTGGCCGCCTCCCTGGGGGAAATGGACCGGCTACCCTGGTCGCCGGTCGAGCGGGCGAAGGTGGACATCATCCTGGCGGGAATGCGCCGCTACGCGGAGGCCTTTCCTCCGGTGCTGGAGAAGGCTCGAACCGCCAGCCCGGCTGAACTCCCGGATCTGATCGAGGCGAACACCGCTTTCAGACGGGAAGGTTACAATCTGCTGCTGTCGATGCTGCCGGAAATCCAGCTGCAGGGAGAGGAACAGCTCAAGCAGGACCTTCGGGCCAGTCAACGGAGCCAGGCCTTGATGCTGGGCGGGCTGCTGGCTGCCATCGCAGTGGGCCTGGCCATCACGAGGGGCGTGAGCCGCCAGGTGCGCCGTCAGGCCGCGGATCTCAAGGGCAGCATGGCGGCTTTGGCCAGTGGCGACCTCACCCGTTCTTGCCCCGTGACCACCCAGGATGAGCTGGGGGATGCGGCGGCGAGCCTGAACGGCGTGCTGTTGGAACTGGCCGTGGACATCCGGGCCATCGCCGGGGCCACGGACCAGACGGCCTCTTCCGCGGCGGAACTGGCCGCAACCTCCGGCGAGATGAACCGCGCCAGCGAGGACATCAGCCAGGCGGCCCAGTCTCAGCGCCAGATCATGGGCCAGAGTTCCAGCATTCTCGGGGAAATGTCCCGGCTTGTCGAAGCCGTTCAAGCGGATACTCGCCGCCTGGGTGAACTGGCGGGCTCGACCCAACGGGCCAGCGGCGCGGGACAGGAGAGCGCCGGGGAGTTGGACCAGGCCATGGGAGCCATTCTGGAGAGCTCCCAGAAGGTGGAGCGGATCACGGGGGTCATCGCCGACATTGCTCGGCAGACCAACCTGCTCTCCCTCAACGCAGCCATCGAGGCGGCCAAGGCGGGAACCCAGGGGAAGGGCTTCGCGGTGGTGGCGGAAGAGATCCGCAAACTGGCGGAACGCTCGGGGCAGGCGGCCAAGGAGATCGCGGCCCTGATCCAGGAGAGCTCGGAACGGGTGCGAACGGGCTCGGCGGCGGTGGGCCGCGTGGGCGGCAGCCTCGGTGAGATCGTGGGCTTTGTGGAGGAGAACGGCAAACGGGTGAAGGAGATCGCTGCCGCGATGGACGAGCAGGCCACCCACAACCGGGAGTTGGTGGGGCGCATGGACTCCGCCGCGGGGCTCACGGAGCGCAACGCATCCGCCACCGCGGAGCTGGCGGCGGCCATGCATGAGACGGCCCTCACGGTGGACCAGTTGGAGGAACTGGCCACGCGCCTGCGCACGCAGATCGAGCGCTTCAGGACCGAGGGCTAAGGGTCCGAGGCATAATGGGGCTTTCCCAAGGCTTCGCATGCTCCAGGCTTCCTTCCTCCGCCCTTCTCTCTATGCCCTGGGGCTCCTTCTGGGGGGCCTTGGAGTCCGTCTTCCGGCCCAGGCACCGGCCGCTGTGGCCGCGCCGGCCGCAGCGGAGGATGGCCCCCATGTTTTCTGGGAGGGAGAGCAGGCGCGGATCTACTGGGTCCGGAAGGGGGGCGTGGAGGTGGAGGCCGCCCGAGGGAAGGTCGTGCTTCCCCTCACAGGACTGGCCGCCCGGCCGCTGGTCCTGACGCCCCAGATGCCCGCTCCGGCCCAGGGAGAATTCCCTGCGCCGGAGAAGATCCTGGCCCTGAGTGATGTGCATGGACGATTCGACACCCTCTTGAAGCTGCTGAAGGCGCACAAGGTCGTGGATGACACTCTGCAGTGGACCTTCGGCCTGGGCCATCTGGTGATCCTGGGCGATGTGATGGATCGAGGTCCGAGGGTCACCGAGGCGCTCTGGTTCCTACGGGCTCTTCAGGAGGCCGCCCTGGAGAAAGGCGGTCGGGTTCATGTGCTGCCCGGCAACCACGAAGCCATGGTGGCCGCAGGGGACCTGCGCTACCTGCACCCGAAATACGCCCGGCACCTGGAGGGCCTGCCCACCCAGCCCGAGCTGGTGGGCCCGAACTCCGAGCTGGGGCGTTGGCTCCGCAGCCTTCCTGTGCTCCTGAAGCTGGGGGATTACCTGTTCGTGCACGGGGGCATCTCTCCAGAGCTGGTGGCCCAGGGCTGGACCCTGGAGCAGATCAATGCCCGCTTCCGCGGGCTGTGGGGTGGGTATGGCTCGGATCGGGGCGGGGAGAAGGAGCTGCTGCTGCGCTCCAAGGGGCCCATCTGGTACCGGGGCCTGGTCCAGACCGAACGCGGGGGTGCCGCCACGGAGGCGGAGGTCCTCCAGGCCTTGCAGCGCTTCCAGGTGAAGGCCATCGTCGTGGGCCACACCACCCTCGATCGCGTGACCGCCTTGCATGGGGGGAAGGTGTTCGGCGTGGATGCCGGAATTCTGGAAGGCCGACCGGGTGAAGTGTGGCTTTGGCAAGAGGGGCGGGTGTGGCGGGGCGGCGCCGAGGGAGGCCGGGAGCCCCTGATTCCCTGACGCAAGAGTCGAATCCGGTGGCATCCAACGGCTCGGGGAGTTCTCATGCGCATGCTCGCTTTTCTGTTCGTCCTGGGAACGCTCCAGGCCGCGCCGCCCGAGGTGGTGGACCGGGTTGACCTGGCTCGCTACATGGGCACCTGGCACGTAATCGCCAAGTTTCCGAACCGCTTTCAGCGGGGCTGCGGCTGTACCACGGCCACCTATGCACTGCGACCCGACAGCAAGGTCTCGGTGCTGAACCGCTGCCGCACCGCCGGCGGGAAGGTCAAAAGCGCCACGGGCTGGGCCAAGGTGGTCGATTCCACGAGCAACGCGAAGCTAAAGGTCACCTTCTTCTGGCCCTTCTTCGGCGACTACTGGATTCTGGCCCTGGACCCCGATAATTGGGATGTGCTGGTGGGCACCCCGGAGCGCAAATACCTGTGGATCCTTGCGCGCCAGCCGAGGCTGGAGCCTGAGCGCCTCCAAGCGCTCAGGGCCAAGGCCACCGAACAGGGATTTGAGGTAGCCCGACTGGTGACGACGGAGCCTTGCGAGCAGCCCTAAGGGGCCAGGGGAAATCGCAGGGTGAAGGTGGTGCCCAGGCTCACCACGCTCTCCACGGTGATCGTGGCCAGGCACTCGTCCGCGATGGCCTTCACGGAGGCCAGGCCCAGGCCGGTGCCCTTGCCCGGTTCCTTGGTGGTGAAGAAGGCGTCGAAGAGCTGCCCCCGGTGTTCCTCGGGAATGCCGGTTCCGGAGTCGGAGACGGCCAGCTCGGCGAGCGATCCTTCGGGCCCTTGATGCAGGCGCGTTCGGATCCGGATCCGGCCCCCTGTGGGCATGGCGTCCCGGGCGTTGGCCACGAGGTTCACCAGGATCTGTTCGATGTGCATGGGATCCAGCTCAAGGTAGAGAGGATTGGGATCATGCTCCCACTCCACTCGAACGGCCGGTGTGGCCAGCTTTTCCAGCAGCTTGGCAATGCCCTGGATCCGCTCGCGGAGGTCGAACAGATGGCTTTCTGATTCCGCCCGGCGGCCGAAGGCCATGAGCTTTTTGACCAGATCGCTCGCCTGGGTGGAGGCGTTCCGCAGGGCGCTGAGGTCCCGTGGTTTGGGGGCCTGGCCGGCCTGGGTCTCCTCTTCCAGCAGATCCGTGGTCATCACGATTACCGAGAGCAGGTTGTTGAGGTCGTGGGCGAGTCCGGCACCGAGGGTGGCCATGATGTTCATGCGCTGATTGCGCAGGAGCAGAGCCTGGCTTTCTTCCAGGGCACGGGTCCGCTCCCGAACCTGGGCCTCAAGGCTGCGGGAAAACAGAAGGGAATCCCAGAGGGCCACCAGTTGTCGCAGCAGGAGCAGCGCCATCATGCCCGTGCCCAGCCAGAGGGCGACCGCATCCTGCCCCTGGCGCAAATGGGAGATGCGGTAAATGATCATCGGCAGCGCCATCAAAAAGGGCAGGTACGGCAAGAGCAGGCTGCTCAGGCGCGCAGCCTTTGTGGCAGGCAGGGATTCCGCAGGCAGGGGCGCCAAGGCCGCCAGCAGGTAGAGGCTGGCGATCAAGAGGAAGAGGGCATCCATGGGATGCCCAGCGTGGTAGAGGCCCCGCAGATCCAGGCCAATCCAGGCCAGATTGCCGGCACTCACCAGGAAAAAGGCCGCGAGCATCCAGCCCAGGGCATTGGCAAAGCGGCCCGAGGCATTCAGACCGCGATAGATGGCCAGGCCCATGAGCAGGGCGTAATCCAGGAAGACCAGGAGGTGGGCGGCTTTTTGGGAGAGGGAAAGGGGTGATTTGGCGATGAGGTCACCCAAGCCCATGAGCCAGAACACGAGCAGAAGGGAATTGGTGAAGAGCAGCGCATCCAGAAATTCCCGCCAGCGCAAGGCCCTGCCAGGATTGGTGGGCCAACAGAACACCGCAATTCCCTGCAACACGGGCCCTGCGAGGTTGAGAACGAAACCTACGCTGGGTGCTAGGCGGAACCAAGGCAGGCCCTGTTTCGCCAGGAGATTCGCCGTCATCAAGGCGCCGTGAAGGAAGACCGCCAGGGCCAGGAACAGGAAGAAGAAACGACCAGGCCCTCCGGCCCGGGTGCGGTGGAGGAAGCAGCCCACCGCCACCAGAGAAAGCACGATGGTTGCTGAATCCACGAAGAGGATGCGCGCGGGAAGGGCTAACAGCAGGCTGAAACAACCCAGACAAAGCGTTCCCGCAAGCACGGAAATGGCCAGGCGTGAAAAGGAAGGGGCTTGTTTTAGGGGCATTGGAGCCATCAAGGTTTGGGCTGGATCATCCTTGAATGTGCCGTCGCGGAATACAAGCAGAATTCAAGGATTCGCCACGAATTTCAGATTGGTGAGGCAATACGCTCGCCCAGATGGGTTTTACGAAATGGGAGTCTCTGCAACTGAAACCATTGGAAAACTAAGGGTGAAGATGGTTCCAACGCCAACCGCACTTTCTACCTGGATGGAGGCCCCGCATTCATCTGCGATCGCCTTGACTGATGCGAGGCCAAGGCCCGTGCCTTTGCCGGGCTCCTTGGTGGTAAAGAAGGCTACAAACAAGTGCTTAAGATTGTCCTCGGAGATTCCGGTCCCAGTGTCTGCGATGGAAAGGATGGCCCGGGCTCCATCGGTTCCTTCGGATCGTTTGGTGCCAATCCGGAGGGTTCCTCCCTTAGGCATGGCATCCCTGGCATTGGCTACCAAGTTCACAAGAACCTGTTCGATCTGGATAGGGTCCACTTCCAGAAAGAGGGGCTCTGGCCCAAGGTCCCACTGCACCCGTACTGATGCGGTGGCAAGTTTTTCCAGAAGCTTTGAAATCCCCTGGACCCGCTCTCGAAGATCGAAAAGTTGGGGCTGGTTTTCTCCTCGTCGGCCAAAGGTCATGAGTTTCTTGACCAGGTCACCGGCCTGAGTTGCGGCCTTCCGCATCGTGTCCAGATCTTTTCGGGCGGGCGAATGATGGTTGGGTTCCAATTCTTCTTCGAGTAGATCCGTGGACATGGTGACCACTGACAGCAGGTTGTTGAGATCGTGGGCAAGGCCTGCACCGAGGGTAGCCAATAGGTTCATCCTCTGCGTTCGGAGCAGCATCGCCTGGCTTTCCTCCAGGGCCAGCGTGCGCTGGTGGACCTGAAGCTCAAGGCTGCGTGAGAAATTCATGGAATCCCAGAGTGCGACAAGTTGGCGGAGCAGTAGGATGCAGATCATCCCCGTCCCTAGCCAAAGGGCAACGGAATCCTGTTGAACAGCTCGATGGGCAAAGCGGTGAAAGACCAGGGGCAAGGCCAAGAGCAGGGGCAGGTAGGGCATCAGTAGGCTGGCAAATCGGGATCGCCTCTTTTCCACTTCAGGAGTTGGCAGGACAGGTGCCAGAGCTGCAAGTAGGTAGAACGCGCGAATGAGCAGCCCCAGGGAATCCATGGGATGCCCCGGGTAATAGTTGTTCCGGAGCAAGAGCGCAACGAAGATCAGGTCTCCAGCGCTGGCCACAATGAAGGCCGCGAGAATCCAGCCAAGGGGGCTTGCAAAGCGCCCCGGTGCGTTCAGCCCTCGGTAAATTGTCAGGCCCATGATCAGGGCGTAGGTCAGAAAAAAAGAAAGCTCTGCAATTTTCTGGTGAAAGGGCAGGGGTGCCTCTGCAAACAGGCCTCCAAGCCCCAGGAGCCAGAAAACCAGGAATACAGAAATCGTAAAGAGCAAAGCATCTAGACATTCCCGCCATCGGAAAGAAAGACCAGGGGTCGAGGTTGGCCAGGTGAATACGGCTGCGCCAAGGAGGGCAGGTACGGTGAGATCAAGCCATAACCGCAGGTTGAATCCGAAATCCATCCAGGGGAAATAGCATTCTGCCAGCAGCTTGATGAGCGTTAATGCGCTGTGGAGCAGCAGGGCAAAGGCCACGAGATAGAAGGATGTCCGTGTATTTCCGCCTGCACGGGCGCGACGGAGGAAGAGCCAGGCTGCGGTAAGGGCAATGGCGATCGAAAAGGCGGCCATTAGGAACCCACGTGTCCAAAGGGGCAGCAGTAAGCAAATGAACCCAAGGGTGGTGGTACCTGCAAACACCCAGCCTACCGAACGGGCAAAAGAGGCGGGCCATTTCGCGAGGAATGGGAGCATTGGACCTTCTAGAGGCAACCATCCTTGAATGTGTCGCCACAGATTACAAGCAGAATTCAGGGTTCCAGTCGATCGATGGGGATTCTGCGAGCGCGCCGCTCCTCCAGCCATTCCTGCAGCAGCACGGCGGCGGCGGCGGCGTCGAGCTTGGCTTTGCGGTCCTTGGCCTTCACACCGCGCTGGGCGAGCAGTCGTTCCGCTTCCATGCTAGTGAGATGTTCGTCGAGGAACCGCAGGGGCAGACCGGTGCGCGCGGCGAGGGCCTCGCCAAAGGCTTTGGCCAGGGGCGCGGTGGCGCTTTCAAGGCCGTCCTTGTGACGGGGCAGCCCCACCAGGAGGCCCTGGACGTATTCAGCCTTCACAAGCTGCACGAGCTTGGCCAGGGTGGCTTCATCCGCCATGGGCCAAACCTCAAAGGGCGAGGCGAGCATTTCCAACTCGTCGCAAAAGGCGAGGCCGATCTTCTTGGTGCCATGGTCGATGGAAAGCCAGCGCATGCTGCCATCCTAACGCCATGACAGAGTGGACCGCCTTTCAAACGGAGCTTGGCTGGATCGCCCTGGCCTGGGATGAGATTGGCCTCCGTTATCTCCGCTTCACGGGCCCCGAACCACCCGAGGTGAAGTTGAGCCCTCTTCCAGGCTGGGTGCAGCAGGTGGTGGATGCCCTTGCCTGGCATCTGGCGGGCAGTCCTCAGGATTTCCACACCTTCCCCGTGAACCTGGACGGGTTCACCCCCTTCACACAACGGGTGTTGGAAGCCCTGCGCACCACACAACCCGGTGAGACTCTCACCTATGGCCAACTGGCCCGGATGGCAGGCTCGCCCGGGGCTTCCCGTGCCGTGGGCCAAGTGATGGCGAAGAATCCTCTGCCCATTCTCATCCCCTGTCATCGGGTGGTGGGAGCCAGCGGACCCGGTGGGTTCAGCCTGTTTGGCAGCCTGGAAACCAAGGAACGGCTGATGGCGTTGGAAGTGCCTCGGCCCATCTGGTGAAATACTGAATGCCCATGCTGCACCCGCTTCCCGATGACCTGCTGAAGCTTCCCCATCGCCGGGAAGTGCCCTTTGCGCGCCTGACGACCTTGGGTGTGGGCGGCGTTTGTCATTGGCTTTTCGAGCCCACCACTGAAGCCGAAGCCAGTCAGTTTGTGCGGACGTGTCATCGCGAAGGCCTGGAATTCCGTGTGCTGGGTGGAGGTTCCAATCTGGTGGTGTTGGGGGATGTGACGGCTCCGGTGCTGCGGCTGCGTTTGCCGTTTGCGGTCGAGTGCCACGGCACGGAAATGACCGCACCCGCCAGCCACGGCCACATCGCCTTGGCGGAGGCTGCGGCGCAGGCGGGCCTTTCGGGGCTGGAATGGGCCAGTGGCATACCGGGCAGTCTGGGTGGCGCCATCCGCATGAACGCAGGAGCCTACGGCCATGAATGGGTGCAGGTGCTCATCCGCTACCGCTTTTTGACGCCCGAAGGCGAATTGATCGAGAAGGCGCCTGAGCCCGGTGAATTCCAATACCGGAAAAGCTGGTTTGGCCGCGAGCATGTGGTGCTTTCCGCCACGGCGAGTCTGGTGGAAGGCGACCCCGCGCGCATCCGCGCTCAGGTAGCTGAATACCGCGGGCGGCGCGGCACCAGCCAGCCCCTTTCCAAACGAAATGCAGGGTGCATTTTTAAAAATCCACCGGGAGCCAGCGCAGGTCGTCTCATTGATGCTGCGGGCCTCAAGGGGATGCGCGTCGGTGATGCGGAAGTGAGTGTGGAGCATGGCAATTTTCTGGTGAATCTGGGGCATGCTCGGGCCGAGGACTTCGCCGAACTGATGGCCCAGGTGCGCGATCAGGTGCGGGCCACCCATGGGGTGGAGCTGGAGCCCGAAGTGGAGATCTGGCGGTAGAGCTCAGTGCCCCAGTTCCCTCCAGACCTCCTTCAGCACCCGTTGAAGTGCGGCCATATCTTCCTCAGGATGAGGCACCATCAGGCAGATCTGGATCCAGTTGCGGGTGCGCAGGTAGCCACTCTGCCAGCCCAATTGGATGTTCCGGGCCAGGGCGGCTTCGCCAAGGGCCTGGGCTGAAATACTGGGTGGTAGTGCCAAGGTGATGGCGCAGGGATGCGCGTGTTCCGCCGGGGCGAGAACGGGCATGCCGAGGGAAAGGCAGTATTGGCGAAGCTCCTGGGCCTGCCGGGCCAAGGCCTCAAAGGGTTTGTGCTGCTCAAAGCGATGGAGGGCTTCGGAGAGAGCTCCCACCAGATTCGAACTGTGGGTAAAGGGCGTTCCCTCGCACTGATCCCAGGTGCCCAGATCCAGGTAGCGCGGCAGGCGCTCGGAGGGCGCCAGGGAACGATCATGAAAGACAATGGCCAGTCCTGGGTAGGCGGCCAAAGCCTTGCCGCTGGTGGCGGCCGCCAAGCGAACACCGTCAAGACTGAGTGGGAGCGCGCCGAGGGTGCTGACGCAATCCAAGGCCAGATCGGCACCCTGGGCACGACAGAGCGATTTCAATGCCTCGAGGGGATTGAGTATGCCGGTGCTGGTTTCGCCATGAACGGCCCACACCCAGCGGACCTGGGGCGCCTGATTCATGGCCGTGGCGGCCACATCCAAGTGCAGAGGTTCGCCCCAGGTGGTCTGAAGCGCACGGTGGTTCAAGTTCCACCGACGGGCCTGCTCCAGCAGGCGCTCACCAAATTCACCGTTGCTGATGACCAGGCCAGGCCCGTCCAACAAGGAGAGTTGAGCCGCTACGGCTTCATTGGCTAGGGTGCCACTGCCCAGCAGGACCTGAACGTGTTGGGCCCCCGCAAGGGTCTTGAGTTGCACCCGAGTCGTTTCAAATCTTTGACGAAATTCTGGGCCGCGATGATAGCGAGCGGGTTGGGTCAAGGCCTTCCGCACGGCGGCGGAGATGGGCACCGGACCAGGCAGAAAGTTCAATGGTTCAGCGAGGTCGGCATACCGGGAAAGAAAGGTGTCCGTGCGCAAATACATCGGCTGGTAGGGCGCTTGGTTTGTGCCCACCAAGGGGCCGAAGGCTTCAAAGCCCATGTGGCGGTACAGCTTGAGCTGGCGGAGGGTCCCTGAAATCACGGCCAGGTCATGGCCCTGGCGCAGGCATTCCCGGGCGGTCAGTGCCATCAGGCCGTGAAATACGCCAGGGCGGCGGTGTTCGGGCTTGACGGCCAAGAGGCGAATTTCGCAAACGGATCGGTGAGGCGGCAAATGCTGGTTCAGGTTGGGGACCTTTTCATCCAGGCTGAAGGGACGGTGGTCCCGCACCGCGAGCATGCCCACCAGGACCTGATTCTGGAGCGCCACCAGATATTGATTTTCATCATGGAAGCGGTCCCGAATGCGGCCATCGGGGCGCGGGGCATGCTGGGGGATCTCCCGGGCGAACGTCTCGTGGTTCAGGCGTTCGATGGCCTCGAATTCCCAAGGCTCGGTGGCAGGTTTGAAGTGGTACGAGGTTTCCACGGGATCACTCAAGCGTTTACAGCAGATGTTGGTGTTTCTTCAGTTCTCGCTTTTAGGGTGTGAAGGTGAGTTCCGACCAGGAACACCGCCAGCAGGGAAAACTCGGTGCAGTCCTGCCAGGTCAAGCCCAGGGGACGGCGGAGGAACCAGGCCAGTACGGGGCTGACTACCACGGCCAACATACCCCCCCGCTTGAAATTGCGCGCCGCCGCCCAGCCGATCAGCAGGGGAATGGCGACCACGGCCGTGAGCAGGGGTGAAAGGGCCATCAGGGCGCCCACGGCCGGAGAAATGCCCCGTCCTCCGTGAAACCGGAGCTGGATTGGCCACACATGGCCCGCCACCACCAGCAGCATGGCGCTGGGGGCGGCCCAGGGCCCAGGCGCGAGCAGGCGAGCCAGGAGAACAGCCGCCAAGCCTTTGGCGAGATCTAGAAAAAAGGTCAGGGCAAAGGCCCAGGGGCCGAGGTGGCGTCCGACATTGCGGGCACCGGTGCTGCCGCTACCCGCCTGGCGCAGATCCAGGCCCTTCCACCGCGCCAGGTAAAAACCGGCGGAAAGGCAGCCGAGAGCATAGGCGAGCAACAGGACCAGAAAAATGGGGGGCATGGCGCAAATGCTGGCGCCAAGGCGGGATCCCGTCAAGCTCTTGAGCCCTTCCCCTGGTACCCTGGAACCATGGCCCTCCTGAAACGACCCCGACCCTATCGGCCCTGGCTCCCCTGGGCGCGGGTGTTGCTGGTTGCCGTGCTGGTGGCAGGGGCTGGCTGGGGCGTGCTGGAACTTGGCCAACGCTACCTTGGGCTGCAGCGCCTCACTATTGAACAGGTGGCCATCACAGGGTGCCGGGGCGAGCGCTTGGCCGAAGTGCAGCGGGTGGCTAACGAGCTTTGCCTGGGCAAACCACTCTTCTGGTTCGATGCCGAAAAGCTTCGCCACAACCTGGAATCCCATCGTTGGGTGAAGGGATTGATCATCCGGCGGGATCCTCCCGACCGCTTAAGCCTTGTGATTGAAGAGCGCCAACCCTTGCTGTGGCTGGTGCGGCCCACGGGCGTGTTTCTACTGGCCGATGATGGCGTCATTCTCGATCGCGTGAATCAAAGCAACTTATTGCCCATTCCCGTGGTGGCTGACCCCAAAAGCCAAACGGACGAAGCCATGGTGGCCATCATCCAACTGGCCTCGGTTCTGCGGGATCACCAGAAGGATTTCTACGAACGTCTTTCGGAACTGCGCTGGGGTCCCCGGGGGCCGGAAGTGTTCCTGGAAGGGCTTCCCGCGCCGATTTTCCTTTCCCGCCAGGACCCCGCTAAAAATATCCCGGATTTTCAGGCCATTTATCTCGAACGGTACGCAAAAAGTCCCGATCTGGCCCGGGTCCGCTACTTCGATCTGCGCTGGGACGGGGATGTGGTGGCCGGGGACCTGGAAACAGCCCTGCCCCCCAAGGCCGTGGGTGATCACCGCTGATTGCGGCCAGCCTCGAAATTCGGCCTTCCCTGCGGCTATGATCTAGGAAAGGAATTAGGAACCCACATGGTGCAACCCGCCGTACTTCTCGGTCTGGATCTCGGAGCAAGCAAAGTCGTCGCTGTCATCGCGGTTCAGGAAGAAGGGGGCGGACTCAGCGTCACCGGAGCCAGCATCGCCAGTTCCGATGGCGGCATCCGCCAAGGCGAAATCACGGATATCAATCTCACTGCGGCAGCGGTCATCCGCGTGGTGGAAGAAGCCATGCGCACGGCAGGGCAGACTTCCCTGAGCGGTATCCGCGTTTCTGTGGATGGCATCCAGTTCAAGGGTGAGAACCTCCGCGATTCCATCACCATTTCCAACCCCGATCGTGTGATCACTATGGCGGATCGGGACCGCGTCATGGAGCAGGCCACCAACGCCTGCAAACTGGCGAAGGAAGAGACCGTCCTGCACCGCATTCCGCAAATGTTTCACATCAAGGGCCAGCGCGAGATCAAGAACCCCGTGAACATGGTGGGCGACACGCTGGAAGCGGAAATCCGCATCATCGTGGCACCGGGCTCGGTGCTGGAAAACATCCATCGCGCCATGCAACTTTCTTCGCTCCAGGGCGCCACGCTGATCTATTCGCCCCTGGCCAGTGCCGAGGCCGTGCTATCGCGGGAAGACGCGGAGAACGGGGCCGTGGTGGTGGACATCGGCGATCAGCTTACCCATGTGGGGGTCTTTGTCCGCGGCTCACTCTGTCATTCGGCGGTGATTCCCATCGGCGGGCAGCACTTCACCAAGGATCTGGAAATCACGAAACATCTGGGCGGCATCAGCGTAGCCGAGCGCATCAAGCGCGTGTACGGCACGGCCCTGCCCACCCAGGTGGATCCTTCGGAGCAAATCGAACTGGAAGCCGAAGGCCGCATGGTGTCCCGCAAAGATCTGGCGGAAGTGCTGCATGCCCGTGCCATCGAACTGCTCAACATGGTGCTGGCGGAAATCGGCCGCAGCGGCATGATTCACGAAATCCACGGTGGTGTGCATCTGGTTGGCGGCGGCGCGCTGCTGCCCCATCTGCCCATCCTGGCCCAGAACATTTTGGGCCGTCCGCGCGTGGTGCTCGGCAAGGTTGCCGGGATCCAAGGGCTGCCGCAGGTCATGGGCAACCCGCTCTACACCAATGCCCTAGGCGCCGTGAAATCCCTTCACCGGGACATGAACGATGCCTCCGGGCGCACCCGCAGCTCAGGCGGGTTTCTCGATAAATTCAAAAAATGGCTTTGATGTTCGACGGAGTGTTCATGTCCGAAGTTCCCTTCCTTCCCAGTCCCGTGCATCTTCCCGGCGCCAACATCAAGGTGGTGGGCGTGGGTGGCGCTGGCTGCAATGCGCTGGATCGCATGATCCAGAGCGGTGTGACGGGCGTGCAGCTCATCGCCATGAACACGGATCAACAGAGCCTCGCCACCAGCCAGGCCCACGTGAAGATTCCGCTGGGGCCCATGAGCATGCGTGGTCTCGGCGCAGGCGGCAATGCGGAACGCGGCAACCTGGCGGCGGAAGAAAGCCGCGAAGAGATTCTGGCCAGCCTGCAAGGGGCAGACATGGTCTTCATCACCGCTGGCATGGGGGGTGGCACCGGCACTGGCGCGGCGCCCATCGTGGCCAGCTGTGCTCGGGAAATGGGCGCCCTCACCGTGGCCGTGGTGCTCACGCCCTTCGGTTGGGAAGGGCCCGGCAAGGCCATCAAAGCGGGAGTTGGCCTCGATAATTTGCGGGACACTGCCGACACCGTGATCGTGGTTTCCAACGAACGTCTACTCGCACTCTGCGACCGCAACGTGAAAACGAAAGAGGCTTTCCGCGTGGCGGATGGCGTATTGATCCAGGGCGTGCGCGGGATCACGGATCTCATCCTGCATCCCGGCACCCTCAACGGCGATTTCGCCGATGTGGAAGCCGTGCTGCGCAATGGGCGCGAAGCCCTCATCGGCACCGGTCAGGGGCGCGGTGAAGAGGCCATCCTCGATGCGCTGCAAAAGGCGCTCGACTGCCCGTTACTGGAACGCGCCGCCACGGGCATCGCCTCCCAGGTCATCGTGTCCATCACGGCCGATTGGGATCGGGTGGAACTCACTGCCGTGCAGACCGCCATGCGGTTCCTGCAGGAGCACTACCAGGGTCAGGCCGATATCAAGCTCTGTCAGGTGGAAGCGCCGGAACTGGAAGACAAGGCCCTCGTCACCGTGCTGGCTTCGGGCTTCGAGTTTGATGCCGAGCCCGCCCATGCGCCCGCCTATGGCCACTCCCAGCGGGACCTTGCCGTGCAGTCGGCGCCCGTGCCCAAGATCAACACGGGCCCTATTTATGGCGAAGTGCCCGCCAACCCCGAATATCCGGTGCCCGCCACCCCCACGCGGCTTTTGCCCCAGGGCCCCACGCCCAGCGGCGAAGTGCTGGGCATGGGCGATGATCTCCATGTGCCGGCCATCATTCGAATGACCCAGGGACGCTTGGGGATCGAGTAGGTTGAAAAATCAGGGCTGCATCAAGCGCACGAAACGACCTTCCGTGAGCTTCAACAGGAACTGCGCGGTGCGTTCATCGGCGGGTTCCACCTTCTCGCCGAAGGCTAGGCGCAGGATCTCCACCAGTTCATAGCCCGTGCGGGCGCCATCCATGTGGGCCCACAGACAGGTGCCCACGGCGTCGAGCTTGACCTTGAAATGGGGGCGCCGGAGCAGGCGTTGGAACCACTGCAATCGAGGGCTCAAAAACTTAGGGCGCAGTAGGGTGAAGAGATCATCCTCGCGCACCACATGCGCCACAGCCCGTTCCGGGATGGCGCTCAGCATGTCATTCAGGGTCGTGGGTGTGGTCATGGGTATCTCGTGTTTGGAACCAATGAACAAGGGCCCCGTTCGGGGCCCTTGTTCAGCAAAGGGGCCTTAGGCCTTGGGCGGCGCAGGCGCGTCGGCGGGGCCGGGGTCGCGCATGGGCACGATGATCAGGATCAGGGCAATGATCGCCAGGATGATCAGGCTGATGAAGAACATGCCCGGGCTCTTGATGATCGAGTAGTTGATGTTCTTGGCGGCGAGCCCCGCGAAGATCAGGCCCACCAGGGCTTCACCCGCGATGAGACCCGCAGCCACCAGCACGCCACTGTTCTCCACGCGGATCTTCTGGGCATCGCTGAGCCCCTTCTTCTTGCCAAGGATTTCAACAATGCCCTTGATGCAGCCACCGAGGAAGATGGCAAAGGTGGTTTCCAGGGGCAGATACATGCCTACGGACACGAGCATCGGGCTCTTCACCTGCATGAGTACAAACCCAATGCCCATGAGCATGCCCACGACAATGAGGGCCCAAGGCATGCGCCCTTCCACGATGCCGCGGCTGAGCATGGCCATTAGGCCCGCCTGGGGCGCTGCGAGGCGGGAACTGCCGAAGCCCGCATCCTGGAGTTTCAGGACTTCCTTCTTAGTCTCGGGATCCAGCACTTTCACCTGCTCCAGGGTGTATTCCTTCTGGAGGTCGGTGCGGGTGCCGGAGTAGGTCACCACCTGCACCTGGGCCGCCTGGCGGCTATCGATTTCCTTGGCGGCGGCAATGTTGATATCGCCCATGTGGAGATAGGCCAAGGGGATGAACAGCAGGCTGGCCGCGAGCACAACGCCGAAGATATCGCCCACCTGCATGCGCCAGGGGGTGCCGCCCAGGATATGGCCGGCCTTGAGATCCTGCAGCATTTCGCCCGCCACACCGCTGCTGACGCAGACGATGGCGGCCACCCCGAGCACGGCGGCGATGCCGCTGTTGCCCTTGACGCCCAACATCACCATCACGAGGGCGGTGATGACAAGGGCCGTCAGGGTGAGGCCGGACATGGGGTTATTGGATGAGCCGATGATGCCCACCAGGTAGCCCGAAACCGCAGCGAAGAAGAAGCCGAGAATCACGGCCAGCAGGGCCGCCACGAAGGCCACCATGAAGTTCGTCTTGAAAATGAAGGCGGCGATGAGGAAAGTGCACAGCGCCGCAACGGCCACGCCGATCAGCAGCCAGTTGAAGGGGATGTCCTGATTGACGCGATCCACCGTGTGTTCGCCGGAGGCGGCCTTCTTTACATCGCCGATGGAACGTTTGAGGCCCGTGATGAGGCTCTTGCGCATGCGGAATAGGGTGGTGCAGGCGCCGACCAGCATGCCGCCGATGGCGATGGGCTTGACGATGTTCTGCCAGACGCTGGTGGAAAGCACCATCCAGTCCGCCATGGAGGCGTCCGCAGGCATGGATGCAGGGGCCAGGAAGTAGGTGATCATGGGCACCAGCAGGCCCCAGGCGATCACGCCACCGGCGAAGTTGAGGGCACCAAGCTGGGGGCCAATGATGTAGCCTACGCCCATGTAGGCGGGGCTGATGCCGGGGGAGGTCAGCAGGATGCCGCCCTTGGCGACCGCGGCCTTGCCCTTTTCCATGAGGGTGAAGGCAGCGTCCTTGAAGGGGATGAACTGCTTCCAGGACGTGCTGTAGAGGCTGAGCTGGTTGAGGATCTGGATGAAACCGCCGAAGGCCATGGCCCCAAAGAGCAGGGCCGTGCCACCGCCCGAACCCTGGCCCGCCTTGTGGATTTCAGCGGCAGCCACGCTTTCGGGGTAGGGCAGTTCGGCGTCTTCCACCATCACGCGGCGCAGCAGGGCCACGAACATGATGCCCAGTAGACCGCCGCTGAACATGATGAAGGCGGAGGTCATGTAGTGCTTGGGCGTGAAGAATTCGGACCACAGGCCGCTGATGACGAAGGCCGGAATGGTGAAGACGGCGCCCGCGGCGACGCTCTCACCGATGCTGCCCACGGTTCGGGCCATATTCTCTTCCAGGATGGTGCCCTTCAGGAGCTTGATGAGGGCCATGCCGATGACCGCCGCCGGGTAGGTGGCGGCGATGGTCATGCCCGCCTTGAGGCCCAGGTAGGCATTGGCGGCCCCCAGGACGATGCAAAGCACCAAGCCGATGAAGACCGCCCGGAAGGAGAACTCTTTTAAGTTCTGGTCACTGGGGACGAAGGGTTGCATGCAGATCTCCCTAAAGGTGGATGACAAAGCGAATACCGACACAAACCAGGCTGGTTTCCGAGTGGTCCTTCATTCTCTCCACAGAAGAGGCACTTTCCAAACCCTTTTGCCCGCGTACTCTGGACAGATGCCTACACCTCTCCTTCTCACCAGCCGGGCCAACCCACGCTTTAAGTCGATCCTCGCGCAGATCGCCGCCAGTGGCCCCAAGCGCACGCACACACTGCTCTTGGGCGCGAAGCTCATCGAAGCCTGGGCCGAGGCCCGGGGAGCCGCGGCGGGGCGCCTTCAGCCTGCCCTATGGATGCGGCTGGAAGGCGAAAAGGCCCACCCCCTGGAACGAGAGCTGGGCGTGAACGTGCTCGAACTGGGGGAAACCCTGATGCGCGATCTGGGCGACGCGGGCAGCCCTTCCTCCCACGCACTCCTGGTGGAAGTGGGGCCGGAGCCTGAGGGGCCGCTGCCCGAGCGGGTCATCGTGCCCTGGGCCATCCAGGATCCTGGCAACCTCGGGGCAGTGCTGCGCAGTGCCGCGGCCTTCGGGTTTGATCTGGCCCTCTTGGGACCTGGATGCGCCGACCCCTTCAGCCCCAAAGCCCTGCGGGGTTCCATGGGGGCCGCCTTCTTGATGCCTGTGCGTCGCTTCAGCCAGTTGCCTTTGGACGAGGGGCGCTGGTACGCGCTCCATGGTGCACCCCAGGCTATCCCCCTGGCCGAAGCCGATCTCCGGAACCCGCTGCGCCTTCTGGTGGGCAACGAAGGCCACGGCTGGCGAGCTACCGATTTGCCGGAGACCGTGCGTTTCCTGGCCATTCCCATGGAGGGCATTGAGAGCCTCAACGCTGCGGTGGCTGCGGGCATCGCCTGCTATGAAACGGCGCGGAGGGCGTAATGACCGTTGAAAGCCGAGGCACTATCGTTGTCCTGCTTCGCCGCAGTGCGGAAGCCGGGGTGTTGGGCCTGCTCTTCATGCTGGCCTTCCGTTTTCCCGCTGCCTCCGGCTGGGGCTTTCTGGAAGCCGCCATGGCCTTTCTGTTTCCGGCCTTGGTCTTCGATGCGGTCTTCAAGGGGCGGAATCCCGGCTGGCTCTTCCTGGCCTTTCTGGCGGGCTTCGCGCTGCTTTTCCACTGGGTACCCGCCACGCTGGAAGCGAAAGGCCCCTTGCCACCAGTGGTGGCGATGACGGCCGCCCTGCTGCTGGCAGCCTGGGAAGCCTTGGGGTTCCTGGGTGTCGTGATCCTTGCCCGCTGGGCCTTCCGGCGCTCTGGTCCCTGGGCTGGGGCGGTGGCGGCAGCCTTGGGCATCGCCGCGTGGGAGGTTCTGGGCTTCCACGTCTATCCCTGGAATTGGGGCGCGGCCTTGGGTGGGCTGCCCTGGCTGGCGCGCAGCGCGGCCTTTGTGGGCGCCCATGGCCTTTCCGCATGGTGTTGGGGTTGCGGCGCACTCTTCGCAGGCCTCCTGGCCTCAGCGGCCCCGGCCCGGCGCATTCTCAAGGTGCCTGCCGCCTGGTTGGCCTTGCCGGTGGCACTTTCAGTTGCCTGGTTTTTGCTACCTCGGGGGACCGAAAAGCGTGTGGATGTGGTGATGGTGCAGCCCAATTTCGAACCGGGGGTGCGGGGCCCGGGCATGGAACAAGCCATGTGGGCCCGCACCGATGCCATCCTCGCCCGGGAACACCTACCGCACCCAGGTGTGGCCACGGTGGTGCTGTGGCCTGAAAGCTCGGTGCTAGGCCGGGATGACCGCCACCCCAGCCTGCGCCTGCAGGATGAGGCGCTGAAGCGCAACGTGGCGTGGTTGTTCGGAACGGAAGGCGGCGCCCTCAACCTGGTGCGCGGCGAGGTGGCTGGGCGCGGTGCTTTCCTGCAGGGCAAGGTGGAACCCATGCCCTTTGGTGAGCGCATGCCGGGCCCCAAACCCGTGCGGCAGTGGCTGGAAACACACCTGAACCTTTACTCCCAGGAACCGGGAGAGCTGTCCCGCACCAGCAGTTTTTCCATGCCCACACCCCAGGGGGAATTGCGCATCCATCCCCTCATCTGCAGCGAGGCGCTGATTCCATTGCGGGTGGCGCAGGGCCTGAGCTTGGCTAGTGGTGATTTGCTCACGAACCACACCAACGATGGGTGGTTTGAAAAGAGCATCGCCACGGATCTTCATGCTGCGCAGATTCGTCTGCGCGCCGTGGAAGCGGGGGTGCCCCTGGTGCGGGCCACCTTGACGGGCAAGTCGGGGCTGTTCCGGGAAGACGGGAGCTGGGACCTTTGGGGCGAGCCCCGCAGCGAAGGCGCGTATGCTTTCTCCCTGGCCTGGCGTCCACGTTGGACACCGGCCCGAAGCCCCTGGACGATCTGGGGCGTGTTGATTGGCCTGGGTGCAACAACCCTCGTGCTAGTGAAGAAAAAGCAACCGAGTCAAGCCGCATGAGCCCCGACGAGCACACCCTGTTCCATGCACCGCCCATCCTGGCTTCGGCCTCACCCCGCCGTCGTCAATGGATGGAGGCTCTGCAGATTCCCTTCGAAGTGTGGGCCCCGGAGGTGGATGAAACCCCCTTTGCCAATGAAGATCCCGAGCGGATGGTGGAGCGCTTGGCCCGGGCCAAGGCCGAGATCGTGGCCATGGTGAATCCGGGCCGTTGGGTGATTGCGGCCGACACCACGGTGGCAGTGGATCATCACGTGTTGGGCAAGCCCGAAGACGAAGCCGATGCCGCCCGCATGATGGGGCTCATCCAGGGGCGCCGGCACGAGGTACACACCGGCCTTTGCCTGCGTCGAGATCAGGAAATCTACAGCTTTGTGGACACCGCCGAAGTGCACTTGCGGCATGTGAGCGATGCCCGGGCCCGCTGGTACGCCAGCACCGGGGAACCCCTGGACAAGGCAGGTGGCTATGCGGCCCAGGGCATCGCCGCCTTCTTCATCGAGCGCATCGATGGAAGCTTCGCCACCGTCATGGGTTTCCCCGTGGAACGCTTTTCCGAGTTGGTGTCGCGGCTTGGGCTGCTGCAGAGCTGGCTGGGCATGCCGCAGTAGGAATGCGCGACAAAAAAATCACCACCAAGGACTCTTGATGCCTTGGTGGTGTCTCTTGTTGGCAGCCGAGCTATTTCTTGACGAGCAGGGCTTTGATCTCGGCGGGGGGCTCGAAGGCACCTTCGGGGATCGGAGCATTGGCCGCCATAGAGTCGAGGGTAATGAGGATGACTTGGCCCGCGGCGGTGGTGACGATTTTGAAAGGAGCCAATAGGCCGTCCACCTTTCGGTAATCGCTCAACAGTAATTCGGCCGTGATCTCGCCCATGGCCGTTTTCACGGTGGAAACGGATTTGATCAAGAGGCCGCTTGTCTGGTCGTAGAAATTGGTGGTGGGTGAGCCCTGGTGAGGGGTCAGCTCGACCTTGAAGCAGACCTTGCCTTCCACGGTTTCGACGCCAAGGGTCTGGACCTGTTTGTAGATTTCTTTCCAGTTCTCTGAATGGAAATGGGCTTCACGGGCGGCGCTGATTTTTTCGTCGCCTTCCTTGATCTGAGGGCCTTGCATGGCGCTGAAGGCCCATGCCACCTTGCCATCGAAGCCTTCCTTCATTTTGCCTAGGCTCGGAAAATCGATTTCGGTGTAGCTGAGGTTGGGTTCGGCGCGGTAGAGGGTCATGGCCCCTTTCAGCCCCATGGCTGTGATTTCCATGGTGCCTTTGGCCACGGCGGTGCGCTGTTTGGCATAGATGGCCCGGCCGCCGGTGGCTTCGATGTACTTTTCCATGAGTGTCTCGGCTTTTGGAAGCTGGGGCGCGGCGACAGCGGCGGCTTTCGGGGACTCCTGGGCGTTAAGGATGACGCTCGCGGCCATGATGGCGGCGAGGGCAAAGGTGCGGTTGCGCGACAGGAACATGGCTCCTCCTTAAGGTTGTTGGATCCAGGCCAGGGCCTGGTCCAGAACGGAATCTTTTCCCGCCAGCAGGGCGCCTTGGGAAAGTTGGACAACGTGATCTGGCAGGACGCCACGGCCTTCCAGGGCCTGTCCGCTGTCGGAAACATAGTTGGCAATGGCGTACTGGAAACCATCCCCATTGGGCAGCCGCTCGAATACAGAGGGCAGCGCTGCACCCGCCGTGCGAGTACCGAAGATCCGGGCCCGTTTCACATCCTGCATGCCGCCCGCAAAAATTTCAGAGGTGGACGCCGAACACCCATCCACCAGAATGGCCAGCGGACCCTGGAAGGCGCTGGGGCGCGGGAAGACCACAAAATTCAGCTTGGAGCCCCGCAGGATCATGGTTCCCAGTTTCTGGCCCGGCGTCGAAACAAACCAACCTGCGGCGCCCATGGCCATGCCGCCGATGCCGCCCGGATTGCCGCGCAGATCAATCACAAAGCCCTTGCAGGCTTCGATGTTTGCCATGGAGGACTGGAAAGCCCGTTGCAGGTCCTCTGGCTCGAACCAGGCATTGAAATGCAGGTAGCGGACATTGCCAGGAAGGGTGCGTGTCTCCAGCCAGAAGGGCATGGGAGGCATGTTGCCGAAGGTGACGGCCTTGCCACGGGCGCCTTCGCGCAGGAGGGTTTTTGTCACGGGATTTCCGGCACCGAGACCGAATTCGATTTCCACACTGGTGTCCGCAGCGCCATTCAGGAGCGCGAGCACCGCACGATTGGCCATGAGATCCAGTTCGGTGGAGGCCTTGAAGCGATCGCGGACCCGAGCCAGGGCGGGCGCGCAGGCCTTGCCTTGGATCTTGACCAGTTCCCAACCCGGGATAACGCCGGCTTTGGCGGCAGAAGACCCCGGCTCAACCCGCGTAACCAGCGCCTTGCCATCGATCACCCGCACATCGATGCGTGGCGCACAGCCCCCCTGGCTGGTGGTATGCAGGTCAGAGTAGACCTCGGCAGGCACGATGCCAAAGTGGCTTTGGCCCAGTCGTCCGAGCATCTCAGAGATCACGGCCCGCACCTGCTCGGCGGTTGCCGCCATGTCCAGTTTGGGCTTCAGTTCATCGTGCACCTTCTGCCAGTCCAGCCCGCCCAGGGTTGGGTCCCAATGCCGATCGCGGACCGTGGCCCAAACCCGCTCGAAGGAGGCCTCATGCTGCTGGCGCTGAAGGGGCGAAAGGGCTTCGGGGGCGGCGGCCACCAGGGCCGGTACCGCCACCAACGATAGAAATGCAGAACCCGTTTGCATGCGATCACCACCCTGGAAGCAGAAAAACGAGGGTAGCATTCTGGCGTTAAAACGGCCGCTCCCTCCGGCCAACCGCGCACCTCGGAAGGTGAAGGGCAGGGTCGACGGGCTATTTCGTGCCCAGGGCATCCAGGATGACAGCGGCCATCACGGCCAGCGCATAGACATTGATTCTGAGGAAGGCGCGACGGACGGTGGTGGCATCCGGATTCGGCCGCAGCAGGGCGGTGAAACGGGCCACCAGCCAGAGCGAGGCCGCAGCAAGGATGGCCAGGGCTACCGCCCCGGTGGTCACCCGGAAAAAGAACAACAACGCACCTGCGGCCACCGTGCCACAAGTCCAGGTGAAGGTGAGGCGCAGGATTTGCGGTGTATCGAAAAGGCGTCGAAGGGTGGGGAAGCCCGCCTTTTCGTAACCTTCGGCATGGAGCAAGGCCAGCAGCCAGAAATGGGGCACCTGCCACACAAAGAACACGAAACAGAGGGCGGCCAAGGCGGGGTCGCCCAGGGATCCACCGGCCGCCGTCCAGCCGATGGCAGGGGGCAATGCGCCGATGACTGAGCCAGGTACCACGGCAAAAGCGCTGCGCCGTTTCAAGGGAGTGTAGAACCCGTTGTACCAGATCATGGCCAATAGCCCCAGGCCACCGGCCATCAGGCCATGGACGCGCCACAAGAGAAGGAAGCCGCTCATTGCCAGTAGCACCGCGAACACCGCGGCGGCCAGGGGTGAAACGGCGCCGCTGGGAATGGGGCGGTGCTGGGTGCGTTCCATGAGGGCATCCAGACGGTGTTCCTGCACTTCATTGAGGGCCGAGGAAGCCATGGCCATGAGCAAGGTGCCCACCACGGCCGTCAGCAAGCCAAGGTCCACTCCATGGCGAAAGGCGATGTAGCCCATGCCCGCCGTAAAGGTGGACGCTGCAGAAATCTTGAGCTTGGTAAGTTCTAGGAAGAGGGTGGGCCATCCAGGACGGGCGGCGGGCAGCGCGGTGGCGTTCATTTCAATGTCTTCAAATAGGCCACCACATCCGTGAGTTCTTGATCGGTCAGAGGATCCAGCGGCATGGCCGGTGGGTAGCCTTTCACCACTTCTCGCATGGGATCCTGGATGGACGTGCGCAGGTAGGCTTCATCGACCGTAATTGTTCGTGTCTGCTTGCCCACCAGGACTTCTTCCTTCAGGCCGAGGAGGCCTTTCAGCGTGGGCCCCACCATGGGCTTGCCATCGATGGAGTGGCATTCCAGGCAGCCCTTGGCCCGCATGATGACAAGGCCCACAGGTTCGTTGACGGGGTTGACCGCCGCCGGAGCAGGCAGGTTCTTGCCCGGTTCGGGGGCGTTTTCGCCGCCGAAGTACCAGGCCTTGAATTCATCCTCGGGTACTACGATCACCTTGCTCAGCATCAGGCTGTGGTCCACGCCGCAGATCACCGTGCATTCGATGTCATAGGAACCCAGCTTGGTGGCCTCGAACCAGGTGGTATTGGCCCGGCTGGGCACAGCGTCGATCTTCAGCCGGAAAGAAGGCACAAAGAAACCATGCACCACATCCGCACTGCGCACTTCCAGCTTCATGGGCTTGGCGAGGGGTGCGAAGAGCACCTTGCTCTGTTTGCCGTTGGGGTATTCAAAGGACCAGCTCCACTGGCGGGCCGTCACCTTGATCACCATGGAATCGCGCGGCGCCAACCGCATGTATTCGTAGTTGGTCCAACCGTAGTAGAAGATGGCCAGGAACAGCACCAACGGAATGGTGGTCCAGGCGATCTCAAGGCCTGTGTGGCCTTCGATCTGGGCGGCTTTCGGATGTCGCTTCTTGCTGTAGCGGATCACGAAATAGATCATCAGCGCCGTGATGAACACCAGGAAAAGCAGCGAAAGCCCAAACACGAAAAAGAACACCGCGTCGGATTTTTCGGCCGAGGTAGAGGCTTGTTTCATCCATTCCATCGTTAGCACCTACCTGAAAGCCACATCGGAGAAGAGGAGCGCGAAAAAGATCAGCAACGTGCCCAGAGTCACCAGCACCACGGCCTTGAGCAAGGGCCCTTCGTATTTCAGGTGCATGAAGAAGTAGAACACCAGACCCGCCTTGAGGGGCGTCAACGTGAGCAGGCCCCAGACGGCGGCCGTTTGTCCCACATGGCTGAGGCCCACAAGGGTGCCGGTGAGCAGCAGCAGCACCACCCAGACCTTGATGAAGGTGCCGTATCCAGGGTGGGCCTGGGCTTCTGAAGTCGTGTGTGCGTCCATTGTGTTTTCCGTGTTCATCCGTGATTTAGCCAGTTAAGCCGCGAGGTAGAACAGCGGCAGCAGAAAGATCCAGATCACGTCCACCAGGTGCCAATAGAGCCCGGCGTTCTCGAGATGCACGTAGCGATCGGCCCGCACCTGGTTTTGGATCACCATGTACAGCACCCAGGCCAGCACCCCCATGCCCGCCACAATGTGCAGGCCGTGCAGGCCCGTCA
This sequence comes from Holophaga sp., assembly GCA_016715205.1. Taxonomy (GTDB): domain Bacteria; phylum Acidobacteriota; class Holophagae; order Holophagales; family Holophagaceae; genus JAYREN01. The sequence goes on from JADKBC010000002.1 coordinate 144,506, forward strand.
TGGAGAAATACAGGCCAAAGAAGACCTGCTCGCCCGGGGGCAGCGTGGCGAGATGGGGCGCGTTGGGATACAGCCCATGATGGAACTTTGCGGACCATTCAAAGGCCTTGATGATGAGGAAGACGAGTCCCAGCACCAGGGTGGAGCTGAGGAATCCGATGGTGCGTTTTTTGTCGCCGCGCTGCATGGCCACAATGCTCAGCACCACCGTCAGGCTGCTGGTCAGCAGCACTACCGTATTGATGATGCCGAGGGTGGCGTTGAGTTCCGCGCCAGCCTGGTGGAACTCCATGGGATAGCGGTGGCGCATGGCGGAGTAGGCGATGAATAGGCCGCCGAAGAGCACCATTTCCGTGACCAGGAATAGCCACATCCCCAGGCGGGAGCCAAAGTCGTCTCGGTGAACATGTTCAGTCACGCCTGGTCCTCCTGCGGGAAGTGATAGGGGCCCGTGGTGATGGTTGGAATCTCTTCGAAGTTCTCAAGGGCGGTGGGCTGGGAATGGTCCACTCCAGCGTGACGCCGCCCCAGGGATTGTCCTCGGCCTTCTCGCCCTTGAAGATGGCGTAGAGCAGCGTGCCAAAGAAACCCAGGAGGCCCAACGCCAGGAACCAGCTTCCAACCGTCGCAAACACGTGCATCCAGTGGAACTGTGGCAGGTGCACGTAGTAGCGGCGAGGCATGCCCATCATGCCCAGGATCATCATGCCGAAATAGAGCATGTTGAAGCCGATGAACATGGGGAACCAGGAGGCGTAGATGGCCTTCTTGGAGTACATCTTGCCGAACATCTTCGGGAACCAGTAGAGCAGGGCCGCAAAGAAGGCGAAGCCGGTGCCGCCAAACATCACGTAGTGAAAATGGCCCACGATGAAGTAGGTGTCATGGATGTGAATGTTGATGGCCAAGGCCCCCTGCATTACGCCCGTGAGGCCGCCGATGCAGAACAGGAAAATGAAACTGAGCGCGAAAAAGAGCGGCGGCTGAAAATCGATGGCGCCCTTGTAGAGGGTGCTCACCCAATTGAAGACCTTGATGGCGCTGGGGACGGCCACGATCATGGTGAGCAGCGAGAACACCATCTGCGCCACGTTGCTCATACCGCTGGTGAACATGTGGTGGGCCCACACCAGACTGCCCACGGCCGCGATGCTCATGCTGGAGTAGGCGATGGCCTTGTAGCCGAAAATAGGCCGTTTGCAGAAGGTGGGCAGGATTTCGGAAATGGCGCCCATGGCGGGCAGGATCATGATGTAGACCGCCGGGTGGGAATAGATCCAGAAGAGATGCTGGTAGAGCAGTGGGTCGCCGCCCTTGGCCGGATCAAAAATACCGATGCCGAAGAAGCGTTCCAGGATCACCAGCACCAGGGTGATGGCCAGAATGGGGGTGGCCAGGAGCTGGATCCAGGAGGTTGAATACAGCGCCCAGCTCATGAGGGGCATGCGGAACCAGGTCATGCCCGGGGCGCGCAAGCGATGGATGGTGGTGATGAAATTGATGCCGGTGAGCATCGAGGAAAAGCCCAGGATGAAGGCACCGAATACGGCCAGGCTGATGTTCGTGCCAGTCTTGATGCTGAAGGGCGCATAGAAGGTCCAGCCCGTGTCCGGTGCCCCGCCGCCCGTGAAGAGGGAGAGAATGGCAAGAGTGGCGCCGATCATGAAGAAGTACCAGGATGCCAAGTTCAAGCGCGGGAAGGCCACATCCTTGGCGCCGATCAGAATCGGCAGGAAGAAGTTGCCAAAGACCGCGGGGAGCCCTGGAACCACGAACAGGAAGATCATGATCACGCCATGCAGGGTGAACAGGGCGTTGTAGGTCTGGGCAGTGACAAGGTGCTGGAAGGTGGTGAGCTGCACCAGGCGCATGATCACGCCGATCGTCACGCCCACGAAAAAGAAACTCACCATCGAATAGAGGTAGAGCAGGCCCACGCGTTTGTGATCCGTGGACAGAATCCAGGCCAGGATTCCTTTGCGGCTCCCGGTGTTCTCTAGGAAGCTGGGTTGCGCCGTCATGCCTTCTCCTTCACTTCAGACTTGGCCCGGCGCCCCTTGCGAAGGAGCACCAGGAGAAAGACCAGCGCGCCACCCAGCACAATGATGGCGCCGATGCGCGTAAAGTTGACCACGTAGCGGCGACCGGCTGGGTCGTAGCTGAAACAGATCTTCAGCCATTTGTTGATGGTGGGGCGAGCTTCGCTGCGGGAGGCTTCCTGCACGGCCAGTTGCAGATCCGCAGGCAGGTAAGTCACCCCATACATGTAGCGGGTGATTTCCCCCTTGGGGCTCAGGAACATGATGGCCCCGGCATGGATGAAATCATCCCCCTGCTTCTTGAACTTGAAACCCACGGAATCCGCCAAGGCTTTCGACGTCGCCGCGTCGGCCGTCAGGAAGCGCCAGGCTGCGGGTGGGAAGGGGCGGGTGATTTCGCGCAGGTAGTTGGTGCGCTTCTGGAACGCAATCTCTGGCGTATCCCGCTCGTCGAAGCTCACAGTGATGACTTGAAAATCCTTGCCGGGTTCCGCCTTGGTCTGGTTCAGCACATCCACAACACCATTGAGTTGAGGGGTGCAAATGCCCGCGCAGCGGAAATAATTCAGGGTCAGGATCGTGGGCTTATTGATCAGGGTTCGAAGGGAGACGGTGTTGCCGCTTTCGTCCTTGAATGCGCCATCCAGAGCAGCCTCCTGGCCCAATTTCTCGTTGATACCCACTTCCTCAACCGAGAAGGGTGGAGGTGCGGGCGTTTGGGCTTGCACGGAAAATATTGCGAGGGCCAGCAGGGCCAAGGTTCTGATCATCTTCATCGCGTGGCTCCCTGGCCCATGAGGGCAGTGCGGAGTTCTTTCCAGCGGGCCGGGGAATAGGTTGCCACGACCGGAGTGAAGCCATTGCCGGGAAGGCCGGCCAGCACCCCTTTTGCCAGGGTTTGCTCACTGCTCTGCCAGCCGGGAAGACCCCCAAGGGTTTGCGCGGCCAGGGCTGAATTCGAGACGGCTTCCTCGAGTAAGGGGTTGTTTCCCGCGGCCTGAAGTTCAGGCACCGTCCGGAATTCCTGCAGAAGCCGATCCACGGCAAGGCTCACGGGAACCTGGTTGGGGATCACTTCACCGGCGCTGGCAAAGAGCTTTTCCAGGGCGGCCATGGCCTTGGGGTCACTGGCCCCGTGATCGAAAGCACCCAGACTCTGCACCACATGGGCCAGGGCCATGCGGTCCCGTTTGCTCAGGTAGTTGTAGGACACCATCGAACTGCCCTTCACCCCTTCCTCCAGGGTGCGGTAGATGGCTTCCAGGCGGGTTCCGTTCTTCCAAGCCGCTGCCACTGCGAAGTTGCGGGGCACGGGGGTGAGACCTTTAGCACCAGGGCCATCCCCCTTGCCCTCGACACCGTGACAGGTGGCGCAGGTCTGGGCGTAAAGGGCACGTCCCCGCTCCATCAATTCAGGGTTCGGAGTGAGCACCGTCTTTGGGTCGATGGGTGGAATCACCTGCTGAGCGCGGCGGGGATAGTCCGTGGGATCCAGCCACCCGGCATCCCCCTGCACAGCAATGACGGGGCTGTCCTGGGCCGTGTGGGCCTGGAACCGAAGGCCCGGCACGATGATGAAACCAAAGAGGGCGGCGAGGCCGATGAAGCCCAGCATCACCAGGAGTGCGGAGATGAGGCGCTGCAATTCGTCGTGGGAAACGTAGCGGTCGATCATAGGTGGAACTCCAGCCCCTTGGGCAGGAAGGGGTCGCCCACCGGCATGTCCTCACCCCAGGTGAGGGCACGGCGCACCCAAAGCAGGGATCCGGCCACAAAGAAAAGGCCGAAACTCACTTCGGGCCAGGAGAAGAGCACGCCCTTGCCGAGTACGGGGAAGACAAGCCAGTACAGATCCAAGGCGTGGGAACCCAACATGAGGATCGCCACCCATTGCAGACGGCGGGGATCGCCCTTGGCATCCCGGGTCACCAGGGCGAAGAAGGGCACCACGAAATGGAGGACAGCCAAAGCCACGGTGATGGCGTGCCACCCACCCTGCAGGCGCACTTGATACCAGACCACTTCGTCCGGCAGGTTGGCGTACCACATGAGCATGTACTGGGCAAACCCGATGTAGGACCAGAACACGGTGAAGGCAAACAGAAAGGCGCCCAGATTGAAGCGATGATCCCGCCGCACTTCCTGCAGGCGGCCTTGCCCTTGCAGGCTGCCCAGGGCCAGCACCGTGGCGGCGAGGGCGGCCAGGAAGCCGCCCGCGAACAGATACACACCAAAAATGTCGCTGTACCACTCGGGGGTCAGACCACTGATCCAGTCGAAGGCCAGCACCGTGATGACCACCGCAAAAATGGCCATGAAGGCCGGGGCGAATTTTCGGGCGCGAACATTGAATTGGGGATCCCTGGTTTGATCCTGCTTCAGTGAGCCCTTGACCAGCACGGCCAGGGCAAGCAGGCAGAGCAGCAGACAGAGCACGGTGCGGGCCGAGAAAAAGGGCAGCCCCAACCACAAGGCTTTCCCGGCCAGGATTTTGTGGTGCAGGGCCTCGGGTTTGGCGCCGGGGTAGAGCACGGGCACCGCGCCCAGGGCGATCAGGCCAATGGGAACCACCGGCAAGAGCAGGGTGGAAAGGCGCTCCGGCAGCCTTCGAATGGGCACACTCCACCGGGCCGCCACCAGATGCTCGATGGCCACCAGGAAAAGGCAGCCCAGAGCCAGGGTAAAGAGGAACAGGAACCAGAGGATCCAGTTGGCCCAGAAGCGCTCAGGTCCAGAGACGAAGTACGAGGTGATCACACCGAGCAAGCCAACGGTGGTGAAACCCAGGAGCAGTGGGGAAGACGGGGTGCCTGGTTTCATCGGAGGTCCTCATCCTTGGCGTTCTGGGCTCGCTGCAAGGCGCGCACATAGTGGACCACCGCCCAGCGTTGGTTTTCGTCCAGATCTGCGGCGTGTCCGGGCATGGCGTTCTTGCCGTTCACGATGACCCAATAGAGCTTGCCATCGGCGTAGTCACGGAACTGCTGGGCCTGGAGATTGGCTGGTTTCGCGCCATAGGCGGCAGTGAGGCTGCCCATGCCATTTCCGATGGCGCCATGGCAGACGGCGCAGCGATTGGTGAAGGCTGCCTTCCCTTGGGCGAAGACTTCTGGCGTGCGGGGCAAGGGGTTGGGCAGCGCAGTGGCCTCTTCTTGGGTGCCTGTGGCGCTGGGCAAATAGCCTCGGGCCACCGTCCCGGTGACCGGCATCCGCATGCCCCGCCCATCCTTGAAAAAGGTGCTGGCCTGCTGGGCGCTGAGGCGCGGTTGATCCTGCATGTGGGACATGGGGGGCAACACAGGGAAGAGCTTGATGGCCCAGAACATCACGAAACCGGAGACGAGGCAGGCCACAAAAATTCCACCCAGGGTGCGCAGGATGAAATCGCTGGTGAGGAAGGGCGTCTGCTCCGGCGTATCGAGCACTTCGATATCCTGGGCGCCCGCGTCCTTGAGCGCCGCTTTGGCGGCTTCGGCGTCCAGCTCGGGATCTGCTTCCACCGCCAGCGCAAAGCGATCCCGCGTAATGGCCCGCATGGCCTTGGCACTCAATACCGGGTGCCCAAAGAAGGGCAGCTTGTTGAGGAGCAGCAGCATGCCGAGACCGGCCGTGAAGGTGGCGAAGAGCACGGTCACTTCGAACATGATGGGAATGAATGCCTCCCACGACCACGGCGCCTTGCCGCCTGTGACGATGGGATAATCGATGGCGCTGATCCAGTACTGGAAGCCCAGGGCGGTGAGCGCACCAATCACGCCCATCACCAGCACCATGCCGCCCAGGGGCGACCGGCGTAGTTCCAGAGCGTCGTCCATGCCATGGATAGGGTAGGGCGTGTAGGTTTCCAGTCGGCCCAGTTTGCGGGCCTTGACCTTGGGAATGGCCTTCATCAGCGCATCGGCGCTATCGAATAAACCGAGAACCGCGAAAGCCTTACTCATGATGGCCTCCAGTCTCAGGTTGCGCTCCGGGCAAGATGCCCTTCACCTCGGTGGTGGCGATGACGGGCAGCACGCGGGCGAAAATCAGCACAAGCGTGAAGAAGAGCCCAAAGGAACCGAGCAGGATTCCGAAATCCACCATCGTCGGTTTGTAGAGCCGCCAGGCGGAGGGTAGGAAATCCTGGGAAAGACTGATGACAATGATGACGAAACGCTCGAACCACATGCCGATGGTCACGGAGATGGCCACCAGGATCATCCAGAAATAGCTCGTGCGGCATTTCTTGAACCACAGCAACTGCGGGATGCCGATGTTGCACGCGATGGTGAGCCAGCCAGCCCATCCGTACGAACCGCCGATGATATTGAGGAAGGTGTGGTGCAGATAGGTATTCTGACTGTACCAGGCCGTAAAACCTTCCATGGCGTAGGAGTAGCCCATCAGACAGCTCATGCCGAGAATCACCTTGTTCATCACATCGAGATGGCGGATGGTGATCAGGTTTTTCAGGTCCATGGTTTCGCGCACCACCACCAGCACGATCACCACCATGGAGAAGCCCGCGAAGATGGCGCCCGCCACGAAGTAGGGTGGGAAGATGGTCATGTGCCAACCGGGCACCACCGAAGTCGCAAAGTCGAAACTCACCACCGAGTGCACGCTGAGGACCAGTCCGGTGGCCAAGCCTGCCAACAGTAGATAGGCCTTTTCGTAGTGCTGCCAATGGCGGCCCGAGCCGTGCCAGCCCAGGGCCAGGAAGGTGTAAATCGGCTTCTTCCATTTGTTGGTGGTGCGGTCGCGCATGGAGGCAATATCAGGCACCAGGCCCAAGTACCAGAACATCAGCGACACACTAAAATAGGTGCTGACGGCGAACACGTCCCAGAGCAACGGAGACCGGAAGTTCGTCCAGATGGCGCGTTGATTGGGATACGGGAAGAGCCAGAAGGCCAGCCAGGGGCGTCCCACATGGATGAGCGGGAAGATGCCGGCACACATCACCGCGAAGATCGTCATGGCTTCCGCAAAGCGTGCGATGGCATTGCGCCACCGCATGCGGAACAGGAACAGGATCGCGCTGATGAGCGTGCCCGCGTGGCCGATGCCCACCCAGAACACGAAGTTGATGATATCGAAGGCCCAGAATACGGGGCTGTTGTTGCCCCAGGCGCCGATGCCGGTGGCGATGGTGTAGCCGATGAATCCAAAGCCGATGGTCATGGCAGTGATGGTGATGGCGAGGGCAATAAACCAGGCCCGGGGCGGCGTGCGCTCCGTGGCGGAAAGAACCTGATCATCCAGGCCGCCGATGGACATAGGGCCATCGGTGAGGAGCGGCTCACGCAACACGTCGGGAAGGGCCACAGCCTTACTCATGGGTGGCTCCTTCGTGAGCAGAAACGATGGCGGGATTCTTTAAATCCGCCAAGTAGGTGATCGCCGGTCGCGCGCCCACTTCTTCCAGCACCTTGTAGCCGCGCTTGGACTTGGCGAGTTTGGAAACCTCGCTGTTGGGGTCCTTGAGATCCCCGAAGACGATGGCGTGACTGGGGCAGGCGGCGGCGCAGGCGGGCTGCACTTCACCATCCTTGATGGGACGGTTGTCACCCTTGGCGCGGATCTTCACATCCTGGATGCGTTGCACGCAGAAGGTGCACTTCTCCATGACGCCCCGAGGCCGTACGGTGACTTCCGGGTTGTAGACCAGACTCGCGGGTTCGATCTTGTCCGCGGTGAATTCCAGGAAGTTGAAGCGGCGCACCTTGTACGGGCAGTTGTTGGCGCAGTAGCGGGTGCCCACGCAGCGGTTGTAGGCCATCTGGTTGAGGCCATCGGGGCTGTGGTTGGTGGCGTTCACGGGGCAGACATTTTCGCAGGGCGCGGCATCGCAGTGCTGGCAGAGCATTGGCTGGTGCACCACCTTGGGATTCTCGATCTCGCCTTCGTAGTACCGATCGATGCGCATCCAGTGCATTTCGCGGCCCTTGGTGATCTGATCCGGGCCCACACTCGGGATGTTGTTCTCGGACTGACAGGCCAGGGAACAGGCGCTGCAGCCAATACAGGCCGAGAGATCAATGACCATGCCCCATTTGTGGTCGGGGAACGATTGCTCAGGGTACAGGGTGGCGTGCTCAATGTGGGCGTGGCCGTGTTCGGCTTCTTTGGTGAATTCCGCCAGAGAGAAGGAACGCACTAGGTCCCGGCCTTCCATGCGGTGATGGCTCTGGGTGACGGGCAGATCCATGTGACCCCGCGCCTTGCTTAGCTTGGTGCCGAACTGCAGATTGGGATCGCTGGTGCCGAGGGCGAGCAAGGGAAAAGCATTGAACCCCACTCCGCGTGCCACGCCGCCGGTCTTGCGGCCGTAGCCCAGGGCAAGGGCCAAGGTGCCCTTGGCTTGACCGGGTTGCAGGATCACCGGGTGGCGCAGCTTGGTGCCAGCGGCTTCCAGTTCCACCATATCGCCATCCTTCACGCCCAGCGCTTGGGCATCGGCCACGGACAGGGAAAGGGGATTGCCCCAGGTGGCTTTGGTGATGGGATCAGGGAGCTCCTGTAGCCAACTGCTGTTGGCATAGCGACCATCCAACACCTGGGTACCCGGGCGCAGCAGCAATTCAAATCCGCTGGGTTGACTGGCAAAGGCCCGGGCCGCCATGTCGGCCAAGGCAGTGGATTTAAAGGTCGGGGCCGTGGTTGCCTTGCCCTCGAGCCGCACCAGACCATCGTGCAGCGCGGACTGGAAGAAGCGATCGAAGCTGGCGAAGCTGCCAGCTGGCTGGACTTCCTTTTGCCAGCGGGCTTGCAGATAGGCGTGGTAGTCCGGCGCCTTGGTGGCACCCAGGCCCTTGAGCAGGGTCAGCAGGAAATCCTCGCCCTGTTTTGAGGTGTACAGGGCACCGATGGTGGGCTGCTGCAGGGTGAGGACCGAATCGTCGAGGTAGTCGCCCCAGGCCTCCAGCCAATGGTGCTCTGGCAGCACCAGCGTGCACTGGGCGGCGCTTTCGTCTTCGATGAGACCGATCCAGGCGCGGGTGGGCACTTTCCCGAAGGCGTCCTTCCAGTCGGCTGCTTTTGGGAAGGCATAGGCTGGATTCACATCCCAGAGCAGGGCCGCTGCGTATTTCCCGGCGGCCATGTCCTGCCGGACCGCTTCCAGGTCCTTGAGGGTCGCCAGGGACTCGGTGGCGCGAATATCCAGGGCCTGGGAGCCCAGCAGGTTGTTCAGCAGCGCTGCGGCCACGTGGGCTTCGGCTGGCATGGCATCGCCGCAGAGCACCACCGCTTCCCTGCCGGCGGCCTTCAGGTCATGCACCAGGGAGGTCCAGGTTTCAGTCGAGATGCCTTCTGAGGCGGGCAGACCTGCGGGCACGGTCACGTTCGCGGTTCCGCCCAGTTCCTTGGCCAGGGCAAAAGCCAGGGCGGCGAGGCGTGAGGAGCGCACGGGTACGCGCTGGTCGGCATTGGTGCCCGTGAGGCTCATGGCGCCTTCCAGCACCCACAGCCGGTTCATGGTGGCCACGGGTTCGGAAAGTCGGCGCTTGGCGGTGAAAGCGGCGATGGCTTCGGGGTCGTCGCCATTGAGGAAATCCGCGCCGAGGGAAAGGATCACCTTGGCCTTTTCCAGCCGAGGGCGGATGTCCACGGCGGTGCCATAGGCCGCCAGGGCACCTTCCTGTGCCGCATCACCGAGGCTGGGTTCCCAGGCGAGATGTCGCAGGGTCGGCACGGCGCCCTGAAGCTCCTTGAGCAGGGCCCGGCGGGTGGGACTGGTGGTGGCGCCGGTCAGCAGCAACACCGGTTTCGCTTCCCGCTTGGCAGCGGCCAGGGCGGCCACCAGCGTCTGTTCGGCCTCCACCCAGGAGGAGGGACGGCCACTGATCTTGGGGAGACGCAGACGATCGGGGTCGTAGAGGCGCAGCACATCGGAAAGGGCCCGGGGGCTGGTCTTGCCCTTGAGGCGCGGATGCTCGTCGTTGCCGGTGATGTGGATGGGCCGCCCTTCGCGGGTCTTCACCAACACCGAATAGGCGCGACGGCCTTCGGGAAAGGTGCTGGCGTAGTGGTTGGCCACGCCTGGAACGATCTCCTGGGGCCGCTTGGTGTAGGGCACCACCGTGGAGCGGCCCTTCTTGTCGCAGGCCACCGTAGCGGCCAGGGCCGTGGTGGCACCCACCAGGGTCAAGAAGGTGCGCCGGGACAGATTCGTGCTGGGGCGATCCTCCGGATCCATGGCGCCAGGCTTGAACTCGTCATGGGCGGCCTGGCGCGCCTCGGGGGTTTCCGCGCGTTCATCCAGGGATCGCCAATGGCGAGGTGTCCCGATGGGGAGGAGGTCGTTGGGATCGTGATGGATGTGTTTATCCACGTCGCTTCACCGAATGGGCAGGGGGGGTTATGGCAAGGCGGGGTTCAGGTTCGGCTTCGGCTTTGGTCTTGAAAAACGTATCCACCACAGCTTCTTTGCCGAGCACCAGTGGGGCGGCCAGTAAGGCGGCCACGCTTCCCAGGATTTCCCGGCGATTCTTGGATTCCATGGGCGATCTCCTAGCGATGGCAGGCGGCGCAATGCTCGGCGCCACGGGTGATCTTGGATCCCTTGGGCAGGGCTGCGTGGGGATCCCGGTGGCAGGCCAGGCAACTTCCCATGCGCATGCCCATCTCCCGGGTGATCACCTTCATGGTTTGAACTTCGCCATGGCAGGTCTGGCAAGCAATGCCGCCGTTCACGTGGGGGCGATGATCGAAAAAGACATGATCGGGCAGGGTGTGAACCCGCTGCCAGGGTAGGGCTTGGCCCGAGGTGTAGATTCGCGTCAACTCCTGGATGGCGGGGCGGTCGGTCTTGGTCACCTTGTGACAGCCCATGCAGGTTTCCACGCTCGGGATGCCTGCGGCCCGGGATTTGGTGGCGCCCCCATGGCAGTAGGCGCAGGACATTTTCAGGGTTCCCGCATGCAGTTGATGGGAAAAGGGAATGGGCTGCTGTGGGGCATAGCCTTTGGCATACCGATCCGGCTGGGTGAACCAGCCCACCGTAAGGACCGTTCCCAGCACCGCGATCGCGCCCAGAGGCAGGACGAGGCGGAACGCGCGGTCGAAAACATGCATGCAAAACCTCCAGGGCTACCGAGCTAATCCCCTCCCTGGCAGGGACGGAACCACCTCAAATGGGACGCCGGATTGTCATCGGTTGTTCACAGCTTTTTTTACACCTGACTGGCTTTAAGCGGGAGTTTATCTGCGAATGCCTTGAAAACAGGGGCAAGGCTCCTCGGCCTGGGAATTTATATGAGCCGCCTTCTGGTACACTGCGGCCATGTCTTCCTGGTGGTTCAAGATCCAAATCGGCCCGGTTTCCGAGATCGGCCCATGAGCCGGGACTGGCTGCTTGGGGGTCGGTGGTACGTGCCCCAGTCGGATCTGGGGGAAGCCGGCGACTCCGCCTGTTCCTGGCATCTGGTCCAGGCCCAGGAAGGCGGCGGTTCCCTGTTGCTGCAGCGCTGGGCGGTGTGTCCCCCCAGCCATGAACTGGACAAGCTTCGGGAAACCTACCTGCAGCGGTTTCTCGAGGCAGAACCCCTGGACCCTGCCTTTGGCCGCTTCGGATTCGGGGAGGACAAAGCCTGGTTCCTCCAGGAATTACCGGGGTTGGCCCTTTCGGAGGTTTGGCCCGACTGGTCGCCCGCTTGTCGTAAGGCTTTTCTGGAACACCTGAAGGGTCTACTGCTTCGCAATCCCCATCCGCGCTTCCTGTCCCCCTTCGCCATCCGGCTTCATCCTGGACGCATTCTGGTGCCCAGGGCCCTGGGCGAGGCCCCCTTTGCCTGGAAGGATTTTGAAGCGGCGCTGGAACTGCTCAAGGGTTCGGCCAATCAGGAGGGACCTCGACTCTGGGAACAGGCGCCCGAAATCTCCGATGACTTGGCCCGCCCCATCCGGGGCCGCTCTCAGGAATTGACCTATCTCAAATCCCTGGTCTTCGGCCTCAACGCCCCTGCCCCCATGGAGCGGGTGCTGGTGCTCACAGGTGAAGAGGGCCTGGGGCAGGATCCCCTCGCCGATTGGGCGGCTGCAGCGGTGGAAACCGAAGGCCTTTGGGTGGCGGCCTATGAGGTGGAACACCAAGAGGTTGCCGGAAACTTCTTGGCGCGCCTGCTTCAGGATTTGCTGCGCGGGTTCGAGGCCGATTTCTATGCCAGTCGTCCGGAAACGGCTCGGATTCTCGCCCGGCGATTGGAATCCTTTGCCTTCCTGCGGGGCGGACGCAAGGCGACCCCAGGCGGGGCAGCCGTGGAACCCCAGGAAATCCAGGCGGCCATCGAAGTCTTCGATTTCGCCACGAGCCTGCATCCCCGCATGTTGTTCGTGCGGGATGTGGATCGAGCCGAGGAGGATCTGCAGCGACTGCTGGCCTCCCTGGCGGTGGAATCAAAGCTGCCGTGGTTCTTCACTCTCACGGCCGTGGGCCAACCTGGCGGGCTGCGGGAATTTCTGGGGCCCCTGAAAGGCAACCCAGTGGTCTCCTTCATGACCCTGAGCCGCATGGAAGATGCGGGGCTGGGGCATGTGATCGCAGATCTCCTTGGTCCCCATATCTTTCCCGAGGCTTTCCGGCAGGGCTTGCTGAACGCCAGTTTGGGCAATCCCGGGCTGTTGCGGGCCATTCTCGAAAGCGCGCAACTGGATGGCACCCTGCAATGGGGGCCTCAGGGCTGGACACCCGCTCCGGGAAGCCTGGGCGGCCTCAAGGTTCACGAGAACCTGGTGGTGCAGATTCTCGCGGGCAGGTTGCAGCGCATCGGGCCCCTGGGCCTTGCCGTCACCCGTACCCTGGCGTTGGCGGATCAACCGTTGGAACCTCGTACCCTGGGAATGGCGCTGGGCATAGCCGGAGATCCCCTGGATGAAGCCCTGCGGGTGGCTGTCAGCGCCCGCCTGGTGCACCTTAAGGAGGGTCGGGCCGCCTTGGCCGATCCGCGCATTCAAGATTTGGCGCTGTCAGGGAATTCCATTTCCGAAACCCGCCGCCTTGCCAAATCCCTGCTGCGGGCCCTGGGGGATGAGGCCGGGAGGCCGGTCCTTTCCGTGCGGTTGCAGTCCCTGGCTTCCGATGACAAGTCGGCGCTGGCCCATGTGCTGCGGGCCATTGAACAGGATCCGCCCCCGCCCCAGGATGCTGAGCGGGTGGTCAACCAAGCCCTGCAATTGGGCCCCACGCCCAATCAGCGGGCCCGCCTCTGGGAATTCCTGGCAGACGCCTGGACCTTGGGCACCTTGGGGGGGCGCGTCCCTGCGGCGGTGCTCGCCATGCGCTCACCGCTGGAATTCGCACTGGAATCCCTCGGACTGGCGGAAGCGGCCCTGAGCGAATGTCCCGAAAAGAACGATGCCTGCCGAGGCCAACTGGCGAGGCTGTTGCGGAAGCGGGCCTTGTTGGAACTGCGCCTGCGAGATCTGCCCCCGGCCATGCGCGCCATCCAGGCTGCGGCGGAGGTCCTCACTGGATTGCCGCATCACCCGGAACAGGCACGGCTTTTCCTCGCGCTTGGGCGTGCCCACATGTTGGCGGGTTTCCAAGGCAAGGGCATCAAGGCCTTCGAAGAGGGGCTGCAGGTGCTGGGCCCCGAGGGACAAATGGGTGAGCCCAGGGATCGCTTTGCGCTGTTGGTGGAATTGGGCCAGGGCCAGCGGCAGAAGGGTCAGTTCCAGAGGGCCCTGGCCACCTTGCAGGCGGCTCAGCGCCTGCTGGAGCGAGAGCAGGACCTGGAGGGCCGGGCTGAAGTGCAGGGGGCCCTGGCCCAGATCCGCTTTGCCATGGGGCAACCGGAACTGGCCTATGAGCATCTGCATGATGCCCTCCACTCGGCCCGCATGCTGGATGATCTGGAGCGCCAGGCGGAATGTCATCTGGATATCGGCATTTTCCGGAGCCTGGAGCAAAACCTGGAGACTTCCCTGCAGCATCTCGACAATGCCCTGGCCCGTTTCACGGCGCTGGGCAATCGGGTGGGCGGGGCCCGGGCCCGGGTCTGGCGGGCCCGCACCTTGGCGGCCATGGGCGAGACCGTGGAAGCGGAAATGGAACTGCTGCAGGTCCTCAGCATGCCCCCCGAGCGCCTCACCGCCGCTGAACGCGGTGATTTCGCCTTCCTGCAAGCGGAGGTGGCCAGCTTCCGTGGGTCCGTGGAAGATGCGGCCCGGTCGTTCAAGAGCGCGGCCCATCTGTTTCAGGAGACGGGCCTGCTCTGGCGGGAACGATTGGCGCGACTGCGCGAACTGCAGGCCGAGGCCCATGTCACTCTGGCAGCGGGCCCTGGCCGCCCCATCGAGAAGATCTGGACTGCCCTGGAGAATCTGAAGGCCCCGGTGGAAGGGTCGGGTTCCCGCTGGCTGGAAATGGAATGGCACCGGGCTCATGCCCTGCTGCTGATGGCTGCGCCGGAGGCCTCGGAAGCGGTGGTGGCAGAAGCCCTCTCGGCGTGGAGCGAAGTGCAGGCCGCGGCCCGGGAGTTGCGATTCCTGCCGGTGGCCCTGGAGGCCAGTGCCCAAAGCTCCGCGCTGTTGCTGAACCGTGGTGAAAAACTAGGCGCCCGATCCCGATTGCAGGATGCCTTCGGTACCTTCCAGGAAATCTGGTCCCGGGTGCCCGAAGCTCATGGCATGGCCTTCCTCGGCCGACCTGACATGCATCGTTTTCGTCAGGCGGTGGAGGCCGCCGGGCTGCGGTTCATCCTCCCAGAGCGGGTGGACCCTCTGGCAGACTGGACCCCCACCCAGATCACCGCACCGCCGGTGGGGTCCTTGCGAGGCAATCCATGAGTCATCAGTCCCCCTCCAGGCCCCAGGTTTCTGTGCCTGACTTTGCGCGTTTCAAAGCCCAGGGTCGCCGCATCGTCATGACCACCGCCTATGATGTGCCCACCGCCCGCATCGCCGATGCCGCCGGGGTCGATGCCATCCTCGTGGGCGATAGCCTTGGCAACGTCTGCCTGGGGTTCGACAACACCCTGCCCGTGACCATGGAAATGATGCTCCATCACCTTCAGGCCGTGGCGCGGGCGCACCCACGGGCGCTGCTGTTGGCCGATATGCCCTACCTCAGCTATCACATCGGCGTGGAAGACACCCTGCGAAACGGCGGTGCCTTCATGCGGGCGGGCGCCCAGGGCGTGAAGCTGGAGGGTGGCAGCCCCCGGTTGGCCATGGTGCGGGCCCTGGTGGGGGCCGAGATTCCCGTCCTTGGCCATCTGGGGCTGACGCCACAGTCCATCCATGCCATGGGTGGCTACAAAGTGCAGGCCAAGGATGGACACGCTGCCTGCGCACTATTGGAAGATGCCCTGCGCCTGCAGGAAGCCGGTTGTTTCGGCATCGTGCTGGAGGGCATTCCCGCCGAGTTGGCGGCGAAAGTTACCGAGGCCGTGGAGATCCCCACCATTGGGATCGGGGCTGGCCCCGACTGTTCGGGACAGGTATTGGTTTTCCATGATTTGTTGGGCCTGATGCCCGGTCATACCCCCAAATTCGTGCGCAAATACCTGGATGGTTATACTTTGATGGTTGAGGCTATGTCTAGCTGGGCCAATGAGATACGCGAGGGTGACTTTCCTGGACCCGCCGAATCCTATATGCTGCCAGAGGCTACACGGAAGCTCTTGAACACATGGGCGCCCCCGGAACTTCAAGCGCCCTAGCCCCGCAGGTGAACAGGAGTCGTCCCTTTGTCCATGCGCATTGTCCGAACCATCCCCGAATTGCGTGCCCTGCTGAAGGCGCTGCGCGAGGGCGGTTCGCGTATCGGTTTTGTGCCCACCATGGGCTACCTGCATGAGGGCCATGCGGCGCTCATCCGCCAGAGCACGGCGCGTTGCGATCACACGGTGGTGTCGGTTTTCGTGAATCCCACGCAGTTCTCCCCCTCCGAGGATCTGGCCCAGTATCCGCGAGATCTGGAACGGGATCAGGCCCTCTGTCTGAAGCATGGCGTATCCGTGCTCTTCATGCCCGAGCCCGCCGAGGTCTACCCCACGGGGTTCTGCACCTTCGTGGAGCCCGGTGAACTGGGCAACCTGCTCTGCGGTCAGTTTCGTCCTGGGCATTTCCGGGGCGTGGCCACGGTGGTCGCCAAGCTCTTCAACATGGTGCAGCCTGACTTGGCTTTCTTCGGTCAGAAAGATCTCCAGCAAACGGTGGTGATCAGCCGGGTGGTGCGGGATCTGAATCTGCCGGTGGATATCGTGGTGGCACCCACCATCCGCGAAGCTGATGGCTTGGCCATGAGCAGCCGGAACGCCTACCTCAGCCCTGAGGATCGGCTTCGTGCGGTCTGCCTGAGTCGCGGGCTCTTTGCCGCGGAAGAAGCCTTCCAGGGCGGTGAGCGCAACCCTGAACGCCTGTTGGCCATTGCCCGGGGGCATTTGACCACCGTAGACGAAATTCAGTATCTAGAATTGGTGGACACCCAGTCCCTGGAATCCGTGGGGAATGAGGTCACCCGCACCGCGGCGATGTGCGTGGCCGTCATGGTCGGTAAAACCCGGCTGATCGACAACATTTTGCTGACGCCCGACCCGGATGCCGCCCAGTTTATAAGCCATTTGGAAATGGATTAGACAGAATTGCGTTGAGTTTTTTTGGACTGCACCCCTGTGGGGCCGCATCCTATAGCTAGGCCGGGACCTCCCTGGGAGGCCTGGACCCGGAGGTGCCCATGCTTCGACAATTCCTGCTCGGGAAAATCCATCGCGTCACCGTGACCAGGGCGGATCTGGATTACGTGGGTTCCATCACCATCGATCCCTTGCTGATTGAGGCCGCAGGGTTCATGGAAAACGAAAAGATCGACATCTACGACATCACCAACGGATCCCGCCTTTCCACCTATGTCATCCCGGGCACCCCCGGATCGGGCGAAGTGGGAATCAATGGCGCCGCCGCCCACTTGGTTGCCAAGGGTGATCTTGTGATTTTGGCCGCCTACGGCTATCTGACCGAAGCGGAGGCTCAGCACCATAAGCCCAAAGTGGTCTTTGTGGACGCACGGAACCGGATGACCGCCAAGGAAAACCTGGAACGAACCCCTGCCGTGGTGGATGCCTTTGCGTAAGCTTTTTTGCATGAAGCCTTCCCAGGGCTTTGAGGAACTGGTAAAAAAAGGAGGTCCCCCGGGCTGGTACGTCCCGGCGGGAAGTGGGAAGCCGCCCGCCGCGTCTTCGCCGAGTTCAAAGAGAGGTTTCAACTATGGAAGTCCGCCGGTCCCTGGTGGTCAACTCGACCCCCCTGGAGACGCGCATCGCCCTTCTTGAAAACGGGCTTGTGTGCGAACTCTTCATCGAACGCAGTTCCCATGTCAGCCAGGTTGGCGATGTCTACAAAGGTCGCGTCGCCAAGCTTCTGCAAGGCATGCAGAGCGCCTTTGTGGCCATTGGCGGCGCCAAGGACGGGTTCCTGTACCTGGACGAACTGGAGGCCCATCGTCTTGGGGCCGAGGAGATCGCCGAGGAAGAGGACCAGGAAGCCGCCCTGGAGTTCGCCTCCCTGCCCGTAACCCTGCCCCCCGTTCGGGAAGGCGAGGAAGTGCTGGTGCAGGTGGTAAAAGATCCCATTGGCACCAAGGGGCCGCGCCTTTCTCGCCACATCAGCTTTCCGGGGCGCTTCCTTGTATTCATGCCAGGGATCGAGCACGTGGGCATCAGCCGCAAAATCACCGATCCGGTGGAGCGGGAGCGCCTGCGGCAGCTCATCAAGGGCCACGCCTTGCCAGGCGAGGGGTTCATCGTGCGCACGGCGGCCATCGGCGAAAAGGACGAAGATCTGGTTTCCGATGTGGCGGCCCTGCGCGAACTCTGGGCCGAAGTGCAAACCCGCAGCCTGGACTGCCATGCGCCATGCCTGGTCTGGCAGGATTCGGGTCTGCTCCAGAAAGTACTGCGCGATCTCTTCCGCGAAGAAGTGGCCAGCTTCTGGGTGGACCGCATCGACACTTACCAGGAGGTGGTGGATTTTGTGGGGCGCCTGCATCCCGAATGGGTGACTCGGGTGAAGCACTTCAGCAGCGATTTGCCGATTTTCGATGCCTTTGGTATTGAGAAAGAAGTTGAGGCGGCGCGCCAGCCCAAGGTGTTCCTCAAGCGGGGCGGTTCACTGGTGATCAATCAGACCGAAGCCCTGGTGAGCGTGGATGTGAACACCGGCAAATTCGTGGGGAAAAAAGACCTGGAAGAGACGGTCTACCTCACGAATCTCGATGCCATTCCCGAGGTGGTGCGCCAACTGCGGTTGCGGAACCTGGGCGGCATCATCGTCATCGATTTCATCGACATGATGGACCCGCTGCATCGCGAGACCGTGATGAACCGACTCCAGGAAGAGCTGCAGCGGGACCGCAACCACGCGAGGGCCGTGGAAATCAGTGAATTCGGCCTGGTGGAAATGACCCGCAAGCGCACGGGGCCAAGCCTGGATCGCATTCTCACCGCCGCCTGCCCCCACTGCGAAGGCTCAGGCCGGCGCATCAGCCCCGAGTCGGCCCTGCTAAGCATCTACCGAGAGCTGGCGCGGCAGGGCGAGAAGCTCCGAGGCAGCAACATCCGCATCACCATGCATCCCGAGTATCGTGCCGCCCTGCCATCGGAATCCAGGGATGGCGTGTTTCAGCTCGCGCGCGCCTTTGGGGCCCAGGTGACCTGGATCGACCACACGGAAGGCCCGGCGCATGCGGTGGGCTTTGAGGTTTGTCGCTGAATTTAGGGGAGTCCGGACATGCACACATCCGAGCGGTCGATCTTGAAGGATCAGGTGTTTCTTCGCATGGCGCTGGAGATTAGTCGTCTGGGAACCTGCTGTCGGCTGAAGGTGGGCTGCATTCTGTTGCGGCCCGATGGCGGCATTGCCTCCGGTGGTTTCAACGGTGCGCTGCCAGGCATGCCCCACTGCACCCCAGAAACCTGCGGTCCCGACAAGCGGTGCCTGCATACCAGCCATGCGGAAGAGAACGCCCTGGGGTTTTCGGAGGGCCTGGTCTCCACGGCCTATGTGACCGATGAGCCTTGCCTCACTTGCACCCGGGCCCTGGTACGCCGGGGCGTGCGCCGGGTGGTATTCCTGCGCCCCTATACAAGTTTGGCCGAGCAGGAAAAGGCCGAGCGCAGCGCGATCCTTGGCCATTTCAATGTGCAGTGGGAACAGGTGAATCTGGAGGCATAGAGCCTTCATCCGACGTTTTTCAGGAGCATTCATGTCCCATGAATTCGTTCTTCCCCTTTTCCTTGGATCCTGTGAGCCGGAGGAAGCCGAGATCGCCCTGTTCGGCGTGTGCTGGGATGGCACCAGTTCCTTCAAGGCGGGCTCGCGGTTCGCGGGTTTCGCGGTGCGGGAGGCGTCCTTTGGTATGGAGGAATTCAGCTTCTATCAGCAGCGCAGCCTGCTCGATATCAAGTTTGCCGACTATGGCGATCTATTTCTGCCACCGGGGCAGAAAACGCGGGTGCTGGCTGATATCGAATCCGCCGTGAAGGAAATCCGCGCCAAGGGCCAGTTTCCCATCGCCTTTGGGGGTGAGCATCTGGTGGCACTGCCACTCATTCTCGCGGCCTTCGAGGAACATCCCGACATGGCCTTGGTGCACTTTGATGCCCACGCGGATCTGCGGCCGGATCTCTGGGGCGATACGCTGACCCACGCCACCATCATTGGCCGCGCGGCGGATCGCATCGGCTATGAGAATCTTTTTCAGTTCGGCATTCGCAGTGGTTCGATCGAAGAGTGGCAGCTCGCGCAACACCACAAAACCATTCGTCCCTTCAGCCTGGAAGCCATCGACGAGGTGCTGGCCAAGCTTGGCGATCGGCCCATCTACATCACACTGGATATGGATGTACTGGATCCCAGCCTCTATCCGGGCACCGGTACGCCTGAGCCCGGTGGGATCGGCTGGGATCTGCTGATCGCAGGCCTGAAACGATTCCGTGGACGCAAGCTCGTGGGCATGGACTGCCTCGAACTGGCACCCCACTACGATGCAACAGGCGTTTCTGCCATGACCATGGCCAAGACCCTGCGCGAAATGATCATCCTGGCGCAGGATCGAACGCGCTGAGGCTCGCGGGCTATTTGACTTCGATGTCCCGCAGATCCTTGCCGGCCTTGAAGCGGATGCTCTTCCCCTTGGGGATTTCGACGCTTTGACCGGTCTTGATATTGCGGCCCAGGCCGCGCTTGCGGGGCCTTGGTTCGAACACGCCGAAGCCGCGGATCTCGATGCGCTCGCCGTCGAGCAGGGCATTCTTCATCCGATCCGTCAGGAGATCCACCACCTGGAGCGCAGTGGCTTTGGAGACGGGCAGCGTCTGCATGAGGGCGTTCGCGATATCGATTTTGATCATGGAGGCCTCGGCCTTGGGGAGTCTCAAAGGTTTAGCAGGTCAGGAGGTAGGACGGAAGAGGGAATCCTGAATTTCCCTCACCACCTCGGATTTTTCGCGAGCAGTTCCCCTGCCTGAGCGGCTGGAAGCGGCCGGGAAAAGAAATAGCCCTGGCCTTGGTCGCAGTTGAGCGTCCGAAGGTGGTCAAGCTGCTCCTTGGTCTCGATGCCCTCGGCGGTCACGCGCATGCCCAGTGCCTTCGCCAACGAAATGACGGCGCCCACGATGGCGGTGCTCTCCGCATCCTTGCCCAGGCCGTCCACAAAGGTCTTGTCCACCTTGAGGGTGTCGACGGGAAAGCGCTTGAGGTAGCTGAGGGAACTGTAGCCCGTGCCGAAGTCATCGATGACCAGGTGAATATCCAGGCCCCGGAACACCTTCATGGCCTCCAGGCTGGCCTGGGGGTCACGCATCATGACGCTTTCGGTGATCTCCAACTTCAGGCAGGCGGCCAGGAAACCCGTGACCTCCAGGGCATCGGTGACGGTGGCGATGAGTTCTCGCTGCTGGAACTGCCGGGCGGAAATATTCACGTTCATGAGGCGGGGTGGATCCGATGGGAAATCCGTGTGCCAGGCACTGGCCTGCCGAATGGCCTCCTCCAGCACCCATTTCCCGATGGGCACGATCAGGCCGGTTTCTTCGGCCAGGGGAATGAAATTCAAGGGCGGCACCATGCCCTTCTCAGGATGCTTCCAGCGGACCAGGGCCTCCCAGCCTTCAATCAGCCCTGTGCTCAAGGAGACTAGCGGTTGGTAGAAGAGGACAAATTCATTCCGTTCCAGGGCCCGCCGCAGTTCGCTTTCCAACTGGAAGCGTTCGACCGCCTGGGCATTCATGCTGGGATCAAAGATTTCGATGCTGCCCTCGCCCTTGGCCTTGGCGCGGTACATGGCCACTTCGGCATCCCGTACCAGGTCCGAAGGCGAGGTGCTGGCCAAGGTGCAAAGGGCCAGCCCCATGCTGCAACTGGCGAAAATTTCCTGATCCTGAAGGTGGAAGGGTTCAGCCATGCTTTCGGCCATCCGGTCGGCCACCCGCAGGGCATCACTGGCATTCACCAGGTCTTCAAACAGAATGACGAATTCGTCGCCCCCCAGCCGGGCCACCGTATCTTCAGGTCGCACACACCCGCGCAGGCGCTTGGCCACCTGCACCAGCAGGCTATCGCCGGATTCATGGCCAAGGCTATCGTTCACGATCTTGAAACGATCCATATCCAGGAAAAGGACTGCCGTGGAAAGCTTCCGACGCTCGGTGCGGAGAATGGCCTGGGCCAGTCGTTCCATGAACAGGGTGCGGTTGGGCAGCGAGGTGAGCCGATCCCGGAAGGTCTGAATGGCCAGTTCCGTTTCGGCCGTGCGTTTCTTGGTGACGTCTTCGAAGGTGATGATGACCTGAATGACCTTCCCGGCTTCATCAAAGCGGGGCTCGGCGGAAACCGAAGCCCAGGCCCAGTCGCCATCGGCTTCATGCTCCACGCCTAAGACCACATCCAGGACCCGTTGCCCCGTGGCCAGGGCCCGCGTGAGGGGGCGGTCATGCAGTTCCATGGGGTTGCCATCGGGCTGGAGGATCAGGAAATCGGGATTGGTCCAATCCATGCCCTTGGAGTGGTCTTGGGATAGCCCGAAGAAATCCAGGGCTTTCTGGTTGCAGTGGAGCAGATGGCCTGTGCCATCTGTGATGGCCGTACCCACTGGGAGCAGATTCAAGAAATGCATGAATTCGTCTTCGGCGTTGTCCCGCACAGCATCACCTGCGGCGGCAAGGCTGGCTTGGACATGGGCGTGAATGAGGACGGCCGCGAGGATGCCGATCCCCCCAAGGCCCAACAGGAGCAGGCCCAGGCGTGATTCCTCGCCCACGAAGCGCCCCCCAAATCGCCACACCATGGCCACCCATAGCCCTGCCGCGATCGCAAAGACCGGAATCATCCAGAACGGCGGGCGTCGCTGAAAAGCCTTGGGCAGGTGGGTGGGGGTCATCCAGGAACTTGGGAAAGGGTTGAAAGGGAGCCTACCCTATTTCTTTCGGGGATTCGGTCCCCAGGGTTAACTTGGTGAAGGGTAGTTTCTTTTGGAGCCGATGGTGGAGATTCTCGAGCCTTTTCTTGCCGCCGCTCGCGGCTCCCTGAAACATGCCCAGGATCGGGTGCGGGCCGAGGCCCTGATCCTGCATTGGGCTGCGGCTTGGCAGGGGCCCACGCGCCGTCTCACCATCACCTCCTCCAATCATGGCGCCTACCTTCATTTTGATCAGCGTGTGGGCACCGTATGGACCCAAGTCTTTAGTTTCCATGCCGCGTCCAGGGTGGGCTTGACCATGCGTGGCCCCGACCCGGACCGGGTGCGGAAATCCCATAAATTCCGGGCCAACAAGCTGAATCGCAGTCCTTTGGATGCCATTTTCGAAGCTTGGTCGGCCCACGGGGAGGCTCGCCCAGCCAATAACGCGGTGGAGTTCCATCTGGTGGAAACCCCGGATGAAACCTGGGAAGCCTGCCTGCAGGAAGCCCTGGAAAACCTAAAGAGCTGACCCCGAGGGAATCAGCTCTTTGGATTGGTCGGCAAAAAGAGGCTAGGCCTTGGTCCAGCGCAGGATGGGCTTGCGCGCCGCGGTGGTTTCATCGAGACGGCGCACCACGGTGGTGGTGGGTGCCTGGTGCAGGATGTCGGGGTTCTCATCCGCTTCCTGGGCGATCTTCTTCATGGCATCGATGAAGGCATCCATCTCCTGTTTGCTCTCGCTCTCGGTGGGCTCGATCATGAGCGCGCCGTGAACGATCAGGGGGAAGTAGATCGTGGGCGGGTGGAAGCCGTATTCCAGGAGGCGCTTGGCAATATCCAGGGTGGATACGCCCTTCTTGGTCTGGATGGAATCATCGAACACGATTTCGTGGAGGGTCGGCGTGTCGTATTCCAGGTGGTAGACGCCCGTGAGCTCCTTGCGAATGTAGTTGGCATTCACAATGGCGCGCAGGGTGGCGGCCTTGAGGCCATCGCCGCCGTGGCTCAGGCAATAGGTCATGGCGCGCACCACGATGCCGAAGTTGCCAAAGAAGGCGTGCACCTTGCCCATGCTTTCCGGGCGATCCCAATCCAACC
The DNA here is from genome assembly GCA_016715205.1 of Holophaga sp. Classification (GTDB taxonomy): domain Bacteria; phylum Acidobacteriota; class Holophagae; order Holophagales; family Holophagaceae; genus JAYREN01. The sequence continues at coordinate 168,023 of JADKBC010000002.1, forward strand.
GGTAGGCATGTTTGGGCACTTCGCCTTCGCCCACCTTGGCGGTCTCACGGACGATCACGGGGCGCGGGAGAAAGGGCTCCAGGGCCGCGATGCAGGCCACAGGGCCGGAACCCGGTCCACCGCCACCGTGGGGTGTGGAGAACGTCTTGTGGAGGTTCAGGTGCATGACGTCCACGCCGAAATCGCCGGGGCGTGCGGTGCCCACCAGGGCGTTCATGTTGGCGCCGTCCATGTAGAGCAGGGCGCCGATGCCGTGGAGGATATCGGCGATCTCTTTGATGCGGTATTCGAAGATGCCCAGCGTATTGGGGTTGGTGATCATGGCCCCGGCGATCTCGTTGCCGAGTTCGGCCACGAGGGTGGCGAAGCCCTTGCGGATCTTGCCGGTGCTGGGATCGGTGACGTCCTCGAAGCTGATGGTGCCATCCTCGCGGGAAGGCAGTTCCACCACGTCGTAGCCCGCCATGGCGGCCGTGGCGGGATTGGTGCCGTGGCCGCTATCAGGAATCAGGATCACGCGGCGATGGGCGCCCTTGGACAGGTGGTAGGCGCGCATGAGCATGACGCCCGTGAGCTCACCCGCAGCGCCTGCACTGGGGTGCAGGGTGACGGCGGGCAGACCGGTGATCTCCTTCAGCCATTCCTGCAGGGTGAACATCAGTGCAAGGTTGCCTTGCACATGGATGTCCTGGGCCATGGGATGGCTTTCGGTGAAACCGGGCAGCGCGGCAGTCTTCTCGTTGAGCCGAGGGTTGTGCTTCATGGTGCAGGAACCCAAAGGATACATTCCGTCGTCCAGACCGAAGTTCCACTTGGAGAGCCGGGTGAAGTGGCGGATCACATCCACTTCTGAACAGGAGGGCAGGGCCTCGAAGGCATTGCGCTTGAGGTGCGTCGGGCGGGTGTCCGTGGCGGCGGGCACATCGAGCTTGGGCAGGTCCATGCCGATCTTGCCGGGCACAGAGCTTTCAAAAATCAGGGATTCGCGGGTGCGGAGAGCCATAGTTAGTTCCTCAACCCAGGCTGGGAATGCGGGCCAGCACTTCGACCAGATGTTCGATTTGCGCGCGGGTGGTGGTCTCGGTGGCACACCAGAGGGTGCAACCCTGGAGGGTAGTGGCGTAGGGGCTCAGGTCCAGCCCGGCGAGAATGCCTTCGTCGGAACAGGCCTTCTGCATCGCCTTCACATCGCCCGTATAACGCAGCACGAATTCGTTGAAGAAGGGCTGATCATAAACGGCTTCGAAGGCAGGGAGTTCCAACAGCCGTTGACGCAGATACTGGGCCTTGGCGGCGTTCTGCTCGGCGATGCCTTTGAGACCTTCGGGGCCAGCGAGCTGAAGGTAGATGTTGGCGCGCAGGGCGACGAGGGCCTGGTTGGAGCAGATGTTGCTGGTGGCCTTGTCGCGGCGAATGTGCTGCTCGCGACTGGCCAGGGTCAGCACATAGCCCGTTTGTCCGTCGAGATCCTTGGTCTGCCCGATGAGGCGGCCGGGGATTTCCCGCTTGTAGGCGTCTTTCACGGCCAGAAAGCCCAAGAAGGGGCCGCCGAAATTAACGTAGTTCCCAAAGCTCATGGCCTCACCGCAAGCCATGTCGGCGCCCAGCTTGCCAGGGCCTTCCAGCCAGCCGAAGGCCATGGCCTCCTGGGTGACGGAGACGAGCAACGCACCGGCGGGCTTCACGATATCGGAAATGGCCTTCAGGTCTTCCACACAGCCGAGGAAGTTGGGGTAGCCCACCATCACGCAGGCCACATCGGGGCCGAGCTTGGCCTTGAGATCATCCAGATCGGTCACGCCATCCTTGAGCGCCACTTGCACAAGCTTCAGGCCCTCGTGGGGCGTGATGTTGGTGCAGAGCACTTCCTGATAATGAGGATGCAGACCCTGGCTGATGAGGATGGTGTTTTTCTTCTTGGCCTGACGCACGGCCATGAGAGCTGCTTCCACCGTGGCGGTGGCACCGTCGTACATCGAGGCATTGGTGACTTCGAGGCCCGTGAGGTCGCAGATCAGGGTCTGGTATTCGAAAATGGCCTGAAGGGTACCCTGGGCCACTTCCGGCTGGTAGGGCGTGTAGGCGGTGAACCATTCCTCGCGGCTGGTGATCATGTCCACGGCGGTGGGTACGAAATGGTCGTAGGCCCCGGCGCCGAGGAAGCGGGCCGTGAAGCGGCGGTTCTGGGCGGCCAGGGCCGTCATGGTCCGCAATACGTCCAGTTCGGAGGCCTGGGGCGGCAGCTCCAGGTCCCGATTGAGGCGGAGTTCCGGGGGAATTCCCTTCAGCAGGTCCTCAGCGCGTTCAACGCCAATGGCGTCCAGAAGCGCACGGTCCTCCGAGGGGGCCGATGGCAGGTAGCGCATGGGGCATCCTTCGAGGTGGGGGGATGACGCCGCGCCATCCCGCAAGACAAGGGTACCACGTTGGTCGGGTCTTCTCGCCTTTGCGCATTGTCACATCGAATCTCGGGGCAGAATGGAGGCGAACCCGGAGGTCCCATGCGCCTGTTTCCTGCCCTTGTTCTCGGTGTCCCCATGATCGCCCAGACCCTTTCCCCGTACCAGGAGCGCGCCGATCGCTTTTTGCAGTTGGTGAACCCCAGCTATCAGTCCTTGACGGCCATCCAGCAGGAAGCCCTTTGGGCTGCCAGCACCAACGTGAAGCCTGAAAATGACGCCGCCGCCGAATGGTCCAGCAAGGCGGCTGCGGCGTTCAACGGCAACCCATTCCTGATCAAGGAAGCGCGCGAGCTTTTGCAACACCGCGCCGAGCTGAAACCAATAACCGTGCGGGAACTGCAGCGGGTGCTGTTCAACGCGGCCGATGCTCCCATGACCAACCCAGCGCTCACGGGCCGCCGCATTGCCATGGAGACCCGTCAAGCCTCCACCCAGAATGGCTTTACCTTCATGCTGGATGGCAAAACCATTTCTGCCAACGGTCTCGATAAGATTCTGGAAGAGAGCAAAGACCTGATCGAGCGCCAGAAGGCCTGGACGACTTCCAAAGAAAACGGCCCCGTGCTTCGCGATGGGCTGATTCAGCTTCGCGATCTGCGCAATGGTTGCGCCCAGGAATTGGGCTACAAGGATTTCTTCGCGCTGCAGGCCGCCAAGCATGGGCTGACCAGTGAGGAGATGCTGAAGCTTCACCGGGAGTTCCTCACGGTGTTGAAGCCCCTCTACCTTCAGCTCCATACCTGGGCCAAGTACGAACTGGCCAAGAAATACCAGCAGCCCGTGCCAAAGACCTTGCCCGCCCATTGGATCAACAACCGTTGGAGCCAAGAGTGGACTGGCATGGTGGATGGTGTGAACTTCGATGCCTTCGTGAACAAAGAGAAGGGCTGGACCTCCGAAAAGATCGTGAAGACCGCGGAGAATTTCTTTTTGAGCATCGGGTTTTCCAAACTCCCGGAAAGCTTCTGGCAGAAATCCGATCTCTACCCGGTGAACCCCGGCGAAACCCGCAAGAAGAACAGCCATGCCTCCTGTTGGCACATCGATCTGGACCAGGACGTGCGCTCGCTCATGAGCGTGGAGCCCAACTTCCAATGGTTCAGCACAGCCCACCATGAATTGGGGCACGGCTATTACCAGTTGGCCTATTCCAACCCCAGCGTGCCGCCCCTGCTGCGCGATAGCGCTACCACGGCCTTCCACGAAGCGATGGCGGAACTGGTTTCCCTGGCCACGCGCCAGGTGCCCTACATGAAGGCGACTGGCGTGCTGCCTGCGGACTACAAGGCCGACCCGATCCAGGTACTATTGGCTGAAGCCCTCGAAACCGCGATCCCTTTTATGTTCTGGGGCAGCGGCACCATGACTGAATGGGAGGCCGATTTCTACGCCGGTAATATGCCCGCCGATCAGATGAACACCCGCTGGTGGAAGCTGGTGCGCGACCTTCAGGGCGTTGAGCCCCCGAGCCCTCGCAGTGAAGCCTACTGTGACCCCGCCACCAAGACCCACATCAACGATGCGCCTGGCTATTACTTCAACTACAACATCGCCTTTGTGTTGAAGTTCCAGTTCCACGACTACATCTGCAAAAACATCCTGAAGCAGAATCCGCACGCGGCCAATTACGCCGGCAACAAGGAAGTGGGCAAATACCTGCGCACCTGGCTGGAAAAGGGTGCCACCGAGGATTGGCGCAAACTCTTAAAGGATGCCACCGGCGAAGAACTTAGCACCCGCGCCATGGCCGAATACTTCGCGCCTCTTACCAAGTGGCTGGAGAAGCAGAACAAGGGCCGTCAGATCGGCTGGTAAGGTCAGGGAAACTCTCGGTTCGGCAAATCAGTTAATAAAGATGAACCGCCAAGACGCCAAGGGAAACAAAACCCGTTTTCCTTGGTGCTTTGGCGGTTTTCGGTTGTGTTGTCGAATGCCTCAATCCGGCAAATGCATCCGCACGCTGGTCACGATCACGCCAGGTTTCAGCATGAGCTGGGCCTTGATGCGCAGGGCCATCTGGCCGTGGAGCACGCGTTCCCACCAGTGGCTGGTGACGAATTCCGGCAGGATGATGGTCAGGCACACATCTGGCTCGGCCAGTTTGAAGCGGTCCACTTCGGCCAGGATGGGTTCCACGATGCGGCGGTAGGGGCTGGGCACGCTGCGCAGGGGAACACCCAGGCCGTAGTACACCCAGTCCGCCCGCAGTTTATGGATGGCAGGGCTATCGTTGTAGCCATCAGAGCCCAAATCCACCGTCAAGGCTTCGACCCGATCGCCGCTGATCAAACGGGCATACCGGAGGGCTTCCACCACGCCTCGGTGGAGGCTCGACACCAGCACGATGGCGTGGTGTTTGTTGGGCAGGACTGCATCAAGGCGACTGGCCGCGAGCTTGGCGGTGAGGCCGATGTAATGGCGGTGGATGTTCAGGAACAGCACCACCATGGCGGGAATCAGCACCACGATGATCCAGGCGCCGTGGCTGAATTTCGTAACGGCAATATCGAGCATCACGATGCCCGAGGTGGCCATGCCGATGCCATTGACGATGGCCTTCAGGTGCCAGTGAGGTTCTTTGCCCTTGAGCTTGATCCAGTGCATGACCATGCCCGCCTGGCTCAGGGTAAAGCCCGTGAACACGCCCAGGGCATAGAGCGGCAGCAGCAGATCGGTGTTGGCGTTCATGATCCACACCAGGGCGCAGGACACCAGGGTGAGAATGATGATGCCGTTGCTGAACACAAGCCGATCGCCTTGGCTGGCGAACTGCTTGGGCATGTAAGCATCGCGGCCAATCAGGGCGGCAAGGCGCGGGAAATCCGCATAGGCCGTGTTGGCGGCCACCACCAGGATGGCAAAGGTGAAGCCCTGGGTCAGGTAGTACATCAGCTTGGGCACACCATGGGCCACATCGCCGTAGATGGCCTTGGCCAATTTAGAGAGCAGGGTTTCGGCGACGATTTCGGGATTGGGGCTATGGGCGTAGACCACACCGAAATGATTCGATAGCAGGGTGATGCCCAGGAACATGATGCCCAGCAGCCCCACCATCCAGATCATGGTGTGGGAGGCATTGCGCTCCGGCGGATCCCGGAAGGCCTGCACCCCATTGGAGATGGCTTCCACACCCGTCAAGGCCGTGCAGCCGGCGCTGTAGGCCCGCATGAAAATCCACAGCAGAGCCAGACCGGAAAACTGCTGCGCGTGATCGAGGGCGCCGCGCACCTGTTCGGGTGAAGGTGTCGGCGCGCCTGAGCCCATGGCCCACCGCGAGAAGCCCACGGAGAGCATGATCATGATGCAGGCCACAAAGCCATAGGTGGGTACCGCGAAAAAGGCGCCGCTTTCCTTGACGCCTCTTAGATTCGCCATGGCGATGAACATAATGCTGACGATGGTGAGCAGGACATTGTGCCCGTTCAGGAATGGCGCGGCAGCGGTGATGGCCGCCACGCCAGAGGACACCGAGGCCGCGACGGTCAGGATGTAATCCGTGAGCAGCGAAGCGCCCGCCACCAGGGCCGCCAGTTCGCCAATGTTTTCCTTGGCCACGATGTAGGCGCCGCCGCCCGTGGGGTAGGCCAGGATGGTCTGCCGATAGCTGACACCGAGGATGATCAACAGGGCCACAATGCCGCAGGCCACGGGCACCGACATCCCGAAGATGGGGTTGGCCGCGCCAGAGATGGCGATGGCCGCTACGCCATGGGGAATGGCCATCGAGAGCGACGCCATGATTTCCTGGGTGGCATAGGCCACTGAGGACAGGGCGTCCGAACTGAACACGGAAAGGCCGACAAAATTGTTCAGCTTCGTATGGTGCGTTTCGTCGCTGGCCAAGCGACGACCCAGGAGAAAACGTTTCAGGTCAGACATAGAGGTTGGAGAAAGAGTAGCCCCTTTCAATCTTCTGTGGCCTGCAACCTTGGGTTCAGGGTTATTCTCGATCGGTATCCAGATGGTAGGGAATGGAAATCACCACCGTCTTGGGTTTGCTGATGAGGGTTGCCTTCAGGCGCAGGGCCGTCTGGTTGTGGAGCAAGTTGCCCCACCATTTGGCGGAAACGAATTCCGGCAGAACCACGGTGAAGGTCAACTCCGGTTCCGCAGCGCGCATGCGATCCAGTTCTTCCACGATGGGTTCCACCGTTTTGCGGAAGCTGCTTTCGAGCACGCGCAGTGGGATTCCTTCGCAATAGCGGTGCCAGTCCGCTTCCAGCCGCGCCCGTTCGGAACTGGGCTTACCGTTTGCATCAGGGAAATCCACCGTAATAGCTTCCACCTGACCCCGCTCGGCAATGCTCTTGGCGTAGCGAATGGCTTCCAGGGTACCCCGATGGATCCGGGAGACCAGCACCACCACGCGGTTTTTTCGGGCATACACATATTCGGTGCGGCTGGCGGCCAGAAGTGATTTCACCCGGATGTAATGGCGATGGATGCGCTGAAAGGCGATGACCATGAGGGGAATCAGTACCACGATGAACCAGGCGCCATGGGTGAACTTCGTGATCGCGATATCCAGCATCACGATGCCCGCCGCAGTGGCGCCCACGCCGTTGATGATGGCCTTGGAAAGCCAGCGTGGTTCTTCCTGCTTCAGCTTGATCCAGTGCATCACCATGCCAACCTGGCTCAGGGTGAAGCCCGTGAAGACGCCCAGGGCATAAAGGGGCAAGAGCAAATCCGTGTTGGCGTGGAGCAGCCAGACCAGGAAACAACTCACAAAGGTCAGGATGAAGATGCCATTTGAAAAGACCAGGCGATCTCCCTGACTGGCGAATTGTTTGGGCAGGTAGTTGTCCCGTCCCATCAGGGCTGCCAGCCGCGGGAAATCCGCATAGGCGGTATTGGCGGCCACCACCAAAATTGCGAAGGTGAATCCCTGGGTCAGGTAATACATGAGCTTGGGAAGGCCATGAGTGGTGTCCCCGTAGATGGCCTTGGCCAGCTTAGAGAGCAGGGTTTCCGCCACCTGGCTTGCATCCGTGCTGTGGGAATAGGTGATGCCGAACTTGCTCGCCAGCAGGGTGATGCCCAGGAACATCGTGCCCAGCAGCACGATCATCCAGACCATGGTCTTGGCGGCGTTCTTGGCTGAGGGTTCCTTGAAGGCCTGGATGCCATTGGAGATGGCTTCCACACCCGTCAATGCGGTGCAGCCTGCACTGAAGGCCCGCATGAAAATCCAGAGTAAGGCTAAGCCCGTGAACGCAGAAGCGTGGGCGTCCGGATAGGCTGGGGCCACCACCGGTGCTCCAGCCCCGCCCAGCATGGCCTTTACCGTGCCCCAGGCCATCATGGTCAGCATGATCCCGACGAACCCGTACGTCGGGATGGCGAACAGGGCTCCAGACTCTTTGACGCCCCGCAGGTTGGCGATGGCGATGAAGGCAATGCACGCGATGGTGAGGGTGACATTGAAGCCCTGCAGGTAGGGCGCTGCCGCCGTGATGGCTGCAATACCCGCCGCCACGGATACGGAGACCGTAAGAATGTAATCAGCCAGCAGAGAGGCGCCCGCCACCAGGGCAGATACTTCCCCAAGATTTTCCTTGGCGACAATGTACGCGCCGCCCCCACCGGGGTAGGCGGTGATGGTTTGGCGATAGCCAATGCCGAGAATGATCAGCAAGCCGACGATGCCGAAGGCCACTGGAACGGAAAGGCCGAAGAGGGGATGCACCACCGCCCCAGCGGCCGTGGCTGCGGCGATGCCATGCAGATTGGTGGAGAGGCTCGCCATGATTTCCTGGGTGGCGTAAGCCACGGAGGAAAGTGCGTCGGAGCTGAACACCGAGAGACCGATGGTGTTGCTGATTTGAGTGTGTTGGGTCTCGTCGTTGGCGAGTCGACGACCGAGAAAGAACCGTTTGAATCCTGGCATATTCGCTAACCACCGCATTGCGTGAAACCGCAAGGGCACCATTTGAACATGGAACCCTTCTCGCGCAGAAGGTCATGGCGTTTTTGTGGCAAACGCCAGGGCCTCCACAAGGTGATGTTGTCCCTCACCTACGGGCCAGAACCAGCGTTCCTGGCGAAGTGACGTGCGCGTGGCCAGTTCTGCCACCACCTCCACGCCACACAAGGGGTCCCAGGCTTCTAGGCGAGGGACACCCTTGACCTGGGCCTTCCAATCCAGGGTGAATGGGCCCAATTCCAGAGCGGAAGCCGATTCCAGCACTGCCCGGTCGTGCACCAGCCAGAGCTCAGCACCGCTCTCGTCAAGGGCTTTCAAGAGGCTCCGGATGACGCGTTCCGCCCACCGTTCCAGGGCCTCGTGGAGGCGATCCGGCACCTCCGCATCCGCTTCCCACGGTAATTCTGGCGCAAAAGCGCGTTCTAGCATCCGTTGGGCCAAGGGGGCGAGTTGTCCCATGACGTTGGCCGCCAGGATGGTGCCGGGGCGATGGGTGTGAATCCAACGGCGCAGCGCGATGGGTTCCATGGGTAATGAGGGCAGCAAGGCCGCCAGCCGAACCTGGGCGATGTCGAGCCGACGCCGCCGACCCGACCAACTCTCCTGCACCGACCGCTCAGCCGCCAGCCGCAGAGGCTCGAAGGCGTCCGTGAGGTCGCCGAACACCCAAGGGGCCCAACGCCCGTGCCGAAGCAGGGTGCGCACTCGACTGAAGGGATCCGCGTCCCAGCCCGTGGTGCCCCTGGGTGCCTGCTTCCAGGGGATTTCCAGCCCGGAGCCAGCGCCGAGAATCAGCACCGGGTGAGCCCGGTTGGCCTGGTTCAGCCCTTCGCCCAAGAAATCCTGAATCCGCGCCAGATGGTTCCACCATTCCTGCCGGTCCCTGGACAGGAAAGCATGCTGCTCTCGGGCGAGGATTCGGGACAGGCTGTTGAACATGGTTAGTACTTTAGGCGATCCCAAGGTTATTTCTGACTAGCGCTTCGCCGTGACGGTTTCCCGGACCGCTTCCGGCAAACTGAAAGGGAGGTGATGGATGCCCCGTTTCGCCAAGCGCTCTGGTCGGGAAGTCATGGAGGGCCACGTGCGCCTTCCCGAGTGGATCACCCGGGATCGCGTGAAGCTTTCGGAACTGCATGCCATGAAAACAGGGCTGCGCCAAGCGGGTCTGCACACGGTCTGCGAAGAGGCCCGCTGCCCCAACCGCACGCACTGCTTCAGCCATGGCACCGCCACTTTTTTACTCATGGGCGATACCTGCACCCGGGCCTGTGGCTTTTGTGCCATCCAGACGGGAAAGCCAAATCTCTTGAATCCCCACGAGCCGGAAGAAACCGCCGCCCGGGTGGCCGAACTGGGGCTGAAGTTCGCGGTGCTCACCAGCGTGAATCGGGATGATTTGCCCGATGGCGGCGCGGCGCATTTCGCCGCCACCATTCGGGCCATCCATGCCCAATGCCCTGGCGTGGGGGTGGAGGTGCTGGTGCCTGATTTCCTGGGTGATCTGGAAGCCGTGGCCACGGTGGTGGCGGCGGGTCCGGCGGTCTTCAACCACAATACGGAAACCGTGCCGAGCCTCTATTCCCTGGTGCGGCCTGCGGCTCGCTTCGACCGGAGCCTGGCGGTGCTCCGGGAAGCCAAGCGCCTTGGGATGGCTTTATTTGGCGATGATTTCCGCACCAAGTCCGGGCTGATGTTGGGCCTTGGAGAAACGGAAGACGAATTGCTGGGTACCTTTGCCGCCCTGGTGGAAGCCCAGGTGGACATCCTGACCCTGGGGCAATACCTCCGGCCCACGCGCCATCAGCTGCCGGTGAAGGCCTATATTCATCCCGATCAGTTCGCCGAATTAGGTCGCAAGGCCAAGGCGCTAGGTTTCCGCACGGTCTATGCGGGGCCCTTGGTGCGTTCCAGCTTCAACGCCCACGAAGTGAGCCAGTACGAAGGCATCAGTATTGTTTAGTGCTCGCCCCGAATGGCCAGGAGCCAGCGTCCGGCCATCACGCGCCGGAGGTTGAGGGCCACCAGCACCGCCAGGGTGAGGGTGAAATTGAAGGCCATTTCCAGCGTCCAGTTGTAGTGCCAACGGGGATGGAAGAAGGCCATCTGCAGAAAATCCAGGCAGGTGAAGCCCACTGTTTCCAAGATTGGCTGCCAGGCGGGGCGGCCCTCGGAATGGCGTTCCACCAGATAACCCGTGAAGGCGCCATACATGAGGCGGCTATAAATGAAACCCCGGTGGCCCGTGAGCCCCAGCGGAATGGCCAGGAGGGCGCCGAAAAAGACCGAGATCAATAACCGCAACCCGGGGCCGAAGCGCTGCCAGCGATTGCGCACCAGGAAGATACCCGTGCCCACCGCAAAGCCATGGGCGGTGCCAAAGACCAGGGCGAAGTACCAGGGCCAACTGCCCTGCAGCCATAGATAGCCACCGGTGGCGAGCCCCAGCAGGGCACCCGCCAGCAAGGAGGTTTCCGAACGGTGAGTGGCATCCCCATCCTCACCATTGGCAATTTGCTGGGCCAATTGTTCAGGAGCTTCCTTCTCGGCGATCATGCCGCGAAAGCCTGCTTCGTCCGAAATGCCCCGGGCATCGGCTTCGTCCAGCAGGTGTCCTTCGAGTTCCCGGATCACCAGTCGTTTGCGGCTGGCGCTCAATCCTGAAAGGCCTCGGGAGACCTCATCCAGGTATTGATCCAGCACCCAACTCACGGCCGGGTTCTCCAGGGGTGAATCCGTGAAAAGGTCATGCCTTGGGCGCCACGAAGGCGTCGACCATGGCCACGAAACGGCTCCACTCTTCCTTCTTGGCCACCAGGAAGGCCTTGCCGGCAGGCTGCAGAGAGTAATAGCGGCGATCGCGCCCATTGGGCTGAGTTTGCCAATAGGAGGTGATGAATTCGGTGGCTTCCAGCTTATGGAGGGCCGGATAGAGGGCGCCTTCCTTCAGCGTGTAGGTGCCATCGGTGCGCTGCCGCACCGTCTCGATGATCTGATAGCCGTACATCGGCCCATCCTCGAGCAAGGAAAGGAGAAGAAGCGGAGTGCTCCCCTTGAGCAGTTCACGATCCATGTGGCCTCCCGTTTAGCCCTAATGTTTACCTCGCAAGGCGATGGTGTCAAGGGCTCACCCACCTTTCATGGCCTCCGTCACAGGAATCCGGCTGGCTCGCCAGGGCGAAGCCCAGTCGGATCGCGAGCATCCCGCGCAGTGCGCGGGTGCGAGCGAGGATCCGACGGGCTGAGCATCATCCGGCCTCCGCAAGGGCAAGCGCAGCGCAGACCGAGCGGCCGTGCCGAGGGTGGTATTCACCCACCTTTCATGGCCTCTGTCACAGGAATCCGGCTGGCTCTCCAGGCCGGAAAGAACCCTCCGAGAACACCCATCAGCACGCTGAAGGCCACGCCTTGGCCCATGAGGTTGGGGGTGATGGTGAAGGCAAAGCTGACATCGGAAAAGGTCTCAAAGTTGGTGGTGCCGGTCTGGATGCCGTTGAACCATAGCGCCATGCCGGCACCGAGCAGGCCGCCCAGCGCACAGAGCATCAGAGCTTCCCACTGAAAGCTGGCCAGGATTTCCACCCGGCGATAGCCCAGGGCGCGCAGGGTTCCGATTTCCGCGGTGCGGCTTGCCACGGCCGCGAACATGGTGTTCATGGCTGCGAAAATGGCCCCCACGGTGAGAATGATGGTGATGAGGTTGCCCAGGATCTGGATGGGTTTCCCGGCTTCGGTCTGTTGGGCGTAGTACTCGGCCTCGGGTTTGCCTTCGAGCTTCAGGCGCTTGTCCTCATCGAGGTATTTCACAAAGCTCGGGATTTTTCCCGCAGAACTCAACCGCACCAGCATGGAGGAATAGGAGGTTCGGCGATGGGCCTGCATGAGCATCTCCACATCCGTCCATACCTCCGAATCGAAGGCGCTGCCGCCGCCATCGAACACACCGACGATGGCCCAGGGTTGGCCCGAGAAGAAAATGGATTTCCCGACGCCCAGATTCGCGAACCGGCCCACCATCTTGCGGGGAACAACCAGTTCAGGCAGGCCCGCCTTGAACCAGCGCCCCTGGATCAACTGCACCTGGGTGCGCATCCTCACCCCAGCCGGCTCGAGACCCCGGAAGGCCACATTGGTGGAGCCGGTGCCATCGGCCAATTCCAGCATCTTGACCACCACGCACTCCCCGGAGGCCAAGGGGCCCTCCGCATCCCTAGCCAGAAAGGGATTGGTCTTGAGGATGCGGGCGCGATCCCGCTCCAGGGAGCTGTTCAGTTCCACGCGCGCGTTGGGGCGGAGCACCACGATCTGATCCGGCCGTCCGCTGCTGACAAAGGCTTTCGAGATGCCTTGGGAAAGGGATAGCACCACCACGAAGATGGCCACCACCACGGCGATGGCGCCCGCGGTGGAAAGGGTGCTCACCTTGCGCTGCCAAAGGGAGCGCCAGTTGTAGCTCAAAGGGATGGGATGCCGCAGCGCGGCCCAGACCAGCCAGGCAAGGTAGGGCAGGAGCGGCAGAAAGAGGAACCACACCATCAGAGCGCCCTCAAGCCTTCGACGATGGGGCGCCGCACCACCCGGTAGGCGGGGATGAAGGTGGAGAGGATGCCCAGGCCCATGGTGACGTGCAAGCAGAACAACATGGTGTCCACGGGGATCGTGAAGTCCGTGAGCCAGGGGATCACGGTCCCAACTCCTGTGCGCAGGGCGCCCGCAGCCAGCCAAGCCAAGCCAAGCCCTGACAGGCCACCCATGAGGGCCAGCAGGATGCCTTCGGCCATGAGAATGCCCAGCATCTGCGAGCCTGTGAAGCCCATGGCCCGAAACACCGCCACCTCGGTGGTGCGTTCCCGGATGGCCATGGCCATGGTGTTGGCGCTGACGATGAGGATGGCAACCAGCACCGCGCCGGTGATGGAATGAATGATGGTGGCAAGATCTCCCATCATTTTCAGGAAAGCGAGCTGAAAAGCGTTCTCGGTTTCGCTGAGGGTGGGTTCCGCCGCGTCTGAAAAATGGCGGTCGATGCGCTCGATGAGCCGGGGCACATCATCCGGGTGCTTGGCGCGCACCCAAAAGCTGCCCACCCGCCCCTTCATGAAGGGCACCCCTTCCTCCAGCAGCTTGTAGTGGAAGTACATGGCCTGTTCGTCAGTGGTGCGTTTGCTGCGGTAGATGCCCCGCAGGTTCAACCGCGGGTTGATGGGGAAGATGGTGCCCTGCAGGGGAATGACATCCCCCACCCTCCAGCCGTATTTCTTGGCCAGGGCCTCGCCCACGATGCAGCCGTTGCGGTCCCGCAGGAAATCCCGCCACTCGGCTTCGGAGTAATCGGTGATCTCTTCCTTGAAAATTCGGATGATGGGTTCAGGGTCCGCCGCGAAATTGGGAAAGAAATTACTTGGATCCTGATAGATGCCGCCGAACCATTGCAGCGCCATCACGCCTTCCACTTCGGATTGCTGGCGAATCCAGTCCGCATAGCGCAACGGCAGCATGTTCGTGAGCGACACCTTGTGGCGCACGGCGATGCGATTCGACGCGTTGGGATTGTTGGCAAACCCATCCAGGGTGGCCAGGATGCTCTGCAAGGTGGCGATCAGGAAGACGGACACCGCAAGAAAAAGCACGGTGAGAATGGTCCGTCGCTTGGAGCGGAAAAGAGAGCGAAGGACCAGGCGGAAATATTTCATCGCTTAGCGATTCACTTCCACGGTGCGATCCAGCACACCCTTTTCCAGGTGGATCTGGATACGCGCATGATGGGCGGCCTTGGGGTCGTGGGTCACCATCAGGATGGTCTTGCCCAGTTCAGCGTTGAGGCGCTCCAGCAGGGCCATCACTTCTTCGGCGTTCTTGGCGTCCAGGGCGCCGGTGGGTTCGTCGGCCACGAGGAGATCGGGATCGGTGACGATGGCCCGGGCGATGGCCACCCGCTGTTCCTGGCCGCCTGAGAGCTGGCGGGGATAGTTCTCCATGCGATCCGTGAGATTGACCAAGGCCAGGGCTTCCAGCACCTTCTCGCGGCGCTCCCGACGGGAAAGCCCCGTTAACAGCAGCGGCAGTTCGACATTTTCAAAGGCGTTCAGCACGGGCACCAGATTGTAGTTCTGGAAGATGAAGCCCACGTGTTGGCTCCGCCAGCCCGCCAGTTGATCGTCATCCAGATCATTCAGTTCGTAGCCGCAGACCTCCAGGGTGCCGCCGGTGGGTCGATCAATGCCCGCGATGAGGTTGAGCAGGGTGGTCTTGCCGCTGCCACTGGGCCCCATCAGGGCGTAGTAGCCGCCGCGCGGAATTTCGAGGTCCAGCCCCTGCAGTACGGGAATTTCGAGGGTGCCCCGCCAGTAGCTTTTGGCGACCGCATGGCAGGAGATGATGGCATCGGCAGCCATCAGCGTTCCTTCACCTTGATGCGGGTGCCTTCCTGGAGCTTGAAATCAGCGGGAATCATCAACAGCGGTTCCTCCGCCGAGATGCCTTGCACTTCGTAGCCAAGGGGATTTTCGGAAAGGATCTTCACGGCCTTCAACTGGGCTTTGCCCTCCTGCAGCACCCATACCGAGGTGACGCCCTTGTTCTTCACTACCTGTTCACGGCCGAGGATCAGCACATCCTGCAGGTAGGGGTCGCCCAGGAAGGTGACCTTGGCACCCATGTCTGGCACCAGCAGGGGGTGTCTTTCCTTGAAGGCCACCCGCACGATCACCACAGCTTTCTGGCGGTTGGAGGTTGGATAGATTTCCCGCAGGAGGCCCTTGAGCACCCGGCCCTGGGGGTCATTCTCCAGGGCATCCACCCGAATCTCCGTGGGCATGCCTTTCTTCAGTTTGGCAATGCCACTTTCACTCACTTCGGTTTCCACTTCCAGGCTCTCAAAATCCGCCAGGGTCGCGATGGCGTTGATGGCATTGGCACCGCCCGCGCTGCCGGGGCTCACCGTTTCGCCCACTTCAGTGAGTTTCTGGGTCACAGTGCCCGAAAAGGGCGCCCGCAGAATCATGTTTTCCATCAGGGCATCCTGGTAGCGCAACTGCGCTTTCAGCACCGTGGACGCACTGCGCAGCTTGTCCAGGCTGGCGCGGTCCAGTACGCCATCCTTCACCAGGGCCTCCGCCCGGGTGAGATCCAGCTCCGCCTGCTGCAGGTTGGCTTCCGTTTGATCGCGCCCCGCCTGCAGATCGATGGCCTCCAGGCGGGCGATCACTTGGCCCTTGGTGACCCGGGTGCCTTCTTCCACACCCAGCCAGGCAATGCGGCCCGGCACCTTGGCCGACAAGGTGGCCCGGTGCCGGGCCACGATATAGCCCGAAGCGGAATGGAGGGGATTACGTTCGCCCGCCTTCATGAGCGTGGGGCGCGTCAAGGCCAGTTGCACCGGCGCATTCTTCTGGAGCCAGGTGAAGATCAAGGCCACGGCACCAAGGCCTAGCAGGACCACCCAACCCCAGGGAAAGCGTTTCTTGATTTTCATCGGCCCATTGCCCACGGGAACCCCCTGTCAATTTCGATGCCTTAAACCAGAACTATTCCATCACGGGGCGGGCAAGCATTTTTTGCAATTTTCCGCGCTGACTCACCCATGGGGAATTCGCCACCGCAAAGCGCAGATTTGCCCTGCGATCCTCGGGCTCCGCAAAGTCGATGCCCACCCGAGGCCCCACCAGGAGCATGGCAGGTGGATCACCCTGGCGAAGCTCCAAACTGCCCGGTTCAAACAGCAGGTGGTGGTTGAAACTGCGATCCAGGGCCAGGGCCTGGGCCACCTTTCCCGGGCCGGTGAGCAGCACGGGGCCCAGGTGGTCGCCGCGCCGGAGGCGAATGGTTTCCAGCCCTTCCACGGGTTCGCAAGCACGAATCAGCACCGCGGCGCCTTCACCTGCAGGGCCCGTCACCACATTCAACATGTGGTGCATGCCGTAGCAAAAATAGAGATAGGCCCGACCACCGGCTTCCCACATGGGTGCATTGCGGGGCGTGCGGCCAAAGCGGCAGTGGCTAGCGCTGTCGGATTCGCCTCCGTACGCCTCCACCTCCGTGATGCGGAGCACCACGTCCTCGTGGCACACATGCATTCCCAGCAGGCCCTGGGCCACGGCGGCCACAGGGCGGAGAAAAAAGGCCGACGGGATCAGGTCGCTGCGAAACACCGCGCACCTCGGACGTAGGTGGCCCGGACCATGCCCGGATGTTCGCGGTAGAGCATGCGGGAGAGCACGCGTTCGGGTGGCTCAGCCGGGCGATCCACGGCAGGATCCACCATGCGAGGATCTACCACCACGAAATCCGCGTCTTTGCCCACTTCCAATGAGCCGATTCGCGAATCCAGACCGAGGGCCCGGGCGCCACCGAGGGTCGCCAGGTGGAAGGCCTGCACAGGGTCCACGGGTGTGAGGGGATTGAGGTCAAGTTGGGCCATGATTTCCGCGCGCTGGGAGGCCTCGAGGCCGCCCATGGCGCGCAGATGGTGGGCCAGATTCTGCCGCTCGGCCCAGCGTAGCTTGGAAGTCGTGCAGACCGCGGCGGCTTCGGCCCACATGGAAAGACTTGGCCCCGCGCCGACATCGGTGCCCAGGCCCACCGACAGGCCTTCGCCCAGGTAGCGGCGCAGGGGCATGATGCCGCTTTGCAGAAAGGCATTGGAGCGTGGGCAATGGACAATGGTGGCGCCGGATTCGCGGATGACCTGGCGCTCGCCTGCGTCGAGATGAATGCCATGGGCCAGCAGCGTGCGCGGCCCCAGCATGTGCATGCGCTGATAGACATCCGTGTAGTTGGCCGCTTCAGGAAACAGGGCTTTCACCCAGGCCAATTCCGCAAGGTTTTCACTGAGGTGGGTTTGGATGTAAGCCCCGTATTTTTCGGCCATCAAACCTGCGCCGCGCATCAATTCACTGGAACAGGTGGGCGCGAAACGAGGGGTGAAGGCGTACTGCAGTCGACCCTGGCTCCGACCATGCCAGGTTTGGCAAAGGGCTTCGCTTTGGGCCAGGGATTCCGCGGTGGATTCCTGCAAGGCTGCGGGAGAATGCTGATCCATCATTACCTTGCCGAGGATGGCCCGAATGCCGCAGCGGTCAGCTTCATGAAAGGCCGCGTCGGTAGCTTCCGCGTGCACCGTGGCATAGATCGAGGCCGTGGTGGTGCCGCGGTAAAGGAGGCCCTGGAAAAACCGAGCGGCGCTGGCGCGTGCTACCGAGGTATCCGCAAAGCGGGCCTCCGCTGGGAAAATGAACGTCTCCAGCCAGGGCAGCAGTTCCAGCCCATCCATGGCCACGGCTTCGTGTTGGGGCAGGTGCACGTGCAGGTCCACCATGCCCGGCAAGATCCAAAGCGGACGGAGGTCCTCCATGGGCTGGTTTCCCAGCCGGGGCGCCAGCTCCTCGAAAGCGCCCACCGCCGTGATACACCCGGCCGCGTTTACCTCCATCAGGGCATCGGGAATTTCTTCCAGACGGGTGGGCGAGCACGGATTCAGGAGATGGGCACGGTAGAGCAAGGGCGTATCCGAGGTAGGTGATCAGTGATCAAACGGGTGTTCGCGGTGTTCCCGCAGGAAACCCAGCGCACGATCCTTATCACCATCCATGACGATGTTCATTTCGCACCCTGGAGCAACCTGTTCCACGTCGATGACGCGGACACAGCGGTCGAGCCGAGTGTACTCGGGAAGCAGCTGAGTCAAAACATTCGGGCTCTTCTGGAAGAAGTCCTCGTTGAAAAGATTGCCCTCCTCGTCCGGGTACAGCGCCAGGTAATGGATCTTGGCTTCCACCAAATCTTGGAAGAAATGGGTGCCAAAGGAGAGATCGGGCACGTAGTTGCCCTTCTGTCGGGCGATTTCCACCAGCAATTGGGTGTTGTTGATGCCCGAATAGGTGATGCCCACGCCCAGGGTAACATCGCCCCGGCTACCCCACCGGCCAGGGCCCATGAGGATGAACTGCCGACGGGGCAGGATGGCGTTGAGGCGGCTCACGGCCTCGGCCACACCCAGCAGGTCCGCCAGGTCGGGCAGCTTGCGGTATTCCTCGGGGTCTACGTACACGATGTAGCGGATATCGGAAATGTGGCCGTTGGTTACGAACTTGCTGGCCGAGAAAAGTTTCCGTTCAAAGGGGATCTTGTGGGGCATGGAAACGTGGCGATCCTCTTCCATGCGGGCCTGGGGGCGGCATTGCAGCAGGTAGAGGTGCTGACCGTCGTGGGCGAATTCCAGGTCCACGGGCGAGCCCATGGCCTTCTGGAGAATGGCCAGCATTTCGCGAATCTGATTCACGAATTCCGTTTGCTCGCAAAGGCCGGAGAAGGTCACCACCAGCTCATCGGTGGAGGTGTTGACCATGCCCCGCATGGGCTTTTTGAGGAAGCCATCCTCGTTGACCGACACCACCTTTTCCAGCAGCGGGAAGGCGTCGCCGGTCTGGGCGATGACCTCTCGGATGGGCAACGACTCGAAGCGACCAGTTTCCAAATCGATGACATCGATGTAGTTCTGGGCGTAGTGCAGCACCTGATCAGGCGTCACATTCACACGCAGGTTGGGTTGGCCAGGGCTCAGCATGAAGGGGAAGTCGCTGCCTACGCGATCCACGGCGCGGGTGCCGAGGCCCGCGACCATGCGCACGATGCCATCTTCGCGCTTGAGCCGGGGTGACCAGCGGAATTCGTTGTGGCTGAAAGCCACGCCCGCGAAGGCGGGGAAGAAATACTTGCCCACGCGCTGGCCCACCACGCGCTGGATGATGATGCCCATCTCTTCTACGAAATCGATGAGCCCACGCTCGGCGCGGTATTCGATGGGGTCGGGCCCGAACACCGACGCATAGACTTCCGCCACCGCATCCATGAGGGCGTCCAGGCGTTGTTCGCGGGTGCCGGTATTGGCCAGGAACAGGCTGCGGTACTTCCCGGAAAATGCCGTGCCTTCGCTGTCTTCCAGGAGGCTGGAAGAGCGCACGATCAGCGGGCCTTCCCCCAGATCATCCAGTGCGAACTGCAGCTGGTGGTACATCTCCAGGGAGAAGAAGGAATTCTTGAAGACCTGTTCCAGGTAGGGAAAGGTGTGGCGAACCTCATCGGGGGGCGAAAACTTGAGGCTCCAGAGATCTTCCAGGCTGTTGTGGCGCAGGAAATTGTAGATGCCATCGGAGGTGAGGTACCAGGTGCGGGGGGTGTGCAGGCTATCGATCAGGGGATTGCCTTTGCCCTCGCGTTTCAGAATGCGCGCCGCCAGGATAAGGCCCGCTGCCTTGCCGCCCATCTTGCCGTTGCCCTGGGCGGGCCCGGTGACATGGGTCAGCAGCTTGCCAAAGTCATAGATGGACAGGTGTTTTTTGGCGATGCCAATGAATTTGAGATTATCGGTGAGGAAGCGGCGGATGAGGGCCACGCGCACGTTCTGATCGTCGGCTGGGGAAAGGGCTGGCTCGCTTTCGCGGGTTTCGCGGCAGAACCGATCCACGATTTCGGTGATCTCCACCAGGGGGATATCGCGCTTTTCCGTGGCGATGGCCAGGAAGCCCAGCTTGTCCTGGCGCATCCACTGCTTGAGCAGGCTGTTCAGCTCGGCATCCTCGAACACGATGCTGGCGATGTCCTGGATCTCAGCGAAGGTCTTGCGCAGCACCGCCATGTCACGCTTGGGTAAGGGTGCGTTGGAGCCATGGGATGAAGGGTCGCCCTGGGCGTAGATGGCCGGGTCGAACTGGGCAATCATCTTGTGCACGCCCGGCACGCCCAGCTTGGTGGCGTGGTTCATCAGGCGGCGGATCAGGCGATGGTGCAGGTTGGGATCGATCTCGCCCAGCAGATCGAGGATGGCCCTCCACTCAGGCTTTTTCTCGTAGGGAAGAGAGGCTGGAATGTGGCCTGGCTCCTGGGCCCGGGAATCTTCCAGGCGAGCCTCGGCCTCCTGGCCGATCTTGAGCGCGGTGAGGTCCACCAGTTTCTTTTGATCGAGATGGAAAGGGCTGTCTGGCGCGCGGCTGGAGCGGTTCTCCAGGTAGACCACTTCCACTTCGCCGATGGCCTCGCCCTTGACCAGGATGGGCGCCCGAAGCGTCCAGGTGCTGGTCTGGAATCCAGGGCTGGCATAGAGGGCGCCTCCGTAATGGATTCGGGCCCGGCAAACGGCGGCGTATTTGAAGCCCTTGGGCAACTCTTCCGCCACGCACTGGAGGATGTCCTCGAAGGCCACGCTGTGTTTATCCAGGATCCGTGCGATCTGGAAAATGGTCTGGAGTTCAAGGGACTGGCCGAAGGTCTGGGGCGACGTCATGGTGGTATCCAGTGGAAGGGGTCCCGGGCAGTGTATCGGACAAAAACAACGGCCCGCGAGGGCGGGCCGTTGTTTTGATGCAGATGCCTTCGGGTTTATTACACCCAGCCACGCAGATGGCAGGCTTCGGCAACGCGCTTGATGGAGATCATGTAGGCGGCGTCGCGCATGTAGACCTTCTTCTCGCGGGCCATGGCTGACACGGCCTTGAAGGCGTTGGTCATCTTCTGGTCGAGCTTGGAGAGGACCTCTTCCTTCTCCCAGTAGTAGTTCATGTTGTTCTGCACCTGCTCGAAGTAGGAGCAGGTCACGCCACCGGCGTTGCAGAGGAAGTCAGGGATCATGAAGATGCCGCGCTTGTAGATCTCGGCGTCAGCTTCAGGCGTCGTGGGGCCATTGGCGCCCTCGGCGATGACCTTCACGGAGGCCTTCATCTTGTTGACGTTGGTGCCGTTCAGCATGTTTTCCTGGGCGGCGGGCACGAGCACGGTGACTTCCTGCTCAACCCAGGCTTCGCCATCCAGCTGTTCCCAGCCGTAGCTCTTGGCCTTGGCGGGATCGATGGTGCCGAACTTGTCGATGGAAGCCATCAGCTTCTGGAAGTCGATGCCATCGAGGCAGCGATAGGTGTAGGCCTTCTTGTCCTTGTTGTCCCAGCAGGAGATGGCGATGGTCTTGGCGCCATACTTCTGGAGGAGATCCACGGTGTACTGGGCCACGTTGCCAGCGCCCTGGATGGAAGCGGTGGCAGCCTTGATGTCGATGCCGAGTTCCTTGAGGGCTTCGCGGATGGTGTACACCACGCCGTAGCCGGTGGCTTCGGTGCGGCCCAGGGAGCCGCCCATGCCCACGGGCTTGCCGGTGATGACGCCAGGGTACTGGCCGCCCATGATGTGCTCGTACTCGTCCATCATCCACAGCATGTGCTGGCCGTGGGTCATGACGTCGGGGGCGGGCACGTCCTGCACGGGGCCGACGTTCCGGGCCACGCTGCGCATCCAGCCGCGGCAGATCTGTTCCTGCTCACGGTCGGAGAGTTCGCGGGGATCGCAGATCACGCCGCCCTTGCCGCCGCCGAGGGGGATGTCCACCACTGCGGTCTTCCAGGTCATCCAGGTCGCGAGGGCGCGGACGGTGTCCACGGTCTCGTGGGGGTGGAAACGGATGCCGCCCTTCGCAGGACCGCGGGCATCGCTGTGCTGCACGCGGAAGCCCTTGAAGACCTTGGTGGATCCGTTGTCCATGCGGACGGGGATGTTGAAGTGGTACTCGCGCATGGGGCTGCGGAGGAAGTCGCGGGCGCCCTGGTCCAAGCCGAGCTTTTCAGCCACGGCATCGAACTGCTTCTGGGCCATTTCAAACGGGTTGAAGGCCATGTCAGCCATTGAACAACTCCTTGAGGTTGGATTTGGTTGGATTCGGGCCTGGCATCCAGGCGCCTGTCAGGGCGTCCCGCCTGACGCGATTACTCTAGCGCTGAGTCAGCGTCTGGAGGCACGTTCGGGCCAAGTCGTGATCATTAGCACTGGAACCTACTTGGCCTGTTCCTTGAGCTTCTCAGCCACCTGGGCAAGCTTCTTGGCGCCCACTTTGAAGTAGACGTAGGAAACCGTCCAGGGCTTGCCGGGGGCATCCTGAATCACGCTCACCTGCATGATGGTGGTGCCCTGGAAGCCAAGATAGACATCCTTGACCTTGGTGTTCACGGGGTTGGACTTCACTTCCATCACCGCGACTTCAGGCCAGAGCTCGGCGGGAACGCCGCGCATCACGCGGTACAGGCCGCCCGCGAGGGCCGCGCGCACCAGGGTGGCGTTGTTCTTCACCAAGTCGCCATCGGGATTGGGGCGGCCATCGGGGAATTTCGGCCCCGGCAGCTGGTCCAACTTGTTGCGATCGTACTTGGCCAGGTTCTCAGGCAGGGCGGGCACCACGGCCTTGCCCTTCTTGGGCACGGACTGGGCGGCGGCAGCGGCCTTGTCCAGGGCGTCCTGGAGTTCTTTGCAGCTGGCGGTGCCGAGGTACCCCATTTCCTGGAGGGGTTCCAGGCCAAAGGTCTTGATCTCTTCGGGCGTGTAGGCGATGCCCAGTTCGCCCGCGTGCTTGTTGAACCACCAGGCGGAACCGTAAATGATTTCAGGATCGGCGGGGATGATCAGGCTGGTGTGTTTCATGTCCTTGCGCACGGACATGTACTGGAGGTGCTGAAGCACCTCGAAGGGTTCCTTGATGGCCGTGGGGGCCGTCGTGGGAACTTTATCGGTGGGCTTGCTTTCGCAGCCGATGATGAGAGCGATGCCGGCAATGGCCGGAATCCATGCGCGGGAGAAAGACATGATGCCTCCTATGGGTTCAGACATAATCATTTCCGATTAGTCCATGTTTCTGCCAGTAGGACAAAGTGTATCCCATCCGTCTTGTGACCATCGGTAAGCCCAAACTGGAAGCCATCCGGCTTCTGGAGGGGCACTATCGCGACCTGCTCAAGGGGTTTGCCCGGATGGAATTGATGGAAATCCCTGAAGGGCGTGGCATTACCGACCGTCAGCTCGCAGAAGAGGCGCAAAAATTGCGAATGCAATTCCAAGGGGTGCGTTGCCCCGTGCTATTGAGTGCGGAGGGGCCACGGCGCACCTCCGAGGATTTTGCCGCCTGGCTGGGAACGCGGATGGATCGGGGGGATAGCCTGGCCTTTGCCATTGGCTCCAGCCACGGGTTTGATCCCACCCTCAAAGCCGAAGTGCGCGATCACCTAAGTCTGTCGCCCATGACCTTTCCCCACGACCTGAGCCGGGTGATGTTTCTTGAGCAGCTCTACCGCGCTTTCACCATCCTGAAGGGCAAGGCCTACCACAAGTGATCAGGCGAACATCTTCAGGGTTTCGTCGAGGGCCTTCATCACGCGGATGACGTTGAAGGGGTCCACGGAAATGAAATCCACGGCGCCCGCCGCGATGGCGCGGTTGCGCTTGAGGCTGACGTCTTCCTCGGTGCCCGCCACCAGGATGGGGAGTGGGCAACCTTCCGTGCCCACCAGTTGATGCGTCAATTCCAGACCGCTGCCCACCCGCAGCCGTTGGTGAACCAGGATCAACTTCACGGGGCCCCAGTCCTCGGGTCCCAGGACGGCAAGGGTGGGCTTGACCAGCCCTTTCACGTAGTCGAGCGTGGCCACGCCGAATTTTCGGCCCAGGGATTCGGCAATCCGCTGGGGGAAGGCATCCCCTTCGGCGATCACCAGCACCAGGGGGCTGTGGTCGAGAATCATCCGGGCCTGGGAGCCTGGACGAACCATCGGGGCCTCGTCCTTGCGCTTGCTGCGAATGCCTTCGGGGGAGAACTCCTGTTTATCCCGCTCGTTCTGGGACCAGACCCGCTCGCTCAGCCAGGCCCGGTAGGTATGCAGGGGTTCAGCCTCGACGGAATCGCGGATGCGCAGCCCCAAGTAGCCTTCCGCATGGTGGTTCACCGTGCAGGGCAGCAGTACCTTGATGTCGCGCTCCAGGGAACATTCCAGGAGGGTGTCTGCCTGCAAGGCAAGCGGCTCACCGCGGTGGCCGTCCGCCGGCCGGGTGGAAAGTTGCACACCATCATTGCCAAAGGCACGGATCATTCCATCGCGGATCGTGGTGCCATGGGTGGTGTAGGTGCAGGGGATCGGGCGGTCCGGGAGATAGTCCGCGAGGCTCCACTCCTCCAGGCAGGTCAACAGGCGCGGGGTGGTCAGGTGGCAGCATTCAACGCCGGCGAGGCGGCCGCTGCCTTCCATTTTCCGTGATGGCCTGGAATTTCCGACCCCGGTCTTCCAGGCACAGCAGGACGCGCATCCGAGGTTTCAGCTCCCAGAGGTTCCGTTCCGCTTCGGTGATGCCCAAACTGGTCCGCTCCGGGTCCTCCCCCAGCACCAGACATTCATGTTCCTGGTCGCCAAATTTCAGGCGGATACGCGTCTCCTCGCGACAGAGCCGCTGGAAGACCATCCGGATGCCCTCGGGCTCTTCCAGATGCTGGGTATGCGCGGCCATGTCGCCTTATCGGCCAGACGCCGAGGAAGATTCATTTGCATCCAAAACGGCGGCCACCGCGGCGTAGGGATCCAGGTGGCGGTCGGCGATGGCATGGATCAATTCATCCACCCGGCCACTCCCCGCCCGAGCTCGAGCCCGGCGAGAGGCCTCTTCGGCCAGCAGGCTGGCGAAGCGCAGCTTGGCGCGTTCCATGGCCTTGGCGGCCAGCCCGCCATGCTCCCGAAGCCAACCACCATGCTCGCGGATTTGGCCCAATACCTCCTGGATGCCCTGGCCGTGGGCCGCTACGGTGCGCAGCACCGGTGGATCCCAGGGGCGCAGGGTGGAAAGGGACTTCATGCCTTCAATCTCCCGCTCAACCTTTTCCACGCCATCCCGGTCCGCCTTGTTGATGACGAAAATATCGGCCACTTCCATGATCCCGGCCTTGATGGCCTGGATATCGTCGCCCATGCCGGGAATGAGCACCACGATACAAGTCTGGACGCAGCTGACCACGTCCACTTCGTCCTGCCCCACGCCCACGGTTTCCACCAGCACCACGTCATATCCTGCCGCGTCGAGCAGGTCGATGGCGTCCTGGGTGGCCCGGGCCAACCCGCCCAGGGCGCCACGGGTGGCCATGGAGCGAATGAAGATGCCGGGATCATCGGCGATATGGTTCATGCGGATCCGATCGCCCAGGATGGCGCCACCGCTGAAGGGAGAGGTTGGATCCACCGCCAGGATGCCCACCTTCTGGCCCTCGGCCCGCAGGGACCGGGCCAGTTGGTCGGTGAGGGTGGATTTCCCGGCACCGGGTGCCCCGGTCAGTCCCACCACGACCGCTCGTCCCATGTGGGGCCAGAGCAGGGCCATGAGGTTCCGGGCTTCGGGATGGCCGTTCTCCATCCAGGAAATGGCCCGGGCCAGCGCGCGAGGGTGGCCATCCAGCAGAGGTTGGAATAGATCCTGTGCTCGTTCCATGGCTCCAGAATGCCAGGACTGCGCAAGGGGGCGGCGGATGGTAGGCTTTTCTTTTGCGTGCAAGGCAACCTGAGGCCTTATGACCTTTCCCAAATCCCGCCCGAAACCGGTTCCTCTGGATAAATCTGCCACTCCGGTTCAGCTCGGAGCGCCGGGCGAAGTGCGGGTGCAGAAGCGGGACAATACCGCCGCTCCCACCCTTCGGGAAAAGCTCTGCGCCACCTGTGGCAAGCCCTTCAAGCTGCAGCCCGACGAAAAGTTTTTTGATTGCCCCACCTGCTACCGGAAGAACCAGGCGCCGCGAAAAACCACTAAGCGCGGGGAGGCCCGGGTGTTGGTGCAAATCAAATGTTCGGCCTGTGGCATCACCGAATTCCTGAATTTCGCACCCACCGATCCCGCCATTGCCCTATGCCGTACCTGTTTTTCGGCCCAGAAGCGGGAACAAAAGCTTGCCTCGACCCACCCCAAACATCGTTAGGAGTCCATTGACTATGCGCCTGTCCCACCTGTTGCCCCTGTCCCTGGCCTTTTCCCTCGTGGCCCAGCCTGCGCCCAAGCCTGCGCCCAAGGCCACGGGTAAAACCGCGGCTGCGAAAACCAAGGAGAACCCTGAATCCCAGGTGACCCGTCAGACCCTGGAATCCGTGCTGAACGCCATCAACGACACTTGGTTTGGCAAGGCCTACCAGGATGTGAACGCCGTCGACATCCAGGGCGGGCTCAACATCCAGGTTTCCGCCGCTGCGCTGAACACCAAGGTGGATACCGTCAGTCAGGGCCAGGTGAAGGGTGGCATCACGCAGAATGGCAAGGCCAGCCTCCAGATCAAGAGCACCTATTTCGCCAACGCGGATTTCAAGACCGAGATGACCGGGAGTTTTGGCAACCTGCTTTATACCCGGGTGGGTAATCGAGGCTTCCTCTACAGCCAGACTCAGAACGCCTACACCACCCGCGTGGACCCCGGCCCCAGCGATGCGCCGCTCTCCTATCTGGGCTGGTTCCGCTCGGCCCTGAATGACATCAAGGCCGTGTACGTGGATGGCCCGGTGTTCAAGGCCAGCCTTGGGCGTGACGAGAACCTGGGCGGCAAAGCCGTGCAAACCCTCATTTTCGAAGCTCCCACCTCCGCCTACGACCCCAAGCGTCGTGAGCAGAGCCTCGCGGACAGCATGGGCTTCTGGAAACGCGGGCGTCTGGAGATCGTGGTGGATAAGGCCAACCGTCTGCCCTATCGCATGAACTTCACCAACGAAGGCCAGGGCATCCGCACCCAGATGGATTTCGTCTACGACGACAAGGGCCATCCCCTCACCGTGAACATCGCCAACCGCAGCAAGGGCATGGAAGGCCCTGGCTTCATCAAGCTCACCTATGGCAGTGATGGCAGGTTCAATCATGTCTCCGGCGAGCTGAGCGGCCAGGACAAGAAAGTGGCCTTCGATCTCCAACTCACCTGGGCCCAGGGACGGAAGACGAGCTCCATCCAGAGCGTACCGCCCCCCACCGCCACCAAGCGCAGCAGCGAAGACATGGAAATCGCCCTGCTCACCGGCCTGGCCCAAAACATCCTCGAACTCCAGCGCTCCGGCCTCAATCTCCGCAGCGTTTCCCTAGCGCCCAAGTAGCACCGCGCTACACTAGAAACAATCGGGGCGTGGCGCAGCCTGGTAGCGCATCTGCTTTGGGAGCAGAGGGTCGAAGGTTCGAATCCTTTCGCCCCGACCAATAAGAACAAAAGACTTAGGGCCGCATCCAAGCGGCCCTTTTCTCTTCTTCCAGCCAAATGCAACCCTTGTGCAACCCGGCATCGCACACAGCAAAAAGGCCCCCAAGAATCGGGGGCTTTTTCGTGTTTGTGCTGCAGGGAGAGAGGCGTCAAATCAACCCTCCTCCGGTTTGCCCTGCGTCAGTTTGGGGCGTTTGAACTCCCTATACACGGTCGAAACGGGGCGCCGGAGAAGGTGAACCAGAGCGCGACTCATGTAGGTCTTCCCCTCTTGTGTATCAAGCCAGCCCAGAGCCGAACCACAAGGGGGTAGACACCGCGATGCAGGAGCATGGATAGCATGGCAATGATGGATGCGATGGCCGTCGGCAACACGACACCAAAGACGAAGGTCATGCCGAGGACGAACCCCAGCACGCACTCCGCCCGGTACACCGGCAGCAGCAGGGCCAGCAGCAACAGGCCTTGGAACAGAACCTCTGTCAGGGCGCTCTGGCGAAGCGCGAAACCACCGGACAGCAGAAGGCCGAACAGCAACGCTCCGGCGAAGCCGAACAGGACATGGCTGGGCAATCCACCCGGTCGTCCATCCTCAACAGGTGCGACACGCTTAATGACACGGCCAATCAGATACCAGGTCACCAGAGGCAGGAGAACGGCTCCCCACGCATTGGAAATGGCGGGCAGATCAGAGCGATTCAAGATGTGGTGGCGGATAATCCCACCGTGGAAATGCTCCCAGGCGAGATGAATCAGTTCAGCCAGCAGCGCCAACGCGGTGCCAACCAGACGCAGGTGTCGTGACCGTTCGCCACTCATCGCAACCTCCAATCTCAGGTTCGTGTCGGGTCTGACTAGAGGGATGGCGTGGTCTCGACTCGCCGTTGCCACGGAGCCAGGTTCACGCCCTTCACGATCATCCACAGGCAGAAAGAGAACTCACCGACGAAGGCAGGCAGCAGGATGCCAGGAAACAGAATCGTGGCGAAGGTGGGTGCCAGAAGCAGGGCGAAACTGTTGATCAGATAGCTGAGGCCCGCGACCAGCATCAGCACCCCGAAGACCTTGGGAACGTAACCCGACTTGAACAGCAGATAGCCGCGAAGCAAACATGCAACGCCGAAGAAGATCAATCCGACCGCGAATCCGTAGCTGTGGATCTTGATGGCGAAGTAGGAAAGTGAATGCAGCTGCTCCGCTGAAAACACGGTCAAATACCTCGCACCGCCCAAAAGGAAGAGCGGCATCAGCAAGGTGAGCTTGTTGGCGACCAGGACAGCTGTCTGAATCAAATTAATGAATGTCGCAGTCAAGGCGAGGCTCTTATTCAAGGGCCTGAGCAGTAGATATAGCACCACGATCACGGGGATATCGAAGACCTGCATCAGAAGATCGCCCACGATGCCACTGCGCCATAGAAGCGGTGAACCCAAAATCGCCTCTGCCGTGGCGGCGGGATTGCCCGGAACGACCAGCTTGGCCCTGACAAACATTTCCCCGTAGAGCCCCAGCAGGATGATGGCCAGATAGAACAGGCCAGCCAGGCGCATGTAGTACTTGGGTGCACGCTCAAAGGATGTGTTCATGGCCTCGCCTGTGATGGAAACAAAGGTCGACTCGGTCGACTCGGTAGACTAAGTCTGATTGGAAGGGTCTTGGTCTGACGGAAAAACAAAGAAACCCAAAGGGAAGGTCTGGATTTTCATCGATGGGCGTGTCTGATGCAAAGGAAATGACCGTCCAGGGCTTACGGTTGATGTCTGGGGTTGTTTAGGCGAGCGGAGGGCCATGGGAGCCAGAAGGAACTTGGCCAACCGAAGTCACCGCCTGGGTCTTGGCTGTAGCGAAATCCCTGACCGGCGCCTTTGTCACCGCCGCCCTCCCAAGGGTCGCGAGGGGGCTTCCGATTCACTGCGCGACTTTTTTGGGCTCCATGGTCTTGTCGGTGGCTTCCTTGGTCTTGCCGATCACCTTCTTGAAGAGGCTTCCCAGATCCTGGGCATGGGTCGGTGCCGCGTTCAAATCCAGGTCGAGTGGGTCGGCGCCTGAACCGGAGAAGCCGAACCTTCGAGTAGTTCCGTGGTGACAGCGCATGCGCGTTGTGGAGAGATCGACCGGCAACAGGCTCGGCTCACCAGGGCTTCAGCATCACGACTCTGAAAATGCTCCTCGGCCACACACCTCGACCGTCAGCCGATCAAGGTTTTGTTCATTGGCGGTTTCAAGGAATGACCGCGCCTGCTCAGCAAAGTCACGGTTTTCAAAGTCACCTACCCAGGTGACACGGGTGCCCGTCGAGGTGGCTTCAAGGGAAATGGAAAGTTCGAAATGGGGGAGGTTCACGTGTTTGATGCGAACCAGAGCGTTGGTGACGATTTCCAGGAACTCGGATTGATTGGGATAGTCGGTTCCGTCGGGGCCATGCATGGTGAAAACCCACGCGCCTCCGGGTCGGAACTCGAAGGTATGAAACGTATTCGTGAACCCCTCCGGGCCCCACCAACGGGCAAGGCGCTCGGGTTGCCAGATGGCGGCAAAGACGGCTTCTGGGGACGCGGGAAGCTCGCGGGTTGTATGAAACCTCGACATGGCTTACTCCAAACGACGGGCCGCATGGCGTGGAGCGCAGTACATCACCCTTGAGCCGGCGCCCCAGGGATGTCTGCTTCCACCAGGAGGGCCAGAAGCTGGAGGGACTCCTGCCACCCCAGGTAACAGGCCTCGGGTGGAATGACTTCAGGGATGCCTTCCTGCGTGATGTTGATCTCCGTGCCGCAAAACACGGGCTGAAACTCAATGGTCGTCTGCATCTGCCCAGGCAGGGTGGGATCATCAAACTCGTCCGTATGCCGGATGCGCGCATGGGGTATCAGTTCCAGGTAGGTGCCCCCGAACGCGTGGCGCTCGCCGGTGCCCAAATTGGTGAAGGACATGCGGTAGGTTCCCCCGATTCGGGCCTCCAGGTGTTGAACGTGGCCCACGAATCCGTGGGGAGGCAGCCATTTCACCAGGGCGTCGGCATCGAGAAAAGCCCGATAGGCGCGCTCAGGCGTGGTGCGGAGGACCCGGTGCAGGGTTACGGTGTGCGTTGCCATATGGATCCTCCGGAAGGCGAATGATTGCCGCGCTCACCCTTGGATGCATGGGGCTGCACGTGGTCACACACTTTCCGATCCAGACCCTGCTTCCGTAATGGGTCGGAGACACGCACCTGGGTTCCCCTTGCTGAATTTCTTGGAGGCTTCAAGCCTCGTCCAGCGCCAAGGCGCCAGCCGTTCTCGAATCCAGGGGAATCCTGCCCTTCGTGATCGGAACCCGCCCCGAAACCCTCTAGAATGAAATTTCTGGAGAGCTGATGGTCGCCCCGCCTGTGATTGATTCCATCCTCGATGTCATCGGGAACACACCCATGCTGCGGCTTCGTCGGTTTGCACCGGAGGTGGAACTCTTCGGGAAACTCGAATACCTGAACCCGGCGGGAAGCATCAAGGATCGCATCGGGGTGGGGATGCTGAAGGCCGCGGAGGCTCGCGGAGAGCTGATCCCGGGGCGATCCACCGTCATCGAGGCCACGGCGGGCAATACGGGATTGGGATTGGCGCTGGCCTGCAAGGCGCTGGGCTACCGCTGCATCATTGTGATGACCACGAAGTACAGCCAGGAAAAAATGCAGCTGGTGAAGGCCCTGGGCGCCGAGTTGGTGGTGCTGCCCAAGAGCGTGGGCATGACCGGCGCGGTGGCCTACACGGAGGGGCTCGCCACCTCGATCCCGCACGCGTGGCTCAGCCGCCAATACGACAACTGGGATAACCCCGGCACCCATGCGGCCACCACCGCGGCGGAAATCTGGGAGCAGATGGAAGGGCGCGTGGATGGCATCGCCATCGCGGCGGGCAGTGGCGGTTCTTTCACCGGCATCGTGAAGCGGCTCAAGGACCTGAACCCGCGCCTGGTGGCCTGTTGCGTGCAGCCCGTGGGCTCCTGCTATGGCGACAAGGAGGTGGGTGAATGGACCGTGGAAGGCATCGGCAGCACCTATGTGCCTGCGGTGCTGGATCTTTCCCTGGCGGATCGCATCATCGATGTGAGCGACGAGGATAGCCTGGCCACGGCACGGCAACTCATTGGCCTGGAAGGCTGCCTGGTGGGCGGCTCCAGCGGCTGCAACGTGTGGGCGGCCATGAAACTCGCCCTGGAATTACCCAAGGGCAGCCGTGTGGTCACCTTGCTCTGCGATGGCGCCGAGCGTTACATGAGCAAGTTTCCCGTGGCCGATATCAGTCAGGAGCTTCCATGACCCAGCTTGATCTCGCCGCAGGCCTGTTGGATGCCGGCGCGGTGCGCCTTTCGCCCCGGGAACCGTTCACCTGGGCCAGTGGCCTCAAGGCGCCGATCTATTGCGACAATCGCCAGTTGCTGGGTAGCCCGGCCCTGCGCAGCAGCATCGCCGAAGCCCTGGCCCAGCGGGCCCTGGAAGCCCATCCCACCCTGATCGCCGGCACGAGTACGGCGGGCATTCCCTGGGCCGCCCTGGTGGCCGAACGGTTGCAGTTGCCCATGTCGTACGTGCGACCCGAACCCAAGAAACACGGCATGGGGCGGCAGGTGGAAGGCCCCAGCACTAAGGGCCACCGCGTGGTGCTGCTGGAAGACCTCATCTCCACGGGCGGATCCAGCCTCAAATGCGTGGAGGGCCTGCGTGCGGAAGGTGCGGAGGTACTCGAAATCCTGGCCCTGTTCAGCTATGGGTTGCCTGCGGCTGAGGCTGCTTTTGCCGGGGCCAAGGTGCCGTTACGGGTGCTCGCAACCTTTGACGAACTGGCCCAGTGCGCCGAAGCCAAGGGCCTGCTGGCGGGCGATGACCGCGCCTCCTTGGCCGAGTGGCGGCAGGATGCTGCCGCTTGGAGCAAGGCTCGTGGTGGCGCTTGAATTGAGGCCCGCACATTTCATCAACAGGCAGCATCAGAGGATTCATGAGTCGACTCTACACACGCACCGGAGATGAAGGCATGACGGGCCTGTTTGGCGGCGCACGGGTATCCAAAGCCCATGCGCGGTTGGAGGCCTACGGCACCCTCGATGAGCTGAATAGCGTAATCGGCGTGCTGCGCCTGCACGTTTCCGAAGCTTCGGAAGCCCCACAGCGCCTGCCAGAGGTGCAGAACGATCTCTTTGTCATTGGTGCGGTACTGGCGACACCCTCCGAGCAGGTGGCTCGGCTGGGTGAAAAAATGACCCGCCCCACCTGGGCGATTGCGGCCATGGAAGCGGACATCGATCGCCTCACCTCCATGGCGCCGCCTATGGTGAATTTCGTGTTGCCGGGCGGCTGTGCGGCTTCGGCCTACGCCCATCTCGCCCGCACCCTCTGTCGCCGCGCCGAGCGCGAAGCGGTGGCCCTGGCGGCCCTGGATCCGGTGCCACCGGCCGTATTGATGTATCTCAATCGCCTCAGCGATTGGTTGTTTGCCTTGTCTCGCGCCGAGAATGCCCTGGCTCAGGTGGGGGATGTGGAATGGGTGCCCAAGGGCTGAGGCTATTCGTCACCCTTTAATAGTCGTTTTTCGGCTAGGCGGCTCCAGTGCTCGACGGCCAGCACGCCTTCGCCATGGTTCATGCGCTGGAAATGGCCGAGGATGTGGCGCAGGGTGCGCGGAATGGCGGGGGCGAAGTAGGTTTTCTTGCGGTGAATCAACTGGTAACCAAAGGTACCGAGCGCCTTGAAATTCCGTTGAAGGGCGCTGAGGTTCAGCTCTTCCCACAACAGTCGCTCCGACCAGCCCAATTCCTGACGCACGCGATCAAAGAGCAGGTCCCGGGCCTCGGGCGCCCAATCCCAGTAGCCATCGAAGAGGATGGAGGCCAGGTCGTAGGTGGCGGCGCCTCGTCGGGCATCCTGGAAATCCAGCACCACCAAGCGATCGCCCCGAACCATCAGGTTGCGCACATGGAAATCCCGGTGGGCCAAATAGCGAGCCCGGGGTTCAAGTCCCGCGTGGACATCAGCCATCAGGCGCTCTAGCCAGCCAGGGGGTTCTTTCTGGAGAAAATCCCGAAAAAAGTGCTGCCGACAGTAGTCCCATTCAAAATCAAACTTCTCCTGGTCAAAGGCTCGCAGCATGAAGAAGGCCCGACTGGGCGCGCCTTCGGTGAGCAGGCCAAGCCAGGTGGTGAGCTGCTGGGCCACTTCCTCGGCCCAATGCAGTTCTTCTTCGGGATGCAGGGTGAGGTGGCGCTCCAGGGAGATATCGCCGAGATCCTCCACCAGCATGCAGCGTTCGTCATCCGCGCATTGGATGATGGTGGCCACGCGCACCACTGGATCCAGGAAGGCCTGCAGGGCGCGGTAATCGTAGTACGGGTCATCCAGCTTGTCTGGGTCCTTGAGTGGATACTGCACCACCAGGGCCGTGCCCAGTTGGGGATGGTCCACGCGATAGTACTGCCGGGCCCCGGCATCTCCGCTCAAGGGCCGAGGGTTGGTGCAGTCCCAGCGAGCGAGCACGGTTTGCAGGTGAGTTTCCATGAGCCTAGTCTAGCCCCAGTCGAATTTGCCGCCCCGCTTCTCCATACCAAAGGGCATTTGCATCCTGCACGGCGGCCGGGGGCTCGGCGCCGGGGCCCAGCACGCAGCGCTGGAATTGTCCGCTCAGGCGAGCTTCGGGATGCAGGTAGCACCCGGGGAGGCGGCCCTCCTCATGCGGCGCGATCTGGGCAGCCGCAGCGATGAGATGGTCCGGGCTGCCGATATCCAGCCAGGGGAAGGGCGCCACCACGATGCCTGCGTGATGTTGGAGCCTGGGGAGAATATCGCGCTTGGTGTCGGAAGGGCCATCGGGCAGCAGGGCTAGGGCCGCGGATCCCCACAATGCCGCGCCGGTGAAATGGTAGGGGCCCTCCCCGGTCTCGCCCTGGGGCAGCACTCGGCCGTGCGCATCCAGCCACACCGGGTTCCAGGGCCCGCCGGGGTGGGGCACCAGCAGCCAACTGAGTTCAGCCCCGCGCAGCTTGTGCTCAGCGATGAAAGCGGCCCAGGGAACCTCGGCCAGGGCATCGCCATTCCACACCGCCAAGGGATCCACCGCCCGCCCCAGGGCGTGCCGCAGGCCCCCGGCACTGCCCAGGAGGTGCGGCTCAGGGCAGACTTCCAGGCTGGTGCCCGCGGCCTGTTTCAATCGTTCGGGAAGGTGGTGGGCATTGCAGGCGAGGTGCAGAAGACCGGCGCGGCGAAGGCCATCGGCGCCCCACTGCAGGAGCGGCTTTCCGCGCAGGGTCCAGGCCGGCTTGGGCAGCACCCGCGACAGGGGGCCCATGCGAGTGCCCAGGCCCGCGGTGAGCAGAAATCCATCAAGGGGTTGCGGCATGGCCGGGCCCCGTGGGTCGCAACAGGAATTTGGCGGGAGCCATGCCGCGCATCTCCAGAACGCGGATCCGCCAACCTTGGAGTTTCAGCTCATCGCCCACCCGCAGAATGCGGCCCAGCTTCTCTTGAAAAAAGCCGCCCAGGCTCACGGAACCGGCTTCGGCCTCCAGCAGCAGGTCCAGGTGATCTTCCAGCTGTTCCAGCGTAACGGTGCCCTGGGCCAGCCAGGCGCCACCCCGGGTGCGGCGCAGGTTGATTACCTCCCGGTCGAATTCATCCTGGATTTCGCCTACCAATTCTTCCAATACATCTTCGAGAGTGACCAACCCATCGATGCCACCGTGTTCATTCACCACCAGGGCTAGATGCTGTTTCTGTTTCTGGAAATCCAGCAGCAGATCCTGGATCAGGCGCATTTCCGGCACCAGGAACGCGGGCCGCGCCAAGGCGCGCAAGTCCAGATCCGGGCCCCGGTCGTTGAGGGACCAGAGCAGTTCTTTCAGGTGCACCACGCCCACCACGTGATCGAGATCGCCTTCCACCACGGGGATGCGGGTGTGGGGGGAAGACCGCGCCAAGTCTAGGTTCTCCGCAAGGCTTCGGCGGAGATCGAAAAACACCACATCATTGCGGGGGATGGCAACTTCCTTCACCGTGCGTTTCGAGAACGAAAAAATGTTCTCAATCAATTCGGCGCGGGAGAGCCCCAGGTCGCCGCTGGCTTGGCTGCGCACAAGCATCTGCCGGTATTCGTCTTCCGTGGGCAACAGGTCGGCCACGTGGCCCTCGGGCACCGAGGGCAGGCCCAGAAACCGCTCCACCCAGCGGCTGAGAAACCCCAGCGCCCAGGTGAGGGGGTAGACGAGGCGGGACCAGAACAACAAGGGAGAGGCTGTGCGCAGGGACCATAGCGCCGCGTTGCGGATGGCAAAGGAGCGGGGCACCATTTCGGTGAGCACCACATGCATGGTGGTCATGAACAGCAGGGCCAATACCGAGGCCAGCGGATGCACCAGCCAGGGCCAGGGCAGCCCCTTGAAAAGGATGCTCAGGGGTTGGGCGAACAGATCTTCGCCGATGGCGCCAAAGGCGATGGTGCAAATGGCGATGCCCACCAACACGCTGGACAGATGATGGCTCAAGTCCCGCTGGACCTCGAGTGCCAGTCGTGCGCGGGCATCCTGATCGGCGATGGATTCAAGCTGGGTGGGACGTACCCGTACGATGGCGAATTCGGCGAGTACAAAGAACGCCGAAAACAGCAGCAGGATGCCCGAAAGAATGAGGGCGGTCATGTGAATGGTTAGACCGGCCTGGTGAGATCAGAGGCGTGGCGAATGCCAGCTTCGAGGCCTGCGATGGCTTCGCTGAGGGCTTCGAGGCGGGCGGTTTTTTCGTTGAGATGGCCTTCCGCTTCCCGTCGCTCGATTTCCAGCATCGTTATGCGTTCGCGCTGGGCTTCGAGGTTGGTGTTGAGGCTATTCACCTGGGCTTCTCGCGCCTCGATGGCCTGCGTCAATTCCAGGCGCTCGCTCTCGTGCTGGGCGGCTCGCTGGTTGCGATCTTGCTCAGAGGCGGCAAGGGAAGCTTGGAGCTGCGCGGTGGCTTCCCGAAGTTGGGCGAGCTCAGCCTGGGTGGTTTCGAGCAAGGTGTCTTTCTCGGTGCAGACGGAAGCGAACAGGGCATCCTTTTCCGCGCGCATGGTTTCAAAGGCCGAATCCTTTTCCCTGCAGACGGATTCAAAGCGGCTGTCCTTTTCTGCCAGTTGGGCTTCAAAGGCTTGGATGTGCTCCCGGAGTTCCGCCGCGTCGGTCAGGGCTGACTGGAGCGAGGCTTCCATTTCGGAGCGGCCATTTTCCAGTTCCCGGGTGCGGGCTTCGCTTTCGGAAACCTTGGCCAGCATGCTCTCGCATTCCCGGGTCAGGCTGCCCAGGCGTCCCGCCTGATCTGCCAATTCCCGACGCTGCCCGCGCAGGGTGCCTTCCAGCCCGGCGATATCCACTTTTAGGGCTTCGCCCTCGTGGGCTCGCTCATCCAATTCCCGCTTAGTGGCTTCAAGTTGGTCCTGGAGTTGCTGGATCTGGGTTTCCTGATCCTGAACCTGGGTGCTTAGTTCCTGAAGCTTCCCGGCTTCTCCTTGATGGGCGGCGGATTCCTCACGAAGGTTGGCCAGGGTGGAATCCAGTTCCACGCAACGGGCTTCGGCCGCGGCCTTGGCCTCGGTGAGCTCCGCGATCTGAGCGTCGACGGCGGCCAAGCGGGTGCGGTTCTCCTCCTGGGACCGCTCGGTGTCCATCAGTTTGTCTTGGAGGTGGGAGGCTTCCGATTCGGCGCGGGTCGCGCGATTCTCCTGGGCGACGAGGGCTTCCTCGCTGTCCGTCAGCTTCTGTTGCAGATCCCCCAACTCGGTTTGGCAGCGCATGGCTTCATCGAGGTTGCGGGTGGCACGTTCCTGGGCGGATTGCAGGTTCTGGAGTTCCTGATCCCGGGTCGCCAGGAGATCGGACTGAGCCTGGAGCTTGTCTTCAAGATCCTTGACCCGTGCCTCGAGGAGTTCCACCTTGCCCGCATCCTTGGGAACGGTCACGGGGGCCAGCACAGGGGGCAGGGCAATGGGCAGGCGGGGGAAGAAGGCTTCCGTGGCAGGGGCCGGTTCGGCGACGGGGGCGGGAGCTGGTGCGGCCAGATCCTCCACATCCATTTCCGCCTTGAGGCTCTCCAGCCATTCCTCGCCGAGGTCGGCGCCGGAAAGATCACCCAGCGGGTTGTCCATATCCACAGGCCGCAGGGGTACCAGGGGCGAAAGCTGGGCCACCAGGGTGATGGAATCCAGGGGCTTGTGGAGATACAAATCCGCACGGCCGCGCAGGCTCTGGTGGCGGCCGTATTCCTCTTCGGTGGCTTTGGCGCTGATGAGAGCGATCTTGATATCGGCGAGGTGGGGTGTGCGACGAATCGCCGAGCACACGGCGTAGCCCTTGTTCTCCGAAACCTCCACGCAGAGCAGCACTGCGGCGTATTCTCCCGTTTCCAAACGAGGAATGACGCCATCCGCCGTGAAGAGGCAATCGAGTTCGAACGCGGTTTCCAGCGCGACCTGGTGATCCTTGATGAATCTCCTGTCGCTATCGACAATGAGGAGACGCTGGCCCATGGCAGATTCCTTGAATGAATGTGTAGTCTAAACCTATTCCCGTCCTAAAAGACACACCGCCGAGGGTGAACTCGGCGGTGGCGGTAAAAAGACGAGGGCTAGCGTGGGGAAATGGCCACGGTCACCTGTTGGTTTCCTTTGGGTGCGCGCACCAGGAGCAGGAGCGGCTTGCCCTGGAGCTTGCGGACTTCCGCATAAAACTCCTGGAGATTCTCCACATTCTTGGTGCCCACGGCACTGATCACGTTGCCCACCAGAACCTTGTCGGCGGCGGCGGACCGGGCGGCCACAAACGTGATGACCACGCCCTTGCGATCGGTGGCGATCCCGTACTGGTGACGGGTGGGTGCATCCAGGGCCGCCACTTCAAACCCGTAGAGTTTCTCAAGGTTGAGCTTCTTGCCGTCCGGTGAAGGTTCCGTGGAACCCGAGCCCCCCTTGTCATCATCACCGCCCTCACCGTCGGCCTTTTGCAGGTCCTTGCGGTCGCCCAGCACCACGGGTAACTGAATGGCTTTGCCATCCCGGATGATGGACAGGGTGACCGTGTCGCCCGCGCGACGGTTGGCAATGACGGCCACCAGTTCATCCGGGCTGTTCAACTTCTGGCCATCGATGGCTGTGATCACATCCAAACGGGCCACCTTGGCCTTGTCGGCGGCCTGGTCCCGCACCACATCATTGACCACTACGCCCTGCTTGACGTTCAGTGCCGCCTGAAAATCCTTGTCCAGTTCAGCGGTTTGAATACCCAGGTAGCCGCGGCTCACGGGTCGTCCCGAGCGCAGGTCGCGCAGCACACGCTTCACCATATCGATGGGCACCGCAAAGCCGATGTTCTGGCCATCGGCCCGGATGGCGGTGTTGATGCCGATGACCTCACCGCGGAGGTTCAGCAGGGGGCCACCCGAATTGCCGCGGTTGATGGCGGCGTCGGTCTGCAGGAAGGATTCCAGCCCGTTCGGACCGCCGAGGGCCCGCGCTGTCCGCCCCTTGGCGCTGATGATGCCCTGGGTAACGGTATGGTCGAGGCCCAGCGGATTTCCGATAGCCACCACCCATTCGCCCACCTTGGCCTTGTCGGAATCGCCCAGGGCGGCAAAGGGCAGGTGATTGGTTTCAATGCGGATCAGCGCGATATCCAGTTCCTTGTCCTTGCCCAGCACCTTCGCCGGGAAGGTGCGGCCGTCGGAAAGCTTCACTTCGATCTCGGCATCGCTACCGTGGGCACCCTCGATGACGTGGTGGTTGGTCAGGATGTCGCCGTTGGCGCTGATGATGACGCCGCTGCCACCGGCCATCACCTTCTGTTCTTCCTGGCCTCGGGGCTGATTGGGCGAGGGATTGGGCCGACGCCCATCAAAAAAGAAGTCGAAGAAATCATCTCCCCCGAAGGGGTTCTGCATGCCCGTGCGCCGTTTCACAAAGCTGGTGTTCTTGATCGACACCACCGTGGGATTCAGCCGCTCGGCGACTTCAGCGATGGGCGGCAACTGGTCCATCCCCTTGGCGCTCACCGTAACCGGCTTTTCCTCCTGAGCCTGGGCCACCCAGTGGTAGCTCAACCCCATGCCCACTGCCAAGCATCCCGCCGCAAAGAGCGAAAGCCCCAGGGTTTGTTTGATCATGCGATTCATGCGACAACCTCGTATCGAAAAGATCCGATTCCCGGATCAAACCCAACATGATGCCAGCAACTTAAAGGTTTCACAGTGGCCTTTCCCCTCCTTTTCCGCTAGACTGATCAGCTCCAACGGCGGCTGTAGTTCAGTTGGTTAGAGCACTGGATTGTGATTCCAGGTGTCGGGGGTTCGAGTCCCCTCAGCCGCCCCAGATCAAAAGAGCCCCCACCTGGGGGCTCTTTTGATCTGGCCCGCCAGGGACTCGAACCCCCGAATGTCCCACGAAGACAGCGCAGTGCGCTGTCGAAGGGGGACCAATAACGGACCTTGCGGACCTTGCCGAGAGGGGCCTTTTTCGTGGGTCGTCAGAGAGACGCATTTCCCTAGGGGAGGGGCTTACTG
This sequence comes from Holophaga sp., assembly GCA_016715205.1. Taxonomy (GTDB): domain Bacteria; phylum Acidobacteriota; class Holophagae; order Holophagales; family Holophagaceae; genus JAYREN01. The sequence goes on from JADKBC010000002.1 coordinate 207,958, forward strand.
ATTGATAGAGATCTTCTGAGGGCGAACCTCCGGGCTCTTGGGCACGGTCAGATGCAGCACGCCCTCGCGGAGATCTGCGGTCACTTGACTGGCCTGCACTTCTTCGGGAAGCGAGAAGGTTCGGCTGAAGGTGCCGAAGGAGCGCTCCTGGGAATAGAAGCGCTCATCCTCCCGGACGGGGTCCGCCTCCCGTCGGCCACTGATGCTGAGACGATTCCCCGCCAGTTGGATATCCAGGTCGCCCTTGCGGATGCCGGGCATATCGGCCGTCAGGATGTAGGCTTCCGCCGTTTCCTTCACGTCAAACGATGGCATGAAGGCGGGCCCAGCTTCGCCAGGGAATGTCACTTCCCGATAGGGATCCCAGCGCAGGAGGTTCCGCATGAGCCTGAAGGGCTCAAACGTGTCGGCCGGGATGGCGATCCGGTTGGGTTCGCGAGTTCGGATGAGGTTCATGGAAATTCTCCTTTCTCCCCAGCATTTGGGGAATCAGCCTTAATTGGCGAAGAAAATATTAGTTCAAAGTTGTCAGATGTCAATAGGGCAAACCTCTGAACAATCTTCAAGCCCCTTCTCCAGTCAGGTGGGGCTGGGATGAACCCAGTCCCTGTTTCCAGAGCTTTGCTTTTCCCCCTGGAACGCCTGGAGGATGGCTTGAATCAAACCCTCAAATCACCTCCAGGTGGCAAGGGGAGATCGTGAGTGCAATCCATTCAATCGGTTGGGTGGAGCATCAGGCGTCAACGGCGCTCAAGCGCCTCCCTTTCTTCGGGTTGGCGCTTGCTGCGTTTGGCAAGGTCACCTGGGTGAAATGGGGCAAGTCTAAATCAGCGGTCGCAGCGTTCCGGTTGAAGGCCGACTAGTGCTCAGTCGCGGCTCGTTTACAGCGCCGTGGTTCCATAACTAGGGAGACACCATGTTCAAAAAAATCGCCCTCGGCCTTGGGGCCCTCATTCTCCTGTTCATCGTGGTGGTGGCCTTTCAACCTTCGGAGTATCGGGTGAGCCGGACCGCGATCCTTCCCGCGCCGCCCATGGAGGTGTTCAATCGGGTGAACGATTTCCACCAGTGGGATTCCTGGTCTCCGTGGGCCAAGCTTGATCCAGCGGTGAAAAACACCTTCACGGGGGCGGCGAGTGGTACCGGCGCTGTCTTTGCCTGGACGGGCAACAGTGAGGTCGGCGAGGGGCGCATGACCCTGACCGAAAGCCGTCCCGGAGAACTCGTCCGCATCAAGCTCGAGTTCATCAAGCCCTTTGCCTCCGTGTGCGATACGGATTTCACCTTCAAGCCCGAAGGCCAGGGCACTGCCGTGACCTGGACCATGAGCGGCAAAAACGACTTCCTGGGCAAGGCCTTCTGCTTGTTCATGAACATGGATAAAACCATCGGCGGTGATTTTGAGCGAGGCTTTGCGAATTTGAGAACAGCGGTCCAGGCTGCTCCCAAACCCTGAATTTCTGGCACCGTTGGTCCAGGAAATCACGGTCAAGGTACCTCGGACGATGATGGCTTGCCCACCCAGGCATAGAAACTGGGCAGGGCCAGAAGGGTAAACAGGGTGCTGGTGATGAGGCCACCGACCATGGCGATGGCAAGGGGTCTTTCCAGCTCGCTGCCACCGAACCCAAAGAGCATGGGCATCAGCCCCAGAATGGCGGCACCGGCGGTCATGAGTTTGGGGCGAACACGGCCCAGGCTGGCCTCCCTGAGGGCTGTTTCGAAAGGCATGCCTGCCGCAATCAGACCCTTGGCTTGGGTGATGAGCACCAGGCTGTTCTGCACGGCCACCCCAAAGAGCCCGATCATGCCGACGATGGAACTGATGTTCCAGGTTTCGCCTGCCAGCCAGAGCGCGAAAAGCGCTCCCGCAAAAGCGTCCGGCAAGGTCGCCACCACCACGAACACATCCTTCCATCGCTTGAGGGCAAGGTAGAGCAATCCGACCACCAGGGACAGAGCCACCGCGATGGCGATGGCCAGCCGTCGCTGGGTCTCACGCGCCTCTTCGATCTTGCCACCCACTTGGATGGACGTTCCCTCAGGCAATTTAATGGCTGCCAGGACGTTCTCGATTTTCCTGGCAGCTCCGCCAAGATCACCCGTGGTCCGGATATTGAGCCCAATGCGTCGCTGGCCAGCCTCGCGGCGAACCAAGGTGGGTGTGGAGGTCTCTGCAAAACGGACAACCTGTCCAAGACTCAGGGCCCGACCATCTTCCAGGATCAGGGGCGTGTCCTTCAAGGTTTCGGGGCTCACCCTGCCATCGTTGGGAAAACGGACGATGCGTTCGATGCGTTGGGGGCCCTCGAAGCGGGCTTCGGTCGGCAAACCCTGCAAGGCAGCCTGGAGCGTCTTGGTCACCAAGATGCGTGGCACGCCAAGGCGGCGGAGGGCCTCCTCGTCCAGCACCGCCCGCCAGCGCGGCATGGAATCGGGAGTATCCGCCGTGACGCTGCGGATGCCATCCAGTTTCGCGAGTTGTTCCTGCAGGGCTGGCATCACTTTCCGGATCGCTTCCAGGTCACGATTGAACAGCTTCACCTGGATATCCGCTGGTGTGCCGCCGATTCCTTCGGCGATGCGCTCCTGCATGGGCGTGTTCACTTCCACCGGAAAGGGCATGCGTTCCGCGGCTTCCAGCACGTCCCTTCCCACAGTTCGTTCATCCGCGTGGGGTGTGAGGATCACCATGATCTCGCTGTCGGTGATGGGACAGGGGTCTTCGGTCACCTCGGCACGGCCGCTGCGGCGATACACGGATTGCACACCTGGGATGGCCTTCAACTGCGCATCCAGGTGGACATTGGCCTGGTCCACCGCCTCCAAGCTGCTGCCCGCAGGTACCTTGGAAAGGAGCATGAAGGCCCGCTCATCCAGGGCGGGCAGGAAGTTGGTACCTAACCTGAAGGCCAGCCAAAGGCTCGGGATCGTGAGCCCAAGGGCGAGCGCACGCACCAGGGGGCCGTGGTGCAAAGCCCACTCCAGAACCGGCCGGTAGGCCCTTTTGAGGGTGGTGACAAAGCGCGGTTCCTCCAGAGAACTGCCAGGAGGCAGGAACCGCTCCACCAGGGCAGGGACCAGGGTGAAGGTGAGGACAAGGCTGATGGTCATGCTTGAGGCCACCGCCATCGCCAGGGGGGCGTAGAGCTTGCCTGCGATACCTCCCATGGAGAGCAGGGGGATGAAGACCGCCAGAATCACCAGCACCGCGACGAGAATGGGCATGGATACTTCGGCTGCAGCTCGGGTCAGGGCCACGCGACGGGGTTCCACCTGCGCTTGGTGTTCGTGCAAGCGGTGCGCGAGATTCTCCACCATGATCACGCTGGCATCCACCAACAATCCCACGGAAATGGCGAGGCCGCCCAGGGTCATGGCATTGAGGCCGAGCCCGGCAAAATGCAGCGGAATGGCGGCCCCAAAGGTCGCCAGCGGAAGCACGACCAGCACCAGGGCGGCCCCTTTAATATTGCCAAGCAGAACGATCAACACGATCGCAACGAAGATGCCGCCCACCAACAACGCCAGCGTTACGCCATTCAAGGCGCGGGTGACCAAGCGGCCCTGGTCGTAGATCACCTCCAGGCGCATGCCATCGGGGAGGCCTTTCCTGAGCTCAGCCACGGCGTTGCGAGCGTCTTCGGCTACATCCAGGGTGGCCGCTGTGGGCTGCTTGACCAGGCGAAGGCTGACATCTTCATGCGACCCATCCATGGGTCGCACCCGTTGGGCGGTATCGCCTCGGGCGATACCGTGGTCCTCCGCTCGTGCTGCGGACTCATGCGACCCATCCATGGGCCGCACCCTATGGGCGGTATCGCCTCGGGCGATACCGTGGTCCTCCGCTCCTGCTCCGGACTCATGCGTGCCGACGGCATGACGGGCCAGCCCGCGGCGGAAGGCCGGAGCCTCCCGGATTTCGGCAATTTCGCCAAGGGTTACGATTCCCTTGGCAGCTTGAACGGGAAGCTGGCGGACTTCCTCTGGTGTTGCAGCCAGATTGCCCACCGACATGTACCAGCCCTTGTCCTGGATTTCCAGCACCCCGGCGGCCACATCCTGATGGCTCTGTTCAAGGGCGGCCATGACCCGATCGAGGCTTACTCCCAGCGTCCGAACCTTCTCGGGAATGAGCGTGATTTGAAGGGAGCGTTCCTGGCCACCCAACCGCTCGACCCGGGCGACTCCAGGCACGGCCTGGAGTCGAGGTACCAGCACTTGATCGCAGTGATCCCGCAGCAACATGGGATCGACGTTCTCGCCTTCCAGAACCAACTCCATCAGTTCGTGGAGGCGGCCGGAAGCACTGCTCATCAGGGGGGGGCGAGTGCCCGAGGGGAAGCTTCCGATTACCCCAGAGAGTCGTTCCGCGACGAGTTGCCGGGCTCGCCAGGGATCGGTATCCCCCTCGAAGGTCACGATGACTTGAACCAGTTCGGGTAGCACGATGGTGTTGACGCGTTTGACGCCGGGCATGCCCCCCAGTGCCTGCTCTGTGGGCTGGGCCACGGCGAGTTCCAGTTCTGGCGTGGCTCGGCCTGGGCTCTGGATAAGCACCGAGAGGATCGGCAAACTCATGTCGGGAAAGAGATCCCGCTTGAGATTCAGGAACATGAATATGCCCGCCAGGCACCATGCGGCGCTCAGCAAAAATACCCATCCTTTGCGGGGAAGCAGCCAGTCAAACCACCGACGGATGGGTGCTCGATGCTCAGGCACGTAGGTTTCCCGGGTGCCCTGCGGCGGGATTGGTGGGAGGGAAATTCCAGATTCCTTGGGTGTGTTGGTCTCAGTGGCCATGGCCCACCTCCGCACCTTCGGGCTGGCTGCGCTTCTGCTGGTAAGCCTTCAACAGATAGGCACCCTCGGCCACTACGGTTTCGCCAGGCCTCAGCCCATCCAGCACCAGCACTTCATCCTTCACCTCGATGCCTCGCTTGACCGGGCGGAACGAAGCGTGTTCATGCTCGACCACAAACACACCCCATTGTCCCTCCTGCTGCTGAAGCGCGGCCTGGGGTAGGTAGATACCCCGCTCCATGGGGACCTTCACTTCCACTGAAGTCCCTGGGATGGGCAAGGGGCCTTCAATCAAGCGGAGCCGATAGCTGAGCCGCCGGGTGTCCGCGGTGAGCGCCGTGGGGGTGCCCTCCAGCCGTGCCTTCCAGGTCCGCCCATTAGCCTGACGAACCTCGCTTTCAGCGCCTGGCTGCCAACCCATGGGGCCCGGTTGGGAGATTTCAAGATGGACCACGGCGGCCTGAGCAGTCTGGAAGCTGCCCAATTCCTGACCTGCCTCAACCCCTTGGCCCCGTTGCACCTTCCAGGCCACCACCGATCCGCTGGCCGGGGCTTTCAGGGCAAAGCTGGCGCCGGCATCGCCAGGCTTGAGCCCCACCGCTTCCAGGCCCAGGCGGGCACCTTCTTCTTCGGCTTGCGCGGTATCAGCTTCGCTCCGCACGGCGTCCAGATCACGCCGCGCGCCGGCTCCGGCCTGGAAGAGCCTCTCTTCCCGGGCCAGTTCCGCCTGCGTGCGATTCAGCTTTGCTTTGGCAGCGATCCACTGTGCTTTCAGGTGAGCCAACTCCGGGCTCTGGATGAGGGCAAGGGTTGCACCTGCGCCACGGGGTTGTCCTGGCGCGGTCGAGAGTTGACTCACGATACCCTTCACGGGGCTGCTGAGAAGTGCCCGGGCCGCTTCGTCTCCGATGGCTTCACCCGGCGCCCAGCGACCTTCGGTCCGGGGTTCGGGTACATTCATGAGGCGAAGCCCACGGAGACCTTCCAAGGGAATCTGGCTTCCCTCCGTTCTTTCAGCGCCGTGACCATGTTCCGACGGTTCGGTTGCATGGTTGAGGGCGGATTTCTTCGAGCAGCTAACGCCAGCCACGATTATCAAGACGAGAAGAATGACCATTTTCATGGGACTCATGGGTTCACCTCAGCAAGCAGGGCCTGGAGTTCGGCGGTCAGCAGATGTTGGGAATGGACCCGGCGGAGGGCGGCCATCTGGGCCTCCAGTAGTTGACGGCGGATGGGGAGTGCTTCGGAGGGGCGCTCTCGGCCCTCCCGCAGCCGCAATTCCACCGCGGCAAGGGCGGCCGCAAAGTCGGGAACGGTGGAAACGGGAGGCGCCTTTTGCAGCCGCAGTACCGCGCCCTGTGCGCGGGCATCCAGTTCTGCCAAGGCCTGACGGGCCTCTCCGTGGATGGCCCGCACCTGAGCTTCCGTGTTCCGATGGATGGCCTCACGTTCGCCAGGGCGCGGCAATCGCACCGCCACCCCGACGCGGGTGATGTTTTCTTCGCCTTCCTGGGCGTAGCTGCTCCGCAAGCTCCAACGGCTCAGGGACTGGGCTTCCTTCAGGCGAAGGCTGCGTTCCTCTACTTCGGCCTGGGCCAACAGCGCCTTGCGGAGCGGCCCGTCCTGCCAGTTTTGGAGAAGGTCTCCCTGTGGCGGCAACGGGGACATGTCAGGATCGGCGAGCGGCATGGGTGATGGGGGGATCTCGGCCAGCGCGACGAGAACCCCCCAGGTGCGGGCCACCTGGATTCGGGCCTCATCGAGGTCTTGCAAGACTTTCAGGCGCTCGCCTTCGACAAGGGACACCTGGAAAGCCGGATCGGCTCCAGCGTCCACGCGCGCCTGGGCCACGTGAAGCCAGCGTTCAACGGTGCTGAGATCCGCTTCTCGAAGGGCGAACAGGCGTGCCGCAAGCCAGGCGTCCAGGTAGGCTGTTCGCAGGCGGAGCGCGCACGCGCGTTTCGCGGATTCCTGAAGCAAGGGGTGGGCTTTGCCGAGGCTGGCTGCCAGCTCTGCCCGCACACGGAAGGATAGAAACAGGGGCAGATCCACCTCCAATCCTTGGTCGGTGGTGGTGGGTGCGCCCGGGCTTCGGCGCGGCCCTGCGGAAGCGGTGAGCGTGGGGCCTTCACGAAGCAAACCTCGGCTTTCCTGGAGTTGAAGGTGCCGCTCGGCCAGCAGAGCCTCGGTGTGCCATTGCAGGGGTGTGGGCCGGGCCTGGGCCTGGAGGTCTTGATAGGAAAGGGGCGTTTGGGCCCAGGCCTGCAGGGTAAGCAGGCCGAGCAGAGCCCCAAAGAGGGGTGATCGCATGGAATCCTCGCATCGATGGAAAAATGCGCCCCGCATGGGGCGAACCGGAGCCTACGTGGACAGGCTCCTAGGTCCGGGGCGGTGTGGTTTCCGGTTCGAGATCGAGGTCGAGGATGGCTCGCGCTACCGTCAGCGCATAGCTGGGCGTGGGCAGGGCATCTGGAGGAGGCGCCGCAGGTGCGCAGGGGATCAGGGCAGGTGTGCAATCGTCGAGACAGAGGAGGTGTTGGGATGCTTGGCTGTGGGGGTTGGGCCCATCGTCACAGTGATCGGCACCGGAGGCCGCCAGGAACGTGGCGACCACCACCAGCAACAGCACCGCCACCCAGCGCCTCATAGGGGCCTTGGGCAAAGGGCGAGCAAGTTGGGCACGGAGCACATCATCCTTCCCCACCGTACTCGAGTTGAGGGTGCCAGGAAACCCCTGCCGAGGTGGCGCGCAGAGGAGGTCATCTGCGCGCCACTCTATTCGGCAAATCACCAGGTTTCAGTCCCGTGGCAACTGGGCGAGCAACTGCGGGTGCTGGTGTTGTAGGTGGTGACGCTGGTTCCGGTGCCGCCCACGGAATTCTTCGCTGCCGTGGTATCGATGGCGGTGGTCTTCAAACCCACAAAGTGAGATGTGGCCAGCTTGGTCACGCTGTGGCAAGCCGCGCACCCTGCCGAAACGTGCGCACCCTTGCTGTGATCCCCCGAGCTGGGGCTGTTGTACTGCGAGGTGCCCGAGGTGGTGTGGCAGGCGGTGCATTGGGTGTTGACGTTGATGGTGGCGCTCCAGGCCACGGATTGACCACCGTGGCAGCTCACGTTCGAGCAGGTCTGGGTGGTAGCGTTCCAGGCCGCAGTGCCGGTCTTGGCGTTGTACTGGGTGCCGGGGAAAAACACCTCGCCGGGCGCCACGCGCAGAGAGTTGTGCCCTGGGCGGTTATTGGCGTGGTTGTAGTGCAGTAGGTTCGCATTTCTGGGTTCGGCGGTGCTATGGCAATCCACACAGGCGCCCGCAATTTCAGTCAGGGCATTGTGTTTGGCGTGTTTGCCGGCGATGTTGGGGAAGGTGGTGCCCGTGGGCGGCTTGGTGTGGCACGAGGCGCAATTGGGCGTGGTGAGCGGTGAACCCGACGTATGGCAGGTGGTGCAAAGGGGTGCCAAGGACATGGGCGACGTGCCTGTTACCGAATGGCACGCCTTGCAACTGGCGTCAAAGGCCGCCTGGGTCTGCACCAGATCTCCGTGGTTGGCGTAGGGAATGGTGTGATTGGCGCCGCCCACCCAACCAAAATTCACATGGCTGGTTGTGTTGTTGCTGGCATCGTGGCAGGTCACGGTGCAGGTCTGATTCACGGAATCGTAGGTGCCGCCCGCAGGCAGGGTAATGGTGTCCTTGGAGGGACCTTCCATGGCCGCGGTGCCGAGCGTCTTGAAGTGATTCTGGGCCCCGGGTTTGGCTTGGGTCATGTCGTGGCAATCCGTGCACTTGGCGCTGATGGGGGAAGCCAAATGGGCCGAGTGCAGACCGGAATAGGCACTGTTATTTTCTGGCACACCAGGGGTGGCAGGATTGGAACCCAGGGAATGACAGGTGCGGCAACCGGCATCGGTGTTGATGGCGATGGAACCGGTGCTCCAGCTCGGCGTCGTGATGCCCCCGTGGCAGCTCACATTCGAGCAGGTAGAGGCTGCCGTATTGAAGGTGGCCGTGCCCGACTTGGCATTGAAGGCGGTGAGGAAGGCTGTTTCGCCAGGTGCTACCCGCAGGGCATCCTTGCCCGGGCGGGCATTGGCGTGGTCGTAGTGGATACGGTTGGCATTGCCCGGTTCCTTGCCGGTGTGGCAGGTGGCGCACTGTCCAGTGATGCCGGTGAGGGAATCGTGGATGGTGTGCTTGCCCGCCACATCGGGGAAGACCGTGCCCACCGGAGGGCTGGAATGGCACGATTTGCAGTTGTTTTGCAGCAAAGGTGATGCAGCCTGATGACAGGTGGTGCAGAGCGGCGCCGAGGCCACGGGTGAAGTCCCGCTGACGGCATGGCAGTTGGTGCAACTGGCATTGAAAGCGGTCTGATTGTTGACGGAGGTGTGCGCGGTGTCATTGAAGGGGACGCCATGGGCCGTGCCACCGCCGCTCCAGGTATAAGAAGCGCCGTGGGCGTGACCATGGCAGCTGAAGGCGCCGCCACTGCCGCAGGATTGGGTGGCCACCACGTAAGTCGCAGCGGGTGTGGTGGTGTTGAAAGCCACGGTTTGGCCTGCGGGGCCTTCCATCTGGGGCGTGTTGAGGAACTTGAAGTGATTCTGTGCGCCGGCGCTGCCATTGGTCATGGCGTGGCATTCCACGCACTGCAGATTCGAACTGGAATTGAGGTGCAGGGCATGGAGGCCCGAATAGGGGCTGTTGTGGTCTGGTAGGCCCTGGGCAGTGCCCAAGGCATGGCACTGCCGACAGCCCGATTCCTGATTGGAATTGATGCTATTGGCCACGCGCCAGTCGGGGGTGGCGATGCCACCGTGACAGCTTACGTTCGAGCAGGTCTGGGTGGTGGGGTTGAAAGTGGCGATGCGCGTTGCGGAGGCATTGTATTCGAGGCCGAGCTTGACCTCGCCGGGGGGCACCCGGAGCGCATCCTTGCCGGTGCGGGCATTGGCGTGATCGTAGTGGGTCAGGGTGCCTGAATCGGAACCTTCGTGGCAGGCGGCGCAATCCCCGGTGACGCCCGCGAGCACCGTATGCTTCCCATGCACACCTGCCACGTTGGGGAAGGTGGTGCCAGCCGGAGGGGCGGCGTGGCACGAGGTGCAATTGGTTTGGGTCAGGGGTGAACCACTCTGGTGGCAGGTGGTGCAGAGGGGCGCCCGACTGGGCGAGGTGCCACTGACGGCATGGCAGATGGTGCAGTTGGCGTCGAAGGTGCTCTGGGTGGCTGCCGTGTGGAGCGAGGTGGCAAAGGGAATGGTGTGGTTGGGTTGACCAGGGCCATTGAAGTGACAGGCTGCGCCGTTGTTGGACGTGGAGAAGCAACTGGGGGCCGCCGGATCGGGCGCCGTGCGCCCCTTGGTGTAGTCATGGCAAAGGTTGCAGGTGGAATCCATCTTGGCGGCGTTGCGGTGCGAGGACACAAAGCCCGGGAACGCCACGTTGGCAGCCTTATTCCAGACCGTGGGATGGGCCTTGGCCTCCACATGGCAGGTGGTGCACTTGGTGCTGGCGGAACCGCCGTCAAATTTGGGCGTGCCCGGGGTGCCGTGGCAGGACTGACAGGCCGCGAGGTCTTTCTTGGCTTCCAGACCGTGGAAGGCAGCGCTGGTGGGTTGCGTCCACGCAGTTCCCAAGGGATGAGGCGCCTGGGCATTGCCGTGGCACATGGTGTTGTTGAAACAGCCCGGGGCGGTGCCTGCAGGGGCAGGGGTGGCTGGATGGCCCGCCGGATTCGCCGCGGCGCCCGGGAAGTGACACTGAACGCAAACCGGCGCATTCAGGGGGTCGGTGGTGGTGTGATTGGAGAGGGCCGTGTGCCAGGGTTTGCCGGGGTGCGGAGCGCTGGTGGTGTGGCAGGAGCCGCAGGCGGTGGCAGAGCCACCCCCCAGGAAATCGGTGCCGTGGCAGAGCTGGCAGGCGGCGAAGCCTCCGCCGGTGCCATCGGGCGCCCGCTTGGCGCGCAGGCCATGGGTACCAGGCAGGGCCCAGCCGGGCACAGCATCGTGATGACAGGCAGCCGTGAAGCAAGAGGCCTTCGAAATGCCGCCCGCCAAATCCTGACCGTGGCAGGTCTTGCATTGATCAATGGCGGAAAGCGCCAAACCCGGATGCGTGTTGATGAAGCCAGCCGGGTGTTTGCCCTGGGCGTCCACCAGATTGAGCGAGCCACCGCCTTCGCGGCCCGTGGAGCAGGCAAGGAGGCCGACCAGGAGCAGGACCGCTGCCAAATAACGCGAAACCGGTGATGTCCGTTGGTCGCTCATGGTGTCCATCCTTCCGAATGCCTTCAACTGAAAACCTGGTGCGCGTGCTTGGCGCCCCTGGGTCACTTATGGCAGGCCGTGCAGCGTTCATTGTTCGACCGCCCGTGGCAGGTGTAGCAGCGGCCTGGATCCACCTTGCCGTCGATCTGGTGGTACGACAGATACCCGGCGCGATGAGGCACGTCCCGGTCCGGGCGATTCCCCAACAAGACTGCGGGCGGGATCATGGTCTTGCCCCCATGACAGTCCGAGCAGAATGACTGGCCGTGGCAGACGGCACAGGTGCCCGCGTCCCGACCCACGGCCGATGCGTGGTTTTTGAGGAAGCTGGGCGTGTGGTCAAAGGTTGAATAGGGTTTGCGGGCGCCCGGGAGGACTTCCACGTCATGACAGGTGGTGCACATGGGGCGACCGGGGCCCAGTTTCTCGGGATGGGTCGCGGCGAAGCTGGCCTCCTGGGACAGGATGGAACAGCCGGTAAACACACCCAGGCCAACCAGGAGCACCAACAGCAAAAAAGGTCGTGCCTTCCATGCCTTCACTTGGCACCTCCCTTACTACTGTTGTTGCCAAACCGAAACTCGAGCCGCAACAGCCCTCGGACCTCTTTCTTATAGGTCGGATTCATGCCGTAGCTCACATCACCCGAAAGGGTGAGGCCGCTGGTGGCGCGGAACCCCAGGGAGGCAACGCCAAGGAAGGAATTGGGCTCGTTGTTCAGCAGCGGGTTGTTCTTGTCGTCAAAGGAATAGCTCACGGCGTCGAGGCTCAGGTAGTAGCGGCCCCCATCATGCAGCAACCAAAGGCGCGCCTCCTTGTGGGCCAAACTGTAGAAGGGCACCGTGCCGCCCACCAGAGGCACATCGGCTGCCGTGATGCGGTGGTAGCCGAATCCCGACTTGAGCTTGAAGGTTTCCGGGATGATGCGGAGTTCGCCGCCCACCCGGGTGCTGTCCCCATTGGCTTCGCGCTGCGCCTTGCGGTAATCCGCGATGAATTGCACGGGGCTGCTGAGGCCAATGGTCAGCTCCCCCGATTGGGCCTTGTACTTTTCGGTTTCAATCTGACGGAACAGGAAGGGTAGGTTGGTGCCGCCGTAAAAATCCTTGAAGTTACGCTCGGTGACACGGCCCGAGAGCTGGACCACCTTGGCAATTTTCCAACTGAAGGAATAATCCTGCTCGGCCAACCGAGTTTTGGATTCGGCGGGCGCGGTCGGGTCCTCCTTTTTCTGATTGAAGGCCACCCGCCCGGTGAGCTCTAGCGTGGCATGGGGTGAGATGCGGAGGTCGCCGCCCAGCAGTTTGCGGGAATGGTCTTCGAGGAGCGGCTGCCCAGGCTGATCCTTGGGGGTCGTGCCATCCTGCAAATAGGAAACACCCAGTTCGCCGAAATGGGAGGCCCGCCACGCCAGGCGGGCGCCCGTGATGAAATCCCTGGGGGCAGCCTTGGGGGCGCCCTCGAGATTGTATTCCACGGGCTTGCCGCCAAAAAAGGAGAAGGTAAAGCCACCCCGGAGATCCGCCCGGGTGCTGATGCCATCCACCAGTTCCTGTCCGGCGGCGCCCTGGGCGGCAAACCGCCCGAGCTTGAATTCGGCGTTGGCCTTGGGTGCCCGGTATTGGAGGTAACCGTACGTCAGATCGCCGCCGCTTTTGCCGCTGGGCGAACTCTGGTCGCCCAGGTCAGTCTGGCCCCAGCCATAGAAGTGCATGGACCAACCGGTGTCACCCAGTTTGTTGGCATCGATGCCCACGAACTGGGTCAGGGGTACATAGCGGTATTTGTTGAGATCGCGATAGTTCTGTGTGTAATAGCGCGCCAGGGTGGTGCCGTAGGCCTCCACCTCAGCCGCTGGCGCAGCCATGGGCAGCAGCGCCGAGGCAAGCAGGACCACTGTCGACGCTGGGGGCCTCCGGTTTCGAGCCATGGCAGCAACCTTTCCGCAGCAGACCTGTTGAACGAACTTCAGACAAACGAACAAACGGGCATATACCTGAAAGAGCTACCGAGAAAAAATCGACCCGGTGAACTCGGTTTTTTCAACTTTCAATGTTTTTCCGACGGCCAAGTGCTTTTAAAGGATAGGCAGGTCCTAATTTGACGCAATCACAAGATGCGGAGTCGGGGGTGATTCTGGATGATTTTTTCATCCCTGGCCCAAGACGAAACCTTGGGTCAACCGCTAACCACAAGCCAGGTAGCCCTTGCGACGAATTGACGCAGCCAAATTCGTAATAACGGACGTTAAGGTCTGATGATCGCTCGGTTCGGTGCATTTTTCCCTATCGGGCCAATGGAGACATCCCATGACCTTTTCCCGCCTTTGCATCCGCCTGTCCCTGGTTTGCGCCCTGCCCCTGTCCGCCACGGACTCGGACAAGCCGCCCAAAAAACCGGCCCCCAAGCCCGAGCCTTCCGCCGTGGTGGAGGTGACCGCGCCCCTGCCCACGGAACCCCTGGTGACGGTGATGGACCCCAAGGCGCCCCGGCAGCCGGTGCCAGCCCAGGATGGCGCCGAATATCTGAAGGCGATCCCTGGCTTTTCGGTGATCCGCAAGGGAGGCACCGATGGCGATCCCGTGCTGCGGGGCATGGCAGGGTCGCGCCTCATCATGCTGCTGGATGGCGAACAACTCCTGGGCGGGTGCGGCATGCGCATGGATCCGCCCACGGCCTATGTTTTTCCAGAATCCTACGACCGCATTACGGTCGTGAAAGGCCCGGAAACGGTGCTGTACGGCCCCGGCAATTCAGCGGGCACCGTGCGTTTCGAGCGCTCCGGCGAGCGGATGCAGAAGGCAGGTGTCGAAGGCACGGCCAGCCTCATGGGCGGCAGCTTCGGGCGCAACGATCAAGTGATTGATGCCCGGGGCGGCACCCCAACCTTCTATGTGCGGGGCATTGGCACCCGTTCCCATTCTGGCGACTACGAAGATGGAAACGGCAACACGGTGCATTCCCGCTATACCCGCTGGAGCGCGAACGCCGCCTTTGGCTGGACGCCCAGTGATGACACACGGGTGGAAGTCTCCGGCACCCGCAGTGATGGCAAGGCCGCCTATGCGGATCGCACCATGGACGGGGCCAAGTTCTTGCGGGAAAACGTGGGCTTCAAGGTGGAATTGCGCCGCCTTTCGGACCGCATCGAGAGCCTGGATGTCCAGGGCTATCGGAACTACGTCGATCACGTCATGGACAACTACACCCTGCGGACCTTTACCCCCACGGGCATGGCGCCCGAACCTATGGTCAATAATCCGGATCGCCTGACGCGGGGCGGTCGCCTCGCCCTGGGTCTGAGGGTGGCCGAGGCCACGAAGCTCACGGTGGGGCTGGATCTGCAAGCCAACGACCACACCATCCGGAAGAGTTCCCTGGAATGGACCCAACCCGCGGAGGGCAAGCTGCGGATGGATGACGGCAGCTTCCGCAACACCGGTTTCTTCAGCGAAGTGGATCATCCGTTCACAGGGAAGGATCATCTGGTCGCGGGCCTGCGCCTGGATCGCTGGCATGCCGAGGATCCTCGGGCCACGGTGGCGATCAGCATGATGGCCACGGCACCCAATCCAACCCTGAACCACCAGCGGGATGAAACCCTAACCAGCGGGTTCGTGCGCTACGAGCGGGAAGTGACGGCGGGGTCCACCCTGTATGCGGGTGTCGGTCATTCGGAGCGCTTCCCCGATTACTGGGAGGCCATTGGCAAGGAAAGCCTCACGACGGTGAGTGCCTTCGATACCCTGCCCGAAAAAACCACGCAGCTTGATATGGGCTGGGTAAAACAGACGGGAACCATTCGCACCTCCATTTCTACCTTCTATGGCAAGGTGCAGGATTTCATCCTGGTGCAGTCGAATGTGCTGAAGCCCGCCGGCATGGGTACCCGCCCCGCCACAGTGGCCCGAAACGTCGACGCCACCACTTGGGGTGGCGAAGTGGCCGTGGGCACCCGGGTGGCAGGCGCCATCAGGCTGGATGGTAGTGTGGCCTACACCCGAGGGCAGAACGATACCGATGCCCGACCCCTGGCCCAGATTCCGCCGCTCGAAGCACGGTTGGGGGTGACCTATGAGGGGGACTCCTGGTCCACGGGTCTGCTGGTGCGGGGCGTGGCGCGGCAGGACCGCTTTGCTGTGAATCAAGGCAACATCGTGGGCCAGGATCTGGGGGCAACCCCCGGGTTCGGCACGGCAGCCCTCAATGTCGGCTGGAAGCCCGCCAAGGGCTGGCTGGTGACCGCCGGGGTGGACAACCTCTTCAACCGTGCCTACGCCGAGCACATCAGCCGCAATACCAGCACCATCCCGGGCTACCTGGTGCAATCGATCCGGGTGAATGAGCCCGGGCGCTATCTCTGGCTGAAGGCCGCGCTCACCTTCGGACGCTGAGGGGGAACCAGCTTAATTTGTTGGATAATGACCCAACCTTGCCATCACATCTACGGGGCTTCGTGCATCCCATGGGTGAAGACAGCAAGGTTGGGTCATTCTCGTTCCAGTTTGGTGGGTGAAGGCATTCTCAGAAAGGAAGCCCCGTGAAATTGTCAGCACTTGGTCCTCTGTTCTTTCTGCTCATGGGCGTGTTGGCCTCCGACCCAGCCTTGGCGGCACCAGCTGCGCCCGAGAAGGTTGTGTATCAGCCCCTGCCCAAGCCCGGCAAGAAGGTGCCCCTCGGCACCGGGCACTATTTCACCTTTGGTTTTGAAAAACAGCCCAAGCTAGGGCGCGCCATCATGAAGGTGGAGATCTTTACTAGCGAGGGCAAGCCCGATACTTCCTTTGTGATCAAGGGCGATGCGGATATGCCCTCCATGCGCGGGGCCCACAGCACGGGGAACAAGGCGTTCGTGCTCTCCAAGAAGGGCGCCTATCTGCTGCCCACCAATCTGGTGATGCCGGGTGACTGGGAGTTCCGTTTCACCTTCGAGAAGGCCGGAACCACGGTGTTCTGCGGTGCCTACCTGTTCGACATCTAGAAAGCAGGAACGCCATGTACCTAGGTGTCTCGGGCCGATTGCCCTCGCTGAACGTGAACCGCTTGGCCGTGCCAGCGCTGTTGCTGATGGCCTGCACGGCCGCTCCCCTCGCGGCGGCGGTGAGTTGTGAATTGAACTATCCGGCCAGCGATATCGCGCGCCTTTTCCCGGAATCCACCAGTTTCAAAAAAATCTATTTCTCGTTTTCCACCCGGGGTGGCCAGCCCATGTTGCAAAAGGTGGAAGCACGCCTGGGTGGGCTGCCCGCGCTCTATGCGCCCCTGGACGTGCCCTACGTGGTGTACGAGGTCTACAAGGGCACCAAGAAGATCGGCTATGTGCACGGGGTGAACCAGAAGGGCCAGTTCGGCGTGCTGGAGGTCTTTGTTTCCCTGGACCTGGAGGGCCGCATCAAGGCGTTCTACCTCCAGCGGATTGCGGGGCAGTGGGCGAAAAAATTCACCTCACCCGCTTTTGGGAAGCAATTCGTGACGCTCACGCTCAAGGATTTTGAACGCTACAACCTCATCAGCGGCAAGGGCACCGGCAAGGTGGCAGCCATCGCCAATCCGGCCCCCGAGGCCACCACGGATTTCTTTGGCCTGCTGCGCGCTGTGAACAAGAACCTGATCCTGATGGATGAATTTTTCTATTCCGTGGACAAGGCCAATCCATGATCAGCAAGTTCCAGATCGCCTATAAAAACCTGCTCCGGAAAAAGAGCCGCACCATCCTGACCCTGGTGGGAATCGTGCTTTCCTCCTGGGTGCTGGTGAGCTTGCTGGGCTTCAACCGCGGCTACGAGAAGGCCCTGAACCGCGACATCGATAACATGGGCTACCAGATCATGGTGATGGCCAAGGGCTGCCCCTACGAAGCTGCCACCATGATGCTGCAAGGCGGTGCCGGGCTGCGCTACATCGAAGAGGACGTGGCGAAATCCATCGAGACCCGGCCCGAGGTGGACAAGGTGACGCCGATCCTCATGCAGGCCTTCTTCGATCCCAACAAGGGGGATGGCGGCGGCATCGCGGGCTACTTTGGCATCGACCTGGCCACCTTCCCCGCCATGAAGCCCTTCCTCCGCTTCCACAAGGGCGGCTGGTTCAAGGACCCCACGGCGGCGGAAGCGGTCATGGGTTTTGAAGCCGCCGAATTGGAACAACGTGAAGTGGGTGACATGATTCTCGTCCCTGAAAAAAATGTGGAACTCAAGGTGGTGGGCATTCTGGAACGGACGGGCACCCAGGATGACGGCACCATTTTTGTGCCTTTGAAGACGCTGCAGCAGATTTCCAACCTCGACAAGATCACCACCATCGGCATCAAGGTGAAGAAGGATGCCAATATCGAAAAGCTGGAAACGGCGCTGTACCAGTTGCCAGATATGCAGGTGGTTAGCTTCAGCCAGGTGAAGCAGACGATCATGAAGCTCATTGCTACGGCGCGGGTAATGGTGCTTTCCATCGCGGTCATCGCGCTGCTCATTGCCATGGTGGGCGTGGTGAATACCGTGCTCATGTCAGTGCTGGAGCGCAAACACGAGATTGGGATTCTGAAGACCATGGGCGCCATGCCGGGGGATATCTTCCGGCTGGTGTGGACCGAAACCCTGATTCTCTGCACCAGCGGCGGCCTCGTGGGCATCGGGCTGGCCTTTGTGCTTCGCCCGGCTGTCCGATGTGCTGGTGCGCAGGGTGCTGCCCTATGCGCCCGGCGGCGAACTGGTGGCCATCGACTTCCGGCTATCCCTCCTGACCCTGCTGATCATCGTGGCCGTGGGGCTCCTGAGCGGCATCTATCCGGCCTGGAAGGCGGGCCGCGTGCGGCCCCTGGATTCCATTCGGAGCGAAGCATGAACATGGCGCCTGGAATTTCACTCGAAGCCCGGGACCTGACGCGAATTTACGGCCGAGGCAGCGAAGAGGTACGTGCGCTGGATGGCGTCTCCCTGCAGATCCGCAAGGGTGAATTTGTCTCCTTCATGGGGCCCTCTGGTTCGGGCAAAACGACGCTGGTGAACCTGCTTGGCTGCCTGGAGAACCCCACCTCGGGCGAACTGGACCTGGCGGGCAGAAACATTTTTGGTGGCGGGAAGGTGCTTGGCGAGCGGGGGTTGACCCGGATCCGCCGCGAAATCTTCGGCTACATCTTTCAGAATTTCTATCTGATTCCCACCCTCACCGTGCGTGAGAACGTGGCGTTGCCCCTGGCGTTTTACCGTAAACCCGGCATTGAAGGGGAAGTGGAAAAACTGTTGGAGATGTTGGGCATGGAGCACCGCATGAACCACCTGCCAGGGCAGATCTCCGGCGGTGAAATGCAGCGGGTGGCCATCGCCCGCGCCCTGGTCAACCGCCCTGAAATTCTGCTGGCGGATGAACCCACAGGCAACCTGGACACCAAACGCACGGGGGAAATCGGTGAAATCCTGCAGGACCTGAATCGCAACGCGGGCCTCACCATCGTCATGGTCACCCACAATCCTGATTTGGGCCGATTGAGCGGCAGACATATCGAAATGCGGGATGGCAAGGCCTACGAAAATTGATCGAGTTCGGTGCGGCAGGCTGGTCTCGGTAGCACTGAAAACAGATGGACCGCAAAGGACGCAAAGTGCGCAAAGGAAAAACAGAACGCTCAATATTGCATTTTTTCTCCGCGTCCTTTGCGGTTCGAAATCACGCCTTCGTTTCGCTGTGCCCACTGGTTTTCTGCCAATCGTCATTCAACGAATTCAGAAGGAGTTGATTCGATGAAGCACGGACTGGCCAACCCCAATTCTGGTATTTCATTGGCGTGGCTCCTGCGCTTACGCTGGATCACTGTGATTGGGCAGACGGCAGCGGTGCTGGTGTCTGCCCGCATGCTCCCGGATGAATTGCCGGTGCTTCTGCTGCTGGGGCTTGTGGCCCTGGGAGCCCTGAGCAACCTGGCCTTGATGTTCCGCTTGCGGCGGCCCGAGCCGGTGCAGCCTGCCCTGCCTGGGCTGGTGCTGGGGCTGGACATCCTACTGCTCACGGGCTTGCTGTATGGGAGTGGCGGTCCGGCCAATCCCTTCACCGCCATCTACCTTGTGCACATCACGCTGGCAGCGGTGGTGATGCGCGGGATCTGGGCCTGGGCCCTGGGCCTGCTGTCCACCGCTGGGTTCGGGTTGCTGTTCGTTTCCAGCGTGCACATCCATTCCCTGGGGCACATGAACCACGGTGAGGGGGATGGCATGTCCCTGCATCTCATGGGCATGTGGGTGGCCTTTGCCATTACGGCCATTTTGATTGCGGCCTTTGTGGGGCGCGTTACCGAGGCCCTCCGTCAGCGCGATGAAGAGCTGGCTGCCCTGCGGGATCTGACCGCGCGTCAGGCCCGCCTGGCCGCGCTGACCACCCTGGCGGCGGGCGTGGCCCACGAACTTGGCACGCCCCTGGGCACCATCGCCGTGGCGTCCAAGGAACTTCAGCGCACGGCAGAAGCGATGGGACAAACGGGTTCCGGCGTGGCCCAGGACGCGGCCCTGATTCGCCAGGAAGTGGATCGTTGCCGCCGCATTTTGGATCAAATGGCGGGACCCACGGGTTCCACCTTGGGGGAAGATTTCCAGGCCTTGGCCTGGGAAGAGCTTCAGGCAAATTTGCTGGAGGGCCTGGCCGAGGCAGATCGGTCACGCATCGTTTTTCAGTGGCCCACAGCAAGCTGTGGTCAGATGCCCCGCCGGGGTTTGGCGCGGGCGTTGCGGGCGGTGGTTGCCAATGCTCTGGAGGCTGCCCCCCGACCCAACCAGATCACGGTGACGGCCTTGCTGGATCAGGGAGATTGGCAGATCGACGTGATGGACGGTGGCAGCGGCATGGCGCCTGAGGTGTTGGCGCGGGTGGGGGAGCCCTTCTTCAGCACCAAGCCCACGGGCGCTGGCATGGGGCTGGGCTTGTTTCTAGCGCGGACCTTTGCTGAACAATTGGGCGGTGAATTGCGGGTGGAATCGGCCTTGGGTCAAGGCACCACGGTGCGGATGACCTGGCCCCAGGTGGCCCATGCCTGACTCCCGACCTTCACTCCTGTTGGTGGATGACGATGCCGTCTACCGCGAGCGCATGGCCCAGGCCATCACCGCCCGCGGTTTTGAGGTGCACACTGCCGCCGATGCGGCCCAGGCCATTGTCCTTGCCGAAGCGGAGAGCCCGGAACTAGCGGTGTTGGATTTGCGCATGCCTGGCGATTCGGGCCTGGAATTGCTGGCCCGTTTGAAGGCCATTGATCCCACCACCCGAGTGCTGATGCTCACGGGCTACGGTAGCATCGCCACCGCCATGGAAGCGGTCCGTTTGGGCGCTGTGCATTACCTCACCAAGCCTGCCGATGTGGACGATATCCTGGCGGCCTTTGGTGGACCTGGCCCGGTTCCTGAAACGGAAGATCACGAGACGCCTTCCCTGGATCGCGTGGAATGGGAGCACATCCAGCGGGTACTCAACGACTGTCGGGGCAACCTCTCCGAAGCAGCACGACGATTGGGTTTGCATCGGCGGAGCCTGCAGCGGAAGGCGGCCCGGAAGCGGCCGGTGAAGTAAAACAAGGGCCAAGGCGACCCGGGTTCCAACGCTTGTTGAAGTTGAAAATTTGAATCAGTTCCTGTTCTTGGGTGTGCCGTCCTTGTGCAGGAATTTGTCGGGTTTTTTTTGCACCATGGCGCCACAGTCGGTGCAGCAGAAACGATAGTTTTGGCCGCGTACCATGGCTGTGGGGCTCTTGGCCGAAACCACCCCGCCGCAGCCGGGGCAGGTGGTGTTTTGGGCGGGCTTCGCCTGGGGGGTACTGGCAGTGGTGACCATCACCAGGGCAACAAGGGCGGCATTCAGCATGGGGGCTCCTGGGAAGATGGATGGGATGGCGCCATGACAGCTATCGGCGCCGTGTTATTGCGGCAGGGTCACTTTCGGAATGCGGGGCAGGGTGCCCGTCAGGGCTTCCAGAAATGCTTTGAGATCGCGCTTTTCTTCGGGAGTCAATTCCAGGGGGCTGATGCGGGGGTCCTGATCTTCGTTGGGGAGGCCGCCGCGATCATAGAAATCAATGACTGCATCCAGGGTGGGGGCTGAGCCATCGTGGAAATAGGGCCAGGTCAGTGCCACGTTGCGCAAGCTGGGGGTCTTGAACTGCCCGCGATCCTCCGGATCGCCAGTGATGGCTTCCCGTCCACGGTCCGGTGTGGTCTCGGCTTGGCCCACGCCCACGTTGGCGAAATTCTGATCGGAAAGGTCGGCGCCCTGGTGGCAGCGGAAACAGCCGCCCTTACCCTCGAAAATGTCCAGGCCACGGCGAGCGGAGGGACTTAGGGCGCGCCGATGGCCTTGGAGGTAACGATCATAGGGAGAAGCCCCGGACACCAAAGTACGTTCAAAGGCAGCCAGGGCCTGGGCGACGCCAGCCTGGGTTACCTTCGTCTGAAAGAGCCGACGAAATTGAGCACGATACCCAGGGATTGATTGCAGCTTGGTCAGCACGCCTTCGAGAGTTGCGCCCATTTCCACGGGATTGAGAATGGGGCCCCAGGCTTGTTCTTCTAGTGATCTGGCGCGGCCATCCCAGAATTGATAGGACATTCGAGACGCGTTCAGAATGGTGCCGGAATTTCGATTTCCCACGCGATGGTGCACACCGATGTCAAAGCGTTGATGATTGGCCCAAGCCTGCTCGGGGATATGACAGGTGGCGCAGCTCACGGTGGCATCGGCCGAAAGGCGGGGATCGAAAAAGAGTTGGGCGCCTAATCTGGCCTTGGCCGTCTGGGTGGACGGGGTGGCAGCCTCCAATCGAGGGTTCGTCTGAACGGCCATCCAGATTCCCAGGGTAGACGCGAAAATGAGCCCGGCCTGTTTATTGGGGATGGCTTTGGAAACAGCAAAGGAATTCATGGAATTCAGTGACCTGAATTGTTCGGTTGCAACGCGGTGGGTTGATGGCACCGCCAGGCTGTCAGGAACGCGCGAATGCCTTCGGTAACGTCCTTGCCATGGTTCGTCTCGACGATCAATTCGGCTACTCGCCGCACCAAATCGAAATTCACAGCGCGGCGTTGCTCCAATGCCGAAGATTTTTTTTGCAGCAAGCGATCTTCTTCAGCCCGACACTCCCGAACCAGAAAAAACGCAAACATGGCCAAAAATTGCTGATTCCGAAAGGCGCCCAGTGGCTTCATCGCCGCCACTTCCCAGGCTTCCAACTCCGTGATCAGGCGGTTACGGTGGTACCGGGATGCAATTCTTCCCTTGGTTCGATCGTTAGCTGCAGTTTGTGTGCCCATAGGTGCGAGAACTCCCCTGAATTCCTGCTTCCGGTGAGTTTCAGCATAAGGAGCCATGGGTCGGAGGGGATGCGTCAGGTTGTCCCACCCGCCAGCCAGCCCCGATGGTTCCAGACCTGCATTAATGTGTCGCGGGTCGGGAAGGGTATCCCGGCATCAATGGAGGCAGTTTCCCTTTAGATGGAGTCTGCCCATGCGCCCGTGGTTTCGCCCGGCCTTCATCACTCCGCGTTGCGGTCGGGCCAGAAGGCCCAGGTGATGCCAAAGGATGATCCACAAACCACATCCCCGAAAATCCCCGGCCAAAAGTCTTTTGGCTGTTCAATGCCCCGCAGGCGCCTTGGACTTAGCGCAGGTTCACGAGTTCCACTTCAAAGATGACGGTGGCACCGGGCGGAATATCTTTGCCGAGTTCACGGGGACCGTAGCCGAGGGCAGGTGGCACGCGCAGCAAGCGTTTGCCGCCCTGTTTCATGGTGGCCAGACCTTCGTCCCAGCCCTTGATCACGCGGCCCACACCCAAGGGGAAAACGTCGGGATACCCGCGCTTGCGGGTATTCAGGAACACGTGGCCCTTCTGGCCCTTTTCTTCCACCCAACCGATGGCTTCAACGACCACGGTCTGCGTGAACCGGGGCGCAGGGCCGGTCCCGGGCACCAAGTCCACCACACCAAGTCCGCTGGGCGACGTGGACCAGGCGGGCTGGGCCGACTGGGGCGATTTACACCCAAAGGTCGCGGCAGTGAGGAGGGCGAGGGCAATTAGGACGTGTGCGCGCACAGTGAATCTCCTGGGTCGGATCGATGGCTGCAGAGTATCAGATGCCTCTATACCTCCAGTGGTCTGCGCCGGAGGGTGGCCGCCTGGATTAATTTTTCGATGGTGTCGAGTTCCGGGCCCAACTCGGCAATGCCCACGCTGAGACGGCCCTCCCATTGCCCTGTTCCAACAGGTACCACCATGCCTGGCAGGGCCTCCCGGATCGGATCGGTCAGCAGAATCGTGCCCACATGGCTAGTGTGGGGGCAGATCACGAGGAATTCCTCCACACCCACGTGGCAGACCACGTCATGGGGTCGGAAGCACCGTTGGAGCAGTGCGCCCACGGCTTTGATCAGGTCGTCGCCTGCCTCGGGCCCAAGGGTGTCGTTCACCTGCTTGAAGCCGTCTGGCGCAAAGAGCGCCAGGCTCAGGGAATGCCCAAAATGATTGGCCGAGGCGATCTCGGCCTGGATTCGGGTGAGCGCATAGTGAAGGTTGGGCAGCCCCGTGAGGCGATCCACCATGGCGTGGGCTTCCAGGTTGCGATTGGCTTCCGTCAATTCCTGGCTCAGTCGCCGGGTCTCCTGCTGCTCGGCCTGGAGCCGCGCCACGGCGCGGGAGAGCCGCTCGTTGGCCACGGAAAGTTCCCGGGTCCGCTCGAACACCCGGCCTTCCAGGGAGCGGTTCAGCTCGAACAATTCGCGGCTCCGTTCCGAGACCACCATGGTGAGCCCGCTCAGGGATTTGAGCAGGATACCGGTGGCGCCGTTCACGGCCCGTTCCTCCAGGGAAAAGGCCTCGGCGGGGCTGCGGCCAGCAGCCATGGCGGCGATCTGGCGCGCCATGGATTGATCGCTGCCCAGGATATGCGCGGCGAGCCAGTGCACCAGGAATTCCAGCAGGTGCCGCGCCGCATCGGGCATCCCTGCGGAAACCTCCGTGCGCATCCGGGCCAGATCCAGAAAGAAATCCGCATGCTCCCGCACATGATGGGCCACGTGGCGGGGATCCACGCCCCGCCTATCCATGAATTTCTGTTCTTCGCTGAAATGATGGCGGGCGTAGGCCGAAAGCTCCTCGCACAGGCGTTCCAGTTCCGCCAGATTGGGCTGCCTGCCCTGTTCCAGCAGGGCGCTGAACTGGTTGATCAGCTCCACCAGGAAATGGTGCTGCTCATCCACCTCTGCTAGGCCCGTCACATAGTTCGTGTCCCACAGGAAGGCATTCATAACATCCCTCCGAGGGAAAAGGTCAAAGGGAGTCAGGCGGATTTCTTGAGGGCCATGCCGCACCCACATTTGCCGGGTTTGGCCGCAAAGGTGTTGCAGGCGCAGCTGCCGCCGCAGTTGCAGAAATAGATGCCGGTGCCCTTGAGGCTCACGCGGCGAATGGGTTTGCCACAGCCACATTTGGTGGCGTCGGCGGGGTCCAGCTTGCAGGTGCAGCCGGAGTCGCAGGTGCAAACCAGGGCCTCATCCCCTTCCACCTTCAACGCATGGACAGCCTTCAAGGCTTTGCCACAGGCGCAGGTGCCAGCCTTCACGCTCACCGTGGTGCAGGCGCACTCCGGGCCGCAGGAGCACACAAAGAGCTGATCGTGGTGAGCCGCGGCCTTTTTGGGGGCGGGTTTGGGGGCGCCTGCGACCATGGGGAAAGCCAAAGCCAGAAGCAGGAAACAGCGGAACAGGAAGGAAGCTTGAATGCGCATGGTAGCTCCATGGCCGTGTGGGTTTGTCCCGGCCACTTTTATGATCCTCCCGGGTGCGTCGAGGGTTTCTCTGTATTACCGGTAGGGAAACCATGTATTTTTTGCGCAAGGCTGCTATAAATCGTGGCAACCAAGGCGGTGTCAAGCCGCCCTGTGCGAGGCGAAAATCATGATGCAGGAGAACACATACCGCATCGTCATTGCGGAGGACCACACCATCCTGCGCGATGGCTTGAAGGCCATGCTGGCCGCCTATCCTGATTTCAAGGTGGTAGGCGAAGCCACGGATGGCCGGGAGGCCGTGCGCCGGGCCGAGGAGCTGAAGCCCGACCTGATGATGCTGGATCTGTCGATGCCCCGTTCCAGCGGGCTGGAGGCCCTCAAGGAAATCCGCCGCGTGAGCGAAGGCACCCGAGTTTTGGTACTCACGGCCCATAAAACCGAAGACTACGTGTTCAAGGCACTCCAGGCGGGGGCCCATGGCTACGCATTGAAGGACTCCACCGCCGCCGAGTTGATTTCGGCCGTGCGCTGCGTGCTGGGCGGCGAGCGCTACCTGAGCCCTGCCATTGCCACCACCGTGGTGGCGGGTTACCTGAATGGCAAGGAAACGCCCACGTACCAGTCGGCCTTCGATGATCTTTCCACCCGGGAGCGCGAGGTGCTGAAGCTGGTGGCTGAGGGCTACAAGACCCGCGAAATCGCCGAGTACCTTTGCATCAGTCCCAAGACCGTGGAAAAGCACCGCGCCAATCTCATGGAGCAGCTCGATCTCCACAGCGTGTCGGCCCTGACCACCTTCGCCATCGAAAAGGGGCTGGTCACCAACTAGGGGCCGGCCAGCGCGCTCGAATGCGGGTGCCCTTGCCAGGTCCCGTAAGGATGGAGAGTTCGCCGCCGGAAAATTCGGCGCGCTCCCGCATGGACGCCAGCCCAAAACCACCCGTGGCATCGGCGGGCCGCAGGGTCGCCAAGTCGAAGCCCACACCATCATCCTGCAGTTCCAGCACAAGCTGATCCTCTTCCCGGCGCAGGCCCACGGTCACCCGGGTGGCTTGGCCGTATTTGGCCGTGTTGTTCAATCCCTCCTGCAGGATGCGGAAGATGTTGATCTTGAGGGCCTCGGGCACCTCGCCTTCGGTCAGTTCCAGGCGATGCGCCACAGTTACATCCGGCATCGTTTTCTGGAATTCCCGCAGGAACCACACGATGGTGGCAGATAGGCCCAGATCATCCAGGGTCAGGGGCCGCAAGGCCATGGAAATGCGCCGCACCTCTTCCACGGAATTCTGGATCATGGGAATGACGGTGCGCAGGGATTTTGCATGGCAATTGAGGTTCTGGGGGCAGTCCGCATCCAGGGTGCGTTCCACCATGAGTTTGATGGCGCTCAGGGTGGAGCCGATGCTGTCGTGCAGCTCCCGGGCCACCCGGTGGCGCTCGTTTTCCTGCACCGAGAGCAAGCGACTGGAAAGGCCCCGCAGTGTCTCCTGGGAATCCTGTAGGGCCTGCACGGCTTCGTGGCGCTCGGTGACATCCTGAATGTTCACCAGCAGGGCCTGGCCATTGCGATAGGGAATGACAGTGCTGCGGCCGCTCACCCAGCGGATGGCACCATCCTGGGCGAGGACTCGGCATTCGGCATCCTGGGCGGGTTTGGTGCCTGCCAGACGCTGTTTCCAGAGGTCCCGTACCCAGGGCCAATCCTCCGGATGCACGATCTCGCCAATACGCAGGGCACCGAGACTGGCTGGGTTGCGCTTGACGATTTCAAAAAAGCGGGGGTTGGCGTAGAGCACTTCTTCCCCGTGCACGATCAGAATGCCCGTGGGCGAGTTTTCCACCACGGTGCTGTATTTTTCTTCCGAGTGGCGAATGGCATCTTCGGCGAGCTTGCGGTCGCTGATATCCACAAAGGAATACACAAAGCCCGCCACCGTATCGTTGGTGCGCAGGATCGGCGAATAGGTGAGGTGCGCCGGGAAATAACTGCTGTCCTTGCGCCGGGCGCGCACTTCCCCGCTCCAGCCCTTGCGGGCCATGGGGCTGGAAAGGCCTCCGGCTGCAGCCTCCAGACTGAAGGCAGTGACATCCGAAAGGGTTTTCCCAAAGATCTCCTGCTCGGTCCAGCCGAATTGGTATTCGGCAAAGCGGTTCCAGTAGATGATCACGCCCTCCTTGCCCGTGGCGATCACTGGTTGCTGCACCGCATCCAGGAGCTTCCCGTGGAGTTCCAAGCGGGAGGTGGTGTAAGCGTGTTCTTCAATCTCATTGAGCAACGACAGGTTGGTGGCTTCCAGCTCGGCCGTGCGCTCGGCAATGGTTTCCTCCAGGGACTCGCACACGGTTTGGAGCGCCCGTTCGGCCGCCATCTTCTCGTGGATGGTGCGCGACATGGGGCGCACAAAGAGGAAATACAGCAGCGGCACCATGATGACCAGCAGGGTCACCACATCCACCAGTACCTCCAGCCGACTGCTTAGGCCAAAGTTGGGTTCCAAGAACCACATGACCGAGGTTTCAGTAAAAAAAATGGCCAGGGTGACCGCGATGAAAGCCAAGGCAGGCGCCCGAACCGTGGCCCCCATGCCCACATCCTTGGGGCGTGGTCTGGGTTCCAGCGATGGGGGTTGTTCGGGCACGTGCGCCTCGCGGGGATATAGGTGAGGTGCAAAGAGGGAATGCCTTGTTCCAGATGGAAATAACCGGCCCGGTAAGCATAGCCTTGGCGCCCTCTGGAAGGGCTGGGGTTCTCACGGGAGAGATGCGTTGGCTTATCCCGCCAGCTTCCTTGGAGAGGTTTGCGCCAATCCATGATGTGATGTAAAAAAATCAATCCATCCATTGGGCTGGAATATCGGCTGGGATGGGTCACCGAAGAACCCAGGGAGGGCCACGGCATGAACCAAGGGCTAGGACGATGCGTCGGGTTGGTGCTGGGGCTCTGGGCACTGGCGCCGGGAGGGTTGGTCGGTCAGGCCACGCCAAGCAACGCCACACCAAGCAAGGCCAAGCCGAAAGGCGAGGCCGCGGTCGAAAAGACCCTAGCCCTGGGGGAGCGCATGTACCGCAAGGGCATCCTCCCCTCCGGGGAGATCATGCAGACGGTGGTGAGTGGCAAAGAACCTGTGGCAGGCACCGTGTTTACCTGTGTGAGTTGCCATGGCCGCGCGGGCCTCGAATCCTTTGAGGGCGGCATCTACACCCTGGCCACCAGCGGCGCCAAATTGGGCCAGCCGCGCTATGGCAAGTATCCCAATCTCTCCATGGAGGAACGCACCCGCCTGAAGTTGCAGGCCCCGCCGGTGCGGCCTGCCTATACCGACGAAGCCCTGGCCAAGGTCCTGCGCACAGGGGTGGACCCCGCGGGGCGTGAACTGCATCAGGCGATGCCCCGCTATGACCTGACGGACCGGGACATGGCCCTCCTTATCCAGTACCTGCGTGGGCTCTCGGCCAAACATTCCCCCGGCGTGGATGCCACCACGATCCGCTTTGCCACGGTCATCACCGAGGAGGTGAGCCCCGAGGATCAGCAGGCCATGCTGGTGCCTCTGAACAATTACGTGGCCCGGCACAACCAGCTCTCCAATGGGTTTGGCAACCGCATGTACATGAGCATTGGCGGCGAGGAAATGAGCGGCGGCTACCGCAAGCTCGCCTTGTCCGTGTGGCGCTTGAAGGGCGCTCCCAGCACCTGGGGTCGCCAGTTGGCTGGCTACCTGGCCAAGGAACCGGTCTTCGCGCTGCTGGGCGGCATTTCCTACGGCGACTGGAAACCCATCCATACCTTCTGCGAAACCAACAAGCTGCCCTGCCTGTTGCCCATCACGGATTTTCCCGTGATCACGGAGGCGATTGGTACACCCAGTACTTTTCCAAGGGCTATTACCAGGAAGGCCAGGCGGTAGCGCAGTACCTGCGCAGCCTGAACAATCCGTCGAAGATCAGCCGGGTGCTCCAGATCATTCAGGACGGCCCGGCCGGGCGTGACCTCAGTGCCGGTTTCCGGGAAACCTGGCAGGACATGGGGCAGGGCCCAGCCAAGGAACTGCACCTGAAGAAAGGGGACGTGCTCACACCGGCCTCCCTGCGGGCGCTGGTCGAAGCGGAAAAACCTTCCGTGGTGCTGCTCTGGGCCAACGCAGGGGAGGCCACCGCCGGACTGGCGGAACAGCCCGGGCGTCCAGAACTGGTCTTTCTTTCCTCCCGCTTGCTCGGCGCCAAGTCACTGGTGGTGCCTGAAGCTGCGCGGGCCTTCACGTACCTGACCTATCCCTACCGGGAGCCCAAAGACGAAACCAAATACGCGCGCTTTTCTTGCCAATTCTCTGTTGGCAGGGCTGGCCACCCACAAACCCGAAACCCGTATCTCCACGCGCACCTATTCCGTGATCCAACTGCTGCGCCTGCTGCTTACGGACATGGATCGGAATTTCTATCGGGACAACTTCATGGATCGCGTGGGTATGCAACCCGACCAGGTATTGCCCGATTTCGTTCGGTTGAGTTTCGGCCCTAGCCAGCGCTACGCCTCAAAGGGTTGCTACATCATGCAACTGGGCCCCGGCCCCGAGCCCCAGCTTGTGCCCAAGAGTGAATGGGTGATCCACTGAGAGTCGTTAATCCATCCATGAACGAGGTACCCATGAATGCACTTGGACGCGCTCTGACGGCACTGGTCTTCGGTTTGGCCATGCTGTGCATGGGCTGTCTGGATGTGATCACCGCGCCCACCAACTTGACCTACAGTTCCAACCCCGCCACCTACCAGAAGGGCACGACCATTGTGGCCAACACGCCCACCCATGAGGGAGGCGTGGTGGAAACCTATTCGGTGAGCCCCGCCTTGCCCGCGGGCTTGAGCCTCGACACTAAATCCGGCGTGATCACCGGCACCCCCACCGCGGGGGCCGCCACCGCCAGCTACACCGTGAAGGCCACCAACACCGCGGGCAGTGCCACGGTGTCCCTCAGCATCACCGTGAACGCTCCGGTCATCACCATCACCACACAGCCAACCAGCAAATCCATCCTGGTGGGCCAAACGGCTTCTTTCAGCGTGGTGGCCACGGGGACCGGCACCCTGACCTACGAATGGCGCAAAGATGATGTCCCGGTGGTGGGCGGCAATACCACCACGTACACCACGCCCAACGCCGTCATCGGCGATAACGGCGCCCAGTACACCGTGGTTATTTCCGATACCTTCAGCAATAAGGAAACCAGCACTCCGGCCACCCTCACGGTGCTGGCCGCCGGTGGGCCGGGCACCAGCCTGGCCACGGGGAGCATGACCGCGGCGCGGGCCTTCCATTCCGCCACCCTGCTGCCCTCGGGCAAAGCCCTGGTGGCGGGTGGGTTCAGCGGCACCGCCCTGGCCACCGCGGACCTCTATGACCCCACCGCTGGCACCTTTGCCGCCACGGGCAGTTTGACCACCGCGCGGGAATACCATTCGGCCACCCTGCTCGATACGGGGAAGGTGTTGATCGTGGGCGGTCAAACATTGGGGAATGCCCCGACCGCCACCGCCGAACTCTACGACCCCACTACGGGCCTATTCACCGCCACGGGCAGCCTGGCAGCGGCGCGCTGGGACCACACGGCCACCCTGCTGCCCAACGGCAAGGTGTTGATCGTGGGCGGCCGGAATGCCTCCCTGGTGCTGGCTTCTGCGGAAATCTACGACCCTGCCACGGGCCTGTTCACTGCCACCACCCATGCGCCAGTGGCGGGCCGGACCACCCACACCGCCACCCTGTTGGAGAACGGGAAGGTGCTGCTGGTGGGCGGGCAGGGTGTGGGGTCGCCCACGCCGGTGCTGCTTACCGCCGAACTGTACGACCCGGGTACCGATACCTTTACCGCCACGGGCAGCATGACTTTGCCTCGCACCTATGCCACAGCCACCCGCCTGTCCACGGGCAAGGTACTGCTGGTGGGTGGGGCGGCCAGCGCCGTGGCCGAAGTGTATGATCCAGCCCTGGGCACCTTTGCGGCCACCACGGGCAGCCTCACCACCGTGCGGGCCTTTGGGCACACCGCCACCCTGTTGCTCACGGGTCAAGTCTTGATTGCCGGTGGCAAAGGTTCGGGCTCACCGGCCCCGCTGCTGTCTGCGGGTGAGCTATATGACCCCGCCACTGGGCTCTTTACCCCCACCGGCAGCCTGACCGCAGTTCGGGAAGTCCATACCGCCACCGCCCTGACCACCGGGAAAGTGCTGCTGGTGGGCGGTTTTGGCTTGGGCTATCTCGCCACGGCGGAACTCTACTATTAGGCGTTTTGCAAATTTGCTTGGAAACCTTGGGCGCGATCCTGTTCCGCCTAA
>JADKBC010000003.1 GCA_016715205.1 Holophaga sp.
CGGCGAGGATGCCGTTCAAGGTCGGGCTGGGACGCATGGCCTTGGAAGTCTTCTCAAAGCTTGGATGGTAGTAGCCGCCCATGTCCACCGCCTTACCCTGGGCGGCGATCAACTCGCTGTTGATCCTGGCTTCGTTTTCGGCGAGTTGCTTTGCCGCCTTGGCGAAACGAGCCTGCAATTCCAGATCCTTGCTCTGGGATGCCAGAGCTTCGGCCCAGTAGAGCGCCAGGTAGAAATGGCTGCCGCGGTTATCGATCTCGCCGACCTTTCGGGCGGGGCTCTTGTTGGTATCGAGGAATTTGGCGATGGCCTGGTCAAGGGTTTCGGCCAGCACTGCCGCTTTCTCGTTCTTGAAAAGATTGGCCAGATGTTCAAGCGATGCGGCAAAGGCGGAGAACTCGCCCAGGGAATCCCACCGCAGGTAGCCTTCCTTCTGGAACTGCTGCACGTGTTTGGGCGCCGAACCACCGGCGCCGGTCTCGAACAAGCCGCCACCACCTAGCAGTGGGACGACTGAAAGCATCTTCGAACTGGTGCCGAGTTCGATGATGGGAAAGAGATCCGTGAGGTAGTCGCGCAGCACATTGCCGGTCACCGAAATGGTGTCCTGACCCGCCCGCAGGCGCGCCACAGAGAACTTCATGGCCTCACAGGCGCCAGAATGCGAATGTCAAACCCGCAATGTCGTGATCTTTCAGATAGTTGGTCACCTTGGCGATGATCTGCGCGTCGTGGGCGCGGTTCGCATCCAGCCAGAACACGGCGGGGGCCCCCGTTAGCCGCGCGCGCGACACGGCCAGCTTCACCCAGTCCTGGATCGGTGCATCCTTCGTTTGACAAACGCGGAAGATATCTCCAGGCTCGACATTCTGCTGCAGCAAGGTGGCACCAGAATCGTCCACCACACGGATGGTACCTGCGGCGGGGGCACAGAAGGTCTTGTCGTGGGAGCCATATTCCTCGGCCTTCTGCGCCATGAGCCCCACGTTCGGCACGCTGCCGATGGTGGCGGGGTCGAAGGCGCCGTGCTTTTGGCAATCTTCGATGATTGCCTGGTACATCGTGGAATAGCAGCGATCGGGAATCATGGCCAGGGTATCGTGGAGCTTGCCGTCGGCGCCCCACATTTTGCCGGAATCCCGCACCACCACAGGCATGGAGGCATCCACGATGATGTCGTTGGGCACGTGCAGGTTCGTGATGCCCTTATCCGAATCCACCATGGCCAGGGCCGGGCGGCTCTGATATACAGCCTGGATATCAGCTTCGATCTCGGCACGCTTAGCGTCGGGCAGCGTCTGGATCTTGGCGTAGAGTTCGCCCAGCCCGTTGTTCACGTTGACGCCCAGTTCCTTGATCAGCGCGGCATGTTTCTCGAAAACATCCTTGTAGAACACGGTCACCGCATGGCCGAACATCACCGGATCGGAGATCTTCATCATGGTGGCCTTGAGGTGCAGCGACAGCAGCAGGCCTTCCTGTTTTGCTAGGTCGATCTGTTCCGCATAAAGGCCCGCATGGCCGCCACATTCATCACGGCCGAATCGATGATCTCGCCATCTAAAAGTGCGGTCTTCTCCTTCAGCACTTTCACAGTTCCATCCTGACCCACGAACTCAATCCGCGCGGTGGCGGCCTTGGGAATCAGCGCCGACGTTTCGTTGCCGTAAAAATCTCCACCGGCCATGGCGGCGACCCGCGATTTGGAATCGGGCGCCCAGGCACCCATTTTGTGGGGATGCTTCTTGGCGAAATTCTTCACCGAAAGCGGTGCCCGGCGATCGGAATTGCCTTCGCGCAGCACCGGGTTGACGGCGCTCCCCAGCACCTTGGCGAAGCGCTGCTGCAGGGCTTTGTCCGCCTCACTGATCGCTTGTTCGGGATAATCCGGAACGGCAAAACCCTGCGCCTGCAATTCCTTGATGGCCGCGATCAACTGGGGAATCGAGGCGCTGATGTTGGGCAGTTTGATGATGTTGGCTTCGGGCTTGAGCGCCAGTTCCCCCAGCTGCGTAAGGCAATCGGGGATGCGCTGCGCTTCCGTCAAATGCTCGGGAAAGTTAGCCAGGATACGGCCTGCCAGGGAAATATCCTTGGTCTCCACCTCCACGCCCGTGCCCTTGGTGAAAGCCTGGATGATGGGCAACAGGGAGTAGGTCGCCAGGGCAGGCGCTTCATCGATTTCGGTCCAGATGATCTTGTGGGTGGCCATGAATTCTCCCGGTTCCTGTGAGGTGGCTCCCAGACTCCCACGCGTGGCGGCAGGGAGCAACCTCTCAAGATGACCGGGATGGCAAGAAATCTGGACTTCCCATCAGGAAGCACGATCGAACTGTTTTCCACAAGCCCAGGCGTCGGCCTTCCTGGAACGTCAACCCTGGCTCAGGTCCGGAGTTGTCGCAAAAACCGCCCCAGAATCCCGTCATTTTCGCGCTTCAGGAGCTGGTCCATTTCGCCCGCATCCAGCCAAACCCCTTCACAGGTTTCACAACGATCGATGCAAATGTCCCCATGGTCCACTTCGCAAAGTTCTGAACCGCATTTGGGGCACCGCATCCAATGATTTTGTCGCTGGGCCTCCCGAACGGCAGCCTGAAATTCCTGCGTCGCCTGAAGCTTGGCCTGTTCGGCTTCGACTTCCAGGCGTCGACGCCGCTCCAGCTCCTGTCGAAACATGAATTCCTCCTCGCGGCTCCGGGCGCGGTCCGCGAGGGTCGTGCCGAGGGTGTCACCGGAGGGTACTGGCACGAGAAGAGTTTGGGGTTCATGGCTCTGATTCATCACAACTCCTTGAGAAAGGGGCCAATACGGCCTTTAGGTGAGAGAGGATGGGCGAATCTTTCAGGATTCCGCCCGTTCCAGGGAGCGATGCACCGCGCGGCCCAAGCGCCGACAGGCGGTATCGATGGCCGTGTAGAGATCATTGGAGAGGGCTTCGACAACCTCTCCGGGGCGTCGGGCCAGGGAGGCTTCGATGCGACAGTGCTTGTCGATGCCTCCCCGGGGTCCATTGAGATCCTGCAGGCGAACCACCACCCGTAAAACCTGGTCGGTCCGCCGGGAGAGTGCCATGCCCACGCGACGGGAGACCCGGTCACGGATGGCTTCGGTGGCGCTGAATCCGATGCCTTTGATATCGAGCTTCATCTCGAACTCCTGCGCAGGGGTTGCGCAGGGATAGCTTCGGGCAAATAAAAGGTTCCAACAAATATATAAAATGAATTGAATACATCCAAAAAATTGATAATTTTATTGTATGGAATGGCTCAACTACCACCACCTGTTCTACTTCTGGACCATCGCCCGGGAAGGTTCGGTTACCGCTGCGGGAAAGGCCTTGAATCTCTCCCAGCCAGCCCTCAGCGGCCAGATCCGGCAGTTGGAGGAAGCCCTGGGGGAGAAGCTCTTCGAGCGCCAAGGGAGGGGCTTGGTCCTGAGTGAGGCGGGCCGAGTCGCCTTTCGCTATGCGGACGAGATCTTCACCCTGGGGCGGGAATTCCAAAGCGAGCTGAAGGGTCGCCCCACCGGTCGACCCCTAAGACTCGTCATAGG
The DNA here is from genome assembly GCA_016715205.1 of Holophaga sp. GTDB lineage: Bacteria > Acidobacteriota > Holophagae > Holophagales > Holophagaceae > JAYREN01. The sequence continues at coordinate 3,553 of JADKBC010000003.1, forward strand.
AGTTTCGGATCTGCTTCCCAAGCTATTGGTGCATCGCCTCCTCCGCCCCGCCCTGAGTCTGCCAGAACCCTTGCGGCTGACCTGCCGAGAGGGCGCCCTCACCGGAATGACCCAAGCCCTCTTCTCCCATGAACTGGACTTGGTGTTTTCGGAGACACCTTGGCCTGCCCGGGCCGGAGGTCGGGCCTACAACCATCTCCTGGGAGAATGGGAACTCAGAATCGTAGGCACGCCGGAGCTGCGGAAGCGGCATCCCGGGCGATTTCCGCGCTGTCTGGATGGAGCGCCGATGCTGTTGCCCTCCGAGGGCAGCTTTCTGCGACTGGCCATGGACCGCTGGTTTGAGCAGCAGGGGATCCGCCCCGTGGTGGCGGGGGACTTCGATGACAGCGCCCTGCTGAAAACCTTCGGCGGCGAAGGGGAAGGCTTCTTCGCCGTGCCCGAGGCCATCCTGCGGGAGGTCAACCGCAGCTTCGGAACCCGTTCCGTGGGGGCCATGACCGGTGTACAAACTCGAATCTACGCGATCTCCACAGACCGCCGCCTGGTGCACCCTGCGGTCCTGGCCATCCTGCAGGCGGCGAAGGAACTGCCTTCCTAGGGTGGACGAAGGAGGGGCTCCGGCATCCAAGGATTCGGAGGTTACGAATGCGGTTGTTGGTGATGGGATTGCTCGCGCTGCTGCCCTTGGGCGCCCAGGGACTTGTGGAAGTGGAAGCCACCCGCTGGCAGGCGCGGTTGAACGAAGTGAGAAAGCCCGCCCAAGGGGGCACCACCTTCGACCTCGGCAATCTGCTGGGCTCAGAACCGATCTGGGCCGGACGGATGGCCATCTCATGGGATGTGGGCCAGAAGCAGGGCATCCGAATTCTGTTGGCACCGTTCGAAACCACGGGAACCGGCACCTTCGCAGCCCCGGTCACGTTCCAGGGCAGCACCTTCAATGCCCAGGTGCCCACAGAGGCCCGGTATCGGTTCAATAGCTGGCGAGCCACCTGGCGGTATACCTGGGTTGCCACGGACCAGTGGACCGTGAAAATCGGCGCCACTGCCAAGATCCGGGATGCCAAGGTGGAACTGCGCCAGGGTGGGCTTTCGGAAACCACCCGCGATATCGGCTTCGTCCCCTTGGTCCATCTGTATGTGGAGCGACGACTGCCCAGGGATTATTCAGTCGTGTTTGAAACTGATGCCCTGGCCGCACCCCAGGGTCGGGCGGTGGATGCCGCCTTGATGGTGCGCTGGCAGTTCAATCGCAAAATCCACCTGGATCTGGGTTATCGCCTCCTCGAAGGGGGCGCCGATAACGACAAACTCTATACGTGGGCCCGCCTGGATGGATGGCGAGCGGGAATGGGCATTCGATTCTAAGGGCTATCGGCTCCCATTGAGACGTGCCTCGTGACGCTATGCTTTAGCCATGAGAACCCGTTCGTTGAGCCCTGAGGCTCCCACCCAACGCCAGATTCTGCGTGCCTGGGCGCCCCTGGAGGCCGCCTGGCTTTTGATGGCGGTTGAAGGGCCCTTCATTGCGGCGGTGATTGCTCGACTGGTGGATCCGACGCTGAATCTCGCAGCCTTCGGCGTGGCCTTTCCCTTCGGCATGCTCTTCGAATCGCCCATCATCCTGATCATGAGCGCCGCGACGGCGCTGGTGGCAGACCGGGATTCCTTCTGCAAGCTGCGCCGTTTCACGTGGGGGTTGAATGCGGCCATCACCCTGGCCATGGCGCTCTTCGTCGTGCCACCGGTTTTTGAATTTGTTACTCGGAACTTGATGGGCCTGCCAGAAAACGTCGCCCATCTGGCCAACGGGGCCTGCGCCTTGCTGTTGCCCTGGCCCGCTGCCATTGGTTACCGCCGGTTTTACCAGGGCATCCTGATCCGCCATGGGCTAACCCGTCGCGTGGCCTATGGCACTACCATTCGCCTGTGCAGCATGGGTGGTACGGCGTTGCTGCTGGCCTCCCTTACCAATTGGCCCGGGGCGTGGGTGGGCTGTGCCTCCCTGTCCGTCGGCGTGATGCTGGAGGCCGCTGCCAGTGGCCTGTGGGCCAAGGGCTGTGTGCGGCAATTGATGGCCCGGGAGCCCGAAGGCCATCTCCTAACCTACGGTTCGATCGCCCATTTCTACATTCCGCTGGCCATGACCTCGATGCTGACCCTTGGTGTTTACCCCATGGTTTCCTTCGCCCTGGGGCGCAGTGCGATGCCGCTGGAATCCTTGGCGGTGATGCCCGTGGTGAATTCCTTTGTGTTCTTTTTCAGTACCGCGGGGCTCACCTTCCAGGAGGTGGCCATTCCCATGATGGGCCAGGGGCGCGCCATGCAGGCGGCGCTGCGCCGCTTTGCGACCACCACCGCCCTCGCGGCCTCAGGCGTCCTGATGCTGGTGGCCTTCTCGCCCCTGTCCAAGGTCTGGTTCCGGGGTGTGGCGGGGCTCACGCCCCAACTTGCGGCCTTTGCGGCCCTGCCGGTGGCCATCCTGTTCGTCCAGCCCGCCTTGACCATGCTGGTGAGCTATCAACGCGCCATGCTCGTGGTGGCGCGGCGCACTCGCCCCATCACCTGGGCCACGATTCTCGAAGTGAGCGGCATCGCCCTGATGCTGCTCCTCCTCACCCAGGTGTTTGGCTGGATGGGCGCCACCTCCGCGGCCTGCGCCCTGGTGGCGGGTCGCGCAGCTTCGGGGCTGTATCTTCTGCCCAAAACTCGCAACCTGCCCCACTAAGCAAAACGGCCATTCCGAGGAATGGCCGTTTCAAGTAATGCCTGCGGGTGCTACTTCTTGGCGCCCTTCTTGGCCTTCTTCTCGACGAAGAACGGATCGCGACCCGCCTTCAGGTTTTCCAAGGCGGAAGCGGCAGCCTTATTGGCGGGGTCCAGCACCAACATGCGGTTGAGGAACAGCGCCTGGGCCTTGGGAGTGTCGATCTTGGTGACATTGGTCTTGTCGTTCATGACCGCTTCCACCCAGTTCTTGTTGCCCTCGATCTTGAACTTCTTGTTCTTCTTGTTCTTTTCGAGCTGCTTCTCGTTGAAGGTCTTGATTTCCTCGCCCTGGGCCGTCAGGGTGCCCTTAGCCTTTTCGAAGCCTTCTCCAGCTTCCTTCACCATAGCGGCGGCTTCCTTGCGGTTATCGCCCACCCAACCCTTGAAGCCGTCGTAGCGCTTCAGGGCATCCTTGTAGCCGGTCAGCTTGGCCTTGATCTCCGCAATTTCCTGCTCGTCCTTTTGAGCCTGGGGAACACGAACCTTGGAGATTTCCTCCAGCTGTTCCTTTTTCAGCACCACCTTCTTTTCGTTGTGGTCCTTGATGTCCTGCTGGAGCTTGGCAATGGATTTCTCCAGCTCGCCCACCTTGGTGCCGTTCTGGGCGATGTAGGCCTTGCCCTCTTCCACCACCTTATTCCACTGCCCTTCCAGGCCAGTCATGGTCTTTTCCACATCCGCCTGCAGGGACTTGGCGTAATCCACACGCTTCTGGTTGATTTCCAGGGCCTTTTCCCACTGTCCAACGGTGGAAATGGTGTTGGCCTGGAGCTTCAGCAGGGCCAGCATGCCGCGGCCATTGTCCATGCTTTCAGCGATGGTCTTGGGATCCTTGGCATCGAACACCGGAACCTGGGCAGGCACCAGGGCCTGGGCCTTGTCCACGGCTTCCTTGAACTTGAGCTCGTTCATGAGCTGGTTGATGCCCGGAAGCCCTTCGTTGAAACGCTGCACCAGGTTCTGGGCGGCGGGCTGCGCGGCCAAGACGCAGGTGAGGGCGGCGGGAACGATGAGGGTCATTCGCATGGGATCTCCAGCAAAGTTGAGTTTCCCAGGGTACCAGGAAGGGGCCACGGAATCGACCTTGATGGGGAATACTGGAGGATTCCCTTTTGGAGGGTTGAGCCCCCATGAGCACGCCCATGATGATGCAGATCGCCGCCCTCAAGCGTGAGGCGGGGGAGGCGATCCTGCTCACGCGGATGGGGGATTTCTACGAACTGCTGGGAGAAGACGCCATCAAGGCCGCCCCGGTGCTGGAGATCGCCCTCACCACCCGCGGCAAGGGCACGGATAACGAAGCGCCCATGTGCGGTGTGCCCCACTTCGCCCTGGAAAGTTATCTGCCAAAACTGCTCGCGGCAGGCTATTCGGCGGCCATTGCCGAACCCACGGCCAAGCCCGAGGAAGTCAAAGGCCTGCTGCCCCGGGCCATCACCCGCATCATCACCCCCGGCACCTGGTTGGATGATGATGGCCGTTGGCTGGGGGCGGTGCATCGCATCGGTGAAACCTGGGGCATCGCGCTCCTGCAGCTCGCCTCGGGCCAGCTCCGAGTCATTCCGGGCCAAGGATCATCCCTTTTGGCATCGACACTGGAACGCCTGGCACCCCACGAATTGATTCTGGCCGAAGGGACGCCAGACGGCTTTGAACTGGAGGCCGCACGCACCCTGCTGCCCGGCTGGCGCTTCGAGCCCACCCGGGCACGACAACAGGTGTTGGCCTTTTTTGGCTGGTCCCACCTGGAAGGGGTGGGCCTGGATCCCTTCCCCGCCGCCATCGGCGCCCTGGGCGCCCTGCTGGATCAGGTGGAAGCCACCCAGAAAGGCCGCCCCGCCCATATTCAAGGGGTGGCGCTGGAACTGGGCGCCACCGGGCCTTTGCTGGATGCCACCAGCGCCCGGCACCTGGAGGTCGTGGCCAACACGCTAGATGGTTCGAAAACCGGCAGCCTGCTCGCGCTGCTGGACCAGACCCGCACCCGCATGGGTTCGCGCCTAATGAAGGCGTGGCTGGATCAGCCGTTACGCGAACGACCCGCCCTGGAGCGACGCTGGTACCAGGTGCAGTGGCTCACGGAAGATCGGCGACGGGATCCCCAGCAGAAACTCCTGGCCCAAGTACCTGATCTGGATCGCCTCCTGGGTCGCGTGGCCCTGGGCCTCGCCACCCCGCCCGAACTGGGCCAACTGCGCGACGGGCTGGCGCGGCTTCAGCGCCTGCCCGCCCTCATCAGCACCGGCGGCTGGCTGGAGGACGCCAAGGAACTGGAACTGTGGCCCGAGGGCACGCCCCTCTGCACCCACCTGCTGGAGGAACTGAAGCGCTGCCTGGCCGAGGCACCGCCCCTGGATCTGGAAAAAGGCAACGTCATTCTGGATGGGGTCGATCCCGAACTGGATGCCGTTCGCCGCCTGGCGCGGGATGCGAAGCAGGTGATGCTCGAACTGGAAGAAGAGGAACGCCAGGCCTCGGGCATCGGGAGCCTCAAGATCAAATACAACCGGGTGTTCGGCTATTACTTCGAGATCACCAAATCGAACCTCGCTGCGGCGCCCGCCCACTTCATCCGCAAGCAGACCCTGGCCAATGCCGAACGATTCACCACCGAAAAGCTGATGGCCTTCGAACAGCGCCTGCTCTCCGCCGAAGGCGATCTGCTCAAGCTTGAAGACATTCAGTTCAAACGATTGCTGAATTGCGTCCTCGAAACCCGGGCCGACCTCAATGTCCTTTCCCAGGCCGTGGCTCGCCTGGATGTGCTCTGCGCCTTTGCGGAGCGGGCGCGCCAAAGCGGTTGGATGCGGCCGGAGCTCTGCGAAGACCGTGATCTCACGTTGGCTGGTGCCCGCCATCCCATGCTGGAAGCGCGCATGGGCCGCGAATGCATCCCCAACGATCTGGTCCTGAGGAGCGGCCGCCCCATGGCCGTGGTGACCGGACCCAACATGGGCGGCAAATCCACCTTCCTGCGCATGGCAGCCCTGCTCGTTGTCATGGCCCAGACCGGCTGTTTCGTGCCAGCAGATCTCATGCGTTTCTCCCTGGTGGATCGTATTTTCACGCGCATCGGCGCCAGTGATTTCCTGGCCAAGGGCCAATCCACCTTCATGGTGGAAATGACAGAAACCGCTCGCATCCTCAACCAGGTAACGCCTGCCAGTCTGGTGATTCTGGATGAGATCGGCCGCGGCACCAGCACCCGGGATGGCCTGGCCCTGGCCGAAGCCATCGCCCTGCACCTGCGGGATCTCAAGGGCGGCGCGCCGCGCACCCTGTTCGCCACGCACTATTTTGAACTCACACGCCTGGCCGATGATGCGCGCTTCCAGAATCTCCACGTGGAAGTTCAGGAATGGGAGGACCAGCTGCTCTTCCTGCACCGCATCGCCGAAGGGCCCGCCGATCGCAGTTACGGTATCCAGGTGGCCAAGCTGGCGGGTCTGCCCCGCACCGTGATTGCCCGCGCCCAGCGCATCCTGACCGAAACCCCAGAAACCCCCATCGAGCCCGCCCGCAGACCCAAGCGGGCGGCGGAATCCCACCAGCCCATGCTGCCCCTTTTCGACCTGGAAACGGATCCCCTGCGGGACGAGTTGAAGGCCCTGGATCTCAACCGCATGACGCCCATGGAGGCCCTGAGCTGGTTGGCGGAAAAACAGCAGGGTTAACCGTTCGAGGTGGGTGAAAGATCCACGACTCTTCAGCTGCTTACACCAAGACTCTCTAAAGCTTTCTTCAGGCTTTCGAAATCCGTGTAGGTAATGCCATGCATACCAAGCCGCGTGGCTGCCTCGGCGAACTCAGGGCGATCATCGATGAAGACGCAGGCATCGGCAGGCAGGCCCAACTTGGTGAGGGAATCCTCGTAGAGCCGCCGGTCAGGCTTCATGGCCTTAAGTTCATGGGAAAGGGTGACGGCGGCAAACAGGGGGAACACCTCGCAGGTGCGAATCGTGTCCTCGAAATGCCACGGGTTGGTGTTGGAGATGAGGCCGAGTTTGTAGAGGGGGGCCAGGCGGCGAATCAGCCTCAAGGTGCTTTCGATGGGCGTGAAAATCTCCACGAAGGCGTGGCGGAAGGCTGCTTCCTCAAAGGCGTAGCCGCATAGTTGCGAAACGCCCTCCAGGAATTGGAGAGAATCCACCCGACCCGATTCATAGTCTTCCGGCAGGGTGGAGGCCGCCATGAGGATCGCGAGATCACCCACCGGACGGCCACAGAGTGCGGACAATCCCTGCAGGATTCGACGGTTGTCAAAACGGTAGATCACATTGCCGAAGTCGAAAATGACGCCACGAATGGGGGGTTGGTTGCCATTGACCATGGCAAAAGGATCCCATGGCCGAGCTAAACTTGATGTATGAAGCCCTCGACGCCCACTCGCATCCGGATCGCCTGGGCCCTTGCCATTGGCGTAGATGCCTTGCAACTTGGGCTCTTCCCCATTTCCGGCTCGCTGAGCACGTGGGTTGACAAACCCCTGGATCTCGCGGCCATGGGCGTGCTGTGGTACCTCGTGGGCTGGCATTGGGCCCTGCTGCCCACCTTTGTGGTGGAACTGGTGCCCTTCGTGGAACTGGTCCCCACCTGGACCCTTGCGGTTTGGCTGATAACCCGCAAACAAAAGTCCCTGCACCTCCGTCCATCAGCCTGAACCGGGAGATTCCCATGGCATCTGAAACCCTCTCTGTCCGTGGCCTCGGAGGTGTTTTTCTCCAGGCCAACGACCCCGTGGCCCTCAAGGATTGGTACGCCCAGCATCTGGGACTCGCCTTCACCTGTTGGGGCGAAGGCACCTGCTACGGTCTGGAATTCCCCTTCACCGAACCGGATGGCACCCAGGCCCATACCCTGTTTTCCATCATGAAGGCCAAGACGCCCCTACCTTCCCCACGGCAGGAATGCATGCTCAATTGGCGCGTCGCCGACCTGAACGCCTTCCTGACCCATCTGGAAGCAGCGGGCATCGCGGTGGAGAAACGCGAAGACTACGACTATGGCCGTTTCGCGTGGATCATGGATCCCGAGGGCAACCGCATTGAGTTGTACCAGCCCCTGATGGAACCGGGCACCGTTTGAGGAGTTCCCATGTTCCATGACATCCGTCGGCGGGACCGCGCCCTCAGCGAGGCCGAGGCCTGGGCCATCCTCAGGCAGGCTGAATGGGGGGTCTTCACCACCGTCGGCGAGGATGGCTGGCCCTATGGGGTGCCGATCAATCATGTGGTGCTGGAGGGCCTGATCTATTTCCATTGCGCCCAGGTCGGTCACAAACTGGCGAATCTTGACCATGAGGCCAGGGTTTCCTACTGCGCCGTATCCCAGTCAGAGGTTTCCCCCGCGGAGCTTTCCACCAATTACGAAAGTGCGGTGGTCTTCGGGCGGGCCGAGACCGTGGGCGATGACACCGAAAAGCGCCGAGCGCTGGAAGCCCTGCTGGCCCGGTTTGCCCCCCATCACCCTACGGAAGGGGCCGAAGCCATGCGCACGGAATTCGCCCGCACCGCTGTGGTGCGCATCACGCCTGAGCGAATCACGGGAAAGGCGCGGCGCGCTAAAGCCTGAAGCCTCCCACCAGATACCGCAGCCCCTCGGCCACCTGGGCAAGGTCATCGGAAGTCTTGGCGATCTCGTGGACGGTCGCAGAGAGTTCGTGGGTGGCGGTGGCATTCTGGGCCAAGCCCTGGGAGGTAGTGCCCATCATCCGGGTAACATCGCTGCTTGTTTCCGCCTGGCCGCTGGCAAAAATGCCGATCTGTTCGATGCGGTCAGCCATGCCGGTGATGCGCTGCCGGATGGCCTCCAGGCTTTCCATGGTGGTGCGCGCGCTGCCCACCCCACCCGCCACGGCATCCTGGGTGCGTTGGATCAGTTCTTCAATTTCCTTGGCGGCACTGCGGCTGCGCTCGGCCAGCTTGCGCACCTCTTCGGCCACCACCGCAAACCCCTTGCCCTGCTCCCCTGCCTTGGCCGCTTCGATGGCGGCATTGAGGCTCAGTAGATTGGTCTGACGGGCGATGTCCTGGATGACCCGCACCGCCTGTACGATCTGTCCGGTGACCGCCTGGATCTCGGCCATCCCCTGCACCGCGCCCTGGCCAGCCTGGGCACTTCGGGCCGTATCCTTCACGGCCTCCTGGGTTTCATGCTGGCTTTCCTGGGTGTGGGTTGCCACCAGCCCGGCATTCTCGGCAAGTTCTCCCATGGCCGTGGCCACCCGGTCGCCCGAAGCCTTCAGGTTCTCGCTCACCTTGGCAATATCCGCAACGGCCCGCTCCATTTCCTCGGCGGAGGCGGCCAACTCGGTGCTGCCCGAAGCCACCCGTCCAGCAAAACCGGAAACCTCCATGATCTTGGTCCTCAATCCGGCGTTGTAGACATTGAAAGCTCGCGCCGCTTCGCCGATTTCGTCCTGACTCTCGATGGGAATTTCCCGCGTAAGATCGCTGCGCTGGAGCCCCAGCACAAGGTCTTCGAGGGGCCGTGTCATGCGACGGGCAAAAGCGCGTACCACCAGGAACAGGATTCCCGAAAGGAGCAGGAGGCCACCCAAAATCGACCAGGTATAGGTTCGGATCTGGGCTTTCAGATCATCCATGTACACACCTGTGCCGATATTCCATCCCCAGGGTTCGAAGCACTTCACATAGTTGAGCTTGGGATACACGCCCTCCTGTCCAGGCTTAGCGAAGATCAGATCCAGGAAACCACCCTCAGCGGTGCGGCCCAACTGGTTCAATTCCACATAAATGAATTTGCCTCCCGCATCCTTGAAGGTGTCCACAGTCTTACCTTCCATCTCGGGCTTGATGGGCACAGTCACAATGCGCAGGTCCCGGGTAAACACGTAGAAGTACCCCGTCTTCCCAAAGCGGATGGCCTTGATGAGTTCCACCGCCCGTTTCTGGGCCTCGTCCCGGGGAATGACCCCCGCCTTGGCCTGGGCTTCCTGGCCTTCCAGGATCCCGTAGGCGGTCTCGGAAAGGTGCTGCAGGTATTCCTTGCGGGATTCCAGGAAGGCCCTTTCCAGGGCAGGCACCAATAGCAGCAGGGAGGCGAGGAAAACCACCCCCAGCGGGGCCAGCACCAGCAGGAGCACCTTGCCGGAAAGAGACTTCGGGCGGAACCGAGCCAACACGTTCGCCATGGGGCACCTTGAGGGAGGAACCCTATAGTATTCGCCCAACGGGCACCAGGTATTGAATTTTGGCAATGCTCAAACACTGGTGGCATTCCGGCCAGATACAATGGCCTCGGAGGATTTCATGAAGATTTTGCGCATCAGTCATTTGGGCATCGCATCACCCACCCTTGCGGAAGCCATGGAGCGTCTGGACCGCATTTTTGGCCTTAAACAAGAGCACATCGAAGAAGTGGCCGACCAGAAAGTCCGCACGGCCTTCTACCCCATTGGCGAAAGCACCCTGGAATACCTGGAAAGCACCGACCCCGAAGGCCCCGTGGGCAAATTTCTGGAAAAGAAAGGCCCCGGCATCCATCATTTGGCCTTCGAAGTGGATGATGTGGACGCCGCAGTTCAGGAACTCCTGGACAAGGGCATCCGCATGATCGACAAGGTCCCCCGCAAGGGTGCCCACGGCAACCGCATCGCCTTCATCCACCCGGCTGAAACGGGCGGGGTGCTGATCGAAGTGTGCCAACCGGAAAAACACTGAGGGGCATTGCCCCTAGTTGTGAACCCCAGGCGCTTCCCGGCCGGTCTTTTCCACATATTCGAGGTACGAGCCCTGGAAGAGCATGGGCCCTTCGTGCTCTTCCCCGGCCAGTTCCAGCACCCGGTTCGCCAGCCCGCGCAGGAAGGTGCGGTCGTGGGAGACAAAGAGCATCGTGCCTTCGAAATCCTTCAGAGCATCGATGAGCATCTCTTTGGTGGCCAGGTCCAGGTGGTTGGTGGGCTCGTCCAGCACCAGGAAATTGGGCGGGTCGAGCAGCATCCGAGCCATGGCCAGGCGGGATTTCTCGCCGCCCGAGAGCGCGCGGATGCGCTTGTCCACGTCGTCACCTGAAAACTGGAAGGCCCCCAGCACATTGCGCAGCACACCCAGGCCTTCCATGGGGAAATCCTGCTGCATCTGCTCCAGCACCGTGAGATCTGCGTTGAGCAGGTCCAGGGATTGCTGAGCAAAATAGCCCAGCTTGAGGCTGGCACCCAGGCGCACATCACCGGCATTGGGCTCCAGCACGCCCGCCACCATCTTCAGCAGCGTGGATTTACCTGCACCATTCTTGCCCATCACGCACCAGCGCTCGCCGCGGCGCACATGAAAATCGAAATTCTTGTAGATGCTGCGGGCGCCGAAAGCCTTGGAGACGCCCTTCAACATCACCACGTCATCGCCCGATCGCCCCGGGATGCGGAAATCCCATTTCTGCACGCGGCGCTTTTTAGGCAATTCGATGCGTTCGATCTTGTCGAGGGCCTTCACGCGGCTCTGCACCTGGGCGGCCTTGGCGGCGTGAGCGGAAAACCGCTCGATGAAACGCTGCTCCTTGGCCAGTTTCGCCTGCTGTCTCGCGTAGGCCGCTTCCTGATTGGTTTCGCGGGTTTCCCGCTCCTTCACGTAGAAATCGTAATTGCCGGAATACGTAACGATGTCGCCACCGTCGATTTCCACAACTTTGGTGACAATGCGGTTCATGAAATCCCGGTCGTGGGAGGTCATCAACAGGGTGGAGGACACGCTTTTCAAAAAGCTCTCCAACCACAGGATGGATTCGATATCGAGGTGGTTGGTGGGTTCGTCCAGCAGCAGCACATCGAAATTGCCCAGCAGCACCTTGGCCATGGACACACGCATCTTCCAGCCGCCCGACAGCGCGCCCACGTCGCCATCGATCTGGTCATCCTCGAAGCCCAGGCCTTGCAAACAAGCGCGGGCCTTGGCTTCCAGCTCGTAGCCGCCCAGGTGCTGGTATTCCTCTTGCACATGGCCGAAGCGGTCCAGAATAGCTTCCATTTCCTCGGCGCGCTCGGGATCCGCAAGGGCGTGCTCCAGATCCAGCAACTCGTGGTGGAGATCCCCCAATCGCCCACTGCCTGCGATGGCTTCGTCCAGCACCGGGCGGCCCGACATCTCGTCCACTTCCTGCCGGAAATACCCGATGGAAAGTTTCTTGGGCAGGCTTACCGAACCTTCGTCCGCCGTTTCTTCGCCCATGATCATGCGGAACAGGGTGGATTTCCCGGCGCCGTTGGGGCCAACCAGGCCCACCTTTTCCCCGGCATTGAGCTGAAAATCGGCGTCGATGAACAGGATCTGCTTGCCGTACTGCTTGCTGATATTCGAAAACGAGATCATGGGACTCCGGTGCGCAAGAAAGGCGTGAGGAAACGCCCCCAGCCGCATCCGCGAACCCCGAGACCCATCCCAGGCCAATTCTACCCGTGATTGCTCAGGCCTTGTAGAATCCCCCATGCCCGCTGCGATTCTCGTGAAAGACCTGAAGCTTCCCATGGAGGGCGCTGCGCTCCAGGCCCGGTGGCTTCTCCACCACGGGCACCATGATTTCCACCGTGAGCCAACCCTGGTGTTTCTGCACGAAGGTCTCGGCAGTATCGCCCAGTGGCGCGATTTCCCGGAAGCCCTGGCCCGCCGCACCAAGCTGCCGGCCCTGATCTACGACCGCCTCGGCCACGGCGGCTCACCGGCCCTCACCCAGCCTCGCACCATGGCGTACCTGGAAGTGGAAGCCTACCAAACGCTGCCGCAGGTCCTCGCCGCCACCGGCATTGCGGCCCCTGTGCTGGTGGGACACAGCGATGGCGGCACCATTGCCCTGCTGTACGCGGCCCGGTTTCCCGAGAAGGTCACGACCGTGCTTTCCGAAGCCGCCCATGTATTCCTGGAGCCCCTCACGATTCAAGGTTTATGCGCCGCCCGCACAGCCTATATGGGCGGAACCCTGCGCACCAAGCTCGAACGCATGCACGGGGACAAGGTGGACAGCCTCTTTCGCGGCTGGAATGACACCTGGCTCAACCCGGCCGCCCGGGATTGGGATATCACCGCCTCCCTGACCACCCTTCAGTGCCCCCTGCTCTTGATCCAAGGAGAGGGGGACGCCTACGGCAGCCCCGCCCAGATCCAAGCCGTGGTCTCTCGGGTGCAGGGCCCCGTTGAAAGCCTGCTCATTCCCCACTGCGGCCACAGCCCTCACCTTCAGGCCCAGGAACTTGTCCTGGCGCACATGGACGCCTTCCTTCGGAAATTTTCGGTTTCAGCCTGAGACGTTTCCCATTCCCCCGGCATCCAAGCCCTGATTCGGCTCTGGTCGGGGTTCTTGTCTGTCTGCAGAAAAGCGTGGACCTCGTTTCATATCTCTTCAGAATGTGAACACTTTGCTTTTCAAGAATTCCCGGAGGCGTCATGGGTGAAGGTCGTGCACCGGTCCGGATCATCACAGCCACAGCGCTGTTTGATGGTCATGATGCCGCCATCAACTTGGTGCGCCGCGTGCTCGTCACCCAGGGGGCCCACGTCATCCACCTGGGGCACAACCGCAGCGTGGCCGAAATCGCCAAGGCTGCCGTTGAAGAAGATGCCCAGGCCGTGTGCGTATCCTCGTACCAGGGCGGGCACATGGAGTTTTTTGGGTACCTCGCCGAGAGCCTGCGTGGCCTTGGGGCCGCCCACATCAAGGTATTCGGCGGCGGTGGCGGCGTGATTTTGCCCGAAGAGGCCGAGGCCTTGCATCGCCTAGGCATCGAAAAGATCTACACCCCAGACGATGGCATGCAGCTTGGCGTAGAAGGCATGATCCAGGACCTCCTGGCCCGAACCCCCCGCCAAAAGGACGCCCTTTCTTCATCGGCTCAACCCACCTGGGGGGAACCCCACGCCCTTTCGGTCGCCCTCACCGCGGCCCTCGAAGGCCACCAGGCACATACTGGCGAAGCTGTTCGAAGGGTTCCCGTGGTGGGCTTCACGGGCACGGGGGGAGCCGGGAAGAGTTCCCTCACCGATGAATTGCTCCGCCGCTTGCTGCTGGATTTCCCAACCATCCGGATTGCCATTCTCGCCCTCGATCCCACCCGCAAGAGCTCCGGTGGCGCGCTCTTGGGGGACCGGCTCCGCATGAATACCGCGGGCGACCCCCGGGTGTTCTTCCGCAGCCTGGCGGCCACTGCGGGCCCCGAAACGATCTCCGCCGTACGCCGGGGAACTTCGCTATTGGCGCAATGCGGGGCGGATCTGATCCTGGTGGAAACCACAGGCATCGGCCAAGGCGATACGGAAATCACCGAAATGGCAGATGTGCCGGTCTACGTGATGACCAGTGAATTCGGCGCCGGCACCCAGCTCGAAAAAATCAACATGCTGGATTTCGCGCAACTGGTGGTCATTAACAAATTCGAGGACAAGCGAGCGGAAGATGCCCTGATGGCCGTGCGCCGCCAGGTGCGCCGAAACAAGCAGGTGCCCTCCCAGGTGCCCGACGATGCGCTTCCGGTTTACGGAACGGCGGCTGGACACTTCAACGATGCGGGTGTGGATCGCTTCTACCTGGATCTGCTGGACCTTTTGCGCCGGGACCATGGAACGACCTTGGAATCCCGCCTCCCAGACCCAGGCCCCATGGCCTTTTCCAGCGACCGCAGCAGCCCCATCATTCCCTTCGAGCGGCACGCCTACCTGCAAAACATCGTGAAGACGGTGCGCGACTACAAGGGCCGCAGCCAGTTGCTCGGCGCCCAAGCCGATCGCCTGCAAGCCCTGACCACGGTCCAAAAGGAAATCGCCAGTGAAGCCCTGGAAGGCAGGGTTCAAGAAGCTCGCGCCCACTTTGGTGACACCGGCCAGAAACTCCTGGCGGATTGGGACAACCTGCGCAGCGCCTACTCCGGCGACACCTTCACCTACAAAGTGAGGGATCGGGACCATGCCATCCCCCTCACCACCGAATCCCTTTCCGGCATCCCTATCCGCAAGGTGCAGTTGCCGAATACGGATCGCTGGGGCGACATCGTACGCTTCCTCCGCCAGGAAAACGTGCCCGGTTCCTTTCCCTACACGGGCGGTGCTTTCCCCTTCCGCCGCTCCGACGAGGACCCCAAGCGCCAGTTCGCAGGGGAGGGCGGACCCGAGCGCACCAACCGGCGCTTCCATTTCCTCTGCGAAGGCGAAACCTTCCACCGCCTTTCCACCGCCTTTGATTCCGTCACCCTCTATGGCGAAGATCCCGATGAGCGCCCCGACATTTTTGGCAAGGTAGGGGAAAGCGGCGTGAGCATCGCCACCTTGGACGACATGAAGGCCCTCTACGCTGGGTTTGATCTCTGCGGGCCGAACACATCTGTATCCATGACCATCAATGGCCCCGCCCCTGTGATCCTGGCGATGTACTTCAACACGGCAATCGATCAACAGTTGGATCAGTGGAAGGCCGCCACTGGCACCACCGACGTGCCGCCCGAGATCGAAGCCAGAATCCGACGAGATACCCTGCGCACCATTCGTGGCACCGTTCAGGCCGATATTCTCAAAGAAGACCAAGCCCAGAACACCTGCATTTTCTCCATCGAGTTCGCCCTGCGAATGATGGGCGATATGCAAGCTTTTCTCATCCAGAACCAGATCCGAAACTACTATTCCGTGAGCATTTCCGGCTACCACATTGCGGAGGCCGGGGCGAATCCGGTTACACAATTGGCTTTCACCCTGGCCAATGGTTTCACCCTGGTGGAGTACTACCTGAGCCGGGGCATGGCCATCGATGACATTGCGACCAATTTGTCCTTCTTTTTCAGCTCCGGACTGGACCCTGAATACAGCGTGATGGGCCGGGTGGCGCGCCGTATCTGGGCCATCGCCATGCAGGAGCTCTACGGCGCCTCCGAGCGCAGCTGCAAGCTGAAGTACCACGTGCAGACATCAGGTCGTTCCCTGCACCTGAAGGAAATGAAATTCAATGACATCCGCACCACGCTGCAGGCGCTCACGGCACTCACCGACAACTGCAATTCCCTGCACACCAACGCCTACGACGAAGCCCTCACCACGCCCACGGAAGAATCCGTGCGCCTCGCCATGGCCATCCAGCTCATCCTCACCAAGGAATTCGGCCTCTATCTCAACGAGAACCTGCTCCAGGGCTCCCACTTCATCCAGAAGCTGACCGACGATGTGGAAGAGGCTGTGCTGGAAGAATTCCTTCGCATCAATGGACGCGGTGGCGTGCTGCGGGCCATGGAAACCCAGTACCAGCGCTTCCGCATCCAGGAACAATCCCTGCGCTACGAAACCCGGAAACACTCCGGCGAATTGCCCGTGGTGGGCGTGAATACGTACCTGCGGGAGGGTCCAGAGCCCGAGACGCACACGCCCGCGATCAGCCGTGCTTCCGCCGAAGAAAAGCGAGCCAGACTGCACAGCCTGCGCGCGTTTCAGGCACGCCACGCTGCCGCAGCCGAGCCCGCCCTGGCGCGGCTGCGCGAGCAGGTCCGCAGTGGCGGCAACCTCTTCGCGGTGCTGATGGATGCCGTGCGGGTGGCCAGCCTCGGACAGATCACCCAGGTGCTCTACGAAATGGGCGGACGCTATCGTCGGGCCATGTGATCGCGGTTTTTTTATCGATTGAAAGTGCTGTCATTCCACGGTTGTTCGATCAACACTCTTTCACCGCCAGCCATTCGATATTCACATTCACAACCTTTCAGACCGGGAGCCTCCATGTCCGAACCGCTAACCCTCCTGAACGAAGAAGAACAGGCCTTCCGTGACATGGTGGCCGATTTCGCCAAGAACGAAATCGAGCCTCTCAAAATGGCCATGGACGAGGCCCAGGAGATGCGGCCCGACCTGATCAAGAAATTCTTCGAACTCGACATCATGGGCATCGAAGTGCCCGAAGCCTACGGCGGCATCGGTTCCACCTTCTTCAACGCGATCCTGGTCATCGAAGAACTCTCGAAGGTCGATCCCTCCGTGGGCGTGCTGGTGGATGTACAGAACACCCTGGTGGCCAACTGCATCCTGCGCTGGGGCAATGAGGCCCAGAAAGTGAAATACCTGACCCAGCTCTGCAAATCCAAGGTCGGCGCCTACGCCCTTTCGGAATCCGATTCGGGTTCCGATGCCTTCGCGCTCAAATGCCGGGCAGTGGCCACGGACGATGGCTTCGTGCTCAACGGCGCCAAGCTCTGGATCACCAGCGCCCAGCAGGCTGAGATTTTTGTGGTCTTTGCGACTGTCAATCCCGAAGCTGGCTACAAGGGCATCACGGCCTTCCTCGTGGACCGCGATACCCCTGGCTTCACGGTGGGCAAGAAGGAAAACAAGCTGGGTATCCGCGCCAGTTCTACCTGCGAACTTTCCTTCGTGGATGTGAAACTGGGCCGGGAGCAGGTGCTGGGCGAGGTCGGCAAGGGCTACAAGGTGGCCATTGAAACCCTCAACGAAGGCCGCATCGGTATCGCCGCCCAGATGGTGGGCCTGGCGGAAGGGGCCCTGGCCCATGCCCTGGCCTACACCAAGGAGCGCAAGCAGTTCGGCCAACCCATTTTCAATTTCCAGGCCATTCAGATCCGCCTTGCCGAAATGGCCAGCCGCATCGAAGCCGCCCGTTTGATGACCTACAACGCCGCACGTCTCAAGGACGCCGGCCAGCCCTTCATCAAGGAAGCCGCCATGGCGAAGTACTTCACCAGCGATGTGGCTGAATGGGTGGCCAGTGAATCGCTGGAACTCTTCGGCGGCTATGGCTTCACCAAGGATTACCCCGCCGAGAAGTACTTCCGCGATTCCAAGATCGGCAAGATTTACGAAGGAACCACCTTCATGCAATTGCAGACCATCGCCAAGATGCTATAGCCCCACCGGAGATTCTTGATGACCCACACCCTTGAAGAAAAACTCGCACTCCTTAAGCAGAAAACCGAACAAGCCGAACTGGGCGGCGGCCTGGACAAGATTGAAAAGCACCATGCCTCGGGACGCCTCACGGCGCGAGAGCGCATCGCGATTCTGTTGGACGAAGGCAGCTTCACCGAAATCGACAAGTTCGTGGTGCACCGCTGCGACAACTTCGGCATGGAGAAAACCAAGATCCCCGGGGATGGCGTTGTCACCGGCTACGGCGCCATCGATGGGCGTCTGGTCTACGTGTTTGCCCAGGATTTCACCGTCTTCGGTGGATCGCTGTCCAAGGCCTATTCCGAAAAGATCGTGAAGATCATGGATATGGCCATGAAGAATGGCGCGCCGGTCATCGGCCTCAACGATTCCGGCGGCGCCCGCATCCAGGAGGGGGTGCAATCCCTGGCGGGCTATTCGGATATCTTTCTGCGCAACGTGCTGTCCTCGGGGGTGATCCCCCAGATCAGCGCCATCATGGGGCCCTGCGCCGGCGGCGCCGTGTATTCTCCGGCCATCACGGACTTCGTGTTCATGGTGAAGGATACGTCGTACATGTTCATCACCGGTCCCGATGTCATCAAGACCGTAACCCATGAAGAAGTGACCAAGGAAGAACTGGGCGGCGCCATGACGCACAACGAGCGTTCCGGTTGCGCCCACTTCGCCAGCAGTGATGACGAAGAATGCCTCCTGATGATCCGGGAGCTGTTCTCCTTCATTCCCTCCAACAACCAAGACGACCCGCCCCTCAAATCCTGCAAGGATGATCCCAATCGCTGCGAGATCGCCCTGAACAAGCTCGTTCCCGAGAATCCCAACATCCCCTACAACATGAAGGATGTGATCAAGGCGGTGGTGGACGACAGCCTCTTTTTCGAAGTGCAGGAACATTACGCCAAAAACCTCGTGGTGGGTTTCGCGCGCCTCAACGGCCGTTCCATCGGCGTGGTGGCCAACCAGCCAGCCTTCCTGGCAGGGGCCATCGATGTGGATTCCTCCCTCAAGGGCGCCCGGTTCGTGCGCTTCTGCGATGCCTTCAATATCCCGCTGATCTTCTTTGAGGACGTGCCGGGCTTCCTCCCCGGCGTGGGCCAGGAACTGGGCGGCATCATCAAGCACGGCGCCAAGCTGCTCTACGCCATCGCAGAAGCCACCGTGCCCAAGCTCACCGTCATCACCCGCAAAGCCTACGGCGGCGCCTACTGTGTGATGAACTCCAAGAATATTCGCGCGGACTACTGCGTGGCCTATCCCACCGCTGAAATCGCGGTCATGGGCCCCGAAGGCGCCGTGAACATCATCCACCGCGCCGAGATCCTGAAGGCCGAAGATCCCGAAGCCCGCCGCAAGGAACTGGTGGATGACTACCGCGATACCTTTGCCAACCCGTACAACGCCGCGGAAATGGGCTACATCGAAGAAGTGATTGAGCCCTCGCAAACCCGGCCCAAGCTCATCCGAGCGCTCGAAGCCTGCAAGAACAAACGCGACAGCAACCCCCCCCGCAAACACGGCAACCTGCCGCTGTAAAGACACTGATTCACCGCCAAGACGCCAAGAAAAGCAAAAAGGCTGAAATGAAAAATAGATTCAGGTTTGCCCCATCCCGCGAACTTCAGGTTCCCCTTGGATTCTTTTTCACTTCTTGGCGCCTTGGCGTCTTGGCGGTTATTTCTTTTCTCCCCCCTTTCGAGAGGGTTAGCTGATGTTCAAAAAAATCCTCATCGCCAACCGGGGTGAAATCGCCATTCGCGTGCACCGTGCCTGTTGCGAACTGGGCATTCCCACCGTGGCCATTTTCTCCGAAGCCGATCGCGCTGCCCTGCATGTGCGGGTCTGTGATGAAGCCTTCTGCGTGGGGCCGGCCCCCAGTCGGAAGTCCTACCTCAACATGGATCGAATTCTGGAAGTGGCCCAGCAGTGCGGTGTGGACGCCATCCATCCGGGCTACGGTTTTCTTTCTGAAAATGCTGAATTCGCAGAGCGCTGCGCGGCCCTTGGCATCACCTTCATCGGACCCAACACCAAGGCGATCCGTGTCATGGGCAACAAGACCACCTCTCGCGTGGCCGTGGCCGAAATGAATGTGCCCCTGGTACCAGGCATGAAGGAAAACCTTCGAGACGAAGCCCATGCCATGGAATGGGCCGAGCGCATCGGCCTGCCCTTGATGATGAAGGCCGCGGCAGGCGGCGGCGGCAAGGGTATGCGCATGATTACCCGCATGGAAGATGTGCCCGCAGCCTTCCGCGCAGCCCGTTCCGAAGGGCTCGATTCCTTTGGGGATGCTTCGGTCTACCTCGAACGCTATGTGGAAAGCCCCCGCCACATCGAGATTCAAGTGCTGGGTGACAAGCACGGCAACATCATCTACTTCCCTGAACGCGAATGCTCCATCCAGCGGCGCCACCAGAAGGTGATCGAGGAAGCGCCCTCCACCATCGTGGATGAAGACATGCGCCGGGCCATGGGCGAGGCCGCTGTGAAGGCGGCGCGCTCCGTGGGCTACGATTCCGCGGGCACGGTGGAATTCATCGTATCGGGCAAGACCCGGGAGTTCTTCTTCCTGGAAATGAACACCCGCCTGCAGGTGGAACATCCCATCACCGAAATGATCACGGGGGTGGATCTCTGCAAGGAGATGATCAAATCCGCCGCCGGGGATCCCCTGCCCTTCACCCAGGAGGACATCAGCCTCTACGGTCACGCCATCGAATGCCGCATCTATGCCGAGGATCCCGATAACAACTTCCTGCCCACCCCGGGCAAGATCATTGGCCTGCGCGTACCTGGCGGCCCTTGGGTGCGTGACGAATCCGGCATGTATGAGGGCCTGGATGTGCCCATTCACTACGATCCGATGCTCTCCAAGCTGGTGGTATGGGGCAGCACCCGGGAGCGCGCCATCACCCGCATGCTCCGTGCCCTCGGCGAGTACGCCGTGAAGGGCATCAAGACCACCATTTCGTTCCACGCCCGAGTGATCGGCAGCGAAGCCTTTGCCAAGGGTGACTTTGACACCCACTACATCGACAATCATTTCCGCCCCGCCGATGCGGCCCGGCCCATGCCCCACGAGGATGTGGCGCTGCTTTCAGCAGCCATCCAGGCCTATCGGCGTGACAAGGAACGCGCCCAGCACTTGCTGGGCGGACACCCGGATGGCCAGGAACATTCCGCCTGGAAATCCAGTGGCCGCGTGCGATAGGAGCAACCATGACGTACATCGCCACCTACCGGGGCCAGATCACCAAGATCCAGGTGCAAGAATCCGAAGCGGGCAATTTCCGTGTGACCCTCGGTAACCGCGACTATGTCGTGGATTTCCTGGAACCCCAAAAGAACATTCTCTCGCTGATCATCGATGGCAAATCCTATGAAGTCGATGTGGATGCCGCTGCCAACAGTGATGATTTCGGCGTAATGATCAAGGGCGATCATTACGAGATCGAAGTGGTGGAAGAGCGCAAGAAGAAGCTGGCCATGAAACTTGCAGCGGGCGCTTCCGGCCGCCAGGATCTCAAGTCCCCCATGGCTGGGAATGTGCGCGCTGTCCTGGTTCAGGTCGGCGAGCACGTGGCTGCGGGTCAAGTGCTGCTCATCCTCGAA
This sequence comes from Holophaga sp., assembly GCA_016715205.1. Classification (GTDB taxonomy): domain Bacteria; phylum Acidobacteriota; class Holophagae; order Holophagales; family Holophagaceae; genus JAYREN01. The sequence goes on from JADKBC010000003.1 coordinate 24,816, forward strand.
GCCATGAAAATGCAGAACGAAATCAAGTCACCCATCGCTGGCATCCTTGGCTCCATCACCGCCCGGGAAGGCGTTACCGTGTCCATGGGCGATCCCTTGTGTGTGGTAGAACCCATTCCCGACTGAGAGGCGACCATGGAAAACAGCACCGTCAAGCTCGAACGACAGGATGGCATCGCCATCGTTACGTTGGATCGTCCAGAGGCCCTCAACGCCCTGAGCCTGAAGGTCTTCAACGACCTTGAGGCGGCGTTCCTGGAATTGGCCCGGGACCCCTCGCTGCGGGCAGTGATTCTAACGGGGGCCGGGAAGGCCTTCGTGGCCGGTGCTGATATCAAGGAAATGGCCGATTTCGGTCCCATCCAGGCCCGGGCCTTCGCCCGACGGGGACAATCCGTGATGCGGCTCATCGAATCCTTTCCCCATCCGGTGATCGCTGCCGTCAATGGGTTTGCGCTGGGTGGCGGCTGCGAATTGGCCATGGCCTGCGACTTCCGCATCGCCAGTGAAAATGCCAAAGCGGGTCAGCCTGAAGTGAACCTGGGGGTAACGCCCGGGTTCGGCGGCACCCAGCGGCTGGCGCGCCTGGTTGGGCGTTCTCTGGCCAAGTATTTGCTCTTCACCGGGGAAATTCTCTCCGCCGAACGCGCACTCCAGATCGGTCTCTTTGATGAGGTGGTGGCCCCTGAGCAGGTGCTGCCGAGGTGCCTGGAGATTGCCCAAACCATTGCCAGCAAGGGTCCCGTGGCCGTGTCCTATTGCAAGCACGCCGTGAACATCGGTGTGGAGGCCACCCTCGCCCAGGGCCAGGATTTCGAAGCGGAACTCTTCGCGCAGACCTTCGCCACCGGCGACCAAAAGGAAGGCATGGCGGCCTTCATCCTGAAACGCCCCGCCACCTTCAAGGGCATTTGAACTCAACCCATCACAAGGAGACCCACATGGACCTGAATACACGGCTCCAGAACGTGACGGTCATTGGCGCTGCGGGCAAGATGGGCAGCGGCATTTCGCTGCTGTTGGCCCTGGAAATTGCCTATCGCGCCCTCGAGCACAAGGATCGAACCTATCTTTTGAACCTCGTGGATGTGAACGATGGCGCCCTCCTGGGGCTGCTCCGCTACTTGCGCGAACAGGCCGTGAAGGACGCCGAAAAACAGATGAGTCGAATTCGCCGCCTTTATGCGGATCGGGAAGATCTGGTAGAGAACGGTGAAATGATCCAGGCCTTTGCCGATGAAGTGCTTCAGCACGTGCGCACGGGCAAGACCATGACCCTGGCCCAGGATTCCACCCTGGTCTTCGAGGCTGCCTTCGAAAAGGAAGAACTGAAAGTCGGCATCTACAAAGAGTTGGCGGCCATCTGTCCCCGAGACATGTATATCCTTACCAACACCTCGTCGATCCCACTGCATGTGCTTGCGGACGCCTCGGGCATGCTGGGCCGCGTCATCGGGTATCACTTCTACAATCCTCCGGCGGTGCAAAAATTGTTGGAGGTCATCACGCCCGATGTCTGCGATTCGGAACTGCAGCAGCTCGCCGCCGAGTTGGCCAAGGTGCTGCGGAAGACGGTGGTTCCATCCAATGACATCGCCGGCTTCATCGGCAACGGCCACTTCATGCGCGACGGCCTGCACGGCATCCGGGAAGTGGAGCGGCTGGCCCAGGAACATGGTTTCGTGAAGGCTGTGTTCTTCGTGAACAAGACTTCCCGGGAATGGCTGTTGCGACCCATGGGCATCTTCCAGCTCATCGATTACGTGGGCGTGGACGTTTTCCAGCTCATCCTGCGGGTGATGGAAAAGTACCTAAACGATGGCCTCCACAGCCCGCTCATTGATCGCTATCTGGAACTTGGCATCAAGGGTGGCCAAACCTCCTCGGGTACCCAAAAGGATGGCTTCCTGAAATACGACAAGGGCGCCATCGTGGGCATCTACGATCCAGAAAAACAGGAATACGTGATGATGGATGGCACCTGGAACAAGGAGGCCGACACCCAGCTTGGGGCCCATCCCGACCCCACGCTGTCCTGGAAATCCCTCCAGGGTGACCCCCACCTCGATGCCAAGCTGCGCCGCTATTTCGGCAGCTTCGGCGCCAACCCGACCTTCGGGGTCCAACTGGCCACAGATTACTTCCGAGTCACCCGTGAGGCGTCCTTGCGCCTGGTTGCCGACGGCGTAGCCCATAGCGCCGAGGATGTGAACAAGGTGCTTACGCTTGGCTTCTTCCACCTCTACGGCCCCATCAACGATTACCTGGATTGAGGGACACGACCATGACACACATGCCCAAGCCCCTCTACCTCGCCGCTGGTGCCTACACCATGAGCCTCGGCACGGGCCGCCCTGAATTCAACCCCCGCAAGGCTCGCCCAGGCCTGGAGCACTACATCCAGGAGGTGGGCCGGGCAGTCTTTGATCAGATCGAGGACCCGGACGTCATCGACGAAGGTGTGATTGGCAATTTCATGGCGGCCCGCTTCAACAAGCAGGGCCATCTCGGCTCGTTGATGACCATCGCCCACCCTTCGTTGGAATACAAACCCATGATCCGCGTGGAGGGTGCCTGCGCCTCGGGTGGCTTGGCACTGGCCACGGGCATCAAGAGCGTGCTGAGCGGCCTCGCCGATAGTGTGCTGGTGATGGGTGTGGAAGTGCAGAACACCGTCAAGGCGGTGTACGGCGCGGATATTCTCGCGGGCGCCGGGTGGTTTGCAGGCGAACGCAAGGCGGGCGGAACCTATTTCTTCCCGCAAAAATTCTCGGATCGGGCGGGGGCTTTTGGCCAGAAGTACGGAGTCGAAAAATCCCGGGCCGCCATGGCGCATTGGTATGCCACTGCCATCGAGAATGCCCGACTCAATCCGCTGGCTCAGGAACACCACAATGCCGTGAAGGACCTGGTGGGATTGGGGCTGACGCCCCCCGATGCCCGCACCTTCTGCGAACACATCAATCTGTTCCATTGCTCCAAGGTGTCCGATGGCGCCGCCGCCATCGTCGTCTGCACCAAGGAAGGCTACAAACGCCTGGGCTTGAAGCGCAAGGATGTGGTGAAGATCGTGGGCTACGGCCATGCCGCCGCCAACCTCACCGCCCCGCCGCCCGAACTCACCGAGCTCACCACCAGCCGCAAGGCCTCGGGCTTGGCCCGCAAGATGGCGAAGATTTCCGCTGAAGATTATGGCGTGATCGAGGTTCACGATTGCTTCAGCATCACGGGCATGTTGAGCCTGGAAGCCCTGGAACTCGCGGGCCCCGGCCAGAGCATCGATCTGGTGATGGCGGGCGAAAACAAGCGGACGGGCCGCTTCCCCACCAACACCGGTGGGGGCCTAGTGGGCTACGGCCACCCCACCGGCGCCTCCGGTGTGCGCATGGCCGTGGATCTCTGGAAACAGTTGACCGGCAAAGCGGGGGATTTCCAGATCCAGCTGCAGAAAGAACACGGCGTCATGATCTCCATGGGCGGAAATGACAAAACCGTAGTGAGCCTTGTGCTGAAGCGCTAGAACGCAGCCCCGAGGCCATAAGCCTTGGCCAGATGGGCCGCCCGAATTTCCACAGGATTCCCGGAAAGCCCACCCAGCAGTTCCAGGTGGGCTTCGGGAATGCCTACCCCAAGCAGGCGATCTTCAACCATGACGCGCCAGTGGGCCTCCCGCAGGCCTAGGGCATCCAGTTTTTCATCCGTGTGCCCCGCCGGGCAGAGGGCCAGGGCCTTGCGCACCGTTAGCTGGGTGGTGCGGCTGCGATCGGCTTCATAGGCATAGGCAAATCCATAGGTCCAGACCCGGTCAAACCAGCCCTTGAGGATGGCGGGCACATCCGACCACCAGAAGGGGTAGACAAACACCAGGCCTTGGCAACGCAGCAGCCGTGCATGTTCAGCCAGCACATCCACGGGCAGGGCCACCTCGCAAGCCATGGCGGTTTCGCGGTCAAAGGCTGCCGCATCCAGCCGTGGATCGAACCCCTCGGAGTACAGATCCGCCACCTCAACCTCATGGCCCGCGGCCTTCAAGCCCGATTGCAAGGCGTCGAGCAATTCCCCCGTGAAGGAGGCGCGGCGCGGATGGGCAAACACCACAAGCACGCGCATGGCTCAATCCACGATGAACAGCTTGGCGCCGGTGGGCGTCGAGGAGCGGTGGGGTTCGGCCTGATCCGCCACCTGGTAGCTCATGCCGGGGTAAAGGATGAACCGGCGGCCATCCTCCAGTTCGGTGTGCAATTCGCCTTCGAGGCAGAGGAGCACATGGCCCTTCAGGCACCAGTGATCGGCCAAGTAGCCCGGTGAATATTCCACCATCCGCACGCGAATGGCCCCGAACTTCTGCGTGCGCCAGAGGGCCTGACCGGTGATGCCTGGGTGCGCTTCGGGCTCTACCCCTGACCAATCAGTGGTGGTGAAGGGAATTTCCGACATCTCCATACAATCTCCTGGTACCGAGGTTCACGGTACAACCTGGCAAGGCATGGCGGCCACCAGGGGAACCCAGCCCCTCGACTCCCCGAGGGGCCCCATGGACAGTATGATGGAGGACATGTGGGGACAAACCAGCCTGAGTGCCATTACCTTGATCCTGTACGCAGCGGCGGAGGGGTTTTCCATCTCGCACCTGCGCACGAATAAGGATTCCCACGGCAAGACCACCTCGTGGCTGCTGCTGGTGGGGTTCCTGATCCATTGGTTTGCGCTGTACGCCGGGGCCAGGGCGGCCCATGCCGTGCCCTACCATGACCTCCCTGCCTCCATGTCCTTCTTCTCCTGGGTGGTGATCGGTTCCTACGGAATCCTGCTGCTCAAGCACCGGGAAGGCTCCACCGGCCCCTTCCTCATTCCCATCGCCCTGCTCTTCCTCCTGATCTCCCTCTTTACCCAAGGGGGCGTTCAGGTTCTGGTGAAGAATCCCAAGCTCTCGGGCCCCTTGTTCGCTTTCCACGTAACCATGGCACTGGTGGGTTATGCGGCCTTGACGCTTTCCTTCGTGCTCGCCCAGCTCTACCTCATCCAAAACGCACAGCTCAGACGGCGGAAGCTGGGCTTGCTGTTTTCCAGGCTGCCCGCCCTGGACGTGCTTTCACAGCTGCACCGGACCTCCGTGACCATCGGGGTGAGTGCCCTTTCGGTGGCGGCCGTGCTGGGCCTCATCTGGGCAAAGATCAATTGGGGCACGTACTGGGATCCCAAGGTGCTGTTCACCTTCCTCATCATCGTTGTCTACCTCTTCACACTCTTTCCACGGTGGATCGGCTGGGGCGGTAAGAAGATCGCCATCCTCTCCATGACGGGCTTTCTGTTCGTGCTGTTCTCCTACACGATCGTGAATCTCTTCATCTCCCGGGGACACACGTTCCGGTGAGCGCGCCCATGGAATCTCCCCTCGTCCTGGTCGGCTGGGACTACCGGCAAACGCCTGTGGAATTGCGCGAACAGCTCGCCTTTTCTGCAGAGAAGCTGCGGGCCGCCATGTCCGCCCTGAAGCAGGAAGGCATTCTTTCCGAATGCGTCATTCTCTCCACCTGCAACCGCAGTGAAGTCTATGGCGTGGCCGGCGGTGGGCTGGGAGACAGAGATCCCATCCTGGCGGTACTGGAATTCGTCGCGCGTTTCCACGGCGTGCCCCAGGGTGAAATCGAACCCGTGGGCTACCGCTTTTCCGGCACCGACGCGGTGCGCCACTTGCTGCGCGTGACCTCGGGCCTCGAATCACTGGCCCTGGGTGAAGATCAAATTATTGGTCAGGTGCGGGAAGCCTTTCGCGTGGCCTCCAGCGCTGGCGCTACCCGTGCCGTGCTGCACCGTCTGTTCCAAAAAGCTCTGGAAACGGGCAAGCGGGTGCGTTCCGAAACGGGGCTCAGCTCCCGGCCCATCTCCATTCCCGGTGTGGCCATCGAATTGGCCCAAAAGATTTTCGAGGATCTCGCGCCCCGCAAGTTCCTGATCCTGGGCGCCGGGGAGACCTCCTCGATTTTCTACGATCTGCTGCTGGCCAAGGGCGCCCGCAACATCGAGGTGGCCAACCGTACCTTCGCCAAGGCCGAGGCCCTGTGCCGCCGGGGCGGCAAGGCCATTCCCTGGGAGGATCTGCCCGCGCGCCTGCCCCAGGCCGACGTGGTCATTTCCGCCATTTCAGTGTCCACCCCCTTCCTGTCCCTTGATATGGCCCGCAAGGCCATGACTCAACGCCGGGGCGAGCCCCTGTTCTTTCTCGATCTCGGCATTCCCCGCAACGTGGAACCCAAGGTCTCTGACCTGGAAAACGCCTTCCTCTACGCCGTGGATGATCTGCAGGAAATCGCCGAGCGCAACCGTCAGGAACGCCAGGCCGAGATCGAGCCCGCCATGGCCATCCTGGACGAGGAAATCGACAAGTTTTTCACCTGGTTCGAATCCCTGGCCGTGGTGCCCACCATCACCTCGCTTCGCCAGAAATTTGAAACCATCCGCGAAACGGAATTTGATCAGCGCCTGAGCCAGCTCACCCAGATCTCCGAAAGCGACCGCGAAAAAATCCGCCTAATGGCCCAGTCCATGGTGCGTTCTCTGCTGCGCACCCCCATCGACGCCATCAAGGAAGAACCGGACCCTGGTCGAAGACTGGATCGCGCTGAAGTGGCGCGGCACCTCTTTGATCTGGATGTGCGCGGGGAGTAGCCAAATCCCCGGCGATCATCAGTTCGGGAACAGGGCGGCCACCCTGGGCTTCTGTTCCACCACCACCTTGTGGAGCATCCGCAGCCGGACCCGGTCCAGGTGGAGGGCTTCCATGCTCTCCCGGGTCTGATCCAGATAGATGCCATCCTCCGAATCCTGGACCAAGCGACTGACACCATCCGTCAAGCGCAAGGCGTGGAGTTCCGCGGCGTACTCCCGTGTCTCCACTTGAGCGTCGTGGTGATGGAGGCAGATCTCTCTCAGGTAGGAGGGCAATCCCCAGACCCGGAGGGCCTCCGCTCCGATTTCAAGGTGAACCTCTTCCAGGAAGGCATCCACATCTCCAGGCTCCAACTGCTGCGGCACATGCCCCGCGATGATCAATTGCGCCAGCGAGCGCAGGGCCATGGTCTTGCCAATATCCATGAACATGCCCCCCAGGAAGATCCAGTCGGGGCGGCTGTGATGCTGCTCGAAGGAAAACTGGCTGGCGCTGAAGGCGGTGGTCATGGTGGAAAGAAAGAGGGCTCTCCAGCGGTCCGGAAAGGTTTCATATTCCACCCGCAGCGAAACATCAAAGATGGATCGCCCCGCCACCCCTGCGGCGATCTTCCCCACATCCCGAAGCCCGATCTTCATGACTGCCGTGCGCAGATCCAACACATCCTGCCCGCGGTGATAGTGGGCTGAATTGGCCACCTTCATGAGCTGGGCTGAAATGGCCGGGTCCGGGCCAATGGTCTTGAGCAGTTCGTGAACATCCACCTCGGGCTGGGCCAACAGATCCATCACCCGCACCGCCAGGGCCGGAAAGGAAGAAGGGGCCGGCTTGTTGCGCTCAAAGTGCGCCCGCACCGAATCCGCCAAAACCTTGATGTTTTCGGGCAAGGGCGCAGGAACCGGAACCTCGTGGCCTGAAAGGCGCGCCCAGACTGCCTCGAAAGGGTCATCCTCAGGCGGATCCTGGTGGATGATTTTCGAAGGCGCATCCGGAATTTGAACAGGTCTCAACCCCGCCTCGGGTTGGGCAGGTCGTCCTTGGAAAATGGCTCTGAACCAGGCAAACACTCGATCATCCTATATGAAATCGGGGGATGAAAACCTGGCCCAGAGGCTGCCCAGATTCCATTTGGTGGTTCGAATACAGGTTCAAGGCCCTGCAATCATTTGGTACGCCTAGCTGGACTCGGACCGCCATCGGCTGGCCCCGCCTGCGAGCGCTCCGCAGGCCCCACTGGGGCCTTGCTCGCTGCAGGCTACCGGGCCGCCGATGTTTCTCGCTGGTTCGAGTCCAGGTTCAAGGCCCTGCAATCATTTGGTACGCCCAGCTGGACTCGAACCAGCGACCCTCAGCTTAGAAGGCTGATGCTCTATCCACCTGAGCTATGGGCGCCCAGGGCTAGTTTGGCATGAAGGTGGGATGGGCGGGAGCGGGGGGCATCCAAGGTGGTATCTGGCCTTCGGATCTCCGTTGCGGGGGCGGTAGAATCAAGATCCCCGTTGGGACTTTTTCGTGTGAGCTGATGATTCTTCGCAAGGAATACGGTTTTGAAGCCGCCCATTTCATCTACAACCACCCCGGCAAGTGCCGAAACCTGCATGGGCACAGCTACAAGCTGTTTGTGTGCCTGGAGGGCGAGGTGAACCCGGAGACGGGCATGATCATCGATTTTGATGATCTCTCCAAGGTGGTGGTCGAGCGCGTCACCAAGCGGCTGGATCATCATTTCCTGAACGACCTGATCCCCCTTTCCACGGCGGAAAACATCTCCGTGTGGATATGGGAGCAACTCAAGCCCGAGTTGCCGGAACTCTGCCAGATCGAAGTGTTCGAGACCACCGACAATTGCGTTATTTACCGAGGCGCGTGATGCGATGGGGATGGATGGCAATCCCGGTCCTGCTGGCCACCGCCGGTTGCGCGGAGCTTAACCCGGCGCGGATCTACCAGGATGCTGCCCGCCAGCTGCGCTTCAGCCTCGATCGGGTGGAGCCATCCCTGCAGTTGGCGTTTCCCCTGGAAGATTCCCGCATCGGCATCCGCCTCGTGGTGGGTGTGGAAAACCCGACTTCGGTGCGCTTCAAGGTCACGGGCTTGGCGGCGCGCATCTACTTGGATGAACCCGCTCAGAGCCATTCCATCGGCCAGGTGGCTTTCAGCCGCGGCATCGAACTCGTGCCCAATGGGCGATCGCAGATGCCCGTGGATTTGGGCTTCACCTACCGTGAATTGAACCAGGGCTGGGGCCCCATCAATGCGGCCATCCGCAGCAAAAAAGGCACGTGGCGCGTGGAGGGGAATCTGCAGGCGGAGGCCTTTGGGTTCCCCATCACACTTCCTGTTCGGGTCGTGCGTGTGGTGGGGAACTAGCCCCCATGGTCCGCGCGGTTGTCTTTGACCTTTGGAACACCCTGGTGCATAGCCGGGGCGGTGATCCTTTCCGGCATCTGCATGCGTTGATGAACGAGGCACAGCGGCCCTTTTTCCCGCAGTTCAAGCGGGATGCCATGGACCAGCCCCATGCCGATGCCCACACCCTCCTGGAGCGGTGGCGCCCCTGCCTGGAACTCACGGAGGATCAGTTCCAGGCCATGGCCGAGGTATTTCGCAAGGCGGTGGAAGACACGGAATGCTTTCCTGAAACCTGCGAGGCCCTAAAGGCAACCCGCGCCATCGCTCGCATCGCCCTGCTTTCCAACACCCAGAGCTTCGACCTGGGCTTCCTGGAACGCCTGGAGATCACCGAACTCATCCCCACCCGCTTCCTGAGCGCGGAAACCGGTTTCCTGAAACCCCAGCGCGGTGCCTTTGAAGCCGTCCAGAAAAAAATGAACCTCTTCCCCGGCCAGCTCGCCATGGTGGGCGATAGCTGGAATGACGACGTGCAGGGTGCCCTGAAGGCAGGCTGGACGGTGCTGTGGCTCAATCGCGAGGGCCGCCCTCGCCCCGACCTGGACCCCGAAGCGGAATTTGTGGAAATTTCGGATTTATCCCAGGTGCCCCCGGTGATCGAGCAGCTTCAGGCGGGGGCCCGCTGCAGCACCTGTTTGGGCTAAACGGGCCTGGGGTATCATGCAGAGATCCCATTGCACCTCGAGGAGCCGCCATGACCACCACCGTTGACACGATCATCACCGAAGCCAAAAAACGCATGAAGACTTCCATGGAAACCCTGCGCAAGGAATTGGCCACGGTGCGCACGGGCCGCGCCAATCCTTCGATCCTTGACACCATTCAGGTGGAGTACTACGGCGCCCACATGCCCCTGAACCAGATCGCTGGGATCAGCGTGCCCGAGCCCTCCATGCTGATGATCCAGCCCTTTGACAAGGGCGCCATGAAGGCCATCGAAACGGCCATCCTCAAGAGTGAACTGGGCCTGAACCCTGGCAACGATGGCAACGTGATCCGCCTGCCCATCCCCATGCTCACCGAAGAGCGCCGCAAGGAACTCACCAAGGTGGTCAACCGCATGGGCGAAGAGATCAAGACCGCCATCCGCAACGTGCGCCGCGACGCCAACGATGACATCAAGAAACTGGAAAAGAACAAGGACGCCCACCTGAGCGAGGACGCCGCCAAGACCGCCCTGGACGATATCCAGAAGGTCACGGATCAGTTCATCAAGGAAGTGGAAGAGACTGTGAAGCACAAGGACGCAGAGATCCTGAAGGTCTGAACCCACTGATCCTGACCACAGGGCAATCCATTCCGTTTTTCAAAAAAATACAGCCAACCACCAAGGCACCAAGAAAAGACAGGTTGCGAGGAGGATGATCGCACTCCTGTTGTCGCGACGTAATCTTGGTGCTCCTTGGCGCCTCTGTGGTGAATCTTTAAAATCTCCGCACTACCGGAAGTACCCCACGCCCGCCTCGAATATGTGCTGGTCCTTGTCCCCCGGCGCATTGCGCCAGGTGTGGGACGTGTAGCGCTCGGGGTGGGCCATCTTGCCGAATACGCGGCCATCGGGACTGGTGAGACCTTCGATGCCGAAGGCCGAACCGTTGGGGTTGTATTCGATGTCCAGCGTGGGCTGACCCTGCAGATCCACATACTGGGTGGCCACCTGACCACTGGCCAAAAGCTTGCGCAGCAGGGTGTCGGGCCCCACGATGCGGCCTTCGCCGTGGGCAATGGCCACAGTGTGGGTATCGCCGGGCTGCACCCGGCTGAGCCAGGGACTGAGGTTCGACGTGACTCGGGTCGTGGCCACGCGACTCATGTAGCGCAGACTATTGAAGGTGAGGGTGGGATCTTCGGGATGCTGCTCACGAATTTCACCGTAGGGAACCAAGCCCAGCTTAATGAGAGCCTGGAATCCGTTGCAGATACCGCACACCAGGCCATCCCGCTGTCGCAGCAATTCGTGAACCGCATCCTTCACGCGGGGGGCGCGATAGGCGGCGGCGATGAATTTGCCAGAACCTTCGGGCTCATCGCCTGAGCTGAAGCCACCGGGGATCATCACGATCTGGCTGCGTCGGATGGCGGCGGCCATGGTTGCCAAGCTCTCTTCCACCGCCTGTGCATCCAGATTGCAGAAGACCACGGTTTCCACCTCGGCCCCCGCTTCGCGGAACCGGGCCTCCAGGTCGTACTCGCAATTGGAGCCGGGGAAGGCGGTGATGACCACGCGGGGCCGCGCCACCTTGATGGCGGGCGCGTGGCGTTCCGTGGCAACAATTGGGGCAAAGATAGGCAAGGTGGGGACGGGTTCCCCAGCCTCCAGGCGGGTGGGAAACACCGGCTCCAGGCGCCCTTCCCACACGGCCTGAAGCTCGGTGAGGGGCAGGCGTTCACCACCCACGTGGATGGCCGTTTCTTCCAGGGTCGTGCCCAGGGAGGTCCACGCCAAACCTTCCAGGCAGTGGGCGGGATCGGAATCCAGTTCCAGGACGAAGGCACCCGGCCGAGGCGTAAACCAGAAGGCGGGCTCCTTGCGTGTGAGGGCCAAGCCCACCTCGTTGCCGAAGCTCATGATGGAAAGGGCGGCGGCCAAGCCATCCATGCCCACCACCTTGGCGGCCTTCACGCGGCCCGCCTTGACGAGCTTGGAAATGCGATCGTAGATGGCGTGAAGGTGCTGCCACTCGGGCAATTCCTCGGCCGTGCGGGGCACGTCCACCAACACCACCGCGTGTTTGAAACCCTTGAACTCAGGGCTGATGGCCTGCTCGGCCCGCACCACGTCCACCGCGAAGGCCACCAAGGTGGGCGGCACATCCAGTTCCTTGAAGGTACCGGACATGCTGTCCTTGCCGCCGATGGCGGGGGTTTCCAGGGCCATCTCGGCATGCAAGGCACCGAGCAGCGCCGCGAGCGGCTGGCCCCAGCGGGCCGCATCGCCCATGGGCTTGCCAAAGTATTCCTGCAGGGTGAAGCGAAGTTTTCGATGATCACCACCCACGGCCACCAGCTTGGCGGCGGCCTGGACATGGGCCCACACGGCGCCGTGGAAGGGCGACCACCGGGAGATGGCCGGGAAGAAGCCGTGGCTCATGGCACTGGCACTGGCGGTGGAACCGCCCTGCACGGGGAACTTGGCCACCATGGCCTCGGAGGGCGTTCGACGGGTGCTGCCGCCGTAGGGTAGCAACACGGTGCCCGCACCAATGGTGCAATCGAACTTCTCGGTGAGGCCGCGCTGGGAGCAGGTATTGAGGTCCGCCAACTGCTGCAACCACCGTTTGCGGATATCCGCTTCCGCCACCACGGGCGCTTGCAAAGGGTTGTCCTTGGGCTCGGGCGCCGTGACCCGCGCCTGGGCGAACTGGGCAGCGCCGTTGGAATCGATGAAGGCGCGGGCGAGATCGACAATGGTGCGGCCCCGCCAGGTCATGCGCAGGCGCGGTTCCGCGGTCACTTCGGCCACCACATTGGCTTCCAGGTTCTCGGCGTTGGCCAGTCGGATGACCTCGGCGGCATCCCCGGGCGTCACCACCACGGCCATGCGTTCCTGGCTTTCGGCAATGGCCAGCTCGGTGCCGTTCAGGCCTTCGTATTTCTTGGGCACCACATCGAGGTTGATCTTCAGACCTTCGGCCAATTCGCCGATGGCCACCGAGACGCCCCCGGCGCCGAAATCGTTGCACTTTTTCACGAGCTGCGAGAACTCCGCCTTGCGGAACAGGCGCTGGAGCTTGCGTTCCATGGGGGCGTCGCCCTTCTGCACCTCGGCGCCGCAGGTTTCGATGCTGTCCTCAGTGTGGCTCTTGGAGCTACCCGTGGCGCCACCCACGCCATCCCGCCCCGTGCGGCCGCCCACCAGGATGATCACGTCGCCGGGCACAGGTTCTTCCCGGCGCACCTGGGCGCGGGGCACGGCACCCACCACGGCGCCGATTTCCATGCGCTTGGCCACATAGCCGGGATCGTAGATTTCCAGCACCTGGCCCGTGCAGAGACCGATCTGGTTGCCGTAGCTGGAAAAGCCATTGGCAGCTTCTGTCGTGATCTTGCGCTGGGGCAATTTGCCCGGGATGGTTTCCGCTACCGGCACCGTGGGGTCGCCCGAGCCGGTGACGCGCATGGACTGGTACACATAGGCGCGGCCGCTCAGGGGGTCGCGAATGGCACCGCCCAGGCAGGTGGCGGCACCCCCGAAGGGCTCGATTTCCGTCGGATGGTTGTGGGTTTCGTTCTTGAACATCAACAGCCACTCCTCCAATCCGGAGGGCGCAGCCGTGTTATCGATCTCCACAATCACGGAGCAGGCGTTGATCTCGCTGGTCACTTCCTGGTCGTCCAACTTGCCAGCCTGGCGCAGGGCACGGGCGGGCAGGAGGGCGATATCCATCAGGCATTCGGGCTTGTCTTTCAACCGCGCGCCGAAAACTTCCCCGCGCAAGCGTTGGTAGTCCAGATAGCTCTGCGCTGCGGTGGCGGTAAAGGGTCCGGGCTCCACCGAAACATCGGTCAGTTCGGTCAGGAAGGTCGTGTGGCGGCAGTGATCCGACCAGTAGGTGTCGAGCATGCGCAGCTCGGTTTCAGAAGGATCGCGGTGTTCCTCATCCCGGAAATAGGCCTGGGTGTGTTTGAGGTCCGCCAGGGTCATGGCCATGCCATGGTCGGCCTGGATGGCCAACAAGCCCGTTTCGTCAGCGGTGGTGAACCCTGTGAGCACGGGCACGTCTGCCGGTGCAGGCAGGGCGGGGTTCAGGGTGGTGGGCTTGGCAGAGGCCGCCAGGCGGCTATCCACGGGGTTCACCAGGTAGGCCTTGGCGCGGTCCACGTCCTCGGGGGAAATGGCGCCCTGTAATATAAAAACGCGCGCACAGGCCACCGTGGGACGGGCACCGTGGCTGAGCAACTGCAGGCACTGGGCGGCGCTATCGGCCCGCTGATCGTACTGCCCCGGCAGGTATTCCACCGCAAAGGCCGTTTCTTCGGCCGCCAGGGCCAGGCTTTCATCCTGGATCTGGTCGAGTGGAGGCTCGGCGAAAATGGTCCAACGGGCCGCGTCGGCCTCTTCCTGGCCAATGCCTTCCACATCGTACCGAATGACCAAACGTAGGCCGGTCAGCGTGCTCAGGCCGAGATTTTCTCGGAGATCGTGCAGGATGTGGCGCGCCTCAACCGCGAATTCGGGCTTTTTCTCGACAAAAATTCGGCGAATCGGCGACATGGGAGGCCCTTCAGAAAGGTGGGACGGCCGCATGGCGGAGCCTGGTCCCACCTCCATCATAACGGACCGGAGCGGCCACGGCTCCCGGGTACCCGAGCCCCTTGCGCTGCGCGGGTGCCTTCGGTTTATCCTAGGGGCATTCTCAACCAAAAGGAGTTTGGCCATGCCTCTTGCCGCCAGGGCTCTCTTCTTCGCTACCGTTTGTCTCGTGGGGCTGCCTGCCGCAGCGCAGGCAAAGCTCACGGGCAAAGTCACCCACCAGATCGGTGGTTCGGTGGGCCACCTTCCCGAAGCGCGCCCCCTGGGTGGCGCCACGGTGATCATCGGCACCGACCTGCATCTCGAGATCGGATCCACGGGCACCGACAAGGTCAAGGGCCGGGTTCTGGCCAAGGATCTTACGGAGAGCAACGGAACGTTCTCGCTCTCCCTGCCTCCGGGATCCTATACGGTGATCTGCTGGAAACAGGGCTACGTGCCCCAGGTCGAGCGCAAGGTCGTGGTGGCGGGCAGTCTTGATCTGGACATCGGCAAAGACACGGCCGGACGCGGGCTGCACCAGAACCTTTCCTACGGCGACTGAGCCAGCCAAGGTTTTTGCATGAAGGCTCGACAGACCCGAACCCTGGACCATTGGGTTGCCAAGGCGCTCCTGCTCCTGGGCTCGGGGCTTCTGCTGATGGCCCTTTCCAAACCTCTGCTCCTGGCTGCAGGAGCCAGGACCAAAGGGTTTATCACATTCCAGGAAGGCGGAGTTTCCACCCGGGGTGCCTACGGCGTGCGGTATCACTTCACGGCACAGGATGGGCAAGCCTACACTGGCACCGCCTTTACGGCGGTGAAGGATGCGCGCTTCGCCCGCGTCACCATTGCCTACCTGCCCTTCGCGCCGAGCGTGAACACACCCGCCTCGGTAGCCTACGCCATCGTTACAGGATTCGGTTGGGGCCTGGCAGGCCTTCTGGCGCTGATGGTGGGGAAGAGCTTGGGTAAACCCTCCACTCGAACCTGAAAAACCTCAGCGTTTGGGTTCACAAAAGACCGAATCGCAGAACCACCACACGGTATAGGTGGCATCCTTCGCACCCGTCACCTGGGAAATGGTCATGGTGTAGTTCGGCCCAGCCTTGGGCACCGTGACCTTCAATTCCACCTTGGTGTTCGGCGCGGCTTCTACCACGAAGGTACGGACTTTTGTGGCCTCACCGCCATCCTTGAGATCCCAGCCCCCAATGGATTTGCCGTTCACATAGAGTTCTCCCGTCTGGTACCAGGCGCTGCCATGTTTCACCTGCCATTCGCCCACCTGCCAACGACGATCGGGAGGCACCCGCCACTCGAACACATTCCGAAACGTTCCGGTTGCGGGGTTGGGTGCTGCTGCCACCGGGGTGGGGCCAGAGCCAATCTTTTCGCCCTTGGGATTTCGGGTATCCCCAAAATGGTGGCTGAAGTAATCCGCCAACGCGGTGTCCAGTGCCCCGGGCCCACCCCGGAGAATGGCCCGGATGAGCGCCGCGCGCTGCGCATTGAAGAGGCTCGCCGTGGCACCCCGGGCAGCGATCAGGCGCTCAAAGCCATCGATTTGGGTGAGCAGCCGCTCCAAGGTGGCCTCATCGCCACTCCAGGGAATGTTGTTCTGGGTCAGCCAGGTACGCACCTGTTTCTTGTAGGCTTCGAAACCCTCCTGAAACTGACGGTTTTCGCAGTAGGTGCGCAGTGCCGCCTCCTCCATCCGACGGAGGTTTTCCTCAGTGACACTGGGGCAGGACTTGCGGATCTCCTCCCGGATATTGCCGGAGAGGAAGCCCTGGCGAAATCCGTAGACGCCCCGATCGCCGCCACTGCCACCGGAACCGGCCGCCTTGTAAGAGCGGTAGATGTCATCCAATTGGGTGCGGTGGGCCGCATCCTTGCCAGCCAACATGCCAGCCGCCATGGTTTTGCCCGCGAAATCGACGGCGTCCGCGGGCGGGAATCCGATCTTCAAAAAGGTCCAGACCAGCATTCCCCCGGCCTTCCCCACTTCCCCGCGATCCCAGGCACGCTTGATTTCTGGAAGGTCCGGCAAGGCGCCCACCCCTTTGAAGGCGTTGGCGGTTTTGTCGTACCGCTTCCATGAGGCGGCCAATTCCACGGCCTTGGGGGCACCATCCACGGCCACCTGTCCCAGCGCATCGCGCGAGGCATAGGAAACGGGCGGCACCGGCTTATCCTTGGGCCAGGGAACGCCCGCGGAAAACAACGGCGCCAGCAGGAACAGGCAAAGACCGAGGGTGCGAGTCGCTGCAGGCATAGGCGCTCCAGGATTTCCTCGCATGATAGCGCCAGGATTGATCCCTGAGCCAGGGATCCCCCCGCCCCTTCCGTGCGCAGCCCGCCCAGTTCGATAGAATCAGCGTATGCCTTCGATGCTCACCCTCGCCTTCCTCGTGCTCGCCGCCTTTCTGGCGGGTTTTGTGGATGCGGTGGTGGGTGGCGGCGGGCTGATCACCATACCGGCGCTGATGATTGGGCTACCGGGACAGGCGTGGCCAGTGATTTCGGGCACCAACAAGGTGGTGGCCTGCACTGGGACGACCTTCGCGGCGGCCCAGTTCGTCCATTCCCGCATCCTGCGCTGGCAGGAAATGGTGGGACCGGTCATTGCGGCCATGGGCGGCGCGGCGCTCGGGGTGGCGCTGGCCTATTACCTGTCCGGGCGCTTTGATCCCTACCTGCGCCCGGCCATGGTGGTGCTGATGGTGGTCATGCTCGGCTGGACCTTGCTCAAGCCCGATGCAGGCAAGCTGCACGCACCCAAATTCGGGCTTTCCCACCAACGCATGCTGGCCCTGGTCATTGCGTTTTCCTTGGGCTTCTACGACGGTCTGTTCGGGCCGGGCACGGGCAGCATCCTGATTTTCCTGTTCGTGGCAGTGCTGGGCTTTGATTTCCTGCGGGCTTCGGCCCTGGCCAAGAGCGTGAACTGGGCCTCCAACATCGCGTCGCTGGTGCTGTTTCTCTCCCAAGGCAGTTGGGTGCCAACGGTGGCCCTGAGCATGGCGGTGGGCAACGGCCTGGGTGGCTATCTGGGCGCCCGCACGGCCCTCAACAAGGGGAGCAGCTGGGTGCGCTACGTGTTCATCGGCGTGGTCAGTGCCCTGATTCTGCGCCTGGGCTGGCAGATGCTGCAAAAGTAATCCCAAGATTCGGCCTTGGCTCGGTGTCGGATTTTCCCTATTCTTCATGAATCTGTCCAAGCCCAGTTGAATGCCGCCGGAGAACCATGTCTCCCCAAGGTCCAGAGAAGGCCCCCTACACCCAGTTCGCCCCCGCCGGTCGTTCTGGGGATGGTGACCTGGACGCTGAAGTGGCCGCCTGCCTGGAAAACCCTGTGGCCCACGTGATCCTCGATGCGGTGGAAAGCTACGCGCTCATCCTCAACGAACATCGCCAGATTCTTGCAGCCAATGCGGCCCTGTTCCAGGCGCTGGCCCAGGAAGACCCTCGTTGTTTCCAGGGCCTGCGCCCGGGTGAACTGCTGGCATGTGTGCATGCGAAAGAAGGCCCTGATGGCTGCGGCACTTCGCGAGCTTGCAGCCGCTGCGGCGCGGTGCTGGCCATCCTGGCGGCCCAAAGCCAGGGGCAGCCGGTGGAGGGCGAATGCCTGCTCAGCACCCAGGACGGCGGCAAATGGGATTCCAAGGAATTCCAGGTGCGGGTCACCCCGCTGCGCATCGCCGAACATGAGTTCCTGGTCATGGTCCTGCGGGATATCAGCGCTCAGAAACGGCGGGAAGTGCTGGAACAGGTCTTCCTGCACGACCTGATGAATTCCCTCCAAGGCCTCCAGGGCTGGACTGAACTCCTGCAGTTTTCCAAGAAAGACCCCGCCATTGCCGCCCAGCACATCCTGGACCTTTCGGATCACCTGAGTCAGGAAGTGTCCTCCCATCGCCTTCTGCTTCAGGCCGAGCGGGGGGAACTCAACATCATGATGATGGAACTGCCGGTCTCCAAGATCCTGGAGGACCTAGAAGACACCCTGCGCAAACATCCCTGCGCCCATAATCGCCTTCTGGAAATTGTGCCTTCCCCCCAGAACCTCCTGCTCAACAGCGATCCTCGCCTGGTGCATCGGGTTCTTCTCAACATGGCCGTCAATGCCATGGAGGCTTCACCGGTGGGTGGGAGCGTCAGAATCCAGGCAGACGTCGAAACCACGGGTTGCCGCTTCAGTGTGCGGAATTCGGGGTGTATCCCCGAAGACGTGGCTTCACGGATTTTTCTCCGTTCCTTCAGCACCAAAGCCGGCAAAGGGCGCGGCCTGGGAACCTACAGCATGAAGCTATTGGGCGAAAATGTGCTGGGCGGCGAGGTGGGCTTCAACTCCACGCCGGAAGAGGGCACACGGTTTTTCATGTTCCTCCCCAGCAACGAGAGCTAGGGTTTAACGACTTCCGTGTTGTCGGGCCCGATGACCTTCCCCTTCGTCGCGCCGCGCACCACCTCCTTGGCCATTTGCAGGGCTTCTTCGGGTGTCAGCTCTTTCTTGTAGGCGGGCATGGCCTGACCAAAAAATTTGCCCTTGAGGATGGTTTTCGCGATGGCCTCATCGGAGGTGGCCTGGCGCCAGGCAGCATCGGTCAGATCCTGCCCGCGCAGTTTCTTGCCCGCGGCATCCAGGGCCGCACCGTCCGCGCCATGGCAGCGCACACAGTTCTGCTGGTAGAAGCGCCGCAAATCCTTGGGGGCCGGCACCTGGGCCACCATGGGGAAGCAGATGATCACGAGGAACGCGACACGTGTGGGCATGGAACCTCCGGGTTCAGTGGCCCAAGGATACTGGGCGCTACACTGATCCGCTGCGGGTTTCTTCGAGGCGTTCTTGAACCAGGGCTATTCCTACACCGAGATCATTCCCCCGTGGGCCGAGGGCAAACCCGTGCTCGCCTACTTGGCCGACCGGTACCGACACAGCCTTGCCGAAGAATGGGCTGCACGCCTCCAGGCTGGTCTCGTAAAGGTGAACGAACAATCGGTTCAGGCTGCCGACCGGCTTGCCCCAGGCCAACGCCTCACCTGGATTCGGCCGCCCTGGGAGGAACCCGATGCGCCTTTGGCCTGGGCGGTGCTGTTTGAAGATCAAGATCTCCTGGCGGTGGCCAAGCCTTCGGGCCTGCCCACCCTGCCGGGTGGCGGATTTCTGGAACACACCCTGCTCAAACAGGTGCAGCAGCGGTTTCCGGAAGCCAACCCCATCCACCGCCTGGGCCGCGCCACCTCCGGCGTGGTGCTGTTTGCGCGCAGCGACGGCGCGGCGAACCGCCTGAGCAACGCCCTTCAGCAGCATCGGATGGAGAAGGTCTATCGGGCGCTGGTGGTGGGTCATCCTGCGGAAGATGTTTTTGAAGTGAACGTTCCCATCGGACCCATTCCCCATCCCACTCTCGGTACGGTGCACGGGGCCAGTACCGGGGGAAAGCGCGCCCGCAGTTCCGTGCAAGTTCTGGAACGACGAGCGGCCACCACGCTGGTGGAAGTGCAAATTGAAACCGGCCGCCCCCATCAGATTCGCATCCATATGGCCGCCGCCGGATTTCCACTTTGGGGAGATCCACTTTACGCCAGCGGCGGAGGATTGCTGGGTGAAGGCCTCGCGGTGCCGGGCGACCCCGGCTACCTCCTGCACGCCCTGCGCATCACCCTGCCCCACCCCCGCACCGGCGAGACGATCACCATCCGCTGCCAGCCACCACCCCAACTGCGTTAACGCATCATTCCCAGATAACCCGCCCACAGCGCGGGCCCATAGAACACGATGGGAAAGGTCGCCAGGGCCAGGAAACAACCCAAGGGCAGCATGGTTTGGCCCTTGGCACGGCCTGTCAACAGAAGCGGCAGCGCGAACACCACGGCCAGGAGCGAGGCGCCAAACAGGATGCCCAACATGGCACCCCAACCCCAGAACGCGCCCAGCCAAGCCAGCATCTTGAAATCACCCATGCCCAGGCCATCTGTTTTCCGGATGAGCTTGTAGATGGCGTTGAAGAGCCAGGGTAATCCGTAGCCCGCCACCAGCCCGATCAGGCTTTCCTTCCAGGTCACCGGTAGGTGTCCCAGCGGAATCCAGCCCGGCGCGAGTTGGAGCCCGTTGGTGAAGGTATCCACCGAAAGCGCGTTCCAACCCATGGCCATCACCTTAGAAGCGTGTTCGGGCCACAGCAACTGCGGCACCGTGAAGAGCACACCTAAGGCCATCAGGGGAAACTGGATGACATCCGGCAGCATGAATTCCGTAAAATCCGTGAAGAACAGCACCAGCAGGGCATAGCCGCAGATTATTCCCTTGAGCCAAATCAGGGTACCGAAGGGGAAAACCCACACCGACCCCGCGAAAAGAAGGCCTGCCAGCAGTTCCACCAGGGGATAGCGAACGGGAATCCGGCAGCCGCAATCTGCGCATTTCCCGCGCAGCGCCATCCAAGAAAGGAGCGGAATGTTGTGGTACCAGCGGATGCGCGCCTTGCACTGGGGGCAATGACTGGGCTTGGTGGCCACATTGCGGTCGGCGGCCTCCTCCAAGGGCAGGCGATGGATCAGCACATTGCCAAAGGAACCCAGCACCAGCCCGAAGGGGGCCAGCAGCAGGGACAGCAACCAGGGTGGGAAATCATAGAAGGCCATGGCACGAGAATAGAACAGGTCGGTAGGAAACCCGTGAGGCAGCCTGCAGCAGAATTCCCAGACTCCAATGCAGAAAACGGCAAACCCGCACTTTCTAAACCTTCAATTACTTGATTCAAAGATAGTTAATGTTCGGCATGGCTGATGCTTCTGGCCTGACCTACTTCCAAGGAGCCGCCATGATTCGCCCCCTGAACGCCCTCAGCTTGGGCCTCCTTGTTGCGCTCTCGGGCGCAACCCTCCTCAGTCAAACGCCAACCCCAGGGAAGGCGGATCTGCCCCGCTTCACCGCCAAGGAACTGGATCGCCACCCCTTTCGAGTGGGCGAGCTTGAGTTGAAATTTTACGATTTCAGACCCACTCGAAAATTTGGTACCCGCCTGATTGCTTTTGAAGTTAAAAATCGAAGCACAGGATTTTTCGCTTTTTCTCCTCAGGACCTCGTTTTGGTGAGCCACGATGGCAACCAAATTGTGGAGGCCGCGCCCATCGAACAGTTCCAGATCCATCCCATGCCGCAGCGGGTGCGCATCGCGCCAGGTGCCTCCATCGCACTCACGCTCTTTCCAAAGGGAATTGTGGAATTCCCTGTCAAAGTCTTTTTTGGTGACAACCTCTTGGCGGAAATCACCGAGTAAGCGTCGGGAACACTTGGGCACTCCTGCGGCACAATGCTTACTTCAGGAGTGCCCATGCCAAGCTTCGCCTTCAGCCCTGTCCTTTTGATCACGACCCTGGCCCTTCCCCTCGCGGCCCAGAGCAAGCCCATCTCGAAACCCAAGCCCAAGCCGGTGGCCACGGCGCCTGCACCGGTGCCCGCACCCATTCCAGAACCCACACCCGCTCCCAAACCCAAGCCGCGGGTGCAACTGAATACCAGCTACGGCCCCATCGTGCTGGAACTGGAACCGGACGTGGCCCCGGCCACCGTGGCGAATTTCCTGCGCTATGTCACCGAAGGCCACTATGTGGACACCATTTTCCATCGGGTGATTCCCGGGTTCATGGTGCAGGGCGGCGGCATGACCGTGGAAATGATGGAAAAGAACACCCACGCGCCCGTCACCAACGAAGCCCCCGCCACCTTCAAGGCTGGCCTCAAAAACGTGCCCGGAACCGTGGCCATGGCCCGCACCCAGGACCCCCACAGTGCCTCGGCCCAGTTCTTCATCAACACAGGCAACAACACCAGCCTGGACCACACGGCACCTACGGAGGAAGGCTACGGCTACTGCGTGTTTGGCCGGGTGGTGGAAGGCATGGAAGCCGTGCTGAAGATCGAGAAGGTGACCACCGTTTGGCGGCGCGGCATGCAAAATGTTCCCGAATACCCCGTGCGCATCAAATCGGCGGAAATCCTCAAGTAGGGCCTGCCGTCCCACGCGAGCACAAGCCTGCGTTCAGAAGCGTTGCCTTTTGAATGCCTCAAGGCGCCGCTTGATTTCATCTCGCCCGACCCGGAACCGCGTTCGCAGCTGATCCGGAGTCAGGCTGGGATCATCGCTGGCAGGATCCGGAATGGGCCAGTGGAGCCGCTCGGCCTTGCCCAGGAAAAGGGGGCAGACTTCCTCGGCACAGAGCGTGATCACGAGATCCACCGAGGCGGGGTCGATGCCTTGAACACTTTTGGAAGTGTGCGCGCTGGCATCGATGCCCACCTCTGCCAGGACCTCAATGGCGTATGGGTTTACGTGGCTGGGGCGGCTCCCCGCGCTCTGGATGCGCAGGCCGGGGAACATCTGGCGCGCAAGACCTTCACCCATCTGGGAGCGGGCACTGTTGGCGACACAGAGAAACAGGATGGAAGGGGCCATGGACTTCCTCACTTGCAGCAGCCTGCATTTTCAATGGATTCAGGGCTCTCCGGGTACCACCTGCGCTTCAGCCACAGCGCCACGCTCACCAAGCCGATCAGCACGGGCACTTCCACCAAGGGTCCGATGACCGCCGCGAAGGCTGCGCCGTGGGCAATGGTGAAGGTGGCCACGGCCACGGCGATGGCCAGTTCAAAGTTGTTGGAGGCAGCCGTAAAGCTCAACGTTGCGCTTTGCGCATAGGTGGCGCCGACTTTTTTGGACATCCAGAAACTCACTAGGAACATCACCACAAAGTAGACCAACAGCGGCAGGGCAATGCGCAGCACGTCCAGGGGCAGTCTCACGATGGTGTCGCCCTTGAGGCTGAACATCACGACGATGGTGAAGAGCAGGGCAATGAGCGTGATGGGCGAAATCTTGGGCACGAAAACCCGGTGGTACCAGTCCAGGCCCTTGATCTTGCCGAGGATGAAACGGGTCAGGAAGCCCGCGATGAATGGGATGCCTAGGTAGATGAACACGCTCTGGGCAATGCTGCCCATGGTGATCTTCGACAGATCCACGGGGCCCAGATTCAGGCCCAGCAGGGGCGGCAGAATCTTGACAAAGAACCAGGCGTACACGCTGAAGAAGAGCACCTGGAAAATGGAATTGAAGGCCACCAGACCTGCGCAGTATTCCGTATCGCCCTTGGCCAGGTCATTCCACACGATGACCATGGCGATGCAGCGGGCCAGGCCGATCAGGATCAGGCCCAGCATGTATTCCGGCTGGTCCCGCAGGAACAGCACGGCCAGGCCGAACATGAGGAACGGTCCGATGATCCAGTTCTGCAGTAGCGACAGACCTAGCACTTTCCTGTTCTGGAACACGAGGTGCAACTCCTCGTATTTCACCTTGGCCATGGGCGGATACATCATCAAAATCAAGCCCACTGCCAGGGGCAGCGAGATCGTGCCCACATTCCAGGCATTGATGGCGCGATTGAAGGAGGGCGCGGCGAAACCAAGCAGCACGCCACAGCCCATGGCCAGAAAGATCCACAGGGTCAGGTAGCGGTCGAGAAAGGAAAGGCGTTTGGGTGCGTTCATAGGGGCCTCTGAATCAATCGGGTTTTCGCGCAGTGATCAACAGGCTCACGATGAAATCCAGGGGCGTCGTGCCCGCTGGCAGTTGGTCGGCCAGTTGTTGGGCCAGGGGGTCATCGCTGGGCAGCATGGCTTCGATGGCACCGTCCTTGGGTGTGAGCAGCACCTCCACCAACCCGGCCTCGGTCATCATGCGGCGGATGTCCGCCACGGGCAGTGCCCCAGATACACAGCCCACCAGGGCCCGGGCGCTCTTCAGCACGGCCTCGGGCAGGGGCCTGAGCAATGCCATGTCGGAAATGGAAACCCGTCCACCCGGTTTCAGCACCCGCGCAATCTCCTTCCAGACCGTGGCCTGATCGGGGCTCAGGTTCAGCACGCAATTGGAGATCACCACATCCACGCTGGCCTCGGGCAAGGGAATGGCTTCGATCTGGCCATGATGGAATTCCACGTTATCGAGGCCGGTGCGCGTTCGGAAGGCCGCCCCATTGCCCCGGGCCTTGGCGACCATTTCCCGGGTCATGTCCACCCCGATGGCCTTGCCTGCGGCTCCCACCCGCTGGGCGGCCAGGAACACATCCAGGCCAGCGCCACTCCCCAAATCCAGCACCACTTCACCGGGTTTCAATTCGGCCATGCCGGTGGGATTGCCACAGGACAAGCCCAGGTTGGCACCTTCGGGCAGGGTGGCCAATTCCGCATCGGAATAGCCCAGGCCCAAGGCCACTTCCTCGGCCCGACTCCCGCCGCAACAACTCGATTGGGGGCCACAGCAGCCCATGCTGCCCTTCGCAATGCTGGCGTACGCCTCTTGAACGGATTCGTGCACAGTCGTGCTCATGCGAGCTCCTTTCTATTGACAGTTGGCATCGCGGCAACCACCGCCGCAGCAGTCTTCCCACAGGTAGTTGGTGAGAGCTTTCAGTCGATCAAAACAGGCCGCGTAGCGCAGCGTGGTCCCCTGACGCGCAACCTTGACCAGCCCTGCCTGGGTCAGGTCGGCCAGATGATGGCTCAGGGTGGAACCCGGGATCCCCAACCGGGTCTGGATTTCCCCCGCTGGGGTGCCTTCCACGGGCCCCTGCACCACCAGGCGAAGGATAGAAAGCCGGGCCGGATGGCCCAGGGATTTAAGGCATTGCGAGAAAGCCGTGAGGGTGGGGTCCGAGTTCGTCATGATTATAATTCTATATTTCTAGAAATACCGGTCAAGTCCCAATTTTCAGATCCCAGGGCGGGTTCCTGGTACCCTCGTGCCATGAAGTCCGCGGGGCGTGGCCCCGGGATTCACCGAGTTGTCTTGATCCAACGCCCCTTCGGAGGTCACCCGTGGAAAACCTTCTCGATAACCTGGAGCCCAAGCCGCTCTGGAATTACTTCCTCGAACTCTCCAAGATTCCCCGCGGCTCCAAAGTGGAAGCCGAGGCCGCCCGGTGGGTCGCCGACCAGGGTCGCGCCCTGGGCCTGGAAGTGGAACAGGATGCCGTGGGCAATGTGCTCATCCGCAAGCCCGGCACCCCCGGCAAGGAAAACCGCCCGGGCGTGACCCTGCAGGCCCATGTGGACATGGTTTGCGAAAAGAACGAAAACACCGAGCACGATTTCCTTAAGGACCCCCTGAAGCTACGTCGCGTGGGTGACCACCTCTACGCCACCGGCACCACCCTGGGCGCCGATAACGGCATCGGTGTGTGCGCGGGCTTGGCGGTCTTGGCCAGCAAGGACATCGCCCACGGTCCCGTAGAACTGCTCGTCACCATCGATGAGGAAACGGGCCTGACTGGCGCGAACAACATCCAGCCCAACTGGATGAAGTCCAAGTTCCTGCTCAACCTGGATAGTGAGGAAGAGGGCTACCTCACCATCGGCTGCGCCGGTGGCATCGACACCATCACCTCGCGCAACCTCACCCTGAAAGCTCCCAGTGCTGGCAAGAAGGCCTACCGGTTGAAGATCTTCGGTCTCAAGGGCGGTCACTCTGGCATCGATATCGCAGCCGGTCGCGGCAACGCCATCCGCATCCTGGCCCAGGTGCTGAATGCCCTGCGTCCCACCTTCGGCTTCGAGCTTTCCGCCATCAAGGGCGGCAACAAGCGCAACGCCATCCCCCGCGAAGCCTCGGCCTATCTGTTCCTGGACCCCGCCCAGGAAGCCGCCTTCAAGACCGAATTGGCCAAGCACGAAGCCCACTGGCAGGCCGCTTACGGCGCCTTTGATCCAGGCCTCGTCATGAGCCTGGAAACGGGCAGCGCCGAACAGGCCATGTCCACCGAAGATGCCACCGCCTTGATCAATCTGTTGCTGAGCCTGCCCCACGGCGTGGAAGCCATGAGCCCCGATATCCCGGGCCTGGTGCAGACTTCCACCAACCTCGGCGTGATTGACACCAAGGACGGCAAGGTGGAAATCAACCTGCTATCCCGTAGTTCCATCGACCCCTCCAAGTACGCCCTGGCTGAGCGCATTGCTGCGGCCTGCGCTGCGGCTGGCTTCGAGTCCCACCTGGTGGGCGGTTATCCCGGTTGGAAACCCGAGCCCAATGCCTCCATCGTGAAGCTCGTCGATGGCGTGCAAGAACAGCTCTTCGGTAAGCCCATGAAGATCATGGCCATCCACGCAGGTTTGGAATGCGGCTTGATCGGCGAGAAATATCCCGGCATGGAAATGGCCTCCATCGGCCCCGATATGTGGGATGTGCACACGCCTGATGAGCATGTCAGCGTTCCCTCCGTGGGCAACTTCTGGAAGCTGCTCACCGCCATTCTCGAAAAGATTTAATTTCACCCTGGTACAAATCACCCGGCCTCCTCGGAGGCCGGGTGATTTGTACGTCGGGAAGACCCTGTGATGCCCGTCATTCCTTGCTTTGAGGTGCGTCTTGCCGCTTGACGCTAGGGGTCATAAGGCGGGATCCTGCGGCGAATGTTCTCCCGCCTGGAAGGGTCCCAATGCTCGAGCGTCTGGATTACGAAGCGGTAGGCCTTATCTCTGGCCTGGAAGTCCATCAGCAACTGCTCACCAAGCACAAGCTGTTCTGTCGCTGCCCGGCGGGCCTCTACACCGAGACCCATGACGGTGAAGTGCTGCGCCACATGCGCCCCACGCTTTCCGAACTGGGCGAATACGACGGCACCGCGTTGATGGAATTCAAAACGAAGAAGGAGATCGTCTACCTTCTGAATCGTTTGAACGTCTGCACCTACGAAATGGACGATACGCCGCCCTTCCTGGTCAACCAGGAAGCCATCGATGCCTCCATCGAACTCTGCCTGATGATGGGCATGGACATCATCGACGAGATCCACATCGCCCGAAAACAGTACCTGGACGGTTCCATCCCCACGGGTTTCCAGCGCACAGCCATCATCGGCGTGAACGGCGTGCTGCCCTTCCACGGCCGTGATCTCACCATCACCCACGTCAGCGTGGAGGAAGACTCCTGTCGCGAAGTGCGGGACAAGGGCCACCAGATCGTGTGGCGCACGGATCGTCTGGGCATGCCCCTCACGGAAACCGTGACCGGCCCCGAACTGGTAACCCCCCAGGAAGTGCGCGATGCCATTCTGCTCTGCGGCATGACCGCGCGTTCCACGGGCCGCGTGCGCACGGGCATCGGCGCCAGCCGCCAGGATGTGAACGTCAGTGTGCGCGGCGGGGACCGCTGCGAAATCAAGGGCGTGCCCCGCGCGGGTTATGCCGTGAAACTGGTGCACAACGAAGGGGTGCGCCAGCACAACCTGCTCAAGTTGCGTGAGGAATTGCACCGACGCGGTTTGACCACCCGCGATTCCATCAAGGTGCAGCCCTTTGACGTTTCGGATATCTGTGCGGATCTGGATCTGGGCTTCATGCGCCGGGCCTTGGCCGCTGGCGGCAAGGTCTTTGCTGTCAAGGTGGAGGGCGTGGCCGGGTTGGCCATGCACCCCACCCAGCCCGATACCACCTTCCTGGATGAACTGAGCGGCCGCATCCGGGTCATCGCCTGCCTGGACGAAGCTCCTATCGTGTTGAGCGGTGCCCTGCTGCCCGAATTCCCCAACAAACACCGGTTGCTGGAACGGCTGCGCAAGCGGGTCCAACTCAAAGACAACGACGATTTCTTTATTGTGTTTGGGCCCGAGGGCGATTGCCGCACGGCCTCCGAGGAAATCCGCCTGCGCTTCGGGGATGCCACCCAGGGCGTGCCCAAGGAAACCCGCCAAGCCCTCACCGGCGGTTTCACGACCTTTGAACGCATCCTGCCTGGCCCCGACCGCATGTATCCCGACACGGATTCACCCCCCACCCGCGTTACCGAGGAACGCGTGGCCATGCTGAAGGCTCGCCTGCGCCCCACGCCCTGGGAGCGCATCGAACGCTACATGTCCTGGCGCGTGCCTGAGGAAACCTGCAACTACCTGATCCGCCGGGGCGGGGCTGAAGTGCTGGATGCCGTCATCGAGAAGACCGGTGTGGACGGCCTAGTGGCCGCCATTGAACTCGGGCAACGCAGCAAGGCCCTGAAGCGGGCGGGCATCCCCATGGAGCGTCTGGGCGTGGCGGAATGGGTGGAAATTTTTGATCTCTTCACTGATGGCCGCATTCCTCGCGAAGCCATTCCCATGGTGGCGGCGGGCGTGGCCAAGCACGGCCTGACCGCCGAGGCCGCAGCCGCAGCCTCAGGCGTCGCCATCCAACCCCGACAACGGTGGATGGAACAGGTGGATCACCTGACCATGGAGGGCTACCAGGGCGAAAAGATCGACACCCAGGACAAACGGCTGCGTTTCCTCGCCGGGCGTGCCATGGAGCAACTGCTGGGCAAGGCGCCGGCCAAGGATGTGGCGGAGTATCTGCGGACCAAGCTGGAAGAGGTGACGAAATGACCACACCCGTCAGCGAGCGCACCGACTGCTTCCAGGGCTACCGCGGCATCGCCAAGGAGGCCCTGGCCAAGTTCGGCATCGGCGTGTGGAGCGAAGTCGAAATCGTGAACGACGAGGGCTCCGCCTTCGTCGGTGTGATCCTGCCCCGCAGCGAAACGGCTGATGATCTCCACATCGTCATCAAGCTCTTCAACGGCTACAACGTGGGCATCCACGCCAACCGCATCGCATCTGCCAAGGAAACGGGCTACAAGAAGGCTGTCTACAAAATCCCTGAAAAGGCCTTCCCCTTCGATCCCAAGAAAAAGAACGTGACGCTGCTGGGCACCGGCGGCACCATCGCCAGCCGCTTGGACTACCGTACGGGCGCGGTGATTCCCGCCTTCACCCCGGGCGAACTGTACGGCGCGGTGCCGGAATTGGCCGATATCGCCAACCTCGATACCCAGAAACTCTTCGGTGTCTTCAGCGAGAACATGGGCCCCGAGCAGTACAAGGCCCTGGCCATCGCCATCGGCAAGGAAATCGAAAAGGGCGTGGATGGCATCGTGGTGGGCCACGGCACCGACACCATGTCCCACACCGGCGCCATCCTCAGCTTCATGGTGCAGAACAGCCCCGTGCCCATCGTGATCGTGGGCAGCCAGCGCAGCTCCGACCGGCCTTCCTCCGATGCAGCCCTTAACCTGATGAACGCCGTGCGCACCGCCGCCGAATGCGATATTGCCGAAGTCATGCTCTGCATGTTCGGACCCACTTCCGACAACTATGATCTGCTGCACCGTGGCACCCGTTGCCGCAAGATGCACAGCAGCTACCGCAGTACCTTCCGCACCATCGGCGCCACGCCCCTGGCCACCGTGAGCCGTTACCCCAAGGTGGAGGGTGGCAGCCACTTCACGTACATCTCGGAGGAAATCCTCCGGCGCGACAAAACCCGCAAGCCCATCATCAATCCGAGCTTTGAAGAAAAGGTGACGATCCAGTACTACTATCCCAACTTCAACCCGGACATCATCGATGGCCTTTCCGCCATGGGCTACCGTGGTCTGGTCATGGCGGGCACGGGCCTGGGGCATGTGAACAAGCCGCTCTACCCTGCCATCAAGCGCGCCATTCAGAAGGGCATGACCGTGGTGATGTGCGTGCAGACCCTCTGGGGCTTTGCCCAGATGTACGTCTACGACACGGGCCGCGATCTGCTGGATCTGGGCATCATTCCGTTGGATAACATGCTGCCCGAAACCGCCTACATGAAGCTGGCGTGGGTGCTGGGTCAGACGGAAGACCCCAAACAGATCCGCGACATGATGACCACGCCCATCAATCATGAAATCGAGTCCCGCGAACCCCACAACGGCTACCTGATCCTCCAGGGCGGCCTGCCGGAAGTGGATGACTTCGTCAAGAACCACTGGAAGTAAAGCCGGAGGCCTTTCCCGCGAGGGGAAATGTCCGCAAAGCCCGCAAAACGCATAGAAGGGGAATGTTCTTCCTTTGTGCGTTTTGTGGGCTTTGTGGCCAACGTTCTGCCCGACCTTAATATTCAAAATGTTGCCAAACACGTGGCTTGCTTGAACCCGTCAGGGAGTCAAGCCATCTCGCCCAGCACTTCGTCCACGGCTTGCAGCAAATCCGCTCGGGAAACAGGTTTCCGCAGGATTCGCATGGCGCCCAACCGTTGGGCGGGCTTAAGGAGATCCATGCCCATTCCAGGTCCACCCCCGGAGATGGCGATGATCTTCAGATTGGGATACTGGACCCGCACTTCCATGATGAGTTCGATCCCATCTTTGCCAGGCATGAAGATATCGGTGATCAGCACCTGGAAAATGGAGACCTGGAGGCACTTCAAAGCGGAAATGCCTTCCGTGGCGGTCTCTACCTCGTGACCTCGATTCTCTAGAATCTCGGTCAACAGGGTACGAATTGCGGGGTTGTCATCGGTAACCAGAATGCGCGCCATCAGGCTTGCCTGCCTTTCACGTCATCAAGGGTCTGGCGCAAAGCCTTGGCCAGGCTTTGCAAAGGTAAGGGTTTTCTCAGGAGGTTGGCGAAGCCCAGCTTGATGGCCTTGGCCTCGTCCAGATCATCGGTGTAGCCCGTCATGAGCAGCACCGGAAAGCCCGGATGAGTCTCCCAGATGCAACCGGCCAATTCAGAACCGGTGATTCCCGGCATTGAAAAATCCGTCAGCAACAGGTCGTAGGCTTCCGGTTTCATCTGGAAATCGCTTAATGCTTCGCGGCTGTCCTGGAACACCGAAACGCGGTACCCCAGCATCAACAATGCGTCTCCGAGCATCTGGCCGATGGGCACTTCGTCGTCCACCACCATGATGCGTTCGCTCCCGGTGGCAACCCCCTGACACGGCGCGAGATTGCCCACTTCGCGCCGATCGATGGAAGGCAGGAAGACGGTGAAGGTGCTGCCTCGACCCACTTCGCTCTCCAGGGTGATGCCGCCGCCGCAGTCCGTGACGATGCCGTGCACAATGGATAGACCGAGTCCGGTACCTTCTCCCACTTTTTTTGTTG
The DNA here is from genome assembly GCA_016715205.1 of Holophaga sp. Lineage (GTDB taxonomy): Bacteria > Acidobacteriota > Holophagae > Holophagales > Holophagaceae > JAYREN01. The sequence goes on from JADKBC010000003.1 coordinate 56,092, forward strand.
TAAAAAAGGGAAGAAAAATCTGCTTCTGGGTTTCGGGCCCCATGCCGCAGCCCGTGTCGGTGATCCGAAGCCGCGCGTAATCCCCCGCGGGTAGATCACCCCCGATGGTCTGGACAGGATCCATTGAGCCATAGCGGTCCAGGCTCACCTCGAGCCGTCCCCCCAATCCCCGCATGGCTTGGTAGGCATTGGTGCACAGGTTCATCACCACCTGATGAATTTGGCTGGGATCGGCCAATACGGCACCACAGTCCTCTTGCACCCGGGCCTCGATCAGGATGGTGGTGGGAATGGCCGACCGCATGAGCTTGAGGCATTCCTTGACGATGGGCTTCAGCTCCACGGGTTCCTTGACCTGCTCCGCCTGTCGGCTGAAAAGCAGAATCTGGCTCACCAGTTCCGCCGCACGCCGGCCAGCCTTATGGATTTCTCCAAGGTAGCTGGCCAATTTCGGTTGGTCCTCACTCACCCTGTCCTGGGCCAGCTCTGAAAACCCGAGAATCGGCATCAGCAGGTTGTTGAAATCGTGGGCGATGCCCCCCGCCAGCACACCGATGGCTTCCATTTTCTGGGAATGGCGCAGCTGAGTTTCCAGTTCCGCCTCTCGGGTTACATCCCGGGAGGTCACCACCACGAACTGCACCACCCCTTCGTCATCGCGCACCGGCGAAAGTGTTGTATCCGCCTGTCCCGTCCGTCCGTCCGCATGGCGATGGCTCATGCGGCCGCTGGTGGGCTTGCCTTCGATCACCTCATGCCAGCGTTCCTGATACAGGGATTTGTCGGTTTCCCCGTAATTGAGATCGATGATTTTTTGACCTTTGACCTCCGCGGGTGAGATGCCCAGCAGGCGCTCGGTGGCAGGGTTGGCGTAGAGGATAGTGCCCGCGACATCGGCCACCAGAATGGAATCGGAGGCCTGTTCGATGGCAGTGGAGAGGCGTTTCAATTCCGCTTCCGCCTCCTTGACGGTGGTGATATCCCGAAAGATGCCCAGGGCGCCCAGAAACTTCCCCTGTTCGTTGATATGGGGTGTGACCGTGACCAACACGTGGCGTCGCTCCCCCTCAGGCCGCAGGAAATCCATTTCATAGGTGCTCTTGGTCCCGCTCTTCCGCTTGAGGGTTTCGCTCTGGACCCTCTGGAAACTTCTGGAATCCGTGAAATCGGACAGGGAACGGCCCAGGATATCGGCCCGAACCCGGCCAAAGATTTCCTCGGCCGCGCGGTTCACAAAGAGAATCTTCTCGTTTTCATCAACGTAGCCCACCCCTTCGCCCTGGTTTTCCACCAGCAGGCGGTACCGCTCCTCGCTGAACTTGAGGGCGGCTTCCGATTCCAGGCGCTCGGTGATATCCCGCAGCGTCCCCAGCACCGCCCATTTCCCCGCAAAGGGAATCCGGCTCAGGCTCAGGTCCACATACAGCACGGTGCCATGTTTGTGGATCACCCGGGCGTTATAGCTGGAGGGAACCTCCTCCCCGCGCACCCGGCGGGCGGCGTTTTCGCGGATCTTGGCACGCTCTTCCGGGTGCACCAGATCCCACAGGTTCATGGCATAGAGTTCTTCCTGGGAATACCCCACGATCTGGGTGGCCCTCGGGTTTACAAACAGGAACCGGTCGCCATCGATAATGAAAATGCCGTCGTGGCTGTGCTCCACCAGGGCCCGGTACATCGCTTCCCGTTCCTTCAAGGCTTCTTCGGCGAGCTTGCGCTCTGAAATATCGGAGAAGATTCCCTCCACGCCAAGCACCTGGCCAGCCTGGTCCCGATAGAAATGGCTGTTGGTGGAAATCAGAACCGGCGTTCCATCCTTCTTGCGAAGGGTTTCCTCAAAGCCCGTGACAAAGCCCTTCTCGGCGAGGGCCTCCATGAACACCAGATGATCGGAAGGCACCGCGTACATGGATTCTGGGATAGGCCTGCCCAGGAGCTCGTCCACCGATTCATAGCCGAGAATTTTCGCGCCAGAGGGGCTCATGAGAACCATTTCCCCTTGGTTGTCCGTGCGATAGAACACGTCCTGCATGTTCTCGAATACGCTTCGGAACTTGGCTTCGCTTTCCTTCAGGGCCCCTTCCGAACTTCCTTTGTCCGGGGTGCATGTAACAACTTCACAGGCACCAACCACACACCCGGCCGAGTCCCGCAGAGGTGTGCCCGACACCGAGCACAGGATTTGCTGGCCATTGCCTGACTGAATGGAAAGCTCGTAGGTTTCGGAGTTGCCTTCCTTCGGGTTTGCCAGGCGCTCTAGAAAGGCCTGACGGTCGGCCGGGGCCAAAAAGGCCGTGAAGGCCTTCCCCACCAACGCCGCGACGCCAGTTCCAAGCAGATGCGCCATTCGCGGATTGCAGTAGGTGATGACCGAGTCCAGGTCCACCATCAGCACACCATCGCGGAGTTCTTCCACCAGGGTTCGGAACGGATCAGCCATGGGCGGAGGGGCGCCTGCGCGATGCATGGTGTCGAGGCTCCTGTCGTGTGGGCAAATACAGATGAATAAACCAAGGGGCTATCGAGTGTACTCCCTCAATAGCCCCGGTCACCGATCTGGGTGGATTCAAGGTTCAAGCCAAGGCGCGGCCTGACCCCGTTCGCGGGGCCCAAGCCCGCGTGTTCGCGCCTACATCTGGGCTGGCTTGTAATCGTCCGCGTAGGTGATGGGGGATTTCTGCGTGGCTTCCTTCACGATCTGCTCGAAAATCTTGGCCTCTTGCCGCTGCTTGTAGATCATGGGCATCTGGGCCTTCACCTGCTCGTAGGGGGGCACGCCCTGAGCTTGGCCCTGGGCCTTGCGCTCATTTACCAGCTCATCGTAGACCGCCTTCAGCTCGGCTTCCGTGGGCGGGGTCTTGGCAAGGCGGCGTTCCATCAGGATCTGCACGTAGGTCTGGGCGGCCATCTGCTCCATGCGCAATTGGATGGCGGGGTCCTTGTCGAGGCCCTGAGCCTTGCCATAAACCACCAGCGCCTTGGCCTTGGCCACCTGGCCCAGGAATTCGTTTCGTTTTTCACGGAGGGGCGCGCTGGTGAGGATCTCCTTGGCTTTGGCTTCGTCGGGCACCATGGCCTTGATGGTTTCGGCAAAGGCCTTTTCCGTAATTTTTTCTCCGGCCACGTTGGCGATCACCTTGCTGGTGTCCTTGGACATCTTGCCGCAACCGAGGGTCGCCATCAGGGCCAAGCCCGCGATCCCGCATGCATGAATCGGGTTCATATTATTCTCCTGTATCGAGGGTCGAATGGATGGTTCGAACCTTTCCATGCTAACCGGAGGACCCATGCCCATACCCAGCGATCTGAAAGGCCTTGAACTCCAGGTTTATTCCGCCCAGTGGTGCGGTGATTGCCGCCGCCTGGAACGCTGGCTGGCCGAACACCAAGTCTCCCACACCAAGGTGGATCTCGAAACGATCCCTGGCGCGGCCGAAAAACTGGAAGCCGAAACGGGCAAACGGGCCATCCCATTCATTCTGGTGAACCAGACGCGCTGGGTGCCCGGGTACCACAAGGATCTGCCCAGTCGCTTCGACCCGGAACGGCTGGTGCACGAGTTGCTGGAGGCGGGCCGCACCTAAGCTGTCCAGGACGGGCATTCCATGGAAAACTAGGAGGTTGCACTGGAGCCTGCCTTGTCCCATCCCTTTTCTTCCCAATTCTGGTCCAATCTTTTCACCAGCGATCTGGCCATTGATCTGGGCACCGCCTCGGTGCTGATCTATACCAAGCAGGCCGGACGCATCGTCATCTACGAGCCTTCCATCGTGGCGCTGAACACCCAAACCCACGAAGTGGAAGCGGTGGGCGATGAGGCCAAGCAACTGCTGGGCCGTGCCCCCCAGGGCGTGCAGACCATCCGCCCCATGAAGGACGGCATGATCTACGAGGTGGATGCCGCCGAAAAAATGCTGGCCACCTTCATCAAGAAGGCCCGTCCCAACCGTGGTTTGGCCCGCACCCGCATCGTGGTGAGCGTGCCGCCCCGGGCCCATCAGGTGGCCCGCCGCGCCGTGAAACAGGTTTGCTACGACGCCAAGGCCGGGGAAGTATTCCTGGTGGATCAGGCCATGGTGGCCGCCATCGGCGCCGGGCTGGCCATCAACGAGAAGCGCGGCTGCATGATTGTGGACGTGGGTGGCGGCACCACAGATGTGGCCGTCATTTCCTATAACGGCAAGGTGTTTTCCGATTCCATCCTCATCGCCGGCGATGAGATGGACGAGGCCATCATCAAATACATCCGCGAAAAGTACAACGTCCTGATTTCCGAATCCGCTGCCGAGGAAGTGAAGTGGAACCTGGGTTCCGCCTATCCTTCCGACAAGCCCCGCACCATGAGTGTTTCGGGCCGGGACCAGTTCGAAGGCCTGCCCAAGACGTTGGTTCTCAACGACACGGAGATCCGCGAATCCCTGGCCGAGCCCATCAGCGCCATCATCGATCTGGTGCGCAAGGCCCTCAACGAAACCCCCCCACAGCTGGCGGCAGATCTCATCGAACGTGGCATCTGCATCACGGGCGGCGGCTCCAAAATCCAAGGATTGGATATCCGCCTCTCCAAGGAAACCCACCTGCCCTGCTACCGCGCGGAAAACCCTGAAACCGCTGTGGTGCGCGGCACGGCGGTACTCCTGGACGATATCCCATTCCTGAGGCGCATCCAGATCCTGGACTAATGAGAGAACGTGCCTGGGGCTGGAACCCCTCTGGGCGCAGGCGCTGGGGTATTTTGGCGCTCTGGCTATTGCATGTGCTTTGGATTTTTGTGGGCCGGGGGCCTTCCGCGCGGTGGCAGCAGTTGCTGGGTATGCTTTCCCGTCCTTCCCAGGCCCTCAGCACGCGCATCGAAACATGGAAACACCAGCGGGCCCAGCGAATTGGGAATCACCAAGCTGCTGAAAATGAAATTCAGGCCCTGCGCCAGCGCGTGGAATACCTTCAGAAATCAGCCATCGCCGACGCGCAAAAAACCACCGAAGCGGAGGAGGCCATCCGTTTGCTGGGGCTTAAGCAGGCCCTTCCGCTGGAAACCAGAGGCGCCCGGATCATCGCCAACCTGCGCAAGGCACCCTTCGGTGGGCTGGTGCTGGATCAGGGCGAGGATGGCGGTCTTGTGTCCGACCAGGGTGTGATCTGCCCCGAAGGCGTGGTGGGGCGCGTTTGGTCGGTCATTCGCCAACAGGCCAGCGTGCTACCCCTGGATTCCTTCAACGCGTCCACCGGTGTGATGTTGGCCCGCAGTCGCGCCACTGGGGTGCTCCAGGGCGTGGGGCCAGGCAAGGCCGAGATTCGCTACATCGGCCGCCAGGAAGTGGTGCAGGTGGGCGAACCGGTCTTCACCTCTGGGCTGGACCGGGTCTTTCCCCGCGGCTTGCTGGTGGGTTACGTCAGCGCCGTGAAGCCCCGGGACCTGGAACTGAATCTTGAAGTGGTTCTGGCGGCGCCACTGGATAGGGTGCATCTGGTGCTGGTCCTGCCGCCCAAACCACCCGTGCAGGTTCAGCCACCTTCCCCGCCACCCACGCAACTGCCAACTCGAGGTGGCAAATGAACAGCCCCTCCACGGCAAGTCCAGTCCGACTATTGATATTCGTGCTCGTGAACCTGGGCTGCATCTACCACACAGCCCCTTGGCCCATGGCGCAGGCGGTCCTGAATGCCTTCCTGGTGCTGGCTCTGGCGCCAGAATTCCGCTCTCCCCTGATCGGCGCCTTCTGGTCGGCTGCCGCGGGCTGGGTGCTGGAAGGGACCATGCGGGCTTACCCCCATTTGGGTGGCACGGCGCTGGGGAATATGACCACCACGCTGATTGCTGCCTGGGCTTTGGTCCAGTGGCCACCGAGCCTGCGCAATGCCTTCCTGGCCCGTCTGGCAGCGCTGACGGTGCTCCATACGGTGCTGGTCCACGGCGCCGTTCGCATCGCCTGCGGTCCCCATGCCTGGGGTTGGGCTGGCTGGCTATTGACCCTCCTCACGGTTCCTCTCTGGGGCCGCCTGGCCTTCAAACTCCATCGTCCCCTCCACCGGAGGTAGGCCGTGCCCGAAGGTCAGGTTCCCTACCGCATCCAGAAGCGCATCGAGGCCCTGAAGGTCTTGGTGTGGGCTGGCATTGCGGTCCTGCTTCTCGCTTATGGCTGGGTGCAGTTGATCAAGCGCCGGGAAATGCAGGATCTTGCCCTGCGCCAGGCCGTGAAGAACCGTGCCACACCTGCCCCTCGCGGCATCATCTTCGATCGCAACGGCCATAAACTGGTGGACAACCGGCGCGCGCTGCATCTGGTGATCCAGGCCGAAGAACTCCCCAACGATCCAAGCCTGGTGGAAGATTTGGCCACCCGCATCCAACGCGATCCCGACGATCTCAAGCGGCGCATCGCGCTCAGCCGCAAAGCGGGCGGCAACCACATGGTGGTGATCCAGGACAACCTGGATGACGCCGGACTCGCCCAGGCCGAATTGCTGCGGGCGCGCTTCCCCTTCCTCAGCATCCAGACCGCGCCGCGTCGTTCTTACTTGGGCGATACCCTGGCGGGCCACGCGCTGGGTTATGTGGGCGAAGTGGATGAAAAAATTCTAGAGAAGAACCCCGAACGCTTTCACCTGGGTGAAATCATCGGTCGCAACGGGTTTGAAGCCACCCACAACGACGAAATTCGTGGCGTGGACGGCATGCGAAAGATTCTGGTGGATCATCTGGGGCGCGAGATGGCGCTCTACGGCGTGCAGGAAGCGGTTTCGGGGCGCAGCGTCTACCTCACGCTGGATGCGGGTCTGCAGCAGATCCTAAAGGAAGCCTTTGGGGAAGAAAATGGTGCCGGGGTGGTGATCGATCTGCGGGATGGGGGCATCCTCGCGCTGTATTCATCTCCCTCCATTGATCCCAATGTCTTTCTGAATCGCCTCAGCCAGGAGCAGGTGGACTACTTCATGCGCAATCCCGTGAAGCCCATGCTGAACCGGGTGACCCAAGGCCTCTATCCACCCGGCTCCACGTTCAAATTGCTGGTGGCCCTGGCAGCTATGGAAAAGGGCATTCTGAAACCCGAAACGACATACCATTGCGCGGGGCACAAGGTCTTCTATAACCGCGACTACCGCTGTGATGGGGTGCACGGCACCATGAACCTCGTGCAGGCCATTGCCCATAGCTGCGATGTCTATTTCTACGAACTAGGCATGCGCCTGGATGTGGATGACATCAACGCAGCAGCGGAAAAATACGGAATCCTGGAAAAGACTGGCGTGGACCTGCCCCACGAAGGCACCTCGCGGGTGCCCAGCCGGGCCTGGGCGAAGAAATATCGCCCCAAGGAGCCCAAGTGGTACGCAGGGGAAACCATCAGCGTGGCCATTGGCCAGGCCCAGAACGCCCTTACACCCATTGCCCTGGCGAGGTTCTACGGCATGCTGGCCACCAAAGGGAAACTGCTCACACCCCACCTGTTTTTTGGTTTCCGTAACGAGCAGACCGGTCAGTTGGACCCCGTTCGGCCCCCGCCGCCCCGGGATGCAAATCTGGATCCCAAGATCTGGTCGGTACTCGACGAAGGACTCTTTCAGGTGGTGGAAAGCGGCACCGCCAAGGCGAGCAAGATCCCCGGTCTATCAATGGCGGGCAAAACCGGCACCAGCCAGGTAACCACCTTCGTTGACAAAGCCCACTACGCCAAACTCGCCAAGAAACTAAAGGACAACGCACTTTTCGCAGGTTATGCACCCCGCGAAAACCCCCAGATCGCCTTCGCCGTGGTGGCGGAAAACGCTGGTTTTGGCGCCTCCTCCGCTGCCCCCATTGCCAAAAAACTCTGCGAGTACTGGTTCCTCACCCGGCCCAAAAACCCGCTGCCTCCGCCCAGCAGCAAGGTTCCTGAGGCCATGAAATTAGAACCCGAGGTGGTGGAATGATTCGCACCCGCCTCCGGTCCCTGGACATGTCCCTGCTCCTGCCCATGCTCCTGCTGGTGCTGATGGGCACCCTCACTCTGTTTTCCGCGGGCCGAGGCACTTCCCAGGCCAATCTCTGGCTCAAACAGAGTTTGTGGTACTTCATGGGCTTTGTGGCCATGACCTACGTCGCGGGCCAAAACCCCCGCCATGTCTTCCGGTTGAGCCTGGCCCTCTATGTGATTGGAATACTGGCCCTGGTGGCAGTGTTCGTGATCGGCAAAAAAATCGGCGGCGCCCAGCGCTGGATCGTGTTGGGGGGCATGACCTTTCAGCCCAGCGAATTGATGAAATGGCTCACGCTTCTTTTTGTGGCCCAGCGCCTCGCCACACGCCCCCCCGAGCAGGTGACCACTTGGGAACTGATCAGCACCTCGGCACTGGTGATCTTTCCCATGCTCCTGGTGCTCAAACAACCGGATCTGGGCATGGCCATCAGTTTTCTGCCGATTCTCGTGCTCATTCCCCTGCTGAAAGGCCTGCGGGCAAAATGGGTGGCCCTGGGCTTGATCTTCATCGCCCTGGGGAGCGTGCTGGCCTGGCAGAAGGTGCTGAAGCCCTACCAGAAACAGCGCGTGCTCACGTTTCTGGACCCTTCGGCTGATCTCCAGGGCAAGGGTTACCAGATCAACCAGAGCCGCATCGCCATCGGCGCCGGTGGCTTTTTCGGCCAAGGATTCACCACCGGCAGCCAAACCCAATTGAATTTCCTGCCGGTGAAGACCACCGATTTTGTATTCAGTGTTTGGGCTGAAGAACGTGGCTTCATCGGCGTACTGCTGGCCCTGGGGCTCTTTGGCATGCTGCTCACTCGCATTCTGGAAATCGCGCGGTCCGCCAAGCAACTGGCCGATACCAATTTCTGCGTGGGTGCCGCCTGTATCCTGGGTCTGCATCTGCTGGTGAACGCGGGCATGGTGGTGGGTATCCTGCCCAATAAAGGCATGGTGCTGCCCTTTTTTAGCGCTGGCGGCAGCAGCACCCTCAGCTACTTTCTCGGCCTTGGCGTGGTCATGGCCATCGCCCATCGCACCAAGGTGAAATGACATGGATTCCCAGGCCCGCATGAAGGAACTCGCTGCGCAGGTGCTGGAGCATCGTCGCCGTTACTACGTTCTGGATTCCCCCCTGCTTTCGGACGCCGAATACGATGCGTTGGAGCGCCAACTGCGCGAGTTGGAGGCCCAATTCCCGTTGCTGACGGACCCCAACAGCCCAACCCGCCGGGTGGGTGCCCCGCCCGTGGACTTTTTCCCGAAACAGGCTCACCGCGTGTATATGCTCAGTCTGGATAACGCCTACACAGAAGGCGATCTCCGAGACTGGGAAGCCCGCCTGCTGAAAGGCCTTTCCGGCGCCCACCCCACCTACGCGGCCGAGCTCAAGGTGGATGGCCTTTCCCTCTCCCTGCGCTACGAGCAGCGGCACTTGGTGGAAGCCCTCACCCGCGGGGATGGTGAAACGGGGGAAGTGGTCACCGAGAACGCCCGCACCATCGCGGATATCCCGCTCACGCTGCCCGAGGATGCACCCGACAATCTGGAAGTCCGCGGCGAAGTTTTCTTGTCCCGGCGCCGCTGGGAGGAACTCAATCTCCAGCGCGATACCCGCGGAGAGGCCCGTTTCGCCAACCCCCGCAACGCAGCCAGCGGCACCCTGAAACTGCTGGATAGCCGGATCGTGGCCCAGCGCCGCTTGCAGTTTCTCCCATGGCAAATGCTCGAAGCACCCGACCACGCCGAAGCCATGACGCGCCTGGCGACATGGGGTTTCGCGTCCATGCCCGCCCGAATCGAAGGGGATCTGGCAACGGTGCTCGCCTTCATTGAAGCCCAACGCGAGGCTCGCCTGAAGCTGCCCTTCGATACGGATGGCGTGGTACTCAAGGTCACCAGCCAGGCCCAGCAGGAAATCCTCGGCACCACGGATCGCGTGCCCCGTTGGGCCATCGCCTACAAATTCCCAGCTGTCCAGGCCACCACGCTGGTCAAAGCCATCACGTGGCAGGTGGGCCGCACCGGCAAACTGACCCCCGTGGCCGAACTAGAGGCCGTGGAAGTGGCGGGCTCCGTGGTGCGCCGCGCCACCCTCCACAATGCCGATGAACTGACCCGCCTGGGCCTGCGCGTGGGCTGCCGTGTCTTCATCGAAAAGGGCGGCGATGTAATTCCCAAGGTGGTGGCGGTGGTACCCGATTCCATGCCAACCGAGGCACCGTTGCCGGTCATCCCGACGGCTTGCCCGATCTGCGCAGGCGCTGTGGGCAAGGACACGGATGAAGAAGTCGCCATTCGCTGCCTCAACCCGGAATGCCCCGCCAAACTGGAGGCTAGGCTGCTGCATTTCGGCAGCCGCGTGGGTCTGGATATCGAGGGCCTGGGTGATGCCTTGGTGGAACAAATCGTAACTTCGCGCCGCTTCGCCCAACCATGGGAACTGTTCACCCTGTTGCAGGATCCCGGCCAGGGCCTGGCCTTCCTGTCCAACCTGGATCGCATGGCCGAAAAGAGCGCCCAGAACGTGCTGAGCGAACTGGCAAAGGCGCGCACCAAGCCCCTGGGCCGCTGGCTCCACGCCCTGGGCATTCCCATGGTGGGTGCCAAAACCGCCGAGCTCCTGGCCGAAGCCATTCCGAGTTTGGAGCAGCTCTGGGGCACCCCGGAAACCGAACTCCATGCGGTGGAAGAAGTGGGCCCCAAGGTGGCCGCCTCCATCCGTGCCTTCGCCGCGTTGCATCCCGAGCTACCCAGCCAGCTTCTCGCCCTGGGTATCCATCCCACCCCACCGGAGTCGCGGGAGAAGGGTTCCTTGCCCCTTTCGGGCACCGTGGCCGTCGTCACCGGAACCCTGCCCACCCTCAGCCGGGAAGAGGCCGAAACCCTGTTGAAGCGGCTTGGCGCGAAGGTCACCGGCTCCGTTTCCGCGAAAACCACCCTGCTGGTGGCCGGAGAAAAGGCGGGTTCAAAATTGGCCAAGGCCCAAGAACTGGGCATCGCCGTACAGGATGAAGCCTGGCTGTTGGCGCAGGGACCGGCATGACGCCTTCCCTTCGCGTCGCCGTGCTCGATACCGAGACCACGGGACTCTACGCCGCTTCGGATCACATCATCGAGATTGCCGTGGTGCTGCTGGAGGTGGAACCCGCCACCGGCCGCCTACTGCAAACCCTGGCAAGCTACGATGCTTTGCAGGACCCCGGGCACCCCATCCCCTGGGCGGCGATGGCAGTGCATGGCATCACGGATGCCATGGTGCGCGGCCAGCGTATCGACTCCGAAAGAGTTCGCCAGCTGCTGACGGGCGCGGACTTGGTGGTGGCCCATAACAGCGGCTTCGACAAAGGCTTTGTGGCCCAGGTGGTGCCCGAAGTCATGGACATGTGCTGGGCCTGCTCCTGCCGAGGCATCCCCTGGCGCAGCCTATTCAGCCACCTCCCCAACGCCAAGCTGCAGGATCTGGCCCGGGCCTTTGGCGTGCCCAAAGGCACTGCTCACCGTGCGCTCGGCGATGTGGAAACCACCCTGGCACTGCTGAACCTCCCGCATCCAGACAAGGAGATGACGCTCCTGGGGCATCTGATCGCCAAGAAGATCCGCCCTGTCTGCGAGCCCATCACCCAGGGAGCGAGGAACCCCCTGCCCCGTCGATCAACTCTCTGAGCCGCCACTCTTCCTTCGTTTCTACCCATCGCAGCAAAAAAGTTCGGCGCGAGGCATCCTGGGGCAGCAGGCCTCCGCTGCGGCTCGTGAGCATCACTTCCACGGTCTGGATGGCTTCGGAGCCTTTGACCTCGATGCGGTTCGAGAACACCGTCACTCCGATTTTCTCCCGGCGAAGCACGCCCAGAAGGTAGAGCTTGGCGGCATTCCGATCCATGCCCTCGGGGCCCGCAAACTGAGGATCCAGCCGCTCGATCACCGCGCCCGCATCCGCCGTTTCCACGCCCTTCACGCAGCGCTCAAAGGCCATTTTTACGCGGGCTTCGGGGCTTTCGGGGGAACAGGCCAATAGGAAGACGGGCAGGAGCAATGCGAATCGGTACGGGTTCATGGCCACTCCACCTTGTGGTCATGAAGCGTACACCGAAGGCGATCAGCTCGCAGTCGCGAGGTTCCGTTCGGTGCGCACAAGAAACGCTTCAATAGCTGGACGCTTGGCCACCGGAATGCCCTTCTGCCAGGGCGATGGACTGCTCCAGAGGCCCAACATGTCCTCGGGGCAACCCACCCGTTCGTACAGGGTTTCCACTGCCACGCCCAGGGCTTCGAGACTGAGCGGCGCTTCCAGCATGTCGCGGAGCAGGGCCGCCCGCCACCGATCCTGGGCCTTGGCCCAGCGCTGCCCGCCAGGTCGGGGCGCCTTGCCGGTGACCTCGGCGGCCGCGCGCCAGAGGCAAGCTTCAAAGGTCTTCAGGCCAGGGTCGGAGAGGGTCCCCAGGTGCAGGCAAGCTTCACCTGTGAAACCGGAATCTCTTACCCAATTCTGAATTTCCTCGGGTTTCAGAAATCCGAAATCGTAACCCACCACCACTTCATCCCAGCCGATGGGTTGCTGGGTCGGGGATTGCCGTTGCAGCAGGGCCAGCCAGTTGCCGATCACCATGGTTTCACCTCAAACCCAGTGTCGGTGCCAGGTGTGAAGGGCTTGCGACGATTCCCAAACGATCATGCAAGAAGTTGCAAGGCCACATGGGCAGCCACCCGCACGGAATCATCCGTGCCGGCAAGCACAGGCGCCAGTTCCATGACATCGGCACCCACAAAAGGCTGGGCCCAACGCTGCACATGGTGCAGCCACGAAATCAATTCCATCACCGAGAGCCCGCCTGGCACCGGTTCGGCCACCGCGGGGCAGAAGGCTGGATCCAACACATCCAGGTCCACGCTCACATAGGCAGGGCCCTGTCCAACGCGGGCAAGGTCGCCGTGAAGCTGACTAGATAGGCGCGGGTCCTTGAGATCCCAGGGGGTCCACATATGAACACCCGCCTTGCGCAGGAACGCCAATTCGCCATCTTCAAACCGAGGTGCCCGCAGGCCGACCTGAACGGTGCGGGTGGGGTCCACCAACCCTTCGGTGATCGCTTGCCTCACCCAGGTGCCGTGGTGGAATGGCGTGCCCCAAACTTCCCCATAGCCCGCATCGGGATGGGCGTCGAAATGCAGCAACCCCAGCGGACCATGCTGCTTGGCATGGGCCCGCAGGGCTCCCAAAGTCATCAGATGATCCCCGCCCAGCAACAGGGTGCGCGCACCCTGAACCACCCAGGCGCTGCACACGCTTTCCACTGTGCCCAGGGCTTCCCGCATATCAAAGGGGCGCGTGGGTATATTGCCGCCATCCACCCAACCCTGGGCGGCGTAGCTTCGCTGTTCCTCCTCTGGCCCCTGCAGGCGCAAAGGCATCGGCAACCGCCCCAGCCCCAGCGAGGCCGTGCGGATGGCCCAGGGGCCCATCCGGGCACCCGGGCGATTGAGCACGCCGCCATCGTACGGTACGCCCAGCACCACGCCAGCCACGGGGCTGGGTTCCGTGCCGTGGGGCAGGCCGAGAAAGGGCGTTAGGCCCGAACGGAGATGATCGAGCAGGGCTTCGGCAGGGTTCATGCACATTCCTCGATGAGACGGGGATGGATGCCTTCTCGAATCCGCGCCACCCAGGCGGCCTCGGAGGCAAATTCCCGGGGGTGAATCACGGTGCCAGGACGCACCCGCACGACGGTGGAAGGCCGTGCGCAGAGCCCGCCCAAATGGGATAGCAATTCGTCGTCACCCACCCACGGATAGTGGGCGTGCTCGCTGGAGAGATTCAGGGGCAGCACCGGAACCTGCATGCGGTAGGCCAGCCGCAAGCCACCTTCATAGAGCCGCGCCAGCCCTTCGCCCCGGGTGGTCGTGCCCTCCGGGAAAATCAGGAACTCCCGACCCGCGGCCAGTTCTTCTCCCAATTCCAGCAGTGCGGAGGTGCGGCTGGAAGCGTCCTCACGACGCACGAAGCGCACCCCTGCGCGCTGGGCACCGCGACCGATCACCGGATAATCCGCCACTTCGCGCTTGGCCAGGATGCCGCTGGGACGCAGGGACATCAGCACGATGGGATCCAGCCAGCTGAGGTGATTGGCCACCCACAGTTGGCCGCTGGAGGGCAGCGGTCCCTCCACGCGCACGTCCACCCGCAGGTGCTTCAGCAGCCGCCGGCACCAGGGTGAGAGCAGCGCCTCAGGGCGTCGCGTCAGCGAGAGCCGCCCCATGGTCCAAAGGGTTCCACCCAGGGCCGCCGAAAGACGGAGGGCAGGCTGGAGCTTGCCCTGGCTCAAGAGACCAGCCGCAGCCGCGTATAGCGGGCCCGCAACTTTTCCAGATCGCCCTTGTCGATCACGGACCACAAGCGCAGGTCACCCTTGCGGTAATAGTCCTGAACCTCGGAAACCACCCGGGCGCCTAGGGTCTGATGGACGCTGCGGGCATCGTGGTTATCGGGCTCCACCAGGAAGCGGCATTCTTCCATGTCTTCGGTCAGCAGTTTTTTCACCATGGCCCGCAGGAGCAGGTAGTTCACGCGGGTCTTCTGGTACTCGGGCAGCACCGCAAGCGTGGCGCAATAATTGACCTTGCCATTGGGGAAGTTCAGCACATAGCCCACGGCCTGGTCGCCATCCAAGGCGAGGAAACACCAGTCCGAATACATCTCGGTGCAAAGCCGCAAATAATGTGGGCAGAGTTCACCAGCCTCATCGTCCTGCCAGAGCTTGGCCTCCAGCCCGCGCAGGGCCTCGAAATCGGACGATAGGACCGAACGCACCGTGAAGCGGCTGGTCTCAGTGGTGGCATCAAGCTGGATGGGAGCCACGGGGCACCTCCTACGGCACCCAGAATGCTGAGGCCCCGTGACACGGCCATGGAGGCGAAGAAAACCTGTGGCAGCCTTTTGGTGACGAACGGGTTACGCCAGCCCGTGTTCCCGGTACAGCGTGGGATAGCTGCGCGGTTCCGCGACCTCCGGGCCGATGCCCAAGGTTGCCATGGCTTCGTGAATCACAGCCGCATCGCCTTCCAATTCCAGATAGCAACCAAAGGGTGTTTCATCGAGGCAGGCCTCCAGATCCGCTCGCCTCAGGACCGCACGGGTCTTCACCATGCGCACCACGGGTGTGTAGCCGAGCGCTTGCAGAATCCGTTCCATGGCATCCGCATCTGCGATTTCCGTTTCCTGCTCGGGCCGAATCTTCAGCGTGGCATCGGGAATCTTGGGTCCCTTCCAGGTGAGCCAGGCCTTTCCCGCAAAACGCCGCAAACGCAACGCGCTGCCTTGGATCAAGAGTTCCTGCCCCCGATCCCAGAGCACGCTACTTTCCGGCAGGGGCGGGATGCGCAGGACAAAGCCCATGGCTTCGAGTCGGGCCTGCAGCCCGTCGAGGCTCGGCACCTTCAGCTTGACCTCGGTTTCGATACGAGTGTGATGTTCCATGGCGCAGTTTCCTCGATTCACTTCATCATGAAACGGAACGAGCCCAATGACGTGATCCCGAAACGCTACCTCATCGCCACCCTCTTCATCGCGGCCATGCTTGTCCTGCTGGCCGTGGTGCAGGCGCCCCGTTCCCGCGACAAGGGCGGTGTGGCCATCACGGAAGCCCCGGCGGCCTTGAGTCTGGAGAGTTTTGAAACCCTGGCCGAGTACCGCTTGCTGGATGGCTGGGCCCCCCGTTTCCAGGGCACCCGCGACCCTGACCAGGCCAAGCCCTGGCCCTACGCTGGGGGCTTCGAAACGCCCTGGGAACCCGCCTCCCCTTTTCTGGGCGATCAGGGTTTTGCCATGAACGGACCAAGGGGCCAAAGCGAGATCCTGATGTGGCGGGGCCTGGAATGGCGGCGCTATCGGTTTGACGCACCCATCTGTTCGGCTCGGCTGGATCCCCTTAGGGGCAATCGGCTGTTGGTCACGCTTTCCCTTGGCAAGGATCGGTTTGAAACACGCCTGATGGAAGTTCCAGAAGGGCGCGTGCTGTGGTCCTCGGATAGTGGTCCCTGGAGCCGGTTCAGCTGGGATGGGAAGGCTGCCCTCTTTGGCCTGCAGGCCCCTGGGGGAGAATCCGGTTGGTTGCTTACCTCACTGCCCCTGGAAGGTGATGCCCTGCCCCAAACCCTGGCCGCCTGGGATGAACCCGGCCTACCCGCTCCGCCCAAGGGCACCCCGACCCGGGCCGAGCAGCTTTGGGACGATGGCCAGGATTTCCCCGGACCACGGTTATTCACGCAACTCGGCCCCAATGCTCGCCTCTGGTTTCCCACCCGGGACCGACTGTGGGTAAGCAATGGGGAAACCTGGGCCCTGTGGGGGCTGGAGGGCACCGTCTGGCGTCGCCTGGGTGCCGGGGTGGGCGCCCTGGAGGCGCATCCCCCCTTGCGCATGGGGCGGGTGGTTTCCAGTAAGCAGGGCCTGGAACGGTCACTTTCCTCCCTGACGGACATTGACTGGAAGGACCTCCGCGAAGAAGACCCGCCCTGGCCCGAAATGGACGCCGCCTGGGCCTGGAAGGGGGATGATGGCGCCGTGACCGCCTGGGATAGCCGGTGGGGCAAAGGCATGGAGGGGTTCCCCAAGGAACAGCAACGCCAAGGCCTGCTCACGGCCTACCGCTCGGAATGGCGGGCCGCCTCGAACCTGCGCGTCTCGGTACGGGGCTGGCTGCACGATGGCCCTGAGATCGCCCTGCGGGAAGCCTCGGAAGTGGCCTGGGTGTGGGTTGGGGACCGGGTTCTGCTCGTGCGGTTGCACCCTTCGGAGCGGCTCCGGAAAATTCGAACGCTCTTGAAATCAAGGTAAGTTCCGCATTTCCGTGCGCGATCCCTCCTTTTTCTGCTAGCTTAGGCCCAGTACTCTCACCCCCGGTTTCCCGAGGTTCCTATGCCCCGTCTTCTCCTCGTGGACGACAATCCGAGCATCCACAAGATCGCGGAATCCCTTCTCGCGCCCACGGATATCGAACTCGTGTGCGTGGAAAGCGCCAAGGACGCGCTGAATCGCGTGGCCGCAGGCGAACATTTCGACGTGGCCCTGGTGGATACCTCCATGCCTCTCATGGACGGTTGGGGTCTGTTGAAAGAGCTGCGCCTTCACCCCGCCACGGCCTCCATGCCCATCGCCATGATGGCGGGCGTGCTGGACACGGTGGACCCAACTCAGATCGACCACCCTTCCATTCAGGGTTTCCTGAAAAAACCCGTGGAGCTCCGCGATCTGGGTTCCCGCGTGCACGCGCTCCTGCTGATGCCCGTGGCGATTCCGGAACCACCCACCGAAGACCCCTCTCCCTTTTCCACCATGCCGGCGGTGAAACTCTCCGATCTGGGAACCACTCCCGCCGCCGAGGAAGTGGTCGATGTTCCGGCGGATAACCTCGCCGATATCCTTGTTCTCGAAGAATCCGATCTCTGGCCCGAGCCCGCCCTGGTCGCAGGGACGCGCACCGAGGATCTTTCACCCTTCAGCGAGATCCCCCCCGAGGAACACCTGGATCTGGAGGAATTCGACCTCGATAGCCTGCGCAACCTCACTTCGAATGTTCCCGCCATGGTTCTGCCAGCCGTTGTGGAGCCCCCTGTCGCGCCCATGCCTGAGCCCATCGTTGAGGACGTAGTCGAACCTCTCCCAGCACCAGAACCTGAACCGATGCCCTCCGCTTTCGATCTGTTCGTGGAAGCACCCGCTGAACTGGAGGAAGCAGACACCACACCGCAGGAACTCCCCGATCTTGGCCCAGAGACGGAACCCACCTTCGATGCCTCCAGCTTCGATTCCGCGAGCTTTGACGGCCTGGATTCCCTGTCTGACGAGGCCCTCGAACTGCCGCCCCCGGCTATGCCCCAGGAACCATCGTTACAGGCAGATCCAGACTTCCTTTCTGATCTGGGTGAGGTGTCCAGCCCTGGAGATGTGGCTGTCATCGACTGGTCCCAGGAATCCCAGTGGATGCCAGGCACCATGCCCGTCACCCCGGCTTTCGTAGCGGATCATTCCGAAGCCCATGCGGAAGCCCAAGTCGAGGAGCCAGCCGAAGGGGTCGTTCAGGCCACGACAGAAGCCCCTGCTGAACCCGACGTGAATCTCATCCAGCCTGTGGAGCCGGAGCCTGCGCCCATTCCTGAGATGGCTGCCCCTGCCCCCGCCCATACCCAGGAACCTGAGGCTCTTCTGCAGGCCCTTCTGGGCAATCCACACCTCATGGATCAGCTCACCAAAGCGATCGTGGCCAAGCTGAGCGACCAGGCACTGCGCGAAATCGCCTGGGAAGTGATGCCCGAACTGGCCGAGCGCCTCAACCGTCATTGATGTCAATGCTGTCATCGCTTCGGAAGATCGGAACCCACGAATGATCACCGGCTACAACACGGATGTCCGCCATGGCAACCGGATCTTCCATGTCCAGACCGAGGACAAAGGCCTGGCCAACCCCAAGATCGAAACCCTCATCTATGTGGGCGGAGAAATCCTCGATAGCTATCGCTCCTCCTATGAGGATCTGCTCACCACCGGCCTCGTTCCCGATGCCGTGATCCAGACCCGGATGGACGAGCAGCACAAGACCGTCATCCGCGATATCAAGAACGGCAAGTACGATTCCACCCCGCCCGAGGGCGAACTGGCCGAGCAGCAGGTCTTCAGCGACCGGCCCCTGGATCAGGCCATCCTCGAATACCTTCAACAGGAAGGGGACGTGGACACCCTGGAACTGGTGGTGGAAGAAGTCATGAAGCCCACCTTCGGCACCGTATTCCCCCTCAACCTGAGGGTTCGGCTCTGCGTCAGCCAAAACCCCGTCCCCGGAGCCGATGTCACCATCCGCCTCGTCTCCAGCCTCAAAAAAGCCACCCTCCTGCTCTCCGGAAAAACCAACGCCGCGGGAACGTTTCAGGGTAACGTAGAGGTTCCCCCCAGCCAGCCCGGCCACTGCGCCCTATTAATAGGATGCACCTCGGATGCGGGGAGCGATGAGATGCGAGTGGTGATTTCGGATTGAAGGCAAAATTCGAGCCGATGCACCGATTGATCAAAAAGTTTCAAAAATATTAAAAAAAGTTGGATCAAGCTGCCAGCCCGTGTTACAACTTCGGCAGCCTCAACCAACCAGGTTTGAGAACCCATGGGGGCGTTCCCCCAGCCTTTTGGAGGATTCACATGCGTCGAAGTATGTTTGGCAGTGGCCGTCTCGCGGCCCTTCTAGTGATGGGAGCCTCGGCCCTCGTGGCTCAGGGCACTCAGGTTGCCAACGTTTCGGGCGAAGTAATTGGCAAGGATGGAGCTCCCGTTGCTGGCGTCATGGTTCGCCTCACCTCGCCCTCCCTTCAGGGCACTCGGGTGGTGACTTCAGATGCCAAGGGTCGCTTTCAGGCGCGCCTATTGCCTCCCGGCACTTACACCATCATCCTGACCAAGGACGGCATGCAGCAGGTCAAGGCCACTAACACCATCGGTATTGGCCAGACCTTCGAACCCCGCTATCAAATGATGCCCGTGGGCGGCACGGTGGTGGAAGTGGTCGCCTCAGCTGGTGAAATCGACAAAACGGATACCAAGACGGCTACCAACTACGCCCTTGACAAGGTCGATGCTCTGCCCACCGCTAATCGCACCCTCGAAACCGTCGCCCTCCTCACCCCTGGCGTAACATCCGGCGTGGGTGGCCGTCCTCAGATCCGCGGCGCCATGACCAGCGGCAACCTGTACTTGCTGGATGGCCAAAACATCTCTGATAACGCCTACAACAACCGTGGCGTCCGTCTCATCGATGACTCCATCGAAGAGATCCAGGTCATCACCGGTGCCATCTCTGCTGAATACGGAGACGTGGACGGCGGCGTGCTTAACGCCATCACCAAGTCCGGCGGCAACCAGTTTGCGGGCCAAGTTCGGTGGGAGCTCAATAACCCCCAGTGGAATACCTACACGCCATTTCAAGCACTTGGTTCATTGAGCAACAAACTCAGCGAAGAAAAAACATTCAGCCTGAGTGGGTTCATCATTAAAGATAAACTCTGGTTCTCCGCCAGCTTTTTCCAGACAGATCAAAATGGAGTTGGAACCATCGGCGGCAATATTCCTGATGTCGACTGGTACAATATGGTTCGAGATCCAGATGAAGTCCCTCTCGTTCCCTACAACTATCAGACGCCTACCGGTGTCGGTGGCGCGATGGTGCCTTACCACACGGGTAACGCATCTGCGGCTAATGGGGGTTACAACGCCAATTACGATACCGGCCGCAAAGAAATTCGCCGAAATGCTAAGTTAACCTATGCCATCAATCAGAATCACACCCTAGTTGGATCCTTCAATAATTCAAAAATTGTGGACCAAAACCGCAATTACAGCGCTGGCGAAATAAGGGCACTCGTCCCCCAGGTGTCAACCTCTGAATTCATGAATTTGCAGTGGCGCGCCATTTGGTCCGATTCTCTGACTTCTGAAGTCAAAATGGGACGAAAGAAACAGCTTCTCTCTGCCGGTGCGGATCCAGCGGGCGGCAGCCCCATCTATAGCTACGATGATGGCCTGTACCGAAACAATGGTATTTTTAACAGCACAGACGGCGGCGATAACCGCAACAACGAGACCTTTAACGCCAAATTCAGTTATTTCTTGGATGCCCTGGGGACCCACCAATTCGACGCTGGCGTCGATTATTACAAGGGCACCTCCAAGGCTCGAAACGAACAGACTGCTACGGGATACATTTTTGGTGTCGTGGCCATCAATCTGGCAACCCGCTACGCTATTCCCCAGGATGTGTGGACTTACACCAGCACAGAGGGCGAAGCCCAGAACATTAGCACTGCCCTTTTTGTCAACGATAAATGGACGCTGAATCGAAACCTAACCTTCAACATTGGTCTTCGCTTCGATAAGTTCTCTTCCAAGAACGAGAGCGGCGGCACCACTGCGTCTGCGACTGGATTCTCCCCCCGCTTGGGGGTTAAATACGACATGATGGCTGATGCCAAATACGTGTTTGGCGCTTCTTATTGCAAATACAACGCCAAAGCCGCTACGGGCGTTCTGAATTCAGTCACTGGTCAGGGCAACCCCACCGAGATCGATCACCCTTGGATTGGCCTCGATTCATACAACAACGTCACAAATCCGCGGACTTTCGCAGAAATCACCAATTTGGCGAATCTAGCGACTAACTACGACCTGAGCTTCATCTCCTTCTACGACAACCCCGTCGTGAACGTCCGATTGTCTCCTGACCTTAAGGCTCCTTCGGTAACCGAAATTCAGGGAAGCTTCCAATATTCTTTCAACTTCCCTGCTATTGGCAATGGTTCCGTGAAGGTCACTGGCGTTTACAAAAACTGGAATGACCTCCTTGACTATCGCCGTGGCGCTGATGGCTCTGTCACTCTGCCTGACGGCAATACCGCTTACGTTAAGGTTTGGGAGAATAGCGATGTTGCCGAACGTAAATACAAGGGCCTAGAGCTTGAAGGCACCTTGGGCAAGGGCCCTTGGAGTGTTGGTGGCAACGTCACTTGGAGCGAGCTGAAAGGCAATTATGAGGGCGAAGGGACCAGCACTCCCAGTCGTGGTGAAGGCCTGAAGTCATTCACTACGCAGGATGGCGTTGCAATGTATGACTCAAATGTAGTGGGCGCTCCATATGGATACTTGGCAGGTCACGTGCCTATTCGTGTTCGGGCCAATGCCAGCTACGTCAGCAACAACTCCTTTGGAAAAACAACTTGGGGTGTTATTTATCGCTTTGATGCGGGTGCACGCTATAGTCAGGCGCGAACAATTAGCCGAGCCCGAATCAATCCCCTCCTTTCTGCTCAATTTGGCAGTTCCAGCACTCAGTATTTGGGAGAGCGTGGCGGAGCAGGCACCTTCCAGGGCTTGACCTACGTGGATTTGGCCATCACCCACGACTTCCCCCTCTTCAAGGCGTATGACAAACCCGTCTCCGGCTTTGTCAAACTGGTCATTCAGAACGTGTTTAATCACCAGCAAAATTACTCCTGGGGAACTGGCTACGCCTCTGCTACTGGCGTTGCAGGAACTCCCACTGGTGGCTTGAACAGCCCCTGGGTCCCGGATTCGAATAACGGCAAGGTCACTGGAAGCCTTCAATATGGTGCTTCTCGCTCCTATGCGATTTCTACCGGATTCCGGTTCTAAATTTTTATTTTGAACAAAAAAGAAGCGCCTGGGAAACCAGGCGTTTCTTTTTTTTCCTCCTCGCTGTTTCGTGTGGGTAATGCCTAAAGGCGAGGTCGGTTCTTGATCCAATAGAGGCGTGGACACGAACCTTCTTTGTAATCGTTCAGGCCACCTGGCGAATTTCGTCTAAGTTTCGCTTCAACTTTGAATCGTACCACTGCATGTTCAGGGTGTGGATGAACTGAGCGAACTGAAAGCAGTCCTAGCGAAGACGTTGGCCCGAATCGGGGCGCTGGAAGCTGAGAACCAGAAGTTGCGAGAGCACCTTTGTAAGAATTCACGGAATAGTTCGAAGTCACCGAGTTCCGATATGGGAAGCCGGAAGGTGCCAGAGGCGCCTGCGGGATGGATGCCTGGCGGGTAGCCTGGACACACGGGGGCTACGCGTGAGGTCGTTCCGCCGGAGAAAGTAGACGAGGGCGTGGATCAGGATCCCGAGACCTGCGCCAACTGTGGCACGCCGATGGAGAAGGCACCGCGCATGGATGCGGACCTCCGCCAGATGGTGGAGACGCCCGAGTTCAAGGCCTTCCTGCGGGAGTTCCGGCTGTGGAAGAACCGGCGCCCAAAGTGTGTGGCTTCACGCAGGGGAAGCTGCCGTCGGGGTAGCCGAGGGGTGCTCTTGGCCCACGCATTCAGGCGACAACAGCCTTGCTGTCAGGCCGATTCCGGCTGAGCCGTCGGGAGGTGCAGGCGCTAATGCGGCTGATGGTGGGCGTGAATCTGAGCTTGGGTTCGGTGCAGGCCTGCTGTCTGGCGGCCAGCGAGGCCATGGCTTCGACCCATGCGGATCTGCACGCGCAGGTAAAGGCGGCGGATTCGGTGCATGCGGACGAAACCGGCTTCGGTCGCTGTGGGGGAAATTCGCATGTGGCTCTGGGCCGCGACCTCGGACCTTACGGAAGTGTTCCGCCTGCTGCCCGGCCGGGGTGACGAACAGGCCAAGGATCTGCTGGGAGCATCCTGCACCGCAATCGCTGGAAACCCTACGAGCATTTGCCCAACGCCCAGAGCCAGCTCTGCCATGCTCATCTCCGCCGCCCCTTCCTGACCATGCTCGAAGGCAACGGCGAGACGGCCACCCAGGGCGCGATGCTGAAGCTGGCCAGCGATCGTGCCTTCCACTACTGGCACGCCTATTTGCGGGGCGAGATCGATCGGGTCGGATTGATCGGAAGATGGCTGCCATCCAGAGAGATTCGGCACCGCCAAGTAATTCTGCGCGGTCATCCAGCCACCTACCCAAGACGAAGGATGGCGCGGCGGCCCTGTTCGCCAAATCCTTCCGCTTCGTGACCAACCTGAACGACGCGCCGGCGAACGTCGTCAAGCACTACCTCAATCGTGGTGAGGCGGAGCGGCGTTTTAACGAATTCGTGGCCCCCTCCGGGCCAACCTTCCGCCACAGAGGCTCCAAGTCTGCGAGCCTTGGCGAGCAGGAACACGCATCGTGTGCGATACATGGAGAGATAGGCAAAAACGCGATCTGGGCCAAGCTTCTGGCGCTTGCCCACAATTTCCAGGTGGATCTTCGCGCCAAGGTGGACGGCGGGCAAAAGTTTAAGCCGCAACCCAGCCTCAAGCCAATCAAGGGTGAAGGCAACTGGTCCGTGCTCGCCACCATCTTCGCCATGGGCCGCGTAAAGCCAAGCATGGTGCGGTTCCGCGCCTTTGCCTTGAAGCTCACCAATACCATTCACGATCATGGGCGCAGCCAGTGGTTCCGCCTCGGCCCCCAGCACATCCGACCAGCCTGGGCCGCCGCCCTCATCGCGGCCTAAAGAACCCCACCGAAGGCAAACTCCACAGCAACCACGGCCGACACTTCAACGCGAGCCGGAGGCCTGTTCCGTGGCCCGTGCGTAATGGCGGTGGCCTCCGTGAATCGCTCCAAGGGCAATGAAAGCGCCTCAAGATGCCGAGGCGCTTAAGTCAGGATCATGCCTACATCCGCGAGACTCCCAGACCCGGGTTAGACTGAGGCTTGAAAGCCCATTAATTTCCCACCACAGAACCCTTCCTCTAAGGCTGATACAATCTAAAAAATACTCATCAAAGGATAGATGTATGTTCTTTCAACAACTCTCTGCCTACCCTCTAGCCTTGTTTCTGTGCCTTGGAACATCATCTGCCGAAGGTCAAACAAACCTGCGGATCAAGGCCCTCCCACTCGGGGACAGGGGTGTCATTGAGGATTTTTCCCCTGGTGACTGGAAAATTAAACTTGGCGGAAAGAACGCAAATGTTATTTCCCAACGCTTACCTAAGGACCTAGGAAAAGAAGGGCAAAATTGGGTTTTTGTTTTTATGCCTGTAAGGGACCCAGAGATGCGCCAATTGGCCGTGCAATCCGTGGCCACCTTTATGGTGACCCTTCCGGCCACTGATTCGGTTTTGGTGGTTGTGAGGACGGAAAAAGGCTTGGAATGTTTTACACCAGGCTTTACGACTCGACCCGTCCTTTGGGAAAAAGCCCTCGTTCGTGTTCTGGAGGAACTACCTGCCCGCCTTGCTGGCAACCCCGAGCCCGCCTTTTCTTTGCCCGCACCACCTACCGGAGAAAAGGAGGAAGGCATTGAGCCAATTCAACAATTTCTGGCAAAAATTGCAGGGCGGAAAATGGAACGAAGTACAGATGATGTCACTTCCAAATGGAGCAGCATCGTAGATTCCTACTCTATTGAGAGCCTCGGAGGCTATGCCAAAACCATCGCAACCACACTGGAGTCCATGGAACGATTTAGCGAAGCCCTTGCAAGGAGCCCGGGAGAAAAACACATTCTGGTATTTAGCAGAAATGAAATCGATGATCTGGCGAACCCCGCCTGGGCGCGCAAAGTGACTCAAATGTCCAGCGGTGGCTATACCAAAAAAGGTGTAAACGAGGTGATGGCAGGAAGAGATGTTCTTAACAGCAAGCTTCAAACCGAAATGATGATTCGAGATGTAACTCTGGCTCGCATATCCTTAAGTAATAAATTAACTCAACTTGGGCTAACAATGCACAGTGTTGGCGGGGGTGGTGCCAATTATTTCGGCGCTTTTGCCGAAGCTGCTGTTGCTACAGGTGGCTATCAATACCGCTTTGATACAGACCTAGTAGCTCGCTTATCGCAATTGCTACCACTTTGGGCCACTCGATATGAGCTGGAAGTTGCGCTTCCCTCTGGGGTATCACAACCAACGAAAATCCAGGTGGAGACCACCCGAAAAAATGTTCGGATGTATGCGCCATTTTCAAATTAATTTCCATGATGCAGATCGCCTTTCGCCGTTGATATTCAACTATGGTTCTTTGGAAATTCCGAGGTTGCACTCTATCAAGGTGAAACCGTTATTCTTTTCTTATGTCGAATAGGCTTGCACTCATCCACACCGGCGGCACGCTGGGCATGACACCCTCGGGCGAGCCTTTTTCGCTAGCTCCTGGCCCTTCGCTAGATCTGATCCTGGAGCAGGTGCCGGAGCTGCGGCAGTTGGCGGATCTGAAGCTGGTGGTGGCCTTCAACCAGGATTCTTCCACCAACGAGCCTGGCGATATTCTGCGGCTTGCGGAGCTGATCCGAACCGAATCCCAGGGCTGCGATGGAGTGGTGCTGGTGCACGGCACGGACACCATGGCCTTCACGGCTTCCATGCTGGGGTTTCTGCTGGCGGATCTTGGCAAGCCGGTGGTAATCACTGGCTCGCAGCGGCCCCTGGCCTATGTGCGCAGCGATGCGCGCAGCAATCTGGTGGATGCGGTGACCCTGGCCACCAAGGGCGTGGCGGAGATCGGCATCTGCTTTGGCGATCACTGGTACCGGGGCGTGGCCACGGACAAGCTGAGCGTGCATCGCTACGAAGCGTTTGATACGCCCAACCTGCCGCCGCTGGCCGAACTGGGACTCCACGTGCATGTGCATCCCCATGCCGGACAGTTTGAACGGCGCGTGCCCAGTGGCATCGGCGGTGCTTTTGAAGCCAATCTGGCCGTGTATGCGCCCTTCCCTGGCATGCCCTGGCCCATGCCCGTGGAAAGCACCCGGGGTGTGGTGGTGCATGCCTACGGCGCGGGCAACCTGCCCATGGGCCGGGCCGATCTCCAAGGCTTGTTTCACCATTGCCGGGAACAGGAAATTCCGGTGGTGATCACCAGCCAATGTCCCTGGGGCGGGGTCGATCTGGAAACTTACGAATTGGGTGCGCTGGCAGCCGAGCAAGGCGCCATCGCAGGCGGCCTCCATACGCGCTGGGCCGCCATTGCCAAGTTGGGGCTGGTGCTGGGTACAGGCGGTGGGATGGCCGAGGTGCGCCAAGCCTTTGGAATTTCCTGGGCGGGGGAACCTGTCTAAGTACCCCAAGGCACCGTAAACTGAAGGTTTCCGAGGTTCCCATGCTCGACCCTGCGTTGCTTCGCCAAGATCTCGATGCCGTTGTTCAGGGCCTTGCCGGTCGGGGCTATGCCTTTGATCGCGAGACTTACCTGAAGCTGGAATCCGAGCGTCGGCAGGTGATCCAGGAGGCGGAAGTCCTCAAGGCCGAGCGCAATCGGGTGTCGGAGGAAGTGGCCAAGCTGAAGCGCGAGAAAAAGGATGCGGAGCATCTCATCGTGGCCCAGCGCGAGGTGGGCCAAAAACTCGCCGCCCTGGAAGCCGCCGAGCGTGAGGCCGAGAGCGCCTTCCGAGCTTTCCTCGCCACCATCCCCAATGTGCCCCACACCTGCGTGCCCGTGGGCAAGGATGAACACGCCAATCTGGAAACCAAGCGCTGGGGCCAGCCCACACCCATTGAAAACCCACTGGATCACGTGGAGCTGGGCACCCGCCTGGGCATTCTGGATCTGGATCGCGCCGCCAAGATCAGCGGGGGGCGCTTTGCCGTGCTGAAGGGCCTGGGTGCCAAGCTGGAACGTTCGCTCATCTCCTTCATGCTGGATCGCCAGACCGCGGCAGGCTGGGGCGAAGTGTTGCCGCCTTACCTGGTACTGCCCGAAAGCATGTATGCCACGGGCCAGCTGCCCAAATTTGAAGCGGATCTCTTCAAGACCCACCGGGGCGAGGATGCGCTCTACCTCATTCCCACCGCCGAGGTGCCCGTCACCAATCTCTACCGGGACGAAGTCCTTCCCGCCGATCAACTGCCCCTGCGGCACTGCGCCTTCACCCCTTGCTTCCGCAGCGAAGCGGGCAGCTACGGCAAGGATACGAAGGGCGTCATCCGTCAGCATCAATTCCACAAGGTGGAACTGGTGGCCTTCGCCGCGCCCGAGCAGGCCGAAGCGGAACTGGAGCACCTCACCGAATGCGCTGAAGCTATCCTCGAGGCTCTTGAATTGCCCTACCGCCGGGTGCTGCTGTGCACGGGGGACATGGGCTTCAGCAGCCGCAAGACCTACGATCTGGAAGTGTGGCTGCCCAGCCAGAACACCTACCGTGAAATCAGTTCATGTTCCTGGTTTGGCGATTTCCAGGCCCGGCGTGGCAGCATCCGGTTCAAGGGCACGGAAGCCAAGGCCAAGGCCCAGCTGGTGCACACCCTCAACGGCAGCGGCTTGGCCGTGGGCCGCACCTGGGTGGCCATCCTGGAGAACTACCAGCAGCCCGATGGCAGCATCAAGGTGCCCAAGGCCCTCCAGCCCTACCTTGGGTGCGATGTCATTCGGTGAGCCTGCTTCAGGTTCATGAGCTTGGCGTTCAGCGGAAGGATCGCTGGGTTTTTCGCAATCTCTCCTTCGAATTAGCTGGAGGCGAAGCTCTGGCCATCACCGGACCCAGCGGCGCAGGCAAAACCACCCTGCTCTGGACCATTTTGGGTCTTCTGGAACCCAACGAGGGCGAAGTGAGACTCCAGGGGGAACCCTGGTCCGTACTCACGGAAGCCCAGCGTCGGCCCCGTCGGAACCTCATTCAGGCAATGTTCCAGGATCCCCTGGCTTCGCTGCCTCCCCATCGGACCGGCTGGGAAATCCTGGAAGAGCCTTTGGTCATCCATCAGCAAGGCGATGGCGCAACCCGAAAGGAAGCCGTCAGGGCCATGGCCGCCCGGGTGAAGTTTCCCGAAGCTTGTCTGGCGCAGCGCCCCGCCCAGTGGTCCGGAGGGTTGGCCCAGCGCCTGTCCCTGGCCCGGGCCCTGATGCTGCACCCCAAAATCGTGGCCCTGGATGAACCCCTCTCCGCCTTGGACCCCACCCTGGCCAGCCATTTGCTGGAACTGCTCCTCGAATTGAAAGCCGAAGGCCTCGCCCTGCTCATGGTCACCCACAATCCCAAGGCAGCGACCCGTTTGTGCGATCGCACCCTCCAGCTTTGAAACGCTCCCTATAAAAATGGCCGCAATGCGCGGCCATTTTGTTGGTGGAAACCAATCAAACCTACTCGCCACCCTCTTGCAGTTCCTCGCGGACCACCCGGACGGCGGTGTTGATCCAGATGCCGCTGTAGCGACCCCAAAGGGAACTGAAGCCGGGGCGCAGACGGCCCTTGGCTTCCAGATCCTGAAGTTCGGAGAGCAGCAGCTTCTCACTGGCGCCGCGCTGGATTTCCCGGACCAGGGTCTGCCGTTTTTCAAAATTGAGGGGCTCCGGGGCGGTGCGGGCCTTGATTCGAGCCACCCAGAGCTGCCCCTCGCCATTCCAGAGGATCGGCGTGAACTTGCCTTCGGGCGTATCGAGCAGCGCCCTGCGAATACCAGGATGCTGGCCCAGTTCCGCCAGGGCGGTGATGGTGATGTTTTCCTGGGCCTTGGGCTCGCCCAGGGCCTTCAGATCGCCTGACTGCAGTGCAGCCTGCACCTTGGCCATGGCGGCCTTGCGGGCCTCCTCCAGCTTCCAGGCGGCCAGGACGCGATCCCGAATTTCGGCCAGGGGCGGCACGGCGATGGGCCGTTCTTCCTGCACCCGGAACACCACGTAGCTGCCCCCCGACTGTTGGAGTTTGGAAACCTGACCCACCTTCATGCGGAAGGCTTCGTTGGCGATGTAGCTCGCATCTGCGAGGCCCGCGATGGCTGCGGTACCTTCGTTGAGGAAGGGTTGGCTGGTCTGCACCTTCATGCCCAGGTTGCGGGCGGCAGCGGCCAGATCGCCCCGGTCACCGGCGCGCTTACGGAGTTGTTCGAGGCGTTCCTTGGCCTTGGAGGCAAAGCGATCCTCGGTGAGCTGGGCGCGAAGTTCTTCCTTCACTTCGGCGAAGCCCTTGGTGCGCTTGCCTTCCAGGCGAATGAGGTGCACCCCGAATTGGGTGCGCACGGGCTGGCTGATCTCGCCGATCTTCAGGGCAGCAGCGCCATCCTCGAAGGGCTTGACCATGGAGCCGGATTTGAACCAGTCGTAGAAGCCCTTGTTCTGCTTGGCCGGGGGGTCCTCGCTGAGTTCTTCGGCAGCCTTGCCAAAATCTTTCCCCGCCAGCAGCTTGGGGCGTAGGTCTTCGGCCTTTTTGCGCGCCGCGGCAAATTCTGAATCGGTCTTGGCCTTGAACAGGATGTGGCTGACTTTCATTTCCGTGTACTGGGCTTTCTTGGATTCGTAGGCGGCCTGCAAGGCGGCATCATCCACGGCCAAGCTGCTGCCGAAGAAGCTCGGATCCAAGGCCACAAACTGAATCACCCGCCGGGCAGGCACCTGGAACCGTGCGCCA
The DNA here is from genome assembly GCA_016715205.1 of Holophaga sp. Classification (GTDB taxonomy): domain Bacteria; phylum Acidobacteriota; class Holophagae; order Holophagales; family Holophagaceae; genus JAYREN01. The sequence goes on from JADKBC010000003.1 coordinate 85,878, forward strand.
CCAGCCTTGAGCATTTCGGCCAGCTTGGCGTCGCCGGGATCGGCCACCGCGGCCATATCGGGCGTTACCGTGAAGGATTCCAGGTTGAGCTTTTCGTTGCGGATGCGGTTTTCCAGATTGACCCAGGCTTCATCCACCGGCACCTTGCTGGCCTCCTGGTCCACCAGCTTGCGGATGGTCAGCATCTGGCGCGTGGAATCTTCCACCATCTTCAGGCTGATGCCCTGAGTTTCCAGCAGGTATTGGTTGATCTCGGTGGTTGGACGGAAACTGCCATCTGGATTGACGAAGTAGGGATTCTGCTTCATCTGGGCTTCCAGGGCGCTGGCCACTTCCTGGTCCGTAACTATGATGCCGTGGCGCTCGGCCAATTCGGCGCGCAGCTTTTCGCCCACCAGTTCACCCAAGGCCTGGTTTTGCAGGTAGGGCAGCATGGCTTCGAGGTTGGGCTGGCGCCCCATGCGACGCACCATCTCGCTGATCACCCGATCGGTGTCGCGCTTGAGCACATCCCGCCCGTAGACCCGCGCCATCACATTATCGGGCGCTTCGGGGTTGCCGGAACTGGGCGCCAGGTAGGCCACCAGGCCCACCAGCACGATGCCCATCACAACGGTCATGGGCATTTGGTTGCCCTTGAATACTTGGCGGAAATTGCGAAGCATGAGAACTCCAGATGGTTCGAACGCGGGTGGGACCCGGCTCAGTGGCGGGGACCCGAACCTCTTAGCGTATCAAAGGATTGCCCTCTCGAATAAACTTGAACGTTGGAGAAACGCATGGCCGTACGACCCGTCATCACCTGGGGGGACCCCCGACTCAAGCAGAACAGCGCCGATATTGGGGACTGGACGCCCGAACTGGAGACCCTGGTGCAGGATCTCTTCGAGACAGCCCTGGCGGAAGAAGGCCTCGGCATCGCCGCACCCCAGGTGGGTATCAACCTGAATCTGGCCGTGATCGATACCTCCTGCGGCGCGGATCCAGCCCAGAAAATTGTGCTCATCAACCCGGAAATCGTGCGCGAGGAAGGCTCCCAGGTGGGCAACGAAGGCTGTCTTTCGATTCCCGGTGTCCACGAGGTGCTGGAACGCCCCCAGCATGTCTGGGTGAAGAATCGCCGCCCCGATGGCACCTGGTACGAGCTTGAGGGCGAAGATCTCCTGGCCCGGGCCTTCTGCCACGAGATCGATCACCTGCGGGGCAGACTGTTCGTGGAATACTTCGGCCCCGTGAAGCGCCAGATCATCCAGCGGAAGTACCAAAAGATCCGTTCGGGCAAATAGGTGAAGATCGCCTTCCTCGGCACCCCCGCCGTGGCCGTTCCAACGTTGGAGCGGCTGGCAAGCCTGCGACCCATCACAGCGGTCTTTTGCAACCCAGACCGCCCCCAGGGCCGTGGTCGGCATCTGGAAGCCCCCCCGGTGAAGCAGGCCGCCCTGCACCAGGACCTTTCCGTGCATCAGCCCGAAAGCTGGAAACTGCCGGAAACCCGCGAGCTGTGGACGTCCCTGGGCATCGATCTGGCCGTGGTAGTGGCCTATGGTCATATTCTCCCGCGCTGGATGCTGGATTCCTGTCCCCTGGGTGTCTGGAACCTGCACTTTTCCCTGCTACCCCGCTGGCGCGGTGCCTCCCCCGTCAACCACGCCATCCTGGCCGGGGATGCCGAAACCGGGGTGAGCCTCATGGGCATTACGCCAGGGCTGGATGCGGGGCCCGTGCTGGCTACCTGCCGCCGCCCCATCGGGCTTGAAGATGATGCCGAGGGCTTACTGGAGCGCCTGGCCCAGGATGCGGCCAACCTCCTGGCGGACCACCTCCCAACTCTCCTTGCGGGCTCAGCCGTGCCCGCGCCCCAGGACGACAGTCGGGCCACCTTTGCGCCCAAGCTGGATCGAGCCATGGCCCGCCTGGAGTTCACGCGCCCGGCGCTGGAACTCCATCGCCAAGTACGGGCCCTGCAACCTTGGCCTGGGGTTGAGGGTGAAGTTGATGGTGGCCCGCTGAAAATTTGCGCGGTGGGACAAATTCGCCCCACTTCGGACCCGGCAGGCACCCTGGCCTGGGATCGCACCGGTGCCTGGCTCAGCGCGGGGGATGGCCACGCCCTTGAGTTGACGCGCCTACAACGACCTGGGAAACCTGTGCAAGCCGCGTTGCAGACCCTGCAGCCCTGGGGTGCCCAGGGCCGCAAGACCCTCAGTTAAAGGCGCTTGGCCACTTCCCGATAATCGGGGTCCATGTCGAAAACGGCCTGGAAATGGCCGCGAGCTTCGTCGGCACGACCCGCCAGCACCAGGATTTCGCCCAGGTCGTAGCGCAGGCCGATGGAATCTTCGGGGGAAGCCGGGCGCCTCGATGCCCTGGTGCAGCCAGACCATGGCGGCATCCAGATTGCCCTGGGCTTGTTCGCAGATGGAGAGCATGGAACAGCATTCCAGGGTGCGCTCGGGGTCGCGCATGGCCTTCTTGAATTCTTCGAGGGCGGGCTCGATGAGCATCATTTCCTTGTAGGCGATGCCCAGGTTGTAGTGGGTGTCGTAATCGTCCACCTTCACCTGTTGTTCGACGCCTTCGCGGAAGGCATTGAACAGTTCGTCCACGCTGTGGATCTTTTCCACCACGTTGGTGGCGTCGTGCATTTCCTCGCCTTCGCCGGGTTCCAGGAGGGAATCCCCCAGCACATCCGTGAGGTCGAAGAACGAGTGGGCGAATTCCGCATCATCCGCGAGGCTCTTGGGCTGCACTTCGCGGTGGATGTTCTTGAGGGCTTCCTCCGCACGCTCGATGCGGGCCAGCAGTTCCGGATGGCTGGGCCAAGTGCTGAGCGCATTTTCGGCCTCGATCTTGGCTTCGTCGGGGCTGCCGTAATCCAGCTGGAAATCGATATCCGAAAGGACCGAGAGCAAATCCTCGCTGGTTTCGACAGGGGCCGGGGCGGGAATGGAAGGCATCGGCGCAACGACCTGTTTGGGGACGAAGGGCAACGGCTCCAGTTCCAGGGGTTCGAGCTCCTCCAAGGGTGCTTCAACCTCAGGGGAAAGGCTCGTGGCTGGTTCTTCCTCTTGCATCCACTGCAGGTCGCTGGCATCCACCAACGGGGCCTCAGGAATCTCAGAAATCTCCGGAAGGGCAGGCACCTCCGGGACCACCGGCAAGGCCAGGGTGGGCACGCCCGCCTCGGCATCCAGCGTCTCCGGCTCCGGCTCCGGCAGCCCGGCCGCCGAATAGTCCAAAGCGATCAGAACATCGAGATCACTGGCGGGTTCGTCCAGGCTCGTGGGCACGGTGGGAGGCAGGCTATCGGAACCCGCCCCTAGCGCAATCCTCGGCGTCATGGGCTCCGGCGCGGGTGCCACAGGAACGGGCGGAGCCGCAGGCGCCACCAAATCAGTGAGCCCCAACATGCGGCGGTGGAGCCGGGTGGAGCCGGGGAACAGTTCCTCGGCCTTGTCCAGCATCTGCAGGGCCATTTCGCGATGGCCTGTGGCAGAGAGCTTTTCGGCCATCTTGACGAAATGCTGCTGCACCTTCGTCATGACACCGGAGGCCCGGTAGATCTCACCAATCCGGTTGATGGCCTCCAGGTTGGCGGGGTCCAGTTCCAGAATCTTTTGATAGCAATCCTGGGCACGATCGTTGAATCGACTGCGGAGATAGTTGTCCGCCTCCCGCTGCAGTTGCTGGATCTGCATGCGCCGCAGGGGGTCCACTTCGGTGGTTTCGAGGGCGAAAAAAGGCTCCAGCGCAGGGCCTGAGGTCTGCGGTGGGTAGGCCACAGGCGCAGGAAGGGGCTGGGCTTCGATTTCGCCAACCTTCACTCCAAGCCCTTGGAGTTCGGCTTCCAGGCTGCGAATCAACGAGCTATCGTTGGCGGCTGCTGCCTGGGCGTGGGCGTGGGTCAGGGCATCGATCCGACCGGCGAGATCGCCGGTCTGGTGGGCGATTTCGGCCAACTGGATCCAGGCTTCCCCAGACAGAGCCTGGCCCTGGAAGGCCGAACGCAGAATGCGACTGGCCTGCTCGCCCATGCCGCGGCGCGCGAAATCCCGCCCGATGGGCTTGAAGAGCCGCAGCCCTTCATCCATGACATTGTTCCGGGCCATTTCCCGCAGCGCACGCTCACAGAGCACAGCTGATTTTTCTGGCAGTTGGGGAATCTGACCGAGCACTTCCAGCGCTCGATCCGGGGCCTTGGCCTGGAGTTCCACCTCGGCCAGAGCTTCCAGGATTTCGATGCTGCGCGGATTGGCGCCCAGACCCTCCCGGAGATGAAGCGCCGCACCCGCGAGGTCCTTTTGCATGATGCAAAGGCGAGATTGGGTGAGAAACAGCTTGGGGGAAGCCGTCATCACCTTGGCCCGCTCTAGGATCTGGAAGGCCTCCGAGTGCATCTGCTCAAAAGCAAGCGATTCGGCAACCTCAAGGTAGATATCCGAGGCCCGTTCCTTCATGCCCTCTTTGTTGTAGAGATCCGCCAGCTTCACCTTGTTCTTGAGGTTCTTGGGATCCAGTTCCACAACCTTGGCGAATTCTTCGAGGGCGCGCTTGAGCAGCCCTTTCTTGGTGTAGAGCTCCGCCATCTCGATGTGAACCTGGATGGCGTCTTTGATCATGTTGGTGGCGCGGTAGGTATCCGCCAGGCGGATGGCGACATCCACATCTTCGGGGGCCGTGCGGTGGGCCTTCTTGAAAACCGCCGCCGCCTTGTTGGTGAAGCCATTGCGCTCGTAGCCCATGCCCGCGCGCTTGAACATGCCCAGGGCATCAGGAATTTTCCCGATCTGCAAGTACGCATCGCCTACGCGATTGGCCAGGTTGAAATCATCGGGCTTGTCTTCGAGCAGCTTCAAGAACTCATCGATGGCGCGGTCGATCTTCCCGCTGCCCATCAAGGACTCGGCCTGCTTTTGCACTTTTACGCGATCAATGGCCATGGCGGTTCATCTCGGCAATGCGGAAGGAAGGCAATTATGGGGTCAAAAGGTTCCGACCTGTGAACGCGTGTGGAAGCAGGGTGGAAATCGAGTGCAACGCCCGCTCGGTACGGTTGGCCAGCAGGATGGGCAGATCCTCGGCAAATTCAGCAATGACCTGACGGCACAACCCACAGGGTGGCGTGAGGGTCTTCGCCTCGGTCACCACCACCAAGGCCACCATGTCATTGGGGCGCATGCCCTGGGCCGCTGCCGCGCAGATGGCGGTGCGCTCCGCGCAGATCGTGCCCCCGTAGCTGGCGTTTTCCACATTGCAACCCACGTGCACGGAGCCATCCCGGCACAGAATGGCGGCACCCACCTGGAAGTGGCTGTAGGGCGCATAGGCACGTTCCCAGGCCTGCCAAGCGGCCTGAAGGAGAGGATCCCACTGGGGATCGAAGGGCGTCGTGTTCGGCATTCAGCTCCCGGGTATCTGCAACTAGGTTAATCGGGGGTCTCCCTCGGCGCTACCCACCACCTTTTCGGAGGGTGCCCCTGGCTCGCCCTCGGCTTCGGCCTCAGCCAGGGCTCGCCAGCAGGCGGTGGAGCCTTCCAGATCCCTGGTCCCGCGCGTGGAACGGATTTCCAGGTGCACGATGCGCTTCTGAAGGCGGGCTTGAAGGATGGCTCCCGACAAGCGCTCCAATTCCTTCTCGAACTCAGCGCCCACCTGCCAGGCCCGCACATCCAGCTTCAACTGCTGCCCGGCCGGTTCTTCGTCCTCAAGGGTGCGCACCCAGGGCGCGCCGCGCTGGGCCGTGCGTTTCCAATGCACCCGCTGGATGGAATCGCCCTCGCGGAAGGGCCGCGACCCATCCGGGCTCGCGCTGCCGGGTTTCAGGAGCGGCCGCACCGCTTCTCCCTTGGCCCCCTGCCGCAGCCAGGATTGCCGCGGGTGGGGTAGCACAAGCACCGCCTGCTCCAGGGGCAACCGCCAAGCTTTTTCCATAAACCCGAAAGGGTACGAGGTTCGCAGTTCCAGACTCCGCAGGCGAGTCCAGCCGCGGTGTTCGGGGATCAGGTGCAACACCACTTTGCCTTCCTCCTGACCCTGGCCGCTGGGGTAGAAGCCCGGTTCCACCCGACCGCCTTCCATCTCCAACCGCAGCTCCAGCGCACGAAAGCGCGTGGGTGCCCCGTCCCGCAGGCGTAGACGCAAACCGCCTCGCACCCGTGCGAAGACGTTGCCTTCTTCGACTCGCACCAGATCCAGGTCCTGGATGGCGTGGCGACTCACCCAGCCCGACACCAGGAACAGGGCTGTCATCAGCGAAAATACAAGGTACAGAAGGTTATTGCCCGTGTTCACCGCAAACACGCCCACCAGCAGCAGTGCCGCCAGATACTCCAGCCCCAGCCGCGTGATGGCAAGGCGCAGGCGACGATCATTCCAAAGCTTCATGGTGGGGAAAGGATAGGCACCGTCCAAGAATAAGGTGGTCAATTGTGCGCAGCGCCGGGCGAGTTTGGCTAGGAGAGGGCCCGCAGGCATGGTGGCTCCATGTCAAGGGTCCTCGACAACGGCAGACGAAGCCCGCCGCCCCGCACCCGAAGGGCTGGGGCCAGCAGCGCGCCCGCCTGCGTCGAGTGGCTCGAAGGATGTCCCGCATCCCCCTTCGCCACTCTCCTGGTCGGATCGCGCGGCTGACCTCCAGCAATTGACCACCTTATTCTTGGACGGTGCCTTGCTGCCACAATGACGAAGAATCCCCTTTCGGACGGCCCATGCTGAAAAATCTTTTCCGCACCAAGAGTCTCGAACAATTGAAGGCCAAGGCCGAAGAGCCCGAGCATCAGCTCAAAAAGAACCTGGGCACCTTCGATCTCACCATGTTCGGCATCGGCGCCATCATCGGCGCGGGCATCTTCAGCGCCATCGGCACCGCCGCCGCAGGCAACCTGGCGGATGGCCGCCCGGGCGCGGGGCCAGCCCTCGTCATCAGCATCCTTCTGGTGGCCGTGGCCTGCGGTTTCACGGCCCTCGCCTACGCAGAACTGGCCTCCATGATTCCCGTGTCCGGGTCGGCCTACACCTATGCCTATGCCACCCTGGGTGAACTCATGGCCTGGATCATCGGCTGGGATCTGCTGCTGGAATACGCCGTCAGCAACGTCGCCGTGGCCATTTCCTGGGGCGATTACACTCGGAGCTTCCTGGCCAATGTGATGCACATCCATGTACCCGGATGGCTGGCGTTGGATCCCCGCTCCGCCCTGCAACTGGCGGATGGCCTGCCGGCCATGGACGTGTCCGCCAAGCTCCAGGTGCTGGCCCAGGCCAAGGCTGGGTTGGCGAACGGCGCTGCCACTTTCACGAACTGGGCCACCCTCAAGGATGCCCCTCTGGTCTTTGGCTTCCCCGTCACCATCAACCTGCTGGCCATGATCATCACCATTCTCGTAACGTGGCTGGTCTATGTGGGCATCAAGGAAAGCGCCCGGGCCAACGCCATCATGGTGGTGGTCAAGGTGGTCATCCTGCTGGGCGTCATCGGCCTTGGCATCAAGTTCATCCGCCACGAGAACTGGGTGCCCTTCGCCCCCCATGGCTGGAAGGGCATTCAGGCGGGTGCCGCCATCATCTTTTTCGCGTTCATTGGTTTTGATGCGGTGAGTACCACGGCAGAGGAATGCAAGGATCCGGGCCGCAGTCTGCCCCGGGGCATCCTGTTCTCCCTGGCCATCTGCACGGTCATCTACGCAGCGGTGGCACTCGTGGTCACCGGAATGATGAAATATACCGACCTGGCGGGGAAGGCCGATCCCTTGGCCTACATTTTCAGCCAGCAAAAAATGTACATGGCGGCGGGCATCATCAGCTTCGGCGCCGTGATCGCCACCACGGCGGCTCTGCTGGTTTATCAAGTTGGGCAACCGCGCATCTTCATGTCCATGAGCCGCGATGGGCTGCTGGGGCCCTGGTTCGGCAAGGTCAGCAAGAAGTACGGAACACCCGGCAACGCCACCCTGCTCACGGGCATCCTGGTGGCCATTCCCGCCGGATTGATGAACATCGATATCGTGGTGGAACTCACCAACATCGGCACCTTGTTCGCCTTCGCCATCGTGGGCGCTGCGGTGATGATCCTGCGGGCACGCAGGCCCGAAGCCCCGCGCCGCTTCCGGGCACCCTGGATCTGGTTCGTGGGGCCTGCGGGCATCATCTCGTGCATCTGGCTAGCCGCAGGGCTGCCCTTCTCCACCTGGATCCGCTTCTTCGTGTGGCTGGCCATCGGGCTGGTGATCTTCTTCCTCTACGGGTATCGCAACAGCGTGCTCCACGACAAGAAAGAGAAGGCGTAGGCTTAACGCATGTTCACTGGTCTGATCCGTCATCTCGGCACCCTCGACGCCCGCAATCCGCGCCCCGGCGGCGCCCGGCTGCGCATCGGCGCTCCCGCGGAATTGCTGGAACGGGCAGAACTGGGCGCCAGTATCTGCGTGAACGGCGCCTGCCTCACGGCCGTGGCCCGGGACGGCCATGCCTTTGAGGCCGACCTGTCCGAAGAAACCCTTTTGAAAACAACATTCGGCCAGCTCGCCATGGGCGCCCTGCTGCACCTGGAACCCTCCCTGCGGGTGGGAGATCCCTTGGATGGGCACCTGGTGTCGGGCCACGTGGATGGTGTAGGTCGGCTTCTGGAAAGGCCCGAGGGCGAAGGGCTTTGGCGCTTTGCCATGCCTGTAGAATTCGCACCCCTGTGTGCCGCGAAGGGTTCCATCACCGTGGATGGGATTTCGCTCACGGTCGTGGCCTGTGATCGCGAATCCTTCTCGGTGGCGTTAATTCCAGAAACCGTGAAGCGAACCCGCCTGGAAGCCATGCGACCTGGCACTGCCGTGAACCTGGAAGGGGATCCCGTGGGACGCTTTGTGGCCCGGGCCCTGGCCCTGCAGCAGGGCGCGACGACATTATCCCGATTCGCCCAGGATGGCTGGCGTTAGACTTTCGGCATGCCGAAGCCCCAAATCCCTGAGGAAATCGCACCCGACCTGGCGGATCGCCTTCGCGCCCGGTTTGGCGATTTTCCACTGATCCAAGGCTGGGGTCTGGAAATTCAAAAAATGGCCCCAGGACGAGCCGTGGTGAGCATCCAGGCCACACCCCGCACCACCAACCCCGTGGGCGGCATTATCAACGGCGGTATTCAGGCTTCCCTGGCCGACATGGCCAGTGCCTTGGCCCTGGCCACCGCCTTCAACGGTGCCATGCCCTTTGCGACCTCGGACTTGAGCATCCGCTACCTGGAGCCTGCCCAGGGCGCGGTGGAGGCCGAAGCCACGGTGGTTCGTCTGTCCACCCGCAGTGCCATCATTTCCTGCGAATTGCGGGTCCAGGGCGAGATCGTGGCCCTCTGCACCAGTCATTTCGCCATCAAGCTGAAGCCGGAAGCCTGAGATGCCGGTACCCAAGAATTCCCCGCCCCTGCAGCGCCTGCGTCATACATTGATGCTGCTCACGCTCGTCGTACTGGCGGGCGCCATGGGCTACCGTTGGTTGGCCAGGCTGAACTACCTCGACAGCTTCTACATGGCCATCACCACCCTGTTCACCGTGGGCTTCCGGGAGCTGGGCGAGGTCAACAATGCCACGAAACTCTTCACCATCGCCTACCTCATCACGGGCCTGGGCGTGGCGACCTACGCCATCTCCAACCTGACGGCCCTCATCGTGGAAGGTGATCTTCAGGGCTATCTTCGGGAGCGCCGCATGGAAAAACGTCTTCAGGGCCTCCGCGACCATGTGATCGTCTGCGGGTTCGGCAAAATGGGCTTCCAGGCCGCCTGGGAATTGAAGCAGGCGGGTGTGCCCTTCCTCATCATCGAAAAAGAGCTCAACAAGGGCTCCAAGAACCCGCGCTTTGAGGGCGAGATCTTCCTCTACGGCAATGCCATGGACGAGTTGATCCTGGAACGGGGCGGCATTCGCCAGGCCCGGGGACTCATCACCACCCTCACCACCGATGCGGATAACGTGCTGGTCACCCTGACGGCCAAGCAACTGGCACCGGACATTCCCATCGTGGCCCGGGCTGCCCAGCTCGGCATGGAAAACAAACTCAAGGCCGCCGGAGCCGATCACATTGTCAGCCCCTACGAAATTGGGGGTCGCCGCATGGCAGCACTGTTGCTCGATCCAGACCTCATGAACTACGTGGACGTGGTGCTGGATCACAAGCAGATGGAGATGGCCATCGAGCACATCCTGGTGAGCCCAGGCAGCCAGTTGGTGGGCCTTTCCATGCGGGAAGCCCGGCTGCGCGACACCACGGGTGCCCTCATCGTGGGCATCCATCGCGCCGATCTGGGGCTGATCTTCAATCCCACGGGCAACGAAAAGTTCCAGGGCGGCGATGTGCTCCTGGCCATGGGCAATCACAGCACCCTGGACACGCTGGTGAAGGTGGCCCGGGGGGAAGGCCGGCTGGCCGCAGGAATCACCTGATTGGCAGTACAAAGCTGAAGGTAGAGCCCTGCCCTTCCACGCTTTCCACCCAGATCCGCCCCCCGTGGGCTTCCACGATGCGCTTGGCAATGGCCAAGCCAAGGCCCGTGCTGGATTCCCCTGCCGTGGGGCGTACGCTCAGGCGGCCAAACTCCGTAAACGCCTTGGCCAGTTCGGCCCGGGGAATGCCCTGGCCCTGGTCTTTCACGAAAATCCGGAGGCCCCTGGAGTCGGGCAGCGCGCCCAGGGTGATGGTGGTTCCCGCATGGCTGAATTTAATGGCGTTGGTCACCAAGTTGGTCAGCACCTGATGAATGCGCTGGGGGTCCATCTGCAGGGAAGGCAACTCGGCAGGGATCTCCAGGGCAACCGTCTGCTGTTTGCCCTGGGCCAGCAGTGCGCTCTCGCCTTGAATCTCTTCCATGAAGGCATCCAGTGCCACGGCTTCGAACCGTAATTCCAGATTGCCCGATTCGATGGAACTCACATCCAGCAGATCGTTCACCATGCTGAGCATCGTTTCCGAAGCCCCCTGAAGCACCCGCATCACCCGGGCCTGGTTCGTCGGCATGGGCCCCAGCACCCCGGCCACAAGCATGTCCAGGTAGCCCTGCATCACCGTGATGGGGTGGCGCAGGTCGTGGGCGGCCATGCCCAGGAATCGGTTCTTCAATTGGTTGAGATCATGGAGCTGTTGGTAGAGCTTGCTCTTTTCGAGAATCATCGCCAACTGCCCAGCGATCTGGGTAAAGAGGGCCACATGCAGATCAGCGTAGGTGCCCACCCGAGCGCTGGAAAAGAACATGAAACCCACCGGTTTGCCCACAGCCAACAGGGGGCAGGTCAAGCTTGAGCGCATGCCTTCTTCCACAATCAGGCGCGTGGATTCCGATTTGGGATGGCTGGCGAGGTAGGTTTCCAAGTCGTTGAGGATTCGAGGGCGGCCCGTTTGCAGGATCTCCAGCAGGCTGCTGCCTTCCATTCGAGCCGCGTACCCCCGGTTGATTTTCAGGATGCTGGATTCACTGCGCGCCCAGCGTGCGCGCAGGATCAGACCGTTGTCCTCCAGGAGGGCAAACCCAATGCGATCGTAGGGAATGATCGGCCGGAACGAGGCATAGACCTTTTCCAGCACCTCTTCCAGGAGAATTCCCGCGTTGATCTGTTCGGTCACCTGCGCCAAGGAGGAGATTTCCTCGAACTTGCGTTCCAAGGTTTCGCCCAGTTCCACCAACGCAAGGCCAAGCTGATCCACCTCGTCCAGACCACGCACGGGGATGGCCACCTGGAACCGCCCCTGGGCCATGGCCCGCGCCGCGTCGCGGTAATGGATGATCCGATCGTCCACCATGTCTGCCCCACTCGCATGAATCCGCATGCATTCAGCCCGTGTATCGGACACGGCAAGCGAGGACCTAAACAACGGAAGGGCCCCAGGGGGGCCCTTCCGTTGCTGCCTCAGGCTGTTTTACTTGGCCGCAAAGCGCTTGCTGGCTTCACTCCACTTGATGTTGTCGAGGAAGGCGTTCACGTAGTCGGGGCGCTTGATGCCGTAGTCCACCATGAAGGCGTGTTCCCAGCTATCCAGCACCACCAGGATGTCCTGCTCGATGGGCACACCCAGGTGATGCTCGGAGAAGAAGTAGGTGTGCAACTTGTTGTCGCGGCGGTTGCGGGTCAGGATCGCCCAGCCCGGACCGCAGAGGGCTGCGGCCTTCAGATCGGCCACCACCTTATCCTTGCCGCCCGCGGCCTCCAGGGCCTTGGCCAGATCAGCGCTGATCTCCGCATCCGCACCCAGGTTCTCGAAATACAGTTCGTGCAGGAAGGAGCCATTGAAGGCCACGGCCTCCCGGCGCTTCAGTTCGCTGTACTCGTTGAACGAGTAGTTGGGCTTGCTGTTGTCCATGCTCCCGAGTTTTTCTTCGATCTCGTTGAGCTTGGCGATGTACCCCTTGTAAAGGGTGAAGTGCTGGTCTAACTGGCTATCGGAAAGGCCCTTGAGCTTGCCGCCCTTCAGATGGTCATAGTTTTTCGCGTCGTAGGCCATGGATTCTCCTCGAAAGTGGACGTGTGCGCGGAGCAAAGTCTACTCGCACGGTCAGCTATTGGGATGCCTACGACGCGAAAGATGTTCCCTATTTCAGCTTCTGCCACAGGAACGTGTAGGCCATGGCCCACATGTGAGCGCGCTGGGAATTATCGGCCGCGCCGCCGTGACCGCCCTCGATGTTCTCGTAGTACCGGACATCGGCACCCAGTTCCATCATGCGGGCCATCATCTTGCGGGCATGGCCTGGATGCACCCGGTCATCCCGGGTGGAGGTGGCAAAGAGGGTGGGCGGGTATTTCAGGCCCGGCTTCAGGTTCTGGTAAGGGGAAAAGGTCTGGATGAAGGCCCATTCCTCGGGCTTGTCGGGGTCGCCGTACTCGGCCATCCAGGAAGCGCCCGCCAAAAGATGGGAGTAGCGCTTCATGTCCAGCAGGGGCACCTGGCACACGATGGCGCCAAAGAGTTGCGGGTAGAGCGTGATCATGTTGCCCATCAGCAAGCCGCCATTGCTGCCGCCCATGGCGCCCAGCCGTGCCACCGAGGTGACCTTGCGGGCCACCAGGTCCTGGGCGATGGCCGCGAAATCCTCGTAGGCCCGGTGCCGGTTCTGCTTCAAGGCCGCCTGATGCCAGCGGGGACCATACTCGCCACCCCCGCGGATATTGGCCAGCGCGTACACACCGCCCTGGGCCAACCAGGCGCGGCCGATGCTGGAGGCATAGGCGGGCAGTTCGGACACCTCAAAACCGCCATAGCCATTGAGCAGCGTGGGGTTCGAGCCGTCCAGCTTCATGCCCTTGCGGGAGACCTGGAAATAGGGAACCTTGGTGCCGTCCTTGGAGGTGGCGAAATACTGGGCCACCTCCAGATTGGAAGCGTCAAAGTAGGCGGGCATTTCCTTCAGTTTTTCCGGCTTTCCACCAATGCGCCCGTGGAAGAGGCTGGGGGGCGCCAGGAAGCCGCTGACGTTCATGAAGTAGTCGTCCGATTCATCGGCATCCACCCCGTAGGCGGACACACTGGAAAAGGGCGGCGCGCCGGCGAATTCGGAGCGTTTCCAGGCACCCTTGGCCGGGGTCAATACGGTCAGACGGTTTTTCACGTCTTCCAGCACGTTGAGGATCAGGTGATGGCGGGTCCAGTTGTGGGAGGCCAGGGAGCTATTGGCGGTGGGCTCGTAGAGCACCGTGAACTCGCGTTTGCCCGCCAGGAAATCCTTGAAATTGGTGACCAGCAGCGCCCCGGCTGGATAGGTCTTGCCGCCCACGGTCCAGGCGGTGCGCAATTCCACCGTCATCCATTCCCGGAAGGGCTGGGCGTTGGCGTCGATGGGCACCTCGATCTTTTGCATTTGGCCGTTCTTTCCACGCAGGAACAACTCCTGTTGGTAGAAGGCGGGGGTGCGCGAAACATAGTGGCGCTCAAAACCCTTGGTGTCGTCGTAATAGGCGCCAATGGACATATCCGTGGCCTTGCCTTCGTACACGGTGGTGGCTTGGGCCAGCGGCGTACCGCGCTTCCAGAGCTTGGCCACCCGGGGGTAACCGGAGGTGGTCATGGAACCGGGGCCAAAATCGGTGTAGACGTAGGCCGAATCCTTATCGATCCAGGCCATGCCACCCTTGGCCTCGGGAAGCTCAAAGCCACCCTTCACGAAGGTGCGGGTCTGCAGATCGAACTCCCGTGTCACCGAGGCATCCGCCCCGCCCTTGGATAGGTTCACCAGCACATGGCGATAACCACCCGCCTTCAGGATCTGCGCGCCGTGCCAGACCCACTTTTCGTTTTCAGCCTTGCCCAGGGCGTCCAGATCCAGGAGCACATCCCATTTCGGGTCGGTCTTGCGGTATTCCTCCAGGGTGGTGCGCCGCCAGATACCCCGAGGGTTCTTGGCGTCCTGCCAGAAGTTGTAATAGAAAGCGCCCTGCTTGTAGATGCCGGGAATGCGTTCCTTGGAATCGTAGATCTTCAGCAGATCGGCCCGGAGCTTTTCGAACTCAGTCCCTTCGGTCAGTTCCTTGCCCGATTCTGCATTCCGCGCTTTCACCCATTCCAGCGGTTTGGGTCCAGTGACCTCCTCCAGCCAAAGATAGGGGTCCTCAACCGATGCGGGTGGGGTGGGTTTGGGTTCTTGGGCAGCCATGCCCCAGCCTAGCGCGAGGCAGAGCGTAACCGGGATCCAGGGGCTTCTCATGGGGATCTCCTTGGGAAAGAACAATCAACGGCACGAGGCAAAGGAGGTTTTTGAACCCCCAGTTTGAAAGCAGAATAACGCATACCTCAGATGGCGATGCAAAAAATCATTTGCGCCCGAACCAGAATGGGGTGAGCGTTTGACAGCCCCCATATCCCCATGATCCACTCGAATCTTCAAAGGTAATCCCGTGACCCTCACCTCCCGCCATCATGCCAGCCACCATGTCGCCCACCGGGTGACGGGAGCTGCTTTCTAGTCGAATTCATTCCTTCGAACGAAGCCCCCGGAACCCACAAGGTCCGGGGCTTTTTCTTATCTGACAGGTATTTCAGCATGACCCGCATCGCTTTCCACCATCACCCTGCGCATCCCCCACCTCCGGGGTAGGCCAAGATCTGCGCGTGCGCGATTCCAGCCCCGAGGTTCCCCACGGACCCCGGGGCTTTTTCTTTTCATTCCAGGAGCTGACATGACCGCAACACCCACCCTTAAACTCGCACTCCCCAAGGGCCGCATGGCCGAGGGCGTCCTCAAACTGATGGAGGAAGCTGGCGTGAAGGTGCTGGCCAATGGCCGCAACTACCGCCCGCTCTGCCGGGATCCCCGCTTTGAACTGAAAATTCTCAAACCCCAGGACATCGTCCGCATGGTGGAACTGGGCCGTCACGACTTGGCCTTTGCGGGCCACGACTGGGTGGTGGAACTGGGCGCCTCCGTGGAGGAACTGCTGGATACGGAACTGGATTCTGTCCGCATCGTGGCGGCGGCTCCTGCCGAATTCGTGGCTTCCGGCGAGCTGAAAGCCCGTCCCATCGTGGTGGCCAGCGAGTACGAGCGCATCGCCACCAAGTGGCTCGCCCGCGAAGGCTACAACGCCGTGTTCGTGCGCAGCCACGGTGCCACGGAAGTGTTCCCCCCCGAGGACGCCGACATGATCGTGGACAACACCGCCACCGGGCGCACCCTGGTGGAGAACGGCCTGGCGGAAATCGCCACCCTGATGCGCTCCTCCACCCGCTTGATTGCGAACCCGAGCCTGATGAAAGGCCCGCAATGTGAGGTGGTGGAGGAATTCCTGCTGCTTATCCGATCCGTGCTGGATGCCCGCAAGCGGGTGATGCTGGAAATGAACGTGACCGCCGCAGCCCTCGAGGGCGTGCTGCGCGCCCTGCCCTGCATGCGGCGCCCCACGGTGATGCCCCTTTCGGGCGACGGCGGGTTCGCCGTGAAATCCGCGGTGCTGCGGGCCGACGTGCCGCGCATCATCCCCCAGCTCAAGGCCGCTGGCGCCACGGACATTCTGGAATACCCATTCAGCAAGGTGGTGCTGTGATGGTGCCCGAGGTCCTGCCCGCATTGCGGGCGCTGAAAACCTACGCCGTGCAGGAGGGCCGGGGCGCCTTTCTCCGCATGGACTTCAACGAAGGCCCCGCACCCGATCTTGAGGTGATCGCCAGGGCACTCACCCTCTGCGCGTTCTCGGCCACGGTCTACCCGGAATACGGACCCCTCAAGCGAGCCGCAGCCCAGGCCTGGAACGTGGAATCCGCTATGGTCATGCCGGTCAATGGTGCCGATGAAGGCATCGCCATGCTGTTGAGGGCCTTTACTGGCCCCGGCGACGCCGTGGTACTGCCCATGCCCACCTTTCCCATGTACCGCATCTATGCCGAACAATGCAGCACACCCGTGGTTTCGGTGCCCTTGAAGGCGGATTTTTCGTTGGACGTGCCCGCCCTGCTGAAGGCCATTCCACAAGGCGCCCTTCTGTCGCTCACGAGCCCCAACAACCCCACGGGCCGGGCGATTCCGGAGGCAGAACTCCTGACCATTCTTGCCGCCTCCGAAGGCAAACCCGTACTCATGGATGAAACCTATGCGCCCTTTTGCGGACAGGATTTCGCCCCGCTCCTGGCCCGTTTCCCCAACCTCATTCTGCTGCGCACCTTGAGCAAAGCCCACGGTCTGCCTGGGCTGCGCTGCGGGTTCATCCTGGCCAATGCGCAGGTCATCCAGCGGTTGGAAGTGCTGCGGGCACCGTTCAATGTCAATGGCATCGCCGCCACCCTCGGCGCCCAGATTCTTTCGAGCGACCCTGGACTACGGGCCCGCCTGAAGGCGGCCATCGCGGCGAGGGAGCGCGTGCAACAAAGCCTCGACGCTGCCGGCATCACCACCGTGCCCACCGACGCCCACTTCTTCATGGCTCAACTCGGTGATCGGGCCACCGCTGCGGTAGCCGTGCTGCACCAACGGGGAATCCTCATCAAGGATCTGTCCAATTCCCTTCCCGGCATGGTGCGCATCAGCGTAGCCGAGGCAAGGGAAGCCGACGCCTTCCTTGAGGTGTTCCTTCCCTGGTGGAAACAGCATCAGGCTTAGCTCTTTTGCCCTAGTCCCTACTCAACAAAAGGACCTGCCATGAAACCCATCACCTTCGAACGCAATACCCGCGAAACCCAGATTCGACTGAGCCTGGGCTCACCCACCCCCACCATCCGAACCACGGTGCCCATGCTCACCCACTTCCTGGAGCAGTTGAACTTCTATGCGGACCTGGGCCTGGACTTGGAAGCCGATGATCTGATGCCCTTGGGGGATGGTCACCACCTGGCCGAGGATGTGGCCATCGCCCTGGGTCGCGCCTTGGATCAGGCCTTGGGCGACCGCGCCAACCTTACCCGTTACGGCCAGCGCCTGCTGCCCATGGATGAGGCCCTGGCCACCGCCGCCATCGATATCGGCGGCCGTCCCTACCCAGTGATCGACCTGCCCCTGCGCGATGCCATGCTGGGCGGTCTGGCCACGGAAAACATCACGCACTTTTTCCGCACCCTTGCGCTGGAAGGCCGCTTCACCTTGAACCTCAGCGTGCGGGGTGAGAACACCCATCACATGGCCGAAGCCGCGTTCAAGGCCGTGGCCCTCGCCCTGCGCGAAGCCCTTCAGCCCGCCGAAGGCCTCCGTTCCACCAAGGGTGCGCTGCGATGATCGGCATTCTCGACTACGGCTGCGGCAACCTGCGCAGCCTCGAAAACGCATTGGCGTTCCTAGGCCTGGAGAGTTGCCGGGTGGCCACGCCCGAGGCTATCGGCGAAATGGATCGGTTGATCCAGCCCGGCGTAGGGCACTTCGGCCACGCCATGACTCAATTGCGAAGCCGAAACCTGGAAGCCTCCGTGAAAGCCTTCGCGGCTTCTGGTCGCCCCTTGCTGGGCATCTGTCTGGGCATGCAACTCATCTTCGAAGGCTCGGATGAAGCCCCGGAGGTGCCAGGCCTCGCCCTGCTGCCCGGCCGTTTTGAACCCTTTACCGACCCCGCCCTTAAAGTGCCGCACATGGGTTGGTCGGCCGTGGATTTCGGGGATCGCCAGGGCACCGCCTACTTTGTCCACACCTACTTCCTGCCCGCCTGGGATGAGGCCGTGCCTTCGCAAATGCTGGGCCTCGCCCAGTACGGGCGTCCCCTGGTGGCAGCGTTCCGCAGTGGCAACCTGGCGGGCTGTCAGTTCCACCCCGAAAAGAGCGGTAGCTGGGGCCTGGAACTGCTGAAGGAGCTGGTCACATGGTGATGAAACGAATCATTCCCTGCCTGGATGTGAAAAATGGGCGCGTGGTGAAAGGCGTCCAGTTCCTGAACCTGAAGGACAGTGGCGACCCCGTGGAACTGGCCACCCGCTACGATGCGGAAGGCGCCGACGAACTGGTGTTTCTGGATATCACCGCCGGCATCGAACACCGCGACACCGCGGTGCGCATGGTGGAGGCCGTGGCCAAGGCTGTCTTCATCCCCTTCACCGTGGGCGGCGGCATTCGCCAAGCCGAAGACGCCGATGCCATGCTGCTGGCCGGGTGCGACAAGGTGGGCGTGAACAGCGCCGCCGTGCGTCGCCCTGAACTGCTCACGGAAATGGCCAATCGCTTCGGCCGCCAATGCGTGGTGCTGGCGGTGGATGTGCGCCGCACGAACACCGGCTATCGGGTGGTGGTGGACGCAGGTCGCACGGAGACTCCCTGGACCCTGGAGGATTGGCTGGACGAGGCCCAGCGGCGGGGTGCGGGAGAAGTGCTGCTCACCTCCATGGACCAGGATGGCTCCAATGCGGGTTACGACCTGGAATCCCTGCGGATCGCCACGGCCCGGCTGCGCATTCCCCTCATCGCCAGTGGTGGCTTTGGCGAAGCCCGTCACGCCCTGGAGGCATTCCGGGCGGGCGCCGATGCAGCTCTGGTGGCCTCGGCACTGCACACGGGCGGCCTGACGGTACGGCGCCTGAAGGAACAACTCGCGAACGCAGGTGTGGAGGTT
Source organism: Holophaga sp. (assembly GCA_016715205.1). GTDB lineage: Bacteria > Acidobacteriota > Holophagae > Holophagales > Holophagaceae > JAYREN01. Next base: position 104,865 of record JADKBC010000003.1, read on the forward strand.
CGACCATGCTGATACCAAGCATTGATCTGATGGGTGGCAAGGCCGTTCAATTGGTGGGCGGTCGCACGAAAATCCTGGAGGTGGAGGACGTTCTGGGCATCGCCCAGCGCTGGCGGGTGTATGGCGAACTGGCGGTCATCGATCTGGATGCGGCCCTGGGCCAGGGCGACAACTTGGACCTGGTGAAGGAACTCTGTGCCGTGGCCCGCTGCCGCGTGGGCGGTGGGGTGCGCACCGTGGAACGGGCCCACGAGTTGCTGCGGGCGGGTGCGGCCCGGGTGATCGTGGGCACGGCGGCCAGCGAGGCTTTGCTGGCCAAGCTGCCGAGGGAGCGCGCCATCGTTGCCGTGGATCAAAATCACGGGCGCCTGCAATCCAAGGGCTGGCGCGAGGATGAAGCCGAAGCACCCCTCGATCGGGTACGGCGGCTGGCGCCCTTTTGCGGCGGTTTCCTGATGACCGTAGTGGACAAAGAGGGACGGCTGGAAGGTGTCGGCTGGGACGCGGCCCGCCAGATCCGCGCTGCCACCAACCTGCCTATCACCTACGCCGGGGGCGTGAGCACCGCCGAAGATGTGGCTGAATTGGATCGCCTGGGGCTGGATGCCCAGGTGGGCATGGCGCTCTACCGCAGCTTGCTGGACCCCAGCGACGCCTTTCTCGCCTGCCTAGATTGGGAAAAGCAAGGGGGCCTCATTCCCACGGTGGTCGAAGACGAGGCCGGGCGCCTGCGCATGGTGGCATGGCAGAGCAAGGAGAGCCTGCGACAGGCCCTGGACCAGGGCAAGGGCATCTACTGGTCCAGATCCCGCGCGGAGCTCTGGGAAAAGGGCAAAACCAGCGGTAATCAGCAGGAATTGCTGCGGGCGGACATCGACTGTGATCGGGATACCCTGCGCTTTGTGGTGAAACAGCGCGGTCCAGCCTGTCACACCGGCGCCGCCACCTGTTTTGGCTCGGCGGATTTCGCCCTGGCGGACCTGGAAAGCACACTCCAGCAGCGCATCAAGTCCCCCTCCGAGGGTAGTTACACAGCGCGGTTGTTTCGCGAACCCGGCCTGTTGGAGGCCAAGTTGCGGGAAGAGACCGAGGAAGTGATCCAGGCCAAGACCCAGGATGAACTGGTGTGGGAAACCGCCGACCTCCTCTATTTCCTGATGGCCCGCGCCACCCAAGGCGGTGTGCGGCTGGAACAGGTGCTACGGGAACTGGAACGGCGGCATGTCACAGACACACGCAAGCCAGGAAATGCAAAGACTGCAGAAAAGAAATTGGCCGGGGATACACGGGGATGAACGGGGATCTGGTTTGTGGATCTCGATTTTCAATACGAAAGGGCTTGGCATGCGTTTAAAAGGATCGGAACAGGATGGACAGGATTCACAGGATGAATTTGTGGATTTCTGCATTCTGCTTGAGGCCTTCAGGCCCGCCCGCGTCGCGGGGCATGCGCCGATGCCGTGCGCGTTCTTGAGGGGCCGGAGCCGCTGCGCACATACGTGTGCTCCTCGGCTCCGACCCCTCAAGAACCTGGCCTGAAGGCCGGGTTTGGAACGGCCCATCCCCACTTATCCCCGTGTATCCCCGGCTAAATTTCTTTTCTTTCCCACCACGAACAGGACCACAGATGTCGACCTCTTCCGCCCTTCTGAAACGCATTTCGCCCCAAGAAGCTCTGAGCCGCGCCACGCGGCCCTTACCGCCCATTCCATCTGAGGTGCCAACCATCCTGGAGGACATTCGCACCCGGGGCGCCGACGCAGTGTTCGAGTGGGCGCGCCGTCTGGATGGTTTTTCCGGTGATGCCTTCGAGGTGCCCCGCAACCGCATGATAGCGGCGGTAGAGGCTCTGGATCCGGGCCTGCGGGCCCACCTTGAAGAAGCCATTCGTCGGGTCAAGGCCTTCAGCGAGGTACAAAAAACCTGCTTCCGGGATTTCGAAATTCTCCAGGAGGGCGTCTGCCTGGGGCAGCGCATCGTGCCCATGCAGCGCGCGGCTTGCTACGCACCGGGCGGGCGCTATCCGTTGCCCAGTTCCGTGATCATGGGCGTGGTGCCCGCGCGGGTCGCAGGGGTGGAAGAGGTGATTGTGCTGAGCCCACGCCTTCACCCGATCACCTTGGCCGCCGCAGCGTTAGCGGGCGCTGACCGGGTGTTCGATCTGGGCGGCGTGCAGGGTATTGCCGCTGCGGCCTGGGGCCTGGCCGGGGTGCCCCGGGTGGACCTGGTGGTGGGCCCGGGCAACCGCTACGTGACCGGCGCGAAGCGCTTGCTTTACGGCGATGTGGGCATCGAGTTCCCGGCGGGCCCCAGCGAGCTGCTGGTGATTGCCGATGGCACAGCCAAGCCCGCCTGGATCGCCGCCGATCTCCTGGGGCAGGCCGAGCATGATCCCGATGCCTTGCCCATGCTGATCAGCTTCGAGGAAACCTTGATCGAGGCCGTGAATGAAGAACTGCGCCGACAATTGGCCGAGCTGCCACCAGATACGCCCGCCCGTGCAAGCTTGGCCAATGGTTTTGCCGTGGTCGTGACCGACGAGGCCGAGGCCATGGTGCTGGCGGAAGCCCTTGCCCCCGAGCACCTGGAACTGCAAGGCCCCCGCGCCGAAGCGCTGGCAGCGCAGTTGCGAACCTACGGCAGTCTGTTCGTGGGGGAAGGCACCGCGGAAGTCTTCGGCGACTATGGCAGCGGTACCAACCACATCCTTCCCACCGGGGGCGCCGCGCGCTTCACCGGCGGTGTCTTCGTGGGCACCTTCCTGAAGACCCTCACCTGGCAGCGCATCACCCATGAAGGTCAGCGCCAACAGGCCTTTCAGGCCATTGCCCTGGCCGAAGCCGAAGGCCTCGCCGCCCACGCCGCCTCAGCCCGCATGCGTTTGAGTATTTAGACGTTCTTGCTTTTATCCGTGGATATCCGTGTTCATCCGTGGCCTGTTTTTTCGTTGGGAATGCTTGCCCCTTCATCACGAAAAAACATCCACGGCTGAAATGCAGATTCGCCTCAGGCGTTTCCGCCGCTCAGCATGCCCAGCAGTTCCCGCAGACGTTCCGCCTGCAGATCCCCTTCTACCGCAATGCGTTCCCGCTCGGGGCCAATGGCGGCAAAGGTCCAGGCGATCTCCGGGCGCTGTGCCCGTGCGGCCCGGAGCGCGGTGGCATCATCCCGGGTATCGCCCGCGAAAACCACCGCCGAGGCCCCAAAGCGATCCGCCAGGAGCAACAGCCCATCGGGCCGGGGCTTTCGCAGCGCAGGCTCGGAATCACATACGGCGGGCAGTTCAAAGCCCAACACCTCGAAGGCCATGACCAGTTCCTCCGGGGGACGCCCGGTGTAGATCGCCAGATCCAGGCCCGTGGCTTCGAGCTCTGTCAAGGAAATCAGGGGTGTTTCCAGGTGGCGGGTATCGGCATAGTGCGCCTGCACCACCTCCTGGCAAAGGGGTTCTAATTCGAGCATTCGGGCTTCCAAATCAGGAAAACCCACGCCTTCACCGGACCACAGCCGGTCCATTTGGCCCGCCTGATGCAGCGCCAGGCCGCCGGCCGTCAGGCGGAAATCATTGTTGAAGCCACCCACCCGCTTGAACATGCGGAAGTGGTCATCGGTCCAGGTGATGCCGGGGGCCAGTTCGGCCAGCGCCCGCGCCACAGCCTCCATGAAGCTGCGGTCCGCCTCCACCATCACGCCATCGATATCGAGGACCAGCAAGCGCGTCATCGCAGGGCTTCCGGCGCCTTTTCCTTCCACAACCCGCCCAGCAGGAGTGTCGTCACCGGCACGCCGGGAGTCTTGGCGCCACGATGGCTCATGCAGGTATGCTCGGCCACGAGCTTCACGCCCCAGGCCTGGGGCCGCAGATGGGTTTCGATGGCCTCAAAGATCTGACGGGTCATGCGTTCCTGCACCTGCAGGCGGTTGGCAAAGGCCTGCACCAGGCGCACCAGCTTGGAAAGCCCCACGGTGCCGCCCGCGCCCGGCAGGTAACCGATGGTGGCAAGCCCCGCAAAGGGTGCCAGGTGGTGCTCGCAGGTGCTGACGAAGGGCACCCGCTCCAGAATCACGGGACAGGGTGCCAAGTCGCCTGGCAAAGGCCGCAGTTCAGCCCCGATTTCCACGCCATAGCCATTCAGGCGCTCGGCCCAGAATTCTGCCACCCGATGGGGCGTGTCCCGCAGTTCGGGCGAATCGGGATCGGCGCCAAAGCTGGCCAGCAATTCCTGCACGGCTCGGGCCGCCCTCGCCTCGTCGATGCCCATGGCGTCCTCCGGATCCCCCTTAGAGTGCCACCTTTCTCGCCCCCGTGACGCTTCCCCCCACCGCCTGTGGGATCATGGGAGTCCGGAGGCGCCATGAGCGAGCAGCAGGTCACCTACGCATCCAGCGGTGTGGACATCAACCGTCAGGACGAAGCGCTGCGACGCATCAAGCCCCTGGTCAAAGCCACCAAGACCGCCGGGGTGCGCTCCGATATCGGCCTGTTTGGGGGGCTCTTCAGCGCCCAGTTCCCAGAGGCCAAGCCCATCCTCGTATCCTCCATGGACGGTGTGGGCACCAAGATGAAGGTGGCCCGCCTTGCCAATACCTGGAACACCGTGGGCGGCGATCTGGTGAACCACTGCATTAACGACATCCTGGTGCAGGGTGCGCGCCCCTTGTTTTTCCTGGATTACATCGCCGCCCAGCAGCTGGAACCCGAAGTCATCGAAGCCATCGTCACCGGCATGGCCAATGCCTGCCGCAATTCCGGTTGCGCCCTCATTGGCGGTGAACTGGCGGAAATGCCTGGCACCTACGAGACCGGCGAAGTGGACGTGGCGGGCACCATCGTGGGGGTGGTGGATCAGGATGAATTGCTGCCCCGCCTCGACGTCATGGCGGCGGGTGATGTACTCATCGCCCTGCCCAGTTCCGGCCTGCACACCAATGGCTATTCCCTGGCCCGCAAGGTCTGCTTCGAGGTCTGCGGCCTCAAGGTGACCGATGAACTGCCTGGCACCGGCCAGACCGTGGCCGAAGCCCTGCTGGCCATCCACCGCAGCTACCTGACCCAGCTCATGCCCCTGGTGAAGGCCAAACAGCTCGTGGCCATGGCTCACATCACCGGCGGCGGCCTCACCGATAACCTGCCCCGCGTGCTACCCGCCCATCTGGATGCCGCCATCGAAACCGGCAGTTGGCAGACCCCCGCGCTCTTCCAGTTCCTGATCGAGAAGTCCCAGATGCCCCTCGCCGATGCCCGCCGCAGTTTCAACCTGGGCGTGGGCATGGTGGTGATCGCCAACAAGGCCAACGCGGGAGAAGTGCTGCTGGCCCTCCGAAACGCGGGCGAAGCCGCCTGGGTGCTCGGCGAACTGGTGCCCGGCAAGGGCGAGGTGCGGTACCGCTGAGGCCGCGACGCCTCCATGTCCGGCCCGATCCTCATCGTGGAAGACGAATCCGCCATCGCGGACACCATCGACTATGCGCTGAGGACCGAAGGCTTTACGCCGCACCGCTGTGAGCTGGGCGGCGAGGCCCTGGAACGCTTGCGGCGGGAGACCTTTCGGCTGGTGATCCTGGATGTGGGCCTGTCAGACCTTTCGGGGTTTGAAGTGTGTCGACGCCTGCGCACCTTTTCCGAAATCCCCATCGTTTTCCTTACGGCGCGCAGCGAAGAAGTGGATCGCATCGTGGGGCTCGAAATTGGGGGCGATGATTACGTCACCAAACCCTTCAGCCCCCGCGAACTCGTCGCTCGGGTTCGCGTCATCCTCCGCAGAATCGAGCGGAGAGAAGAACCCATCGTCCCGGGCACCCTTGAACTGGACGAAGATGGCCATCGCATCCGTTTTTCGGGGCAGCCCCTCGATCTAACTCGGTACGAATTCCTCCTCCTGAAGATCCTGATGGGCTCCCCCGAACGGGTCTTCACGCGGGCCCAGCTCATGGAACAGGTCTGGGCCGGGGCAGAGGAAAGTGGGGACCGCACCGTGGATACCCACGTGAAAACCCTGCGCGCCAAATTGAGGGCGGTGAACCCGGAGCTGGACCCCATCTTGACCCACCGGGGCCTCGGCTACAGCCTGACGAGGGCCCGGTGAAACTCAGTGTCCGGGTCTTCCTGGGCTTTTTCCTCATCGTGGGGGTGGCCGCCTATTTTGTGCTGCGCATCTTCATGCAGGAAGTGAAGCCTGGCGTGCGGCAAGGCATGGAAGTGGCGTTGGTGGATTCGGCCCAGTTGCTGGCGGAAGTGGCTGCCCCGGAACTGGCCGCGGGCCGCCTCACGGAGGGCACCTTCGCGCAGGCCGTGGCGCGCTATACCCAGCGGGAATCCAAGGCCCGCATCTGGGGCATGGAGAAACACGACCCGCAATTCGAGGTCTACGTCACCGACACCCAGGGCCGGGTGGTGTTTGATTCAGAAGGGCGGGCGGTGGGCCAGGATTATTCCCGCTGGAATGATGTGCTGTTGACCCTGAGGGGCCAATACGGTGTCCGCAGCACACGCGCCATTCCTGGGGACGAATCCAGTTCCCGCATGTTCGTGGCGGCACCGGTGCTCCAGGGCGATCGTTTACTGGGTGTCCTCACGGTTTCAACCCCCACCGCCAGCGTGATCCCCTTTGCCCAGCGCAGTCAGCGGCGGGTCTTCCACGCAGGGCTGGTGCTGATGGGCGCTGCGCTGCTTACGGGCCTCCTACTGTCCTGGTGGCTCACCCGCAGTTTGAACCGCCTGCGCGCCTATGCGCGCCAGGTCGCGGAAGGCCATAAGGCCATGCTGCCTGCGGTGGGCGGCGGGGAATTGGCCGAGCTGGGCCGAGCCCTGGAATGGATGCGCGAAAAACTGGAGGGCCGGAAGTATTTGGAGCGCTACGTCCAGGCCCTCACCCATGAGATGAAGAGCCCGTTGGCCGCGATTCATGGGGCTGCCGAACTCCTGGATGAAGCGCTACCCGAACCGGAGCGCCGTCGATTCGTGGCGAATATTCGGGATCAAGAACTGCGCCTTCGCCTGCTGGTGGATCGCATGCTTGGCCTTGCATCCCTGCAGCAGCGCCAGGGCCTTCAGGCCGCCAAGGAGCTCAGCCTTTTAGAAATCGTGGAGGTGGTGGTTGCGTCGAAGACCGTTCGCTCCGCCCAAAACAACCTGCAGATTCGGATCCATCCCCCAAGCGATGCGAAGGTGCGTGGGGAAGCCTTCCTGCTGGAGCTCGCCCTTTCCAACTTGCTGGACAATGCCATTGATTTTTCCCCCACCGGCGGCCTCATCGAAGTGGAAATGACCACCACCGGGAATCGCATCGCCCTGGTCGTAAAAGACCAGGGATCTGGCATCCCGGAGTTCGCAGCGACGCGTATTTTCGAGCCCTTTTATTCCCTGCCCCGACCCGCCACCCACAAGAAAAGCACGGGCCTCGGGTTGAGCTTTGTGCGGGAAGTGGCGGAGCTGCATGGCGGTTCCATCGAAGTCAGCAATCGCCCCGATGAGGGCGTGGAAGCCTGCCTCATGCTTCCGTTGGCCTGAACTTCACAGAGCCTTCACCGAAGCACATCGTCCCTTCATCCAGCCCATGCATCCTTCCTCCATTCCCCATGGAGGTGTTCGATGCGAAGAATCCTGCTCTGGAAAGGCCTCACCGTTCTGGGCCTTGCCCTCTTGCTCCTTATTCCGCTGTCCATGATCCAGGGGCAGATCGAGGCCCGGAATCAGCGCCAGGCCGAGGTCAAGGCCAATGTCGCGGCCAGCGCCGCGGGCCGCCAGCAATTGGTGGGGCCGCTACTCGTGGTGGCCTATACGGAGCAGGTGACCCACGAAACAACCAATGAAAAGACCGGCCAGACCCTACGCAAAACCACCGAGGTTCAGGGCCACCAGGTCCTGGCGCCCAAGGATTTGCAGATCCAAGGGGAGGCCCATGTGGAGGAGCGCCATCGCGGGCTCTACAAGGCTCAGCTCTACCATCTGAATGCCAAGCTGACCGGGCGGTTTGCCATCCCTTCGGATTTCGGGCTGGACCTCTCCCGGCGTTCCATCACGTTGGGCCGAAGTTACCTCGTGGTGGGCATCCCAGACCTGCGCGGCCTCCGCAAACAGCCTCGCCTGACCTGGGACGGCAAGGCGTTCGACGTGGGCACCACCGCCAAATGGAGCAACGTTCCCCATGGCATCCAGGCCGATCTGGGCAAGCTGGACATCAGGGAGACCCGGTCATTCGACTTCGAACTGCCCCTCGAACTGACTGGATCCCAAAGCCTTTCCATTGCGCCGGTCGGAGAAAACACCCAGATGTCCCTGCGCTCGGACTGGCCGAGCCCCAGTTTTGGCGGGCGCTTCCTGCCCCTCGACCACCAGATTGGAGACCAAGGTTTTGTGGCCCATTGGCAAGTTTCTGCCCTGGCCCGAAATCTGGACCGGATTCTCCGCACCGAGGGCAATGCCTCCACCGAAGAGGCCTTCGAAGTCGCCTTCATCGAGCCGGTCAATGTGTATCTCCAGACCGAGCGAGCCGTGAAATACGGCTTCCTGTTTGTGGGAATGACCTTCGCGGGGTTTTTCTTCTTCGAGTTATTGAGGCGGCTGCGCATCCACCCCATGCAATACCTGCTGGTAGGTTTCGCCCTGGCCATGTTCTTCCTGCTGCTCTTGAGCCTCACGGAGCACATCCCCTTTCTCTGGGCCTACCTGGCAGCCAGCGGTGCCTCCATCGTCCTGTTGGGCACCTACCTAGTTCATGTGCTCCGCAGCGCCAAGCATGGGCTTGGCTTTGCCGCAGGTCTGACCTTGCTGTTCGGCGTGCTGTACGGATTGCTCATGTCGGAGGACAACGCCCTGCTGATGGGATCCGTCCTTCTCTTCGCGGCCCTGGCGACGGTTATGCTGGCCACCCGCAGGCTCGATTGGTATGGCCTCTCGGAAAAACCACCGGAGCTCGATCCAACGAAACCTCAGAACTAGCCAAGGATCCCCGCACCGGCCCCCCGTTCCCGTAGGATGAAAGAGCGCGTGGAGGGCCGGTGCAAGGAAGGAACAGGATGCTCAACCAACCAGGACCTGTTCATTCAGGCTCGGTGAATCCTTGAGTGAGGTGGTCAAGGGTCGCCTGCATTCCCTCGATATTCTCCGGGGCTTGATGGCGCTATCGGTGGCGGTCTACCACCTTTCGATTTTGACGAACCTATCCGAGGCGGGCAGCCGGACGAACAACCTGATCGCCATTTTCGGCAACTACGGTGTGGAAGGCTTCTTCATCGTCAGCGGTTTTTGTTTCTTCTACCTCTACAACGACACCACGTGGACACTGGGGGAACTCCGTCGGTTTCATCTGAAACGGTTCTTTCGCATCGCGCCACTTTACTACCTGGCGGTGGGCCTGAACCTAGCCTTGCACTTGCATGTAGGTCCTCAGGTGACCCCGCGCATGCTGGCGGAAAATGCCACGCTGACCTTTGGCCTGTTCCATCCCAACCATGCCCTGGTGCTGGGCGGGTGGTCCATCGGCATCGAATACGTGTTCTACATGGCCTTCCCGCTGTTGGCCTTCTTCACCCGGCGCAAGATCCTACTGGTGCTCTTGACCCTGGCCTTCGTGGCCCTGGCTTGGCCTTGGACCTTTGGCGCCGTGCAGGCCGCTTCGTTTGAGGGCAACCAGAAATTCCATACCTACGTGCAGATTCCCAATCATGCCTTTCTGTTTTTGCTGGGCGGTATGGTGGCGTGGTGGCGAAGCCTGACCACTTGGCGTTTGCGATGGCCCTGGTTCGTGGGTGCCCTGGTGGTGGTCTTCCTGGTCGCGCTGCCCCGGGGGCCCGTTTCCTATGACCATTTCGATAACATGGCGGGCACCGCGCGCCTCAAGTACGTGGGGCTCTGCTGGGCCACCGTGGCACTCTTCGCGTTCTACGACGTGCCTGACCAGCCGTGGCGCAAACCACTCACCTTCCTCGGTGATGCCAGCTACTCCGTGTATCTGCTGCACCCCTTTGTGATTCTGGCGATGCAAACCTGGTTGCCAGCCAAAGTCTCTCCGCTGCTGACCTTTGCACTGGGACTGGCTTTCACGCTCCTGCTTGCGGGCATTGTCTACCGCTGGGTCGAGAAACCCGCCATGGGCCTGGGAAAGCGCTTGGCGGCTCGGTAAAACGCGAATGGGTTGATTTTTCAAAATTCCAGATTCTAATGCTTAAACACGCAATGCCAGGGAGGGACCCGGGATGAAATCGCTGAAACACCTGCTCGATGAAAAGCGGCGCGATGTGGTTTCCGTGGGCCCCGCGGATACGGTGCTCCAGGCGCTGAATCTGATGGCACGGCATGACATTGGCGCGCTACTGGTGATGGAGCAGGGCAAGCCCGTGGGCATTTTCTCGGAGCGGGATTACGCCCGCAAGGTGGTGCTGCGTGGAAAAACATCCAAGGACACCCCCGTCGCCGAGGTCATGAGCGAGAAGGTCATCTACGTCACCCTCTCCCAGACCGTGGAAGAATGCATGGCCATCATGACTGACCGCCATGTGCGCCATCTGCCCGTGCTCGATGAGGCGGGGGCCGTGGTGGGCTTCCTGTCCATTGGCGACATGGTCAAGGAAACCATCTCCCAGCAGAAATTCATCATCGAACAGCTGGAGCGGTACATCACCAGCTAATGCGCTTCGCCCTCGTTACGCCACCCCTGATCAAACCTTCCGAGCCGGGCCTTTCGGCGGCGGCGGCAGCGCGTGGCTTCAGGGATCGCGGAATCGATGCCTTTGCGGTGGACGCCAGCATTGGCTGGTACCGGCACGCCCTGGCGCCAGCGCGGCTCCAGACTGCGCTGGAACTGGCGGCCGCGCAGGGCTATGCCCAGGGTTCCGTGCAGGCTTTCCGCCAGGCGCTGCGGGATGCGGGCCAGCCCATTCATCCGTTGCGCCGTGCAGCCACCTACCTGCAGCGCCGGGTCTACAGCTCGGCCACCAGCCACCTGACCAATGCGCTGCGTCTGGCCTCGGTGCCCCATGCTGCCTTCCATCTGCGGGTGGCTGATGTGGAAGTACCCGGTCGTCGCCCCCAGGATTCCCGGGACCTGGAGTTGCTCGCTGGAATACCGGGGCCCTTCGATGCCTACTACCGCGACGAACTCATTCCCAGCCTGCGCGAGGCCCAGGTAACCCACGTGGGCCTGTCTCTCACTTTTTTGAACCAGGCCTTTGCCGCCTTCCGCTTGGCCCAGATGCTGCGGGAAGCCATGCCCGAGGCCACCCTGATCCTCGGCGGCCCTTTGGTCGCCTGCTGGAATGCGGTGGGCGCTTCCCTGGAAAGCTCTGCCTTCCAGCGCTTCCATCGCGTGTTGGCCTTGTCATCCGAAGCCGAAATGGATGCCCTGGCCCTGGAAATGGGCGGTTATGCCCAAGGCGAAACCAGCGTCCTGGCGCCGGATCTAGAGACTACCGAATGGGATGCCTATCTGACACCCCAGCCCATTGTGCCCGTGGCCCTGGGCCGCGGCTGTTACTGGCGCCGCTGCACGTTCTGTCCCGACTACCTCCACCCGGCCTACACCACGGGCAACAGCGACCGCCTGGCCCAATGGCTGGAAACCGTGGCCCAGCGCTTCCCCGAGGGCGCCATGCTGCACCTGACGGATTCGGCGCTCTCGCCTGCCCTGCTGGGCCGCATCGCCGAGGTGATCCAGCAGCGACGGCTGCCCCTGCGCTGGCATGGCTTCGTGCGGTTGGAAGCGAGGTTCGGGGAATCCGGGTTCATGCACCACCTGGCGGAAGGCGGTTGCGCCATGCTCCAGTGGGGCCTGGAGACGGCCTCGCCGCGCCTGTTGGAACTCATGGACAAGGGCGTCACCGCCAACCAGGCCCGGCGCGTGTTGCGCAGCAGCGCCGCGGCAGGCATCAAGAACCACGCCTACCTGCTATTTGGCCTGCCCACGGAAACCGAAGCGGATCGCGAGGATACCCTGACCTTCATCCAGGCCGAGGCTGGGGCCTTGCACGATCTCAACGCCTCGATTCTCAATCTGCCTCGCCGCAGCCCCATGCATGATGAGCCCCAGCGCTACGGCATCACGGCCCTCAGTTCCTTTGGCCACGACACGGACCTTTCGCTGTATGCCGATTTCCGCTGCGGAGACAGCCATCCTCGGGTGGAGGCCCGCCGCTGGCTTTCGGCGCGGTTCCTGAAAGATCCCACCGTGAAAGGCATTCTGGGCGACTTGAATGGGCCTTTCAAAGAAAACCACGCCTGCTTTTTGCCGCGGTCTGAACGGTAAGGCCCACTCAGTGAGGGTGCTGCGCCATGGCATCGTTGAAGCCCTGGAACAGGTTTTCGTAGCCACCGGATTCAGGGGCGAAGCGACGGGGGTGACGTTTCCCACGCAGATTTCGGTAACAGCCGGCTGTGATTTCAGAATGCCCATCATAGGCATCAACGCAGCCGTGAAGCGAATGGGGCCTGGGGCAATCCGCCGCAATTAAGATCGGCCGGGACACCTGACACATCGTCAATGTCATGACATGCCGTCTTTCCACGCAAATCCGTGGAGCACCTATTTTTTGGGTAGGATTCAAGCAGAAACCAGGAGGCACCTTGGAGGCCCGCGGAAGCGCAGCGGAGGATCTGGCCAAAAAACTCGCCGAACGATCCACGGGTGCAGGTTCAACCTCCGATTTGTCGTCTCGCACGGAAATCCTGACCCGGTTGCGTGAAAGGATGGTCGGCTTCGCGGCATCCAGATATACGAGGGAGGCCGCCGAGGACCTGGCGCAGGAGGTACTCGTGGTACTGCATGAGAAATACGGACACCTGGATCGCCTGGAGGATTTGATGCCCTTGGCCTTTCAGATCCTGCGCTTCAAGGCCTTCGCCCTGCGCCGGAAAGCCGTGCGCCATGGCGAGCATATCCAGGTCTCCGTGGACGATTTCCCCTTGGCCGGAGACGCACCCGATGCGGAGATCGTGCTGGCCCGAAAAGAACTGCTCGCGCGGTTGAGCACCGGCATCGCCCAAATGGGGAAGCGCTGCAAGGAACTGTTCCGCTTCAAGCTCCAGGGTTTGAGCTTCCCTGAGATTCGAGAACGCATGGGCGCCGAGGCCCTCAACACCGTCTACACCTGGGATCACCGCTGCCGCAAACAACTCCTTGAGCGCATGGGCGGGGGGTGGGAACGATGACGCACCTCGATGCAGAAAAACTCTTGGGCGGTCACGCGGCCGGCATTCTTACCCCGGAGGAAAAGCAGGTTCTGTTTACGGCGGCCTTGGCGAACCAGGAGCTTTTCAACGCCCTTGCCGATGAAGAGGCGCTGCGGGAACTGCTCGCGGATCCCGACACACGACGCCACCTGTTGGCCCTGCTTGCTGAACCAACACCGGCGAAAATAAGCCCCTTCTGGCACCGCCCTGCCCTACTCGGCCTTGCCGCCAGCTTCTTCGTCCTGGTGACAACCAGTGTGGTGCTTTGGCAACGGGACCGACCACTGCCTTCCCTTCCGCTGGCAAAAGAGAAGGCCGTGGTGCCCCCAACTCTGGCTGAACCACCCGCAGCGAGGGTTGCCGCGGAGCAGGATTCCGTTTCCAAGTTCGGGGCGGCAGGCCTGCATTCCGAAACCCGCGCCAAGGGTGGGGCAGCCGGGACGCCACCCACAATTGCTTCCGCGCCGCCAGCAGACAAGGCCACCCTGGCCGACACCTTGACCGCCAGTGAACGAGGCCTCATGAAAGCAGAAGCTGCCCCGGTCCATCCACCGGAACTGAAAAAACGAGATGCCGCAAAAGCTCAACCCGCCGCTGGAGCCGAGGTGGTTGCAGAAACTGCCCCTCAGCTGGCGCTGTCCAAGGAGCCCAGCCCAGCCCTGGCGCGGTCCGCACGGGAGACCCCTGCGGGTGTGAGCGGGAAGATCCAGCCTCCGACCGCACCAATCTATGCCCTGGAACGGTTGGAAAACGGAAAGATACGGCTCAGTGTCACCTGGGCCACTGGCTATCAGCTCTATGCCATAAAGCGTTCCGCAGTGGGTCCCACGGTGCTCAGGCCAATCACCACCGCCACCCAAGCTGCTGGAACGACCCTGGACACCTTCGAATGCACGTTGGGGCCGGATGAACATGTGGATCTCTATCTGGTTTTCAAACCCGTCCAGGATCCCAAACGGCTGCCTGCAGACGGTCCCTTTGAGGGATTCCGCACACGTGTCCTTTAAATGCCAAGGCCCCGTCACCGGGGCCTTGGGCGGGCGTGGAAGCGCTCTACTTGCGAGTCTGAGCGTCGTGTTTCTGGCGATGAATGCGCTTGCTCTCGCGGTTCTGCTCCTTCTCAATCTTGGCGGCTTCCTTCTTGGTCACCTTGCCATCGGCTTCCGCCTTGGCAATATCCTTGTTCACCTTGGCTTCCTGGCGTTCCAGGCGAACCGTTTCCTTTGGCGTGAGCTGACCGCTCTGCACGCCTTTGCCAATGCGCTTCTGCTGATTGTCAGCTCGCTTCTCCATGCGGGCTTCGCGCTTCTGGGTGGGGGTTGGAACCGGGGTCTGGGCAAGCAGCACGGTGCCCGCAAGGGCTGCGCCGACGAGGTTGAGGAGGCTCTGTTTGAAGTTCATGTTTGCTCCTGGCGGGTGTGGGGCGGAGCCTTTTGGGCGCTGGAATGCCCCGGGGTTGCGTGGCAGATTCCTCCTGGAATCTGTGGACTGAAATACCTTCATGAAATTTGAAATGGTTCGGGTGTTTTAGGATCAAAAACCAATCCAAACCCTTAGCCTCGGTCGAACCACAATCCGGGGAGGCGGCGGCAGGAAGACAACCTCCCGCTCAGGCTCACACCATTCGCCGGATTCCCGGAGGACCACCCTGGGGCGGTAGGCCCAAGCGGGTGCCAGAGGGCGTTCGCGCAGGTAGCGGGGCCCGCACGCTTCCACCCTCATCCGCCGGTGGTTCCAACCAGGTCGGTATTCGCGCTCGCGCCAGTCGTGATGGGCCAAGGCAGGCAAACTCATGGCCAACAGCAGGAAGGAGAGGATTGGAATGCGCATGGGTGGCCCCTTTCGGGTGATGCGGGGTTGATTGGAATCCGCGACCAGAGATATTTCACGCAGCATGCCAAGTCATAACATTTCTATCCCCAACGAATGGGAAAGGTTTAACCTCCAAAAGAGTGGTTTGTTGCGGCAATGCGTTGCAGGACGCATCAAGCCAGCCCCGGGCACCTGTGCGCAGGCTTGTCAGCGCGGGGCATTGCCCCCTTTGCCCGTAAACCCGGGATACAGTTCCTTGGCGCAATCCGGACAAATACCGTGGGAGAACCCCACCTCGGAATGATCGGTGATGTACTGCTCCAGCTGATTCCAGTAGCCCTTGTCATCGCGGATTTTCTTGCAGCAGGCGCAGATTGGAAGAAGCCCCGATAGCTGTTTCACCCGCCCCATGGCGGCTGAAAGCTCCTCGTTGCGCGCCCTGAGTTCCTCGGTGCGCTTGACCACCTGCAGCTCCAAGTCCGCCTTGCTGCGGGCTAGGTTGGCCTCCCGAAGCCGAATCACCCCGCCAATGGCCATCAGGAAAGCCAGCAACTCCAGGCTGATCGCCCACCAGGTTTTCCACCACGGGGGCAATACGGTGAATTCCAACCCTGCGGGCGGCCCGAAGGGCGCACCACCTTTGGCTACGCGAACTTCAAAGCGATACGTTTTTCCCGCCAGGGCAGGATAGCGAATCTGGCGTTCCTCGGTGTCTCGCCACGTGTCCTCAAGACCCACCAACCGGACTTGGAACCGCAATTCCCGATCATTCACGTAGCTTGGCGCCCCGATGCGGAAGGACAAGGTGGCCTCCCGAGAAGGCACCGGTGCTTCCATGCGGAAGGGTACCGCGAGGCGCCTAGTCCCACATACCACATCCAGGATGTGGGCCTGTACCAGGCTGTTCTCAGAATCCAACCCGCCCAGGTCCAGGCTCACCAAACCTGCCGCCGTCCCCATCCAGAGTTTGTCCTCTTCCACCCGCAGGGCCTGAACGGCGCAATCTTCACTGGCCAGCCCATCCGATTGGCCCAGGTGCAGGGGCGGGTCCAGGCGGTCCAAGCCTTGATCGGTGGTTACCCAGGTTTGCCCCCGAGCATCCACCTGGATGGCATAGATCATGTTGGATCTAAGCCCAGTGCCCCGGAGTCGCGGTTCCACCATCCGCAGGTGATCGCCTTCCAGGCGTACCCGTCGGAGGCCATGGGGCTCCTGGAAATGGATCCAGGCACTGCCATCTGGCAGGAAAGCGCTCCCATACACCGTGCAAGGACTGGGCAGGCCGTCCGATTCGTTGAACTGAAGCCATCGCCCCTGGGTCGTACGAATCGAAAGCCCCTGGCTGGTGCCGGCCCACATGCGGCCAAACCCGTCCTGGCGCAGGTGGTATACGCCGAGGCCACTGCTCCGCAGCGGGTCGGGAGCCAGTTCCTGATTGAGTTTCCGGGCGTTGGCATCCCACCGGAACACGCCCTTGGTGGCGTGCCCCAGCCAGATTTCGCCCTGGGCATCCGCCAGCACATAGTTATTGGAAAAGCCGGGTTCCCCAAGAGGGGCAATTTCGGCCCGAGATTGCCCTGGCCGCAGCCAGAGGGTGGGCCCCGTGCTGCTGATCATCCAGAGCATTCCCTGACGGTCCGAAGCCAGGCCCTTGATGCGACGCCCCTCGGTGCCGGGGATCCGCATCAAACCCTTGGGGCCAATGACAGCCGCGCCATCATCGGTACCCGCAATCAAGCGGCCTGTCTGATCGCGGTGGATGAACCAGAAAATCTCACCATGGGCCCCAGAGGAAAGTGATAGATTGCGAATCCTGCCCAGCCCCTGCATGCGGGCCAAACCAGGCCCGTACACCCAAAGGGTGCCCTCGGCATCCCGCAAGAGAGAGCGAACCCAACGAAAAGGCAGGCCCAGGCTCGCATCCAGCCGCTCCGTCCGGTCCCCAAGGATGTGCAAGGCCCCGTCCTGGGTGGGCAGCCACACGGTACCATCGCGATCCACCAGTGGACGGCTGTTGGCGGACAGGCTGGCCGGAAGCAGCCGTGAACGATCCACAAACCGATCACCATCCAGTTCTTTGACCACGAGCGTCCGACCGGATCCTGCCCAGAGCCGCCCGGAGCCATCCTCCACCAGGGTGCTGCAACTCTCCCGGGGCAGGCCTTCGGCGGGGCCCCACTGGCGGGTACGCCCATCCGGCAGGAAGGCCGTGATCCCCTTTTTGCCCGCTAGATAAACCGCGCCACTTCGCCCTCCCGACGCGAAGGCGGCGAGATCCCGTGTGTGGTCATTGGAGCGGAAGGCAAATTGAAGCCCCTCCTGTTGGACATAAAAACCCAGGGTCGTGGCCACCCACAGATGCCCCGAAGGACCCAAGCCAATCTGACCGACGCTGGGGTCCGAAGCTCCAGACCCGAGGCGGATCCGTTCAATGCGTCCGTCCTGGAAATGCACAAGGCCGCGAAGGGTCGACACCCACAACCCGCCCTGTCGAGCAGGCAGGATGCGGTTGATGTAGGCGGAGGGAAGCCCCTCCTCCGTGGTCCAGCGCGTGCAGTGATCACCTTCCAGCCGAAACAACCCGGTTTCCGTACCCACCCAGAGAAACCCAGCGCTGTCCTGAGCCAGGGTCTGGATGACTCCGGAGGGTAATCCCTGGTCCGGCCCAAGGCTGGCAAAGGGAAGGCGCCCCGCGTCCTGTGCGCGCAGGGGAAGCAGTAGGAGCCCCACCGCCAATGTGCAACCCAGCAGCCCGGTCCACCTTCCCATGCCATCCCCTGCACCATTCTGCGGATTGGAATCAATCGGGCCCTGGTTAGGAGAGGGAACCCTGGGGTGGGAACCTGTCGAAAGTCAGATGCTCGTATAAAAACGGCGGAGTACGGCCGAAACGTCGCTACCTCTTTCCATCGGCCATTGCTCGCCGTTCATTAACCACAGCAGCCTCATCGCAGGGAACATTAGCGCCTCGAGCCACCAGACCCAAGGATGCCACCAAGGCCATAGGGAAGGCGGCCAGGAGAAGCACCGCGCCGAACGCGCCCGCGGTGAGCGCCAGGAAGAGGGTATGCAACACCGGCACGAACAAGGAGGCGGTAAAAACAACGCCAAGCCCCGCGATCCAGGGGCTTCTAAATAGGTCCGAACCGATCACGGCGATGAGCACCGCAAGCGAGGGCAACGAACAAAGGAAGGTGCCACCCGGAAGTACCCAAGCCATCACTGCCAGTAATGCGAGGTTGACAGCCAGGGCACCCAGCACGGGTGAGCGATCCTCTGGCTGGGCCTGCGATCTCCGGGCCACGAGGGCACTGCCGCCCAAGGTGAGCCCCAGCACCAACACCCAGAGGATGGGACGTTCCATCGGCACGTTGGGCATGTAGGTGAACTGCCAGGGTAGGCCCGTGGCCTTGGAGGCGAGCCAACTCACCCCGAGGCCAAGCCCCAGGCTGGCCAGCGCGAACCCAAGCCAAGCCAGGAACCATAGGGCCGCAGACAAAAGCTTCGCTCGGCCCCGGGCAAGGGTCCACCCCGCCCAGACCAGGAAAGTCACCGCCAGAAAACCACAGAACAACCGATCCCAGCCGACCGGCCATGCCAGGAAAAGCCCGGGCAGCCAGGACAGAAAAACCGTGTTCTCGGCCGAGACAAAGGCCTGGGCGCCCCCATAGCGCGCCTGCCCCGTGTAGGCCTGGACCATGGGCAGCACTTGTTCACCATAGTGCTGCAAGGAGGCCAGGGAGATGTTGTCCGGGTTATCGCGCGGGGTGTGGTACGAGGAAAGATCATCCAGCACCGCAAAATTCAGCCCTGCGAAACCCCTGCGCGTGAATTCTGAAAAATCCGTACCGTTGGGCATCCGCCGGTACACGTCCGAGGCAAAGGAATAACCGAAAGGTCGGTGTGCCTTCTGAAAAAGATCAAGGGTGGCGCGGTTGTTCGGGCCCGTTTCAAACATCACAGCCGGACCCTTGACGCCCCGGGCTTCCAGATTGATGACCAGATTCACGTCGCGATAGGCGGCGAGGTTCTGCGTCATTTCAGCCCGTGCGCCCAGAAGCCCCGTTTCTTCTGCATCCGTAAAAAGAAAGCGAACCCCGTTCTCGAAGGGGGTCTTCGTGCGCGCCAGGATGCCCGCGATTTCCAGGAGGGTAGCCACCCCGTAACCATCATCGGCGGCGCCGCAGGAGGCTTCCCCATTGCGTTTGCGCGGGGCGGAATCGTAATGGGCAACCAGCAACATGAAGGAACCACTCTTCCCCGGGATGGAGGCCGAAAGGTTCTCAAGGGGATAGCGATGCCCGGAACGATCCGTAACTTCCCCGTAGCGCATTGTGGCGCTGGCCAGACCAAGCCCCGCCAAGCGTTCCCGCAGATGCTTGCGCACGGGTTCAAGGCTGTCCTGTTCCCAAACCGAATGGGGCGCGCGGGCGATGATGTCGATATCGGCGCGGGCCCGCAGGGCCGAGAACCCTGCCCCATCAGCCTTGGCGGGCGACGGGAGCTTCAGGGCGAACAGGCCGAGCAGGGTTCCAACGAGCAGCGCCGTGAGGAGAGCGATCCACCTTTTCATGGCCCTGGAATCAATCCCAATCAAACCGATACGACAAGCCATACCATTCGCGCAGCATCACCATGTCTTTCTGCAGGGCAGGCGGTACGGGACAGCCCTTCTCCTTGCGCACCTGCCAGATGAGGTGTTCCTTTTCGCCGGGTGTGAAAATCTGATCGCAGCCGGGAGCTTTCTGGCTGGCCCGCAGCTGGCGGAGAATATCGCCCGTGATGGCCTGGAAGCGATCCAGATCGATGAATTCGTCCACATTGATGGCCATGAAGAAATGCCCCAAGGGGTAGGGAATCTTCTTCCCGGCCTCATCAAAGCCATTGAGCATTTTCAGATAGGCGCCATCCTGCAGTGCCGCCGACAGGATCTCCACCACCGTGGCGTAGCCGTAGCCCTTGTAGCCCCCGCCATCCTCGCCCATGCCGCCCAGGGGCGTCAGTGCGGCCTTGCCCTTGGTGAGGTCCGCCAGCACCTGTTTGGCATCGGTCGAGGTATTCCCGTTCTCATCGATCACCCAACCCGGCGGCAGGGATTTGCCCATGCGCTCATAGTGTTCGATCTTGCCCCGCTGGGTGATGGAGGTGGCGCAGTCCAGCACAAAGGGGAAGGGCTCATCCGTGGGAATACCGATGGTGAGCGGATTGGTGCCCAGCATGTTTTCCACACCGAAGGTCGGCGCGATGGAAGGCCGTGCGTTGGTGCCGGTCATACCGATCATGCCCGCCTGGGTGGCCATGGTGGCGTAGTACCCGGCGATGCCGTAGTGCGTTGAATTGCGCACGGCCACCATGCCCATGCCATGGTTCTTGGCCTTGTCGATGGCCATCTCCATGGCCCGTTTGGAAACCACGTGCCCCATGCCGTTGTGGCCATCCAGCACCGCAGTGGTCTTGCGCTCGCGGATGATCTCGATGGTGGTTTTCGGATTCAGGATGCCATCGCGGATGCGGTCGATGTAGATGGGCTTCAGGCGGCCGATGCCATGGGAATCGATGCCCCTGCGATCCGATTCGATGAGCACTTCGCCGATGACGCGCGCATCGTCGGCCGGTACCCCTGCTGCCACGAGGGCATCGCGCATGAAGGCCTCCATGAAGGCGAAATCCACCCAGATGCACTGGGTATAGTTGGAGACGTACTCGTCCATGAATTTCATTGCGAATCTCCTGGGGGTCTGTGCTGAAAGTCTATAACCCTTCCGCTTGCTTGGAGCCACCCCATCATCGCTGACGGCCTTTTCATCTATGGCACCCTGCGGGAAGGCGGGGCGCACCACGCGTGGCTGAAGCGTACTCAGCCTCAGGGCAGCTGCCGGGCCTGGTTGGCGGGGCGACTGTTTCACTTGCCCCTGGAAGGCTATCCGGCCCTGGTACCCGTGCCCGAGCCCGATACTCCACCGCCCAGCCCCGGCTGGGTGACGGGCGAATTCGTGGGCTACGACGACGACGCAGACCTAGAAGCCGCGCTGGCGGATCTGGATCAAGTGGAGGGTGTGGAGGAAGAGCTCTTCCTTCGGACAACCCTGCCCGTGGTCCTGGATGGCGGCCAGCGCTTCGTCGCCTGGGTGTATGTCTTCCCCGAGGACCGACTCCTCACCCTGGAGCGCCACGCCACCGAGTTAGTAGATGGCGACTGGGGGCGCTATTTGGGGGATGGCTTCCTGTGAGCTTTTTCACAAGAGCTGCGAAGGCACGCAAAGCCGCCTAGCAACCCACGCGAAGGGCTAAACCTGGAAAGCATCTCCCGGCCAGGGTCGTTCCCTTAACGATGTGCGCCCGTACCTCGCACTTCGGGGGCAACGGCGCGGTAGTCCTGGTACCACTCGGAAAGGCGCTGAACCTGGGTCATCACGACCTGTGGATCGGTGCCGTCGATGAACGGCAAGATCCGGCCATCGTGTTTGAGCAAGCGCCCGCTGGCCACCACGGAATCCACTTCAGAGCCATCGGTGGCCCAGATCAGGTTTTCAATCACGTTGTCCAGGCGCGTGGGCACCAGATTGGGGCGCTGAAGGTCCATCAAGATGAAATCGGCCTGGCGACCCGGGACCAGTTCGCCCTGGTTCAGGCCCAGAATATTGGCGGGAATGGCGGTGATCATTTCCAATAACTGCGAAGAGGGAAGCAGGGTTGCATCCTGGTGCAGCGCCTTCTGGTACTGGGCTGCCAAGCGGGCCGCCGCCAGGATGTTCTGGTTATCCGCTGAGCCCGACCCGTCGGTGGAGATGGCCACCCGGATCCCCGCCGCCAGCATCCCCATGAGGGGCGGCATGCCGGAGCCCAGAATGGTGTTGGCCAAGGGGTTGTGCACCACCGCCGCACCGCTGCGAGCAATGAGTTCCACGTCCCGCGGCCCGCAATTCACCTGATGCGCCAGCACGGTGTCCACGTCCAGGATTCCAATCTCTTGGAAATATTCCACGGGCGTGAACCCCGGCTCGATGCGTTCTTGGAACAGCTTGGTGGTGTAGGGTTCCTCGGAACTATGAATGTGGAAACGGGTGTGGTGCGCTCGTGCCCATGCCTTTTGCGGCATCAGGGATTCGCGACTGTTGGAAAAGCACTGATCCGGCCCCGGCAGAAACCGCGTGCGCTCGCATCTAGCCTGAACACGGAGCGCCTGTTCCAGACGTCGGAGGGTATCTCCCGGCGCATCCAGCAATGCCGGTGCATAGAAACGATCCTGGGCGCCCACGGCCACGAGCATGGTGGTGCCTGCTGCCTCGTTGGCTTCCGCAATTTCCTCGAGGTGAAACTTGTTCCAGTTGCAGTGATGCACCATGGAAGCCGTGATGCCGTAGTGGATATCGCACACCCGCGCCATGCGATACACGGCCACGTGGGGCGAGCAACCGAGCTTTACGCTGAGCGCCTCCCGTTGCGCGTTCAGGAAACCCGTGAAGGGGTTCACCGCATGGTCGAGCCAGGCGGTCAGGGGTTCGTCTTTGGCGATCCCAATCAACGGTTGTTCGTGGTCATGGCCGTGGGCCTTCACAAAGCCAGGCAGCAACACCATGTCCTGCATGGGCAGTGGGTCCTGGGAGGCGATCTCTCTCCGGGTGTGTAAGACCTCCAAACGGTCTCCCCAGGTTTCGACCAAGCGTCGCCCAATGTCGGGATGATAGGGACCTGCCTCCAGCAGGATTCCATCCTGGGCAACCACATAGCCATCCTGGATGCGCATCGCCCTGTGAGGTGCGGACAGGGGCAGCATGAAACGGGCACGGCAGGCCAACATCCTGGGTTCGGACATGGTGCCTCTCCTACCTTTCCGCCACCCGTTGGTACCGGAATTTGACTCGTCGCTGCAGGGCACGGCCTTCGGAGCTGGTGGGATTGCCTTCGATGTTGGCATCCCCATGGGCCTCGGCGGTCATGACCTTCGTGTCCACACCTTTCCCGGCCAAGTAGCGCACCACGGATTGTGCGCGCTGGCTGCTGACATCCAGCGCATCCGTATTGCCGCGCCCTTTCTCGCCCGGTGCGGCGTGGCCTTCACACACCAGGTAGAAGCCCGGGTATTCCACCGCCAGTTGCACGATGCGATCCAGCAGGGGTTCGAAAACGGGATCCACCGAAACGCTGCCCTCCTCGAACAGAATCGAGCCCCGGAACGTAACAATGCGCATCTTCGTGCCCACATCGGGGCCGTCGGCCCCCCGCAGATCGCTCAACATTTTTTCCAGATCTGCAGCCTTGTCGGGCAGGATGCCCGTGGTGCCGGGCAGAACACCTTCGCTTCCACCGGGTTGGACCTTGGCCTGGACGCCCAGGGTTTTTCGCAACGAGGCTGCCAGGTCCCCCAGCTTTTGCTGATCCTGGATCGTCATGGAATACACCACGGCGAAAAAGGCCATGAGCTGCACCATCAGATCCGCGAAGGTGATGAGCCAGAGCGATTCGAAATCCACACTCCGGCGTCGCATGCCTCGCAGGGAGATCTTAGCCATTGATGGCACCTACGCCGCTGCGCCGGACCTTTTGCCGAGGGGATAGCGAAGCATTGAGCGCCTCTTCCAACTGGGTGGGATTCATCCCTTCCTCGATGCCCATGATGCCTTCCAGCTGCAACGCGCGGATCTGGGCTTCTTCCTTGGAACGGAACTCCAGTTTTCCGCTGATGGGCAGGGCGAACAAATAGGCGATGATGGCGCCCCACAGGGTGGACAACAGGCTGAGTGCCATGGCGCTGGCCAGCTTGTCCGTTTCTTTGCCGATACTGGCAAAGAGCTGCACCATGCCGATAAGGGTGCCCACCATGCCAAAGGAGGGCGCCGAGCCTGCGATAAACCGGAAGGTCTCCTGGCCAAACCCGTGGCGATCCTGGGTGGCGTGGATTTCCTGGGTGAGCACATCGCGGATATGGTCCCGGTCCAGGCGATCCACCAGCATCTGGATGCCCTTGGCCAGGAAGGGATCCTCGGGCATGTGGCTTTCCAGGCTCTTCAGGCCTTCCCGCTTGGCCCGTTGACTCAGGCCCACCAGTTGCACCACCTGGGCCTGACGCGACGCAGGATGGGTAAAGAAGGCCCGGGACGCCACGGCGAAGGCGGAGCGCACGTTGCTGAGGGGAAACCGGATCAGGGTAGACGCGATGACACCGCCAAACACCACCACCAGACTCGGCCAATAGAAAAAGATCTTGGGGTTGGGGCCGAAGCCGATGGCCACGCCCAACAGCGCCAATCCCAGCAACAGCCCGATCAACGTTCCTCGATCCATGAATGACTCCCAAGGGATTATCGGCCAAAGGGGGTACCTAAAGAAATTTCCGCGCCAGGAAAAGACGGCAGGAATGGCCGAGATTTGCTGGGCGTGGCTGGAATGGCGTAAATCGTAGATGATGGCTTGTCCGGACAAGCCCGACCTTTTTGGATTCTGCGTGAACCACCTCCTAGGCACCCAGCGGTTCTCCATCCGGCGACGGCTGGGTCAGGGAACCTTTGGGGTGGTGTTCGAAGCCTTTGATTCGGAACGCCGCATGCAGGTGGCCCTCAAGTTGCTCCATGATCCCCGGGCCGCCGCGCTGTACCTGTTCAAGCAGGAATTCAGGGCCCTGGCGGATCTGGTGCACCCCAATCTGGTCAGCCCCTTCGAACTGCTCTCCATCGGCTCGAAGTGGGTGTTCACCATGGAACTGGTGCCCGGGGTGGATTTTCTCACCCGGCTCCGGGGTGAGCTCCAGGTTCCGAAGCCGCCCCCGGTACCATCTCCTGTGAGCACCGCCAGTTCCGACGCTTCGGGTGCAGGCCTCCTGGCCAACCCGCTGGAAGCCGGTCGCAACCTGTCGGTGCCACCCCTCGAGGCGGAAGAATTTCCCGTTTCGCCCACGCTCTACTGCGCACCACCCAGCTTCGAGCCCTTCGTGCCCCTGCTGGTGCAACTGGCCTCGGGCTTGCGCGCCCTGCACCAGGCGGGGCTGCTCCATCGGGATATCAAGCCTGGCAACGTGCTGGTGACTCCCGACGACCGGGTCAAAATCCTGGATTTCGGCCTCGCAACCCTCGCTGCACCGGGGGCCGGGGACCACGCCTTTGCCGAGCCGGTGGTGGGATCACCCGCTTACATGGCCCCGGAGCTGCTCAACGGCCAGCCCGGCACGGCAGCCAGCGATTGGTATGCCGTGGGGGTCATCCTCTACCAGGGCCTCACCGGGCAGATGCCGTACACCGGCAATCCGCTGCAAATGGCCAAATTCAAACGGGAGTTCGACCCTTGCCCCCCTTCCTTGCTGGTTCCGGAGGTCCCCGCGCACCTGGAACAGCTCTGCATGGATCTGCTCCACCGGGACCCTGCAGCCCGGCCAAATGGCGACACCGTGCTCCACCGCCTGGGCCAGGATATTCCTCAGCACCACCCGGCCCCCGAGGAGCTCCTGCAGGGCCTTACTCCGCATCCCATGGGACGCGCCCGGGAAATGGGAATCCTGCTCCAGTCCTTCGATCGCGTGCGGGAAGGCGCCCCCCGCATCGTCCAGATGCGCGGTGCCTCCGGCCTCGGGAAAACCTTCATTCTTCGTCGTTTCCTCAGGGAATTGCACCGCCTGGAGCCAAGAGCCCTGTTGCTCTCCGGCCGGTGCTACGAACAGGAGACCGTACCCTTCAAGGCGCTCGACAGCCTTGTGGATGCGCTGTGTCAGCATTTGCGCCAACTCTCCACCGAAACGCTCGAGTCCTTGCTGCCGGCTCACACCAGGGCCCTGGCACGCCTGTTTCCGGTATTGCAGCAACTGCCCTCCGTGGCAGGCGGGGTGGAAGATGGGCCGGAGCCCATGGAATTTCGCCGCCGTGCCGTGCAGGCCTTGCGGGAGATCCTGACGCGGTTGGCGACGGCACAACCGGTGGTCTTGGCCATCGACGATCTGCAATGGGGCGACCCGGATAGTGCCGCCCTGCTGGTGGAGTTGATGGCACCACCCGAGGCCCCGCCGCTTCTGCTGCTGCTCTGCAGCACCCGGGAACCCGGGGAACCGTCCATCTTCCTGGAGGCCCTGGACACGGCAGCTCCCTTCGCCAAGAACACCTTGATCCTCGAGTTGAAGGAACTTCCCGAATCCGAAGCCCGGAGCCTTGCCCTGGCGCTGCTGGGCCCGGATTTCCCTGATGGCTCCCAGGCCGCGGAACGCATTGCCCGGGAAAGTGGCGGCAATCCCTTTTTCATTGGGGAAATGGCCCGGCAAATGCGCGCTGGAATCTTGGGCTCCCAGGGCGATCTGGGCGCCTACCTCAGCACCCACATCTCGGAGCTCCCCGAGAGCGCCCAACGCATTCTCCAAACCCTGGCCGTGGCCGCCTGTCCACTGCCCTATGAGCCCCTGCGCAATGCGGCAGAGGTCCAAGCGGAAGCCTCCCACGCCATCGCCCTGCTGCGGGCAGCCCACCTGGTGCGCCCCCTGGGTGGCCCGCGCAGGCGAATGCTGGAGCTGTACCATTCCCGCGTCAGGGAATCGTTGGTGCAATCCTTGGACCCCGAGCGCCGCCGCGCCATCCACCTTGCCCTGGCCCTTGCCCTAGAGGCCAGCCCGGACTCTGATCCGGAAACCCTGGCCATTCATTTCGAGGGCGCTGGGTTGCAGGGCAAAGCAGCAGAATTCGCCGCCCTGGCAGGCGAAAAAGCCTTCACGGCCTTGGCCTTTGACCGCGCCGCCAAGTTGTTTCAGCATTCCCTGGAACTGCGACCCGAAGGGGATCCAGCCATTCCCCGACTGCTCGTGGCGCTTGGCAACGCCCTGGCCGATGCGGGCCGCAGCACCGAAGCCGCGGAACGTTTCATGCTGGCCGTGGAACGGGCCCCCCGAAGCGAGGTCTCCAGGTTGCGTCGCCGTGCCGCCGAAGAGTACCTGAGCGCGGGCCACATGGAACTGGGCACCGCCGTGCTGCGGGAGATCCTGGAAGGCGTGGGCGAAAGCTATCCAGGCTCGCGCTTCCAGGCCCTGCTCTCCATCGTGTTTCACCGGCTCCGGCTCAAGCTCCGGGGCTTGTCATTCCGGGAGCGCGCCGCCGAAACCATCGCCCCAGAGGTGCTGGAAAAGCTGGATGTGCTTTGGGCTGCGGCCATGGGTCTGGGGCCCATCGATATTTTGCGAGGGGCCGATTTCCAGGGGCGTCAGTTGCTCAAAACCCTGGACGTGGGTGAGCCATATCGGGTGGTGCGGGCCTTGGCCCACGAGACCATCTTCGTGGCGCAGCACGGCAACCGGAGCCTGCCCGCCACCGAGCGCATCGTGGCCATCACCCTGGATCTGGCAGCGCGTTTGGCCCACCCGGAGTCCCTGGCCCGGGGGTACATGGCCGCAGGCATCGCGAGCACGCTTCAGGGGCGCTGGCGGGCGGCAGCTGATTTCATGGGTCAGGCAGAAGCCCTGCTCAGGAACCACTGCACCGGCGTTTTCTACGAGCTCCATATCGCTCAGCATCACCAGTTCCTGGCCATGTGGGTGATGGGCCGCTTTGGCGAGGTGTCCCGCCAGCTTCCCAATCTCCTGAAAGAAGCACGGGAACGGGGGGATCTCCTGGCCACCACGGATCTTCGTCTGAGCCTGGAGGTGCCCCTGAAACTGGTGGAAGACCAGGGCGACCAGGCCCGGCGTGAACTGGCGGAAGCCACCGCCGACTGGACGACCATGGGCTTTCATACCCAGCACTACCATGCGTTGGCTTCCCTCGCGAACCTGGAGCTCTACGAAGACAATGCAAAGGCAGCCTGCCAAGCCCTGGAGGACACCTGGCCCGCGCTGGAGGCTTCGATGCTGCTGCGGGTGCAGGCCATCGCGATCACCGTCTGGGAATTAAGGGCCAGGGTGCATTTGGCCCGGATCTTTGATGCTCCGGAACCCGCCTCCCATCTGGCCGCAGCTCGCAAGGCCATGCGCGCCATCGAGCGGGAAGACACCGATTATGGCCAGGCCCTGGTCTTGAAGCTCAAGGCCCTCGAACACCTTGGACTCGGGGAGAAGGCGGCCGCTCAAACCCTGCTGGTAGAGGCCGGGCGCCACTTTGAACAATGCGACATGACGGCCCATGCCATGGCCATGCGCCTGGCCCGGGGCTTGCTCGAAGGGGCCTCGGGCGAAGCCCTGAGAGACGGCGCCGAAGCCTGGTTCCAGGCCCAGGGCGTCAAAAACCCTCGACGTTTCATGGCGATGCACTTGCCAGCTACCCCGTTCAGAAACTGAGCCGCGCTCCCAGTTGCACCTGACGCATGGCCCCGAAGCGCAGCCCGGTGCCGTAGGCGGGGGTGGCTGAAGCCAAGTTGTTCTGAACCTCCAGGACTTGCACCGCGTTGAAAAGGTTGAAGAGATCCAGGGTTAGTTCGGTGCGGGTTGCCCCCGCCTGAAAACCACGGGAGAGCCTCACATCCACGTTCCGCGTCCAGGGCGTTGTTTCGCGGTTGCGCCCCTGCCCGAGGGGCCGGTCCGCGGCGGGGTCCCCATCTTGATTCAGGTCGTAACCCAGTAGTTGGCTGTAGGGCCGACCCGATGCCACCCGGGCAACCACAGCCAGGGTCCAGTTTCCTAGCCAGGGGCCTCGCGCTGGGCTGCTTTTGTAACTGCCGCTCACCAGCAGGCGGTGGCGCTGATCCTGAAAAGCTGGCCCCCATTCGCTGGCAGGATCAAAGGTGTTTTGCGGGGGAAGCGTAAAGGCCCAATCGGTGACATTGTCCTCGGCCCGACTCAGGGAGTAGGAAACCTTCCAGGCAAGGCTTTGATCCACTGTCCAGGCCCAACCCAGGGTGGCCGAACGGAAGCGGCTTTCGCCGCTGCCGTCTGTGCGGAAAATGCTGCCGTATCGCAGATCGGGCCGCCGTTGCAGCCCTGCATAAGACACAAAGGCATTCACATCCCGCACATTCATCAGGCCTTCGGCCCGGCCATGGAGCAGATCCAGGGACAGGCGCATGCCAGGCCGTAGAGCCCATTCCGCGCCCAAGCTCTCCTGACGCTGCAAGGGGAGGCGATATTCACCGGGAATGGCCAGCACCCGCGAACCCGCGGGCGGGTTGGCGTAGCGGTGATCCACCGCCAGGCCATCGGCATTGGCCCAGGCAATCCAAGGGCCCTGCATGATGGGATCCAGCACCGTGCGCATGATTCCCACTTCATCCCGGCCGTTGATCAGGCGGGCGCCAAAGACGGGCGCCAGGTTGGTGGCCCCGGCATAGGAGCCCATCGCGCCAAACAATCGAACTCGGTCGTGGGTCTGCCACGTGAAGGAAAACCTCGGTAGCAGGCGGCTGCCGCTCCAATCCAAGGAGGGCCGCAAAAGCGAGGAATAGGCATAGGGGCCATCGGGCAACCGCACCGGACCCCAGGTGGGGTCCACAGTGGCGGGAGGCTCCGCCAGGGCGACATAGTCCGGCACGTTCGCAAAAGCCGGGATGCGCTCCCGTTCGTACCTCAGTCCGGCCCTTACCAGAAAGCGCGGATGCACCTGCCACTCCTCCTGGAGGAATGCACTCTGGGAATCCGTGCGAAAACGGGTTTCCGCACTGCCGAAGGCCTGCACGAATGCCGCAGGAAGCCCGGTACCACCGAAAGGGTTGGGCGCAAGAAAGGCCGCCATGGGCGAGTTGATTCCCAGGGGCGGCAAGGCCGCAAACACGTAATAGCCCGCGAAATTCTGCCGCGCGGCACCCCGGTTATGGGTACCCAGGAGGTCCACACCTGCCTTGAACGTATGGCTGCCCCGGCTCCAGGTCAGGGTATCCACCAGTTGCTGATAGGTGGTCAGGGTGTCCTGGGGAGTCAGCCGTTGGGTGCCAAAGATCGCCGTGCCCTGCAGTTCGACCTGTACGGTGTGTTGGTCATCGAGGGAGCGGAGTCGATTATCCCGGGTGGTGTGCAGCAGACGCACTTCATGAACCAGGTTCGCCGTGGGCTGCCATTGATGGGTGAGTGCCAGGGACAGCGTGGCCGTCTCCCGGGCCCCACCTGAACTGCGCGCCACCACGCCTCCCCAGGGAATCTGATTATCGTTGGCCTCGGTGGCGCGGGCAGCACTCAAAGTCCACTGGCTGGTGGGACTCTGTGTAAAATCCAGGCGCCCAAACACGGAGGTGCCTTGCTCCCGGGTGGGCAGGCCGCCCGTGACCAGGCTGAACCCATTGCTCCGGATGGCCTGCGCCACCAAGGGATCGATGCTCACCACGTTCTGGTTTTGCAAATCCAGACGCTCCACCGCCACAAAATAGAACAGGCGGTCCTTGACCAAAGGCCCCCCCACCGAGGCGCCGAACTGATGCAGGTGCAGGGCGGCTCGGTCCTGTCCCCCGGGACTGATGGCTTCCAGACTGCCGGGGCGCTGGAAATAGAAAAGGCTGCCTTGCAGGTGATTCGTGCCGCGCCTGGTGATGGCATTAAGAATGCCCCCCAGGGCGCGCCCATACTCGGCGGAAGGCGTGGCGGCGATGACCTGGAATTCCTGGATGGCCTCCTGGCTGAAGGAGCTGCGCAGACTGCCGTTACCCAAATCGTTGTGATCAAGCCCATCGATCAGGAACAGGTTCTGCCGGGAGCTGGCGCCGCCGAAACTCAATCCAGAATCGGGCGCACCGGCATTGATGGGCAGGCGCACCGTGCTTGCAAAGGGCGTCACCAGGCTGAGATCGACAAAATTCCGACGGGCCATGGGCAGCTCTTGGAGACTATCCGCATCCAGGATTTCCGCGGGCTGAGTTCGCTGCAGATCCAGATGTCGCGCATCCCCTTGCACAGGCACCGTGGCGCGGCCTTCGGCGAACAGCATCGCCTCCAGCACATGGGTGCTCCCCACGCTCAGCACCAAATGCCGGTACTCGCGTGCATTGAACCCCGGGGCTTCCACGCGCAGGGTATAGCTTCCCGCTGCCAGCTGGCGGAGGTAGCAGTGCCCAACCTTGTCCCCCTCCGCCGTGCGAGACAGTCCGGTAGCTTCCTGGCGCAGGTGGATCCGAGCGCCAGCAATGGACCGGGTGGCCCCGGAGCTGACCCGCACCATCAGGTCCGAGGTGGTGGAGCCAGTGCTCTGTCCCACCAGCAGGCAAGGCAGGCTCAAGATGACCGGCGCAAGGAAGGGACTTCGCAGGGAAAAGGGCACGCGCAACTCCGAAGCCTCCCTTATCGTCGTTTCACGGTGGTAGCTGAAATCTGTCTGGGCGCTGCCGAAGCCGTCAGGCCGGTGGCATCCCCAACTCCCGCCGCATTTCCGCCTGGGCGATGGGGATACATTCGGGGCAATAGCCATGGGAAAACCGCGCTTCGGAATGGGCCGAAAGGTAGGCTTCCAATTGGCCCCAGTAGCCCTCATCATTCCGGATTTTCTTGCAGCGCATGCAGATGGGGATGAACCCCCGCAGGGTTTTTACTTCGGTGATGGTCTGCACCAGTTCCGCATTGATGGCGACCAAGGCCTGGGTGGTGCGTTCCAATTCCAGGGTGCGCGACCGCACGCGGTTGCGCAGGGTTTGGTTCCAAAGGAGCACCAGCAGCATGGCCGCGAGGCCCACACCACCTCCGAGCAGCCCCCAGAAAGCGGCTGTGGGATGCCAACCCAGCACCTGCAGGCTGATCCAGCGGCGATGAAGTTCTTGGCGTTCATTGTTCGAAATGCCCTGCAACCCCTTATCGAGGATGCCGCGGAGTACCGGCTGGTCTCTGCGCACTGCCATGGCAAACTGGCTGGGATATTCCGGCAGGCGCCGCACCATCCGGATTCCCGTGAGCTGCCGATGCTGGATGGTCCAGGAAGCCTGGGCGAGATCGGCGATGGTGCCATCCACGGCCCCCAATGCCAATTGCTGAAGGGCGTCCTCCGCACTATCCACTTCCACTATGTCGATCGTGGGATGGGCCTTGCGGAGCATGTCCACCACCACGTAGCTCCGCTCCAGGGCCATGCGGCGGTGCCCAAGATCCTCCAGGCCCTTCACGCCATCGTCCACCCGGGTCAGCAGGATGCTCGGAACGTCCAAGTAGGGTTGGGTGAACAGCATCTGATCCCTGCGCTCGGGGAGTTCGGTGAGGTTGGACAGCAGGTCCACCTTCCCGCCTTGCAGCGCGGCGAGGGACTCCTTCCAGTCGGCACAAACCACAGGCTCGAACCGCACGCCCAGTTTCTTGCCGAGCAGTGTCAGGTAATCCGGAGCCAGCCCCTTGACTGTTCCTCCTGGTTCCACCCATTCGATGGGGGGATACCCGGTATCCGGGGCCCAGCGAATCACAGGGTGTGCCTGGAGCCAGGCCCGTTCCTGCGAGGTCAGCGTGGCTGGGTTGTGGGGTTGACACGAAGCTGCCGCACAGAGCACTAGGCCCGCGAAAAGCGCGCTGATTCTGTTTTGCCAGCCAGATCGAATCATGGGTTGTTGGGTTCCAGGTTCAACTATACCGAGTCACACCTTGGCCTTCGTGGCTCCCTAGACCAGCCCGGGCGGAAAACCCATGGCCAATCGCACCAGCGCGAAACGGGAGGTGTACCGGCCCTGAAGGTCGCGAATAACCAGTGGCTCGGGACAAACGGGTAGCGCAGCCTGACCCACGAACTGGTCGGGTAGATCCCTGGGATGCATGCCCGCGAACAGGGCAATGCCGTAGGGTTCACCTTCCTTGAAAATCACGTCCTGGCGTTGGAGCAATAGCAACCCCGCATCGTGATAGGCGGCCTGGGCGCGCTGGACTTGGTCCAACGGAAACACACAGACAAAAACACCACCTGGGCCCAGCAGGGTGGAGGCCGCTTGGGCATAGTCCGCGATGGTGCCGCGCACCTCCAGGCGGGCGGGAATGGCCTGGGGATGCTCGGCCTCGCTGCGGGCGCCCAGGGGCCAATAGGGCGGTGAACCCAGCACGAGATCAAAGGGGGCTTCCCCTGCGAAGAGATTTGGATCTCGAAGATCCCCTTCGTGAATGGTGTAACGCTCCTCCACGCCGTTATAGGCCGCGCTCTTGCGGGCCAGCCGGGCGGAAATGGCCTGGGCCTCCACCGTATGCAGCACGGCCCCGGGGCAGCGCCAGGCGGCCGCCAGCCCCACGCTGCCGATGCCAGAACCAAGATCCGCGATGCGTCGGGCCGTGGGGCACCACACACTGCCAAACCAGGCCGTGAGCACATCATCCACCGAATAGCGATGGCCCTTGGCGTACTGGAAAAGCTTCCAGTGGCCACACAGGTAATCCAGGGTCTCATCCTGCTCTGGTTCCAAGCCCCCAGGTGGGCGCGGACCGGGGCGCATCCACCCCCTGAACGTGGCGTCATCCATCCTTCTTACTCCTAGCGCTATTATCCAGAGGACGCGCGAGGACACCACGATGCAGAATTTCACCTTCTTCAATCCCACCAAGATCCTGTTTGGCCGGGGCCGCATCGCGGATCTCGCCAAGGAAATCCCGGCTGGCCAGCGGGTGTTGATTACCTACGGCGGCGGCAGCGTGGTCGCCAACGGCACTCTGGCTGAAGCTCGCGCCGCCCTGAGCCACGCCGCGGTCACCGAGTTCGGTGGCATCGAGCCCAATCCCAGCTTCGAGACACTGATGGGTGCCGTGCAACTTGCGCGGGAAACCCGTTCCGAATTCATCCTGGCGGTCGGGGGCGGTTCCGTCATGGATGGCACCAAGTTCATCGCCGCCGCCGTGCCCTTCCCCGGTGAAGATCCCTGGGATCTGGTGACCCGCAAGGCTCCCGTCCAAGCGGCCCTGCCCTTTGGGGTCGTGCTGACCCTGCCCGCCACCGGCTCAGAGATGAACAGCGGCGCCGTCATCACCCGTAAATCCCTGGGTGCCAAGCTGGCCTTTGGCAGTCCGTTGCTCTTCCCGCGTTTTTCGGTGCTGGATCCCACGAAAACCTACACCCTGCCGCCGCGCCAGATCGCCAATGGGGTGGTCGACGCCTTTGTTCACACGGTGGAGCAGTACCTCACGTTCCCCACCTATGCGCCGGTGCAGGATCAGTTTTCCGAGAGCCTGCTGCGCACCCTGATCGACGTGGGGCCGATCACCTTGCGGGAACCACTGCAGTACGAGGCCCGTGCCGCCTTCGTGTGGGCCGCGACCCTGGCCCTCAACGGTCTGATCGGGGCGGGCGTGCCCCAGGACTGGGCCACCCACATGATCGGTCACGAGCTCACCGCCAAGTTCGGTCTGGATCATGCCCAGAGCTTGGCCGTGGTGCTGCCCGCAATGCTGGAAGAACGGTTCGAAGCCAAGCGCGACAAGCTGGTGCAGTATGCCGAGCGCGTCTGGAACCTGCGCGAAGGGGATGCTGAAACCCGCGCCCATCAAGCTATCCGCCAGACCCGAGCCTTTTTTGAAAGCCTGGGCGTCAAAACGCGATTAACGGACTACGGCATCCAGGCCAGTGATATCCAAGGCCTGGTGGCAGCCCTGGAAACCCACGGCATGAAAGCCCTGGGTGAAAAGAAGGATGTCACCCTCGACGTGTCGCGCCGGGTGCTGGAGCGTGCGCTGTGACCCACCTGTTCGATCCACTTACCCTGCGTGGCATCACCTTGCCCAATCGCATCGCCGTTTCGCCCATGTGCCAGTATTCCGCCGTGGAAGGCTATGCCACCGACTGGCATCTGGTTCATCTGGGTGGCCTGGCCCAGGGCGGCGCGGGGCTCGTGCTCACCGAAGCGGCGGCCGTGCGGCCCGAGGGGCGCATCAGTCCCCAGGACCTGGGCCTTTGGGACGAGGTGCAGATCGAACCCTTGGCCCGTATCAACAGTTTCATCACCAGCCAGGGCGCCATTCCCGGCATCCAGCTGGCCCACGCGGGGCGCAAAGCCTGCACGGAGGCACCCTGGCGCGGGGCCTCAGCCACGATTCCCATCGCCCAGGGAGGCTGGACGCCCGTGGGCCCCAGCGCCCTGCCCTTTGACCAGGATTGGGCCACACCGGAAGTGCTGAGTGAGGCAGGCATCG
The DNA here is from genome assembly GCA_016715205.1 of Holophaga sp. Lineage (GTDB taxonomy): Bacteria > Acidobacteriota > Holophagae > Holophagales > Holophagaceae > JAYREN01. The sequence continues at coordinate 139,796 of JADKBC010000003.1, forward strand.
CGGACATCATCCAGGCCTTTGTTGAGGCCGCCCAGCGTGCCCTGGAAGCAGGCTTCCAGGTTGTGGAGCTGCACGCGGCCCACGGCTACCTGCTGCACCAATTCCTGTCTCCCCTCGCCAATGTTCGCACCGATGACTACGGCGGTTCTTTCACCAACCGCACCCGGCTGTTGCGCGAAGTGACAGAGGCCGTGCGCCAGGTTTGGCCTGAGCAACTCCCTCTGTTCGTGCGCATTTCCGCCACTGACTGGACCGAGGGCGGCTGGAACCCCGAAGAATCCGTCCAGCTCTGTCGGGATTTGAAGACCCTGGGCGTGGATCTGGTGGATGTCTCCAGCGGCGGTATGGTCCCCCGCGCCGTCATTCCGGTGGGGCCCTGCTACCAGGTGCCCTTCGCCACGCAAATCCGGGCCGAAGCGGGACTTCCCACCGGCGCCGTGGGCCTCATCACGGAACCGCTCCAGGCCGAAGGCATCCTTGCCCAGGAACAGGCCGACTTGGTGCTCCTGGGTCGGGAACTACTGCGGGATCCTCGCTGGCCCCTGCGTGCAGCCCGTGAGCTCAACCTTGCCACGCCCTGGCCCGCCCAGTACGCCCGGGCTACCCAGCCTAGTGTGCCAATCCGGGGATAAACGGCCGGCTATTTCTCGGTGATGGTTTCCGCTTTGGGGGCTTCAGGCTTGGGGGCTTCCGGCTTCACTTGCTCAGCCTTGGGTTTCACCTTCGGGGGCTGCACGTGGGCGGCCTTCTGGGCGGCATCTGCGGCAGCGCGGGCGCCCTTGCGGGCCTCCTTCGCGGTGGCCTGGGCCTTGTTCGCGTGTTCTTGGGCAACCTTGGCGGCATCGGTGGCCTTCAGCGCTTCCATGGCCTTCTTTTCGGTTTCGCGCGCCTGTGTGCGCGCCTCCGTGTGGGCTTTCCGTGCCTGCTTAAGTTGTTCGTCCAGCTTGGCTACGTCTCCGGCAGCCTTGGCTTCCGCAGCCCGGGCGCTGATCACCGAGGATTCCTTTTCAATGCGCGGGTCCAGGCGAGGTGCCTTGTGCTTGGCCGTGGCCCGGGGCTGACCAGCTGCGAGGGAACCGAGGCACAAAAGGGATGCGGCAACCAACGACACAAAACGGGACATGGACAACTCCTGGGTTTAGTCCATCTTCAGGGCGCGAAGCCTTTGGATCAAGAACCACGGGGGAAAAACCCTCAATGAAAAACGGCGCCTCGAGAGGCGCCGCCTGAATCTTCGGGTTGGTTTATTTGGCTTGGAGGTGCTTGGTGAAGAAACCTTCCATGGCGCCGTAGAAGTCATAGCGGTTTTCTTCGTTGTGGAAACCATGGCCTTCGTTGTCCTTGACCATGTATTGAACTTCGATGCCACGCTTCTTCAGCGCCTCGACCATCTGATCGGATTCGTTCTTGTTCACCCGGGGGTCATTGGCGCCCTGGGCCACGAAGAGTGGGGTCTTGATCTTGTCCACATGGAACACAGGAGAACTGGAGGTCAGGAGGTCCTTGTCCTTTTCTGGGTCTCCCACCATTTCGTACATCATTTTCAAGAAGGGCGCCCAGTACGGAGGAATGGTCTTCATGAAGGTGAAGAGATTCGCCACACCCACGTAATCCACGGCCGCCGCATAGAGGTCAGGCGTGTAGGTGACACCCGCCAAAGTCGCATAGCCACCGTAGCTGCCGCCGTAGATGCCCACCCGCTTGGGGTCGGCGATGCCTTCCTTGATCAACCACTGGACGCCATCGGTAATGTCGTCCTGCATGGTCTTGCCCCATTGCTTGAAACTCTTCTCCCAGAAGGCGCGGCCATAGCCCGTGGAGCCGCGGAAGTTCATCTGGAAGACGGCAAAGCCGCGGTTGGCCAAGAACTGGATCTCGGGGTTGAAGCCCCAGGAATCCCGCGCCCAAGGGCCGCCGTGGGGATTGACGATGACCGGCAGGTTCTTCGCGACCTTACCCTTGGGAAGCGTAAGGTAGCCGTTGATCTTCAGGCCATCACGGCTGGTGTAGGAGACCGGCTTCATGGTGGCCATGTCATCAGCCTGAACGTGGGCATTGATCTCGCCCAGCTTGGCCAGTTTGTCGGTTTTGGCATGATAGACGTAGCGTGCGCCGGGCGTTCGGTCGCTGTAGGCCGCCACAATGAAAGTATCCTCGGCCAGGTTCGAGTTCTGGATGGCCACGTCGAAACCAGGCAGGTGCTTTTCAAGCTTCGTGTGGAGGGCGTGGGTGGCCTTGTCGAAGTAGTGGCGCTGGTTCTTCCAGGTTTCAAAACTGACGGTGGTGAGCACCTTCCGTTTCCGGGAATACTCGGCGCCGCTCAGGTCGACCTCGGCATTCTCGAAGAGTGGCTTCGACTCCTTGCCTGTGGTCGGATCCAGGATCACGAGCGCGGTCTTGTCCCGATCACGGTTAGACATTGCGTACAGATTCTGGTTGTCGAAGGTGAAGAACATCGGCCCGACGGTGGTGCGAAAATCCGTAGTGAGGACCGTCTTGAAGGCGTCCTTTTCCGTAGCGCGATAAAGCAGGCTGCTGTTCACGCCATCGGTGGTAGTGGCCACACGCACAGCGCCCTTGTGATCGGTAACCCAACCCGTGATGTTGCCGGGGTTCTCGGCCACCAAGGTTGAAACGCCCGTGGCTACGTTGATCTTGTAGACATCGAAGACCTGGGGATTGCGCTGGTTGTACTGCACAAGGATGTGCTGCGGGTCATCCCGCAGGTCATCCACGATGCCCGCCTGAATCTTCGGGATGGGCGTGAGGTCTTTCACCTCGCCGGTCTTCACATCCACCGAAACCACATGGAAGTTTTCATCACCTCCGAAGTCCTTGACGTACAGGATGTGGCCATCCCCCTTCCAGAAATAGCCTGCGATATCCCGGGTGGTTTCGCCGGTCAAACGCTTGGCCTTTGCGAAATCAGGCGCACTGCCATCGGCGGGCAACCCCACGATATGGATGTTCTTCCGCCTCTCGAAGGGCGCCATGAAGCTGATTGTTTTGGCATCCGGCGAGATCTGGTACCCCGAACGTTCAGGGTTACCAAAAAAGTCCTTGATCTCGTAGCGTTTAGACGTGGTCATCGGCTGGCCCGCCGAAATGGGCACCGAAACGGCCAGGGTAAGCAACCACCCACTGCAGATGGCATTGCGAAGCAAAAGAGAGGTCTGCATGAAAGTCCTTTCGTATTTGAGTTGGATTGATTGAAATGGTAGGGAATGGTTGGATTTGAATTGTATTTTTTGTGTAAATTTTTGAACCAACATTTATATTTTCATTTGCTCAAATAGGCCCCAAAGAGCTCGCCGGATTGGAGAGCCACCTTTGAAACCTGATGAACGAACGACGTTCCTTGGCTAATTCACGCGCCATCCAGGTTTTCGTTTAGATCATCGTCTTCCAGCCCTTCAAACATGCTGCCTTCGGGCAGGGCCGGCTCCAATTGAGCCAGGGCCTGGGCCTCCAGGTTCCCTTCGCCGAAATCCGCCAGTCGGGGCAAATCCTGCAGATTGCGAAGCCCAAAGTGGAGCAAGAATTTCTGGGTGGTGATGTAGGTCATGGGTCGGCCCACCACGCGCTTGCGCCCGGCGGGGAGAATCATTTCCCGTTCAAGCAGGCTCTTTACCTGGTTCGAAGCGCTGGTGACGCCGCGTAATTCATTGATCTCAGGTACGGTCACCGGCTGGCGGTAGGCGATGATGGCCAAGGTTTCAATCTGGGCTGGCGTGAGCCGACCGCTGCGCAGGGTGGTCACCAGCTTGGACACCAGGTTGGTGTACTGCGGGGCCGTGGCCATGCGCCACCCGCCCGCCACTTCGATGAGGTGGATGCCCCGGGGCGCCACCAGGCGCTCTTGCAACTTTTCGATGGCCTGACGTAAAGGCCCTTCGTGAATGCCCGTCAATTCGACCAATCGCCCCATGTCGAGCACTTCACCGGTTGCGACAAACAGTGCTTCCAGGGCCCCGGGCAAGTCGCCACCTTCTTCCCAGAAGGGCGCTTCGCAAAAGATTTCGGTTTCATCGGTCATGGGTCATGAACCTGCGAAGAAAAGTCAGAAAGAACACGCCTGAGCTGAACCAGCATAGCCTTTCCCCGGGGGAATCCGGCATCCGCCACGGCCTCACTATTTCCGGGCCAGGCGCTCCAGGATGCGGCCCAGTTCGGCGATGCGATAGGGCTTGGAAAGCATTCCTGCCGCACCTGCGGAAAGCATTTCCTGCACTTCCTCGTTTTCACCAAAGCCCGTGCAGATGATCACCGGCACCTCGGGATCGAGGCGATGCATCTCGCGGAAGGCCTCCCGGCCACCCATGGTCGGCATTTTTAGATCCAGCAGCACAGCTCTGAGTTCGGTATGCAGTTCGGCAAATGCCTGTACCCCGGCCAGGCCATTTTCTGCGCTGGACACGGCAAAACCCAGGGATTCCAAAGCCGAACCGGCCAGTTCCCGCAGCAGGGTTTCGTCTTCCACCACCAGAATTCTGCCCACACCCTGGGCCGGGCTGGCTTCCCTTATTCGGCTCGCCAGGTCCAGTTTTCCCGTGGGCAACAGCACCCGGAAGGCACTGCCCCGCCCGCGCAGACTGGTGACTTCGATGCAGCCACCGTGGCCATGGACAATGCCGTACACCGTGGACAAACCGAGACCCGTTCCAGAACTGCCACCCGTGGTTTTTGTGGTGTAGAAGGGTTCAAAGATGCGTTGGCGAACCTCGTCGGTCATGCCCATGCCGGTATCGGCAACCTTCAATTCGACGTAAGAACCCGGGGACAGTTGCAGATTCTGCGCCGCGGGCTCCGCCAGTTCACAGCTTCGGGTGGAAATGCGCAAACAGCCTTGCTCTGGCATGGCTTCCACGGCGTTGATGCAGAGATTGACGATCACCTGATGCAGCTGGGAGGGGTCCCCATCTACGCGAAGGGTGGGGTCGAGGTTCAATTCCACCTGCACGTGGGGCGGCACGCTGGGCCGGAGCATGGCCAGGCAATCCTGAATGGCCGCGTTGAGATCCACGGACTCGGTCAGGTTTTTCCCCCGGCGCCCAAAGGCCAGGAGCTTGCGGGTCAGTTCGCCGGAACGGGCAGCAGCCCCCAGCACGGCTTTCAAATAACCCTGGCGTTTGGGATCATGTTCGTCGGCCAGCAGCAGGTCGGCATAGCCCATGATGCCGCCCAGCATGTTGTTGAAATCGTGAGCTACGCCACCCGCGAGGCTGCCAAGACTTTCCATTTTCTGGGCCTGATGCACCACGCTTTCCAATTGGCGTCGTTCTTCTTCGATGCGGAGCCTTTCGGTAAGGCTTTCCTGGAGAGCGGCCTCGGCCGTGCGTCGTTCGCTGATGTCATGGATCGTCGCGAGCACACAGGCCTTCCCGCCGAACTGAAGCGGCGTATGGGCCAGCTCTCCCCAGAACCCGCTGCCATCCTTGCGCACCAATTGCGCCTGGAAACCCTGGAAGGAGTCGCTGCGAGCCATTTCCTGCCGGAGACGGGGCCCATCCGCAGGATCCTGCCACAGCCCCAGCTCCGTGAAATCCTGGCCCAGAGCCTCCACCCGGGAAAATCCGCAGAGACGTTCAAAGCCCTCGCTGGCCTCCAGGATTCGCCCGGTGCCCCGTTCTTGAATAACCAATCCACCCGGGCTGCCCTGAAAGATGCGTTCGAACTTCTCTTCGCTGGCCCGGAGCGAGCCCAGGGACTCCTGCAGCCGCCGACGCTCCCGGTAAAAACCCTTGAGCACCACCCACAGCATCAGCACACAGGTCAGGATGCTAAGGATATAACCGGTGATGAGATCCAACAGACGGTCCAGCGGGTTGTGGAAGGGGTGAGCGAGGTCCGGCCAAGCCCACTCGGCCAGATGCAACCCGATGACATTGGCCACCACGATCCCCACCATCAGCCAACGAAGCACACCCCGGAAAAACACCACCATGAACAGCACGGCGGAGAAATAGTAGAAACCGATGCTGCCCTGGGAACCGCCATTGGCAAACCAGATGAGATCCAGGCAAATCATCAGCGCGAAGAAAACCGTTTTGGGCAGGTAGTGGCCCCGTCGCGCGGCCGAAAAACACGCCAAACAAAGTAGCCCAAGGGCAGAAACCGCTTGGTTTACCAGCGGGTCAAGGTTCTGGAGCAGGTTGACCGGCACCACCACAAACAGGGCCAGCACCCCGCCCAGAAAGCAGAGTCCCTGAAAGAATTGCTGCTCCAGGGGTAGTTCCTCGGAGGGGAGAATCCAGGCCTTTACGGTTTCCCAGCGGTTCGCCACGCTTTCATCCCCTGATCTTTGGAATTGGGGCTGAGAATAGCAGTGGCGGCCAGCGAAACAAACAATTCCTAATGGTCCTCGCGGAAGGCTCCCAGGCGCTGTCCCACTTTCACGGAGCCTTCCGTCCGCAAGGGTGTCCAATCCTTGGCCCTTGGCCCGCCAATGAGCAGTACCACCGTGCTCCCAAACTGGAAGGTGCCCAGATCATCTCCCGGCTGGCAGGGCAGATGGGTCACGGCCAAGCCCCCGTCTTTCGGCAGGTTGCGGCCTTCGAGCCAGCGTTCATCAATGATCACGCCACCCACATGGGTTGCACCCACGCAGACCGCCGCCACCTCTAGACCTTCATCGGCGCCGTTGCCCTGGGCCAACCAAGCCGCCCTGCGGTTGCGCTCGTAAAGGCGGGGTACATGGCTGGTGCTGGCATCATTCACGGGCCAGAGTTCCCCTTCCACCCGCGCCACGGCCACGACCTGCCCTTCGAGGGGCACATGGATGCGGTGGTAATCCCGGGGGCTGAGGTACAAGGTCAGGTAATGGCCACCTTCAAAGCGCTCGGGTTGGGGCAGGTTTTTCAGTAACTCGGAAACGCGGTAGGGCAGTCCCTTGGCTTGGAGGATCGTGTCCTTTTCGATGGGACCTGAGGCAATGATGCGGGCATCCACAGGGCTATTCACGTAACCGGGTACGGTTCCTTCCTGGGGGCGTAATCCGGGCTTCAAGCGCCGGGTAAAGAAATCCTGCAGGCTGGTGTACTCCGCTAGGGATTTCTCGGCCTCACTCAAATCCACACCGTAGGTGCGGGCAAACCGTCCCAAAACGGAACCTCGCAAGCCTTGGGGGATTTCACGGCCTGCGGTCCAGCCCACAAACGTGGAGCCCAGCTTCTTGGGGTAGAAGCGCAGCAGGTAGAGGGAGAGGGGCCAGCCGGACATAGTGCCCCAAAGTAGCACGGTCGCCAGCCCGGCACCCAGCAGGAGCAGGGATCTGGCCCGGCGGGTGGCGAAAAGGGTGCGCACCCTCACCGGGTGACAAAAAGCACAAAGAGAACTGGGTGAGCCACACAAACCTCCAGCACCAGAGTAAGGTGAGCGCATCCCCTTCGACAGAATCTGTGCAAATTCCCACAACGGGCTCCGTTATTGGGTTTGCCGCCTGCCTGTTGATGATTATCACAGCTGCATCGCCTTACATTTCCAACTGGTGCATCTGTCCACTTGCGGGTTTTCGCGAAGGGGCTGGCGTTCAACCTTGGTACGAACGCCGATGCCACCGGAAACCCACCGAATGGGGGAAGAACCATGAGCAGCGGCAGCCACCATCCAAACCTGGAAACCCTTGCGGGGCGCATCGAGGCTGGCACGGGCGTCAAACTGGCCCACTGCTACCAGTGCGGCAAGTGCGCCGCGGGATGCCCCGTGGGCGATGAAATGGATTTGCCTCCGTGCCAGGTATTCCGACTGCTCCAGTTAGGCTTTCCTGATCTAGACGAAAAAGTGTTGCGCAGCGAGGGCATCTGGCTGTGCCTGGCCTGTGAAACCTGTTCCAGCCGGTGCCCCCAGGAAGTGGAAATACCAAAGGTCATGGATTTCATTCGGGGCGAAGCCCTCAAGCGGGGCATTGCCCACCCCAAGTCCAAAGACATTCTTTCGTTCCACCGCGCCTTTCTGGATTCCATTGAATACACGGGCCGTCTCTACGAAGTGGGCCTCGTGGCCGATTACAAGCTGCGCAGCCGTCACATGCTGAAGGACGTCATGCTGGCCCCGAAGATGTACATAAAAGGCAAGCTTGGCCTCTTCCCGCACTTGATCAAGAACCGCAGCGGCATGAAGACGCTGTTCAAACGCACCATGGGAAAGGGGTGACGCAATGAGGATCGGCTATTATCCCGGCTGTTCCCTGCTGGGTTCCTCCAGGGAATTTGATGAATCCACCCGTGCCGTGCTCACCGCGTTAGGCGTGGAACTCACCGAAGTTTCGGACTGGAACTGCTGTGGCGCTTCCAGTGCCCACGTGCTGAACCACGAGCTCTCGCTGGCCCTACCTGCACGCATCCTGGCCCTGGCAGAACAAGCAGGAATCACAGAAATCCTGGCTCCCTGCGCCGCCTGTTCCAACCGGCTGCTCTCCGCCCAGCAGGAACTGGCTGCCCATCCCGAAAAGATTGCCGAAATCGAAGCTGCCATCGGCATGCCCTACAAGGGCACGGCCAAGATCGTGAACATCCTGGAAGTGCTGGGTCGGCTGAAGGATCAGATCGCTGCCAAAACCACGAAACCCTTCGCAAAGAAGGTCGCCAACTATTACGGTTGCCTGCTGGTGCGGCCGCCCCGCGTGGTCAACTTTGATCGCCCGGAAGATCCCCAGAGCATGGATCTCATGGTGAAGGCCGTAGGCGCAACGCCTGTGGAATGGCCCTTCAAGACCGAATGCTGCGGCGCGGCCTTCAGTGTCACCCGCACGGATATCGTGGCGAAGCTCAGTGGCAAGCTGGTGAAGGACGCCGTCAAACGTGGCGCCGACGTCATCGTGGTGGCCTGCCCCATGTGCCATTCGAACCTGGATCTGCGGCGCAGCGAGATCAACGAATACCTGGGCGAACAGCACGGCATTCCCGCCATGTTCATCACGCAGGTGATCGGGCTGGCGCTGGGGCTCGATCCCGTCGCCCTGGGCATTCAGCGTCACATGGTGCCCGTGGAATTCAAGGAAACCGCCGCCGCGAGCGCCCAGTAGGAGTCAACCATGTCTCGAATCGGCGTATTCACCTGCCACTGCGGCGAAAACATCGGCGCCACCGTCGACTGCGCCAAGGTCGCAGAGATGTGCAAGCATGTGCCCGGCGTGGCCCATAGCGTGGACTACAAGTACATGTGCTCTGACCCCGGCCAGCGCATGATGCAGGAGGCCATCAAGGAGCACAACCTGGATGGCGTGGTGGTGGCGGCCTGCTCACCCCGCATGCACGAACCCACCTTCCGCCGTGCCGTCAGCAATGCAGGCGTGAACCCCTACATGTGCGAGATGGCCAACTTGCGCGAACACTGTTCCTGGGTGCATGAGAAGAACGATGCCACCACCCAGAAAGCGGCCGACCTCATCCGGGTGCTGGTGGAAAAGATCAAGCACAACACACCGCTCTATCCCATCAAGGTACCCGTCACCAAGACCGCCATGGTCGTGGGCGGCGGCGTGGCGGGTATTCAGGTGGCGCTCGATATCGCCAACGGTGGCCACAAGGTGATCCTGGTGGAAAAATCTCCGAGCATTGGCGGCCACATGAGCCAGCTCTCTGAAACCTTCCCTACGCTGGATTGCTCCCAGTGCATCCTCACGCCCCGCATGGTGGAAGCGGCCCAGCATCCCAACATCACGTTGATGACCTATAGCGAAGTGGAAAAGGTCGATGGTTTCATCGGCAACTTCAAGGTCACGGTGCGCAAGAAGGCCCGCAAGCTGGATGAAAAACTCTGCACCGGCTGCGGACTCTGCATTCAGAAATGCCCCAACAAGAAGATCTCCGACGAATTCAACGAGGGCCTGGGAACTCGCACAGCCATTTACGTTCCCTTTCCCCAGGCGGTGCCCAACAGGCCGGTGATCGACACACTTAATTGCACCTTCTACAAGACCGGCAAGTGCAAGGTCTGCGAAAAGGTCTGCCCCACCAACGCCATTCGGTTCGAACAGGAAGACGAACTCGTCACGATCGATATCGGCGCCATCGTATTGGCCACGGGTTTCAAGCTCATGAAGACCGAAGCCTTCCCCGAATACGGCTACGGCAAGCACAAGGACATCATCGACGGCATGCAGTTCGAGCGCTTGGCTTCCGCTTCGGGCCCCACCGCGGGCGTAATGAAGCGGCCTTCCGATGGCAAGGAACCCGAAACCGTCGTCTTCATCGCCTGCTCCGGCAGCCGCGACCGCAGCAAGGGCGTGCCCTACTGCTCCAAGGTCTGCTGCATGTATACGGCCAAGCACGCCATGCTCTACAAACACAAGGTGCATAGCGGCAAGGCCTATGTCTTCTACATGGATATCCGCGCGGCGGGCAAGGACTACGATGAGTTTGTGCGGCGCGCCATTGAAGAAGACGACGTCAAATATATCCGTGGCCGTGTCTCCAAAATCTACGAGGAAGACGGCAAGCTCATCGTGAAGGGTGCCGACACCCTCATGGGCGGCGAGCCGGTTGAGATCAAGGCGGACATGGTGGTGCTGGCCACGGCCGTGCAATCCAATGATCGCAGCGAAGAATTGGCTCAGACCCTCCACGTGAGCTACGACACCTACGGTTTCTTTGCCGAAGCGCACCCGAAGCTTCGCCCCGTGGAAACCAATACCGGCGGCATCTTCCTGGCTGGCGCCTGCCAGGCCCCGCGCGATATTCCCGAGAGCGTGGCCCAGGCCAGCGCAGCGGCCTCCAAAGTATTGGGCCTCTTCAGCCAGGATCAACTCACCCGCGAGCCCATCGTGGCCGTGGTGAATCGTCAGGCTGGCCCAACCTACAGCTACTGCGTGGGCTGCTTCCTTTGCCAGACGGCTTGCCCCTATCAGGCCATCGAGCAGGAACAGATCCTGGCCCGCAACGGTGAGGTCATCAAAACCATCGCTCGCATCAACCCGGGTCTCTGCCAGGGCTGCGGCACCTGTGTGGCCACCTGCCGCACCAAGGCCATCGACCTCCAGGGCTTCAGCAACGAGCAGCTCTACGCCGAAATCATGACGCTGTGAGCACGGAGACGACCATGACTGAATCCTTTGAACCGAAAATCACCGCCTTCGTCTGCAATTGGTGCACCTATGCGGGCGCCGATCTGACGGGAACCTCTCGCATCAACTACCAATCCAATGTGCGAGTGCTCCGAGTTCCCTGCACGGGGCGTATCGATTTCATGCTGCTCATGAAGGCCTTCCAAAAGGGCTCGGATGGCGTGATCGTGTCCGGTTGCCATCCCAACGACTGCCACTACACATCCGGCAATTACCACGCACGGCGCCGTTGGATGGTCTACAAGGATCTGATGGATTTCATGGGCGTGGACACGAACCGGGTCACCTTCTCCTGGGTTTCCGCCGCCGAGGGTGCCCGATGGGCGCAGCTGGTGAATGAAGTCACCGATAACATCCGCAATCTGGGTCCCTACGCCGAGTACAAAGCACTCGCCGTCGCGGGCATCGAGTAAGGAGGCCCGCATGGAAGCCCTGAAACAGAAGGCCAAGGAACTCCTCCAAAAGGGTGATGTAAAGGCGGTCCTCGGCTATGCCGTTGGCACCGGCAATGTTCGCCGACCCCATTTTGCGCGCACACCCGAGCAGGTGGATCGCCTGGTGCTGGATGAAAAATGCACTCAGAACTTGGCCACCTATCTCACGAAACACGAGGTCAAACACCTGGGCAAGGTGGCTGTGGTGGCACTTCCAGCCACGCAGCGCGCCCTGCTACAGCTGGTCGCCGAGCGGCAGCTACGGGATGACGCCATCTGCCTGCTAGCCATGGACGGAACCGAGGTAAAGGTACTCCCCAGCGGTGCGGCCGTGGAGCAGCATTTGGCACTCAAGACAGATGCCATGCCCACTGCCGACAAGGCCATGATCGAAAAGCTCATGGCCATGACCCGCGAACAGCGCTGGGCCTACTGGCAGCAGGAGCTTTCCCGCTGTGTAAAGTGCTACGCCTGCCGCAACAGCTGCCCCATGTGCTACTGCGAACACTGCACCATGGATTGCAATCGCCCCCAGTGGGTGCCGGTGGCCAGTCACGCGCTGGGCAATCTGGAATACCACATGGTTCGCGCCATGCATCTGGCGGGGCGCTGCGTGGAGTGTGGCGAGTGCGGCCGCGCCTGCCCGGTGGGCATTCCCGTTCATCTGCTCACCTTCTTTGCGGAAGAAAGCACTGCCAAGCAGTTTGGGCAGCGTGCTGGACATAGCACGAAGCTGGACTATGCGCTGTCCACCTTCAAACCCGACGACAAAGAGACCTTCATCCGGTAGGCGGCCATGGCAGACACTTTCAAACTCACCCATGAAAACCTCGACGGCCTCTTCGCAGTCCTGCGCAAGGATGGTCGTCGCGTATTGGCCCCTGTGGACGCAGATGGTCGCACCGAACTCAACGACGTGGAAAAGCCCGGTCAAGTCTCCAAAAGCTACATCCAGACCATCATGTCCGCCAAGGACGTGGTCTTCCCCAAGGTGGAGCGGCTGCTCTCCTACACCACCGAACCGGGCTCGGTGGAACTACACGATGCCGAACCACACGCTTTACCCACAGTGCTCTTCGGCGTGCGCCCCTGCGAAGCGAAAGCCTTCGGTGCCCTCGATGCGGTCTTCAACTGGGATTACCGCGACAAATTCTTCAACGCCCGTTTAGAAAAAATGGCCGTCATCGGCGTGTCCTGCACCAAGGCCGACGATGCCTGTTTCTGCACCAGCGTGGGCGGCGGTCCTGCCGACACAAAGGGCAGCGACATCCTGCTCACGCCCATCGATGGTGGCTACCTAGCGGAAGTGCTTACCGACAAAGGCAAAGCCATCCAGGCCCTCGCGCCGCAGCTCTTCACTCCCGGCAACGGCGTGGACAAGGCGATGATCGCCGCCAAGCTCGAGCAGGCCTTTGATCAACCCGCCCTCACTGCCAAGTTGCCGGGCATGTTCGAAAACAAGCTCTGGGAAGGCCAATCCCTGCGCTGCATCGGCTGCGGAGCCTGCGCCTACGTTTGTCCCACTTGTGTTTGTTTCGATATCCAGGAGGAAGCGGATCCCAAGCAGGGCCAGCGCCTTCGCTGCTGGGATAGCTGCGGCTTCTCGATGTTCACCCTCCACGCCTCGGGCCACAATCCCCGCGAAACCCAAAGTGCCCGCTGGCGCCAGCGCATATATCACAAATTCAGCACCTACCCTGAGCGCTACCAGATGCTGGGCTGCGTGGGTTGCGGCAAGTGCACCCGCGCCTGCCCCGTGGACATGAACCTGCGCGAACACCTTGTGGAAGCTGCAAACGCCTAAAAAGATGAGTCCACGGATGAACACGGATGGACACGGATAAAAAGGTAAAAAACACTCAGGTCGCCACCTCACTCCAAACCACACCACACCCCATTCTTGATTTTTTTATCCGTGTCCATCCGTGTTCATCCGTGGCTAGTTTTATATTTCTTATGGTGCCCAAATGACCGAGAAGAACATCTACTTGCCCTACCTGATGCGGATCACCCAGATCACCGAGGAATCACCGGCGGTGAAAACCTTCCGCCTGGAATTCGTGGACGAAGTGGCGGCCCAGAATTTTAATTTCAAGACCGGCCAATTCGGCCTGTACAGCGCCTTTGGCGAGGGCGAATCGACTTTCTGCATCGCCTCGAGCCCTACGCGCAAGGGCTATATCGAATGCACCTTCCGCGAAGTGGGTCGCGTCACGGCTGCGCTCGCCGACAAGGAAGTGGGCGATATCGTGGGCTTTCGCGGTCCCTATGGCAACGTGTTTCCACTCGAAGCCTGGAAGGGCAAGAACCTAGTCTTTATCGCCGGTGGCATTGCGTTGCCACCGCTCCGCAGCGTCATTTGGAACTGCCTGGATCTGCGCGATTGGTTCAAGGACATTACGGTAGTCTACGGCGCCCGCAGCGTGGCCGATCTGGTCTACAAGCATGAGTTGAAGGAATGGAACGAACGCACGGACATCAACCTCGTCACCACCGTGGATCCCGGTGGCGAAACCCCGGATTGGACCGGCAAGGTCGGTTTCGTGCCGCCTGTGGTCGAGCAGTTGGGCCTTTCTGCCGAGAACACCGTGGCCATCGTGTGCGGCCCGCCCATCATGATCAAGCTCACGTTGCCCGTGCTGGAGAAATTGGGTTTTGCACCCGACCAGATCTTTACCACGCTGGAAAATCGCATGAAGTGCGGCCTGGGCAAATGCGGTCGCTGCAACACGGGCAGTAGCTATGTCTGCAAGGATGGTCCTGTGTATACCCTGGCGCAGCTCAACGAATTGCCCGCGGAGTATTGAATCCTCACACCGGCGGCAGATGGCCTTCCAATGCCTTCTTCAGCTCTTTGAAACCGAAAGGTTTGGGAAGAAAACCCACAAAGCCATGCTTGGTGGCCGCTTCCTGGCCAAAGGTTCCGGAGTAGCCGCTGCAGAGAAGCCCTTGAAGGTCTGGACGCACCTTGCGAATCCGCTCGAAAACCTCCATCCCCGTTTCCCTAGGCATGGAAGCATCCATGAGCACAAAGCCGATTCGAGCGCCATTTCGTGCCAAATGATCCATGGCCTCATCGCCATTTTGAGCTTCGAAGACTTCCCGACCCAGGCCGCGCCGAATTAATTCCGCCACCCCTTCGCGCACCACCTGCTCATCATCCACCAGCAGAATGGCATCGCCGGTCTTCGTGTCGGCCTTGGCGGATGATCCCTTGGTTGCACGTACGCCATCGTGTTGCTTGAACAGGATACGAAGGGTGGTTCCGCGCCCTGGCGCACTCAGCACCTGGAGTCCGGCCCGATGGGCGCGGACGATGCCCAGGGTGGAGGGCAGGCCCAAACCTCTGCCAGTCTCCTTGGTGGTGTAGAAGGGATCGAACATGCGGTTCTGTTCGGACAGGCTCATGCCACAGCCTGTGTCGCGGATCTCCAGACAAAGGGAAGCCCCCTCCGGTGCAGGTTCCGCCCAGAATCCCTCCAAGGCCTGCAACGATTCCTGTGATCGTTCTCCCAGCGTTATCGCAACCTGGCCAGAGTTATCCCCATAGGATTCTCCCGCATTGGCCACCAGCCCTGAGATGATCTGGATCAGCTCCTGGGTGTTGCCAAGTATTTCCGCAGGGCGCGCAGGCAATTCCACCCGCAGCTGCACCTTACCTGGCAGCAGCGCCGCAAAACGAGGTTCGCGTTCGCGCAGCACCTGCGCTAGGTCCACGCACTCCATGCTGCCCTCGACCCGGCCTGCGTATTCCAACATTCGTTTGGCCAACTGGGCCGCCTTGGCAACGCTGACCAGGGCGCGATCAATGGCCTGGGAAGGCACGCCTTCCTGGGCCCCCAGCAATTGCGCCACTTCGAGGTTTCCCTGGATCGCCTGGAACAGGTTGTTGAAATCGTGGGCGATACCCCCGGCCATGACTCCGAGGCTTTCCATTTTCTGGGCATAGCGAAGGGTTTCCTCCGAGCGTTTGCGCTCGGTGACATCTTCCATGACACCCACCAGACCAGACTGTTCTTGCTCCACGCTGCCGAAGGTGGCTTTGATGAAACGAACTTCCCGGTCTTCCTTCATGTCGGCACGCCACATGCGCGTTTCGTAGACCTGTGAACCACCCCGCTGGAAGAGATCTTCGTCCGCGCTCCGGTACCGTTCGGCAAGATCCGCACGAAAGATTTCTTCGACCGTATGCCCGATGATTTCGCTGGGAATGCGGCCCACAAAATCGGCAAAGGCGAGGTTGCAACCAAGGTAGCGCCCGCTTCGGCCCTTGTAGAACACCGGTAGGGGAATGGCATTCAACAGGGCCTCCCCGAACGCCAATTGATCCTGGAGCCGCTCTTCTAGGGCCTTGCGGTCCGTGATGTCCCGTACCAGAAAAAGCACTTCGCCGGGGCCACTGGGGTTGGTTCTTACCTCTCGCACGCGCAGTTCGCCATCCAGGGAAAGCACGATTTCCCGAACGATCCCGAGCCGGTCCCGGAGGGTATCCAGGAGCATCCGCCGCAGGAACACCACCAGTTCCGGGGGCAATTCCGCCTCTTCCAGCCGTTTGCCGACGGCCCGTTCGGCTTCAAAGCTCGTGGAATGCTCTTTGGAATCAAAAAAGAGGACCGTGCCCACCGCATCCAGGCAGAAGCAGATATCCGGCAACGCACCCAGCATGGCACGGGAGCGCGCCTCGCTTTCGGCCAGGGCCTCGGCATCACGATGGGCCTTCTCGAAAAAGGTCTTGATGCCCAGGGCGCCTAGAAACAGCAGGGCGGCATTGCCCACACCGATGAATTCCCCCGTGGATAACTGGGCGTGTTCCAAACCTCGATCCAGCAAGGCGACGATCTCAACGACCCTCCGGATGGCCATCAGAGTGAATCCCGCAGACAGCGCAATCCATCCAAACTGTCGCTCGGAGATACGAATCAGGCGCAACGCCAAGTAGGCCGCCGCAAGCTGGAGGCCGATGGAGAGCAGGGCGAACAGGAGTGAAGCCACAGTGGGTTACCCCAGACAACGGTGTCGAATCATTAATGATATCGGACCGCCTCTACCATACTTGCATTTCGGCCCTTAGAGTTGAAACCCTGACAAGGCCCTTCCACTTCCGTCATCATGACTTACCGCCCAACCCCGGAACCCTTCATGACGAACACAACCCAAGCTCCTCCGCTCCAGGCCCTGCTCCACGAATGCCGCAAGGTCATCGTGGGCCAGCCCCACCTCCTGAATCGCCTGCTCCTCGCGCTGGTCTGCCGCGGCCACGTGCTGCTGGAGGGCCTGCCCGGGTTGGCCAAGACGCGCACCATCAAGACCCTGGCTGCCGCCAGCGATATGGAGTTTCGGCGCATCCAGTTCACCCCGGATCTGCTGCCCTCAGACGTGGTTGGCACCCTGGTTTTCGATCCCCGCAATCTTACCTTTACGCCCAAAAAAGGCCCGGTTTTCACGAATCTGCTGCTGGCCGATGAGATCAATCGTGCCCCCAGTAAAGTGCAAGCGGCCCTGCTGGAGGCCATGGAAGAACGCCAGGTGACCCTTGGCGAGGAGAGTTTCAAACTGCCCGATCCCTTCCTGGTATTGGCCACCCAGAACCCCCTGGAGCAGGAAGGCACCTTCCCGTTGCCCGAAGCACAGATGGATCGCTTCTTGTTCAAGCTCAAGATCAACTACCCGACCCAGACCGAGGAAGTGGAAGTACTTCGGCGAGCTGATGGCCATGAGGAGGCGGTAACGCCCGTCATGGACGACGCCATGGTGCAGCAGGCCGCCCGGCTGGCCTCTCAGGTGCGGCTGGATGATGCCATCCGCGATTACATCGTGCGCCTCGTGCAATCCACCCGGCCCGGACACGGCAAGGCCTGGAAGGGCCGAGAACTCCTCCGCTGCGGTGCCAGCCCCCGCGCCTCCCTGGCCCTCCAGAATTCCTCCAAGGCCATGGCCCTCATCAGCGGCCGCGACCACGTGCTACCCGACGACGTGGTGAGCCTTGCCCCCGACGTGCTCCGCCATCGCCTCCTGCTTACGTATGAAGCTGAAGCTGATGGCGTAAACACAGATGAAGTCATCCGGGCGCTGCTGGGAGCAGTTCCTCGCCCATAGAGTCTCGCGTATCGACGCAGGCGATACCGAGAGGCTGAAGCTGATGGCGTCAATACCGATGAAGTCATCCGAGCCTTGCTGGGGGCTGTCCCTCGCCCCTGAAGTCTCGCGTATCGACGTAAGGCGATACCGAGAAGCTGAAGCTGATGGTGTAAACACAGATGAAGTCATCCGGGCGCTGCTAGGAGCAGTTCCTCGCCCCTAAAGTCTCGCGTATCGACGTAAGGCGATACCGAGCGGCTGAAGCTGATGGTGTAAACACAGATGAAGTCATCCGGGCGCTGCTAGGAGCAGTTCCTCGCCCCTGAAGTCTCGCGTATCGACGTAAGGCGATACCGAGCGGCTGAAGCTGATGGCGTAAACACAGATGAAGTCATCCGGGCGCTGCTGGGAGAAGTTCCTCGACCCTGAAGTCTCGCGTATCGACGCAAGGCGATACCGAGAAGCTGAAGCTGACGGAGTCAACACAGATGAGGTTATCCGGGCGCTGCTGAAGGCTGCGCCTGGGTTCTGAGTCATGAATAAATCTTGCGGATTGGTCAAAATCGCCTGAAGATGACCCCATTCCATCATCCAATCAGGAGACAGTCATGGCACTCACGCGGCCCACAATCCAGCGTATTACCTTGGAAGCCACGCTTCCAGATGGAACACCCAAGACCTACACCATTGATTTGAAGGAGAAACAGATCATCGCCCTATTCTGGGATGACAAGGCCATTCATGAGATCTTGGCCCCATTCTACGAAGGCAAGGGCTACCGCATCACGGCCGAGCATATGGAGCGGCACTTTCCCCACGCCATGCGACTGGTTCCCTCGGGAGACGCGGCCTTGACGCCAGAATTGGTGGGCCAGATCTGGGACACACCCACTGACAAGGACGGCACAGGAGTGGCCTTCCTGGCCAAGATGGGCTCCTGCCCCATCATCAATGACCTTTAGGAGCCCAGCTCCCGTTTCATTTTTTCCAAAGTTCGCGTCAGGTTTCCATTGAGTTCCAGGGCACGGGTCCAAGCGGCTTGAGCCCTGGCTTCGCCTTCGCTCCGCGTTTTCCCATGCTGAGTGCGGGCGGTCAGATATTCCAAGCCCCCGTGCCATAACCACGCGTCCGCAGCGGTAGGGTCCTTGCTCAGGGCCTTCCGGCAGGCCGCCAATCCTGAGGCCAAGGCCCCTTGGCGTCCTCCCAGAGCTTCCAGAAAAGCGATCTGAGCCCATGCCACATGGGGTTCGGGATGATAATCAGGGGAATGCTGCAGGGGTGCCAACAACGCTCTGGCCTTGGTGAGCTTCCCCTTATCTCCAGCCTTGGCGGCCAGCAACTCGATCTCGGCGGCCAGGGTCAGGCGGGAAGGACCCGCAGGGGTCCGCAGGCCGGCAAGTTGCAAGGATGTCCGGCCCGACGCCAGATGCGGCAGCATCGATTGTTTGTGATCCTGGGCCTGCTTGGCTAGCGCGATCCGGCACTCGGCAGCATATTCATGCGGCTCTGCGATATCGTCTCGGGTTCTCGCCCCTGCAGCAAAGGCCTCCAGGGCCGACTCCAGAGCCGGTCGACCATCCTCCCCCACAGCCACGGAGTGCTCACCCTCGATCATCCAGGCCAAGCCAAGGGCCATGGGCCACCGGTAGAACTGGGGCTCCCGGCGCCGTGGCTCCTCCAGGAGCGCCCGTGCCTGTGCGCAGGAGGTTCGGGGATCCAAGCCATGAAGCCGTTCATATTCCGCCCGCTCGATCCAGAGTTCCCCAAGGCTGCCTAGTACGTGGGTGCTATGGGGAACCTGCGCACGCACCTCCTGCAGTGCCTTCACACCCCGCTCGAAGGCTGTCCAGGGCCCTTTGCCGCGTCGCGCGTCAAAGGCCACCTGCCGTGCCTCGATGAGCCCGGCGCGGTACGCCAAGTAGGGATCGGCTGGATCCATGGCTCGTGCCTGTTCCAGCGCCTTGCGGGCGCGTTCCAACGCCGGATCAGGATCTTCCCCCCGGGCGGCAGCCGCGAGGGAAAGCACCTCCCAGGTGCCGTTCAGGGTTCTGAGTGAAGGTTGGGAAGGCCCCATGGCAAGGCGCGCCTCCGCCAGTTGCACGGCCCGTTTGGCGACCACTTCCATCTGAGTCGTCTGCCCCCGATTCACCAGGTGCATGGTCCAGATGCCCCAGGACCAGGCTTCCAGTTCCAACATCCGTGGATCATCCGGCACCACGGCGCGCCCCTCGGAGAGGGCTTCCATGGCCGCATCCAAATGAGGTTTGGGGTCACCGCCCTTGTGTCGGGCCAGGGTCATGGCCTCCGCCTGCCGAGCGGCTTCGAGCGCATAGGACTGGGGGCTGGAGGGGGCCCGTCGTCGCACCTCGGCCAATACCAGCCCGGCCTGATCCACCAGTTGGTGGGCCCGGTCTGGATCGTCCCGATCACAGGCACTGGCCTGGGCGAGCAAAATGTCCGCTTCCAAAAGGGGTGCCTCGAAGAGCCAGGATTGAGCGACGCCAGCCTTTCGGGCCAGGGTCAACGCTTCGTCCTCCCGGCCCGCATAAAAGGCCATCAGGGCCCGGTGGAAATCCGGCGCCGCCACGCTTGCCGTTGCCCCCTGTTCAAGCAGAGCCAGCGCGGGTTGGCGCAAGCGGCCATCCAGCTCCTTCAGGCGCAATGCTTGGAGGTCCCGTTGCGGAATGCGGCGAGCCTGCTCCACCTGTACCTGATAAAGGCTCCCCAAGGCTCGCCCCAGGGCCAGAGCCAGATCGGGGCCAGAAACGCCGCCATCTCGCGCGCGCTCCAAATGGCGCCTTGCTTGTTCAGGATCATTCAGCGCCAGCCAAGCCCGACCCAAGGCGTACTGGGCTGGAGCCTCAGCTACGGGACCCGCAGTGCGGGCCAAGCCCTCCAAGGCCACCAGGCGGTCCCTCACCTGGCTCAACTCGGGGCGGATGTCATGGCGGGGTAGCAGGTGGGCATAGCGGAGAAGGGCTTCAATGCGCTCTGCCTCCTGGCCGAAATACTGGGCGTAGCGGGCCCTGGCGCGGGCTGTGTTGGCTGAGCGAACCGCCAGGCCCCCTGTCACGAGGAGGGCGCCGAATCCCGCTGCGGCAACCCCCACCACCAGCCGATGCCGCCGTGCCCACTTTTCCGCCAGATAACCATAGGTGGGTTTCCGGGCCAGGATGGGCTCGCCTTCCCGCCAACGCCGGAGATCCTCCGCCACGGCCAAGGCACTTTCGTACCGCCGGGCGGGATCCTTCTCCATGCATTTTCGAACGATGGTGTCCAGATCCCCAGGCAAATCCCGAACGAGATGCGTCAGGGTTGGCAGGTCCTCTTCCAAGGTCCGGTGGATGGCATCCATGCCCTCGGTTTCAGAAAAGGGCGCCCGGCCGGTCAGGACCCGGTGCAGGGTAGCCCCCAGGCCATAGACATCCGTGCGACGCCCCACCTTATCGTGGTCACCCCGGGCCTGCTCGGGCGCCATGTAGTGGGTGGTTCCGATGACCTGCCCCTGCACGGTCAAACCCGTGGCCTCGAGGCCCTTGGCCAAACCAAAATCCAGGATCGTCGGCTTTGGCCCCCGCGCGTCCATTTCCACCATGATGTTGGCGGGCTTGAGGTCCCGATGGATAAGGCCTTGGCCATGCGCAGCGTGAACGGCCTCGGCCACCGCTTCCATGACTTTGGCCTTATCGAAAATATCCATGCCGATGGCCGCAGACTCCAGGGTTTCGCCTTTGATGAACTGCATGGCGATGAAGCTCTGGCCGTGCCATTCACCCACTTCATAGACCTTGCAAATGTTGGGGTGTTCAAGCTTGGCCTGATGTTGAGCCTCCAGCACAAACCGTTTTTCCAAATCCGGATCGCCCCGGCGGAGAAACTTCAACGCCACCATGCGCTGCAAGGTGGGATCGAAGGCCTTGAACACACGCCCCATCCCACCTTCCGCCACAAACCGAAGGTTTCGGTATTGCTTCCAGGTGGGCATGGTCAGAACGCTTAGTACCCTCTGACCGGTGCCATCGGTCTCTTCATTCGGGATGGAGGCTTGATCCCAGGACCCCTTGGCTCTGGAGCCAGGGGATGTAGGCGGCTCGCTTTCTCCTTCCGATGACGGTCCCTGGGCTTCGGCCTCCAAGAGGCTGCTAAGATCCCGCAGGTCTTCGGCATCCAAGCTGCCCTGGGCTTTCAGCGCTTCCACCAGCTCCAAGTCCGAAGCCAGCGCCTTCCGCAAGGCGGATTCATCGAGAAGGCCCCGGAGGAGGGCCATGCCGATGAGTTGGCTGTTCGAGCCGGTCCCAGAATCCAAGGCGAGCTCCGTGCGGGCGCTGATGGCAGTTTGACGAGAGAAGGGCGTGGGCTCAAGAACCATCCGTGAGGCATATGTGACGTCTTTGTGGGTTGACCTGCCCACCAAGCCCAGGCCATTCTGCCAATGGGCATAGTTCCGGAAAGGAGGTTTCGATGAGTACCCAGCGCGTCATCGACGAACCTCCTTCGTGGCTGAGCTAGCCTAGGCCAGCTCAGCGGAGCAATGGGACCTCTGGTCCCTCCACCTTGTCGGACGAAAGCACGGCGTGGCCTTCGTTCCAAGTCCCCGGATCCGCCATGATCAACCAGTTTCTCAACAACGCGTGGGGGCAGGCCAGCAACCTGTTCAGCGCTCCCATCCGCCGCCGCCGGTGGGTGGATCTCCTGGTCGTCGCCGCCCTGGCAGGCATCGTCATGGGCCTGGTGCTGGTGGCCCGGGAGTGGACCGTCCTGCAGCGCCCGGTGGTCGAGATCAACCTCTCACCGTGGGCACTGCCCAAATACGCCATCCTGAGCTTTGCCCGGGCAGCGGTGGCCTTTGTCATCTCGGCGGCCTTCACCCTGGTGGTGGCTTACTGGGCCGCGCGGGATCCGCTGGCCGAACGTTTCCTCATCCCCATTCTGGACACCCTCCAGAGTGTGCCCCTTCTGGCCTTCATGCCCGTGATCCTGCTGGCCATGATGAGCCTGTTCCGCAGCAGCAATGTGGGCATCGAGCTCTCGGCCGTGATCATCATCGTCACCTGTCAGGCCTGGAACATGGCCTTCAGTTTCTACCAGAGCCTGAAAACCGTGCCCAAGGAACTGGACGAAGTCTCCCGAGGCTTTGGCATGAACTGGAGCCAACGTTTGCGCTGGGTGGAACTCCCCTACGCCACCCCAGGGCTCGTGTGGAACTCCATGGTCAGCGTGGCCAACGGCTGGTTCTTCCTGATGGCGGCGGAAGCCTTCAAGTTAGGCAGTCGGGATTTCCGGCTGCCCGGCCTGGGCGCCTACATGAGCGTGGCGGTGGACCAAGGCAATGTTCGCGCGCAGGTATATGCCATCGTGGCCATGCTGACCCTGGTGATCCTGCTGGACCAGCTCATCTGGAAACCCGTGGTGGCCTGGAGTCAGCGCTTCCAGATGGACGATGCCGTGAAGGTGGAAAAGCGCCGCAGTTGGTTGCTGCGGTTGCTCCGACGCAGCGAGATCTGGATGCGGGTGCGACGAGCCGTCACCAATCTTGTTCCCAAACGCCAGCCCCGGCCCCTTGCCCCCTCTGATATTTCCGAAGAACACACGGCCTTCCAGCGGGTGCTGGGCGGCACGATGTTGATTCTGGTGCTTCTGGCCCTGGCCTTTGGTGGCGTCAAGCTCGTGGCGGTCATGGCGGGGGTTTCATCGCACGAATGGCTGCGCCTTTTGCAAGCCGGTGGTGCTTCCATGGCCCGGGTGCTGACGTCAACCTTCCTCGCCACCTGCTGGACGCTGCCAGTTGGACTTTGGATCGGCCTTTCCCCCACCTGGAGCCGCCGCCTGCAACCCTACGTGCAAGTGGTGGCCAGTTTCCCGGCCAGCATTCTCTTTGTGGCCCTCATCGTGGCCCTGCAGCGGGTGGGCGTGAACCTGTTCAGCAGCAGCATTCTGTTGATGACCATCTCCACCCAGTGGTATCTGCTCTTTAATATCATTGCCGGCGCCCAGGCCGTGCCCATGAACCTCCGGGAAGCAGCGAAAGCCTACCGATTCGGTCTATGGAAAACCTCCTGGAAGCTCTATTTCCCGGCCATCTTCCCCTTCCTGGTTACCGGCTGGGTGACGGCCACGGGTGGTGCCTGGAACGCCAGCATCATCACGGAAATTGTCCAGTTCCGTGGCCAGACGTACACAACCTTTGGCTTGGGCGCCATCGTCACCCAGGCTGCGGACGAAGGGAATATCCCTCTGCTCGCCGCAGCTGCCATCCTCATGGCCTTGCTGGTGGTGCTGTTCAATCGGCTCGTGTGGGCCCCCTTGTACCGCCTCGCTGAAACCCGTTATTCCGTGAATCGATAGGAGTCGCCATGACCGCCCCCATCTGCGAACTCCGTGGCGTTCAAAAGCATTTCCCAGGCTCCCGCGGCAAGGACATCCGCGTGCTGGAAGACATCAACCTCAAGGTACTGCAGGATGAAATCCTTTGTATTCTTGGGCCCAATGGCAGCGGCAAATCCACCCTACTGCGTTTGATCGCGGGCCTCACGCCACCCACCAATGGTGAAGTGCGCTACCACCGCAATAAACTGGTGGGGCTCAATCCAGGCGTGGCCATGGTATTCCAGGATTTTGCGCTCTATCCCTGGATGACCGTGGAAGAGAATGTGCGCGTGGTGCTGCGCGCCCGAGATCTGCCGGAAGAAGAATTGCGTGAACGCGCCCATCAGGCCATCAGCAAGGTGGGCCTGGAAGGCTTTGAAGAAGCCTTCCCCCGCGAGCTCTCCCGCGGTTTCAAGCAGCGCGTGGGCGTGGCTCGAGCCCTGGCGGTGGACCCCGAAGTATTGGTGATGGACGAGCCCTTCAGCCAGGTGGACGCCCTCACGGCCGAAGCGCTGCGCGCCGAACTGCTCGATATCTGGCAAGATGCCGAACGCAATCCCAACAGCATCGTGGTGGTGAGTCACTCCATTCGCGAAGCCGTGCTGATGTCTGATCGCATCGTGATCCTGTCCGGCAACCCAGCCCATATCCGCACCATCATCCAGAATCCCCTGCCCCGCCCCCGCAGCAGCCGCGCCCCAGAATTCCTGAAGCTGGTGGATCGCGTGCACGACATCATTACCTCAGCTGAATTGCCCGACGTGGAAGTGACCGCACCCATTCCCAGCAAAGTGCCCGAAGCCATCGAGCCCCTGCCCCACGCCGCAAGCCCGGATATCCTCGGTCTGTTGGAATTTTTGGAAGCCCAGGGCGGAAGCTGCGATCTGTTCCAGGTGGCCGCGCAAACCCATGTGCCCTTCGAAACGGTGCTCACCACCGTGAAGGCCGCCGAAATGCTGGACTTCGTGGAAACCCCCAAGCGCAGCCTCACCTTCTCGCCCATCGGCCTCCGTTTCATGGCCGGGGACATGGACAAGCGCAAGGATATTTGGCGAGCCCAGCTG
This sequence comes from Holophaga sp., assembly GCA_016715205.1. Lineage (GTDB taxonomy): Bacteria > Acidobacteriota > Holophagae > Holophagales > Holophagaceae > JAYREN01. The sequence goes on from JADKBC010000003.1 coordinate 164,800, forward strand.
CTGCAGCTGCGCTTGTTCCGCGTAGTACGCGAAATGCTACAACTGCGTGAAGGCGAACTTTCCAAGGAAGAGTTGCTGCACGAGATCACCCTGCGCCTGCCCATGGAAGACGCCGAAGAAACCTTTGAGACGTTGGTGGCTTGGGGTCGCTTCGGTGAACTCTTCGCCTATCGAGAAGAGATGGAAGTCCTCACCTTCGAGTAAGCCCAGCCCACTGGCCGCACCCGCCTATCAAGGAGTCCTATCGGCTGCGGCCCTGCGTTCTCGGAGGCGGGACTTGGGGTCGCTTCGCCTTCCGAAAGAAAATGAAGGTATTCACTTCCGAGTGATCGGCACCGGAGGGTTGGTGGCCGCCAGTGCGATGCCACCGAGGATCAGGAGAATGCCCACGCCCTGGCCGAACCCAGGGATTTCCCGCAGCAAGAGCCAGCCCAGCAGCACGGTGGCGGCCTGCTGGGTGAGCAGGCCCAGGGAACCCACACTGGCGGGGACGTGGCCAAATCCCCAGGTGATGAGCCACCAGGCGCCCACCTGCACCAGCAGGCCAAGCCCAAGCAGGGCGAGCCATGCCTGGGAAGAAAAGCCATGGAAGGAAATACCCTGCACCATGCCCAGCAGACCAAATACCAAGGTGGCGGCGCACACCACCACCGCAAGCGCCCGGGGCGCGCTGAGGGTAATGCGTGCCCTGGAAAGGGACAGCATGTAGCCTGCGTAGCCAAAGGAGGCCAGAAAGCCCAGGAACTCGCCCCGGCCTCCGCCCAGATGGGCTCCCGCAGCGATCCCCAGGGACACTGCGCCGGAAAGGGCGAGCAGGAGGCCCACCCAGCCCCAGCGACCCAGGCGAAAACGAAGGAATAGAACCCCCACCAGGGCCACCCACAAGGGCGCGATTCCCACCAGCAGCGTGGCATTGGCCGCGGTGGTCCAGTGCAGCGCGGTGTGCCAGAGCCAGAGATCCAGGCTGAAACAAAGGCCACCGAAGGCGGCCCAGCCGATGCCGCGAAACTCGTTGGCCTGGGGGGCGCCTTCCCGCAGCGCCAGGTAAAGCACCACGGGCAGGGCGAACAGCATGCGGTAGAAGCCCACCGCCAGGGGACTCACGCCCACCGCCCATTTCACGAAGATTGCGGCGAACCCAAGCAGGGCAGCGCCGATCAAGAGGGCAGCCAGTCCTCCGCGTTGAATTCGCGGCATGTCAGGCGCTGGGTGCGAGCAGCGGCGCCACCGCATCCAATAGGCTCTGGGGGTCGAAGGGCTTGTGCAGGAAACCAAGGGTTCCCATGCGTTGCAGCCGATCCTGGATTTCCTCATCGCGATGGGCCGTGATCACCAGGATTGGCAGTTCCTTCAGATCGGGATCTTCCCGGATCACGCGCACCAGACTGGCACCAGGGCAGCCGGGCATCAGGTAATCCATGACCAGTAGGTGCACAGCGTTCTCCCGCAGCACCTTGAGCACTTCGAAAATGCTGAGGGGATCGATATCCACAACCTCGTGCCCAGCCTTACGCAGACAGGTTCCCGTGAAGGTGCGAGCAAGGCGGCTATCGTCCACAACAGCAATCAAGGCCATGTCAAACCCCTGGAGCATCATCCCTGTTGAAGTATGGACTAGTTCGCCCAGCGGCTGACCATTTCCCAGAGATCATCAGCCTTGGTTTCACCATTAAGGAGGATCACGAACACCCGCAGCTTCCCATCAGGGGCCTGGAGATAACCGCACACGGAACTTACCCCAGTCAGGTGTCCGGTCTTGCAACGCACGCGGCGGGAAAGGTTCGGATCGCGCACGCTGAGCTTCCAGGGTTCGCCCCCGATGATTTTCAAGCTGTCCACGAATTCGGGGCCCACTTCGAAATCATTCCAGGCGGCGCGCAGGATGATGGCCAGGGTGCGGGCGGAAAGGCGATTGTCCTTGCTGAGCCCCGAGCCATCCGTGATGGTAATTTCCTCGGGCCCCAGTTCCAGTACCGAGGTGTAGAACCCCTGGATTCGCTGGATGCCCTTGGCCCAGGAGCCTTCTCCGTAGCGTTTCACCAACATCTCCACCATGAAATTGTTGGAGAACTTGTTGATGTCTTGCACCAGTTGACGCAGGGGCGGGGAGGTCAGCGCTGCGATCTTGGTGGCAGGCCCCGCCGTGTCCGGACCGCCATCCACGGCGATGCCGCATTCCTTCAACATCCGGGTTAAAAACTCTACGGCATAACGCTCCGGACTGCGCAAAATGCGACCGTTGTCATCCCGGTTGAAGTTCACTGACAAGGGCAGAATGGGCGGCGTGGTGTCGGAACTGGTGTTCTCCCAGCCGTTCCCAAGCAACTGGCCATCAAAAGCGCTTTGATCCAGGCGCACCCGGCCCGCCACCCGCTGAAGGCCTCGCACCTTCAACTCCTGCATCAAGAGCCAGATGCGTTCCTTGGTAAAAAAGGGATCCCCGCCGCCCTTGAACACCAAGTCTCCGCGCACGGTGCCGTTCTGGAGATCGCCCCACACCTCGGTTTCCAGTTCAAAGCTGGGTTTCCAGGTCTTCAGTAGCGCGTAGGTGGAAACAACCTTGGTGGTGGAGGCAGGCACCAGGGCCAAGGCGGTCTGATGGCCCTCCAGCAGTCTCCCGCTGGGCAGATCCCATAGCCCCGCCGACACGCGCACGCCCTTGGTTTCCAGATGGGCCACCCAAGCCTTGAAGCTGGATGCGGGTGCCACGGCGCCCAGGGTGGTAACGGCCAACAGGGCAACGCCGGACAACCATCGCGGCATCATTCGCCTTCTCGCGGCTTGTTGGCATCCGGTGCGGAATTACCGCCGGGCTTGGTGACATTGCTGGTGCCGCTTTGCAACACCCCCGAAGCGGATGGCTGGCCCACGCCCGGAATGCCCAGGATGTCTTCCGCGGCCGAAAATACCCAATCACTGTAAAGGGATTTGCCTTTGTAGAGCTTGATGCTGTCGCGTTGGCTACGGCTGCGTACACCCACGATGGGCAACCCGGTCTTATCACCCGAAGCCCCGGCCTGCACCGCCGTCACCAGATCCCAATCCCCTCCCTGGGTCATGGGATCTTTGTAGAGGTTGCGCAGCACGGGGGGCCTCACCTTCATGAGTTCTTCGAGCTTCAGGGGGTAGCCGCCGTTGCGCTGATGGTAGAGCTTTATGCCCCGGGCAATGGCTTCGCCCCGAAAGATCAGTTCTTCCTCGGCGCCCCGCTGCACTTCGACCACCACGGAAGGCACCGCCTTCATCAAGAAGATGCCCATGACGGTCACCATGCCCAAGAGCAGGGCAAGAATGAAACCCCGCTGGCGGGTGTCACGAAAGGGGAGGTTCCTCATTCGTCCAGAATATCAGCGGATGCCGCGGGTCTGGAGGAACTCCAGGAATTCAGCCACCAGGGTGGGATCGAATTGCCCACCGGCGCCGCGGCGAAGCTCTTCCAGGATTTCGCGCTGGGGGCGGGCCGGATTGAACACACTGCCCTTGCTCATGACCTCGAAGGCCTCCACGAGATTAATGATGCGGCTGCCCAGGGGAATGGATTCACCCCTCAGGCCATCCGGGTAGCCCTTGCCATCCCATCGCTCGTGGTGGTGGCGGATGATCCCAGGCACATCGAAGGGGAATCGGAAGTCCTTAAGGAAGGTTGTGGCCAACACGGGGTGCGTGCGGATCCGCCCCATTTCCTCGTCGGTCAGGCCAGTCTTGGTGAGGAGCTCGGGATCCAGCAGGAACGTGCCGACATCGTGCAGGATGGACGCGATGCAAACCGCCTCCAGATCCAGCGCAGAGAGTTCCAGATGCACGGCGAAATCTCGGGCCAACTGCGCGGTGGCCAGGCTGTGATCCTGTAGCTGGGGCGCGCCGCCCTTCACGGACCCCAGCAACTGATGGCTCACGGTCAAAAAGGCCCGGTGGTAGCGCTCGTGCAAGCGGATTTCCTGGAGGTGGAAGCCCACCATCCGCCCCACCATTTGAATGAAACTCTGCTCCCGGTCCGTGAATGGGCGATCCTCGTAGCGGAACAACAGCATCAAATCCTGGCCCACCTCCTCGCCCATGAGCATTACCGGCAGGTAGGTTTGAAAAATTCCGGTCAGGGGCTCCTTTTCAAGGAATTCCACCTTGGTCAGGATATGCAGGTCCGGCTCACGCAGGTTCGGCACATGGTAGGTGATGTGGGCCAGGATCTGCTGCTTGAGATCGGGCGACAGGGGCTGACGACTGTACGTCAGGATGGGCCGGACTTCCAGGGCCTCATCCATCCACAATGCCACCGCGGCCAGGGGTACCAGGTTGCAGAGCAGGCTGGCGGCTTCCCAGAAAAAAGTGCGTTGCTCTGGCATGAACATGCCCTGGCGGATGGAAGCCTGGGGCACCGCCAAGCCACTGGCCTGGGGCGTGGCAGGGGCTTTCGGAGCGGCCGGGGCAACTTCGCTGGGAATCTGGGCAAACTTCAGGGAGTAATCCGACCCCTCCTGGAACCCTTCCAACATTTCCTGGGGCGCAGGTCGAACCGTTCCATCCGTGGGGATCATGGCACCGCTGGGCGGCACGGGCACTTCCAGGGCCACGGCTGTGGTGGCGACCGGCGGCACCACCGGCACCGATCGCACCACCAAGGCTTCCCGCAGCGTTTCAACAACTTCCTGGCAGATGGCCTGGGTCAGGGTCTCGTCCCGATCCAAGTCATAGGAAACGTTGCGGGTGCGATCCTTTTGAATCAACAAGCCCACCCATTCCCCGCGATCAAAAAAGGGCGTCACCAGGTAGCGCGAACCTTCTGCTCCCGCTGAAAAACGGTTGAGTTCTTCCAGGGCCTGGGGCTGGTTCACCACAAAGCCTCGGCGTTCGCGATTGGCCCATACGATCAGGGGATCGTCCGCGGCAAGCACTTCCGGCGGCGGCGAAAGTCGGGGCCAACCGAAATGGGAAATGAGATGGAAGGCGCCCGCCTCAGGCCCTTTGAGGTAGAGGGCCGCCTTGGTGCTGCCGATCTCCTCGAAGCACCGATACAGGATTTGTGAGAAACGGTGGACGAGCGCCTCACCGAGATGTAGCGAAAGTGGAAGCATGGGGGATGTGCCTGGAAACCTCTGGCAATGCTATGCGATTCCATCGTCCCGAACCAGTGACTACCGCCACGAAAAAGGCCCCGCACCAGGGCGGGGCCAACTTCGCGCAACCCTTGCCTAGTGTTTTTGGACGTTGGCGGCCTGGGGGCCCTTGGGACCCTGCACGATCTCGAAGGTCACTCGAGCCTTTTCGTCCAGGCTGCGGAAGCCCTTGCCCTGGATGGCGGTGTGATGGACGAAGATATCGGGGCCACCCTCATCCGGGGTGATGAAACCGAATCCTTTTTCGGCGTTGAACCACTTCACGATGCCTTCAGACATGACGTTTTTCTTCCTCGGGGACAAGCCCCATGCCTGGGATGGATCAACCGCGAACCCATCCAGGCGAGGGCTCTCGGGGAGTTGAACTCCGTTCCAAACGGGCGAACCAGCCGCCTGTCCTTCGTGTGCTGAATGACAAAAAACTGGATCGATGCGTCAGCCTAGCGAAGGCTGCGGCTGCGATCAAGGGCCAAAAAAAACGGCCCCGAAGGGCCGTCTCTGGATCCGAAACGATAGTTAGATCTTGGTGACGTTCACAGCCTGAGGGCCTTTCTGGCCCTGGGTGACTTCGAAGTTGACCCGCTGATTTTCGTCCAGAGTACGGAAACCCTGGGTCTGGATCGCGGAGTGGTGAACAAAGAGGTCCGCGCCACCCCCATCGGGGGTGATGAAGCCGAAACCCTTTTCGGCGTTGAACCACTTGACGGTGCCTTGTGCCATGACTGTTACCTATTACCTTTTCGCCTGGGGTCTGGGTTGCATTGGTTCTTCCAGGCAAAGCACCAAGGCATGCATGGGTTCACATCCATCGTGAGCCCGATTCAAGCTTGAATGGATGCGAGTTCTAAATCCAGAAGAATTCCCTGAAAAAACCCATCAACGGCCGTGCCCGCCCTGCTCCCAACCCGCCGCATAGGTGAGGTTCAGCAGCGCCATGGCCCGGGTCACCTTGCCCACACTGTTGCGGGAGGTATTCGTATGGGCGATTCCCCGTGCGTGAAGCGCTTCGAAGTCGAAATTCCCCTCATGGCTCAGGTCAATGCACAGGGCACTGGACTGGATCCAGTCCGTGGGAATGCGGTAGCCAGTCACGGGCACGGCGCTGACGATGATATCGGCTAGTTTCACAAAGGCTTCCAGGTGCTCCTTCCGGGTGTGCTGATGGCAGAGGATCGGCGTGGCCTTGAGGTTGGCCACCATGGCCGAAAGCGGCCTGCCGATGCGCAAGCTGTCGTTGATGATGAGCACGGTCTTGCCCGCCAGATATTCCTCGCCAAACCCGCGCTTGATGACCTTGAGCAGCGCCCGGCCCGTGCAGGGAATCATGGCCCGCCGATCGGTGCCCATGTCCACCCGCTTCCGGAACTTGGTGAGGTAGCCGATGTTGATGGAGTGCAAGCCTTCGATGTCCTTGCCGGGATCCACCAGATCCATGATTTCGTCGTCCTTCAACTCCGCGTAGCCCAGGGGGTAGAAGATGAAGATACCGTGGGTCTTGGCGTCCTGGTTGAAGCGGGCGATGGTCTTCACCATTTGCATGCCATTGCTCACCACGTGATGGTGAGCCTGGATGCCCAGATCCTCGCAATCCCTTACCAGTAGGTTGCGGTAGAGCACACTGCCTGGATCTTCGCTGCCCAGCAGAATCGCCAAACCCGGCGCCTCGGCCAGATCGCGTACGTTGCGGCGCACCAGTTCCCGGTAATGGGCCGCCGTTTCCGCACAATCCAGCTTCCCGGTGCATACATTCGTCATGCGGCTCCACCTCGCTTCCATTCTAGTGTGATGCCTGGAAAAGCGCCGAATCCCTCTCGCGGTCCCCTGCCGGTAAGCTGGAGCATGCGCTGGACGAAACCCCGCCTCACCCTGCTGCAAGAAAGGCTTGCTGCCGCCTATCCCGAGGCGCGCTGCGCCCTGGATCATGGGGACCCCTTCCAACTGGTGGTGGCCACCATCCTCAGCGCCCAGTGTACGGATGCCCGGGTGAACCTCACCACCCCGGCCCTATTTGCCCGCTATCCCAATGCCGCTGCCCTGGCCTCAGCTGAGCCTGCAGAATTGGAAACCCTCATCCATGCCACGGGCTTTTTCCGCAACAAGGCCCGCAACCTGATCGGCCTGGGGCAAGCCCTGATCGCCCGGCACGGCGGCCAAGTGCCGTCCGATCCCCAGGCGCTGGGCGCCCTGCCCGGCGTGGGGCAGAAGACCGCCAATGTGGTGCTGGCCAATGCCTTCGGGGTGCCTGCCTTGGCGGTGGACACGCATATTTTTAGGGTCGCGCGGCGCCTGGGCCTATCGGAAGCCACCACCCCCGAAAAGGTGGAAGCAGATCTCTGTCGCTTGTTTCCACGCGACACCTGGATCGAGCTGCACCACCAACTCATCTGGCATGGCCGCCGCACCTGTGATGCCCGCAAACCCGCCTGCGCCAATTGTTCAGTGGCCGAACTCTGCCCCACCGGGAAGGGCACGATCGCCGATCCCCACACAGGCCTTCCGGTGCTTGCCGCTGCCCCTGGCAAACAGGGCCCACCCGCCCTGCCTGCCCACTCCGGCGGCCCGCAACGCATCATTTCACTGGTTCCCAGCGTCACGGAGCTCTTAGCACAGTGGGGGTTGGTGCGACGCATGGCGGGGCGCACCCGGTACTGCGTGGAACCCACGTGGATCCGCAATGCCGTGCCCGCCCTGGGTGGCACCAAGGATCCCGATATCTCCGGCATCCTGGCCCAGCGTCCGGATCTGGTGCTTCCGGAAAAGGATGAAAACACCCGCGACGCAGCCGAGGCCTTACAGGCTGCAGGCATTCCCATTCATGTCCTGAATATCCGAAGTGCCGCGGATGCCCGACGTGCCCTGTTGGAACTGGGTGACCTGATCGGCGTCCCTGACCAGGCCAAGGCTGCAGCGGCCGCCCTGGATCTGAAACCCCGTCGGGGCAAGGCACGCCGCACCCTCATCCTCGTGTGGCGAGAACCCTGGATCGCCGCAGGCCCGGATACCTATGTGGCGGATCTGGCCCGGATCGCAGGCTTCGAACCCTTGGGCCCGAACGGGTATCCGCGCCTGTCCGACGCCGACCTGACCGCCCTCCAACCCGACGTCATCCTGCTGCCCACGGATCCCTTCCGCTTCACCGCCAAGCACCGCAAGGAACTGGAACATTACTTTCCCCAAGCCACCGTAAGCATCGTGGAAGGCAAGGCCCTCACGTGGATGCTGAGCCGCACCGGGGAAGGGTTGGCCCTCTTGAGGGAGCTGCGGAAAGACCTCGCAGTATGAGGTAATCTAGGGACCTTGGCCCGCATGCCCGGCCGGCAGGAGAAACCATGATCCGCACCCATCTGCTCTGCGCCTTGGTGGCAATGACCCCCGCTCTGGTGGCTGCGCCCCCCACCAAGCCCGCCCCTACTCGGGTGGATTCGCTCTACGAGGCTTTCCGCAACCTCTTTGACGAGGACAAGCCCGGCGCTGATGCAGCCCTGGCGGTGCTGGAGAAGGAATTCCCCGGCCACAAACTCAGCCTCGACGCCCGCAAACGCTTTGACGCTCCGCTGAAGACCCTGCCCGGCAAAATGGCACCCGCTTTCCAGATCGCCAGCCTCGAAAACCCCAAGGTTGAATACAGCCTCGCCACTTTCAAGGGCAAGTATGTGCTGTTGGAATTCTGGGCCACCTGGTGCCCCTACTGCGTGGCGGATTTGCCTGCGGTCCACAAGGCCTGGGAGCGCTTCAAAACGAAGCCTTTTGAGATCCTCAGTTTCAGTTTGGACAAGAAGGCCGAAGACATCGCCCCCTTCCGCGCCACCAAGCAGCCCATGCCCTGGAAGCATGCCTTCCTGCCCGGCATGAAAGCCCATCCCATCGCCGAGGCCTACGGCGCCGCCGGCATTCCCAAATACGTGCTGGTGGGGCCGGATGGAACAATCCTGGCCTCCGATGCGGACCTGCGCGCCGACAAGCTGGAAGGCACGCTGGCGAAATTCCTGGAAGATCCCGCCCGGGCCGTGCTGGAGGAAGTCCGCGCCACCGCCACCCGTGTGGCTGAAGCCCGTCAGGCCCATGTGAAATCCGGCAAGAGCCCGCAGACCTTTGTGCCTGAGGTGGCTGCCGATCTGGAATCCCTCCAGGGGCGCCTTCTGAATGAAACTCGCCCCGACGTTCGCCAGGCATTGCTGGTGGGCCAGTACCAGGTGGTACTGCTGCAGCGTAAGGACCCCGACGCAGCACTTACGGCCAGCCTGAAAAAGGAAGTGCCTTCCACCTCTGCCGCATGGGGCCTGGAAGCAGGGCTGCTGCCGCGCTTCCTGGAAACCCGCTTCCCCGATGGAAAAGAAGCCGAAGCCTTCGCCGCCCCGGGCCGCGTAAAACACCCGGATCCCAAGGTGCGCGGCGCCCTCTGGATGAGCTGCTTTGAAGCGGCCCTGGGCGAGGATGACGCGGTCGCCAAGGCAGCTCTGGAGCGATTAGAACGGGATTACGCCTTCCTGGACGACACGAAGTTCGCCCGCAAGATGTGGGATGCCCAGGCCAAGACCGCGGTCGGCATTGTTGCGCCCGCCTTCGATGTGGTGAACCTCGCCGATCCCACCCAGCACTTCACCAACGACACCTTCAAGGGCAAGTATGTGCTGGTGGATTTCTGGGCCAGTTGGTGCCCCCCCTGTCGGGCCGAACTGCCCGGCGTCCACAAGGCCTGGCAGCGGTTCCAGGGCAAGCCTTTCGAGATCCTGAGTCTTTCCTGGGATCTCAAGGCCGAGGATATCGCCACCTGGCGGGCCAAACCCGGCAGCCCCATGCCCTGGAAACACGCTTTCCTGGGCCGCGGCAAGCACCCCCTCAACGACAGCTACGGCGTGGTGGGCATTCCCAAACCCATCCTCATCGGCCCCGATGGCAAGATCGTCGCCACCGATGCCAAGCTGCGCGGCGAAAACCTGGAAAAGACCCTGGAACTACTGCTTGGTAAGTGACCCAGACCTGAACTTTCCCTGATCCCACCCCTCCGATAGAATGGTGGATTGCGTTTCTGATCGCAGATGGGCCTTTTCAGCGTTGCAGGGCCCAACACCAGGAACCCAACCGCATCGAACAGATCATTGGAGGGATGGATGAAGGGAGCGTGTCGGCGTGCGCTGGCCATGGTGATAGGGGGCATCGCACTGAGCGCTCAGGCTCCAGACAACCTCTGGCTCAAGCCTTCCTCCCAGCCCGGCCTCACCCTTCACAGCGGCGCCATGGTGCTCAACCTGCCCGCCTATCCGGGCAGCCGGGAAGCCCGGTCCCAGCCCTTCCCCATTCTCAACGGCGAATGGGAAGAGCGGCTCAGCTTTGGTGCCAGCCGCTTCGGCGTGGGCGCCTCGATGGCCTTCAATGTCTACAAACAGGACGGCTGGACCGGAAGCCTGGGCCTCGAAGGCTACGAACCCCGCCCCGAACGCATGGCAGATGCCCTTGCTGGCATGGGCGATCGCGCTGCCACGACCTTCCTTGCCGCTGGACTTGCCTGGCGCACGGGCCCCTTCGGGCTCGAAGCCGGGCTGCGGAAGGGCACGCAGCTGGAAGCCGGCGGTGGAGCCGTGCTCCGCACCACGCTGACCATCCCCCTGGGCCGGCGCTGGCTGCTGGAAGCGCGGGTGGCGGGCAGTGCCTACGATCACCGCCAAATGGACTACGAATATGGGATCGCCGCCGACCAGGCCGCCCGCCGCCATCAGCTCGTGGTGGCAGGGGACCCGCGCCTGGGCCCCGCCGAGGACCGAGCCTTCCAGGCACCCGGGGGTTGGGCCCTGCTCCAGAGCAGCCTAGCCATCGGCTATGCGCTCACTGATCACTGGCGCCTGGGCATCACCTTTCTGCAGCAGGAAGTCCAGGGCGACGCCCGCCGCAGCCCCCTGGTGCTGAGGCCCCGAAGCCAGGGCACCGTGATCGGGTTTTCCTACCAGCTCTAGGGTGAATTGGCGGCAAGGAAGAAGCTTGCCTCGGGCGGGATAATGGCCGATACCCCTTTGAGCTCACAAAGGGATCCGCTATGGCCCGAAACTGGATGGAAGAACTTTTGGCCGCCATCGTGGCGGCCGAGCGTCAGCGCGCCAGCAGCATCCTGGACGAATGGGCCGCAGCGCACAGCTACGAAGCCGCCGTGGCCGAGCTGCTCACGCCCACGCTCATTGAATTTGGCAACCGCTGGGCCGCCGAGGGTCATGAAGTCTCCCTTGCCCAGGGTTACGTGGCTGCCAAGGTGGCGGAGGATCTGCTGGGCAAGGTACTGGCCCACCGGGAATCCACGGGCAATACACCTAACGTTGAGCGAGGAACGGTGGTGCTCGGCAATGTGGAAGACGACTACCATCCGCTGGGGCGGAAGATGGTGTCGGCCTTCCTGCGCATGGCTGGGTGGCGGGTGCATGACCTCGGTGTGGATGTGGAAGCTGCTGCCTTTGTGGATGCAGCCGTGGCCGAGGGTGCGCGGGTGATCGGAGCCTCCGCCATGATGCTGTCCACCGCGCGCAATGTCCCCAAGCTCCGCGCAGAGCTCGATCAGCGTGGCCTCAGCGGCCGGATCCAGCTGGCAGTGGGCGGTGCCGTGTTCAAGTTGCGTCCTGAACTGGTGGCGGAATTTGGCGGTGATGGCACCGCTGGAGATGCCCTGCAGGCCCCAGCGCTGATCGAAGCGCTATGGGCGAAATCCTGCAGACTCTTTCCCGATGCGCCGGAGGCACCATGAACAGCCTCGAACGGGTGGTGGCCTGCCTGGGTGGGCAGCCCGTGGATCGCCCTGCTTTTTCGCTGCTATTGGCCCTTTACGGCGCCCGACTCACGGGCGCCACCCTGAAGGAGCACTATTCCGACCCCCAGGTTTTTGTGGAAGGCCAGATCGCAGTGTGGGAAACCTTTGGCCCCGATCTGCTGTTCGGTCCCTATGCCTTTCCTTCTCTGGCCGAAGCCTTTGGCGGAACCCTGCACCATCACGCCGCCCAGGCGCCCACCATGGCCAGGCCACCCTTTGCGTCGGCTCAGGAAGCCTTGGCGCGCTGGTCTCCGGAACCCACGGATCATCCCGTGTTCCGCTACCTCACGGAATGCACCCGCGGGATGGCCGCCCATTTCGCGGACCAGGTACCCGTGATTCCCAGCATGCCCAGCCCCGCAGACCTGCCGGTTTTCCTCCTGGGGGCCGAGGGCTGGCTGGACACGCTGTTGTTCGACGAACCCGCCGCCCAGACCTTGCTGGAGCGGGCTACAACCTTTTGCGTAACCTGGGGCCGGCAGCTCCTCGAAAGTGGGGGCTTGGCCCTGGGTGTCACGGCCGATTTCAGCAACCCCGAGGTACTGCCCGAGCGTTTCATTCACACCCTCACCCTGCCTGCGCTGCGGGATTGTTTCAGTCAATTGCCTGGGCCCCTGGTGTTTCATCACGGCGGTTGCCGCCTCGCGCCCCATTTGGCGCTATTGGGTGGCCTGCCGGGCGTGGCGGGCTATGTGCTGGATCCGCGGGATGGCCTGGCCGAGGGGCGCCAGCGCGTGGGCCCCGGTCCGCTGCTCCTGGGCGGATTGAACGGCCCGAGCTTCGAAGGCATGGAACCGGATGCGATGAAGACACACTGCTTAACCGTGCTAGATGAGCGCCATGCGGATCCCAACTTTATTCTGGCCAGCGGCAATGCGGACATACCCTTGCACACGGCACCCGCCGTGATTCAGGCGGTGCGCGCCGCCGCCCTGGAATGGAAGAGGCCAAGCCCATGACCCTTCCCACGCCGCCCACCTGCATCGCCTGCTCCATCTTTCGGCGGGAGATCGAAGCCTTGCAGACCACCACTGCCCTGGATCTCCAGTTCCGATTCCTCAATTCGATGCTCCACATGGTGCCGGAACAACTGGAAACGCGCCTTCGCCACCTCATTGACGAGGAAAAACAACAAGGTCGCGACGTGGTGTTGGGTTTCGGTGATTGCTGCCCGCAGATGCTGGAGTTTCAGGCCGATGCGGGCACCACACGCACCGAGGGCATCAATTGCTGTGAAATTTTGCTGGGACGGGAACGCTACCGCAGCCTCCGCAAGGAAGGCGCGTTCTTTTTCCTGCCGGAATGGGCCCGACGCTGGCAGGAGATCTTCCAGAAGGAACTGGGGCTGACCGCGTTCAACGCCAAGAGTCTGATGGGGGAAATGCACACCCGACTCATCTACCTGGACACCGGATTGGTGCCCATTCCCGAGCAGGAAATGCAGGAAGCCTCCGCCTTCACCGGGCTACCCTGGGAGGTTCTCCCCGTTACTTTGGAAGCCTTGCACCTCAACCTTGAGAAGGCCATGAATCCCCGTCATCCGAATGAATAACCTGTTTGGTACCTCCCGGGGGAAGGATTCCGCCGCAGTGCAATTCATGGTGCTCGATATTCTCGAGACCCTGGTGACGCTTTCGGAAAACCCCGGGCGCATGGGCACCTACCTGGCCCAGCAGGTGCGGGAATTGGTCGGGGCGCGCATCGTGGCACTTCTTAGCCCCCTTGGCGATCACGAAGGCCATCTGCACACGCTGGTGGCCCTTGAACCGGCTCGCCATGCCAAACCCGAACTTCAGGCACTGCTGGAAGATGTGGCCCAACTGGCCCATGGCTACCCAACGGCGGTGCTCTGGCAGGGCCCTGATGCCCCCCCAGCCGTTCAGGCCATCCTCCACAAGGCCGGGTTCAACGGCGTCCTGGTGCTGCCCCTGATGGTTGGGGCCCGTTCCGCAGGCCTGCTGATCATCCTGCACCTGCTGGATATGCAGCGGAATTCTGAAACGCTCCGCGCCCTGGAAATTCTCAGCCCCATTGCGGCCCTGGTCATTCAAAACGCCCGGTTCTTCGAAGCCCAAGCCTCCATCATCCAGGCCCGTTCCCAGGACCTTCGGGAAAGCGAACGCCATTTCCATACCCTGGCTGAAATCGCACCGGTGGGGATTCTGCACCTGGGAATGCAAGGAGAGATCTTTTTCCTTAACGAACGCTGGAAACAGCTCACGGGCTATTCCCAACCGCCCCCAGGTCGTTCCGTGCCGCTTCACGTGCACGAAGATGATCGTGCCGAATTGAAGGAAAAATGGGACCAGCTCCAGCAATCGGGCACCCCACTCCTGGCTGAGTTCCGCATCGACGTACCGAACCACGATCTGCGTTGGGTGCACGGAGAAATGGTTGCTGAACGCGACGAAGCCGGCGTCATCACTGGCTTTATCGGCTCGCTGATGGACCTCACCCAGCGCAAAAAGGCCGAAGCTGAGCGGGAACATCTGGAGACCCAGCTCGCCCAATCCCAGAAGCTGGAATCCCTGGGCCGACTGGCGGGCGGTGTGGCCCATGACATCAACAACACGCTGAGTGCCATCCTGGCCCACGCCGAACTGCTGAAGTTCCGGTTGGGTTCGGACCACGCCCTCCAACCCCATGTGGCAGGTATCGATCAGGCCGTGGATCGCTCCCGGGGCATCATCCAGCAGTTGCTGGCCTTCTCGCGCAAGCAGGTGATCACACCCCAAGTGCTGGAGATGAACGAACGCATCGCAGAAACCCAGCGCACCTTGGCCCCCTTGATTGGCGAAGATGTTCAACTGCGGTTCTCTCCAGGCGAAGGCCTGTGGCGGGTGCGCTGTGATCCCACGCAGTTGGATCAGATCCTGGTGAACCTCGCGGTCAACGCCCGGGATGCCATGCCCAAGGGCGGCTGCCTTGATCTTGAAACCACCAACGTGATGGTGGATGCCTCCTGGAACGGCAAACCCATCGGTGCTGCGCCGGGCCCCTATGTGTGCCTGAGCGTCAGCGACGAAGGCTGCGGGATGGAGCCGGAAACCTTGGCCCATGTCTTCGAACCCTTTTTCACCACCAAGGGTGTTGGCAAAGGCACGGGCCTGGGCCTTGCCACCGTGTTTGGCATTGTTAGCCAAAGCAAAGGTTTCATTGATGTCTACAGTGAACCCAATGTGGGCACCACCTTCCGCATCTACCTACCGGCCGTGCAGGAAGCCAGCGCACAGCGCATGCAACCCGCGCCAGACGAGCCTCTCCACGGGGTGGGAAAAATTATGGTCGTGGAGGATGACCAGATTCTGAGAGACCTCATTCCCTTTATGCTCCAGGGGCTGGGCTATGAGGTGCTGGCGGCATCTTCGCCCGAGGAGGCGTTGAGCGTATGCGCCCAGCCAGGCATGACCTTCGATCTGCTGCTGACGGATGTGATCATGCCGGGCATGAGCGGCCGGGAATTGCGCGACCGAATGCTCCACCTGCGCCCCAACATCAAGGTCCTATTCATGTCCGGTTACACCGCCGATATCATTGCCACCCGTGGGGTGTTGGAGGCCGGTGTGAACTTCCTGGCGAAGCCCTTCACCATGGGCGAGCTGGGCAAGAAAGTAGCCGAGGTCATGGCCCAGGCCTGATGGCCAGGAGCCACTCCGGCTACTCTTTTAGTCGGGGACCCCTATGACCATTCAAACCATGATTTCGGGAACCGGCCGCTACATTCCAACGGTGGTGGTTCCAAACGATCACTTTCTGCAGCACGAGTTTCACGGCCCCGATCGCCAGCGCATCGACAAATCCAATGCCGAGATCCTGGAACAATTCGAGACCATCACCGGCATTCACGAACGCCGTTATGTTTCGGATGACCTGGTCACTTCCGATATCGCCGCCGAGGCGGCGGAGGATGCGCTCAGCTCCTCGGGCATTGATCGGGAATCCATCGACTGCATTCTCGTGGCCCACAATTTCGGCAACGTGCGCCACCGCAGCCATCGCTCTGACCTGGTCCCCTCCCTGGCCGCACGGGTAAAAACCAAACTCCGCATCGTGAATCCCCACACCGTGGCCATGGACCTCATCTTTGGGTGCCCGGGCTGGCTGCAGGGTGTGATCCAGGCGAACTACATGCTCCGCTCAGGCGACATGAAGCGGGTGCTGGTCATCGGCGCCGAAACCCTGTCCCGGGTTTCAGATCCCCACGACCGCGATAGCTTGATCTATTCGGATGGCGCCGGCGCCACGATTCTTGAAGCCCATGAAGGTGATGGCACCACCGGCATCCTGGCCCACGCCGTACGATCCGACACCTTCGAGCATTCCAAAATGCTGCTCATGGGGCCTTCCTACAAGGATTCCGCTTTCCTGGAGGCCTTCTTCCTGAAAATGGAAGGCCGCAAGCTCTACCGCTATGCCCTCAACCATGTGGCGGGCGCCATCAAAGAAGCCCTCGACCGCGCCGGGGTGCATCTGCGGGATGTCGCCAAGCTGCTCATCCATCAAGCCAACCTGAAGATGGACGAAGCCATTCTGGAAGCCCTCTGCAAGCTGTATGGCATGGAAGCCGTGCCCGCGGGCATCATGCCCATGACCATCTCCTGGCTCGGCAACAGCTCCGTGGCCACCATTCCGACCATGCTGGACCTGATCCGCAAAGGCGATCTGGAAGGTCATGCCTTGAATGCCGGTGACACCGTGGTGTTTGCGTCTGTGGGCGCGGGCATGAATATCAATGCAGTGGTTTACCGGATGCCCGCCTAGAAAAAGGGCGCCAACCCTTCCCGCAATGAACGCCAGCGACAGTGGATTTGCAGTTCCTGGCGCGTGGCTTCACCCAGGATGCGCCGATTGGGTGCCTTGTACCCCACCGTGGCGCGCGAGGGCACCACCTGCAAGCCCAGCCGTTCCGCGATGAAGGTGATCACCTCTCGGCGCCGCATGGGAAGGGTATCCGTGGCGTGATAAATGGCCCCATGACGCCCATGGTCCAGGGCCGCGAGCAGCGTGTTGACCGCATCTTCCTGATGACATGAATTCATCCAGGCCTCATCTCCCTGCCCCAGGGTCATGAGCCCCCGGCGCACGCGATCGATGAGCCACGTTCGCCCGGGCCCGTAGAGCCCCGAGAGGCGCACAATGCGGGTGGGAAGGCCTTGGTTCGCGGCGGCCAGGATCGCCTTTTCCGCTTCCCAGAGGATGATGCCCGTAGGCGTGGTGGGCTGGGGCGGCGTGACTTCCACCACATCGGAGCCATCCGTCTGCCCAAACAATCCGGTAGAACCGCTGTACACGAAAGCCTGGATCGAGCGCGCTCGTGCCGCCTCCAGAAGCGTGCGATTCGCCGTGAGGTAGGCCTTTCGATAGGCATCCTCCCCATCGCCCTGGGCAGCTTGCAGCGCCAGGATGGCCTCCACATCCGCCGGAATATGGCGGGCCGATTCAGGATCGGCAAGATCCAGCACCAGGGGCGTGATACCCAGACTGCGGAGTTGTTCGGCCCGCTCGGGATCACTGCGGATACCGGTCACCCGATCTCCCCGCGCCAGAAGTTTGCGCGCCACCGCGCTCCCCAACCACCCGCAGCCTGCAATCAGAATGTGCATGGATTCACCCTGGCGTTCATTTCGCCACCGCAGCTTGCAGTTTGAGCACAGTGGACCAGTTCCGGGTCGTCACAACCTCGCCCCCCAACCGAGAGAAGGCCTGCTGCAGCTTGCTTTCGAGAATGCCCTCTGCGCACCAGAGGTAGGCCGCTTGCCCACCAATCGCCACCTGATCTGGAGCCCAGGTTTTCAGGGTGAGGGGTTGGAGCCTGGCCAATCCTTCCGGGGTTGAAACAAAGGCCACCAAGCCTCGCGTTGGATCGGTCATCACGTCCTTAAGCGGGTTTTCCGCCACGATGCGATCGAGTTCGCCAGCCGCGAGTAACACCACATGCACGGCGATCTCGAAGCGAGCCGCGATGGCTTTGGAAAGTTCCTTGGCGAGCGAGATCGTATCCGTCCGCTCCGTTTCAAAGAGAAGGTTGCCGCTATTCAGCAGCGTCCGCACCTGCCTATGGCCCAAGCTCAGGGCCAGGGCTCGCAGGTCTTCCATCGCCACCCGTTTGGCCCGACCCACATTGATGCCCCGCAACAACGCGATGCATTTCACCACGGTCACCTCGTGGACAAATGGTGTCAGCGGAATTCCTTATCAACAAAGAAATCGTATTGAACGTCCCGATACCTCAATTTGATTGAATTTCCACCAGTTAACGTCGCGCTGAATCATGTAACTAGCGTGAAGAATGTTTATTAGACTTAGGCACGAGCTGTGCTTCCTATTCTGTATGGACAAGGAGTCACCCATGCCACAAGGATTTGCCCGATTGCTGTTTCCCGCCGCGCTCGCGCTGCTGAGCTGCGCCCCCGCCTACGCCCAGATTCGCATTGGTGTGGATCTCGGCGATATCCGCATCCGAATCTCCCCGGAACCGCCCCCACCGCCTCGGGTGGAAGTGAGAATGGCCCGCCCCAGCCGCCGGCACATCTGGATCCAGGGCTACTGGGATCGCCAGGGTGAACGCTGGGCCTGGGCGCCCGGACGCTGGGAACAACCCTCCCAGCGAGGCTCCTCCTGGGTAAGGCCCCAGTACCGTCGCGAAGGTGGTGCCTACCGCTATGAGCCCGGCCATTGGTCCCACCAGCGCATGGAAGAAGGGGAAGACTACAGCCGATGGCGCAAGGAACATGGCCGCGGCCATGGCAAGGGCCACGACAAGGGTCGTGGGCGAGGCCACGATAAGGATCGGGACCGCGACGATCAAGGCCGCAAGCACTAAGGCCAAACAATCAGCCTAAAAAAGGGCCAGGGTTCGCGCCCTGGCCCTTTTTTAGGTAACGGGTGAACGAACTTATTTCCGCCCTTCCAGCCATCCCAGCATGGCCTCTGGCTTTTCAAATCCCATCAACCGGGGGCGCACTTCCTTGCCCTCGGCATCCATCAGCATCACCGTGGGATAGCCCGTGATCTTGAAGATCGGCTGCAGATCCTTGCGTTTGGCATCGGTATCGATGCGCACGGCGATGGCATTCTTGGCGATCCACGCCCGCACCGCTGCGTTGGGCCAGGTCTTTTCATCCAGCTCTTTGCACTGCGCACACCATTCGGCGTAGATATCCACCAGCACGAGCTTGTTTTCCGCCTTCGCCTTCTTCAACGCGCCTTCGAAGTCCTGCTCAAGCCAGGTTTTGGGGGCGGGTTCAACGGCGGTGATCGCGCTGGTTTGGGGCAGCAAGGAAACGTTTAGAAAACGCTCCACGGCTTTGATACCCAGCAACAAGCCAAGGATAAGCAGCAAAAGTGCAAAGCCTCGACGCAATTGGGGAACCAAGCCTTCCGAGGCTTCGAAGGCGCCAAATACTCCAGCGCCGACGAGCAATGTAAGGGTCCACATGGCAAAATTCAGCCACTCGGGTACGATCAGACGTACGTTCCATGCTGCAAAGGCCAGCACGACCAAGCCCATGATTTGTTTGAAGCGAATGAGCCAGTTACCGCTCTTGGGCAAACCAGCACTGAAGGTGCCCACCAGCATGAAAAGCACGCCCATTCCCAAGGCAAAGGTAAAGAGCTGAGCTGCGCCGGACATAACCTGGAATAATCCTGGCGCTGCGCCCTGGTTGCCGGCGATGTTCACCAACACAGCTCCGACAAACGGCCCTACGCAAGGCGCCGCAAGTGGCCCAAGGACCAGACCCATCACGAAAGCACCACCAAATCCTTTTCGTGGGCCACTTCCCTGAAGCTTCATTTGAACAGACTGTGGAAGCTGTATTTCAAATGCACCAAAAAGACTGAGCGCAAACAATCCAAAAAGGATCGACACAGGGATAAGAAATCCTGGCTTCTGAGTAAGAGAACCAAAAGCTGAACCACTGAGCCCTGCAGCGACGCCAAGGGCGGTGTAGGTTACGGCCATCCCAAGAACCAAAGAAAGAGAAAGTAGGAATCCCCGCAAACGCCCACTTCCTTTTGCACCTACGATCGCCATCGTGATTGGAATCATCGGATAAACACAGGGAGTCAAACTTGCTGCAAGGCCCCATCCGAAAGCAGCTAGGAGAGCCCAAATTAAGCTCGAAGAAGCACCCGACGAGCCACCTTGGGCAGGCAGTAGTGGACTTGGTGCCATCTCAACGGGCACGGGCTTAATTTTTTCGGCCGCCTCGTTTTCAATTTTTGCCTCTGCCTTGTCCACAGGCTTGGCCCCCGGAATTTCCGCAGCCTTCACCTTCAACAATTGCGTGGTGGGCGGGAAGCAAACGCCACCGTCGCCCTCGGTGCAGGGCTGGTACTGGACTTCCAACTGCACTTCGCCGTTCAGTCCTTCGCCACTCACAGGTATGCGCACGGTGCCATGCCATATGGGGTCACCCAATTCATCTACGCCCGTGGTCTTGGACGGCACACCGACCTTCAACGCCCCCGGTTTGGATTTGAGAGTCACGGTCATGAAGGACTTTTTCAGGTGGGCGCCTTCGGGTACGGAAACCACCACGGCACCCTTCTGGAAAGCCACCTTCACATCCTGCTCGGGGTCCAGATTGCGCGCCCGCTGGGCGGTGGCGGTCACCACGAACAGGAGCGACAAGATCAAGAGCTTGAGGGTCCGCATGGGGCCTCCGAGGGGATCAGAACCATCTGACGATAGTTCAGGTGCCGCTGTAGCAGGAAATGTGATGCGCCCCCGGCTCAGGGGCAGGAAGGAAAATTACATATTTGCATATTATTACGCATACTCCACCCAGGCAAGGACCCCGCTAGGCTGTTGGGATGACCTTGCCAGCTCTCCCCTTTCCCTGGATGGCACCCCTGGTGGCACGCCTCCGTCTGCGCTTTGCCGAGGAAGCCCGGGACGGTGCCCACGACCTGAGCCACGCCCTGCGGGTGGCCCACAACGCTTACCTGCTGGCGCTAGAAGCCCAGGCTGATTCCGAATGTTGCGTGGCGGCAGCGCTCCTGCACGATCTTGTGTACCTGCCCAAAAACCACCCGGATTCCCCCCGCACGGGCGCCCTGGGAGCCGAATTGGCCCGAACCTGGTGCCTGGAGATCCCCGAGCTTGCCGCAAAGGCCGAAGCCATCGTGGCCGCCATCGCCACCCACAGTTTCTCCAGCGGGGCCCAGGCTGTCTCCCTGGAAGGCGCCGTACTGCAGGATGCCGATCGCCTGGAAGCCATCGGCGCCATTGGTCTGGCACGATGTTTTGCAACCGGAGGCGCCATGGGCGCGGCGCTGTGGCACGCGGAAGATCCCTGGGGTGCGAACCGCGCGCTGGATGACAAACGGTTCAGCCTGGATCATTTCGAACTCAAACTGCTGAAATTGGCCGCAGCCATGAACACGGAAGCGGGGCGTAGGTTGGCCGAGGCGCGACATCGGGTGCTGACCACTTTCCTGGCCGCGCTCCGTGAAGAGCTTTAGCAACCTGTCCAAGGCCCCCTCGGCCCCCTACACTCAAGGTATGAGTCGCGTTCGCTTGAGTCTGCGCCGCCCCTTCGTGGCGGACCACTTCCACGACCTGCCCGGGTTTGTGGAAGCCCGCCATGGCCACAACTGGGAACTGGAAGCCACGGTCGAACTGCACGATTTCCAGCAGGAAGCCCACTTCAGCAACGCTCTGGATGGCTGGGTGAAGGACGTGGACTATACCTTGCTCAATGACCAGCCGTGGCTGAGCCAGCGCAATCCTACGGCGGAAACCCTGGCCCAATGGCTGCTGGAGCACCTCGAAGGTGCAGGATTCCATGTGACGGAAACGCGCATTCGTGAGAAAACCAATTATTGGGCGGCCTGCCGCCGGGAGGCTGTGTGAAGGTTAGGCCATTTTTCGGTGCATGCTGCCTTGCCTTCGCTGCCCTGGGAACCATCTCCTGCCATCGGGAGGAGAAGCGCGTGTCCCCCGCGCCTGCCCCCAAACCGCCCCTGGAACCCTGGACCTGGCACGCCCTGGGCGGCCTGCTGGTGGTGGAAGGCGAAGTGGATCAACCCACGGAACTGATCCTGAAGGGCAAGCAGGTGTACGAGCGGCGCCACGTGGACCTGGGCCCCGTGCGCTGGGAAATGTATCGCCCGCCGCCCGGCTCCACGGCGGAGCTGCGCACCGGCGCGGGGGAACTGCTGGCCACCTGGGATTTCGATCATCCACAGGCAGCTGTGCCACCCGTGGTACCGCCAAAACCAGAGAAGAAGGAACGGAAGAAGCCAGAGCAAGTGAAGCCTGAACCGAAAAAGATTGAGCCCAAAAAGCCTGCACCGAAAACACCCGAACCAAAAAAAATCGAACCTGCAAAACCGGCACCCAAACCATCTGAGCCCAAGAAACCAGCGCCAAAACCGCCGGAACCGAAAAAAGCCGAATCCAAAAAACCCGAGCCGAAGAAGCCTGCACCCAAGCCTCTTCCGCCCCCAAAGCCGGTCGTAAAACCACCTGAACCGAAAAAAACGGAACCTCGCAAAATCGAGCCCCCCAAGCTTGAGCCGAAAAAAACCGCGCCGCCGAAGCCGGAACCGAAGAAACCCCAGCCTCCCAAGCCAGAACCGAAACAACCCCAGCCTCCGAAACCCCTGCCGCTGCCGCCACCTGTTCTGAACGCTGCGGGCGTGTGGCCGGGTGCTGGCGAAGGGCTGAACGTGCAGCGCGGACCCCGCTCGGGCCGCCAGGTCTGTCTCACCTTTGATGGTGGTTCCAACGCCGAAGTGGCGCTGGATGTGCTGGAGATCTTGAAGGCTCGGAATATTCAAACAACCTTCTTCCTGACCGGTACCTTCATCCGCAAATTCCCGGAAATCGTGCGCCGCATCGCGGCCGATGGCCACGAGATCGGCAACCACACCCAGAACCATCCCCACTTCGCGCCCACGGGCCTGCGCGACCCCAAGTGGACCCGCGAGCGCATCCAGGGCGAACTGCTGGCGGCGGATCAGGCCTTCTTCAACCTCCTGGGGCGCCCCATGGACCCTTTGTGGCGGGCCCCCTACGGCGAACACACCTCCGAAATTCGCAAATGGGCCGAGGAACTGGGCTACCGCCACGTGGGTTGGAGCGAAGGCGCCGATACCCTGGATTGGGCCACCCGCAAGGAACGCAAGCTGTATCGCACCGGCGACGCCATTCTGGATCGCCTGCATAACCGCATGGAGCGCCAGGATGGCGAGGGCCTCATCGTGCTGATGCACTTGGGTTCAGAACGCCCCGTGGAAGATCGCCCCGCGCGCGTGCTGGGGCCCTTCATCGACCGGGCCCTGGCGGCTGGCTGGACCTTTGTGCGGGTGGGCGATTACGTGCAATCCAGCGGCAAACCCGCATGGGATCGGGCCCGGCGCACCGCCCAGCTGCGTTAGACTTGAGCCATGTCCGGAAGTGCCGCCAAAGGAATGAGTCGATTGCTGCTGAAAATCGTGGCGGGATTTTTCTCGCTGCTGCTGGTGGTGTCGCTGCTTTTCTTCCATCCCAACGACCCCAGCCTCTTCACGCAGGGCGGCGTGGGCGGTGTAATCCATAATCCCTGCGGGCTTTTCGGCGCGCATCTGGCGGGTTTTCTGGAAACCCTGGTGGGCGTGGGAGCCTGGTTGATTCCGGCTTATTTCCTCTGGGAAATCTTTGTGCGTGATGGCCGCAAATGGCCACGCCGTGTGGCCTGGGCGGTACTGGCCCTTTCCGTATGGACCCTGCTCGGCGCCTTTGGCCTGCGCTCCTGGGGCGCCTCCGATGGCATCGCCACCAGCCAATGGCGCTGGGGCGGCTGGCTGGGCTCGGCGCTCTGGCCGCCCAGTCGCCACGCCCTGGGGCCCGTGGGCTTGCCCATCTGCCTCGCGTTGTTGATCCTGCTCGCGTCCCTGGTTCTGGCTCCGGCCCTTACGCGTGCCTTGGGCGCCCTGTTGGCGAAGTGGATGGGCCACCACGCGTGGCCGTTCCTGAAACCCCTGCCCGGCAAAAGCGCCAAGGGTGTGCTGGCCTTTCTCAGCCGCCCCTTTCTTGCCTGGAAAAGTGCCCGCGCAGCGGCGCTGCCGGACCTGGATGCCCGGGATGCCGCCGATCTGAAACACCTCTCTGATCAGCACCAGATGGAACAGGAACAGCAGGAAGCCTTCAATCGTGCCGAGCGGGAAACCGCGAATTTTCGCCGCAACAACAACCAGCTTCCTCCGGAAATGGGCCTGCCCATCATCAAGTCCATTCGCCTGGATACGCCTTCGGAAGAGCTGCCCTTCATCCCTTCCATGGCGCTGTCGCAGCCGCTGCATACGCCCCACGATCCCAATCTCCTTGAGGATCTCCAGCGACCCACCACCACACCGCTGCCCCCGCCCAAACTGCTGCGCAACCTGCCCACACCCCCGCCGCCCAAACCGTTGATGGTGAAACCCGTGGTCATGCAGGACCGCTATGGGCGCGTGGCGGAACAGCAAGCGTTGGGGCTCACGGAACCCACACCCGTGCATCCCCTGCCGGATCCCACGCCCAGTCTTGCGCTCAAAGCGGCCCCCCGGCATTCCAAGAAGCTGGAGGATGACACCCCGCCCTTCGCCCCGGCTGACCGCCTGGAACTGCCGCCCCGGCGCCTGTTTGATCCACCCGGCATTGGCGCGAAACTCAATTTCAAAGTGCTCGAAGATACTCGCGCCCTGATCGGCCAAAAGCTTTCGGAATTCAAGGTGAAGGGCACCGTGGTGGGCATGCAGCCCGGCCCCGTGGTCACGGTCTACGAATTCCAGCCCGACGCGGGCGTGCCCTTGGCCAAGGTCATCGGCATGGAAGACGATCTTGCCCTGGGCTTGCAGGCTGAGAAAGTGCGCATCGACCGCATCCCTGGCCGCAACCTGGTGGGCATCGAGGTGCCGAATCCCACGCGGGAAATCATCGCCTTCCGCGAGATTGTCGACAGCCCCGCCTTCCGCGATCCCGCCCACAAGGAAGCCCGTAGCCTGCTGGCTCTGGCCCTGGGCAAGGACATCGCGGGCCATCCCATCGTGACGGATCTCGCCAAGATGCCGCACCTGCTCATCGGTGGCAGCACCGGCAGCGGCAAGAGCGTGGGCGTGAACGCCATGATCTGTTCCGTGCTGTTGCGGGCCCTGCCCAGCGAAGTGAAGCTCATCCTGGTGGATCCCAAGATGGTGGAGCTGGGCGTCTACGAAGATATTCCGCACCTGTGGGCGCCGGTGGTCACCGACATGAAGGAAGCGGGCCGGGTGCTTAAGTGGGTGGTGGCCCAGATGGAAGACCGCTATCGCCGCCTCGCCCTGCTGAGCGTGCGCAACCTGGAAGGCTTCAACGCCAAGCTGCTGGAAGCTGGCGGCAGCATCGACCTCAGTGATCGCACACCCAACCCGCGCTGGCCGGACCGGCCCGCGTTCCTGGAGCCCCTTCCCTACGTGGTGGTGGTCATCGATGAGCTGGCCGATCTCATGATGGTGGCCCGGACCGAGGTGGAAGACAGCATCGCCCGCATCGCCCAGAAGGCGCGCGCGGTGGGCATCCACCTCATCCTCGCCACCCAGCGCCCCAGCGTGGATATTGTCACTGGCGTAATCAAGGCCAACCTTCCGGCGCGCCTCAGCTACCGCGTGAACACCAAGATCGATAGCCGCACCATTCTCGATTCCAGCGGCGGCGAGCAGCTGCTCGGCAAGGGCGATGCGCTCTTCCTGGCGCCCGGTAACGCCCGTCCCCACCGCATCCACGCGCCCCTTATCACCGAGGAAGAAACGCTGCGCCTGGTGGATTGGCTGAAGGTGCGCGGCCGCCCCGAGTACAACAAGGCCCTGCTCAACGCCATGGAAACCGACGAGGAAACCCAGGCCCTCAACGAAACCGCGTCCGCCAGCGATGATATCTACGACCGCGCCGTGGCCGTGGTGAAGCGCGAGCGGAAAGCCAGCACCAGCCTACTTCAGCGCAAACTCAACATCGGCTATGGCCGCGCCGCCCGCATCATCGATCAGATGGAAGCCGAAGGCATCATCGGCCCCGATCGCGGCGCCGGCAAGCCCCGCGAAGTGCTGATGGGCGAAGACTGACGGCAATCTGATATTTACATGACATTTTCGCTGCAAACACAATTAGACTTTGAGGATGCGAATTTCGAGACCTCTCCCCAACGTCATTGGCTTGGCCTTGTGTCTAGCAGCCGGGTCCCTGTCTGCCCAGACCACCGGTAGCCTGCAAATTCGGCTGCTCGATTCCGCAGGGCGACCTCTTGCTGGTGTCACCTTAGCGATGGAATCCCTGGACCGGGCCGAACGCCAGATGCTGCGCACAGATGCGAATGGATTTGCGTCCATATCCGGCCTGATACCGGGCCGTTACCAGGTTCAGGGCCAGATATTTGTGGTCCGGGCCGATGAGCGTTCACGGTTCGTCCTGCGGCAGGGCCAAATCCAGGCCAGTGTGACGGTGGAGGATTCTCCCCTTCAGGCAGACACCAGCAGTCTGGCCATACAAACCCGATTCGACGCCGTGGATCTTCAACGCCTGCCCTTCAGCCCCCAGCGCTATGTGGAGCACAGCTATCTGGCGCCAGGAGTCTCCCCTTCGGGCAAGCCTGAACCGGTGGTGCTGGGTTCCATGTACGATGCCAATGCCTTTCTGGTGGATGGCATGTCCACCAACCTCAGCTCCAACGGTCGCTTTGGCGTGAACTTGAGCACTGAAATCCTGGAAAGCCAAACCCTCACCACGGGTGGTCACAAAGCTGAAATCGCGTTTGCCTCCGGTGGGGTTTTTTCCATGGTCACCAAGAGTGGCACCAATGCCTTTCAGGGTGCGCTCTTCGGCAGTCGCATCTGGCGGGGGCTCAACAGCTCCCCAGACACAGGCAAGTCCAATTTTCCTGATGAACGTCCCACCGACGCCACGGCCTGGGGTTTCTCGCTTTCAGGGCCACTCATCCAGGATCGCCTGTTCTTCTTCGGCGCCTTCAACCGCCAGATCCTGAGCCTTGATTTCGAGAATGTCCAGCCCGTGGGCACAGCTCCCCATCGCCGCAGCCAGGAGGAGGATCGCTCCTATCGCTTCCTTAAATTCACCTGGCTGGCGACTCCCGCTCACCGCCTCGAACTTTCCTGGATCGGCGATCCGGTTCGGCAGCATAACTTCGACTCCGCCTATGACAGCTCGGTGAAAGATTTTCAGATGCCCGACCGCACGCGCGGCGGCAACAGCTTCAGCCTTCACCATGTGGGCCACATGGTGACCAATCTGACCTGGGAGAACACCCTTGCCCTGCATCGCTCGGATTTCCAATGGTCCCCAGCCACACCCGAGGCTGGGCCCTACCGCGGCCAGTTGGACGCCCCTGGGAGCGAAAGCTTTGGGACCTACGCGGAGGACCGCCTGGACCGGATTCGCACCTGGACCCTGCGCAGCGAACTGAACTGGAATCCCGGGGAGCACCTCGTCAAGGGCGGGTTCCAGGGGTTGCAATCCGAGTTCACCCAGGCCTACAAACGTCCCAGCGGCGGCCTTGCCTATCTGGACCGGGCTGCCGGGGGAACAGGCCCCGCAGCGGGCGATATCAACGCCATTCGAGCCGGCCTTCTAGCTCACTACGGCAGTGATTTCGCATACACCACCGGAGATAGCCTAATCACCCAGAGCCCTGTCTCGGGTCAGTTGCTGGGCGGCCGTGCCAGCTACCTGTACCAGCGCATCGTGGCGGACCTGGGCAGCTATGGCGCTCCCCTGCGCCAGCGCAACTTGGGCCTATTCCTCCAGGATGATTGGCATCTTTCCTCCCACTGGACGGTGAATCTTGGGCTACGCGGGGATCGGGTTTCGCTCGTTGGCGAAGACAGCCGGAAGCTTTACCAGGAGACTCTGTGGAGCCCCCGTTTTGGAGCCTCCTGGGATCCCACGGGAACGGGTAACACCCGCCTATTCGGCTACTGGGGCCGAATTTACACACCACCCGCCCCTGGGAACCTCACCGCCGGGGGGGCCGTGACCGGCGGCCCTGCCCTGAGCCGAGCCGTGTGGATTCCAAGCTTGGGAGGCTGGCGCACCTGGGAGGAGATGGGCACCCAGGGCGTGAAAAATGTCGCGGTGGCGGACTTGAAATCACCTCGCACGGATCTGACCCAAGTGGGCCTGGAGCGTTTGGAGGAAATTCCAGGACTTGGCCGCTGGACCCTGGAGGCCGTATACACCCGAAAGATGGTGCGTGATCTATTGGATACCTACAACCCGGCCTGGGGCTACCTGCCGGAACTGAATGCACTGGCAAATTCTTCCCAGGGCAAGAAGGTCATCGCCAATCTGCCCGGGCTTAAGCGGGATTTCAAAGGCTTCGACCTCAGCGCCCACCGTCGCTTTGACGGCGGCCACAGGCTCCAGATCACCTATTCCCACGGGGATCTTTACGGCAACACCCAGGTGGGCAATGTCGCCAGCGTCACGGGCAAGAATACAGGGTTCGCCCAGATCCCAAGCCTGCGCCAGGATTATCGATCACCCCAGTACGACGGGCTGCTCAACGAATCCCTGCGCCACGCCTTCAAGGCCTTTGGCAGCGCGGCCCTGCCAGGTGGGCTCGAGCTGAGCGGAAGCTTTCTGCGGCGCTCCGGCATGCACTACAGCTCACTGACAAAGACCTCCGGTGATCTGGTCCTGACACCAGGCACGACCCGGGGAGCCTTCGAACTGCCCTGGGTTTCCAGCCTCGACCTAGCGCTATCCCATTCCTTTCGGATTCAGCAGGTCACCTGGCGCTCAACCTTGGAATGCTACAACGTCACCAATCACCAGCCCATGACCCTCATCAACAATGTCGCAGGTGCCTTCACCGCGGGAAATTATCAACAACCGCGTGTCTGGCAGATGAGCGTGCGCGCCAGTTTCTGAATCAACCAACAGAAAAAGCCCCCTGGAAACCATAGCTTCCAGGGGGCTTTTTCTGTGATCAAAAATCAGTTGGTGGTAAGGGTGCCTGGCGTGATTGCCACCGTGGCGATGGTGCCATCGGCTTGGAGGATTTGCGCCTTGGGTGAAGTAAGCGTTACCGCACCCACGGTGGCGCCCGCTTTAAAATCCAGCGCCACGCGCGCCAACACACCGGTCAAAGGCACGGAGGCGCCGGTACCCTTCTGGCCCACAACCCCGGTGAGGGTGGTGGTCGCCACTTTGCCCTTGAGTGCAAGAGGTGCGGTGCCCAAGGTCAGCACGGTGCCGTTCTGGGTGTATTCAGTGTCCGCAGGAATGACCTTGGCCCAGGTGGCCTTGGCCGTATCCACCGTGAAGGTAAACGCGATCCCTGCGCCGTTGGTGGTGCCAACTCCCGTCAGATCCAACACCAGGTGGGTTGCGGTGCTGAGCCCGGTGTTTTTCACGAGACGATAGCTACCCGTGGTGGGGTCGACATAGGCCAAGCCGGTTGCGGGCAGGCCGTTCACAGTAACCGTGGCCAGGGCAGTTTTGGTGGCGTCCGCTGCACTTGTGGCCACCACGTGATAGGTGCCCGCCGTGCCAGGTGCCGTGTAGAGGCCACCGCTGGTGATGGTGCCACCCGCAGCACCTTCCTGCACCGACCATGTGACCGCCGTATTGGTGGTGTTGGTCACCGTGGCGGTGAAGGTCTGTGTGCCACCCACCAGCAGGGTTTGGGTGGTGGGAGCAACGGAAATGCCCACCACTGGTGCAGGCGCGGGCGTATTACCGCCGCAGGCCAGGATGAGGACCAGGGAAGCACAACCAGAAAAAATTGAAATCGAGGTGCGAAGATTCATGGTTCGTTCCTTCATTAAAGGGCGGCGAGCAAAGCAGAAAGGTCAAGGTCATTGATTTGACCATCACCCGTGAAATCAGCCTTAGAGAGATCCGCAGGCGCCGTGCTGCCAAACCGTTTCAGTAGTTCCAGCAGATCGTAGGCATCTGTGACGCCATCCCCATTGATATTGAAATTGAGCGCAGTGTTTACGATCAAATGAACGTCATCAATATAAAAGGCAGTGCCATTAGTCGCATCGGTCTGGCTGCTGGTGAAGTACACCCGCACCGTCTGGCCAGCATACGGAAGCAGATTGTAAGTGGGCGTTTTGGCGTACGAGGCATAGCCGGTCGTCGCGTTATTGAACGTGGCCAGGGTTGCGATATCGGCGCCAGCGTTATCCTTGATCTTCACCGTCATTGTGTTGGGAGTGGAGGGGGTTCCGCCGGTATTTACGATTTTCATCCAGAACGTAAGATCAACACTGGCGGGACTTGCCGGAATCGTTACGGTCTGATAACCCCAATCCGTGCGAACGGCACCCCAATCACAGAGATACAACGCGTTGGTCCCTTCATGCACATTTGCCGCTGTCTGGGAAAACATTCCCACATCCGACCACGTCCAGCCCGCGCCGAGGGGTGAGACTTCAAAGTCCGGATTGACCAAGCTCTGCTGCAGATAAGGAGTCAGCGTCAGGGTGGCTGGGTTCGTGTTCACACTCGTGCCCAAGCTCGTAGCCACCAGTCGGTACTGCTTGCCAGCGTCCGCAGACACAGGATAGAAGCGATAGTTGCTAAGGGTTGCTCCCGAAATATCAGTCCAGGTGGTTCCATTCACGGAATTCTGCCACTGGAAGGTGGGGGCCGGGGTTGCCGTTGCCGAGCCCGTTAAATCCACCCGAAGGCCAGCGGTCTGAGTGAGGCTGGTGGGGTGACTTGTAATAACGGGCGCAACAGCCTGCGCAATTGTGATGGCAGCAACGGCGAATTGTGCGGAATCCGCAGCATTGGTCGCCGTCACGGTGAAATTGCCAGCGGTGTTTCCAACCGTGTAAAGCCCAGCACCATTGATCGTGCCGCCTGTGGCGGTGTAATTCACCGTTCCGCCACCCGTGACAGTGCCTGTGAAGGTAGCTGTGGTGCCGGTATATAGGAGAGCCGAGGCGGGTGTAATACTCACCGATCCCGTGATAGGCACATTGACCATTTCCCACACGCCTCGTCCCCATGTCGCAATGCGGATATAGGAGCTGTCAGGCGCCACATAAAGGTCTGTCACACGGCCCTGGGGCAGGCCCGTGCCAAATTTCTGCCAGCTTGCCCCACCATTGGCCGTGCGGTACACACCCAGCCAAGTGGCCGCATAGGCCGTGTTGTTGGTGCCATCACCGGTGTCCATCACGATCTTGGTGACGGGCACATCAGGCAGGCCAACATCGGCACGAATCCAGGTGAGGCCACCATTCACAGACTTGGCCACGTGAGCGGCCCCAACGGTTGTGCTTTCCGAACAAGCGAAAAGGATCTGATCCGAAGCCCATGTCACATTGGCGTTGAAACCCGTCCAGCCGATATTCTGGCCATCGGTGCCCGTGCTCCCTAGGAATCGTTCCGTCCAGGTGCTACCGCCATCCGTGGTGATCATCAGATAGCCGCCCGTTCCGGCCGCCGCGATCAAGTTCAAATTGGTGGGATGCAGGCCAAGCCCATGACTGACCGCGCGCACGACGCGCCCAATGCTGATCCCCCCCACTCCGGGTGTTCCGATCGTGGTCCAAGCCGTGGAACTACTCTTGTAGATGCCCTTTTTCCCGTACGTGAAGAAGACCTGACCTGTGGGGTCGGCCTGTTCGGTGGGCGTGATGATGGGCGTGGCAAAGTAGTAGGTATTTGAATCTGAACCCGTGCCCGCAGGCAGTCCGGAGGTAAAGGCACTCCAGCTTAATTGTGTGGCTGGGTTGGCGGTGGATCGGCTGATCTTGTTGTAGACATAGGTGGCAATGCTCACGCCCGAGCCGGGGGCCCAACCCACCCCAAAGCCATCACCACCCTTGATCTGGTTGTAGGTGGTGCTAGGTGTGGGGGTGAGCACGCGACTGCGGGTGCCGTTGTCCTGCAGGCCCACCAGCGCACTGCCCGCCAACTTGGGATTGACAGCCAGCGCATAGATCAGATGGGAAGCCAAACCATTGTTCTTCTTGTCATCGAAAGTAGCGCCGCCATCTGCGCTCACGGTGATGCCGCCATCGTGACCCAGGATCAGCCGCTTGGTGCCACCCACCGTGGTAAAGGCAGCACAATGATGATCGGCATGGGCATATGGCAGGGTAATCGCTCCGTTGGGGAGCCAGTTCGTGAGCAGGGTCCAGGTGGTGCCACCATCTGTGGTGCGCGCTGTGGAAAGCTGACCACCCAGGATGACGGTATTGCGCGAGCTATCCGTGGGGTCCACCACGATCATGTGGTTGTAAAAGGCCTGACCCGCCATCACATCCATATCGGCTTGATCGGTGTTTGGATTCGTGGGGGTCTTGCTTGTGATGCCCAGGGCCACCCAGGTTTGGCCACCGTTGGTGCTCTTGAAAAGATCCAACTGGGCGGCATCACTGGTGTTGGCGGCAAAGCAGTAGACGATGGCATCGCCAGGGGCGCCTACCGCCAAGGTGGATCGACCTGCACCGGTATAAACCGTACCCGCATTGGTGATGGGGTTCCAAGTCGCACCCTGATCACCGGAATAATAGAGCGCACTGCTTGTGCCGCTCTTCACACTGGCCAGCCAGCCGATGGAAGTCTGCACCAGACTCCACACCTGTTTTCCGTTGAGGTTGGTACCCCCGACCGAGGTAAAGGTGGCACCCCCATCGGCACTGCGGAACATGCCAGCATTGGTACCTACGAGTACGATGTCCTGGCCTCCAGACGTATCCACCTTCAGGTCATAGACCTTGGTGGCCCCCGTAAGGAAGACAGCAGTGCTCCAGGAAGCTGCCGCATCCGTGGATTTCACGATGAAGCCGCCCACGCCACCGTCAAAGGGATCACCCGTGCCGAGATACAGCGTGGATGGAGTACGCCCAAAGGCCACTGAACCACCCGCGGTACTACCCACGCTGTCGGTGGTGGGCGTCCAGGTGGTGTCGGCAGCGGTGAAATTGGTGGTCTTCCACAATCCACCACCGGCATTCAGGAAGTACAGGGTGTCCACATCCGTGGGATGGGGCAGGATGACACGGCCGCGGCCGCTGTCCACGATATTCAGGGTCACGCCATTGGTGGCGAAAGCTGCCGTGGTGGGACCAATGTTAACCCAGGCGGCAGGAGTAATGGCCACGGGTGCTGCCACGCCAGGCCGGGGAAAGAGCATCGGGTACCGGGCTCGCTCTTTCTCGGCTTCACGAATGTAGTGCTGATAGAAATCGGGCCCCAGTTCCCCGCCCATGCGCTCCAACCACCACTGGTTGCGACCCCAGGCCTCGTCCACGATTTTTTTGTCATCGCCCCGGAAGAACCGCTTGTAGTGGAACTTCAGCGAAGGATCCGGCTGGGTCTGGTGGGTGGTTTCCTGCGCCAACAGCGCCCCTGAGGCGATCAACAGCGCCAGGCTTGGGATAAGCGATCGAAGAGACATGAACACCTCAAAAAAAGCACTGCGGGGGAGTGGCGGAGCAAAAGGGAGCTAGGTGGGTCTGGAAGACGCACCTAGGGCTTATCGGTGATCTTCGGGGGAGGCTTCAGTGGGTTTTCCAGTTCTGGGAATTATTTGTTCTGCCAGAGGGGAAACCGCCCAGCCCAAGCGTCGGGTCCCAGAGCGAACCTCAACCAGCAGGCGGTCTTCAGCTTCCGGGGCGCCCGGCCAAGCTCCCTGTAATACCCAAGTGCCGCCTTCGCTTGTGGTGGCAGTGGCCGTCAGGCGCTGCGTTTTTTTCACGGCTGGGAAAGTGGTCAAGCCTTTCTCTAGCCCTGGAAAATCGCCCACCTTCACCCGCCAGAGGCGGAAAACGGGGCGAGCTGGAACCCTGTCGCCTGTCAAAAGCACCTGTGCCTGGAACCGCCCTGGCGGCAGATTCCCCTTGGGTTCCACACCACTCCCCCAGGTTACAGAGGCCTGGACGACCTTCACACTCACGGTTGAGGCCGCCAGCATGGGAAGAGAAACGAGGGCTAGCAGCTTGCGCATGGGGTATTTTCCCGACAAACACAGTGGTGCGCTGAACGGCTCAGCCACACGGGTTTGATCAGTTTGAAGCCAGGGGCCCGATCCTGGATGTTAATTATTGTTAAGAATAGGGTCGACCTTGGGCTTCCGGGGCACGATCCACGAACTGCGATCCCGAGAGGAGGCCAGCCCATCCAGATGGCAGGTGGCGCACGCCGCTAGGTTCGCATTTTCACCAGACCAGTAGGCACGGGCAGCGCCGCCGATTTCGCCACGCCTGCCTTCGGGCACCCGGGGCCAGTAGAACGTGAACCGGGGCTTCCCCTCCTTCATTTCCATGGCGTACAGCGGCCCGGCATCGGGGCCGGGGCGGCCCCACCGATCCTCTGCACTGCTCATGACCAGCAAGGCGCCTTCGGGTAGTTTCTGCCCTGCCCGGTAGGCCTCCTGGGCGCCGGAGCTGATCCACACGCGGATCCAACGGTTGCCATGCAAGGGGTTGCGCACGGGTTCGGTGTGCATGGGTTCCAGGCTCTGGAAATCCAGAATCCGGGAGGAAGGCTGCGTGTCAGATACCGCTAGCGCCTTGGCCACGGGCAGCGCTGCTGCTGCGGGGACCACGGGTTCGGCCTTTTCCACGGGCTGCCGCAACTGGCCGCCGAAATAGCCCGCACCGATGCTGGTGGCAGCCCAGGCTGCGCTCAGGAATAAGCTCAATAGGCCAATGCTCTGATGATCCTGCCGACGGCGGAACACGGATTTGAGGGTCAGGAAACCCAGCACGAGGCTTGCCCCAGCCAGGGCTTGATGCAGACGAAAAATGGCCGCATCGCCACTGCCCTTGGGGGCCAGGTACTGGCCTGGGGCCAGGAAATTGAGCTGTCGTGCCAGCAGAAGGCCACTGAACACGGCCAAAAGGGAAAACAAGACGCCTGCCCAGGCCAGGTAGCGGCCGGTAATCCACCAGGGCCGCATGCCCCGCCCCGGCCGCTGGGCCGCCAGGAGCGCCACCGGCAGCAAGAAGGCCACCGCCACGGGCACGTGGACGAACACGACGTGTTTGAGCGCCATCCAATCCATCCAAGGCATGGTTGGAAAATCTCCAAAAAGAATTGGAATCTACTTTGACACTGTTCTCTCAGAAAGTGCGTGAAATCCTGGCATCATCCCACCTGAGGTTCCTTTTCATGCAAACCACACTGCTCCAGCACGTCCAGGAATCCATGGCCCTGAAACAGGCCTTTTTCGAGGCCGAAGCCGCCCGCATCGTGGCCCAGGGCCAGGACATGACAGAACGCCTGATGCGAGGCTGCCGGATCCTGATCTGCGGCAATGGCGGCAGCGCCGCCGACGCCCAGCATTTTGCCGCCGAGCTGAGTGGCCGCTACGTCAAGGAACGCCGCGCCCTGGCGGGCATCGCGCTCACCACCGATACGTCCGCCCTCACGGCCATTGGCAATGACTACGGCTTTGACCGGGTGTTCAGCCGCCAGGTGGAGGCCCTGGGCCGACCCGGCGATCTGCTGGTGGGCATCAGTACCAGCGGCAACAGCCCCAATGTGATTTTGGCGGTGGAGGCCGCCAAGGAACAGGGCATGAAAACCCTGGGGTTGCTCGGCCGCGACGGCGGCAAACTGCGCGGCCTCTGTGACGAAGCCCTGGTCGTGCCCAGCCCCGTCACCGCCCGCATCCAGGAAGTGCACCAGATGATCTACCACTTCTGGTGCGAGGTCATCGACGCGGGCATTGACTAACGCTGTGATTCCCGCCCTGGCCCCGCACCTGCCCAGCCTCCGCGAGGCGGCCGCCCGTGAGCCGTTGGGGCTCTATCTGCACATCCCCTTCTGCAAGGACCGCTGCACCTATTGTTCCTTCGTCACCACCCGGGATCAGGGGCTCAAAGCCTCGGCCCTGGCCCGCCTGGAAGCGGATCTGCAGGTGTGGGGACAGGCGCTGAACCATCCTGAGGTAGATACCCTCTACCTCGGCGGCGGCACGCCCTCGATCCTCACCACGGAAGAAATCACCTCCTTGGTGCGCGTGGCCAAGGATGCCTTCAATTTTGCACCGCTCATGGAAGCCACCCTGGAAGCCAACCCCGGCACCGTGGATCTGGCCTGGATGAAGGCGGTGCGCAAGCTGGGCTTTGATCGC
Source organism: Holophaga sp. (assembly GCA_016715205.1). Lineage (GTDB taxonomy): Bacteria > Acidobacteriota > Holophagae > Holophagales > Holophagaceae > JAYREN01. The sequence continues at coordinate 200,769 of JADKBC010000003.1, forward strand.
CTGAGCCTTGGCATTCAGACCTTGGACGACACGCTCCTGAGCCATCTGGGGCGAATTCATGATGGCGCCGAGGGCATCAACGCGCTGCTGATGGCACAAGAGGCTGGCTTCCACCGAGTCAGTGCGGATTTGATGGTCGGCATTCCGGGGCAACGATTGGATCGCGTGGTTTCTGATGCGCGCACGTTGATCGCTGCGGGTGCCACCCACCTTTCGGTTTACATGCTCGATCTCGACAAGAACTGCCCCCTCAAGGCCCAGGTGGATGCGGGCAAGCTGCACCTGCCCTCTGACGATGACGTGGCCGATGTGTTCGAAGCCCTTCAGGCAGAACTGCCCAAGCTCGGATTGGAGCCCTACGAGATCAGCAACTACGCCATCCCCGGCGAGCTTTCCCTCCACAACACCCGCTACTGGGAGCGCCGCCCTTACCTTGGCCTGGGCCCCAGCGCCGCCAGCCACCTGGATCGCTGGCGCTGGACCGAAAGCGAGGTCATCCAGGCCTGGGCGGAAGGCCGAGGAAAAGCCGACGTGCAGGAACTGGACGCCGCCGCCGACCTAGCGGAAATCCCCCTCCTGGGCCTGCGCATGCATCGCGGCATCGATTGGGAAGCGCTTCAGCATCACGCCGCCCTGCTCGACCTGCGCCACTTGGTGGACGGCTGGGAAGTGGCCCTGAAGCCCTTCCTCCAGCACGGCCTCCTGGCGCGCGAAGGCCCCATCCTCCGCTTTACCAACCGCGGCATGCTGCTGAGCAACACCGTGCTAGAAACGTTCATTTGAACCCCACTGGGCGCCGATGATGCGAGCGGCATCCAAAGTCTCATCCCCGGAGGCACCATGTCCCACCCCGTGAAGGACCCCCTCACCTGGCTTTACCCCCCCATCGAGGCCTATCGCACGGGGCGGCTGAAGGTGACGGATGGGCACGATCTGTATTACGAAGAAAGCGGTAATCCCAATGGCAAGCCGGTGGTCTTCTTGCATGGCGGCCCGGGTGGCGGATCGGATCCCAAGCAGCGGCGGTTCTTCCACCCGGACAAATACCGCATCATCAACTTTGATCAGCGGGGCTGCGGGAAGAGCACGCCCTACGCCAATCTCGACGCCAACACCACCTGGGATCTGGTGGCCGACATCGAGCGACTGCGCGTGCATCTGGGCATCGAAACCTGGCAGGTCTTCGGTGGCAGTTGGGGTTCCACGCTCGCGTTAGCCTATGCGGAAAAACATCCCGAACGGGTCACGGAGCTGGTGCTGCGGGGCATCTTTCTGCTGCGCAAGCAGGAGATCGATTGGTTCTACCAGCGGGGCGCTTCGATCCTCTATCCCGATGCCTGGGAGCCCTACCTTGCCCACATTCCCGAAAGCGAGCGCGGGGATCTGCTGAAGGCCTACTATTCTCGCCTCACCCATGCCGACCCCGCCGTGCGGCTGGCCGCTGCCAAGGTGTGGAGCGGGTGGGAAGGCGGCACCTCCAAACTGATTCCCGATGCGGATTTCACGGGGCATTTCGAGGAGGATGAATTCGCCCTGGCCTTCGCCCGCATTGAATGCCACTACTTTGCCAACAAGGGCTTTTTCGAAGTGGACGACCAACTGTTGCGCGATGCCCACAAGCTGCGGTCAATCCCCGGTGTCATCGTACAGGGCCGCTACGACGTGGTGTGCCCCATGGAGAGCGCCTGGGCCTTGCACCGTGCATGGCCCGAAGCCGATTTCATCATCACCCCCGACAGTGGCCACAGCGCCTTCGAAGCCCCCAACAGCCGCGCCCTGGTGGCGGCTACGGATAAGTTTGCGGGGCTTTGATTACTCGAAAACCCTCAGGATTTTTCGTTCACTGCGCACGCCATCGGAGAAGGTGAATTCCAGTTCGGTGGCGTCGCTGGCGATCATGGCGGATCCGCCCCGCAGGAAGGCGATGACTTCACCCGTACGTGGGTCGCGCACCATCACGTTGGCATGCACTTCCGAATCCCAGCTGAGGTGGGCGGCTCCCGGGTAAAGGCGCATCGCAACGGGTTCCCGCACCACCCGTGAGGTTCCCTGCGCGAGCGTCGTGGTGTGTTCCGCCAGGATGACGTTTTCACGAACCACCCTGAGTTGCTGCAGTCTCAGTTCGGTGGCCGTTTCCAGGGGCACGGCCACCACAAAATGGCGTTCCTGTTGGCCATCGGGAAGGTCCGCAACCTCCAGTGGCTCGAAGCCATGGCGCACCAATTCCTGCCCTTGCCCATCCATCAGCACCAGGGCGTGGGAACCCCCGGAGGGCGTGGGACGGGTGCGCACCTGGAAACTGGAATTCACCTCCACGCGCCCCTCCCATATGCGCCCGGAAACCAGGAGACATTCCTGGTCGTCTGCCATGGCAGCATCCTGAAGCTGGGCATCGCCGATGGCACTGGTGGCGCGGAAGGCGAAGACGCCCTTGAATGTGTAATCACTGATCCAGAGATTGCCATCGCAATAGGACATGATGTCCTTGGCGGTGGGCAGTTTCAGGGCGCTTTTCGCCACATCGTAGCCATAGACACCGATGGCCGCGTTGGCATGGGCCGGATCGGTGGGCCAACTGGAATCCGGATCGGTTACGCCGCAGGGCGCATGGTGCCGCCCAAAATTGTGCCCCACCTCGTGTGCAAGAACTTCCGGATAACTATAGCCATCGGTGCTCCCCGTCTTGTCCCACCCAATGGCCGAAGGCCAACCCACATAGCCAAGCCCAGCGATGCCGCCGGTATAGGACACATTTACGGCCCCATAGTAGTAGCGCGTGCTGGCTTCGGCTGCCCGCTTGGTCTCCAATTCTCCCAGCAACTGGCTCCAACCCGTGACGCTGGCGCTGGGTGAGGCGCCGGTGTTCAGATCCGCGGTCGTCGTGAGGGTGCTGCTGCGCTTCTGCACATCCACACTGCCAATGGGGTACATCCGCTGGAGCCGATCTGGCCAGCTCGCCAGGGTGCGGCCCGTATCCACGTTACCCGTAAGGGACTGCTGCACCACGCTGACCAGGGTCAGCAGGAATGGCTTGACGGTGCGCACATCCAAGTTTCCCGCCACCCCGTTGCTGGGGAAGAAATTGTTGGTGCCATCGGTTTCCGCCACGGCACCCGTCGGATTCACCCGCACCAGCAGCGTGGCACCGACTTGCAACTGGGCCGCCGGAACCAGAAGATTCCAGGAGGATCCCCAACTGCCTTCATTGAGGGTCGTGGGCGTCGAGGTGAGGCCGCCCGGGGCGCTGAGAGTCTGAATCCAGGAAATGCCCCCATTGGTGAGGGTCACCTGCACCGCAGGCGGCGTTACCGAGGCCTGATTTGCGATGACGAACACCCGCAGATAGGCATCCCGGTTGGCCACGAGGGGCACCGTGCCGGGAGTGTCCTGAACACTTTGCACCAGGTACGCGCCCGCAATGCTCAGGTCCTGGGTAGTGCCCGCCGAGCCCACGGTGAAAGTGCCCATGGCCAGGTTGGCGCCGTTCGCGCTGAGGCTGACCGCCCCTGTGGTGGCGCCCACCGGCACGGTGGCGGTGACCTGAGTGGCGCTCTGCACCACGACTGCGGCCGAGGTGCCGTTGAAGGTCACCGTCGTGGAGGGCGTGAAGCCTGTGCCCGTAAGAACCACCGGCGTGCCCACCGGGCCCTGCTTGGGGTTCATTCCCACGGCCCCCGGCTGCACCGCAAAGGAGGTCGCCGAGGTGCCTGTCCCCTGGGTGTTGGTGATGGCGATGACCCCCGTGCCCACAGCCGTGGCCGGCACCGTGATCGAAAGAGAACTGGCGGAATTCACCACGTAGGCGCAGGGAACTCCCCCTAGCGTCACGGAGGTCAGGGCTGAAAACCCGCTGCCAATCACCGCAATGGCATCCCCCGCCTTGCCTGCGGCAGGCGTGAAACTCGTCACCACTGGAGTCGTGAGCACCGTAACCGTGAAGACCCCCGAGGAGGTGCCCGTGCCCGCCCCAGTCGTCACGGAAAGAACTCCCGAGGTAGCTCCCGTGGGCACCGTGGCGGTGATCTGGGTGGCACTGACCACGGCAAAGGTCGATGCAGCGGTTCCATTGAAACGCACGGCCGTTGCACCCGTCAGGTTAGTCCCCGTCAACGTGACGCTGGTGCCGACCAATCCTGATGTGGGGCTGAAGGAACTGAGGGTGGGCGCCGTGCTGGCAGGCGTACTGCTGCCCCCGCAACCCACGCAGAACATCAGGATGGTAAGGGCAATAAGCGAAAAATAGCGATAGCACCGCCCCATGTCAGCCTCCAGATCCGGGAGAAGTATCCATTCTTCCGGGCTTGGATGCCCGTGGGAGTTGACTCAGGCCCTTTTTTTCCGCAGATGGTCCCAAACGAACCAGACAATCCCCGCCAGGATCAGCCCCCCAATCACCGCATCCAGCTTATGGAAATAGGCGCCCAGGGTGTTCCATTTTTCGCCCAGCTTGTAGCCGATCCAGGCCAGCCCCAAACACCAGGGCAGGCTGCCCGCAAAGGTGTAGATGTGGAAGCGGGTGCGGTCCATCTTAGCGATGCCCGCGGGCAGGGCGATGAAGGTGCGCACCACCGGCAGCATGCGGCCAATGAGGATGGCCCAGGTACCGAAGCGCTCAAAAAAGCGATGGGCCTGATCCAGGTGGCCCAGATTGAGCCAGATGTACTTCCCGTATTTCTCCACGGCGGTCCGGCCGCCCCAGGCACCGATTTCATAGGCCGGGATGGAGCCCAGGTTGCAGCCCAGGGCACCAAAGATGCCCGCGATCCAGATCTGGGCGATGGGGCTGCCCGCTCCCAGCCCGAAAAAAGTGAGCTGTCCCTTGAAGGCCAGGTACCCCGCAAAGGGCATGATCACTTCACTGGGCAGGGGAATGCAGGCGCTTTCGATGCCCATGAGCAGGCTCACGCCCAAGGGCCCCATGGCCGCCATGACGGCGATCATCCAGGCAACGATGGGGGCTAGGATCTTTTGCAGCACGGGCACTCCAATGAACACGAAAGATCCATCGTACCCGTGGTCAGGCAATTTCGCGCTGCAACCTCTACTTCAGTTCCGCCAGCCAAACCCGCGCATAGCTGCGTGCGCCTTCGCTGGCTTCCTTTCCGGCACGGAAGGTCATCTTCCAGGTATCGGGCTTGGCCTCGTAGGCGCCGTTGGCGAAGTAGCGCCGCCCGTTCTGCAGGGAGATGGCCGCGCCGTAATCCACCCCATCCGTGACCGCCAGGAAGTGCTGCAACGCCTTCTTGATGTTCACTTTTGGATCCTTGGGCGGCGCATTATCGGGTTCGGGCTTGGCGGCCCGGGCCTTGGCCTTGTCCGCCTTCTTGGCCTGATCCGCCTTCGCCTTGGCCATGGCCTGTTTCATCTGCGCCTGGGCTTCGGGCGGCATCATGGGCATCATGGCCTCCATCTGCTGCATTTGCTGCGTCATCATTTTGGTGCCTTCGGCTTCCTGGGCGGCCCGCTGCTCAGGATCGATATCGCCCCCCGTGAACCCCTGACGATGCTGGGCCCATCGCAGCTTGAACGTGTCCGAAGCGTAGTAGGCCTTGGCCTTGGCGCCAATGGCCTCCACGGCACCCTTGCGCTGGGCCAGGGCCAGGGCCCGCATGGCCGGCGTGATGCGCATGCTGGGCAGCCGCTCCGGCTCAGCCACAAAGTGGAAGCACGTGTCCTCGAAGGCCGCCTGCTCCCAACCCAACTGGGCAAAGAGATCCGCCGCCAGCAGCAGCGCGGGAAGGGCGAAGCCGAGGTACGCAATGCGTCGCATGGAAGCCTCCGATGGGTGATTTGCAGGGAGTATAACTCCGCTTGGCTACACTGGAACCATGGCCGAGGATCTTGTTCGCAACCGCAAGGCGTTTCACATCTATCACATCCTGGAGAGCTGGGAAGCGGGCATCGCCCTGCAGGGCACGGAAGTGAAATCCCTCCGGGCCGGGAAAGGCCAGTTGCAGGACGCCTTCGTGGATGTGCAGGGCACCGAACTCTGGCTCAAGCAGGCCCACATTTCGCCCTATACCTTCGGCACCGACGCCAACCACGATCCGCTGCGCCCCCGCAAGCTCCTGCTGAATCGCGCCGAGATCACCAAGATCATCGCCAAGGCCACCCGCAAGGGCTACACCATCGTCCCCATCGCCATCTACCTGACGCCCAAAGGCCTCATCAAGGTCAAAATCGCCCTCGCCGAAGGCAAGACCCTGGGCGACAAACGCGAAGCCTTGAAGGAACGCGAGAGCAAGCGTGAGATGGATCGAGTGAGGAAGGGCGAGCGGGAGTAGCTGTTTAGTCTTTCTTCTCGCCAGAGGCGGGGGGGGGGGGGGGGGGGGGGGGGGAGGGGAGGGGGGGGGGGGGGGGGGGGGGGGGGGGGGGGGGGGGGGGGTGGGGGAGGGGGTGAGTAGGATTTTTATTTGATTAGGGGGGAAGGAGGTGTTTAGTGAGTATGGGGTATCTTTCCGAATCTTGATTAAGCGGCCATTTTTAAGACGTTAATTCTTATTTTTTATTTTTATTTTTAATATTATTATTTAAAATATTGGTAAAAATTCTGGGGAGGCTGAATGGGCAGCGAAATCCCGTCAGTTCCGCCAGTTCATCCTTGGGCAGCCGATAGATCCAGCGACCGGTCACGCGGTCGAAGATATCGAAGCAGCACAGCCAGTTCATGAGGCCCGCCACCATCAGGTAGGTGGCGCCGTATTCCTGGGTGAGATTGCGCACGGGTTCGGCCACGGAGCCGCCAAAGGCCCAGGCGTACAGGCTGTAGATCGGGCCCACACCAGCGGTGCCCAGGGCGCCCAAGGTGGGCATCCATTCAAAGGGATCGGTGCGGGGCACGAACACGCCACCCACCACGCCGTTGACGGCACCATGCTGGAGCTGGAAATAGGCCAGCACGCAGAAAGTGACACTGACGCCGAAGAGCACCTTGGCACGCAGTTTCTGGCCGATGGTCCAGTAGCCGAGGCCCGGCACCAGCCAATTGAGCAACAGCGGCTTCCAAGCGGCCTGCAGGGCTTTCATGCGCCGGAGCGGAGGGGTGAGCTGGGGGATGGGCATCGATTCAGACATGCCCCTAGATTACCGGATTTGCCGGATGTAACTGGCCACTCCGCTCAGAAGCATTTCCACCGAGATGGCCGTGAGCACCAGACCCATCAACCGCTCCACGGCGGTGATGGCCTGATCGCCCAAAATTTTCTGGATCCGGCTGCTCAGGGCGAAGACCACCGTGGTGACGGCGATGGTTACCGTGATGGAGCCCGTGAGCAGCAGCAGATGGGCGGGGTACTGCCGCGACAACAGCAACACAGTGGCCATGGCCGAGGGCCCGGCAATGAGTGGGATGGCCAGCGGTACGATGAAGGGCTCGCCCTGCACGGGATCATCCCCCAACCGGGCGCCGTGCTCAGGGAAGATCATGCGGATGGCGATGAGCATCAGGATCACGCCGCCACCCACCCGCAGGGCATCATCGCTCAGGTGCAACAGGCCCAGGATGGGACGCCCCGCCAGCAGAAACACCATCAGGGCCAGGAAGGCGATCAGGCATTCCCGCAGAATCACCGTGCGGCGCCGCTCGGGCTTCACCTGGCGCAGTGCCGAGATGAACACCGGAATGTTACCCAAAGGATCGGTGATCAGGATCAGCAGGATGGTGGTGGAAAGAAAGCTGATGGCCATGGGCACTCCTCATTGCAACCCATTACAAAACGAGCCGCCCAGGGCGGCCCGCTTCGTAATGGTAGACCCTGAATCTAGTCCGTGGCGAAGGGCAGCAGCGCGATGTTGCGGGCGCGCTTGATGGCTTCGACCAGCATGCGCTGATGCAGCGCGCACACGCCGCTGGTGCGGCGGGGCAGCACCTTGCCGCGCTCGGGGGTGAAGCCCTGGAGGGTCTTCACGTCCTTGTAATCAACGAAGGTGGATTTCTCGACGCAGAACTTGCAGAACTTGCTGCGCCGACCGCCAAACTGCTTCTTCTTCTTGGGCTTGCCCTTTGCGTCTGTGCGCTTCTTCATCCCATCACCTCTTCAGCGGAACGCTCTTTGATGCCAGCCTGAGCCTTGCGCTTGGCTTCGCGAGCATAACGAACCTTCTGGCGCTCAGCGGCCTTGGCCTCTTCGTCCATGCGAACCGACATGAACTTGATCACCGAGTCGTTGTTGCGGAAGCGACGCTCGAGTTCGGCGATGAGGTTGGAACCCGCGTTCATTTCGAACAAGGTGTAGTAGCCTTCGCTGAACTTCTGCACTTCGTAGGCCAACTTCTTGCGGCCCCACTTATCGGTCTTGAGCAGTTCGCCACCCTGCTCGGCAACAATTCCCTCGAAATAGCGGACAAGTTCGTCAACCTGCTCGTCCGTCAAAGTCGGGGAGGCGATAAAGATCGTCTCGTATCGACGCATTCATCCTCCTTATGGATGTGAAGCCCCGGCACACGGTCCGGAGCAAGGAGAGCCCCCCAGCGGGGAGCGCGAAGGAGTAGTTTCTCAGGGATTGGCTTGAGGCTCAAGGGAAGATTCCGGGCTTGAGTCTGGAGTCCGGACGCATCACTCCCCCCAGAACGCCGCGCCATTCACCTTGCCCACCAACTCAGCCAGGTCTTCACACGCCTCCAACCGTTCCATGAACCGGCCAAAGGGCGCGTCCAGGGCCTCGAGGCGGGCGGTCTCCTCGGGGGTCCAGTCCTGCAGGACAAACTCGTGCAACGGACGAATAAATGGACCGATGCCCAGGCGCAGCCGCGCGAAGCTGGACCTGTCGAGGTGATCGATCACGCTCTGCACGCCGTTATGGCCCCCGGCGCTGCCTTCCAGGCGGAACCGACCCAGGCCCAGGGGCAGATCCTTGTCGTCGTACAGCACAATGAGGCGCGCCGGGTCCAGGCCCGCAGCTACGGCCTCCCCCACCACCTGACCGGAAAGGTTCATGTACGTGGCGGGCACCAGGGCCTGGAAGGCTGTCCCCAGGCCATAGAGGGTGCCGGTCTGGAAAACCCGCTGGGGTGAGGGCGTGATGCCCTGCCCTGCCAGCCACCGCTGGAGCATGATCCGCCCCAGGTTATGCCGGGTGGCGGCATACTTCCGGCCCGGATTACCCAGCGGAACCAGCACCCACACGAAGACTCTCCCTTAAAACGAATGGCCGCCCAGGGCGGCCATTCGGGCATCCGAAAAAATGAGACTACTTCTTGTCGTCCTTCTTGCCCTTGGCGGGAACCACTTCGGGCTCCTTGGCAGCGGCCACCGGGAGTTCTTCTTCCTCGGCCTTCTTGCCGTGCACGGAGCAGATCACATTGTGGGCATCGCCCAGCAGCGTGAGATGGGCATCCAGCTGGATCTGGTCCAGGCGCATGACATCGCCCACCACCATGTGATCCACGTTGATATCGATGTGGCCCGGGATGAAGGCGGGAAGGCATTCCACTTCGATCTGGCGATGCACGAAATCCAGGATGCCGCCTTCTTTCACACCCGCAGGGGTGCCCTTGAGCACGATGGGCACATGCACCTTCACCTTGTGGCTGGGGTCCACACGCATGAAATCGACGTGGGCCAGACGGCCGGTGACGGGATCGCGCTGCACATCCTTGATGATGACGTGGCGCTTGATGTCCGTGCCCTCACGCTGCAGGTGGATGAGGGAGTTCATGCCCGTGTCGCTGGCCAGCACGCGGGCCACGATCTTGGGGCTGATGCCGATGGACACGGCTGGCTCGTTCAGGCCGTAGATGCTGGCGGGGATCATGCCGGTGGCGCGAAGATCGCGCGTGGATGATTTGCCGACCTTATCGCGCTTGGCGACGATGATGACTTCACTGCTCATGGGTTCCTCCTACCCGACTGCCGCGGCAGTCCTCTCGTTGGTTTCAGGCCGGGCGGCCCGTGCCCGGAATTCGGGCGAAGGATCAGGTTAGCGCGAAAAAGTCCTGAAATCCATGGGAAAGGTCACAACTCCAGGCTCCGGACTCCAGACTCCCGTCCCATACTATTCCCATGTCCCGCAGCGCCCTCCGCCCCGATGAGATCCTGAACCGCGAGCTGTCCTGGCTGGCCTTCAACGAGCGTGTGCTCGAAGAAGCCGAGGATGGCTCCCTGCCCCTGCTGGAACGGGTGAAATTCCTGGCCATCGTGTCCAGCAACTGGGACGAATTTTTCATGGTGCGGGTGGCCGGCATCTGGCGCCAGATCGATGCGGGTATCACCAAGCCCGGCCCCGACGGCCACACCCCGCGCCAGCTCATGGATCTGGTCTCCACCCGCATCCACGAGCTTTCCACCCGGCAGCACACCCTGTTTCATCAGGTCATCGAGCCGCGCCTTAACGCCGAGGGCATCTTCATCCTCAAGCCCGAGCAACTGGACGCCGCACAAAAGGACTTCATCCAGGATTACTTCGAACGCAACCTCCACCCGCTGATCACACCCCTGGCCGTGGATACGGGCCATCCCTTTCCCCGCCTGGGTAACCGGGCCCTGGTGCTCATGGCCGAGCTGGCGCCCGACGAACATCTGGGCGAAGAAGGCCTGCCCGTTTCCGAGCTGTCCATCATTCATGTGCCCACCACCGTGGCGCCCCGGTTCCTGCGGGTGCCCAGCCTGGAGGGGCATTTCGTGTTCGTGATCCTGGAGGATGTCATCCGCATGCACCTGCCGCGGATCTTCCAGGGCTATGTCATCACCAACTGCCACGCCCTGCGCGTGACCCGGGATTCCGATCTGCCGCTGGAAGAAGATCCCTTCGAGGATCTGATGAAAACGGTGGAAGAACACTTGCGCAGCCGCCGTCGGGGCGCGGTGGTGCGGCTCCAGTACGAGCGCGGCCTCAGCCAGAATTTGATGGAAACGCTCACCGAAGAACTGGACCTGAGCCCCGAAGACCTCTACCCCACGGAGGGCTTCGCGGCCTTTTCCGATCTCATGCAGCTCTTTGGCCAGCTGGATCTGCCCCACCTGAAGGATGCGGCCATGCCGCCCCTGCCCGTACCCCAACTGGAGGCCAGCCCCACGGTGTTCGATGCCATCGCCAAGGGCGACATTCTGCTGCACCACCCCTTCCAGAGCTTTGACGATTCCGTAGTGCGCTTTGTGCGCGAAGCCGCCGAAGATCCCAAAGTGCTGGCCATCAAGATGACGCTGTACCGCATGAGCGCCGCCAGCCCCGTGGCTGCGGCCCTGGAACGCGCCGCCGAGCGCGGCAAACAGGTGGCGGCCATTGTCGAATTACGGGCCCGCTTCGACGAGGAAGCCAACATCGCCTGGGCGCGACGCCTGGAAAAGGCAGGCGTGCACGTGGTGTACGGCCTGCCCGCCTACAAGACCCACGGCAAGGCCTGTCTGGTGATCCGCCAGGAACCCACGGGCATAAAGCGCTATTGCCATCTGGCCACGGGCAACTACAACGAACGCACCAGCCGCCTCTATTCCGACCTGGGGCTCTTCACCGCCCGGCCCGAATTCGGCGAGGATCTATCGAACCTCTTCAACCTGCTCACGGGCTACACCCGGCCCCCGCGCTTCAACCAGATCATCCTGGCGCCCACCCATTTCCGCGAAGGCATCCTGCTGCGCATCCGCCGGGAGCAGGGCCACGCCCAGGCTGGCAAACCCGCCCGGCTGGTGCTCAAGATGAACGCCCTGGTGGACCCTGCCATGATCCAGGCGCTGTACGAAGCCAGTCAGGATGGTGTGCAGGTGGATCTCATCGTACGGGGCACCTGTTGCCTGCGCCCCGGCGTGCCGGGCCTTTCCGATCACATCCGCGTGATCAGCATCATCGACCGCTTTCTGGAGCACGCCCGCATCTACCATTTCGCCAACGCGGGCGATCCCGAAACCCTGCTGGCCAGCGGCGACCTCATGCCCCGCAACCTGGATAACCGCGTGGAAATCGCCTTCCCCTTGGTGGATCCCATCGTGGCCGCCCAGGTGGTGGAACTGCTCGAACTCCAACTCCACGACACGGTGAAAGGCCGCATGCTGGGCTCTCGGGGAGAAGTCCTCCGCCGGGGCCTGGACCCCACCTGGCCCACCCTGCGCAGCCAGACCCGCACCTACGACCACGGCCTCCTCGCCACCGGCGCCCGCAATGTGACCGTGAAACTGCCGGATTTCAGCCTGGAATGACGGGGATTGCAGGAAAACAGTCATAACAGGATGGACAGGATTTACAGGATGAATCCAGGATCCTCTGGCGGCATTCAAAAGGAAATTAGCCAGAATTGCTGGGGATGCAGCTTAGTAGATCAACTTATGGCATCACCTCGGCTTTCTGGCCCGCCCGCAACGCGGGTCGCGCGGCCAAGCCGCACGAGTTTCTGGAAGGGCGGAGCCGGAAACATGCGTGCATGTTCAACGGCTCCGCCCTTCCAGAAACCAGGCCAGAAAGCCCGTAACCGAAGGCTTATCCTGCTTTTATCCCCGTGTATCCCCGGCCAATCATTGAAGAACCACAGCTGCACCGCCCCATCCTGTTTATCCTGTCCATCCTGTTAAATTCCCTGTTTCCCTGTGGCGAGGTCCGGGCCAATGGTGGGACAGGGCCGTTCCCCTGGCATCCTAGAGGGTGGAGAAGACCATGACCAAGATCAGCCGCGCGGCCATTTTCGATGTGCTCAATGCCTGGGAAGTCCCCGGCGCCAAGACCAGCCTGGTGGCCCTCAAGGCCGTCAAGGGCATCGATCTGGATGGCGGGAAAGTCATGCTCACCCTGCAATTGCTTGACGCCTACAAGGATCGCGAAGACCTCATCCGCCGTGCGCTCCACGAGCAACTCGGGGCCGTGGCGGGCGTGGAGGAAGTGGATCTGGAGTTCACCTGGGAACGCACCCCGGAAGCCGATTTCAAGAACCTGTTGCCCACGGTGAAATGCGCGGTAGTGGTGGGCAGCGGCAAGGGCGGCGTGGGCAAAAGCACCGTGGCCGCCAACCTCGCCTGCGCCGCGGCGCGCCTGGGCCTCAAGGTGGGCCTGCTGGATTCCGACATCTACGGCCCCAGCATGGCCATGATGTTCGGCATCAAGGACGGCCCGGAAGGCACCCCTGACGGCAAGATCAAACCCATCGAAAAATTCGGCCTCAAGCTCATGTCCATGGGCTTTCTCATCGACGAAGACCGGCCCGTGGTGTGGCGCGGCCCCATGCTCAACAAGGCCCTGCAGCAGTTCCTGGGCGATGTGCTCTGGGGCGACCTGGACATCCTCTTCATCGATCTGCCCCCCGGCACCGGCGATGTGCAGATCACCCTGGTGCAGAACGCCAAGAGCGTCATCGACAAGGGCGGCGCCATCGTGGTGAGCACGCCCCAGGATGTGGCCTTCCTGGATGCCAAAAAGGCAATTGGACTGTTCAAGACCGTGGAAACGCCCATCCTGGGCGTCATCGAAAACATGTCGAGCTTCCTGTGCCCCCACTGCAAGGGTGAAACCCATATCTTTGGCCACGGCGGGGTAAAGACCGCCGCCTACCACATGGGCCTGCCCTTCCTGGGCGAGATCCCCATCGATCTGGAAATCCGCGCGGGCAGCGACCAGGGCACCCCGTTGGTGGTGGGGCACCCCGATAGCCCCCAGAGCAAAGTATTCATGGAGATGGCTGCCAGCCTGAAGACACGGCTGATGCTGTAGTCCGAAGGATCACTCTGCAGTCCAGGCTTTCACCAGGGCCTGCGCCATCCGCTCTGCCTGCCCGTGGGCCTCCAGAGCCAGGTTGGCTTTCTGGCCGTCCTGTTGCCGGATGGATTCGATGAACAAGGTCCACTCCCGTTCGCGCACTTCCAGATAACGATCCAACTCAGCCACTCGCTCCGTTTCGCGGGGTGAGAGATTGCGGAGGCCCGCGAGTCGCTGTCGTGATTCGCGCCATTCGGGCAGCACCTTCTGCTCCAGCAATTCGGCGAACTTGGCATCCGCCAAGGTGCCATCCCGGTATTGCTGGAACCCGGTGTTGAAGGCATCCACCGTGCGCCCTTCCATGTGTTCAAACCGGGCCAATTCCGTTTTCAGGCTGCGCGATTGCACGCCTCCCACCTTCAAACTGCCCGAAGGCGGAAGCAGCGCAATCACGGCCAGGATCACCGCGACCGCCACAAGGCCCACGCGCAGGATCGCGCCGGGGCGCTTGGCCGCACCTGCCGGGGTGAGCGCCTGCACCGCGAACCAGGCACAGGCAAAGCCCCCCAGCAGCCCACCCAAATGGGCGGCCATATCGACACCGGGGCGCAGGCTGAAGAGCAGGTTGTAGCCCAGGAAGGCCAGGGCGCTCTTGCGCAATTTCCCGAGCACATCGGCCGGAATGGAATGGCGATGGCGCAACAGGAAGGCCAGCAGCACGCCGAAAAGGCCGAATACCGCGCCCGAAGCCCCCGCCGACACCACCAGCGGGTTCCAGATCAGGGATGCCAGGCTACCGAACACCCCTGCCAGAAGGTACAACGCCAGAAAGGCCGCGTTCCCCACCAGCCGCTCCACCAGGCCGCCGATATCCCAAAGCACATACATGTTGAAGGCGAGGTGAATGATGCCCACGTGCAGGAAGGTGGCACTCACCAGCCGCCACCATTGCCCGTTCGAGGTCAGCGGCCCGAAATCGGCGCCCCATCGCACCAGGCTTTCCGAAGTGGGTGAAAGGAAATGGACCCCGGCCACCACCATCACGCCAAACACCAAAATATTGAGCCCCATGAGCAGCGGCGTTACCCAGAAACGCGGCGTCAGCGTTCTCAGCGTTCCCTGGAAATCCTGCAGGGCATGATCCTCCACCTCTTCGGGCGTTACAGGCCATTCGTGCTCGCAGCGTGGGCAGATGCGCGCCCAGGCTTCCACGGGCGTGTGGCAGATGGGGCAGGCTTTCCCGCTGGGCGGTCCTTCCGGCGCCTCCACCATCAGAGTTCAAATGCCTGGTGGGGGGCCGGGTACTCGCAGGCAAAACCGCGCCCTTCCAGATCCGTGCGCAGGGCCTGGGCCTGCTCCGTTTCGCCGTGTACCAGGTACGTGACGCCCGGTTTGGCCCGTTCCCCATGCCACGCCAGCAGTGTGCCGTGGTCCCCGTGGCCCGAAAAGCCATTGATGGTGTGGATCTTGGCCCGGATGGGCACCTCCTGGCCAAAGAGCCGCAGGGTTTTCGCGCCATCGATGATGCTGCGCGCGGGGGTGCCGTTGGCGGCATACCCCACGAACACCACTGCGCACTCCGGACGGGGCAGCAGTTGCTCGAGATGGTGCTGCACGCGGCCGCCCGTGCACATGCCCGCGCCCGCGAGAATCACCGCGCCGGAGCGGACGTCGTTGATGGCTTTGGATTCGTTGCGATCCCGGGTGAATTTCAAGCCGGGGAAACTGAAGAGATCCCGATCCCGCATCACCTGCTGCGCCTCCAAATCGAAGCACTCGGGATGGGCGCGGAAGATCTCCGTGGCGCTGGTGGCCATGGGCGAATCCACAAACACCTTGAGGCCCGGCGGCAACAGATGGTGCTCCAGGCCCTCTCGCAGGCCGTAGATCACTTCCTGGGCGCGCTCCAGGGCGAAGGTGGGCACCACCACATTGCCCCCCGCGTTCACGGTGGCCGTGATGGCTGCAAAGAATTCCTGGGCGGTTTCCGTGATGCTGCGATGGTGACGCCCACCGTAGGTGGTCTCCATGACCACCGCATCGGCTTCGGGCGCGGGCACGGGGTCGTTCACGATGGGATGGTTGGGGCTACCGATATCGCCCGAGTACACGATGTGCTTGGCAGTCCCGTTGGCCCTGGCTTCCACCCGAATGCTGGCGGAACCGAGAATATGCCCCGCATCCTGGAACGTGAATGTCAGGTTCGGCAGCGGGTCGAAGGTCACGCCATACTCGGCGATGCCCGAAAACTGCGCACAGGTCGCTTCCACGTCCTCCTGACCGTAGAGGGCTTCTTCTGCCATGCCGTGGATGCGCTGGCCCCGGGCCTTTCGGCGCGCGGTGCGGGCGGCCTCTTCCTCCTGGAGGCGGGCCGTATCCATCAGCACCATGCGCGCCAATTCCTGGGTGGCGGCAGTGCAAAAGATCTTGCCTCGAAAGCCCTGCTGCACCAGGAGCGGCAGGCGCCCACAGTGGTCCAGATGGGCATGGGTGAGCAGCACCGCATCGATGGAGGCGGGGTCAAACCCGAAGGGAGCTTCATTCTCCTCGCGCAGCCTGCGACTGCCCTGGTACAACCCGCAATCCACCAGGATCTTCGCGCTGCCCGTATCCAGCAGATGACAGGAGCCCGTCACGCCCTGGGCGGCGCCGTGAAAGGAAATACGCATGGGAGCTCCCGAAGGAAACGTGCGTGGTTGTTTTCATCGTCAATTTAACAGGGTGGGCAGGATTCACCCGCGGAAGCGATTGGCTTTCTAAGACCCAAAGGAGGAAATGGTTCTTTACGAAATTCCTGGAAAACTCTTTGAATGAATTGTCCTCCGAAGTTTAGGAGATTCTGAGAAAAGCCTACCGCGAAGGCGCCAAGCAGCGCTGTGCGCCTTCGCCAAGAAAAGCAGGTGCATCTGAAACCCGTCATTGGCCGCCCCTGTCGTGTCTACGGCCAGCAGCCCGCATATTAGGTGTGGTCTGATGGCCGTAGACACCCTCCGCTGCCCTTGCAGCGGGAGATCCCGCAGGCGGGATCCGGCGGCCTTACACACACTCGTCGCAGGCCATTCTCGGCGCCTTGGCGTTTTGGCGATTCAGTCTTTATGAAAATGCAAAACCAGCATCAAAGCTGCTTGTGGATTCGCTTCACCACAAAGCGGGGCCGGTCGCGCACTTCCTGGTAGATGCGGCCGATGTATTCACCCAGCAGGCCAAAGGCCACGAACTGGCACCCCACGAAGAAGAACAGGATGGCGAAGAGGGTGAATACGCCCTGGGCCGTGCCTTCCGGGTGCAGGAAGCGATAGGCCACCAACCCCAGGAACAGCACGAAGCCAAGGATGGCGATGAGCACGCCAATCACCGAAAGCATCTGGAGCGGCAGCAGGCTGAAACTGGTGAGCAGATCGAACTGCAGATTGATGAGCTTCCAGAGGCCGTACTTGCTCTCGCCCGCCGCGCGCTCCGCGTGACCCACGGGCACTTCGGCGATGCGCTTGGCGAAGGAATTGGCCAGGGCGGGAATGAAACTTGACCGCTCCTTGCACTGCAGCATGGCGTCCACGATCTCGCGGCGATAGGCCCGCAACATGCAGCCGTAGTCGTTGAGCTTCACGCCCGTGGTCTTGCGGGTAACGGCGTTCACGATCTTGCTGGGCAACGTGCGGAACAGGCTGTCATTATCCATGCGGCCCTGCCGCCAGCCGCCCACCACGTCGAAGCCCTCTTCCATCTTGGCCACCAGCTTGGGGATCTCTTCGGGCGGGTTCTGCAGATCGGCGTCCAGGGTGACGATGATCTCCCCCGCCACGATCGAAAAGGCGCCGAAAATGGCGCTGTGCTGGCCGTAGTTCCGGTTGAATTCCACCACCGACACGCGCGGTTCCTCGGCCGCGATGGCCTTCAGCATCTCCAGGCTGCGATCCCGGCTGCCGTCATCCGTGAACACCACCTCCCAGCCCCGCTCCGGTGTGGCGAAGCTCTCCTGGAGCATCCGGGACAGGCGTTCCCATAAAACGGGGATGTTTTCTTCCTCGTTGAAGATCGGAATGACGATGCTCAGGTAGGGGTTGCTCATTAGGGAAGGCTCCTGACCTATTCTAGCGCTAGGATTTTCTTTGCATCCCGCGGAGCTTTCCATGCCTGAACCACGTATCCTTCTGGTCGAAGACGAGCTGAGCCTCGCCGAAGGCATCAAGCTGAACCTGGAAATGGAAGGATTGCCCTGCGTGTGGATCACCCGGGGCGACGAAGCCCTGCGGCGCATCCTCAGCGAAACCTTCGATCTGGTGCTGCTGGACGTGATGCTGCCGGGCATGGACGGCTTTTCCGTGTGCGAGCGCGTGCGGGCCGCCAAGAATTTCACGCCCATCCTGTTTCTCACCGCCAAGAACACCGAGGATGACCGGGTGCACGGCTTTGAGACCGGCGGCGACGACTACCTGGGCAAGCCCTTCCAGGTGCGCGAACTGCTGGTGCGGGTGCGGGCCATCCTCCGCCGGGAAGCCTGGTACCAGAATCGTTCCCTGGGCAGCCGGCAAAAATTCGGCGAGCACTGGGTGGATTTCGAAAATTTCTGCGGGGAAGGCCCTGGTGGCTCCTTCCAACTGGGCGTCAAGGAATGCATGATCCTCAAGCTCTTGATGGAACGCCCCGGCCAGGTGGTGAGCCGTTCGGAAATCCTGGACAAGGTCTGGGGCGAGGAAACCTATCCCACCACCCGCACCGTGGACAATTTCATCGTCCGCATCCGCCGCACCATGGAAGTGGACGCCCATCACCCCCGCTGGGTCCACACCGTGCGCAGCATCGGCTACACCTTTGACCCCGAAGGCCGGCAGCGCAAAGGGGGAATAAGCTTCACCATGGTTTTTCGCTAAAAAATAAAATTGGCCGGGGATGGACGGGGATCTTCGGGGATGTAGCTTGTGGATCAACTTTTGGCATCACCTTGGCCTTCTGGCCCGCCCGGCGAACCAGGCCAGAAGGCCCGTAATCAACCTGATCCTGCTTTTATCCCCGTGTATCCCCGTCCATCCCCGGCCAAAAACGTTTGCCTTGCGAAGGCGAAGCAAGTTGGAGCGTGAAGCAGAGCTCAGAGATTGCTGTTTCTGGTGCCTTGGTGGTGAATCTTTCAAATCACCCCAGCAGATCCAGCATGGCCTGTTTGAGCTTCTTGAGATCAAAGGGCTTGCCCAGGTGCGGCAGCTTGGATTGCTCCAGGAAGGTGCGGGTTTCGGGATCGAAGGAGTCGCCGGTGGTGTAGATGATCTTCTTGGCCATCTCGGGCTGGTTCTGGCGGATCCAGTCAAAGAGCTGGATCCCAGTCAGGCCGGGCATCCGAATATCCGAAACGATCAGGTCAAAGGTATCCACCTGCATCTTCTGAATGGCTTCGGTGGCGAGGCCGCAGGCGGTCACCTGGCAACCCCAGGCCGCCAAGGCATCGGCCAGGCATTCCAGCAGGAAGGCCTCGTCGTCCACCACCATGATCTTTTTCCCCTGCAGGGATTCATTGGTGCCCTTGTTCGCAACAACGTCGGTCATGGGCAACTCCACCAAAAAGGCATTCCCAACCCCCGCCTGACTGCGCACGGAAATCTTGCCTCCGTGCGCCTGAACGATGCTGGCAGCGGTGCACAACCCCAGGGATTCCACGTCCGTGGCCCCGGCCAGATCAAAGACCCGTCCCTTTTCCGGTTCTGGAATCGCAGGGCCCGTATCCTGGCTCACGATCTGGATGGCGTTGCCCACCAGCCGGGTGCCCACCCGTACGCGTTTCACGGTGGATTTCACCGTGGCGTAGACGGCGCTGCGGAACAGATTCACCAGCGCTTCGCGAATCTGGTCGATGTCCAGGGAACAGTCCGGGAGGTCCGGTGCCAGAGTGAATTCCATGGCCACGCCCGCGGCGGCCGCTTCGGCTTCCAAGCGCTTGGCGGATTCCTGCACCAGGGTATTGATGTTGCAGGTTTCCAGGCGCGGGGAAGAGGGCGAGAGCACCATCAGCAGCGGTCGAAGCAGGTTCTGGGCCGCATCCACCGCCTGGAGCAGGCGCGACATGCGCATCTGCTGGGCCGGATCCGTGGCGGTTTCCAGTAACAAGCTCTTTTGCAGAAGCACTGGCCCCAGCCGATTGGTCAGTTCGTTGAAGAGCGGCGGCATGATGCGCGCCAGGCTGGAACTGGTTTCGGCATGTTCCAGGCGACGCTCCAGGGTGCGCTGCTCGCCCAGATCCCGCACCAGGGCCGAGAAGGCCAATACCCGGTCATCGCTGCCCCGAATGGGTGCGTAGGTGGTGGAAACCGGAAACTCCTGACCCCCCTTGCGGACGCGCACACTGGGCACATCGCGGATGATCTGGCCCTTGCCCACCTGGGCCATGGCCTGTTCCAACTCGCCGGCCCGGTTGCCCGGAATCAGTTTCTGGAAGGCGTGACCCACGATTTCGCTGCGGGTGTAGCCAAAGATCTGCTCGGCAGCGGTATTCCAGGTGAGCACACGACCATCGTGACTGAAGGAAATGATCCCTTCCGCCACGCTCTGGATGAGCCCTTCCAGGTAGCGCCGGGTTTTCAGGTTGTCCTGGTTGGCGCGCTCGTTCTGGGCGGCCAGCACGGCCAGTTCCTGGTTCTTCTGCTCCAGGGTGTCCTTGGTGTGTTTCAGCTCGCTGTAAAGGCGGGCCGTTTCCATGTTGGATTTGAGGGCATCCTCCAGCAGATCCTGGGCATCGGCCACCTTGCCGGGCACCAGGTCGCTCACGCTGACCGTGTTGTGCCGCAGCACCGTGCCTTCCGGGGCCGGGGCGGGCTCCTCGGCGGGCGGCAGTTCCCGCATGCTGGAGCGGATGTTCGTTTCGATGAGATTGAGCATCTCGTCGAAATCTTTGATCTTCTTGTCCAGGTGGTACTTCTGGAAGGTGGAGCCCACCGTCTCCTTGGTGATGGCCAGGAAGGTATCCAGCACGCCCGTGCCCCGGGGCGCCACGGCCTCAAAGAAGGGCACCGAACGGAAGTTCAGGCGACGATTCATCACGCCCACGGGCATGGCGTCTGGCAGATCGCGCTTGTTGTACTGCAGCACAAAGGGAATCTGCTTGATGTTCAAGCGATTGGCGTTCAGGTTGTGGTAGAGGTTCGACAGGGAATCCACGTTTTCCTGCATCTTGGCTTCGCTGGAATCCGCCACGAACACCACGCCATCGGCCCCGCCCAGCACCACCCGGCGGCTGGCGTCGTACTGCACTTGGCCCGGCACTGTGTAGATCTGGAGGTGGATCGCGTTGCCGTAGATATAGCCCAGGTTGATGGGCAGCAGATCGAAAAACAGGGTGCGATCTTCCTGGGTGTTCACGGAAAAGAGCTCGCCCCGCTGCACTTCCTGGCACATGGCGTGCAGGCTTTGCAGGTTCGTGGTCTTGCCCGATAGGCCCGGCCCGTAATAGACCAGCTTTAGCAAGATCTCATTGGCGCGCGTATTAAATTGAACCATCGGTACCAGTCCCTGGAATCGGCTTTAGGTTATCAGGAATTTCCCGGCAAGCCCCTTCCGCTCTAGCAAGCCCAAAAAGTCCCTGTGATAGAATTCGCTCGCCTTCTATTTTCATGGCCCCGCGAGGGGTCGCAGCAACCCCTCGGAGACCGCATTGGTGAGTGTTTCTGGTTATGTCGCGAACAGGCTTGCGGGGTGCCTAGCGGGTGTGGGCGAGGTGTTGGTGACCGGGAAGAATGCGCGTTTAGGTCGTCGCCATCATCTTTTCGGTATGCCCTGCGGGCATACGCGAACGAGGCTTTAGCACCAGCCTTGGTTTCGCGCGATTTGGGCGGATGGCGGCATGAGCGTTCCGCATCACGTCGCCATCATAATGGACGGCAACGGCCGGTGGGCGGGGTTGCGGGGGTGGTCGCGGATCAAGGGGCACAAGGAGGGCGTGCGGGCAGTGGAGGATATTCTGGATGCGGCTGCGGAGGCGGGCATTCAGCACCTTTCGCTGTACGCCTTCAGCACGGAGAACTGGAAGCGGCCCAGCCTGGAGGTTTCCGGGCTCATGGCGCTGCTGCGGATGTACCTGCGCATGTTCCTGCCCAAGCTGCGCCGCAAGGGCATTCGCTTCCATCATCTCGGTTCCCTGGAGGGCCTGCCCGAGGGCGTTCAGCGGGATATCCGCGCCCTGGAGGAGAGCACCGCCGACCACACGGGCATGGTGTTCCACCTGGCGGTGAACTACGGCAGCCGCCTGGAGATCACCCAGGCCGCGCGGCGCTGCGTGGAAGCGGGCCTGCAGCCCGATGAAATCACCGAGGAGGCCATCGCCGCGCGCCTCTGGACGGCGGGCACCCCGGATGTGGATTTGCTCATCCGCACCTCGGGCGAACTGCGCATTTCCAATTTCCTGCTCTGGCAGGCCGCCTATGCTGAGTTCTACATCACCGAATGCCTGTGGCCGGATTTCCGCGGCCCACAACTGAGGGAGGCCTTGGAAGCTTATGCGAACCGCGAGCGCCGCTTCGGCGGCATCTAGTCCGAAAATTGCCCCACCCCCCGCCGCCCCGCACACTTTCGATAAGGGCAACCTGGCCCTGCGCCTGGGCAGTGCCGCGGCCTTTGCCGTCTTCTTCTTCACCCTGCTCTATTTCGGCGAACGCCCCTGGGCCAAGCTCACCTGGCTGGCGCTCATGGCGGTGGTGCTGGTGATGGGCGTGCGGGAACTCTGCCTCATCGCCCGCAAGGTGGGCCATCATCCCTCCGTGTTCGGCGGTGCCTTGGTGGGCGGCGGCTTCCTGCTGCATTTCTACCTTTCTTCCAGCGCCGGGGTGATCGCCACGGATCCCCTGCCCCTCTGGGCGGTGCTGGCCGGCGGCGGTATGGCCATCCATTTCGGCGCCCTGCTCTTCAGCAAGGATCCCCTGGAAAACGCCCTCTCCAGTCAGGCCATCACCTGGATGGCGGCCCTCTACATGGGCCTGGGCACGGGCTTCATGGTCAAGCTCTTCATGCTCGATGGCACCACGCTGGCCAACAGCGGTGCGCGCTTCATCCTGGCCCTCTTCCTCATCGTGTGGCTGGGTGACACCGGCGCCTACTTCCTGGGTAGCGCCGTGGGCAAGCACAAATTGGCCCCCCGGGTGAGCCCCAAGAAAAGCTGGGAAGGGGCCTTGGGCAATGTGCTGGGCAACCTCGCCGGGGCCTTCATCATCCGCACCTGGGTTTGCACCCAGTGGAGCGTGGTGGATGCCATCGCCATCGCCCTGCTCCTGGGCCTCGTGGGCCAACTGGGTGACCTGGCCGAAAGCACCTGGAAACGCAGCGCCGGCGTGAAGGATTCCAACATGGGCAGCCTGGGCATCCCCGGCCATGGCGGCATGCTGGATCGGGTGGACAGCCTAGTCTTCGCCGCGCCGATGCTCTATGCCTACCTGTTTTTCGTGCATGGGCTGAACTGATGACGGCATTGCGCCGCCTCGCCATCCTCGGCGCCACGGGTTCCATCGGCACCTCCACGTTGGAGGTGGTCGAGGCGCACCCCGACAAGCTCGCCGTGGTGGCCTTGGCCGGGGGGCGCAACCGCGATTTGCTGCGCGACCAATGTGAACGATTCCGTCCCACCTGCGTGTCCGTGGCCCAAGCCGAGGATGCCGCGTGGCTGACCTCGCACCTCAGCTACCACCCCGAAATCCACCATGGTGCCGAAGGTCTGCTGGCCTGCGCCCTGCACCCCGACGCCGATACCGTTGTCGCTGCGGTGGTGGGCGCCGCGGGGCTGGCCAGCACCGAAGCCGCCCTGCGGGCAGGGCGCCGGGTCTGCGTGGCCAACAAGGAATCGCTCGTGGTGGGCGGGCCGCTCATGCTCAAGGCCCTGCGGGAGGGGGGCGGCGAACTGCTGCCCATCGACTCGGAACACGCCGCCCTGCATCAACTCTTGGCGGGCCGCGTGCCCACCAGCATCCGCGAAGTGCGCATCACCGCCAGCGGCGGCCCCTTCCGCGAATGGTCCCGGGCGCGCATCCAGGCCGCCACGGTGGCCGAAGCCCTCAACCATCCCACCTGGAAGATGGGCCCCAAGATCACCATCGATAGCGCCACCCTCATGAACAAGGGGCTTGAAGTGATCGAAGCCGCCCTGCTCTTCGATCTGAGCGCCGAGCAGATCCAGGTGACAATCCACCCCCAGAGCCAGGTTCACGCCATGGCAGGCTTCACCGACGGCACCTACCAGTTGCAGGTCTGCGCCAACGACATGAAGCTGCCCATCCAGTACGCCCTGCTCTGGCCCGAACGCCTGAATGGCCCCGTGCCGCCCTACGACTGGGATCTGGCCCGCACCTGGACCTTCGACGCCCCCGATCTGGACCGCTTCCCCTGCCTGGCCCTGGCCTACGCCGCCCTGCGCACCGGCGGCACCGCCCCCGCCATTCTCAATGCCGCCAACGAAACCGCCGTGGCCGCCTTCCTGGAAGACCGCATCCCCTTCGGCGCCATCGCCGCCTGCAACGCCGATGCCCTGGCCGCCCATCCCGCCCCCCCCGTCGAAAACCTGGAACAGGTACTGGACCTCGACCGCCAAACCCGCGTGTGGGCGGATGCCTGGCTGGTCGCGCGGGGCTGAACCGGTTTTGCCTTCGAAAGATAAAAGCCTTTGGCCGGGGATGGACGGGGATTTTCGGGGATGTAGTTTGTGGATCAATTTTTCGCAACACCCCGGCTTTCTGGCCCGCCCGCAGCGCGGGTCGTGCGGCAGGGCCGCACGAGTTTCTGGAAGGGCGGAGCCCAATCTCGCATTTATCCCCGAGAATCCCCGTCCATCCCCGGCCAATTTCCTTTTGAACGCACCTTGGTACTAGATGTGATCCAGCGGGCTGGGCACGCCCATGCCACCCCGGTTCAGCACGTGGGTGTAGATCATGGTGGTTTCCACTTCCTTGTGGCCAAGCAGTTCCTGCACCGTGCGGATATCGTGCCCGAAGGCCAGTAGGTGCGTGGCGAAGGAGTGCCGCAGCACGTGGGGTGTCACCGGCTTCACCAGTTCCCCGGCCCGCCCCGCCATTCGCACGGCCTTTTGCACACTCTCGCCGTGCAGATGGTGGCGGCGCAGGATGCCGGTGCGAGGGTCGACCGAGCGCTGGCCCGAGGGGAACACCCACTGCCAACCCCAGGCCCGCGCAGCCCCCCGCGATTTCTCGGCCAGGGCGTCGGGCAACCATACGGCCCCGAAGCCCTCGGCAAGATCCTGCTGATGGAGGGCCTTCACCTTGTCCAAATGCTCCTTCAAGGCACCCACCAGGCGATCCGGCAACATGGTGACCCGATCCTTGCCCCCCTTGCCGTCCCGCACGATGATTTCCCGGCGCTCGAAATCCACATCCTTCACGCGCAGGCGCAACCCTTCCATCAGCCGCATGCCGGTGCCGTACAAAAGCCGGGTCACCAGGGCCATCACGCCTTCCATCTGGTCAAACAGGGTGCGCACCTCACTCGGCGTGAGCACCACCGGTAGACGTGGGCTTCGTTTGGCCTGCACCATTTCCGAAAGCCACGGCAGGTTCACCTCCAGCAGGTAGCGATATAGATAGAGCAGCGATGCTTTGGCCTGGTTCTGGGTGGACGGCGCCACATTGCGATCCACCGCCAAATGCGTCAGGAAATCTTGGACTTCCCCTTGCCCCATGTCCCGGGGGTGCCGCTTGTCATGAAAGAGAATGAACCTCCGCACCCAATCCACATAGGCTTCCTCCGTGCGCAGGCTGTAATGCCGCAACCGCAAGCTCTCGCGCAATTGATCCAGCAGCTTCGGAGCCGGCCTTTCCTCCCCTTCTAGCCCTGCATTACCGATCTGCCTATTTCCCTCGTCCACCACGCCAGCCCCCCGCATACCCGTTCGCCTATTGCGGTAACCTGCAGACAACCCACCAACCTATTTAACCCAGTCTCTATTTAATTTATCGCTTTTTTTTCGCCTGTCAAGCGGCCAAATCAGTTCGCCTATTACCCCTAGAACAAAGCCCCCCCAACCCCCTAAATCACCCGGAATAGGCGAACCAATCCCCCACCAAACGGTTCCCCTAATTCAGAGGCCGCCATTTTGGCCACTCGAAAAATGCTAAAATTCCCCATTCCTTGCTAGAAAGTTCGCCTTTCCTTTTCCTAGTCCTACGGTTCCATCAACACTTACGTCTTTCAAAACCTGATTAGGCGAACTGGGGCGACTTCGCACCCCTGTTTTTGCCCTCCCATCCGGTGAAAAACGGTCTGCCTAACACGGTTGCCACAACAGTTAGTCTTACAGAATTTTCAACACTTACATTTCCCTTTAACCGCATTAGGCGAACTACACTTTTCTTCGTATAGTTCGTCTAATT
>JADKBC010000004.1 GCA_016715205.1 Holophaga sp.
TTTTCAGTTTAGCGAAATTCTGGGGTTTGTCCAGCGTCTATGCGGTGGCGTCGGTGGAGGGGGGCGGGGTTTTGGGGGTGGTGCTGAGGTTGCGGCGGGTGCAGGTGCCGAGCAGGGTGCCGCCTTCATCCACCACCAGGGAGCCCACTTCCACTTCGCCTTCCACCCAGCCGGTGCCGTGGATTTCGAGGCACTGCTCGATCTTGAACACGCCTTCGATGCGGCCGGTAACGATGAGGTGCTTGGTGTGAATGGTGCCGTTGACGATGCCAGTGGGAGCGATGGTCACTTCGCCTTCGCCGTGGATGGAACCTTCCACGGTGCCTTCGATCCTCAGGCTATTCACGCCGGTGTGAATGTCGCCCTTCCATAGGGTGCCTTTGCCCAGGAGCGTGTGAATGGGCTGGGCGGGCGCGGGGCCCTTCTTGGCGGCGTTGGCGTTGGGGTTGGAGAACATGGGGGCACCTGCGGGTCGCTAGCGGATCGAGGAAAGCCATTGCCGTTGAAGGCGCATGTAGGGCTGAGGGTTGACGGGGCGGCCCAGGCGGCGCACTTCGTAGTGCAAGTGTACGCCCGTGGCGTTGCCGGAGCGGCCCATGGCACCCAGGATATCCCCTCGCCGAACCTTCTGCCCGGGCTTCACCTCCAGCCGGGACAGGTGAGCGTACAGGGTTTCCAATTCGCTGGTGTGGCGTACCAGGATGCCCCAGCCGTAGCGGTCCATCCAACCGGCCGAGACCACTTCCCCATCGGCGGTGGCCTGGATGGGCGTGCCCTCGGCGTTGGTGATATCGAAGCCCGTGTGATAGCCCAGCAGGCCATCTCCGGCCTCGTTGGCCCTGGAGAAGGGGCTGATGCGGATTCCGAAGCCGGAGCTCATGTAGCCTGCGGTGGGCTGGATGGAAGGGGTGTGGTTCCAGCGTTCGACGATGGGCTCCATCCGGGCGCGAATCAATTTCGCCTGGGTGCTGGAGCGTTCCAGATCCTCGCGCAGGCGGCTCACCTTTTCGCGGTCGGGGCTGGTGCCGGTGCCCTCGCGGGGGGGCATGGGCGGCAGATCGGGCCCGGGGGCCTTGGGGTTGATCAGGGTCAACAGGTCGGTCACCTGTTTGCGCAGGGTTACGATTTCGCCTTCGAGGTTCTGGGCCTGGTCCAGGCTTTCCCGCAGTTGGCGCTCCTGCTCGGCGGTTTCCCGCTGCAGGTGCGAGAAATTCATGATTTTCTTGGTGGCCCAGAAGCCGTAGGCCGAACCGATCATGGCGAAGGCCCACACGCTTACCACCGTGGCCACCACCCGAATCAGGGTCTTGCGGGCCATGGACCAGCGGAAGGTACGGTGACTGAACACCACCATGACGGTGAAGAATTGTTCCTGATCAGGGCGACTGAGCCTAAGGCCCCGGCGGGTGGGTGGCGTACGAGTCATGGCTTCAAGCTACGTTGGAAAATTGCCCATGTCGAGGCCGAATTCCTACTCTCACAAAAGCCCAGGGCCCAGCAGCCATTCGATCAGATGCCCCAGGAAAAAGAGGGGGCCCACCAGGCTGTTGAGGGTGAAAAACACATGATCGATGCGATCGAGCTGCCCGGTGCGCACCACCCAGTGCTCCCGCGTGAGGATCATCGCCACCCCTAGCCAGGCGAGCCAGGGAAACACGTGACAGCCAAGGCGAACATTGAAGGTGGCCCAGGAGAGCAGTGCCACGAGATGCAGCCCGCGGGAAACCCAGAGGGCGCCGCGGGTGCCGAGCCGGGCCGGGATGGAACGCAGGCCCCGGGCGCGGTCGAAGTGCTCGTCCTGCAGTGCGTAGAGCACATCGAAACCGGCGGTCCAGGTGAGCACACCCAGCGCCAGAAACCAGGCGGGCGGATCCAGCCGACCACTCACGGCGATCCAGGCGCCAAGGGGCGCCCCGGCCAGGGCCAAGCCCAGCACGACATGGGCAAAGCTGGTGAATCGCTTGCACAGGGAATAGCCCAGGATGATGACGAGAGCCACGGGCGCCAATTGCCAGGGCAGGGGCCCCAGCATGCCCGCCGCGAACCCGAACAGGACGATGGAAGCACCCAGCAGAATCCGCGCGCCGTTCTGGCTCACGCGCCCCGCGGGCAGGGCGCGATCCCGGGTGCGCGGGTTCTCGGCGTCGAGGTCCGCATCCACCAGACGATTGAAGGTCATGGCGGCGGTGCGGGCGCCCACCATGGCCGCCACAATCCAGCCCAGGGTCCACCAGGAAGGCAGCACGGGCGAAGCCGCCAACACCGCAAGCAACGCGAAGGGTAAGGCGAAGATCGTGTGCTCGAACTTGATCATGTCGAGCAGTTCGCGGAACTGCCCCGGTTTGGGCACCGCCGCGGGTGATGGGGTAGGTTCGGTTTCCATGGTCGACATGATCGGATGATTTCCTGACGGGCTGCCCTAGTGCTTTTGCTTCTGGCTGCGCTGGCGTTTGAGTTCCTTGCGGTACTTGCCCACATTGCGGTTGTGGTCGTTCAGGCTGGGCGCAAACGTGTGCCCGCCCGTGCCGGTGGCCACGAAGAAAAGATCCTTGGTGACGTCGGGATCCAGGGCGGCGCGAATGGCCGCGGCGCTGGGGATGGCGATGGGCGTGGGGGGCAGGCCGGTGACCGAGTAGGTGTTGAAGCGATGGGGGCGGCGAATATCCTCGGGCGTGGGCGCGGTGAACCGCAGATCCCCCGTCATCCAGCGGGCGTACTGGCTGGTGGGGTCGCACTGGAGGCGCATGCCAATCCGCAGCCGTTTCAGATACACGCCAGCCACTTTGGGGTGTTCCTCTGGGAGATTGGTTTCTTTCTCCGCGAGGCTCGCCAAGATCAAGGTCCGGTAGGGATCAAGGGCACCGCCTTCGAGTTTGGGGCGCACCTGTTGGTGAAAGGCCTCCACCATCGTCAGGAGAATCTCTTCGGGCTCCAGGGCATGGTGCAGGCGATAGGTGGCGGGAGCGAGCAGCCCTTCAAGGTTTTCGGCATGCTCGAAACCTGCGGCCCTGGCCAGCCTCGGGCTTTTCCAAAGGGTCCAGAACACCTCCTCCGGAATGAAATCCTTCAGGCGCTTTTGCACGCTCCAGGCGTGCATGGCGGGGGTGAGCACGATGTTGGTGAAGTGGATTTCGCCCCGCCGCAACTTTCCCGCCACGTCCGACATGCTGGCCTGGGGGGCCATGGTGTATTCGCCCCGAAGTAGTTGGAGCTTGCGGGCCCGCGCCCAGAGCTTGAACATGGCCGCCGACCGGATGACGCCTTCGCGTTCCAACTGGTCGGCGATCTGGTCCACGGTGGTGCCCTTCTTGACCAGCACGGTGGCTTCCTGAACCAGGGGGCCACTCCGCTTCCAGGACCACCATCCCCCGAGCGGGATGAGGCTCAGGAACGCGGTGGCGATCAGCAGTCGGCGGGATGTGCGAGCGCGCGCCATGAATTCCTAAACGAGGTCGAAGGCGCTGAAGAAATAGTGAACTTCCCGCTCTGCCGTGGCCGGGGCGTCGGAGCCATGGACCGCATTCTTGGTGACATCCTCACCGTATTTCCGGCGCAGGGTGCCAAATTCGGCCTGGGTGGGATTGGTGGCGCCCATGATTTCCCGCCAGCGGGCGATGACATTTTCCCCTTCGAGCACCATCAGGATCACCGGCCCTTCCAGCATGAAGGCCTCCAGCTCCCCGTAGAATCCCTTGTGGATGTGATCAATGTAGAAGCCCTTGATCAGCTCCTTGTTGAGCTGCACCATGCGCAGCCCGTGGATGGTGAATCCTTCCCGTTCAATGGCCGAAAAAATCTCGCCCACGTGCCCGTTGCGCACGGCATTGGGCTTGATGATGGCGAATGTTCGCTCCAGGGCCATGGCGACTCCGTTGATGGGATCCTAGTTTGCCGGACCGTCACCGGAGCCTCAAGGAATAAGGGCTTTTGGCTCTGTTCCAGCACTCACACTGGGAAAACCGGCCCAACGGCGATACAATCAGCGGTTTGACGCGACTGGATCCAGCATGATTGAAAGCATCCTGAAGAAACTCATTGGCTCGAAGAACGATCGCGAGCTCAAGCGCCTGTGGGCCAAGGTTCAACTGATCAATCAGCTTGAGCCGGAAATCAAGGGGCTTTCGGACGAAGAGCTGAAGGCTCGCACGCCCTACCTCAAGGAAAAACTCGCCCAGGGCGCCACCCTGGACGACATCCTGCCCGAGGCCTTTGCCGTGTGCCGCGAGGCTTCCCGGCGGGTGCTCAAGATGCGGCACTTCGATGTGCAGCTGGTGGGCGGCATGGCGCTCCACGAGGGCAAAGTGGCGGAAATGCGCACCGGTGAAGGCAAGACCCTCACCGCCACGCTCCCGCTGTACCTCAATGCCCTGGCGGGCAAGGGCGCTCACCTGGTCACGGTCAACGACTATCTGGCCCGGCGCGACGCCGAGTGGATGGGGCGCATCTATCATTTCCTCGGCCTGACCGTGGGTGTCATTCAGCACGGGCTTTCCGATGAAGAGCGTCGCGCGGCCTACGGCAGCGACATCACCTACTGCACCAACAACGAACTGGGATTCGATTACCTGCGCGACAACATGAAGTGGGATCTCGAAGATTTCACCCAGCGCGGCTTCGCGTTTGCGATCGTCGACGAAGTGGATTCCATCCTCATCGACGAAGCCCGAACCCCGCTGATCATCGCGGGTTCCAGCGAAGAGGACACCAGCAAGTACTACCGTATCGATGCCATCGTGCCCAAGCTCAAGCGGGGTTCCGACGAAAAGAACAGCAAGGATGGCGACTACAAGGTGGATGAAAAAGACCGCCAGGTGATGATGACCGACGAGGGCATCCGCCACGCGGAGCAGCTTCTGGGCGTGCCGAACCTCTACGATCCCAGCGCCATCGACACCCTGCACGGGCTCAACCAGGCCCTGCTGGCCCACAACATGTACAAGCTGGACGTGGATTACATGATCCGGCCCAAGGAGGACGGCAAGGGCCAGGAAATCGTCATCGTGGACGAATTCACGGGCCGCATGATGCCGGGCCGTCGCTGGTCCAATGGTTTGCACCAGGCCATCGAGGCCAAGGAAGGCGTGGAAGTCAACGCCGAGAACCAGACCCTGGCCACTGTCACCTTCCAGAACTTCTTCCGGATGTACAAGAAGCTCGCGGGCATGACCGGCACCGCGGAAACCGAAGCCCGCGAATTGCTCTCGATCTATACCTTGGAAGTGATCATCATTCCCACCAACATGCCCATGGTCCGCAAGGATTTTGCGGATGTGGTGTATTCCACCAAGAAGGGCAAGGTCAAAGCCATCGTTGAAGAGATCAAGGATCTCAACGCGAAGGGCCAGCCGATCCTGGTGGGCACCGTCAGCATCGAATCCAGCGAAATGCTCGCCGAGGAACTGAAGCGGGCCAAGATCAAACACGTGGTGCTCAACGCCAAGCACCATGAAAAGGAAGCCGAGATCATCGCCCAAGCCGGTCGCAAGGGCGCGGTTACCATCGCCACCAACATGGCAGGCCGCGGCACGGACATCATTTTGGGCGGCAACCCCGAAGGCATGGCCAAGCTGGAAGCCAAGAAACGCGACATCGAGCTCTATGACGAAGACGGTCGCAACACAGCCGAATTCGATGCGCTGATCGCCGAGATGGACAAACAAACCGCCGCCGAGCACATCGAAGTGGTGGCCTGCGGTGGCCTTCATATCCTGGGCACAGAGCGGCATGAGAGCCGCCGTATCGATAACCAGTTGCGTGGTCGCGCGGGCCGTCAGGGCGATCCCGGTTCCTCCCGGTTCTTCCTCAGTCTGGAAGACGATCTGATGCGCATCTTCGGCGGCGAGCGCATCAAGGCCATGATGTCCACCCTGGGCATGACCGACGATGAACCCATCGAGGCGGGCATGGTGACCAGTGCCATCGAACGCAGCCAGAAACGCGTGGAAACCCACAACTTCGAGATCCGCAAACACCTGCTCGAATACGACGATGTGATGAACAAGCAGCGCATCTTCTTCTACGGGCTGCGTACAGAGATTCTCAAGGGCAACACCAAGGACTACGTGCTGCGCATCGCGGGCGAGATCGTTGAAGGCCTGGTCATCGACTACTTGCCCCCCAAGGGCGAAAAGGATGTGGAAGGTTTCAAGGAACGCTTCGAGCAGCTCTATGCCACGGCCGACCTTGATTTCGCCAAGTTTGTGGCCATGCCCCAAGCCGAGGCCATCGAGGAACTCGCCAAGTTTGTTCAGGAATCCTACCTGGAGAAGGAACGCCGTCTTGGCAGCGAAGACGTGCTGCGCTGGCACGAGCGGGTGGCCATTCTGCAGATCATCGATTCGGCCTGGAAGCGCCATCTGCTGGTCATGGACCACCTGAAGGAAGCCATCGGTTTCCGTGGTTACGGCCAGAAGGATCCGCTGGTGGAGTACAAGAAGGAATCCTACGAATACTTCGAACAGATGCGGTTCGGCTACGAAGACGAAATCATCAGCTACCTGTTCCGGGTGGAACCTCAGCCTGCCTACATCCCCGATGAAGATTTCTTTCGGGGCCCCGGCAATGTGCAGGAACTGGGCCCCGATGAAACCGGATCCCTGATTGATATCAGCGGCGGCGAGGGTATCCAGCGGGTCATGCGGTTCAGTGCAGGCGGCGTGGACGAGGATTAAGGCATTTCCAGAATCACTAGCTGCTAGGCTTTTTCCATGGAACTCGTAATCGTCACGGGGATGTCTGGCGCGGGTCGTCGTTCAGTGCTCAGCGCACTGGAGGACGCCGGCTGCACGGCCATCGATAACGTGCCTGCCCGGTTGCTGGAACCCCTGCTTTCCCTGGAAGCGAAGCTGAACCCCTCGCGGCCCCGGCTGGCCGTGGGCATGGATAACCGCCATGGCGAGTTTGTGGAAGAGTTCATGCCCCTGCTGGAGCGGTTGCAGGATGGGAGCATTCCGGTCTACACCGTCTTCGTGGAGGCGGATGACGCCACCCTGGTGCGCCGCTTTTCGGAATCCCGGCGCCCGCACTTTCTTGCGGACGATGGCGATGTGGGCGCTGCCATCGAGCAGGAGCGGCAGTTGCTGGCGCCCATCCGGGCCCAGGCCAGTGCGATCCTCAATACCAGTCGATTGACCCTCAGCCAGTTGCGGTTGCGCATCGCGGAATTGCTGCCGGATCTGCCCATGCAGGGCACGACCTTGCGGCTGGTGAGCTTCGGGTTCAAGTTCGGCCTGCCCACCGACGCCGATATGGTGCTGGACGCGCGGTTCCTGCCCAACCCCCACTACGTGGCGGAACTGAAAACCCTCACCGGAAAAGATCAGCCCGTGCGGGAATACCTCATGAATTCGGAACTGTTCAGTTCCTTTGTGGCCATGACCGAAAACTGGGTGCATTGGTCCTGGCCGCACCTTACGCAGGAAGGTCGTGCCTATTTCACCCTGGCTATCGGCTGCACGGGCGGGCAGCACCGCAGCGTGGCCCTGGTGGAACAACTGGCCACACGCCTGCGCCGGGATATCCCCAAGCTCATCGTCCAGCACCGCGAACTGGGACATCGGCCCTGATGGATCTCCTGCGCTTTCTCGAACTGGCACGCACCCATGGCTGGCAGGGCGTGGCCCTATGGGGCGTGCTGCTGGCCCAAGCCCTGCTTTGGGTTGGCCTGGTGCGGCTCCATCTGGCGTTGCATCGCGAGAGCGCACCCTGGGAGGAATGTGTCGGCAAGATCCGCAGCGCCTTCCTCCGCAAGCTCAATGGCGAAGAAGAAATCAATGAGCTCAAGGTCCACCGGTACGCCCCCCTGGTGGACAAGCTGCTGGCCTTGCACTTTGCCGAAGCAAAATCCGACCGCTTTGACCGCTGGTTGTTGCTCCGCTGGAAAATCCGCGAAGGCCTGCGCCCCTATTGGATTCGCTGGGGCCACCTGCTGATTGCCTTCGGGGTCATCGTTTGGTTCTTGTACGGTCTACGCATCGATCTGGGCCTCGACCCCCTCAAGCGAACCCCCTGCGACCCACGCCTGCTGTGGGTTTGGCTTGGCTACGCCATGATCATCGCCTGGAAGATGGTGCACCTGCAGGGCAACCTGGAGCGGGTGCAGCGGGCGCTGCTGCTGCCTAGACGCGACGAATAGCCTAGAGCGCTGCTTCTTCCGTGAAATTCAGGATATGCCCTGATTTGGCGGCCTTGGTCTGCAGGTAGCGCAGGTTGTGCGGGTTGGAAATGATCTGGTGGGGTTCTCGCTGGACGTGGATGCCGGCCTCCTCCAACGCCTCGACTTTGCGGGGGTTGTTGGTCAAGAGCTTGATCTTGTGGATGCCGAAAAAGCGGAGCATTTCCACGGAGGCTTCGTAGGAGCGGAGATCATCCTCGAAACCCAGTTCATGGTTGGCCTCCACCGTATCGAAGCCCTGCTCCTGAAGGGCGTAGGCCTTCAACTTGTTGAGCAGGCCGATGCCACGGCCTTCCTGACGCATGTAGAGCACGATGCCACCGTGCTGTCCCACGTAGCGCAGGGCTTCCTCCAACTGGGCGCGGCAGTCGCATTTCAGGCTGCCCATGACATCCCCGGTCCAGCACTCGCTGTGAATGCGCACAGGGGTTCGCTTCCGAGCGTCGATGTCCCCGGCCACGATGGCGAGGTGTTCCTTGCCGGTGATCTTTTCCAGAAACCCGTAAACCGTGAACTTTCCGAAGATGGACGGAACTTTGGCCTTGGCCACAAAGGGCACGGATTCGGTTTCGAATTGGGTGATCACCTCGAGGGGTGAATCTGCGGCGAGATGGAGCCTCGGAGCGCTGCTGCTGTCCTTGGGGCACATGGGAGCAATTCCGGATGAAGAATTGAATTCTTAGCGTTGAATGGAAATCCTGAGACGTTCGGGGCAGGCCGCGGAGTCCTGCAATTAGAACGGGAAGGTTCAGGGCTGGGAGAGATCCTTTTCCAGTTGAGCCAGGATCACGGCCTTTAATTCTGTCTGGACCTGAGGCATGGCGCCGCTCAGCTTGGCGCCGGAGGCCAGACGGTGCCCGCCGCCGCCAAAGTGGCGGCAAACGGCATTCACATCCACCCGTTCCCGTGAGCGCAGGCTGGCCTTGAAACCGCCTTGCGGCAGTTCGTGGATCAGGCAGGCGACTTCGACGCCCTTGAGTTCCAGGGGCTTGTTGACCAACCCTTCCATATCGTCATGGGTGGCGCCGCAGGCATGGAGGTCGGTCTGGGTCAGGCTGAGGCAGGCATAGCGGCCATCCGCATGGAATTCCAGGCTTTCGAACGCGCGCCCAAAGAGCTTGAGCCGCTCGGGCCGCCCCTGATGGTAGAGATCCTGATACACACGGGCTGGCAATACGCCTTCCTCGATGAGATCCGCCGCCATACGGTGGACTTTGGCGCTGGCATTGGAAAAGCGAAAGCTGCCGGTGTCGTCCACGAGCCCCGCATAGAGCGCCGTGGCCATGGGCCGGGGCAGGGGGCGGGGCATTCGGCGGGCCACCAGATCGAACACCAGCTCCGCGGAGGCACTGGCGGTGCCGTCCGTGAATTCGTGATCAAACCCAAGGGGCTCGGATTTCATGTGATGGTCCAGGCAAACCTTCATGGCCTTGG
The DNA here is from genome assembly GCA_016715205.1 of Holophaga sp. Taxonomy (GTDB): domain Bacteria; phylum Acidobacteriota; class Holophagae; order Holophagales; family Holophagaceae; genus JAYREN01. The sequence goes on from JADKBC010000004.1 coordinate 9,608, forward strand.
ATGCCTGGAAGGCCCCATGCATGACCCCGAGCCGCTTAGGTTCGGAAGCATCCACCAGGATCCATGCCTCTGGCCAATCCGCCAGTTCCTGGTGCCGAAGTGGATCAAAGGCTTCAATCCAGTGTTCGGTGTCCAGGAATCCGAGGAAGGCCGGTAATTCGGGGCTCACCACAATGCGAACGTCCTTGCCCCGAAAACGCAGATAGTGCGCCAATCCCAGCATGGCGCCCGTGCCGTCCCCATCCGGGTTCTCATGCGATGTGAGCAGAACCCGGTGGGGCTGCTCCAGCAATCGCGCGAAACCGTCGAGCATCCAGACTCCTACAGCTGTTCCTTCTTGCTCTCCAGGCTCTTGGGCTTGAAGGATTTCAATTCATCCACCACATTGGCGAGCATCGCGCGCTTGATGGCATAGGGCAGGAAGGCGCTCTTGAAGCCCATGATGATGAGTTCTTTGATTTCTTCGAGGCTGAAGCCCAACTGCTCGTGCAGGATCTGATATTCCCGACTCACCGTGGTGTTGGTCACCATGCGGTTATCGGTGTTGACCGTCACGCGCAGGCCCAGGTCGTAGAACAGGCGAATGGGATGGTCGGCCATGCGCTTGACAGCCTTGGTCTGAACATTGCTGCTGGGGCAGCATTCCAAGGGAATCCGGTGATCGTTGACATAGTTGAGAAGGTCGCCGTCCTCCACCAGCCGAACGCCGTGGCCGATGCGGTGGGCACCGCACAGGTGGATGGCCTGATGGATGCTCTCGGGGCCGTATGCTTCACCCGCGTGGAGGGTGCAGTTGATGTTGTTGGCTAGCACGCGACCGAAGGCATCCTTGTGACGCTTGGCCGGGAAATCTTCCTCGGCGCCTGCGAGATCAAACCCAACCACGCCCTTGTTCTTGAAGGCCACGGTGAGATCCGCCAACTTCAGGCTGATTTCCGGGCTGATGTGGCGCATGCCGCAGAGAATGACACCGGTGCGGATGTTGTGCTTCTTCTCCGCCAGGGTAAGACCTTCGAGCACGGCCTGAACGATGTTGTGCAGGGTCATGCCCTTCTGCTGATGCAGGATCGGGCTGTAGCGCACTTCCATGTAGTGGACATTCTCGGCCGCAGCATCTTCGGCCAGTTCGTAGGCCGTCCGCACGAGGGCATCGTGGGTCTGCATCACCGAAAGCGTGACGTCGAAGGCCTTGAGGTATTCCACCAAGGACTTGCAGTCCTCGCCCATTTGCACAAAAGGGCGAAGCTTGTCTACGGAATCGGCGGGCAGTTTGACTTTCTGCTGCTCGGCCAATTCGAGAATGGTCTGGATGCGAAGGCTGCCGTCCAGATGGACATGCAGATCTGTTTTAGGAAGCCGCTGGATGTCTTGGAGTGTGAGTTTTGGCATAACTTAGGCTATCAGCATTTTTCAGGTGTGCAGTTGGGCGACCCGGTTTCGGATCGTACCTTCATCTGTTTTGTCTTTGCAGGCGGGGCAGAGCCCGAAAATCTGCAGGCTGTGGTGGATGAGTTTGTAGCCAAAGCCGGTGCAGATTCGCTCTTGAAGCTCTTCGAGATCGGGCTTGAAAAACTCGAGCACCGTGTTGCATTCCAGGCAGATCAAGTGGTCGTGGTGTTCATCTCCCCGGGCCGCTTCGTAGTTGGCGTGGCTGGCGCCCAGGCTGTTCTTGCGGACGAGCCCGGCCTGCACCAGCAGATCCAGGGATCGGTAGACGGTGGCTCTGCTGATATCTCCGCCCTCGTTGCGCAGTTCCGCATGCAGGGTTTCCGCGTCGAAATGGCTGTCGCGCTGGAAGATGGCGGCCAGGATGGCCAGTCGTTCGCCCGTGAGTTTCAACTTTTTGCCCCGAAGGAAAGCTTCGAAGCGAACTTCCTCAGGGGAGCGAACCTTGTGAGTTTCGGGGAGTGGGCCCATGAATTCTCCAAATCGGGGACTTTTCGGTCTAAAAATGACTTTGCCTCCCCAGGCATCGCGCATAAATTTAATGATATCCAGATGAATGAGGAGCCCATATGTCTTTAGTCATTATCCAGACGCCATCACTCTCCTCTGATCAAAAAAAGCGGATCGGAGATCGCATCGTTGAAACCTTGCATGGCGAAGGCATTCCCGCCAGCTCCGTGGTGGTTCTGTTCCAGGCGGATCAATCTGATGTCTACCTCGATGGCGGCTTGGTTCACGAAATCAACACCTCGGAAGCCCCTGTCTATCGCGCCCTTCAGGCTGAATCCCGGCCGGCCTTCCTGCCTCATCCTGCCCCTGAGGTGGGCAAGGGGAGAATGAAGAAGACCGATTTCAGTGATCTGAAAATGCGCCTGGCTGGTCTGCTGGAAACCCAGGGCGGGCTGTCCAGCTTTGAGGCTCAGGTCAACCTGGGGCTCCGCGATACGGAGGGTGCGCCTGCGGCCCTGCGCCGGGTTTTTGCCGAACTGGAAGCCGACGGCCTCATCTCCAAGCAGGGCCAAAAGCGCGGAACACGCTATGTCTGGAAGGGGCAGACCGCCCATTTCGCCGTCGGCGGGCAGCCCAAACTGGTCAAGCGCGCGCCGGCGGAAGACGAAGCCTCCATGCCGGAAATGCCTGATTCCGAGTAATCTTGCGGGATTATGCTGTTCGATTCCCCTAGCTCCTTCGGCCGACATTTTCGCATCCTCACCTTTGGCGAAAGCCATGGGCCTGCGGTCGGAGTGGTGCTGGATGGCGTGAGACCTGGCCTGCCCTTTGATGCGGAAGCCATCCAACGGGAACTGGACCGCCGTCGTCCAGGACAATCGGACATGGTCACTCCCCGGAACGAAGGGGACCGGATGCGCGTGCTTTCGGGCGTGTACGAAGGGCTCACCACGGGCCATCCCATTGCCCTGGCCGTGTTCAATGAGAATCAACGCAGCGGTGATTATGACGCGCTCAAGGCCTTGTTTCGTCCTGGCCACGCCGACCTGACCTACCAGCGCAAATATGGGATTCGCGATCCCCGCGGCGGCGGCCGTTCCAGCGGGCGGGAAACCCTGGCCCGGGTGGCGGCCGGTGCCTGGGCCAAGCAACAATTGGAAGCCTTGGGCGTGAAGATCCGGGGCTTCAATCGGGAAATCGCTGGCATTCCCTGCGCCAGGGTGGCCTGGGAGTTCGTGGAACAGAATCCCCTGCGCAGCGGCGACCCGGATCTTTTTGAAGCCCAGCGGGCCGCCGTTGAAGCCGCCAAGGCCGAGGGTGATTCGGTGGGCGGCATCTGCGAAGTGTGGATCGAAGGGCTGCCCGAGGGCCTCGGGGATCCGGCCTTCGCCAAGCTGGACGCATTGCTTGCCTACGCCTGCATGAGCATTGGCGCCGTGAAGGGCGTCGAAGTGGGCGCCGGGTTCGCCGCAGCGCGCATGAAAGGCTCGACCCATAACGATCCCCTGTGCCCCGAAGGCTCTGCCAAGAACGATTCGGGAGGAATTCTTGGCGGGATCTCCAATGGTGCTCCCGTGGTGGTGCGCCTAGCCGTGAAGCCCACCAGTTCCATTTCAAAACCTCAGCAGACCGTGGATAGCCAAGGGCAAGCCGCACAAATCACAGTGCATGGACGCCACGACCCCTGCATCGCCCCTCGCGTGGTGCCTGTGGCCGAGGCCATGTGTGCGCTTGTGGTTTACGATGCCTGGCTCACGCAGCAATCCTATTCGGATCAGGTTTCGGGCCTGGCGGAATGGGATTGGGAGAGTCTGGAGCAGAATTCCTGATCATCGGCTTGACGAAGCGAAAAAATAGCGAATACTTGCGGCATGGTCCCCATGCTGGTTGCCGATGAGCCCTCACCCCGCCTGTTTCAGGAACTCCAGGTGGAGCCCGAGGAGGCCCGCAGCATCCTCCGGCCCCAACGGGACGAGCGCTACGGATTTGGCTTTGCCCTGAGTCCGTACCGTGGCTGTGGTCACGGCTGCCTGTATTGCTATGTGCGGGAGTACCCGAACGTGCTCCATGGGGCGGAGGAATGGGGACGCTGGTCCGCGCCCAAGCTGAATGCCCCTGAATTGCTGTGGGCACAGCGGCACAAACTCCACAACCAGTGCGTGTTTTTGGCCTCCGCAACAGATCCTTATCAGCCCCTGGAGCGGGAATTTCGCCTGACTCGTCGGTGCCTGGAGGTGCTCCTGGAATGTCCCACCACCAAGGTGTTGCTCCACACCCGGTCGCCGCTGGTGCTTCAGGACTTGGACCTGCTCAAACGATTTGGATCTCGCCTGAGGGTGGGGCTTTCCATCCCCACCGATGACGACACCGTGCGCCAAGTGGTGGAGCCCAGAGCCCCGCCCATTCCCAGTCGCTGGGCCGCGGTGGAGCGCTTGAGCGCAGCGGGTATTCAGGTGGGTATTTCCGTGGCGCCCTTGATGGTCATGGCAGATGCCCATGCGTTTGGACGCCGCGCCCGGCTGAGTGGTGCCAGCAGCATGTGGGTGGGTGGGCTTCGGCTGCTGAAGGCCGATCCCTTCTACGACATCCTGGCCCGCAATGGCTGGCTTCGGGCCCTGGACAAGGATTACCAGGCGGAGGTTCGGGAGATCCTGCGCGCCGCCATGCCCCCTACTGCGCGGTCATCAAGAAAGGGCTCTCGGAAATTATCCAGCACCGTGGTGCCGCGCCCATCCTTGGTCGCCGAATGCTGTCATCCCAATCTTTTCGAGGGTCACCTTTGATAACCCGCCTTCCGGCAGCGGCGGCAAAGCCTTTGTCATGGGACAATGGTCGTTCCATGAAAACTCTCGCCCTTAAATACCGACCCTCACTGCTCTCGGATCTGGTTGGCCAGGAGGCCAGCGTTCGGGCCTTGGGTAACGCCTTGCGACGAGCCCAGCCCACGGGCCAGATCCATCACCAGGCCTTCCTGTTTGCGGGGGTGCGCGGTACCGGCAAGACCAGCACGGCCCGCATTCTGGCCCGGGCGCTGAACTGTGTGCAAGGTCCAACGCCGGAACCCTGCGGCGTCTGCGATGCCTGCGTCGCGGCCGAGCAACCCGACCGCAACCTGGACGTGATCGAAATCGATGCCGCGAGCCGTGCCTCGGTGGAAGATGCCCGGGCCCTGCGCGAGCAGGTGCAAACCCGTCCTGCCTTCTGCCGCTACCGCGTGTACATCATTGACGAAGTGCACATGCTCAGCCGCAGTGCCTTCGATGCGCTGCTCAAGATCCTGGAAGAACCACCTGCCCACGCTGTGTTCATCCTGGCCACCACCGAGCTTCAGGATGTGCCTGAAACCATCAAGAGCCGGGTGCAGATCTATCCTTTCCGACTCATTCCCGTGGGGCTCATCGAAGCGCGTCTCAAGCACGTTTGCGAGCAGGAAGGAGTTTCCTTCGATGACGGATCGCTTCGCCTGTTGGCGGAAGCGGGCACCGGGTCCATGCGGGATGCACTCACCACCCTGGATCGGGTGATCGCAGCGGGGGACGGCAAAGTGCTCGAGGAGATGGTGCGCGAGCAGCTGGGCATTGTGCCGGCGGTGCGTGTGCAGAATGTCCTCCAGGCCATCCTGGGCGGTGATCCCACGGCCGTGCTGAATGAATGTCAGGCCCTGGCCTCCCTGGGGACGGACTGGGTAACGTTCTGGCGTGAATTGATGCTGGCTTTTCGCGATCGCCTGGAAGCAGATGTGCGCCGGGGTGCAGGGCCCCAGGATATTTTGCGCCTTGCCCGCATGCTCCACCTGCTATTGCAACGGGAACGGGATCTCAAGGATTCCAGTCAGCCCCAGATTGTGGTGGAGTTGGCGCTGATCACCGCTTCGCAACTGCCCCATCTGGCCTCCCTGGATACGTTGTTGAGACCTGGCCTGGCCTCGGGGCCACCACCCGCCTCGGGCAGCCAACGCCCTAATTCGGGGACCGCAACTCGGGCGGCGGATCCCCAGACCCCTCAGCCCGTAGCGCCGACCAGACAACCTTCGCCTGTGCCAGAGCCTGCTTCACGGCCGACCTTGCAACCCGTGGCCGATCCTCAAAACCTGGAGGAACTGCGCCGTGCCACCACAGAGGCCCTGAAGGCTGTGCCTGGAGGCCTCCCGCGCACGCTGGGGAGTTTGCCGCACATGGCCAGCTCCATGAAGTTCGACGGTTCGGTGCTGCACTTCTTTTTCCCGCCTAATGTCCGACACACGGTGCAGGATTTTGAACGGGAATTGGTCAACCCCCACTTGCTGGAAACCCTGCGCCAGGTGCTTCCGGGACTCGCGAGCATCACCGTTACCTATGAATCCGGGAAACACGACCGCCCCGAAGAAGTGCTCCGGGGCGATCCGGTATTCCAGAAACTCCTGTCGGAAACTTCTGGCGAAGTGATGGAAATCCACAGGGTGGAAATCGAGCTTTAGGCTTCCTCGTGAAGCGCGGCCTTCCGCGGCAGCGTTAAGGCGAGGATGACAGCGCCGCCAAGCACGGCCGAGGCCACCCAGTACGAAGCCGCATAGCCCCACCGCGCGAAGACAAAGGTGCCGAGGCCTGGGCCAAGGATTCGCCCGATGCCAGAGGCTGCGTTCAATACGCCGAACAGGCCGCCCTGATCTGCGGCGGGTGTCAATTGACTCGCCAGGGCCGAGGCCGCGGTGTTGTTCATGCCAGAGCCCCAGGCCAAGGGCACCATGATCAACAGGAAGGGCCATTTCCAGGGCGCATAGGGCAGAAAGGGCATGAAGACCATCATCAGGACCAGCCCTGACAGCAAGGCGTACCGCTCGGGAACGCGCTTGGCCACCACCCGCACCAGGCCGCCCTGATAGAGGACGATGAGGATGCCGATGAAGCCGAAAAGATAGCCCACTTCCCGCTGTCCGAAATTGAAGCGCTGATTCACCAGCAGGCTGTACGTGCCTTCCATCATGGCGAAGCCGGTCATGGCCAGCAGGGTGATGGCCAGCAATTGCGGCATGCCCGGGCGTTCGAGGGCCAGGACCAAGGCATGTCCTCGGGTTTCCTCCTGTCGCGCGGCCTTGCGGGCGTCGGCACTCAGGGTTTCCGGCAGCCAAGCAATGACCATGACGGAGGCCAGCAGGGAAAGTCCCGCCGCCACCAAGAACGGAAGGCTCCAGCCATGGCTGCTTGCTAGCCTTAGTCCCAGGTGGGATGTGGCCAGGGTGCCACCCAGGAAGGGGCCGATCACAAATCCCACGCCAAAGCCTGCGCCGATGAGCCCCATGGCCTTGGAGCGATCCTTGGCCGGGGTGATATCCGCCATGGCGGCCTGGGCCACGGAAATATTGCCGCCTGTGATGCCATCCAGGATGCGCGCCGCCAGCACCCATTCAAAGCGTCCCGTCATGGCCAGCACCAGATAGCCCAGGGCTGAGCCCAGCAGGCTGATCCAGAGCACGGGTCGACGTCCCACCAGGTCCGAAAGACGCCCGAGTACTGGCGTAGCCAGAAACTGCATGACCGAAAAACTGACAAAGGCTGTTCCAGCCCAAAAGGCACCAGGGCTTTGCAAGCCCAGGGCCTGATTCACCCAGGCCATCCATTCGGATGGGTTGGTCGAAAGCGTTTTCGCGTAGAGCGGCAGCAGAGGAATGACGATGCCAAAGCCGAGTAGGTCCACGAGCACGGTGAAAAACACGGCCAGTTGGGCCCGCTTGGATGGCTGCATGCACTCCTCCTTCGAAATACCTTACCTAGTTTGTCAGATTTCTAAGTCCATCGGAAACGCTTCACGGCGATTCCGAAGCAAAGGATGCCCCAGATCAGCACCAGGCCAAGGCCCGGCAGGTAGTTTGAAAGGTGGGCGCCATCGTTGAAAATGCCTCGAAGGGCCTTGATGTAAGGCGAAAGGGGCAGGGCCATCACGGCTTTCTGAATCCAGACAGGGGCGGCATCCAAGGTGAAGTACACACCCGAGAGCAGCATCATGGGAAAGAACACCAGGTTGGAAATGGCGCCATAGCCTTCCACGGTATTGGCCAGGCTCGAGAGGGCGAAACCCATGGCCATGAACGCCCCGGTGCCGATGATGACCACCAGGAAGAATTCCGGATAGGAGCCCTGGTTGTGGATCCCCAGGGCAAAGCGCCCCGTGGCGAGCAGGATGATGCTTTGAACCAGGCTCACGGTGAGGCGCTGCAATACCTGTCCCAGCAGGAAAATCCACTTAGGCAAAGGGGTCACGCCCAGTCTGCGGAATTTGCCTTTTTCCCGGTACGCCACGTTCACCATGCCCACGCTGAAGAGCCCGATGCTGAGCAGGTTCAAGCCGAGCAGGCCCGGCAGCAGGAACGCCGCATAGTTGGGGGCCACCCGGCCACCGGGGCTTTCGAGGGACACGGGGATCAACTCGGGATTCAAACCTTGGGCCTTGGCCTGGGCCACCAGATTTGCCTGTTGCACGATCTGAGCGGCGGTCTGGCCCTGGGCCATGAGGTAGCTGTTCACCCGCAGGTGGTGGCCATTGGGCGCGGATTCCAGTTGGGCCGCGGTTTCGCCCTTGGCCCAACGGGCACTGGCTTCCTCGGGGGAAAGGCGCAGTACCTTTACGGGGGTTTGGGCCAGGGCCTGTTCCAGTGCTTGATCCGAGGGGGCCGCCGCGGTGCGGGTGATCCAAACCAGGGTGGTGGCTGGTCCGGTGCCGCCGCGGAAAATGAAACCAAAACCCAGCAGCATGATCACCGGGAAGGCGAAGGTCCAAAAGGTCGCTCCGCGGTCCCGCAGGTACAGCTTCCATTCCATGGTGAACTGGCGCCAAAGCAACATGGCTACTCCCGCAGGCTTCGGCCGGTCCGGTGGAGGAACACATCCTCCAGGGTGGCGCGGCGAACATGGATCTGACAAAAGGGCACCGCGCAGGTTTCTGCGGCGCCCAGAATGGCGGGGAGGGCTGATTTGGGGTCGGCGGTGGGGATTTCCCATCGCTCGCCTCGCGCATCCACCGGCAGGCCCAGGTGTGCTGAAAAAGAGACTGAGTCGGGCGCTGGGCCTTCGAAGGTCAGTTCCACAATGCTTGGCAGGCCCAACTGGGCGATGAGTTCCGTGGGGGAGCCTTCGCTCAGGATGACTCCGTGATCCATGATGGCGAGGCGGTCACACAGGGCTTCGGCCTCTTCCATGTAATGGGTAGTAAGGATCACCGTGCGGCCTTCGGCCTTCATGCCGCGCACCACGCCCCAGAGGGAACGGCGGGCCTGGGGGTCGAGCCCCGTTGTGGGTTCGTCCAGAAAGACCAGTTCCGGGTCGTTGACCAGCGCCAGGGCCAGCGCCAAGCGCTGCTGCTGACCGCCCGAAAGGGTGGTGTGGTAGGCATCGGCCTTGTCGGTGAGCTGCACCAGTTCCAGTAATTCCTGGGCGCTCCGGCGCGTGGGATAGTAGGCGCCGTACAGATCCAGGGCTTCCCGGGGGGTGATCTTGTTGAAGAGGCTGGTGCTCTGAAGTTGCACCCCGATCAAGGAACGAATTTCGCGGCCGTGATGTTTCCAGTCCAGGCCCAGGATTTCAATCTCTCCCGCATCGGCGGGGGTGAGGCCTTCAATCATTTCCAGGGTCGTGGTCTTGCCCGCGCCATTGGGGCCGAGCAACCCAAAGACTTCGCCGCGGCGCACCTCCAGGTCCACGCCAGCCACGGCCAGGACTTTCGGATACTGCTTGCGGATACCCCGGACGCGGAGCGCCAGGTCAATCATGGAAACCTCCCGAAGGCTGAGGATCCCAGATTGGATGCCGGAAGACTAGGCTAGTGCTGCAGCAACTCTCTAACGGCCAGTTTCAGGGTGTTGAGCTGATAAGGCTTCTGCAAAAACAATAGGTGCTTTTCGGTAGCCAATTCTTTCAGGAGATCCTGATCACTGAAGCCGCTGGATAGGAGCACGGGGATCTCCGGCCGCACACGTCGCAGTTCACGAAGGGATTCACGGCCATCCATCCTGGGCATCGTGAGATCCAGGAGCACCACATGGAATGCCTGGGGTGCTTGGCGGAAAAGGTCCACAGCTTCCTGGCCGTCCCGGGCGGTGATCGCCTTGAAACCCAGTCTTTCCAAGGCCTGCGCGGCGAATTCGAGCACGGCGGGTTCGTCATCCACCACCAACACCTGCCCGGTAAATTGGCAACTTGATTTAGCTTCTGGCTCGGGGGCTTGTTCCGGGTTCTCTCGGGCCAGGGGCAGGAAAATCGTGAAGGTGGAGCCTTTGCCCACTTGGCTTGCGATCTTGATGCCGGCCTTGTGCCCACGCAGAATTCCCAACATGGCCGAAAGACCAAGCCCTCTCCCGCTGGCCTTGGTGGAAAAGAAGGGGTCAAAAATCTTTTCCATGACTTCAGTGCCCATGCCGCACCCAGAATCGCTGACTTCCAGTACGGCGTAGGAACCAGGCGGAAGGCTTTGTCCGGGATTGGCGGCGGGGATCTCCCCCTCCGAAAGGGTTTCCACATGGGTGGCAATGGTGATGGCGCCAGCCTCCTCCCCGATGGCATCGGAGGCATTGGTGACGAGGTTCATCACCACTTGATGGAGCTGGGCCACATCCGCCTCGATGGAGAGCACGCCGGGCGAGAGCAGGAATCGCAGGGTGGTCTTTTTGGGGATGGATACCTGCAGCAAGTGGGTCATTTCCTTGACCACGTGGTTCAGATCATGAACCTTCACCACAAAGCGGCCCTTGCCACTGTAGGCGAGCATTTGCTTGGTGAGTTCCGCAGCGCGCAGCACCGTCTTTTCCACGTTATCCAGGTAGGGGGAAGCCGCTGAGCCATCGGAAATACAGGACTGGGCGAGATTGAGGTTGCCGAGGATGGCGGTAAGCAGGTTGTTGAAATCGTGGGCGATGCCTCCGGCCAGCACACCCAGGCTTTCGAGTTTCTGGGCTTGGCGGAGGGCGTCCTCGGCCTGGCGGCGTTCGGTGATGTCCTGGAAAACGCCGTTGGCACCAAGGTAATTGCCCTTGGGATCCATCAGGGGCGTCACATTTAGGAGGAGTTGGCGGATTTCCTGGTTGGGGCGTCGGATGGATTCTTCGTAGGATTCACTTTCCCCAACCTTTCGGCGTTCGGTGCGCTGCCTTGCTTGTTCGAAATCATCCAGAGCCAGGAATTCCTTCAGGTTTCGGCCCACAAGCATTCCCGGGCCCACGCCGAAAATAACCTCGGCCGCGGGGTTGGCAAAGGTGAAGGTTTCGTTCACATCCACAATGGCAAACCCTTCACCGAGTTTTTCCAGCAGATCCCGGAAGCGCTGCTCGCTTTCCTGAAGGGATTGCCGGGCCCGTTCGCGCTCGGTTACATCCGTGGAGACACCAATGACGGATTCCAGCGTGCCCTGGAGGTCGAAGACCGGGGAAAGGATGGTGTCGAAGATCAGATCCCGCACTTCCAGGTTGGCCCGGCAGGGTTCCCCCGTTAGTGCTTTCTTGATGGCTGCCAGGGCGGAGGGCGATTCGCGGTACATCTCCAAGGCAGAAAGGCCGACCACCTGTCCGGGCAATAGGCCGAGCATGGCAAGGCCTCGGCCCTCCGACAGCAGGAAGTTGCCTTCTGGATCCAGCTGGAAAATGACGGCTTGGCTGTTGTTCAAGACACCATGCAGTCGCTGGGCAGTCTGGTGCTGGTCATCCTGGGCAGCCTTCAGGGCTGTGATATCCGTGATGGTGGTGAAAACCCGCCAGGGTTCAGCTTGGCCGGGCAAAAATTCCGGGGTGGCGTTGACCACAGCCCACCGATGCCGGTGCTCGTTGGGATGATGGATGCCCATGACCATGCCCTGGACGGGGACGCCTTTTCGCAGGGCCACCATCGCCGGGTGTTCATGGCCCAGGAATGGGGAACCGTCTTCATGAATGCAGCCCCAGCGGGGGTCCAGGGAAGTTCGTCCCAGCATCTGGTCCAGGGTTAATCCAAGGATTTCTTCCGCGGCGGGATTCGCCGAAATAATCTCTCCTTGGGCATTCTGGTACACCACCCCCTGGACCATGGTGAGAAAGAGGGCCCGGTACTGGTCTTCCTGCCGTCGCAGGGCGGCTTCGGCCTCCAGGCGAGCGGAAATATCCCGGAAGAAGGAGAGATAGGTCTTGTCCTCCATCTGCCGCGTATTCATCTCGATCGGCAGGCTGGTGCGGTCCTTTCGCATCAGGAACCGTTCGGAGATGACCGTTTTGCCAGCGTTGAGTTCGTCGTATCGAAACCGGACCCGTGCCAGTTCCTCGGGCGCGAAGAGGCAGGAAAGGTTTTGGCCGAGAAGTTCCTGCTGGGAATACCCCGTGAGCTCACAGCCCTTGGGGTTGACCGCGATGATCGAACCATCGGCGGCACCTTGAAAAATACCATCGGCCGCTTCATCAAAGAGCTGCCGATACCGGATCTCGCTTTCTCGAGCCTCCTTTTCCATCTGCCTGCGCAGGGTGATGTCGGCGGTGATGGTGAGGAGGTGCGGTTCATCGGCAATCTGGATCACCTTGGCAGACATCAAACCCACCAGGATCGAACCATCCTTTTTCCGAAATAGGGCCTCGAGGCCGGTGACTTCCTGGTGCTCCCGGATGGCCGCAACAAGTCCTTCCCGTTGGGAAGGATCCACCCATAGCCCCAGTTCCACCGAGGAGCGGCCAAGGAGGTCCTCCCGGGAATACCCGGTGATCCGCAGGAAGGATTCGTTCACCTCCGCATAGCACCCATCCGAAACCCTGGTGATGGCCAGGGCATCTGGTGTGAGGCGAAACACCCGTTCAAAGCGTTCTTCGCTTTTGCGGAGCCCCTCTTCAATCACCTTTCGGGCGGTGATATCCCGAACGATGTTGAGTACGGCCACCACCTCCTGGTGATCGTCCATGACCGGACTCAGGATGGTTTCAAGGTATTGGATGGTGCCGTCCTCAACCTGTAGGGTTTCCTCGGCCCGAAGGGATTCCTTTTGCTGGACAACCTTCGCCAGCCGCCGTTCAAAGGACTGGCCAATGGCTTCCGGAAGGCCCACATCCCGCCAAGTGCGGCTCAGAAGGCTTTTCTCCGAATTACCAGAAAAGGCCTGGGAGGCCTCGTTGGCGAAGAGAAAAACCCCTTGGGGGTCATAGATGAGGATGCGATCTGGGGTGGTGGAAAGAATGCCCTGCAGGAGCGGGCGCGCGGTCTTAATGGCGGTTTGAATATCCATCAGCGGGAGGTCCGGGTTGGGTTGGGATGCAGAATTCTATCGGCACCCTGCGCGGAAAGTTGTGGATGATTCAGATCGTCCAGAGTTGCCAGGCCGGATGATTCGCTTGAATCGAAGCGGCCGCGCGGTCCCGCATCGCCAGGGAGCCATACCGGGCCGTCCAGCAGGAGCCAGAACCGCAGAGCAGGGGTTCGCCGTCGGTTTCCAGCAAGGCGGCTCGCACTTCAGATAAGGGTGGGCACGCCCAAATGGCTGCGCCCGTGAGGTCGTTGCGCCAGGGCGGCGCTTGGCCTTCGGGCAGGCTGGGGCAGGCATCTGGCATGGGGTAGCCCACGCTTGCGATGGCCCGATAGACGCTAGGGGTTGCCACGTGGAGGCCGGGATGCACCAGGAGCATGGGTTCGAGGGGCACTGGTCGCAATGGATGGACGCGTTCACCCCGACCGAGACCCAGTACCGTCCCGCCAAGGATGAACAGGGGCACATCGCTGCCCAGCACCGCGGCCAGGCCCAACAACGTGGATTGCGAAATCCCAAGCGAGAACAGGTCATTGCCCAGCTTGAGAGCCGCCGCTGCGTCGCTGCTGCCTCCACCCAGGCCCGCGCCATGGGGAATCCGCTTTTCCAGGGTAAGGCGGGCGGGTAGCGCTCGTCCGGCTTCCCGCTCCAGCAAACGCCAGGCGCGCATCACAAGGTTGGACTCGTCCACCGTCAAACCTGTGGCGGTGGGGCCGCTCAACGCCAGGGAAAGCTCGTCGGCAGCCTCGCCTTCGAGGTAGTCCGTGAGGCCTTCAACACCCTCGAGAACCGTGGTGACCAGTTCAAGCTCATGGAAACCGTCGGGCCGACGGCCGAGCACCGCAAGAAAACGATTGAGCTTGGCGGGGGCGGCAATACGCAACGTCATGGAATCAAAGCCCGTCTTCCAGCTCGAATTCCGGGTCGGGATAGCTCAGGATCTCCGGGCCGTCCTTGGTGATGGCAACGGCATGCTCGAACTGCACACTCCATTTTCCATCGGCAGTGCGCACCGTCCAGCCGTCCGGTTCCACCAGGCAGCGGTGGGAGCCCAAGTTCAGGATGGGTTCGATGGTGATGGTCATGCCCACTTCCATGCGGAAGCCGGTGCCGGGTCGCTGGTCGGCAAAGACCACCTGGGGATCCTCGTGGAGTTCCTTGCCGATGCCGTGGCCGATGTATTCGCGCACCACGGAATAGCCACGTTCTTCGGCAAATTTTTGGACGGCATTGGACATATCGCCCAACCGGTAACCCACGCGGCAATATTCGATGCCCAGGAACATGGCCATTTGGCCCGTGACCAGCAGCGTTCGGACTTCGTCACTGACCTTGCCCACCCCCACGGACAAGCAGGTATCTCCGTGGAAACCATCCAGCTTGGCGCCGCAATCGATGGCGATGACATCGCCCTCTTGCAGAATGTACTTGCTGGGAATGCCGTGCACAACGCGATCATTCACCGAGGTGCACAGGGTTCCGGGAAAGCCGTGGTAGCCCTTGAAGTTTGGGGTACCACCATTCTTGCGGATGTAGGTTTCCGCAAGCTTATCCAATTCGAGCAGGCTGACACCCGGTTTGGCCGCACGGGCCGCCACCCGCAAAGCATTGGCGGCCAGACGGCCAGCCTCCCGCAGCTTCTCGATTTCGCGGCGGCTTTTGATTCGGATTTGTTCGCGGATGGGTCCCATGACTCCCCAGGATAGCGCGGCGCGCTAGAATTTCAGATATTGGAGGATGGAATGCATCGGTCTGTTCCACTGGCAGCATTGGTTTTGGCATTCGTGATTGGCTGTGGTACTCCATCCCGTCCGGCGGGTGTGCCGGAAGGCGCCTTCTGGGCCGGGAAGCGCAAGGATGGGGCATTTGTTTTCATCGGCCCCCGGGATGGGTTGGGCTGGCAACTCAAGATCTATGATCGCAAAGGCAACCTGAAGGGCCAGGGCGCCTATGTTTTGCGGGGCATGGCCAAGGCCGAAATCGTCCCCGAGGAAGTGCTTTCCTTCGACGGTGAAGCACTCCATCTGGCCGATGGCACCTTGCTGATTCCCCGCCGCTGATGGTTTTTTCCCGGGAAGAACTCGACTGGATCGAGGCGGAGTGGGCTTATCACCTGCATGGTCGCAGTGCCTTTTTGAGCCGGGAGGATTTTTCACAGCTCCAGAAATGGGATGCGGAGGGCGTGACGGCCAATGCCGTGATCGGGGCCATGGAAACCTATTTCCAACGCCGCGCCAAGCGCGAAAAACCCCGAAGCTTTGTTGCCCTGGCACACCTAGAGCGGGATGTGGCCAAAGCGGTCAAGCTGCGGGAAGCCCTGCGGCGGGCCGAACCTGAAGTCGTGAACGTGGAAGGTTGGGAGACCGTACCAGATCCCTTGGGCTCGGACCCCAAGGCTCGGCTTGCCTTTGAAACATGGCGCAGGCTTCAAGCCAGCGCACCATTGCCGGATCATCCTGGGTATTTGGATCACTTTGACGACGAGCGGCAGGCCTACCGTGCGTTTGTGGCGCTCGCCCAGACCGCCTTGGGAGCCCGGGCCGCAGAATTGGCCAGAGACCTTACGGAACGGCTGCTGGAATCCAAGATTGCCGAAGGTTCCCTGGTCTGGAAACGAGCCTGGGAACATCACTGGAATCGCCAAGTTTGCGAAGCCTGGGGGATCACGCCATGACGCCCTGGCTGAAGGAACTGGACAGTCCTACGGAGGGATTCATTCCTGCATTTGCGGCCCGGATTACCGAGCCCGATGGATACCAGGGCGCCCTGCGGGAGGCACTGCTTCATCTGGTTCCCCGGGTGGATTGGCAAGGTTATCTGCCCCAGGTGCCCCACGGTTTACTGGGACTCGCGGCGGTGGTGGAGCTGGCGCCCAGCCTCGTTGAACCTTCCATGCTTCGCCTCTGCGCTACCCAGCTCCAGGCCTTTGCCAGGGAAGGTCGGGCCCCAGAAGCACGCAGCCTTGCCACCATCGGCCTTGGCTCTGGGCACTGGCCCAACATTGACGTGGCCCTGCGGGAGCATCGTCCGGCCATGGCCTGGGGCGAATTGCTGGCGCTGGAACATCCGCGGTCGGAAGACTTTCATCACCTGCTTTGCGTGGCGGCGCCAGACATGGCGAATGTGGGGCACAAGGCCGTGGCGGTGGGGGCCATGGAACGCCTCTGGACAAGCCTTGGCAAATCCGTGGAAGTGGGACGGGTGCTGTTGGCCTGGGCGGGTTGGTTCGTGGCCACGGAGCCGGAGGATCGCTTCTGGCATGTGCGCATGGCGCGGCGCACCAGTGGCGTTCCGGTTCCGACCGGAGTTTCCAATCAGGGTGCCGCATGGCAGCAGTCCCTGGCCCACGAAATCTGTGAATTGGGTCTAGTGGGCATGCTGGATGCCCTGGCGGCGCGCATGAAGGCTGGGGCAACGGCGGGAGACTTGCTCGCGGGACTGGTGCTTGCCGCGTCGGAAAAAATGCTCGACGCACGACGGGACATGGAAGGCAAAACCGCCTGGAATCTGGCGTACCTGGCCACCCTTGGGCGGGATTTGGCAGGGCTGGGGCAACCCGAGGTCTGGGGTCAGGCGGCCGCGATGGTGAATTTCTTCCCCAGTGATGCGCCCGAAGATCGGTATCGGTGGCAAAAAAGGGCAGTCGATCCCGCCGTTCTCTCCACGGCCCTGCTGGAAGCCATTCTGGATGGCGACCCCGACGTTGCCATGGATCTGGCGGCATCCTCCGCGGATTCAACCAAGGTGATGGAGGCCTGTGCCGAAGCGGCCTCCAGAAATGACCCCGGATTCAACCGCAGCAGCCATGTGCTGGCGGCAGCGGGAGCCCAGCAGCTGCTCTCGTTTTTGCCCGCATGGGTGGCCTCCACCATGCTGATCGCATTGGCCAAATCCTTGGCCAACAGCCAAGGCAGCGATGACCTTGGGCGTGTCGCGGATCGGGAATTGGGGCGGATACAGCCAACCTGAATTCCGCCCATGGCCATGTGTCGCGAACAAATCATTTGTCTTGGAGAGCGTCTGGCTTTCAAACTGAACCGGATATTCCTAACAGGAGGCCTTCATGGATTCGAACAAACCCCTCGTCGCGGAATTTTTCGGAACCCTCTGGCTGGTGCTGGGCGGCTGTGGCAGCGCGGTGTTGGCCGCGGCCTTTCCAGGCGTGGGCATCGGGCTGCACGGCGTGAGCCTGGCTTTTGGCCTCACGGTCATCACCATGGCCTATGCCATCGGGCCTATTTCCGGCTGCCATCTGAACCCCGCGGTCAGCCTGGGTTTGGCTGTCTCCGGTCGCTTCGCCTGGAAGAACCTGGTGCCCTATTGGGTGGCCCAGGTGTTGGGGGCCGTTGCCGCTGGGGCCATCCTGTTTGTCATCGCCTCGGGCAAACCCGGCTTTGCAGCGGGTGGGTTCGCCAGCAATGGGTATGGCCTGCATAGCCCAGGCGGATATGGCCTGGGTTCGGCCTTCCTCACCGAAGTGGTCATGACCTTCTTCTTCCTTTTTGTGATCCTGGGTTCCACCTCCAAGAAGGCCCCAGCTGGATTTGCGCCTTTGGCCATCGGGCTCTGCCTGACCCTCATCCACCTCGTGAGCATCCCCATCACCAACACCAGTGTGAATCCGGCCCGCAGCACCGGTGTGGCCTTTTTTGCGGAAGGTGGCTGGGCCCTCAAGCAGCTCTGGCTTTTCTGGGTGGCGCCCCTGTTGGGTGCTGTGATTGGCGGCTTCCTGTATCCCAAGGTCGAGGCGGAATAGCCTCGATACGTTTGAAACACCCACACGGAGGATGCATGCGCATCTTGTACCTGGCAGCGCTCTGTTCCTGCCTTTCGGCCCAGGAGCCGACCACAGCCCAGCCAGCTCCACGAGCCTGGACCAATGTGAGCACCCTTTCCTTTGTGGCCACCGATGGCAATGCCCAGGGCCAGACCCTGGGGTTTGCCAATGAATATGGCTACAAATGGAGCCTTTCCACGCTCTCGCTCAAGGCTTCGGCGGTCAGGGCCAACAGCACGGTGGTCACCCGCAGCGCCACCGGGACTTCCCTTGATGACGCTGTGGTCAACGAGCAACGGATCACCACCACCACCGCAGAAATGTTTGGGGTGGGTGGCCGCCTGGACCATCGGTTAAAGGAGAAAGACCGTTATTACGGTTTCGTGGCGGCGAATTGGGAACGAAATCGTCCGGCTGGCCTGGACTCAAAGACCTCGGCGATCCTCGGTTCGGGACGCATCTGGGCCGATTCGGATGCGACCAAATTCCGCACGGACCTCGGCGTGGGTTGGAGCCACGAGCGCCCCGTGGTGATTCCGGATGGTTTCAAGACGAGCTACGGAACCGCCAATCTTAATTCCCAGCTCAAACAAAAAATTGGCACCACCACGCTGTACACCATGGATTTGGCAGTTTCGGACAATCTATCCGACACCCAGGATTG
Organism: Holophaga sp.; assembly: GCA_016715205.1. GTDB lineage: Bacteria > Acidobacteriota > Holophagae > Holophagales > Holophagaceae > JAYREN01. The sequence continues at coordinate 28,162 of JADKBC010000004.1, forward strand.
GCAGGGGGCACTAAAACAGGGCCTCACGGTTTCCATCTCAAAGCGGCTTGCCTTGAAGGTCGGGTACGACCTGCTCTACCGCAATCGTCCCAACAAGATCGCCGTCGAGGTGTTCACTACCGGGCTGCCACCCGTGAGTTTGGGCACGGTGGCTATTCCCGCCAAGAAGACAGATAGCGTGGCCACAACATCCCTGGTGGTGACGTTCTAGCAAATTTGGGTAGTTGGTGTGTTGGCGACCCTGGCTGGGTCGCCAACACGTAAAACGATGTTTCAGACGGTTGCCTGGGCCTGTCCGATCAGTTTCTGGAATTTGGCAGGATCCAAACTGGCGCCGCCCACCAGGCCACCCGACACAAAGGGCACCGCAAGGATCCCGTCGAAGTTCTCAGGGGTCACGCTACCGCCGTATTGGATGGGGATGTCCAGGCCACGGTCGTGCCAGAGGTGCCACAACTCATCATGAATAAAGGCGTGGACTTCTTCGATCTGCACGGGCTCGGCCACGCGGCCGGTGCCAATGGCCCACACGGGTTCGTAGGCCAGGACCAAAGGACCTGGGCCTGTCACCTTCAGCACCTCCAACTGCTTGTGCAGCACGTCCAGGGTGAAGCCTGCGTCGCGCTGAGTAAGGGTTTCACCGATGCAGAGCACGGGCATCAATTCGCATTCCCAGGCGGACTTGAGTTTCTTGACTAGGTTTTCGTCGGTTTCGCCAAAGATGTGGCGGCGTTCGCTATGGCCCAGGATCACACCATGGCAACCCGCATCCTTCACCTGGGACATGGAAATCTCACCGGTGAACGCGCCCTTGGGTTCGAAGTAGGCGTTCTGCGCATAGACCTGCACGCTGCTGCCCGCAAGGAGGGCCGAGACCTGATGGAGGAGTGTGGCGGGTGGTGCAATGCCCGCTTCACAACCAGCCTTAGGGGTGTAGCCGGCCTTGAAGGCCTGACAGAAGGCGGCTGCCTCCTGGGACAGCAGGTTCATTTTCCAGTTGGCGATAACGATCTTCATGGGATTGTCCACCTCAAATGGCCAGGGCTGCGACGCCCGGAAGTTCCAGGCCGCTCAGGAATTCCAGGCTGGCGCCGCCACCGGTGGATACGTGGCTCATGCGAGCCGTGACGCCCGCCTTGTTGGCGGCACTCACGCTGTCACCGCCGCCCACCACCACAAAGCAACCCTTGTCAGCGGCTTCGGCCATTTCATCGGCGATGGCCAGGGTGCCGGCCGCAAAGCAATCCATTTCAAACACGCCCATGGGGCCGTTCCAGACAATGGTTTTGGCATTGCGGATTTCCTGGGCGAAGGCTGCCACCGTCTCAGGGCCAATATCCAAACCCATTTGGCCATCTGGAATGGCCTGGTCCTGGGTGATGGCGCATTCGGCATCAGGCTTGATTTCGCTGGCGGTGACATGGTCGAGAGGTAACACGAGGCGGGTGCCCTTGGCGGTGGCTTCCGTAAGCAGTTCCTTGGCCAGCTCCAGCTTGTCTTCTTCGCAAAGACTCTTGCCAATGGCGATACCCTGGGCCTTCAGCAGCGTGTAGCTCATGGCGCCGCCGATGAGGATGGCGTCAGCCATGCCGATGAAGCGGCGAATGAGATCGATCTTGTCGGAGACCTTGGCGCCGCCCATGACCGCCACCAGAGGCTTTTCCGGGTGGTGCAGCACTTTGCCCAGAGCCTTCAGCTCCTTCTCCATGAGGAATCCGGCAGCGGTGCGGTCCTTGGGAAAATGGGACACCATGCCTGCCACGGAGGCATGGGCACGGTGGGCGCTGCCAAAGGCGTCGTCCACGTAGGTATCCGCGAGACGCGCCAGGGCCTCGCAGAATTCGGGCTTGTTCTTGGTCTCACCTTTATCGAAGCGAAGGTTTTCCAGCAAAAGAACCTGGCCGGGCTTCATCGCCTTAGCTTCGGCTTCCACCGCTTCGCCGATGATGCCGCTGGCCAGCTTGGCGTCGAAACCGTTCTCGCGCAGCCATGCGGCCACGGGCGCCATGCTATACGCCTGTTCAAACCCGATGCCTTCGGGACGGCCCATGTGACTGCACATCACCACGGAGGCACCGCCTTCCAGCAGGTGCTTGAGCGTAGGCAGGGTTTCGCGGATACGGGTGGCATCCTTGATCACGCCCTCTTTGATGGGCACGTTGAGATCGGCGCGCAGAAAGACTCGGTGACCCTGTACGTTCAGGTCCTTGAGTGATCGAAATCCCATGGTGGCCTCCATTAGCTGAACGCCCATTGTCGCATCGTAACCCTGCGAATTCAGGGCTTGAATTGCAGGAATCCTATCCAACGGGGCGAGGTTTCTGCGTGAAAGGTCGCGCCTTCGTAGCTGCCGAGTTCGGTTCTGATTTCCAATCCGGCGGTCTCAGCCATGTGATGAAGCTCCGCAGGTGTGTATAGCCGTACGGATTCGATGACTTCCCTGGAAGCGCCCGAATCCAGACGCGTCAAGGTCATGCGTTTGACGATGCGCTCGCCTTCGATGGTGCGCCGACTGAGCACACGAATACCTCCGCGCTCCAGCACATCCTCGTCCACCAGGGTGCGTTTCAGATGGGCGGCATTCAGGAAATCCAGCAGAAGGATGCCCCCCGGTTGCAGCAGGCAGGTCAATTTCGCAAGCAGTTCGCGGTTCGCAGCCTCTGAAAAATAACCGAAGGGTGTAAACCACAAGGTAAGGCCTGCCAGGGACGCTGGCTTCACAGGCAGGTGGCGCATATCGCCCCGCAACAGCCAGGGGCGCAGTTCTACAGGCGCTTCACCCAGTTGGTGCACCGATAAATCTAGACCAAAGGCGAGTGGATTAGCCCGCCGCAAGGGGGCCAGGTGCCGCCCGGTGCCGCAGGCGAGATCCAGCACCGGGCCGCGCCCGAGCTCGGGCGCTGTTTCCAGCGCCGTGCGCACCGCGCGTTCAGCTTCCCCATCATCCCGATGGGCATAGAGCGCGTTGTAATCCGCGTCGAACCAATCCTTGAACCACTCGTCCATACCTGGATTGTGGCAGGGGCGACGCGCAATGACGCTACACTGGATACCAGAAGGATTTCGCCATGCTCCGCCCTGAAAAACTCGAAGACCAGGTTCAATTTTTGCTGTCCACGCTGATTCAGCGCGAAGTGCGCGATCCCGATCTCGGCTTTCTGACGCTCACCGCCGTGCGCATGACGGGTGATCGCGGCATTGCTCGGGTTTATTACACCGTGCTGGGGGAAGCTGCACAGCAGGACAAGAGTGCCAAGGCCCTGGCCCGGGCCACAGGCTTTTTGCGCACTCAACTGGCCAAGCGTCTGAAACTCAAAAAGGCTCCGGAATTGAGGTTCTTCTTCGATTCGACGCTGGAAGTGGGCAACAAGATGGAAACCCTGTTCGCAGAACTCGAACAGGAACGGGCTGCCCGCCCCGTGGTGGACGAGCAGGAACCTTGATGGTCGAATCTGGTGTTTTCCTTGTCCACAAAGAGGTGGGCGAGAGCAGCTTCGACGTGGTGCGGCGCTTCAAACATGCGGCCTATGAGGCTGGCCAAAAAAAATGGGCCCTGGGTCATGGCGGCACCCTGGATCCCTTCGCCGAAGGTCTGCTGCTGGTACTTTCGGGGCAGGCCACCCGGTTGATGGAACTGATGCACCCGCTGCCCAAGACCTACGAAGCCAAGATCATTTGGGGTGTAGAGACCGATACCTGCGATCACCTGGGCCTCACCGTGATGGAAGGTTCGGCGGCCGCTCTGGATCCAGCGGCCTTGGACGACGCCTTGAAGGGGCTGCTCGGTTGGCAGGATCAGGTACCGCCCGCCACCTGTGCCAAAAAAATCGACGGAGAGGCGGCCTACAAAAAGGCCCATCGCGGCGAGGAAGTGATCCTGCCGCCCAGCCGCGTATTCCTGCACGAAGCCGCCTGGCTCGCCCACGATCTGCCCCATTCCAGCACCCTGCGGATCACGTGCAAGGGCGGGTATTACGTTCGCAGCCTGGCCCGGGATCTGGGGCGCCGACTCGGTTGTGGTGCCCATCTGGAGCGCCTTTCGCGGACGGCCATCGGTCCCTGGTCTGACTCAGGTTCAGGTGTCGAAACGCTGGTGCAGGGGGATGCCCTGATTCCCTGGTGCCCCAAACGCCTACTTCAGATGGACGAGGCCGATCATCTAGGGCACGGCAGGCCCATTCCCATTGGCCAGTTGGAGCTCTCCAATTGGGCTCTGCCGGAAGGTTTTCCTGTGCCGAATCTCCCAATCCGAGGGCTGATTGGGGGAAAACTGACCGCGCTCCTGGAAGAACGGGACGGCAAACTCTGGACTGTCGCTAACCTGCGGGGCGGTATTTAGCCAGTTGCGAAATGGCTTGATCGTTTTGCCTGTGCTCAGCCGTGTGTATCAAGTTTCTACCGACTGCTCCAATGCAGTTTTTGCTGCAGCACCCGGAAAAAGGGCAGGGCGGGGTTCTGAAGCAGAATCACATCCCGATCGGCCTTGCGTAGTTCCACGCGATCACCTGGTTTCAGGGGGTGCTCCAACTGGCCATCCAGGGTCAGATGGGCGTCGTCGGTGTCACCGACAGTGATGCTGACGGCCAGGGAACTTGGCACCACCGTGGGCCGCAGCGTGAGGCTATGAGGACAGATGGGGGAAATGACCCAGGCATCCAAGGCGGGGTGAAGAATTGGGCCACCTGCTGACAAGGAATAGGCCGTGGAGCCCGTTGGGGTCGCGACGATCAGCCCGTCGGCCTTGATGGTGGCGGCATCAAAACCATCCACCTGAAGCCGGAATTCCATGATCCGGGCCAGGGCGCCCTTGTTCAGCACCGCATCGTTCAACACCGACTGGGTGCCCAGAATCTGGCTCCCACGGTGCAATTCGGCGTGGAGCATGCTGCGGGGCTCCGGGCGGAGGCCACCCTCGAAATAGAGTCGGATGACCTCTTCGGCTTCCTCCACCGGATGGGCCGTGAGGAAGCCCAGGGAACCCAGGTTGATTCCGAGAATGGGAGTGCCCAGGATGCCGAAGCCACGGGCGGCGGTGAGCAGGGTGCCATCGCCACCCAGGACCAGACAGAGATCAGGTCGCACAGCCAATTCAGGAACAGGAAAGGCCTGGAAACTGGCCATGGGAAGCCCCGCCGCAGCCCAGATGGCGGCCATTTCAGGGTTGCCCACCACCTCCCAGCCCCGATCCAGAAAGGGGGGCATGATGCTGCCCAGGGTGGATCCCAGCAATTCGGATTTGGTTTTGGCAACCAGGGCAAGGGTTGAGGACATGGTCACTAGGTTAACCTGGGGGCATGAGCGCCAAACCATCTCGATCTTCAAAACCATCATCCCCCAAGGGAAAACTTTGGCGATGGGTGTTCTGGGGCGGGGTGACCACCCTGATCCTGGGCCTGGGTTCCCTTGCCATCGCCTGGTCGGTCATGAGCCGGGACGCGGATGAATTCCTGACGGTGTTCGCCCTGCGCCCGCCCAAAACCATTTCCAAGGTGCTGGATCGCAACGGCGATGTCATCGGCATCTTTGCGGAGGAGCATCGGGTGCTCATTCCCTATGGGGATATTCCCAAGGCTTTTGTCAATGCCTTGGTTTCCACCGAGGACGCCGATTTCTGGAGCCACGGTGGGGTTTCCGCCAGAGGCTTCGCCCGGGCCGGTTGGCATTTCCTGTCCAGTGGGTTCCGTCGGCGGGAAGGAGCTTCCACCCTCACCATGCAGTTGATCCGAACGGTAACGGCCAAACGTCAGAAGCGCCTGGATCGCAAGCTGAAGGAAATCATCCTGGCCCGGAAATTGGAGAAGGCCTACACCAAGAAACAGATCCTGGAGCAGTACGCCAACGAGGTGTACTTCGGTGGCGGTCGCTATGGCATTGAAGCGGCGGCCCAGTTCTACTTTGGCAAGAGTGCCCCCCAGCTCAATGTGGAGGAGTGCGCCCTGCTGGCCGGTCTCGTGCAGAATCCGAACTGGTACAACCCGTACAACCCCGATCCAAAGGCTCGGGCCGCGGCTCGGAACCGTCGGAATATCGTGTTGCGGCGGATGGTGGAAGAGGACCATCTCAAGGAAGCTGACGCCCGCGTGCTGATGGGGCACCCCATTCGCCTGGCTCGGGAGAATGCCCAGGAAGAAGCCGTTGCCTCCTATGCCGTGGAAGAGGTCCGCAAGCATCTCTACGAAAAATACGGCCGGGACGCGGTGTTGAATGGCGGCCTGGAGGTTCACACCACCATCGACAGTGCTTGGCAGCAGGCCGCCAACGAGGCCGTGCGCAAGGGGCTCAAGGCCGTGGATCGCAAGCGGGGGTTCCGCAAGGATGCCGTGCAGTTCGTGGGCGAACCCGACAAGGCGGTCCTGCCTGGCTGGAGCCGCTACTTTGAAGTGGGTGACAACGCCCGGGGCATCATTCTTGGATGGCAGAGCACGGGCGCCAAGGTGCGCATCGCCAAAGTGACCTTGGATGTTCCTGCCGCGGCCTTTGCCTGGGCTGGCAAGGATGTGCAGAAGCTCCTGCCCCGAGGAGCCTCACCGTTATTCCTCATCAAGGAAACCAGTGACGATGGTTCGCCCAAGAAAATCGAACTGGACCAGGAGCCCGACGTGGAAGGCGCGTTGCTGGCTGCAGACCCTGCCACCGGCGAAATCCGCGCCATGGTGGGTGGTTACGATTTCAAGAAGAGCAAGTTCAACCGCACCTTCCAGGCGGAACGGCAGGTGGGCTCCACCATGAAGGCCTTTGTCTATGGGTGCGCGTTCACCCAGGGAAAAACCCCCGCGACCGTGGTACAGGACATTCCCACCCGCTTTACCTTTGGCAAAGACATTTACGAACCCAAAAACTATGAAAAGGATTTCTGGGGCCCCATTTCCATATGGGAAGCCATCCGGGATTCCCGCAATGTTCCCGCGGTGCGAACCCTCGAAGAAGCGGGCATCGAGAACGTCATGCAGTTCGCCCGCAATTGCGGGGTGGGCGGCAAGGTGCAGCCCTATCCCAGCATGGCCCTGGGTTCTTCGGATCTCACCCTTAAGGACATGGTGCGTGGCTACGGCACCTTTGCCAACGGTGGGAAACAGGCACCCCCGCTCTTCCTGATCAAAAAGATCGTGGATCGGAATGGCCGGGTGTTGGAAGCCTACGAAGGCAAGCCTGGCGAAGAGGTGGTCGATCCCCAGAGTAATTTCCAGGTGATCCAGTGCTTGCAAGGCGTAGCTCAGCGCGGCACCGGCGCCCGTTCCAACGAACTGGAATGGCCCACGGCGGGCAAGACCGGCACCACGGATGATCACACCGATGCCTGGTACATCGGCTTTTCCACCCGCATCGTGTGTGGCGCATGGGTGGGGCTGGACGCGAAGAAAACCATCTTTCGCCCCGGCGCCGACGGGGCCCGGGTGGCGCTGCCCATCTGGATCGAATTCATGAAGGCGACCCTTCCCAGGACTCCCAAGGAGGAGTTCCAGGCCCCGGAAGGCATGGAATGGGCTGATATTGACCGCAATACCGGTGGCATCGCCACCAGCGCCACGGAACCCGTGGATATGGTCCGTCTGGCCTTCAAGCCCGGCAGCTTGCCGAAAACGGCCAGTACTCCCGACCTGATCCAGTCGGTGCGGGAAGCCCGACAAAAGGCTCCCGGGCAGGGCGTGGATGATCGTGCCTGGGGTTCTGCCTCCAGCCAACCACCCACGCCACCCGTGGATCCCACCGAAAAATCAGCGGGTCAGTAAGGTCTATTTCTTTTTCTTGAAGCCGTCCACAGGTCGCTTTTCAAAGGCGGGCTTGGCGGCTTTGTTGAAGGGCTTGCGGGGGCCAAAGGCCTTATCGTCCGCCTTGCGAGGGCCGGTGGGGCGCTCCTGGAAGGGTTTGCGAGGGCGTTCATCCCGGGCCGTGGTGTTCTCGAACCGAGGCTCCTGGCGGGGCGTGAAGGATTCAGAAAAACGGGGGCGGGCAGGCTTTTCGGTCTTGTAGGCGGCCTTTGGGGGCTCGGGGATAAAGAAGCCCGCGTGGCCATCCTTCTGAACCAAGGACAGCAGCGCAGCCACCAGTTCGGCGGCGGGCCGGGTGCTCAGGAGCTTCTTCGCCAGTTCCTGCTGGTCCGGAGCTTCAAGCGCTTCCAACTGGGCGGCTAGATGCTGCATCCGCCCTTCGGCAATCTGCTCTTGGGTGGGTGCCGCGCGCCAATCCACCTTGAGGCCGCCCCGACGGCCCCAGGCCAGCAGGATGCGGGATTCCTTGAAGTCCACAAGGGCCAAGGATGTGCCCTTCAGCCCCGCGCGGCCCGTGCGGCCCGAACGGTGGATGTAGCTTTCCATCTGCGTGGGGATGCCCATGTGGATGACCAGGGGCAGGGCTTCCACATCGAGGCCACGGGCGGCGACATCGGTGGCCACGAGGTAGCGCAGCTTGCCTTCCTTGAAGCTGGTCAGGATTCGGTTCCGGGTGGCCTGGGCCAGATCACCGTGCAGATGCTCGGCAGAAAGCCCAGCCTCCCGCAGCACTTCGGCCACATCCTCGGCCTGCTGCTTGCGTTTGGTGAAGATGAGGGCGCCTGTGGGCTCATCCATGAGCAGGAAATTTACCAGGGCCTTGGTGTGGAGGTGTTCGGCGGTGAGGCAGGCCGTGTGGGCGATATCCGCGTGCTGGGTGCTGCCGCCGGAGCCGCTCAGTTCCACGCGGTGGGGATTCTTAAGGAAGCGCTGGGCCAGGCTGGCGATGGGGCCGGGGAGGGTGGCGCTGAAGAGGTAGGTCTGTCGCTCCGAAGTGGCCTGGGACAGGATCTTTTCCACGTCCTCCAGGAAGCCCATGTTGAGCATCTCGTCGCATTCATCCAGCACCACCATGGACACCTTAGAGAGATCCAGGGATTTGCGATCCAAATGGTCCATCACCCGCCCCGGCGTGCCCACGATGACCTGGGCGCCGAAGTGCAGGGCCTTGAGCTGAGGAACGTAGCTTAGGCCGCCCACCAGCAGGGCCGTGGAGAGGCGAGGGCGGACGCTTTCCAGTTCGGTGGCCACCTGTTGGGCCAGTTCACGAGTGGGCGTCAGGATGATCACCTGGGCATGGCGGTCGGAGGTCAGGCGATGCATGATCGGCAGGCCGAAGGCCAGGGTCTTGCCGCTGCCGGTGCGGCTTTGCACGAGCAGATCGCGACCTTCCAGGCCCGGTTTGAAACAGGCCGCCTGGACGGGGGTTGGGGTGGTGAAGCCGCGCTTGTCGAGGGCTTCCAGAAAGGGCTCGGCGCAGCCAAGGGCTGCGAAGGTTTGATCGGACACGATATTCTCCCGGGGCGCTCGCCGGGGTGTGAGTGGCAATGAAAGTCGCCGTCCGGTCCTGGCCCAATCCAGCAGTATCCCATGAGTATCAAGGGAAATCCAGTGAAAATTCCACCTTGGACACTGGGCTATACTTAATATCCATGATCACCCTGCTGTTAATTCGCCATGGCATCGCCGAAGACCCCAAGCACGGTGTCTCCGATGCGGATCGTCCCCTCACCTCCGAAGGCTGGGAGAAGACCCGGGCCGCCATGGCGGGTCTGGTGAAATGCGGCTACGTGCCCACCCGGGCTGTGAGCAGCCCCTACAAGCGCGCCATGGAAACCTTGGTGTGTCTCAAGGAGGCCACCCGAGATGGATTCCCGGTGGGCTATTGGGGCGGCTTGGTGCCCGAAGGAAACCCGCAGTTGGCAGAAGCTTGGCTTCGCGATGAATTGATTGAGGCAGACCCCTTCGAAGTGTTTGCCATCGTGAGTCATCAGCCCTTCTGCTCGGAGTTGACGCGACACCTCACAGGGCAATGGGTGGATTTCAAAAAGGCTGCCTGCACGGTCATCCACTTCGATGGAACGACCTTTTCCTTCGGCGCACACTTTACGCCCTCTGATCTGCGGGCCAAGGCGTGAGGGGTCAGGACCGGAATCTGGTCACCCTTGCTTCAGGTGTCCGGCTCCATTACCGCTTCCAGGGGAATCCACAGGGGCCATGGATCGTGCTGGTCAATGGCCTGCTTTCAGATACCACCATGTGGGCGGGCACCCTCCCCGGGTTGGTCTCGCGTTTTCACGTACTCACCTTTGATTGCCGAGGGCAGGGTCGATCCGATACGCCCGTGGCAGATTCCTACCCCGTGGCAGTGATGGCGGACGATCTCTGGGAGATGCTGAATCTCCTAAACATCCAGCGGCCCTGGCTGGTGGGGCTTTCGAATGGGGCCAATCTTTCCCTGGAACTCCTGGCTGGGCACCCTGGTGCCTTTGCGGGAGCCGTGCTCACCAGCAGCGCGCCCTGTGTGGATTTCACCAGCAGGCTGCGGGTGCTGCATTGGATCCACTGCCTTCAGGTGGGTGGCCCCTTGATGCAATTCGACGCGGTGGCGCCCTACCTTTGGGGAGATCGATTCCTGGCGGCCCGTCACAGCGTATTGCGCGCCTATCACCAGGCGCGCCTGGAAGCCTCTGGCCAGACCCACACGGTGGAGGAAGCGGCCTTCCTCGGCGCAACCAGGCAAATGATGGGAATTCTTGACTGGGATATCCGTGGGCGCTTGAGCGCGGTGGTGGACCCGGTACTGTTCCTGGCGGGGGCCGAAGACCTGCTGACGCCCCCTTGGAAATGCCTGGAAACCGCCAAGGGTGTGAAGGGCTCACGCTTCGAGGTCATCCCTGGGGTGGGCCATGCCTTTCCGGTGGAAGACCCGAAAGCCTTTGCCACCCGTGTCACAGATTTCATCCACCAAGTCTCTAATCCTTTGCAACCCATAGCTGAAACCTAACTCTTGCGGCATACTTTGGGTCCACAACAACCCAGCGCACCCGCTCAATCTCCCGGAAGGGCAGTCATTTATGCCCAATGAAATCGCCGTCCCTCCCTTCCTCAGCCTTCAAGAGCTGAAGGAACAGTCCATCGGCCGTCTGGCCGAGATGGCCAAGGCTTACGGCATCGCCAATCCCCTTTCCCTCCGCAAACAGGAACTTATCTTCCGACTCTTGGAATCCCAGGCCACCAAGGAGGGGATGTACTTTGCGGAAGGCGTGCTGGAGGTGCTGCCCGAGGGCTTTGGTTTCCTCCGTGCTCCCGAGTACAACTACCTGGCTGGCGCAGATGATGTCTATGTCTCCCCCAGCCAGATCCGCAAATTCGGCCTGCGCAGCGGCGATACGCTGTCGGGCATGGTGCGGCCGCCCAAGGGGGAAGAAAAGTTCTTTGCCATGCTGCGCATCGACGCCATCAACTTCGATCCGCCCAATTCGGTCAAGGAACGGGTTCATTTCGATAACCTGGTGCCGGTCTATCCAACCCAGCATCTGAAAATGGAACGGGACCCGCTGGAGGCCTCCACCCGGGTGATGGATCTCATGGCGCCCCTCGGCAAGGGGCAGCGCGCTTTGATCGTGGCGCCACCGCGCACGGGCAAGACCGTGCTACTTCAGAACATCGCCAATTCCATTACAGCCAATCATCCCGAAGTCTTCCTGATTGTACTGCTCATCGACGAGCGGCCCGAGGAAGTCACGGACATGGAACGGCACGTGAAAGGTGAAGTGGTTTCCAGCACCTTTGACGAACCCGCCACTCGCCACGTCCAAGTGGCCGAAATGGTCATCGAGAAGGCCAAGCGGCTGGTAGAACACAAGAAGGATGTGGTGATCCTGCTGGATTCGATCACGCGCCTCGCCCGGGCTTACAACACCGTGGTACCACCTTCGGGCAAGGTGCTATCGGGCGGTGTGGATTCCAACGCCTTGCAGCGGCCCAAGCGCTTTTTTGGCGCGGCGCGCAACATCGAAGATGGCGGTTCGCTCACCATCATCGCCACGGCTCTGATCGAAACCGGGTCCCGCATGGACGATGTGATTTTCGAAGAGTTCAAGGGCACCGGCAACAGCGAGATCGTGCTGGACCGGAAGCTCAGCGACAAGCGCATCTTCCCGAGCATGGATATCTTCAAGAGCGGCACCCGCAAGGAAGATCTCCTCATCGAGCCCAACCGTCTCCAGAAGATCTGGGTGTTGCGCAAGGTACTGGCCGGTTCCGGCCCCGTGGAGAGCATGGAACTGCTGCTGGATCGCCTCGGCAAGACCAAGACCAACGACGAGTTCCTGGCCAATCTCCAGGAACCGGCCGCCAGGCGATAGGGAGCTCATTTTGCCATCCATTTTCGGCCATGCGGTGGCGGGTATCGCTCTGGGTGTTGCGTTTGCGGACGAGAAAACCCCGCGCCGGGCCTGGGCCCTTGGCACGTTTTGCGCACTGGCTCCGGATGTGGATTGGTTCACGGCCTTCCTGAAGGTGCATCCCGGCAATTTCCTGGCCCACCGGGGCATCACCCATTCCCTGCTGGGGGCGGTGCTCATTGCCGCTTCTGTGCTGCTCTTCGGGTTCAAACGGGAGCAACGCAATCTGAAGGTGGGAACATATCTGCTGCTGGCGTCCCTTTCTCACGGATTGTTGGATGCCTGCACTTCCGGTCGGATTGGTGTGGCCTTTTTCTACCCCTTTTCCAGCAGCCGCTGGGCCTGCGATTGGCAGCCCATCCAGGATGCGCCGCTGCCCTTCTGGTCGGGCCTGCAGTTGCCTTTCCTGGGAGCGCTGCTGGGCGAGATGCTGTGGATTGGCATTCCGGCATCCATCCTGGCCATCAGCGTTCAGTTGTTCCGGCGCAATTCGGATTGGCAGGCGCTCCCCGAGGTGGAACCCGAAGGGTGACCCGTTCGATGGGTGATCTGAGACCCGGGCGGACTAGACTGGGGGAGGAACCCGTATCGGGAATTCAGGGAGTCCCATGGAACGCATTTCCATCACCATGCAGCCGCGCAAGAAGATCGCCCTGGTGGCCCACGATCACAAGAAGCGGGATCTTCTGGAATGGGTGGAGTACAACAAGGATCTGCTCACCAACCACGATCTTTTTGCCACCGGGACCACGGGTCGGTTGGTGGAAAAAATGCTCGGCATCCCGGTCACGAAATTCCAGAGCGGTCCACTGGGTGGTGACCAACAGATCGGCGCCAAGATCGCCGAGGGCGAAATCGATTTCGTGGTGTTCTTCTGGGATCCCCTGGAGCCCGCGCCCCATGATCCGGACGTGAAAGCGCTTCTTCGGCTCGCGGTGGTGTGGAATATTCCCGTGGCCTGCAACTGGGCCTCGGCAGATTTTGTGATTTCCAGTCCCTTGATGCAGGAGACGTACGAGCGGCTGCTGCCGGATTATGAGAACTATCGGAACCGTCTCGCGGGAACTGCTGACGTTTGAATGGGAGATCCGCCATGCCCCACGCCATTCTCGAATATTCAGCCAATATCCAGGATGATGCGGACTTTCCCCACATGTTTGCTCGGCTGCACCCGATTCTTGCGGAAACCGGGAAATGCCGCCTGGATGACATCAAGAGCCGCGCCATCGGCTACGAACACTACCGGGTGGGCGATGGCCACGAGGGCAATTCCTTTGCTCACCTCACTCTGTGTGTGCTGGAAGGTCGGGATCCCGAAATGCTTCAGCGCATGGGCGAGGCCTGCCTGGAACTTCTCCAGGAGTTCTATGCGAAATCCCTGGAGGAACAACGCTGCGATCTCACGGTGGAAATTCGTCCCATGCGGCGGGATTCCTATTTCAAGGTGAGCAGCCATCCGTCCTGGAAGCCTGACCGGTAGACTAAGGTTCAGGAGTTCTGCCCTTGGCCTTTCCAAATTCATCCTTCCAGATCGGTTCCATCGTGGTTCAGCCCCCGCTGATCATGGCCCCCCTGCACGAAATCACGGACCAGCCCTTTCGTCGCATGATCCGTGAAGTAGGCGGCGTGGGGCTCACGGTTTCGGAAATGATCAGCAGTGAGGCCCTGGTGCGCCACGCCCGCAAGGCTGAACGCATGATGGCCTCGGAAGGGGAGCGCCCCTACGCCATGCAACTGGCGGGTTCCGACCCTGAGCACCTGGCCGAGTGTGCCGTGATGTGCGAGACCGCAGGGGCCGATATGGTGGACCTGAACATGGGTTGCCCGGCCAGCAATGTCACCAAGGGCGGCGCAGGTAGTGCCCTACTTCGGGATATCCGATTGGCGGAACGCTGCGTGACCGCCATGGTGAAGGCGGTGAAAATTCCCGTTACCGTCAAGATGAGGGCCGGCTGGGATGCCAGTCAGGCTGAGCGGGAAACCTATCGGGATTTCCTGAAAATGTTTCAACACGTTGGTGTGCAAGGCTTGGCCATTCATCCGCGCACCCGCGCCCAGCAATACGAAGGCCACGCGGATTGGAGTCTGATCGCCCGCGCCGTGGACGCCGGGATGTCCTTTCCCATCATCGGCAATGGCGATGTGGTGGAGGCGGCAGATGCCCAGCGGATGGTGCAGGAGACGGGCTGCCAAGGGGTGATGATCGGCCGCGGGGCGCTCTATAACCCCTTCCTGTTTCGTCAAATCATGGAGCCTGGCCTGGTGGTCACGGCCGAAATGCGGATTGATATCACCCTGCGCTTTTTCAGGTTGTTGCTGGAATTGCTTGAGGAGCGGGAGGCGCTCCACAAGATCAAAAAAATCGGGGCGTGGTTCACCAAGGGCATCGCGGGTGGGGCCAAATTCCGCCAGCGGCTCAACGAACGCAATGACCCCCACGAACTGATCCGGGAGATTGAGGCCCTTCGAGATTTCTAAGCGACCACCTGAACTCCGGGATACCATGTGCAAGTTATCTGCTACTCATACCTAGAGGCAGGGATAGAGGTTTCCTTGGTCCGGCGTTTAATTTCTTTTGCATGGCTGCTGTGGCTTGGCGCGCTGCCGATATGGTCCCAGGGGCCCGGCAGCATCCCCATGCGGGTTTATGGGGTGCAGCAGGGCATGGCCAGCGAGGTGGTGTCGGCCTTGGCCCAGGATAAACAGGGGCTCATCTGGGCTGGCACGGAAGCCGGTCTGCATTTCTTTAACGGACAGACCTTCGAACCCTTTCCCGGGGATCTGCCCTCGCAAATGGTGCTGGATATCCTGCCAGAGGTGGATGGAAGCCTCTGGATCGCCACGCAGGGAGGGTTGTCGCGGCTGCACCAGGGACGCATCAAGACCTTTTCCCCGGAACAGGGCATCCCCAAAGGCTGGGTGCAATCCCTGGGGCGGGATCAGCAGGGCCACCTCTGGGCGCTCACCACGGGTGGACTGCGCATTGAGAATGGCCAGCAGGGCTTCGGCCCTGCGCCCCCACTTCCCACTCAAGAATTGCCCAGTCTTCTGTTTGCCCAAGCTTCCTTGCCCGGCGCCTGGGTGGTGGCGGGCCGGGAAATCTGGCGCTGGGATCCTGCTTCGAATCAATGGGAGTCCATGGCACCTCCACCCCTGGCGCGCGAGGAAGGCTTTTTAGGCATAACGTTGGATGGCACTGGGCAGATGTGGGCGCGCACCTCCCGCAATCTCTGGCGGTGCACCTCCGGCGGAGCCTGGGTGCTGAGTCGCGGCCGTCTGGAAGGCGGCTTCAGCGTGCATGCCCGGC
This sequence comes from Holophaga sp., assembly GCA_016715205.1. Lineage (GTDB taxonomy): Bacteria > Acidobacteriota > Holophagae > Holophagales > Holophagaceae > JAYREN01. Next base: position 43,647 of record JADKBC010000004.1, read on the forward strand.
TTGAACGTGACGCGCAGGGATGGGTTTGGTTTGATGATCCCAAGGGGCTCTGGCGGGCCCGTGGGGACGAGCAGGAACTCTTCGCGCCTCGCTCAGTGGTAGGGCGGGGGGCCATGGTGGATCGGGATGGCGGCATCTGGCTGCGCACTCAGAAAGGCGTTGCCCAGGTGATGGGTAGCCTGCGCTGGCGCTCTCACGGAACCCTGGAGGGACTGCCCTCGCCGACGGTCTGGCGGCCCCTGCGTGACCCGGATGGCCGGTTGTGGGTACCCACAGAAGAAGGCCTGTGTGTCGCCCAGGGCAGTGGTTGGAAACGGGTCATTCCCTCCCGTACCCTGGGCGTTGCCCTGGATCCCAGGGGCATCCTCTGGGCTTCGGGCAGTCCCGGTGGCCTGGTCCACCAGGTGGACCTTCGCACCCTGGCGGTGCGCACCCATCGTGTGGATGTGCTCCCTGTGGGCCGCATCGTCAGTGGCTTCGCCCTGGATCTTGAGGGGCGGCTTTGGGTGGCGGACGAGCACGAAGGCCTGGCGCGGGGCGCCTGGAACGGAAGCCGCTGGACCTGGGAACGGATCCGGGTGGATGGCGGAGAACTCAAAGATATTCGCAACGTGGTGGTGGATTCTGAAGGGCGCGTGTTTGTGGCCCATGATCGCGGTATCTGCATCTGGGCTTCGGGCCGATGGACGCATCTGCAAGGCGTCTTGGAAGCGCTGCCCGCGAACATCGCGTTCAACGGTCGGGGCGAGGTGGTGGTCTCCTACTTGAACCGCCCTGTTCTGTCTCGCTTCCGCCTGATGGAGGGAGCCTACCGCAAGGTGGATGACCTTACCCCCATTCCCCACCGTCCACAGATCCTGGTTTTCTCCCTTGGGTTCGAGGCGAACGGCCGCCTGTGGATTGGCACCAGTCAAGGCGTTGCCAGGCTCGAACTGGGGCGCCCGGAGACCCTTCGGCTCTTTGAAATGGGCGATGGGTTGGTCAGTTCTGATTGCGACGAGGGCAGTCTTTTCGTGGACAAGGACCGGATCTGGATTGGCACCTCCCAGGGGCTGGCCTCTTTTCGCACGGATCTCCAGGAGGATTCCGTCCCGCTCCGGGCCCCCCTGCTGCTCAGCGCGGAATCGGGAGGCCGGTTGTTGTCCCTGGAACCTGGGGAAATGGTGCTGCCCCGGGAAAGCCGCAACCTGGATCTGCGCTTTTTTATACCCAACTACCAGGCCCAGGGCCGGATGATCTACCAGGCCCGGTTGGCAGGGGCCGATGCCGACTGGGTGAATCTGGAGCAACCTAGGATCCGCTATCCCTCCATGCACCCTGGGCGCTACCTCCTGGAACTCCGGGGGATTTTGGAAGAGGGCAAGGCGGGGCCAATCCTGGCGGTACGGTTTGAAGTGCTGCCCCAATGGTGGGAATCTCGCCTGGCCTGGGTCTGCTATGCCCTGCTGGGCGCGGGTGCCGTCCTGGGCCTAGTGCGATTGAGACAGGCCCAACTGGAAGCTAGAAACCGGGAACTGCGAGAGGAAGTGGCCCGACAAACCCGCGCGGTGCTCATGGCTTCCCAGGCGAAAAGCGCCTTCCTTGCCAACATGAGCCATGAGCTGAGGACACCCCTCAATGCCATCCTGCTTTACTCGGAACTGCTTCAGGAAGATGCGGCAGAACATGGCCTGAAAAATGTCCAACAGGACGCCAGCAAAATCCAAGGTGCAGGTCGCCATCTCCTGAGCCTCATTGATGACATCCTGGATGTATCGAAAATCGAAGCCGGCCACATGAAACTGCAGGTGGACGAGGTGGAACTGGGGCCGTTCCTGGCGGATCTGATCGCCACCCTGGAACCGGTCGTCGAGCGCAATGGCAATCAATTCCGCGCAGAGCTATCCCAAGCTCCGGTGGGCATCTGGACCGATGCACTCCGATTGCGGCAGGTGCTTTCCAACCTCCTCAGCAACGCCGGGAAATTCACGGAGAACGGCAAGATCGTGCTTCGGGTCGAGGCTTCCGATGGGGAGGTCCGTTTCACTGTTCAAGATACGGGCATTGGCATGTCGGAGGAGGAGCTCAAGCGGGTCTTCCTGGAATTCGTGCAGGCCGATACGGGAACCACGCGAAAATACGGTGGAACGGGCTTGGGCCTCGCCTTGGTGCGGCGCCTCACGGACCTTCTGGCCGGGCAGGTGGAAGCCCATTCCCAACCCGGGATCGGAACGACCTTCCTGGTGCGGTTGCCGATTGCAGGACCTGTGGTCTAGAGCTCAGGCAGAGGCTGGGGTATTTCCAGGGTGAACTCCGCCCAGCTGCCCTGCTTGGAATGGGCATCCATGCGCCCACCGTGCAGGTGCGCGATGCGCCACGCGGTGTAGAGGCCCACACCCGTGCCCTTGCGCGCCTTGAGCTCTGGGCTCTGCAGGCGGCTGAATTTGCGGAAGAGGCGGGACCGTTCTTCGGCCGGAAAGCCCGGGCCTTCATTCCAGACTGAAACCACAAACCGGTTGGGAGAATGATCGTAGCGAAGGCGGATGAGGCCGCCCTCTTGGCCGTACTTGACGGCGTTGCCCAACAGATTCACCAGCACGATTTTCAGCAGGGAAGGGTCACAGGAAACCATTCCGGGCTTGTCCGGGAAATGGCGCTCCAGGCGCATGCCCCGTTCCTGCAATTGAGGTTGGATGATTTCGAAGGAGGGCTCCAGCACCTCCTCCTCCAGGAAAATATCCGCCGCATTCAGACGCAAACTGCCGCCTTCCATGCGGGCCAGATCGAGGTATTCCCGGATGAGATCAAGCAGATAGTTGCCCTTCTTGATCAACCGCTCCAACTTCTGTTTCTGTCGTGAATCCAGTTCACCCAGGTAGCCATCCACCAGCACCCGGGCATCCGTCATCATGGAGGCCACGGGGTTTTTCAATTCGTGGCTCACGAAGGCCAGCACTTCGTTGTAGGCCTGATTCGCGGCGGTGAGTTGTTCGATGCGCCAGGCCTTTTCCACCGCCTGGGAGATGCGTTCGGCCAGGGCCCGCCACAGGCGGGCGTGGTAGGGCGTGTAGACCTTGGGCTCCCGGGCGCTGAGGAAAAGAACACCCAGGATGCGTTCCTCCACCAGCAGCGGGCAGGTCATGCTGCTGCGTACGCCCTCGCGGACAAGGAGTCGCGTGGAGGCGCTCATGGGGTGTTCTTCTTCGTAGCGTTCGAGGTCGTAAATGATCCGCGAGCACCCGGAATCGATGACCGTGTGCAGGGAACTCTGGGCGAGATCTTCCCCGTAGCCCGGTGCGAGCAGGATGGGCTCGTACAGGGCCTTGGTCCAGTGCGCCACAATGCGGCGTCCTTCATCGTCGAGGAAGGCCAAGCCGATGCGGTCGCAGGGATAGAGCTCCTGCACGGCATTGAACAGGAACTCCATCAATTCGCCCAGGGAAGCCTTGGCTGCCACCTTGTCGTTCACATTGTCCAGGATGGCCTGCTCGTCCTCGGGGAAATGTTCCTCCCCGGCGCCTTCAAAGGTGCTGAGGAAGTGGAGGTTTGAATTCAGCTCAACCATGGGAACGCCTTCCCTATATCACATCACAGATCGCACGGACCGTGGCCCGTACGATCTGTGATCAACGCTGAAAAACCTAGTCGATGTACTTCCCGCGTGGCGTGTAGTGGGTGTGCAGGAGTTCGTGGCTCTGGTGGCCGCAGGGGCCATCGGTGAGGAATTCCTTGTAGATCAAGGCCACATCGGGGTTTTCATGGGATTTGCGTATTTCGTAGGCGGCGTCTTCGGCGTAAATCGCTGCCGCGCGAGCCGCGCGAATTTCGGGACTGGTGGGAATGGGCTGACCGCCCCCACCAATGCACCCACCGGGGCAGCCCATGAATTCGATGAAGTGGCACTTGCTGAACTGGCCACCCTTCTTGATGTCTTCCATGACTTTCTTGGCGTTGGCCGTGCCATGGGCGACCGCTACCTTCAGGGTGGCGCCCTTCAGGAAGTTCCAATGGGGGAAGAGGTGCTTGAGCACATCGGGCACGGGACCCACCGCAGTAATGGGCAGTTCCACGTACCGAACCCCTTCGAAACCGCGCACAGGCTTGATGTTCGCATGTTCGAACAGATCTTCCACCTTGATGCCGCACACCAGTTCAATGACCGTGCGCAGGGCGGCTTCCATCACGCCGCCAGTGGCGCCAAAGATCACACCGGAGCCTGTCGCGGTGCCGAATGGATTGTCGAAATCAGACTTGGGCATATCGGGCAGGTTGATGCCGGATTCCCGGATCATCTTGGCCAGCTCACGAGTCGTGAGCCCATAGTCCACGTCCTTGAATCCGCTATCGGCCATTTCGGGCCGGTTGCATTCGAATTTCTTCGCGGAGCAGGGCATCAGGGCAACGGTGACGATGTCCTTGGGATCAATGCCGTGTTTTTCGGCGTAGTAGGTTTTGAGGACCGCGCCGAACATTTGCTGGGGGCTCTTGGCGGTGCTGAGGTTGGGGATGTATTCCGGATAGAAGTGCTCCAGATACTTCACCCAGCCAGGGCTGCAACTGGTGAACTGCGGGAAGGCCGCAGGTTCGCGCAGCAGCAGAGCCTTCTTCAAACGAAGCAGGAGTTCCGTGCCTTCTTCCAGGATGGTGAGATCGGCCGTGAAATTGGTGTCGAACACCCGGTCGAATCCGGCCCGTCGCAAGGCGGTGTTGAGTTCGAAGGTGAGCGGCGTCCCAGCCGGAAGGCCGAAGGATTCGCCAATGGCGGCGCGGGGGCTGGGGGCGGTCTGGATGACCACATGCTTCTTCGGGTCATCAATGGCGGCCCAGACTTCGTCCGTATGATCCTGGGCATGCAGGGCGCCGGTGGGGCAGCGGTTGATGCACTGACCGCAGTTGATGCAGACCACACCGCCCAGGGGCTTATCAAGGAAGGGCTTGATGTGGCTGTGATCACTGCGGCCTACCACTTCGATGGTGCCCACTTCCTGAAGATCGATGCAGGTGCGGACGCAGCGACGGCAAAGCACGCACTTGTTGAGGTCCCGCACCACGGAGTAGCTGGACGTATCAATGGCATGGGCCGGTTTTTCGGGATGGCCAAACCGGAAGAAATCCACCCCATGCTCTTTCGCCAGGCTCTGCAATTCGCAGTTGTTGTTCCGGCGGCAGGCGTAGCATTCGCCGTAGTGATCGGAAAGCAGCAGGTCCACGATGTGCCGACGGGCCAGACGCACCTTTTCCGTATGGGTCTTCACCTTGATGGGCGCAGATACCGGGAAGGCGCAAGCTGCCTGCAAGGTGCGCATGCCTTCCACTTCCACGGAACAGACGCGGCAGACCCCGGCGACGCAGAGATCGGGGTGATGGCAAAGGGTGGGAATGTGGGCGCCGATCTTGCGAGCGGCGTCGAGAATGGTGGTTCCGAGGGGAACCTTCACTTCCTGTCCATCGATGGTCAAGGTCACCTGACCGCCGATGGCCTGGGAATTGGTGGGAATCGGAATGGTCTGGGACTGCTGGCTGGCAGGGAGCCCGACGGGAGGTTTCGAGGGTGCTGTTCTCAGGCATGTTCGGCTCCTCGATCAAGCGTGGGTTAGGGAGGTGGTGCGGCCCATGAGCTCATCCCGGAAGTTCTTCACCACCGAAAGGAACGCGCAGGGGCTGCTTTGACCAAGGCCGCATTTGGAGGAAAGCTGCATGCTCTCACCGAGGGCGCAGAGCTCCCGCAGGTAGGCCATGGAGCAGGTTCCCGCCTTGAGCATCTCGACACCTTCCAGCAGTTTGCGGTTGCCAAGGCGGCAGGGGGTGCACTGACCACAACTTTCATCCACGAAAAATTCGAGGAAGTTGTGGAGCACATCCAGCATGTCGCGGTGGGGACCAAACACGATGACGGAGCCGCCGGTGGGGATGTCTTCAAAGGCAATGCTGCGGCTGAATTCAGAGGCCGGAATGCACTGGCCAGAGGCGCCGCCAATCTGCACGGCGCGAGCGTTTTCGCCACCGACCTTGCTGAGCAATTCGGCTACGGTGATACCCATCGGGAATTCGTAAACACCGGGGCATTTGCAATCACCGGAGATGCTAAAAATCTTGATGCCGGTGGATTTTTCGGTGCCCTTGCTCTTGAACCAGTCGGCACCCTGCTGCAGGATGCAGGCGGCCCAGGCCAGGGTTTCCACGTTATTCACCACGGAGGGGCGATCCAGGAAGCCTGTGTTGACGGGGAAGGGCGGCCGGTTGCGCGGCTCGCCGCGGAAGCCTTCCAGGCATTCGATGAGGGCTGTTTCCTCCCCGCAAATATAGGCGCCTGCGCCCATGAAAATGCGGATATCGAATTCGAGGTTGGCGCCCAGCACATCTTTGCCGAGCAACTTCTTTTCCCGTCGCTTGGCCAGGACGGCTTCCAGATGGGGGCGCAGGTAGGTGTATTCGCCCCGCAGAAACAGGATGCCTTCCTTGGCGCCCACGGCCTTGGCCGCGATGGTCATGCCTTCGAACACAAGGTCCGCATGGTCCTGCAGGATCACTCGATCCTTGAAGGTGCCGGGCTCGCCTTCATCGGCGTTGCAGATGATGTATTTGCGATCTGCCTTGGCAGAGGCGGCGAAATTCCATTTCACGGCTGTTGGGAAACCGGCACCACCACGGCCTTTAAGGCCCGAGGCACTGATTTCAGCGATGATGTCAGGGCGAGAGAGTCCGAGGGCCTTCTTGAGGCCTGCTTCGGGATCCATGGATGCAAAGGTTGGGATGGTGTTCATACGAGATGGACCTCCTTCCGCTCCGTGGCGTGCTGGCCAAAGGCGCTGCGGCACTCCTGGAGGATTTCGTGAACTCGCTCAGGGGTGACCTTCGCAAACACGCGGTCGTTGACCAGCATCGCGGGCCCCTGGTCACACATGCCCATGCAATTGGCCCATTCCAGGGTGAATTTTCCATCGGCAGTGGTTTCGCCGAAGGTGATGCCAAGGTCGTTCTCCAACTGGCGGGCCACGCGATCCTTGTCCTGCATATCGCAGGAAATGGTGCGGCAAAGGCGGATGACGAATTTGCCCTGGATGTGTTCGCCCAGGAAGGAATAGAAGGAGGCGACGCTGTAGACCTCCACGGGATGGATACCCAGCTCGTCGGCGATCACCTGCATGGCGAAGCTATCGATCTGGTGGTACTTCCGCTTCACGTCCTGAAGGATGGGCACCATCGAGGTGCGGTTATGCCCAAGCTTGTCGGCCAGGCTCTTGATCTCGCCGGTCACCCGGTCGCGTTCTGTCATCAGCATGGGGTTCTCCTAGCGATTCAGGAGCTCCGCCACCTTCTTGACGAGGGTAGCGGGTTCCACGGGCTTAGCCTGGAAGTCATCCACGGGAACCATTTCCGAATCCTTGTCAAAGGCAAGACCGGAGGCCGAGGCGACGCTGGTCAGCATCAGGATGGGGAAGGTCTTCCCGAGGCGCCGCAGATCCTGCGCCATGGCGAAGCCATCATCGGGCTGTTCCATCATCACGTCCAGGATCAGCAGATCAGGCTGGAAGCTTTCCACCTTCTTCATGCCATCCCTGCGATTGTTGGCCGTTTCAATCTGGTGGCCTTCCTTTTCCAGGAAGAGTTGGCTCGCTTCAACGATATCGGGATCATCGTCGACGATAAGGACCTTAGCCATGCCTGTCTCCTTGGGTTCCGGTCCGGAGGCTGGACCGGGGGTCGTGGGTGGTTGGGACGGAGGACCGAGTGCTTGTCTGAAACGACAATCAGCAAGGGCAATCCAAATCCAGGAATGTTCTTGGGGATGGGCTTATCCTAGCCCTGGTTGCGCCTTGGATCCAGCGCTGATCAGCAGTTGTGACGAATGTCTCTCCATGCGCAGAAAGGCCTCGCAGGGGTCTGCGAGGCCTTTCTGCTTGAGATCGATGTGGATTTACTGACCGCTATCCGGCTCGTAGTCCATCAGCATGGCTTCCATGCTGGACCAGATCTGGGTGATGTCGTTGGCCAGGATCAGAAGATCGCGTTTGTTGCCCGCGAGGTCCACCACATGCCGACGTAACACGGCTTCTTTCATGAAGCCAAGCCGTTGGGCGATGTGAAAGGCTGCAACCTGGTTTTCCACCACCCGCACGATGACCTTCTCAATGCCAAGGTCGGTGGCGATCTTCACGAGGCCGGTCGCCAGGGCCCGTCCAAGACCCTTGCGGCGGCAGGAGGGGCCCACGGTCAAGCGGATCTCGCCCACATGACGGGTCCAGCCATAGAACGTGCGGTAGAGGCTGCCTTCGCCCACGATCTCGCCATCCACCTTAGCCACGAGGCTGATGATGGAGCCTTCGGATACCTTCGCCAGGAAACGTTCGGCCCAGCCGCTTAGGCGCACATCTTCCTTGAGGTTTAGGCGGTCCTCCTCGGGAAGGCTTCGATAAAAGGCATGCAAGGCCTTGCCTTCCTCGGGTTTGAGAATTGCAAGCTGCACCTGCGAACCGTCGCGCAGCGCCAGCATATGGGGAAAGCCCTCGGGAGCCATAGCAAACTCCTATTTGGTTTCTGCGGCGGTGCGACCGAATTCATAGCCCTTTTTCAAGGCACGCATGTTCAGGTCCTCGGTGCCCTTGGGCACGGAATCCCGCACCGCTTTTTCCACGGCCTCGTAGGAGAGAAGACCCGTGACACCCGCAAAGAAGCCCACCATGATGATGTTCAGCACCAGTCGGCGGCCCAGTTCCTCGGCAAAGCGGGTGGCAGGAATGCCGATCGCCTTGGCGCCTGCCGGCAGCCTGCCATCGACGGTAACGAGCTCTTCTTCGTAAAGTACCAGCCCACCTGGTTTGAGGGACGGCACAAACTGGTTGTACGCATCCTGGGACATCAGCACCAGCACATCGGGGTTCTTGACGTAGGGGTAGCCGATGTCCTCGGTGGAAATGGTCACCTGGGCACTGCAGGCGCTGCCGCGGGCTTCGGGGCCAAAGGCCTGGATCAGGGTGGCGTGCTTGCCTTCAAAGATGCTGGCTGCCTTGCCGATGATGGAGGCGTTCAGGATGACGCCCTGACCACCCAGGCCGCCCACGCGGATTTGAGTCTTGGTCATGGTCATACTCCTTCCGGCTTTCCGCCGTAGGGCTTGAACTGATCCCCCAGCACCTTGCTGAAATGGTCATTCATGGATTCAAGCCAGGTGGCGCGCTCGCGGTCCACGAACTTACCAACCACGATCTCACCTTGGTAGCCCAGGCCAATATCCTTAGTGTCTGCGCCGTTCTTGATGACGCTGTTTTCCTTGTAATACTTCACCTGATCCACCCCATCGCCCAGGCGATTACGGCGGGAATACAAGGTGGGGCAGGGGCTCATGACTTCGATAAACCGGAAGCCCTTCTTGTTGAGAGCTTCCTTCATGGCCTTGGCCAACTGGCGCACATGGTAGACCGTCCAGCGCGACACATAGGTCGCGCCGCAGGCATCGGCAATAAAGGGCAGGTTGAAGGGGCTTTCGAAGTTGCCAAGGGGCATGGTGGTCTGGGTGGGGCCCACAGGTGTGGTGGGAGCCACCTGGCCGCCGGTCATGCCATAGGTGAAGTTGTTCACGCAGATAACGAGGATGTCCATGTTGCGACGGGCAGCGTGGAAGAAATGGTTGCCACCAATGGCGAACAGATCCCCGTCACCGGAGTAGACCACCACATTCAGATCCGGGTTGCCCAGTTTTAGGCCCGTGGCAAAGGGAATGGCGCGGCCGTGGGTGGTATGGAAGGAATCCAGGTTCAAATACCCTGCCGTGCGGCCAGTGCAACCGATTCCCGAGACGATGGCCACCTTGTCGAGGTCCAGGCCGCTATCCGTGAGGGCGCGGCAGAAACAATTGACGCTGGTACCGATGCCGCAACCGGGGCACCAGATGTGCGGGATGCGATCCTGGCGCAGATAAGGCAGGACCGGGTTTTCCAGTTCGGTTTCGGCCAGTGCCAGATGAAGGTCGAGAGATTCGCTCATCGCGCGGCCTCCACAATCTGTTCAAGGATGGTTTCAGGCTCATGCACGGTGCCACCTGGATGCGGCACGGAAATGACTTTCACTTTGCCTTCCACGGCCTTGCGGACTTCCAGCACCATCTGGCCCATGTTGAGCTCGGGCACCACAAAGGCCTTCACGGTCTTGGCCAGGTCTTGGATGAGCTTCACCGGGAATGGCCAGCAGATGATCAATCTGAGGTGACCCACCTTCAGCCCCTGGGCGCGTGCGGTCTCGATGGCGGCGGTGGCCACGCGGGAGGTGATGCCAAAGGACACGACAATCACATCGGCGCCTTCACACCCATCCATGCGCACATCCACGAGCTTGTCGGCATTCTTGCGGATCTTATCCAGGAGGCGCGTCACCAGTTGGGCCTGGGTGGGCACATCCATTTTGGGATAGCCGCGCTCGTCGTGGGTGAGGCCCGTGACATGAACGCGATAGCCGTCCCCGGCCTTGATCATCTCCGGTACCAAGTCTTCAGGCGTGGTTTCGTAGGCCTTGTAGTCCTTGGGCTTTTTCTTGGTCCATTTCCGCTCGGTCACTTCGATCTGATCGGCCGCAGGAATTTCTACCCGCTCGGTCATATGACCGACGACCTCGTCCATCATGAGGAACACCGGGCAACGGTATTCCTCGGACAGGTTGAAGGCCTTGATCATCAAGTCGAAGCATTCCTGAGGGCTGTTGGGGGATAGCGCGATGATCTCGTAGTCGCCGTGGCTGCCCCATTTGATCTGCATCATGTCCGCCTGAGCGGGCAAGGTGGGCAATCCGGTAGAGGGGCCGCCGCGCTGCACATCCACCCAGACGCTGGGGGTCTCGGTCATGCAGGCGTAGCCGAGGTGTTCCATCATCAGGCTGAGGCCCGGGCCCGAGGTCACGTTCATGACCTTGTGGCCAGCCCAGACGCCGCCCTGGATGGCGATGGAGGCGGCGAGTTCGTCCTCCATCTGGATGAATACTCCGCCCACCTTCGGGATGCGGGCCGCAAAGCGTTCCACGATCTCGGTGCTGGGAGTGATTGGGTAGCCGGCCACGAATCGGCAGCCCGCCGCCAGCGCCCCTTCACAGGCGGCGTGGTCGCCGTCGATGAAGTGGACGCCGGTAAGTACACCCTTGGGATCCGCTTTCAAGGTTTCCTCCGTCCGTCGCTATGGTTCAGGGTTCAACCGGGGTGGCTGTTTTCTGGCGTTTTTCATCCAGGTCTTTCCACCGGGCTCCAAAGATGGCGAAGTCGGGACAGAACAGCCCGCAAAGATCGCATCCTGTGCAGTCTTCCGCACGATTGAGCACGGGGAAGTGGTAGCCCTTCTGGTTGAATTCCTTGCTGAAATCCAGGGCATGCGTGGGGCAGAAATCAATGCAATAGGAGCACCCCTTGCATACTTCCATCCGCACGAAAACCGTGCCCTTGCCCTTCCTGGTGGTTTCTTCGGCGCTCATGGTTAGCTCCCCTCGTGCCTTCGGGATCGATGGTACAGCCCGCATTTCTTGCCGACAACCAATTGTCGAGAATGGTTGACAGAGATCACTACGCCTAAATCCAAAGAAATGAAGCATTTTCCTGGCATCTTGCCCGGGATGACCTTGACTTTGGACTTTACGATTTGTCTGCTTCTGGTTGGAGCAGGGCAAGGCCGCCCCTGGCGGTTTCCCGGAATTCCTCGGGCAGACGTCGCCCCACCTTGCCCATGGTTTCGATAACCTTGTCAGCCTTGAATAGGGAAGGAATGCCCGCCAGAGCCATTTCCGCGGAGGCCACGGCATTCAGGGCTCCCAGGGCGTTGCGGCGCACGCAGGGCTCCTCCACCAGGCCCAGGACGGGGTCGCAGATCAAGCCCATCACGTTGGCCAGGGAAAAGGAAACGGCCGCGCAAACCTGGTCTGGGCTACCACCCAGCATTTCGACGATGCCGCCCGCGGCCATGGCCGAAGCGGAACCCACCTCCGCCTGGCACCCGCCTTCGGCCCCCGAGAGACTGGCCAGCTTTTCAATCACCATTCCAATGCCACCCGCCGTAAAAAACGCACGCACCAGCGCTTCTTCAGGCACGTTTCTCTCTTCGGCCACCGTGAAGATGGCCGCAGGCATCACGCCGCAGGATCCCGCCGTGGGCGCTGCCACCACCCGGCCCATGCAGGCATTCACTTCGGCCACCGCCAGGGCCGAGGCCAGGAGCTTGGTGAAGGCGGCACCGAGCAGGCCGTGCCCATCCCCGGACCATTCAATCAGGCGATGGGCCCCGCCATCAATCAGACCGCTCCGTGACCGCTGAGGGGACGCGAGTCCACGCTGGAGGGAATGGCGCATGACCGCGATACGGGTGCGCATCAGGGCGCAAAGGTCTTCCCGCAGTCGTCCCGAAGCTTGAATCTCCTGATCCAGAAAAATGTCAGAAAGAGGGACGCGGCGCTCGTGGGCGGCCAGCAACGCGGCCTCCAGCGTGCCCTCGCGCGGGGTGATGGCGTTCATGTCAGCCTCCAAAGCCAAGCGCGGGGATGAAACGCACCTGCTCGAAATGGGGCAGGTGCCGCAGGCTATCAATCACGCCCGGCGGGGGAACCTCATCCAGTTGGACGGCCATGAGGGCCTGGCCACCCCGCTGGGTGCGATGGGCCTTCAAGGTGGCGATGTTGATGGTGGCATTGGCCAGAATGGCACTCACCACGGCCACCGCTCCGGGGCGGTCGGGGTACACCAGCAGAATCGTGGGGTATTCACCATCCAGATTCACGGCGAAACCATCGATGTTCCAAACCTTGATTCGGCCGCCACCTACGCTACTGGCATGGATCTCCAGGGTGGTGGCTTCACCACGGAGGCGCAAACGCACGGAGTTGGGATGCACATCGCCCAGGTCCTCATCTTCGAACTGATAATCCAGCCCGCGTTCCAGCGCCAACTCTGCGGAAAGTGGGATGCGCTCGTCATCCGGGCTCAACCCAAGCAAACCCGCAAGCAAGGCAAGGGGGGTTCCATGCCCTTCCCCCGTGGCTGCGAAGGAGCCATGCAGGCCAATCTCAGCTCGTTGCGGTTCCACGGCGAGAAGGCGCCGCGCGAAGAGCCCGATGCGGACGGCTCCAGCGGTATGGGAACTGCTGGGTCCAACCATTACAGGACCGATGACGTCGAAAATACCCATTCGGCTCCCCTGCCTGGAAACCCCTGTTTCCGCCCTTCATCCTAGCCCCAGATGGTGGGGCAGAGCGTCACAGCTAAGGCCGCAGGTGGTGAGAGATTTCGTTGGCGAAATCGGGCAGACGCTGCCGAAGAAAGGCGAGGGTTGTTTCGAATTCCGATTGCCGGTGGGTGCGCTGGCAAAGCTGCGCCAAATCAGTCCACCATTCCACCTGCATGGGCCGGAGCCTAAGTGCGATGCGCAGGTGTCGAATGGCCGCCTCGCGTCGCCCGAGTTTCTCCTCGCAGAGAGCCAGTCGGACCCAGCTCTGAGCCTCATCCGGAAAGCGCGCCAAGCCGCGCTGATAGGCATGGGCAGCTTCTTCAAAGTGTTGGATGTTCATGCACACGCTGCCGAGATTCAGCCAAGCCAGGCCGTAATGCTCTTGCAGCTGGACCGCTCTGCGCAGGGAAAGCACCGCCTTGGCACTTTCGCCGAGGGTGTCTTGCACAACCCCCAAATTATTCCAGGCACGGGCGTAGCTCGGGTCCAGCTCGAGTGCCTTGCCGTAGGCTTCCTGCGCCGCTTCGAGGAGTGGCAATCCCTGCCCCTTGGCTTCCTTGGCCTCGGCCAATTGAAGGAACAGGGAATGCCCCAGGCTGTACCAGGCCTCGGAATCCCTGGGGCGGGAGGCCACCCAGGCACGGGCAAAGGCCTGCCATGCCATGCGATTGGTGGGGTCTTCCGTCATCCCATCAAGGAATTCTTGGAGAAGGATTTCCTTGGATTTGCAGGCAAGGATGGTCGTGCCGTGCTGCCAAGGGCGGTTGAGCAATTCGGAAATCCAGGTGGCGGGCAGGCAGAAACTCAAGCCTTCGTAACTGAGGATGACAAAGGTGGTGATGCCCGCGAGGCGCCCGTCTTCGGTAAAAAGACCACCACCGCTGCTTCCGGAATGGATTGCCGCATTGGACTGGATGAGCTGAGCACCTCGGAAACGCCAGAGACCGGTGATCGAACCGACAGACGTGACCGGTCCCTGTCCACCTGGAAAGCCGAGGGTTTTCACCGGAAGTCCCGGAGTGATGGCGTCTTCCGACGCAAAGGTCACTGGAACCGCTGGAAGGGCAGGGACCCGCAACAGGCAGAGATCCAATTCCGGAGCCAGGATATGGGCGGAGGCGAAGTAGGTGATCCCGTCCTTCATGACCTTCACTTCCGTGGTGCCTTGAACCACATGGGCGCTGGTGGCCACGATGCCGGGGGCCACCACCACGCCGCTACCTTGGGAACTGGTAGCGCATTCCGAACGTGCTGAAACCTTGACTACCGATGGGGTGGTTGCGGGAGAAGGGGCTGTGGTTTGGGCGGCCAAGGTCAGGGAAAGGGCCGCAATCAGGCTGAACACGCGGATGGACATGGCCCGATGATAGGGCCACCAGGGCTGACCGAGAAGGCTTCGCTGCTTTCCTGTCGCCAGGTGCCTCAGGGCATCCAGAGTACGGAACGCAAGGGCGTGGTTTCGGGATCTCCGGGATACCGGACCCGTTCCAGAAAAAGGCCCGCTGCCGGGGCGGCTTTTTCGGCCCAGTGGAGGTTGGCTTCCTTGTTTGGGTTTTCCAGGTCACGGCGCAGGGTTTCCAGTCTCTCCTTGCCCAGCCCACAGAGCACCACCGCACCGACCATCCGGCGCACCTGACGGCGCAAGAAAAAGCCAGCCGTGGTGCGCAATAGCACCAGGGAGCCATCCTTGAGCAGTTCGCAAGTTTTGATCTGAACGCGGGAATCTTCACCCGGTTCGAGATCGGCGAAGGACGCGGCATCATGGTTGCCTGCAAACAACGACCAGGCATCTTCCAGTCGATGCAGATCCATCCTCCCCTTGACCCACCATAGAAGGGACTTCCCAAAGGCGCTGCGGCGGAGGCTCAACTGGTACAGGTAGCTGCGGGAAATGGCATCGTGACGGGCATGAAACGTGGGCCCACAGGGTTGAATACCCGTGACCGCCACATCGGAGGGGAGGCCTTCATCGAAAACGCGTTGGAGATCCTGGGGGCGAGGTGGCGCCGAAGAGAGCATGTGCAGGTGCGCCACTTGACCAAGGGCGTGAACACCAGCGTCCGTGCGGCCAGACCCTCCCAACGTGAGCACTTTGTGGCCCGCCTGTTCCAGAACCCGTTCGAGGGTCCCCGTTACGGTGCGGATGCCCTGGGCAACCTGGCGTTCCCCTTGTTTTTGCCACCCGTGAAACCGGGAACCATCGTACTCGACAGCCAGGCGATAGGCGATGCGCGGCGCAGGGCGGGGCTTCATGAGTCGGGGAGCGCTTTTTTGATTTCGGCCAGGAAATGGTCTGGATCGTGGATCGGCTTGGCGATGTAGAACTCCGCTCCCGTTTCGGCCATGAACCGTTCTCGGTCGCCAAACATGGCATGGGCCGTGGCGAGCAGAACTGGTACGTGGGCGGTTTCTGGGTTTTGCTTCAATAGTTTGGTGATGAAAACGCCATCGACTTTTTTCCCTTCGTAGGTGGAGCGCGACAGGCTGATGTCCATGAGAATCGCAGAAATCGTTCCACTGGCTGCCAGTTTCAGGATCTCGTCGACATCCTCGCTGACGGTCACTTCGTAGCCTCCCTTTCGGGTCAGGACGACGGTCATGAACTTCACGTTGATGGCGTCATCCTCAACGATCAGGATCTTCTTCGGCATTCTTCATCCTCTGGCGCAAGGTTTCATGATAACCCCGCCAAGGAAGGCGAGGGTCACCGATCATGCCCGGGCGTTTTCCAACGTTTCCAGGATGGAATCCGGAATGCATAGGGTGCCGCGCCCAGTTCCCATCCTTAGGCCAGGCTTGTTGCCACCATGGTAGTCACTGCCACCGGAGGCGAGCATGTCGAGGTCTATGGCGAGTTTCAGAAAATGCCGCTGTTCGGTGGGACTGTATTCCCCGTAGTAGGCCTCGAAACCATCAATGCCCATCTCTTTGAGTTCTGCCATCGCCTCATCCCAGATGAAACGTCCGCCTGCGAATCGGCCAGGATGGGCCACCATGGCCAGGCCTCCTGCTGCATGGATCCAGGTTGCGGCTTCCCGTGGGGTCAATTCCTCGAAGGGCACAAAGGCTGATCCACCCTCACCCAGCAGCTTTCGGTAGACCTCCTGGGGATTTGCGACTGCGCCCGAGGATACGAGATACCGGGCGAAGTGGGTGCGGGACACCAGATCCGAGGTTGCAAGGGCCTGGACGGCCTCCAGGCTGATGGCAATACCCAATTCCTGAAGTCGGGCCACAAGCGCCAGATTGCGCGCATGGCGCCGGGCTCGTACGGTGCGGATATGGGCCTGGAAGGCTGAGTCCTGGGCATTGAACAACAGCCCAAGCACATGGAGTTCCCGCCCCAGATAGCGGCAGCTCAACTCAACCCCGGCCAGCAATCGGGTGGATACGCGAGGCTGCATGGCCAGGAAGCGGGGTAAACCAGCCAAGGTATCGTGATCGGTGAGTGCCAGTGCCGTGATGCCCTGGGCATCGCCCATGAGCGCCAGGGCCTCGGGCTCATCGGTTCCGTCACTGAAACTGGAATGACAATGGAGGTCAATCACTGGCGGTTGGCTCGGTAGAGGGCCGCGAGCAGGATGGCCACGGCCTGGAAAAGGTCCGGGGGGATCAGGCGGTTCACGTCCAGAGGTTCCAGCAGGCCGATGAGATCCGGGTTTTTCTCCACCGGGACGCCATTGGCCTTGGCGATCTCGAGAATTCGCTCAGCCAGCAAACCTTGGCCTTTGGCGACCAATCGCGGCGCGGCATCAAGGAACGGCGCCTCAGGCTGGTAGCGCAAAGCCACCGCGCTGAGGCGCCGAACCCGCGGCATGGGTGATTACTGAACGAGATCGTGCTCGGTTTCGAGGTCTTCCAGCTCATCCATGGCCAAGCGGCGGAAAATCTGCACGTTGGCGAGGGACATGAAGCTGATGTAGGCGAAACCGCTGAAGAACAGCCAGAGGAAGGGCACGGAAGCCCACTTGCGGATCCAGATCGCGCCGAGCAGGGCGGCGAAGTAATAGATCGCGAAGCCAAGTTCCAGGAAGGTGACGAGGCTCTTGGGCACCTTATAGGCCTTGCGACTGGTGGTTGCCTTGCCGTTTTCGTCCACCCCGAGCTTGGGGGTGCGCTTGAATTCGATGTCGTTGGTGAAGAAGCCTTCCAGCACGCCCTTGGCCTGATTCAGGCCCAGGCCGATCCCGAGGCTCATGAGGCCGGGGACGTACTTCAGGCGCTTGGTCCAGTTCTTGTTGTTCTTCACTTCACGCTGGGACAGGCCGAAGTAGAGCCCCACGCTCACGGCGTTGAGCAGGAAGAATGGCGCATCGGTGGCAAGCAGCATGTACCAGGGCGTTCCTGCGCGAATGACCATGCAGGGCACCATGATGATCGCCAGCACCACCATCAGCATGTAATTGCAGTTGGCGGTGAGGTGGAACCAGCATTCCAGCTTGGTGTGCAGGCTGGCGTTGCTCTTCCAGATGGTGACCATGAGCTTGCGGATGACCTGGGCATTGCCCTTGGCCCAGCGATGCTGCTGGCTCTTGAAGGCATTGACTTCCACCGGCAGTTCGGCGGGAACCACGAGGTCCTTGAGGTAGACACCCTTCCAACCCTTGAGCTGAGCACGGTAGCTGAGGTCGGCATCTTCCGTGATGGTGTCGTGTTCCCAACCACCGGCATCGGCGATGGCGCTGACGCGCCACATGCCTGCGGTGCCGCTGAAATTGAAGAAGGCCTTGGAACGGTTGCGGGCCGTGTGCTCAAAGACGAAATGGCCATCGAGCAGGATGGCCTGGACCTGGGTGAGGAGTGAAAAATCCCGGTTCAGGTGATCCCAGCAGCCCTGAATGAAGGCCACGTTGTTGTCGGCAAAGTGCGGAACAGCGATTTCCAGGAAATCTTCGGTGGGCAGAAAGTCAGCGTCAAACATGGCCACGAACTCGCCCTTGGCTGATTTCAAGCCGTTGTTCAGGGCGCCCGCCTTGAAGCCCGTGCGATCGTCCCGATGGATGTAGCTGATGTCGTAGCCCAGGGCTCGGTATTTATCGCAGATGGCCTGGCAAACAGTGACAGTGGCGTCCGTGGAATCGTCCAGCATCTGGATTTCCAGCTTTTCCTTGGGCCAGCGCATGCGAACCACGTATTCCATGAGACGCTCAACCACATTCATCTCGTTGAACACAGCCAATTGGACCGTCACGTGGGGATGGTAGTCAGGCCCACCCATGGGCTGGGGCACGTCCTTCTTGTGCCGGAAGTACAGCAACAGCATGTACAGCCGATGCGCACCGTAGACGCTCAGCACGACCAGGATGCTGAAGTAGACAACGAGAATGGACGTCTTGAAGATTTCCATGGTGGAATTGATCCCCTGGGATAGTGCCCACTTGTATAGTGAGCGATGCATTATTCTGCCAGCATTATTTGGAAAATCCCCTGTGATTTTTTACCGGTTCCAAGCCCATTCCGGGATAGGATTCGAGTGTCGCTAAGCGAGTTGATATGAACGAATCCGAAAATCTTCCCAAGATGATCGGCCGCTACGAGATCAAGCGTCTCCTGGGCGCCGGTGCCATGGGCAGTGTCTACCTAGCCGAAGACCCTCGCATCAAACGCAAGCTGGCCATCAAGGTAGTGAAGCTGGATGCGATTCGTAACGAAAATGATCGCAGTGAGTTCCTGGCGCGGTTTCAGCGTGAAGCCGAGGTGTCCGGCGTGTTGAATGACCCCGGCATCGTAACCATTTACGATGTGGGCGACAGTGAGGTAGGGCCGTTCCTTGCGATGGAATTCGTCACGGGCAAGGCTCTTGACAGCTATATCAAGTCCGGGGACACCCTGGCCATGCAGCTTGGCACCAAGCTGCGCATCGCCGCTGGCATCGCCGCGGCGCTGGATCACGCCCATAGTCACGGCATCGTCCACCGGGACGTCAAGCCGGGCAACGTGATGATGACGGAAGATGGGCGACCCAAGCTCATGGATTTCGGCATTGCCAAGCGTGAGGATGCCAGCCTGACCCAGACCGGCACCTTCCTGGGCACCCCCAGTTATGCAAGCCCTGAACAGATTCGCGAAGGCCACGCCACCCTGCGCTCAGACATCTTCAGTTTTGGCGTTCTGGTGTTCGAGATGCTCGCGGGAACGCTTCCCTTTCCCGGGACATCCATCAACACCATCCTTTACAAGATCGTTAACGAGCCTCCGATCGAGGTCAAACCGCCGGTCCTGGGTGTCCTGCCGGAGGGCTGGCACCGCATTTTTGCTCGGGTATTGGCCAAGAACGCCGATGATCGCTACCCATCCTGCGCAACCTTCCTCCGTGATCTGGTGGATGTGGCCCCGGATCTTGATCAGGATGCCCGTTCGGAGATCATGGGCATCCTGAAAATCGGATCCGGAGGCGCCCAACCGCCGCTGCTTTCGAAATCCCACCAGGAAACCATGTACATCCCGGCCGAGAAGATGCGCAAATCCGGAGGGATGGGCCGGTGGCTCTGGATTCCCTTTGCGGCCGCAGCTCTGGGAGTCGTCGGATGGTACCTCTTCAGGGGCACCGAAACCCAACTTCTGCTGGAAACGACGCCCTCCGCGGCCAAGGTTATAAGGGCAGGCGTTGAGGTGGGCAAAACCCCCATGCCCCTTTCCTTGAAACCTGGCGAGAAGGTAACCCTGGACAAGCCGGGCTTCAAACCTTTGGAATTCGCATACTCTGGGGGTGACAAATCTCCCAACCTGGAACTGAAGGCCCTGGTCTCCCAGGAGACCCTGCGCACCATTCCCGACGGCGCGAAGGTGGTGATGGATGAAACGGCGTTGGAAGGCGCCACGCCGCTAACCATCGATTGGAACCAAGGCAAGCCCCATCGGATCACCTTTTCCAAAGGTGATCTCACCTTGAACCCCACCTTCCACGAAGGAGAAGTTCCGGGCTCGCAGGTTTATACCCTCAGACCCCACGCCGAGGCCGTCACCACGGGCGAAATCAAGACCGTGGATGCCAATGCGCCGGGATTCTTGCGAACCAGTGGTGAGTTCAGTATCAAGGTGAGTCTGAATGGCAAGGACAAGGGGGAAATCACAGGTAATTCAAAGCTTGCCTTCCCGCCGGGCAAGCATGAGATTGATGTTTCCGCCCCCAGTGTTTTCTACCACGACAAACGATCCATAACCATTCAGCCCGGTCAGCCCACCACCCTCGGTCTGCCTGCGGTGGTGGCCATTACCGTGGATCACCCTTCCACTGATCTGGTGATGATCGATGGGCGTTCCACCGGGGTTGAAAGCGACGGCAGCTCGCCCATTCGGGTCGTGGTGGGTCGCCACACCATTTCCATCCAAGGCAAATCTGCCAGCCAGACCCTGGAAATCAAGGGCAATCAGGCCATCAGGTTCAAGCTCTAAGCCTTACTGGACGCTTTCAAGGCATCGCGAATCGCTTCCAGGCGATCGACGATGGCGCTAAGCGCCGCGAAGAATAGGGCAGCTGCTGCCGATCCAAAGGCAATCCCCCACGCCTTGAGCATGGCACTGCTGCGCTCGGCGGCATTGGAAATGAAAATGTAGCCTTCCAAGCGTTCCTCGGCCGGAGGCGCATTGAAGGCGATGGCGAGGGCGATTGCCAAACCCAGGGCAGCCACCACGATCGCGAAGATGTTGAGGACTTTTTTCATAGAAGACTCCGGGGACACAAGTTCGAAGAGCAAAATTATCGCCCAGATTCGATCTGGTACCTGCCAGAAAACCAAAAGTTCATTGGGTAGCTACGCAGACCCGGTTTCGGCCTTCCTTCTTGGCTTGGTACAAGGCACCGTCCGCCCGTCCCACAAACCAATCGGCATCGCGGTCCAGCCCCACGGTGGCGGAAATCAGACCGATGCTCAAGGAAACATGGGGAGCGACTTCGGAGGCAGCGTGGGGCAGGGCGCGCGCTGCCAGGGCTTTCAGCAGTTTCTGGGCGGCTCGGCTGGCATGGGGCTCGCCCAGGCCGGGCAGGATCACCGCGAATTCTTCGCCACCATAGCGGGCCGGGACTTCGCCAGCGCGCTGGAAGACGTCGCGCATCACTTCGCCCACCACCCTCAGGCAATCATCGCCACCCTGGTGGCCATAGTGATCGTTATACCGTTTGAAGAAATCCACGTCGCACATGAGGAGGGAAAACACATCTCCATTGCGGCGCGCTCGGCGGATCTCCTCATCCATGACCTCGTTGAAGCGTCGACGGTTGGCCAACCCGGTGAGGGTATCTTCCACTGCCATCTGTTTCAGGAGCAGGTTGACCGTCTCCAGTTCGGCGGTGCGGGCCGCCACCCGGGCCTCCAGTTCCACATTGGCTTCCCGCAGCTGCTGGGCCTGTTCGAGGTTTTCGCTGAACAATTTGGCGTTGGTCAAACTGAGTCCCGCGCGGTCCGCGAGATTCTGGAGCATGGTTTGGTCATCGGCTGAATAGGCGCGGCTGGCAGAACCCTTGGCGAGGGTCAACGTGCCCAAGGGCGTACCGTGGGAGCGCAGCGGCACCACGAGCAGGCTGTGAACGTTGTAACGCCACAGGAAAGGATGAAATTCCTCGCGCAGTTCGGCGCGGATCTTGGCGCCCGAAGCATCTTCCAATCGGAAGGGCTGTCCAGAAAGGGCCACCCGGGCCGGGGCGGAATCGATGGGGGTTGCGGTGGCCAAGGCCGTCATCTGCGGGAGCAGGTCAGCGCCATCGAGGTAGGGCTGGTTCACAGCCCGGGGGTGCAATCGACCTTCGTCATCCAGGAGTTCCACCACGGCCAGATCGCCGATGTCGGTGGCCAGATGTCGGGCGATGAGATTCAAAGCCTGCTGGAAATCCGATCCTGCCTCCGCGAGGTCCAGCAACACGGAATTCTCTGCTTCTGCGTGTTTCAGGCGGGCCTTGTGCTCGGACTCAAGGCGCTTGCGGTCACCGATATCACGCACCGTGGCCAATATGCGGGGGACACCATCGAGCACGGCCAGATGAAGATTGATTTCCACCCAGAAAATGCGGCCCTTGTGATTCTGGGCCAGCCACTCAAAGGACTGCGGTGAGCCGTCGGTGGCCTTGCGCATCCACATCAGCGCATCTTCGTGGGTGCAGGGAGCGATGCCAACGCTCAGGTCGCCCATCTTGAGGGCCATGAGCTTTTCCCGTGAATGGCCATAAAGGGTGCAGGCAGCCACGTTGGCGTCGAGGATCGTTCCCGTTTCTGGATCGTGGATCAGGATCGCTTCGTGAAAAGCGTCGATGAGCACACGGGCGTGGTCCTTTTCGGGTCGGGAATGCGCGGGTTTTCGAGGCGACATGCCAGCAAACTACCATACTTGTTAAAATTCATGTTCGACTCTCCGTAATCCGATCCCTTTCCTGGGATGCACAGCGTTCCCTTTGGCAATCTGGTCATTTGCGCAGGAGTCGCGATGCACCTTTCGGTCCGGGATATCTGCCATGCGCCGAAGTACACGGTGGCGGTCGTCCTGGCTGGTGGACGCGGCACCCGACTCATGGATTTGACCCGGGAACTGTCCAAGCCCGGCCTGGATTTTGGCGGCAAGTACCGGATCATCGACTTTGCCATGTCGAACTGCGTCAATTCCGCCTTTCGGCGCATCGTGGTGCTCACCCAATACAATTCCCATCGGCTGTTGGAACATCTTCAATTTGGTTGGAATTTCCTACCCGCCAGCCTCGATGAGTTTGTCCATGTGCTGCCTGCCCAGCAGGTGCTGGAGCGGGATCTTTGGTACGCCGGCACGGCGGATGCCGTGTTCCAGAACATCCCCAATATCCGAGACCACGATCCAGAAAACGTCCTGATCCTGGCCGGGGATCACGTTTACAAGATGGATTATCGATTGTTTCTGGAAGATCACCTGCGCATGGAATCGGATCTGACGGTGGCCTGTCTGGAAGTTCCCCAGGCCATGGCCCGGGATTTCGGGGTGGCCCAGGTGGATGTCGAAGGGCGCATCGTGTCCTTCCTGGAAAAGCCGGAGGACCCCCCCTGCATTCCAGGCAAGCCGGGTGTTTGCCTTGCATCCATGGGGATCTATCTGTTTAAGGCCGATTTCCTGTATCGGGAGCTGCTGCGGGATTCGGAAGACGCCAACTCCACTCATGATTTTGGGAAAGACCTGATTCCCTATTTGATCTCTCGGGCCAAGGTCAATGCCCACCAATTCGAGAAAAGCTGCATTCCCAATCTGGACAAACCGCCCTATTGGCGGGATGTGGGGACGGTAGATGCCTATTTTGAAGCGAACATGGATCTCACCTACGTGGATCCAGCTCTCAACCTTTATGACACCGATTGGCCTATTTTTACTCACCAGCAGCAGCTTCCCGGAGCCAAGTTCGTGCATAGCGGCCCTCACCGAAACGGCTTGGCCATCGCCAGCGTCGTCAGCGGTGGGTGCATCGTTTCTGGGGCCACCGTGTATCAATCGCTGTTGTTTTCCCAGGTGGTGGTGCATTCCCATGCCCATTTGATCGAGAGCATCGTGCTGCCCAATGCCGACATTGGGGGCGGGGCACGGCTTCGGCGGGCCGTGGTGGCGCGCGGAACCCGCATTCCCCCTGGCTTGGTGGTGGGCGAGGATTCGGAAGCGGACGCACGGCGTTTCCACCGTACCGCCAACGGCGTCACCCTGGTTTCACAACGGATGGTGGATCGCTTGGTATCGTAGTGGCATGCGAGTCCTCCATGCCGCCGCCGAACTCTTTCCCTGGGTCAAAGTTGGGGGGCTGGGCGATGTGCTAGGCGCGTTACCCCAGGCCCAGCGCAGCCTGGGCATAAAAGCCCGATTACTGCTGCCCGCCTATCCGGCGCTGAAAAAGGTTTTCCCTGCCGCGTCCGTCGTTGGTGAAATCGGCGATCTCCTGGGTACGGGCAGCGCACGGTTTCTGCTGGATCGAACTCCTGAAGGTGTGCCGATCTACCTGCTGGATGCACCGTATTTATTCGATCGTCCAGGCAGCCCCTATGAGGATGCCGGCGATAGCGAAGTGCGGTTCGGAGCCCTTTCTCTTGGCGCCGCGTGGTTGGCCAAACATGGGGATTCCCACCACTGGAAGCCGGAGATCCTCCACTGCCACGACTGGCAAACGGGACTGGCACCGGCCTATCTGCACTATTGGGGCGGCGTGCGGCCCGCCACGGTGATGACCGTCCATAACCTTGCCTATCAAGGCCTCTACAGCCGTGAGGTGCTGTCCCGATTGGCGCTGCCGGATGAGGCTTTCCAGATGGCCGGGGTCGAGTTTCACGGCCTGGTGAACTTTTTGAAGGGTGGCCTCCAATTTGCGGATCGGTTAACCACCGTGAGCCCAACCTATGCCCAGGAAATCCAAGGCGTGGAATTGGGCTGCGGCTTGGATGGGTTGCTTCATCACCGGCGCCAGGATCTGGTGGGCATCCTGAATGGTGTCGATGGCCACGTCTGGAGCCCTTCGGCCAGTCCCCATCTGCCCACCCATTACAGCGCCCAACATCGCTCGGGAAAAATGGTTTGCAAGAATCGCCTCCAGCAGGAATTCCATTTGGTGGAGGCCGCCGAGGCACCCTTGTTCGCGGTTGTAAGCCGCCTCGCCACCCAGAAAGGCCTGGATCTGATCCTGGCCAATGTGGAACACCTGGTGGGCTTGGGCGCACAACTCGCCCTGCTGGGTGCGGGCGACCCGGCCCTTGAAGCTGGCTTCCATGCCGCAGCCCACCATCACCGAGGTCGGGTGGCCTGTCGAATTGGTTACGACGAGGCCCTGGCTCATCGAATCCTGGCGGGGGCGGATGTGTTGATGGTGCCAAGTCGTTTCGAACCCTGCGGGTTGACTCAGCTCTATGCGCTGGCTTACGGAACTCTGCCGTTGGTGCGACGGACCGGAGGGTTGGCGGATACGGTGGTGGATGTCAACACCACATCCATGGATGAGGGCAAGGCCACCGGATTTGTGTTTGAGGAGGCAACCGCCGAGGCCCTTGGACAGACCTTGGATCGCGCCTGTGCTTTCTTCACCCATCGTGCCAAAGACTGGGAAAAGGTCCAGGTGACCGGCATGAAGCAGGACTTCAGCTGGCGGGCTTCGGCCAAGGGCTATCTGGAGCTGTACCAAGGCTTGGTAGGATGATGCTATTCCTGTCAAACCATACCGACTGAGGAGGCGAATCATGAACCGCGATCTGCTTTGGCAGGCTCTCGAAGCCCATCCCACCACCGGCTGGTGCGCGCCGATCCACGTGCCCTTGCCGCCCATACCTGCGGCTTCTCGGCTGCTCTGGTGCGGGATCGGAGGGTCGCTGCTGCCTTCCGAAACCCTCGTGCGCGGGCTGGCCTGCGAACAGGCCCAGCGTGCCTGGACACCGTTGGCGTCACCCGAGCCATTGGCGTTGGAACTGCGTCCCGACGACCAGGCCGTGTTTGTTTCCAAGAGTGGCAATACGTTGGAATTGTGGACCTGGATCAGCCGCCTGCGGGCCCTGCCAGGCTGGTCTCATCTGGAACGGCCACCCATTGTCATCACCCAGGACGACCAAAATCCCTTGGCCAAATGGGCCCGGAGCGAAGACTACCCGATCCTGCCCATCCCCGTGAATGTGGGTGGCCGCTATTCCGCCTTCACGCCCGTGGGGACGCTGCCGTTGTCCTGGATGGGCCGGGATGCCAGTGCATTCCTAGAGGGCGGCCGTGCCGTGGTGAAGGAACTCAAAGGCAACACCGGCCCCTGGAACGATCGCATCTGGAACATGGTGGAAACCTTGCACGATGGTTATCTAAAGGGCATCACCGAATGGGTGCTTATTCCGTACAGCCTGAGGCTCGAAACCCTCACGGCCTGGTGGGTGCAACTGGTGGCGGAAAGCCTCGGGAAGATCGCCAAGGATGGCACCCGCCGGGGAGTCACTCCCATTCGCAGCGTGGGTCCCATCGATCAGCACAGCCAATTGCAGCGCTGGATGGCAGGGCCCCGCAACCTCGGGGTGATTGTGCTGACGGTGGATGAACCCACCCAGCCGGAAACCTTGCAGGTTCCCCCAGGTTGCCCGTACCCCAAGCTGGCGGAATTGCAGGGCTCCCAGATTCTCCAGGCCCAGGCCGAAGGCACCATGGAAGCCCTCCAGGGCGCGGGTGTGCCGGTGGCGCACTGGCAGCTGCCCGCGGTGAGCGAAGCCATGCTGGGCGAATTCATGATGGCCTGGCAACTCATCGTCGGTCTCACGGGCTTTGCGATGGAACTGGATCCCTTCGACCAGCCCGCCGTGGAGGACGGCAAGAAACGGACCTTCAAAAAATTGGGTCTGGCCTAGTAAACCGCGGCGGCCCCGCCATCAATGGGGATTACGGCACCGGTGGTCCAGGCACTTTCCGTGGACAGCAGATGGGCCGCCAGACTGGCAACCTCCTCCTCGCGCCCCAGGCGCTGGAGGGGGTTCACCTGGGAAAGCTTCGTCAGATCCCCATCGGGGTCTGAACTCTTGCGCAGCCGGGCTTCAAGCATGGCGGTGTAAACGGGACCAGGGGCGATGGCATTGCAGCGGATGCGCCGGGGGGCCCATTCCAGTGCCAACACTTGGGCGAGCATGTGCACACCGGCCTTGGCCACCGAATAGGCGGCGGAGTCTGGAATGGCCCGCAGGGCGATGTTGGAACCCACCAGCACCACACTGGCGCCCTTCTTGAGGCGCGGGCCGAGGTGGTGACACAGGAGCCAGGGGCCGCGCAGGTTGGCCTGGATCATGACATCGAAATCGTGGATGGAGGTGGATTCGACGCCACCCGTTACCAGTTGCCCGGCTCCGAGAAACATGCCATCCAAGGCGGGGCATTCCTTGGCGAAGGAGGCCACGGCGAATTCATCCGAATGATCCAACGCAAAATGCAGGGCGTTGGGCAAGGTTTCCACCAGGGCTTCCAGACGGCGCCCAGCCAGAACGAGTTGGGCGCCCTTGGCGGCAAACAATCGTGCGGCCGTGCGCCCAATGCCGCTGCCAGCACCCGTAACCAGGATTACCTTGCCTTTGAGGGTTTTCATGGGAGGTCACTCGAGGTGCTGGTGCGGATATTTGGCGCCACCACACCGCCACTTACGGCCCAGGTGAACGCTTGCTCAGGGCTGATGTCCACCGGGCGAACTTTGGTTTCTTCCAGCATCACCACGTACCCGGAGGTTGGGTTGGGGGCGGTGGGAATGTAGACGGCCACCATGGTCTCGCCACCCTTGACCGCCCAACTGCAATCGCGTCGGGCAAGAAAACCCAGGGTCACGGAGCCTGGATGGGGCCACTCCACGAGCACCACTTCCTTGAAACTACCGCCCTGGCCACTTTGAATGGCTCCGAGGACTTGTTTGGTGGCGCCGTAGATGCCCTTTACACCAGGAATCATGAGCATGAGTTCATCGGTCCAGGCCAGCACCTGCCGTCCCAGGAAGTTCCCCACCAGCAGGCCCACCAGCAACAGCAGCAACAGGGTGGCCGTGGCGGAAATCAGCGCCAGCATCCAGATGGGTGGCACGGGCAGATTTACGACATGGGCAACCCAGGTGAAGGGAATCCGGAAGATATCAATCAGGCTGGAAAAAATGACCTTCAACAGCCAGAGCGTTACCACCAAGGGGAGCAGCGTAACCAGGCCAGCGAGGAGGTATTTCCGCAACATCATTGACCCTTATCAGCGCGTTCGGCGTTTGCGTCGCCGGTCAGGCGGCTGGTGCCCTGCATGATGCGATCACCCACCTTCAGCCAGAAAGCTCGGAAATACTGAATGGCACTCCAGATCGCCAGGATCAGCGCCACCCACATCAAGATCTGACCAAGGCCCACAAACAGGCCCCAGGGGTCGGTAGCATGCAAGGCACCCCGGAAGAACATGGCCACACTCCATTGATGGAAGATGGGAAGCCCTGTCCAAAGATGCAGCCAGCCATCGAGCACGGGACCGAAAATTAAGCAAGAAATGGCCGCGATCTGGGCGCCCAGTTTCCATTTGCCCATCCAGTCCGCCGCGATGGTGATGCCCTCTTCGCTGGCCAAGCCACGCAGACCCGTGATGGCCATTTCCCGGGCGAGGATGATGAAGGCCATCCAGGCGGGGGTTTTGTCCAGTTCGATCAACGAAATCAGCGCGGCCGAAATCAGCAGCTTGTCGGCCAAGGGATCCAGCAGTTTGCCCAGAACCGTGACCTGACGGTATTTCCGGGCGAAATAGCCATCATAGAAATCAGTGATGGAGGCGGCCCAGAACACCAGTGCACCGATGATCTGGTGGTGCTGCACGCGTGTCATTAGCACCACCACTAGGATGGGTACCATCAGGATCCGGGCGAAGGTCAGGTAGTTCGGTAGGTTCATGGTTTGCGGGACCTTGGAATTGAGGACACAGTCAGGACTCCAGCCTACCAGCTAGAGAACCGTGAGTTCCCCTTTGCCCAGCATGGATTGCCATTGGGCATCGTCCATTGGCAAAAAGGCCGGTTCGAATCGTCCCAGATAGGTTTGGCTGGCCTTGGACAGGTGGATGGGAATACCACGGCTTTGAAGGCCCTTTAGGCACTCGAGGGCGAGGGGATCATCCAAAAGCTCAAGAGCATCATGGGCCAATAGCACCCAAGGCGTTCCCTTTTCCAGGCTGCCTAATACGCCCAGGAGCAGCTGGCGACCCAGGGCCCGGTCCCCGGGCGTAAAGGCACTGCGCAGGACCAGCACCGGGCGGTGTGATGGGGCTACCTCTGCTTGCCTTTCCACGATGGGGGCTGGCAGGACCGCAAGGGGGCTGCCAGCGGGCACATCCAGCTGCCAGTGGCCCTCCATGGCCCGTGCCTCGGCCGGTCGACCCTGGCGCTCCAGAAACCGCTGCAGGTTATTGCGCAGCATCTCATCGGCATCCACCAGGATCCGAAGAGGCAAAGCAGGGTGCCGCTCCAGGGCGCTTCGAACTTTCAGCAGGGCCTGGGAGACCGTGACATCGAAGAGCTCTAAGGTCAGGATGTCCATGGCAACTCCGTGGATCCGCAGGAGGGGGCTTCAGTGGAAACGTGGGATACCAACAGTTTAGGAGTCTAATTGCCTTTGGGTGCGGAATCATTCGATATCAAGCGTTGGCTCCGGGAGGAAGCCCTGGCTCTGGGCTTCCATTACATCGGGTTTACCAACTGCGAACCCTTCCAGGACGAAGCCACCCGACGCAGGGCCTGGCTCGACGACGGAGGGCGGGAGCTATTTCCCTACCTGGATCATGCCGACAGCCTGGAGCCCGCCCGCTGGCTTGAAGGAGCCAAGACCGCTCTGGTGGGATTCTTTCCCTATGCTCGGCCGAATGCCATTCCCGGCAGCGCTCTTGGGAGTTTGAAACTCAGCCGTTATCTCTGGGGCCCGGACTACCACGGGGTGATGAAGGGGCGTCTGAAGCTGCTGCTGGCCCGGGCACAGGAACGCCTGCCAGACCTCAGAGGCCGGGTGTGTGTCGACACAGCGCCCATTCTCGAGCGGCAACTCGCGGTTCGGGCAGGCTTGGGCTGGCAGGGCAAGCACACGCTCCTGATCGCAGGGAAGGGTGGCAGTTGGGGGTTTCTTGGGGTGCTTCTGCTGGACATCGAGGTGGCGCTCGACCAGCCATTCCAAGGTAATCGGTGTGGAAGGTGTACTGCCTGCGTGGATGCTTGCCCCACTGGTGCCTTGAGCCCATTCCACCTGGAACCCAAGCTTTGCCTCACCACCTACAACCTGGAAACAGAGCGTGAGCCACCCGCGGTGGTACTCGATGCCATGAGACAAACGCAATGGGTGGCTGGCTGTGATCGCTGTCAGGAGGTCTGCCCCTGGAATCGAGCCCCAGTATGGGGCGATGCGGAACTCTGGGGTGGGGCGAGTCCTCTGCACACGCTGGCTGCCTCGGAACTTCCCAGAGGCACGGCCCAATGGCAAAAACTCACGCGCGGGAAGGCCCTGCGGCGAGTCAGGCATCGGCATTGGATTGCCACCTTGCGCCGCGTGTTGGACCGTTGTGACGCCGTTTCACATATTTCATTGGATTAACGGCGCGCTTTTCCTTATAACGAGGCTTCAGCCGAAATACTGGAGAGCCCCTCGATGGCCATGAAACCCTTCACGATCCAAGATGCATCTGAACTCTATGGAGTGAAGGAATGGGGGGATGGCTATTTCGGAATCAACAGCAAGGGGCATCTCGAGGTCTATCCCACCCAGGACGAAAATCTTTGCGTGGATGTCTACGAAATCATCCAGCACTTGCGCAAGAAGGGCGTGCACACGCCCCTGATCCTGCGTTTTCCGCAGATCCTGGCCAACCGCGTGCAGGAGATCAACGAAGCCTTCCGCAAGGCCATCAAGGAATCCGATTACGACGGTGACTACCAGGGCGTGTTTCCGGTCAAGACCAACCAGATGAAAGAGGTGGTCGATCAGATCGTGAAGACCGGCTACAAGTATCGCTACGGCTTGGAAGCAGGTTCCAAACCTGAACTCATGATCGCGCTGTCCATGAACCTCCACGCCGAGGCTCTGATTCTGTGCAATGGGTACAAGGACGAAAGTTTCATCCGCATGGCCTTGCTCGCCAAGAAGGCCGGACGCAATGTTCTGATCACTGTGGAGAAAATGACTGAGCTGCCCTTGATTCTAAAGGTGGCCAAGGAACTGAAGGTGGAACCGCTCATTGGCCTGCGCGCCAAGCTCAGCGCGCCGGGGGCAGGCAAGTGGGAATCCAGCGCCGGGGATCACGCCAAATTCGGCCTCACCACCCGCGAAATCCTGGATGCCATCGAAGTGCTATCCAAGCGCGGCATGCTCGATAGCATCATCGAACTGCATTTCCACCTGGGTAGCCAGATCACCGATATTCGTCGGGTGAAGGCGGCGCTGAAGGAAGCAACGCGCCTTTACGCCAAGCTCCGGAAGATGGGCGTGCCACTGCAATACCTCAATGTGGGCGGCGGTTTGGGCGTGGACTACGACGGCAGCCGCACCACCTTCAGCAGCTCCATGAACTACACCGTGCAGGAATACGCCTCCGATGTGGTGTGGACCACCAAGGACATCTGCACCCAGGAACAGGTGCCCTTGCCCAACCTGCTCAGCGAATCGGGCCGCGCCATTGTGGCCTTCCATCAGGTGGTGGTGACCGACATCATCGGCCTCATCGATACCACCTATTCGAAGTACACCGTGGAGCTGACCGGCAAGGAACCACAGATCCTGAAGGATCTTGCCTACACGCGGGATGCGATTTCCGTGAAGAACTTCTCGGAGATGTACCACGACGCCATTACCCAGAAGGATGAATTGCTGACCCTGTTCAACCTGGGCTACCTGAGCCTGGAGGACCGCTCCAAGGGCGAAACGATTTTCTGGGAAGTGTGTCGCAAGCTCTCCCGGATTCTCAGCTACAAATCTCTGAAGTACATTCCTGAAGAATTTCAGGACCTCAACAAGAGCCTGGCCGATAAGCTCATCGCCAACTTCAGCGTGTTTCAGACCCTGCCGGATCACTGGGCCATCGACCAGCTCTTTCCCGCCATGCCGGTGCATCGGCTCAAGGAAAAGCCAACCCTTTCCACGACCTTCTGCGATATCACCTGCGACAGCGATGGCAAGGTGGACAAGTTCATCGACCTCAAGGATGTGCGGGACGAAATCCCCATGCATGAGCCGCGCCCAGGGGAGCCCTACTACATCGCCTTCTTCCTTACCGGTGCCTATCAGGACACGCTTGGCATGCGCCACAATCTCTTTGGTACTCCCAACGAGGCCCATGTGATCGTCAATGAGGACGAGGATTTCCGCATTCAGCAGATCGTGCCCGCCCAGACCATCGATGATGTGCTGCGCAGCGTTCACTACGATCCCGATCAGCTCATCGAAGGGCCAACGCGCAAGGTGAAACGCGGCGACAGCGATGCTTCGGAAGCTCTGAAAGCACTGCTTTCCGAGCAGCGTAAGCTGCACACCTACCTGGAAATGTAGTTAGTCAAAATCCTTGCCGCCCCGCTGGCGCTTCTTCTCCCCGGCTTGACGCTTGTCATCCAGCCGGCGGAGTTTGGAGCCCCGCGTGGGTCGGGTTGCGTGTCGCGGTGTGGGCGGCACCATGGCAGCGGCGATGACTTGCACCGCCTTGGCGCGGGCGTCCTCCAGGTTCTTGGCCTGGTCGCGGGTCTTTTCGCTGATGATCATCCAGCGGCCCTCCCCATCCAGGCGATTGCGGACCGCGTGGCGCAGCCGCACCAGGGCTTCCGGAGTCAAGCCCTGAATGGCTTCCAATTGGATTCTCAGCTCGATCTTGGAGGAGACTTTGTTCACGTTCTGGCCACCGGGGCCGCCCGAACGTACTGCCTTCACGCTGATGGCTTCGGCTGGAACCTGCACGCCCGCAGCAATGGGAATCGGTTCCGGCACAGCCCTCAGCCTCGAATTTCGAAAATCTTGCCGAATCGCACCACATCCAGGGTGGCCTGAACCGCAGGGATGGGCTTGAGGAGCACCACCTTGACACCCTTGATTTCTGCTTTTTCCCGGAGCAGGAGCAGCACTCCGAGGGCGCTGGATTCCATATAGGTCACCTCGCTGAAATCCAGATGGAGTTCAGCGATCTTTGGATCGGATAGCACCGCATTGGTATAGATCTTGAAGGGTGCTGCGGCGTCGAAGGTAAAACGGCCGTTGAGCTTTACGATGCCCTTGTTGCCTTCGATTTGAGTCGTGCAGTCCACGAACGCCTCCTGCAGCCACGGAGCTGCGTTGCTCATCATACGACGAGCAGCGCCCTGCAAAGCGAGGGATAATGACTGGGATCCTGGAGTCGTTATGAGCCTTGCACTCCCCTTTGAACGGGGCCAACTGGTGGTGGTGTTGCTGCGGGAACCCAGGGAGCGTCTCTGGGGCCGCCTGTTGGGTCTGGAAGCGGCGGGCATTGCCTTGCGGGGGGTGGATGTGAGCCCCTGGGAAGAGATCATGGGCCTCGTGCGCAAAGGGGAAGTGGAGATGGTCGCGTTATCCAGCCGGTTTTATCCCATGCACCGTCTTGAATCTCTGTACCTTGATGAGCCCAGTTCGGGCGTCCCGAGCCTCGGTGAACAATTCCTGGCCCGCACGGGGATGGCCCCGTCCGACTTTCTCGCGGACCTCTGATCCCATGCCAAAAATTGCCTTTTTTATTTCCGGGACCGGCGGCAACGCGCTCAATTTGATGAAGGCCTGCCAAGAGGGCAGGGTGCTGGCGGAACCTGTGCTGGCCATTTGCAGCAACCCCAAGGCCCTGGGGATTCCCCGCCTGCAATCCGCGGGTTTACCGGTGGTGGCCCTTTCGCGAAATGACTTCGAGGACGATGCAGCATACTCGGTGGCATGTCTCGAACAGGTTGAGGCCGCCGGAGCCA
The DNA here is from genome assembly GCA_016715205.1 of Holophaga sp. GTDB lineage: Bacteria > Acidobacteriota > Holophagae > Holophagales > Holophagaceae > JAYREN01. The sequence goes on from JADKBC010000004.1 coordinate 77,196, forward strand.
TCCTGATCTGTCTGTGCGGGTGGCTTAAAAAACTGGTGATTCCGCCCGTTTGGGAGGGCCGCATCCTGAACATCCACCCTGGATTGCTGCCGGACTTTGGCGGCCCCGGCATGTACGGCATGCATGTGCACCGGGCTGTCCTGGCCGCAGGCGTTCAGGAATCCGGTTGCACCATCCACCTCGTGGATAACGTCTATGACCATGGCCAACGCCTTGCCGAAGGCCGCGTGCCGGTTCTACCCGATGACACGCCGGAACGTCTCCAGCAAAGGGTTTACGAACAAGAGATGCGGCTGTACCCCATCGCTTTGGCGGAATTTATCAAGACGATACGCCCCTGACACCACCGCAGGGCTGGGCTCTGCGGTGGTGTGGGTGGCCTGTGCCTACTTTGTCCAGGACGGGAGTCGCCCTGGCGTCCAGGGGGCTCCGTTGTGCTCCATGGTTTCTTCCAGTGTTTTCAGATCCTGTTGAACCAGCGTCCTGAGCTTGGGAAGGAAAGCCTCGAAAGCATTGGCGGCCAGCTGATAGGCCTGACGCTGGGTGGTGGTGGGGGCTGTGGTGACTTGCCAGGCCGCATTCACCAGGCGGGATAGACGATCCGCGATGGCTGGAAGGGTAGCGGCCTGGTACCTGGCTTTCACAGGATCGCCATCCAATTCTGCTTTAAGGTCAGCCAAGCGAGCCGTCAGGGCCTGCAAGCGCTCATTCCATTCCGGCGCTGAACGGGGCGTTTCCAGTATTGCCTTGCGAAGGTGCTTGAGCCGTTGTTCCGTTTCTTCGATGACCTGGCTGCTGCCGGTCACGGCACGTTGCAGGCGCGCCACCTCCTGATGGAAACGCTGCAGGTCAGGGGTGAAGGCCTCCGCGCCCAGGGGCGCCACCTGGAAGGATTGCGGGTCACCCAAGGGCACGGTTTTCCCATGGGCTTGCAGGGCCAAGGCAACCCGGTAGGTCCCTGGCGCAACCAAGGGGCCCACGGGTTCATTGTCCCAGGGATCCCGCTCCTGGGTTTTGAGGGAGACGGGTTCGGGAGATGGGTACCGCAGATCCCAGGCCACCCGTTGCATACCTGCCTTGGCGGGTCCTTCAACCCGTCGCACAGGCTGGCCCGAATCATCGGTCACGGTCAGTATGACGGAGGGTGCCTCGTCCAAGGCCTCGGCCTTGAGCGCTTCCCAAGTGGGAATAGGGGGGGAAGGAATATCTTTCTCCGCAGCGCGTCGCACCTTGGCGAGGGTCTTGGCTTCCTCGCGCAGATAGTAGGTGAACACGGCCCCGAAGGGTGGATTGGGGGCGGTGAAGAAGGAGGCACCCAGGGAGCCTCCCTGGCCGGTCTGAATGAAGAGGTCGCTCCTCTTCACTGGAAACAGAACCCCATCCTTCTCCAGCAATTCGGGTGTGAGGGTGCGAAGGGGCGTGAGGTCGTCCAGGATCGCGATGCCACGACCAAAGGTGGCCGCCACGAGATCACCTTCCCGTGCCTGGATTTCCAGGTCCTTGACCGGAATGGTGGGCATTCCACCCTTGAGTTGAACCCAGTGCTTGCCGTCATCGAGGGTGAAAAAGGCCCCAAATTCCGTGCCCGCGAAAAGCAAGCCAGGGCGGCTGGGATCTTCGATCACCGTGCAAACGGAACCGCGCTCGGGCAGATCACCGGCGATGTTTTCAAAGGTTCGCCCCCGGTCCCGGCTCTTGAGCACATAGGGTTTGAAGTCACCCATCTTGTGGTTATCGAAGGTGACGTAAATAAGATCCGCCTGGTGGCGGGACGCTTCCACATGGGAGACGTAGGTCATGTCCGGGATGCCCGCGAACTTCTCCACCCGCCGCCAATCTCCGCCCGCATTTTCACTAACCTGGAGCAGGCCATCGTCGGTGCCCACGTAAAGCAGGCCCTCGACCTTGGGGGATTCCGCCAAGGCGACAATGTTGCCGAAGACCGAGGTGGAGGTGTGCCGCGCCACCGCATCGATGCTCCACTGCTTACCCATCACGGGCAGTTTGTTGCGATCGAGCTTGCGGGTGAGATCCGGGCTAACCAGCTTCCAGGAATCACCGCGGTCATCGCTGCGGAAAAGCTTCTGGGCGGCGAAGTACAACCGCTTGGAGGCATGGGGGCTGATAATCAAGGGTGAATCCCAATTCCACTTGAGTGGGTCCTCGCCAGGCGCTGGTTGGGGCTGAATATCTACGGCTTCGCCGGTCTTGCGATCGAAGCGGATGAGATCGCCGTGCTGCGCCTCGGCGTAAACCGTGTTGGGATCGGTGGGATCCACCCGGGAGAAGAACCCGTCGCCACCCTGGGTAAAGAACCAATCCTGATTGGCGATGCCTTCCTTAGTGCGGGTGCGACTTGGGCCGCCCAGGCTGTTGTTGTCCTGGGTTCCTGCATAGACGTTGTAGAAGGGCTTGGCATTATCGGTGGCCACTCGGTAGAACTGGGCCACGGGTAGGTTGGGCTTGAACTCCCAGATGGTGCCCCGGTCGCGGCTTTCGTACACGCCGCCATCGCAACCGGCCACAAGATGATCCGTATTGGCGGGGTCAATCCACAGGGCGTGGTTGTCCACGTGCTTGAGCTTTTCGCCCACCTTTTGGAAAGTCTTGCCGCCATCCTGGCTCACCTGCATGTAGGTATCCATGGAATAGACCCGGTCGGCATTCACCGGATCCACCACCAGTTCCTGGTAGTACTGCGGGCTGCCTGAGACATGATTAGAACGCTTGTCCCAGGTGAGGCCGCCGTCCTCCGACCGGTAGAAACCGCCCCCCTTGTTGGCGGCTTCCACCACGGCGTAGATCGTGTTGGGGCGGGTGGGCGCGAAGGCGAGGCCGATGCGGCCCATTTCCTCTTTGGGCAGGCCTTCGGTGATCTTCTGCCAGGTTTTGCCGCCATCGGTGGAGCGCTGGAGGCCGCTTTCCGGGCCGCCATCGACGAGGGTCCACACATGTCGGCGGCGCTGATAGGTGGCCGCCAACAGCACATCGGGGTTCCGGGGGTCCATCACCACGTCGGTCACACCGGTGTTTTCAGAAACCGTGAGCACGGCCTTCCAGGTTTCCCCACCATCGGTGGTTTTGTAGAGCCCGCGCTCGCCGCCTGAATTCCAAAGTGGCCCTTGGGCCGCCACGTACACCACCTTGGAATCGCGCGGATCCACCAGGATCTTCGCAATGTGCTCCGAGGTTTTCAGCCCCATGTTTTTCCAGTTCTTGCCACCATCCATGGATTTGTAGACGCCATCCCCATAGCCCACGGAGCGTTGGCTGTTGTTCTCGCCGGTGCCGAGCCAGATCACCAAGGGGTTCTTCGGATCCAGGGTGATGCAGCCCAGGGAATAGGAGCCCTCGCCATCGAAGAGGGGCGTCCAGGTAGTCCCGGCGTTGGTGGTTTTCCACAGCCCGCCCGACGCCACCACCACGTACCAGGTATCGGGGTGGACCGGATGCACCGCGATATCACCCACTCGGCCCGAGGTGATGGCCGGGCCAATGTTGCGGAAGGCCAAACCCTCAAAGGTCTCGGCCTTCATCTTGGAGGTGGATTCCGGCTTCCCTTTGGTGGAGGGGGCGCCCCAGAGGGCGCCAGAGGCCAGAATCAGCGAGAGAACCGGAAGGGAGAGGGCCTGACGCACGGATGCCTCCTATTGTGATGTTTGCCTCTTAATCATGCACCGAACCGGTGTTTCTTGGCCAATTGGGGGCGAATTGGCTAGCCTGATCTGCGGCGCGGCCTTGGTCGACGCCTGAACCAAGCCACCTTTCAAGGAGTTGCCATGAGCAAGCTGCGGGTCGCCGTTTCAGGAGTGGGGAGTCTGGGGCAGCATCATGCCCGCATCGCGGCGGCCTCCGAGCGTGTGGAACTTGTGGCGGTGGTGGATCCCAGCGAAGCGCGGGGTCGTGAGATTGCCGAAAAATTCGGGACCAGTTGGGCGGCTACCCTGACCGAAGTGCTGCCGAAGGTGGATGCGGTGCAGATTGCCGCGCCCACGGGTTTCCATCACGGCATCGGCGTGGAAGTGCTGGCTGCGGGCAAGCACGTGATCATGGAAAAACCCCTGGCGGCGTCCCTGCCTGAGGGCGAGGCGCTTCTCCAGGCGCTGCGCCAGGCCCAGGCGATCAATCCCAAACTGGTGGCTGCAGTGGGCCATCTGGAGCGCTTCAATCCCGCCGTGCAGGCGCTGCGTCGCCTGGGCTTCAAGCCCCGGTTTGCCGAGGCCACCCGCGTGTCACCCTTTCCCATGCGCAGCATGGAAGTGGACGTGATCATGGACGTGATGATCCACGACCTGGATCTGTTGCTGGCCCTTTGGGGCAAGCCCGTCACCAGCGTGGAAGCCGTGGGCGTGCCCGTGCTCACCAAATATGCAGACCTGGTTAACGCGCGCTTGAGCTTTGAGGGCGGTGGTTTTGCCACGGTCACCGCCAGCCGAGTGGCGCGCAAGAAAGAGCGCACCTTCCGGGCCTTTGGCGAAAACGCCTACGCCAGCTTGGATTTCGCCACCCAGAAGCTGGAAGTGCTGCGGCTAGTGGCCGGCACCAATGGCCCCGAGGTGGTTCCGGAAGTGGTGGACATCGTGCAAGATGAGCCCCTAAAACTCGAGCTGGAAGCCTTTTACACCGCCTGCCTGGGAGAAACCGGCGAAACCGTGAGCTGGTCCGATGCCTTCGAAGCCATGCGGGTGGCGGAGCAGGTGCAGAGGGCCGTGGCCAAGAGCCTCGAAGCACTGCAGTAGTCGCCCCAGGAATGCCTTTTTTCGATCTCGCCTCCCTGACCAAGCCCCTGGTGACGGCGCCGCTGGCGCTTCAACACCTGGACCTTGATCAGGATCGGCGGGAGCAGCTTGGGTTCAGGGACCGCATTGAGCCGCTGACGGTTCGTCAGTTGCTCTCCCATTCCGCCGGACTGCCCGCCTGGCTTCCCTACACGGGCGAGCCTTTGGCAACACAACTCCGGCGAGGCCTTCCGCAATCTGCTCATCCCCTTTTCTGCCAGGGCAGGCCAGGCACCAGCCTCTATTCGGATCTTGGCTACCGCCTCCTGGCCGAATTGCTGGAACAGGAACTGGGCGAACCATTTGCCACCCTTGGGCAAAGGCTCACCGGCCTTTCTCCTGCGCCTTGGGGGCAATGCCCCATGGGGATTCCCGATGGGCCCGACGCGGCGGCGTGGATCCTGGCGGAGCCTTCATCTGCCTTCCCTGAGCGAGCAGAGAATCTACCTCACGACGCCAATGCCAGGGCGGGAATGACTGGCCATGCGGGGTTTGGTGCCACCGGCGACCAGATGAGAGCTTGGCTGCACAACTGGCTAGAGGAGGGATTTCCCACCCGCATGGCGGTGGAAACGGCCTGGGCCGAGGATGGCGCGATCTGGGGCCTGGGGCTGCATCGGGTTTTCGATGGCGAAGGCCGGTTTGGACAAGTGCTGAACCAGCTTCCAAACAGGTTTTCCGGTGTTCATGTGGTGGAAGACACTCGCTTTCAATCGCCTCCTGAACTCCCCCCACTTTCCTCGGCCTCCGGCAGCCCCACGGAGTTCTGGATGCATCTCGCCTACACCGGGCCAGCGCTCTTTGTGCGCCCTTCGGATGGCTTCTGTCTTTGCCTACTCCTGCATCGACAGGGGCCGGAAGGGCAGATGCTCAGCATGGAGACCCTTCGCGCTCGGCGGTGGGAAGTGCTAATGGAATTTCTGGCTCGGATCTAACAAGCGCAGGGCTCGGGTCCGGGAATTTCAACGAAATGGTTGTGGGTTGTTAATCTGACTCCATGAACGGCCCCCTCCGACTCCTCCCTCTTTTCGCGCTGGTTGCTCCCCTAGCTGCCGAGATTCCCATTCGCGTGGGCCTGGATACCCAGAACCTGGAATGGATTGTCAGCCTGGAAGGGGGCGGGGAAATTTGCACCCGCGCTGGCAAACCCTTGTTCAAGCTGGCGCCTGGTGAGAAGCTCCGCATCTGGTGGGATAGTCGCGGGGAAGCGGATCCCACCGATGAATTTCGCCTTCAGGTGGGCGGTCCCATTGCCTTGGCGGACGCCGAGGCCCTAATGAAGCGGCTCCGGGACCTGGGCGAAGCGCCGGAACGCATCAAGGTTTCAGATGGAAATACCTGGCGGGTGCTCACGGGGCATTTCGAGAAAGCCGACCTGGCGGAACCAGTGCTCCAAAAGCTTTCCGCAAGTGGTTTTGACGAGCTCTGGGTCTCCACGGAAAAGCGCCCTGGCAAGCCCCATAAGGGCAGGGCGCTCTATGCCGTCACCGAGCGATACGAGCGGCGGGCGTTGCCCATTGAAGGGGTCTCCTTTCGTCCTCAGGGCGAGCTGACCACTGTGGTTGGAAAAGGTCGCTACCGTGGCCGGATCGAGATCTACCCCAACGCCCAGGGGCGGCTCACGGTCATGAATACCGTGGAGTTGGAAACCTACCTCCGTGGTGTGGTGCCCAAAGAGATGGGTGCCTGGGAATTTCCCGCCATCGAAGCACTAAAGGCCCAGGCTATTGCGGCGCGCACCTATGCTGTGGCCAATCGTGGGAAGCGGGCCAAGGAAGGCTTCGACTTGGTGGATACGGTGGCCGACCAGGTGTACGGCGGCCGGGATGGCGAACAGAGCCTGACCGATCGCGCCATCGAGGAAACGCGGGGTCTGGTGGCGACCTATGGCGGCCATCCCATCCAGGCCCTTTTCATGGCCAACAGCGGCGGCGCCACGGTGGATAACCGTTTTGTCTTCGGCGGGGGCGCCACACCCTACCTGCAGCCCGCCATCAACTATGTGGAAAAGGCTACGGCACTGCCCTTCAAAGGAGCCTATGCCCCGGTGGGTGATCAGACCTGGTTGAGCCTGGAATTGCTGCGCCTCGCGGCCAACGAGTTCATTCCCTTTGAATGGCTGGAGGCGGAACGGCTGGCCCGGCCGCTGAGGGCCAGTGACATAAAGGAAGCCCTCGAAGGAATCACGTCGAGGCTGGCGTTGTCCGCGCCCCAGTTGAACCCCGGGCAAGGCCCCGAGCTCCTCCTCTGGCTGGCCCGCAGCCTGGACTTTGACCGCGTGGTACGGGGCCAGGAACGGGATCAGGACGCCAGTTATTTCCTGGGCGCCACCAATCTGAAAGCCCAGGACCAAATTCTCGCGGGCTTCCTCACCCGCCGTGGCCTCGTGCCGCCCTCGCTGTGGAAAACGCCTACCCTGACCTTAGGCCAGGGGTTGCAGATCCTCGGCAAGCTTTGGCAAGAACTGGAACCAGTGGAAATGACCGAAGGCACCCTGTTGCGGGATGGACAGATCCGTGTGAAGAACGGGGGTCCGGGACCGCTCAGCCTCGCACCCGCCCTGCTGTTGGTGGAAGAAGCTCCCGGTGGCAGCCTTCGCCTGGTGGCTGAAAACGCCATCCAGGTCGGTGATCGTGTGCGTTGGCTGGCTCGCAGCGGCGGTTCGCGGCTGCTCATCCGCCGCCTGGATCCCGATGGCGCCAGTCTGGATCGCTACAATCCCACGGCCCATTGGAAGCAGGAATTGAAGGAAGCGGAGTTGTTGGACCGCCTCCAACAGAAAGCCGGAATCAAATCCCTCAAGAGCCTTGAAGTGCAGCAGAACGAGCACGGGCGGGTGCTGGAACTCACCGTGCGCGATGGCGCGGGGAAGGCCCATCGCTTCACAGGCATGCGCATTCGCGGCCTGCTTGGGCTCAAGGACAATGTGTTTGGGTTCATCCAGACCGGCACAAGGCCCACCCGCCGCTGGATTTTTTACGGCCGAGGCTGGGGCCATGGCGTGGGGATGGACCAGACCGGCGCCTATGGCTATGCGCTGGAAGGCTGGACCTACGACCAGATTCTCAAACACTACTTCAAGGGCATCGAGCTGAAGAAAGTGGAGTGATGCCCGTCTATCGCCTGGTCGCCGAACCGATCTTTCCCGATCCGTGGGAGGCAGAGCCTGAGGGTCTGCTGGCCATGGGGGGTGACCTTTGCGAACAGCGTCTGCTCAATGCCTATGCTCAGGGCATCTTCCCCTGGTACGGCGAGGGCGATCCCATCCTGTGGTGGTCGCCGCCCGAGCGAGCCCTGATCATTCCCGGCCAGGAACATATTCCAACCAGAGCCCTGCGCGCCATCCGTGCCGCAGCCTTTGAAATTCGAGTCGACACGGCCTTTGAGCAAGTTATTGCTGGCTGCGCCCGCATCTCGCGATCGGATCAACCCGGCACCTGGATCACCCAGGCCATGCGGAAGGCATACGTGGACCTGCACCATGCGGGTTTCGCCCATTCCTTTGAAACCTGGCAGAACGGGGAGTTGGTGGGTGGCCTCTATGGACTTTCCCTAGGCGCGGCCTTTTTTGGCGAGAGCATGTTCAGCCAGAAAAGCTATGCCAGCCGAGCCGCGTTCGCGAAGTTGTGCGCGGTGGCCAAGGCTTGGGAATTCCATTTCATCGATGGCCAGCTACCCAATGCCAATCTTCAGCAGCTTGGCGCCCAGGTCATTTCCCGTGTGGATTACCTCGCCCGACTCGCAGCGGCCATGCGCCAGCCCACGCGGCGTGGCGCCTGGAACCTCTGATTCCGCTGGCCCTGGGTGGAGAGGCGCGCCAAGCTAAAAGCACCCTATGCGATTCCCTGATCCCAGCCTTCCGCCACTGCCCGCCGACTGGCCCTTCGAGCCCAGGCCCGTATTATCGGCGCCCCTCTTGCGCGATTCAGTGAGCCTTCCTTCACTCGGAGAGGGCTGGTCGCTAATGGCCCAGGCCGATCTTCCCTTGGGTGAGGAAACGCTGATGGGTGGGGCCTTTGGTCGTGGTGGCATTCAGCGTCATGGTGAGGTAGTGTTGCGGCCCTACCGTCGGGGTGGTTTGGTGCGATTTATGAACAAGGGGATTTATCCTTCCCCAGTCCGCTTCGCAGCGGAATTCGCGGTCCATCACGCCCTTTGGCAATCGGGATTCCCAACGGTAGAGCCCTTGGGCTATGGCTGGAGGCGCAGGTACTGGGGCTACGAAGGTGTGTTCCTTACTCGCTTCGCAACCTGCGAGCCTTGGCCCCGCCATTGGCATGAAAGCCTGGAGGTCATTCCCAATCTGAAACGATTACTGGAGGCACTTTGCGACTGGGGTCTGCACGCACCTGACCTTAATGCCACCAACGTGATGGTGCGCGATGGTGGCGAGGTTCTCCTCTTGGATTGGGATCGGGCAGCGTGGGATCCAACCGTACGGTTGATTCGTTACCAGTCTCGTCTCCTGCGCAGCCTGGCAAAGCTAGGGGCACCTCGCGAGATCATCGCTGAAATCGATCGATGGCAAGCCCCTTGACGAGGGCTCGACCCCATCACATAATTTCCACTCTGAGATCTTTGTCAGTTCCATAGCGAGCTATCCAGAAAGGTGGAGGGACGGGCCCTGTGAAACCTTGGCAACCTGCGATTCAATTCGTAAGGTGCCAATTCCTGCCGGCGGATTTGCCGGAGAGATGTCGAGCTGTATGACTGACACAACCAAAAGGGGCCCGAGTAATCGGGCCCCTTTTGGTTTTTTGGAGCGAGCTAGGAGCGGCGAGACTCCCTCGACGCGCCCGGAGGCCCTGGCAACAGGGAGACAAGGGCGCATCAAAAAGCCCCCCAGATGGGTAGGGCGAGGTCTACCTGGAGGTCGCCATGAGCGAAAACCCAACCGTTCCAAAACGCTTTGAAACCCTGGTGCTCCACGCGGGTCATGCGCCCGATGGCGACACCAAGAGCCGCGCAGTGCCGATCTATCAGACCAGCAGCTACGTGTTCGATTCCGCCGAACACGGGGCGCGGCTCTTCAGCCTGGAGGAGCCCGGCAACATCTACACCCGCATTGGCAACCCTACGGTGGCCGTGCTGGAACAGCGGGTGGCGGAACTCGAAGGCGGTGTGGCTGGCTTGGCGACCGCGTCGGGGCAGTCCGCCATTGCGCTCACGATCCTCACCTTGGCCAAGAGTGGCGATCACATCGTCGCGGGCAATAACCTCTACGGTGGTACCTACACGCTATTCAGTCAGAGCCTCAAGCGTCAGGGACTTGAGGTGAGTTTCGTGGATAGCGGCGATCCGGAGGCTTTCCGCCGCGCGGTGAAGCCCAACACCAAGGCCATCTATCTCGAAGCCCTGGGCAATCCGAAATTGGATGTGCCCAACTTTGAAGCTTTGGCTGCCGTGGCCAGGGAAGCGGGCGTGCCATTGATCGTGGATAACACCCTGGCTTCCCCTTGGCTCTGCCAGCCGCTGAAGCATGGCGCCAACATTGTGGTTCACAGCGCCACCAAATTCCTGGGTGGCCATGGCACGAGCCTGGGCGGTGTGATCGTGGATGGCGGCACCTTTGATTGGCGCAATGGCAATTTCCCCGAGTTCACCAATCCGCATCCCTCCTACCACGGTGCGATCCTGGCCGACATCGCGGGAGCCGCCGCCTTTGCGGTGAAGGCCCGTATCGAAGGGTTGCGGGATTTTGGCCCGGCCTTGTCACCCTTCAACGCGTTCCTGCTGTTGCAAGGCATTGAAACCTTGCCCCTGCGACTGGAGCGTCATGGTCAGAACGCCCTGGCGCTGGCCCAATGGCTGCAAGCCCATCCCAAGGTCGCCTGGGTGAACTACCCAGGCCTGACAGAGCATCCCAGTCACGCCCTGGCCAAGCGTTATTTCCGCTCCGGAGCCGGGTTCGGCGGCATCCTGACGTTCGGGGTCAAGGGTGGCTTGGAGGCTGGGAAAGCGGTGATCAATGGTGTTCAGCTCTTCTCGCGACTCGCCAATGTGGGTGATGCGAAGAGCCTCATCATTCATCCCGCCAGCACCACGCACCAGCAGCTCTCCACGGAAGAACGCCTGGCCACAGGGGTGACGGACGATCTGATCCGGCTTTCCGTGGGACTTGAGCACGTGGATGATCTGAAGGAAGACCTGGACCAGGCACTCAAAGGGTGACGAGATGGCATTGCTCGATGAAGCTCATACAGCGTTCCGAGTGACGGGGCAGGGCCCGGTCAAGGTGCTGCTCCTGCACGCCTTGACGGGAGGCCCCGATGCCGCCGATCGCGACGGCGTAAAAGGCTGGTGGGCACCGTTGTTCAAAGATGGCGCGCCATTTTCCGAATCCGAGGTTACGGTGTGGACGCCCAATCTCCTGGGTAGTTGTTATGGCAGCACCGGTCCTGATCACGTGGAGGATTTTCCGGCGCTGAGCACCCGGGATCAGGCCCAGGTGTTGGCGGCCTGGATCCGGAACCTGGATCTGCGTTTTGATGCGCTGATTGGTGGTTCGCTGGGTGGCATGGTGGCCTTGGAGCTGGCCCTCCTCGAGCCGGAGCGTTTTGGGGCGGTGGGTGTGATCGGGTGTGGCGCCCGATCCCATGCCTGGTTGTGGGGTACCAACGAGATTCAGCGAGCGATTTTGAAGAGTTCCAGCCTTTCCGATGCGGAAGCCATCGCCCTGGCCCGCCGGGCCGCCATGCTCACCTTTCGCACTCCGGAAAGCCTTGGGAAACGCTTTGACTCCGCGCCAGAACTTCGCGCCTGGTTGGCCTTTCACGGCGAGGCCCTGGCGGCGCGGTTTACCCGGAAAAGCTTTCTGGCGCTGTTGGATGCCATGGATGGCCATGATGTGGGGCACGACCGCGGAGGTATCTGCGCAGCTCTTATGGGGCTGGGTGCGCCATTGTTCATCCTGGGCATGGATCCGGACTTGATGTTCCCTCGACCGGTCACCGAGGAATTGGCTGAAGCCGCCCGGGCAGCCAAAGTGCGTTTCTCCTTGGATTGGATCGAGAGCATCCACGGCCACGACGCCTTTCTCATTGAATGGGCGCAGGTGGAAACCTGGGTACGACGAGTGTTGCGGGGAGATGTGTCATGCGCGTATTGAAATTTGGAGGCACCAGCGTGGGCACGCCGGAGGCCCTGCGCCGGGCGGTCGAAATTGTCCGTACGGAATTGCCAGCAGGCGGGTTGGTGGTTGTCAGCGCTTTATCCGGGACCACGGACACCATCCTGGAAGCCGTCGCGGTGGCCGCCAAGGGTGATACGGCAGCCGCCCGGGATCGCCATGCCATCATCCGGCGCCGGCATCTGGCCGTGGCCCTTGAACTTGGATTATTGGAACAGGTCCAGCCCCTGTGGGAGCCCCTTTTTGAACGGCTTGCGGGGATTCTCGAAGGCATGGGGTTGTTGTGGGAAGCCTCAGCGCGAGCCCGGGATGGCGCGCTGGCCATTGGTGAAACCTTGTCTGCGCATCTGGTGGCTTTGCTCCTGGCAAAGGAAGGATTGCCTGCCCGATTCCAGGAAGTCCGCGAGGTGATGCGCACGGATGCGCGGCATGGCCGGGCCTTGCCTGATCTCGTGGCCATTCGTTCCGCCAGCGAAGGTTGGCGCAAGGATATTCTGGGCGGCTCGATTCTGGTCACCCAGGGTTTCTTGGGTTCCGCGCCCGATGGGGCCACCACAACCCTTGGCCGAGGCGGGTCCGACACCAGCGCCACCCTGCTGGGGGAAGCCCTTGGTGCCGACGAAGTGCAGATATGGACGGATGTGGATGGCGTGTTGAGCGCCGATCCGAGTTTGGTGACCAACGCCCGCCCAATCCCCGCGATGAGCCTGCGGGAAGCGTCCGCGCTTTCTGCCTTCGGCGCCAAGGTGTTGCATGCGGATTCACTGGCCCCCTTGGCCCGGGCGGGCTTTCGCCTGATCGTAGCCAACACCCATCGGCCTGCGGCGAGCCGCACCGAGATCAATCTGCAAGCACCGCCACGACGTCCTGGAGAGATCACCTCGGTCGCCTACAAAGAAGGCCTCGCCTGCCTGCGCATTCCACCTTCCCGGGATATCGAGCCGCTATTTCATGTGGCACTGAAACTGCAGGAAGCTGGCGCGGCGCGATATGGCCTGCTTTCCACGCCGGATGGCAGCCTCCTGCTGGTGCGACCTGAAACGCCCGATGCTGAAGCCTTACTGAAGGAACTCACGACGTCGGGCTTCGATGTTCAACGTGGCCTCGCGGTGGTGGCCTTGGTGGGAGAAGGGTTGCGCGAGGCGCCAGGGCGAGCGCTGGCCTTGCTTTCTTCTATCCAGGAGGAACCCATTACTGGAATTTTGGCAGGTGACACGGGTGTTTCACTTGCGTTCCTCGTGCCCGAGTCCCGCCTTTCATCCCTAATTCCCCGCCTGCATGAGCACTGCATCGGGAACTGATTCTTTGTTTTTTTGGAGAAACCCATGACCACATTTCCCGCCCTCACGGGCAAACGCATCCTGGTAACCGGTGGCAGCCGTGGCATTGGCGAAGCCACCGTGCGCCTGCTGGCCCAACTCGGCGCTCGAGTTGCCTTCACGTACCAGGCCCGACAGGATGCCGCCAAGGTGCTGGTGGAGGCCCTCGCTGCGCAGGGGCACGAGGTCCTTGCTTTTCAAGCCGACCAGCGCACACGAGAAGCTGCCAAGCGGGTGGTAGGCAATGTGGAGCAAGCCTGGGGCGGCCTGGATGCTTTTGTGGGTAATGCGGGCGTGTGGTTGCCAACACCCGCTGAATTGACGGATGAGGACAATCTGGAGGCGGTGCTGGAAACAAACCTCACCGGTCTTTTCCGATGGAATGCAGAGGTGGTGTCCGCGCTCAAACGCTCTGGTGGTGGCACCATCGTGCTGGTTTCCAGTACGGCCGGACAACGTGGCGAAGCGGGTTACGGCGCCTATGCCGCCAGCAAGGGCGCGGTGATCTCCCTCACCAAGACCTTGGCCACGGAACTCGGACCTGCAGGCATCCGCGTAAATTGCGTAGCGCCAGGCTGGGTGGATACGGATCTATCCGCGGCCGCCCTGCGTGTGGATCCAGCCCAACGAAAACGAGTGGAGGCCATATTTCCCCTCGGCCATATTCCGGTGGCCGAAGACATTGCCGGCCCCATCGCCTTTCTGCTCAGCGAATGGGCCGTGGCTGTGCACGGGGAGATCCTGAATGTGAACGGCGGAACGGTGCTTTGCGGATAGGGGAAGCCATGTCGAACAAAATTCAGGTGACGGTCCTTGGCGCCACCGGTGCAGTGGGCCAGCGCTTTGTGCGCCGCCTCGCCAACCATCCCCTCTTCCAAATCGCCCATCTCACGGCCAGTGATCGCAGCGCCGGGAAGCACTACCAGGATGCCTGTGAGTGGCGACTCGACGGCGAACCCTTTGCGGGGTTGGGTGCGTGCATCCTGGAAACTTCAGATCCGGGAGCAGCATTCGGGCCTGTGGTGTTCAGCGCCCTGGACACCGACATCGCCCGAGAACTTGAACCTGCCTATGCCCGGGCCGGGGCGCTGGTTTTCAGCAATGCTGCGGCATTCCGCATGGAGCCTGATGTGCCGCTGCTGGTGCCGGAAGTGAATCCGGAGCATCTCGGCTTGTTGGAAGGTCAACGAAAAACACGCGGTTGGTCGGGCGGCATTCTAACCAACCCCAATTGCACGACCACCGTGCTGGTGATGGCGCTGGCGCCCCTGCACGCGGCCTTTGGCGTGGAGGCGGTGCTGATGACCTCCATGCAGGCGGCCAGCGGCGCGGGCTATCCCGGCGTGTCGAGCCTCGACCTCATGGGCAATGTGATTCCCTTCATCAAGGGCGAAGAAGGCAAGGTGGAAGTGGAAACCGCCAAGCTACTAGGCCAATTTGAGGGCAGCCGGGTGGTGGAGGCACCGGTGGCCGTGTCCGCCCTTTGCCACCGTGTGCCCGTGCTGGAGGGCCACACCGAGGCAGTCAGTGTGCGGCTGAAGGGCGACCCCAGCCCCGAGCAGGTACGCGAGGTGCTGGCGGCATGGAAGCCCGAGCCCCAACGCTTGGGCCTGCCCAGCGCGCCCGCATTACCTATCCGCCTGCACGAGGCCGAGAATCGCCCCCAGGTGCGACGCGATGTGGAACTGGATGGCGGTATGAGCGTGCACATCGGCCGCATCCGCCGCTGCCCCGTGCTGGGCATCAAGTTCAGCCTGCTGGGCCACAACACCGAACGGGGTGCGGCGGGTGGCTCGGTGCTGAATGCGGAATTGGCCAAAGTTTATGGCTGTCTTTGATATCGATTTGCATACAAAGGAAAAGATCACCGCCAAGACGCAAAGACGCCAAGAACTTTTAAAGCACATGGTCTGTTGTGCTCCTGGGCGACCTGGCGGTGAGGGGCTCTTTCCTAACATATTGGTAGCCGATTGGGCTGAATCCATTGAGCGGATTCAGCCCTCCAATGGGCTTTGGGTGCTGACCCTTTGCCACTTGCAGAATCCCGTTCGCCCGGCGGAGTGTGATCGTTTCGTGCCGATGGCCTAAACTGGCTTCACCGCTCGAAAGGAGTCGTTATGAACATCCCTGATACCCAGGGTTTACCATTACTAGCCATCCTCGGTTGGGTCGTGCTGGGCATCATTCTCTTGGTCCTGCTCACCAAGACCTTCCGCTACATCCCGAATACCCGGGTGGGCATTGTGGAAAAGCTGGTCAGCCGCCGAGGCTCGGTGGAAAAGGGCCTCATCGCATTGACCGGCGAAGCGGGCTTCCAGCCTGAAGTGCTGCGCGGCGGCTGGCACCTGTTTGTGCCCTTCATGTACCGCATTCACAAGGTGCCCCTGGTGACCATCCCACAGGGCAAGATCGGCTACGTGTTTTCCCGCGATGGCCAGGATCTTCCGCCCACCCAGGCGCTGGCCAGCAACGTGAGGGCCAATAACTTCCAGGATGTGCGCGCCTTTTTGGCCAATGGCGGGCAGAAAGGTCCCCAACGCATGATCCTGCGCGAAGGCACCTACGCCATCAACATCGCCCAGTTTGTGGTTATCACAGAAGACCAGACCTATTACCTGCCGCTGGATCGCAGCGAGCTGGAAACCTTCCAGAAAATGAGCGCCATCATCGCTGAACGTGGGGGCTTCCGCCCGGTCATCATCCGCGGCACCGATGACTCTGTGGGCATTGTGACAGTTCACGACGGCCCCAGCCTTCACAGCGGCGAAATCATTGCGCCCACCGTGGGCGAAGACCCTGCGGTTCCCTCCACCTATCACAACAATTTCCAGGATTCGGACAAATTCCTGCTGGCCGGTGGTCTGCGAGGCCGCCAGTACCAGGTGCTGGTGGAAGGCACCTATTATGTGAACCGCCTCTTTGCCACGGTGGAACTCATTCCCAAGACCGTTGTCGAAGTGGGCACGGTCGGTGTGGTGGTGAGTTACACCGGGGACAAGGGTGCTGATATCAGCGGTCAGGACTATCGCCATGGCGAACTGGTGGCCAAGGGCCAGCGCGGCGTCTGGAGCGAGCCCCTGCTGCCTGGTAAATACGCTTTCAACACCTACGCAGGCAAGGTTTCCATTGTGCCCACCACGAACTTCATCCTCAAGTGGACCAAGGGCGAAGTGGGCAGCCACAAGTTTGACGAGAACCTTTCCGAGGTGAGCCTCATCACCAAGGATGCCTTCGAGCCCAACCTGCCGCTCAGTGTGGTGGTGCACATTGATTACCGGAAGGCACCCCTCGTCATCCAGCGCTTCGGGGATATCAAGAAGCTCGTCGAGCAGACTCTTGACCCCATGGTCAGCGCCTACTTCAAGAACATCGGCCAGACCCGCACCCTGATCCAGCTCATCCAGGACCGCAGCAACATCCAGTCCCAGTCGAGCCAGGAAATGAAGGAGAAGTTCCTCCTCTACAACCTGGAACTCCAAGAGGTGCTGATCGGCACGCCCACCAGTGGTGCGCCAGGCGGGCAGATCGAACAGATCCTCATCCAGCTCCGTAGCCGCCAGATCGCCAACGAGCAGGTGGAAACCTACGAGCGCCAGCAGAGCGCGGCGGTGAAGGAACGGGAACTGCGCGAAGCCGAAGCCAAGGCCAAACAGCAGACCCTGCTCACGGAATCTGCCATCGGTATTGAAGTGCAAAGCAACCAGGGCAAGGCCGAATACGCCAAGGCCCAGCAGCAGGCAGCCCAGATCCAAACGCTGGCAGGGGCCGAAGCCGAAAAGGTGCGTTTGATGGGCGAAGGCGAAGCCAAGCGAATTAAGGTCATGGCCGAAGCCCAGGCCGAGCAGGCCGCTCGTGTGGGTGTGGCGCAAGCATTGGCCATTGAAGAACAGGTTCGTGCCTACGGCGGCCCGCAGTTCCAGCTGGTTCAGCAGGTCATGAACCGCTTCGCTGAAGCCATCGAGAAGTCCCAGGTGGATGTCGTGCCCAAGATCAACATGGGCGGTGGCGGCCAGCAGGGCGGTGGCAGCGTGATCGAAAGCCTACTGGGGCTCCTGCTCAGCCAGAAAGTGTCGGATATGGCGGGTATCGTGACCACCACTCCCCGGGATCCCATGGCGGAAAAGCTGCGAGAGGATTTGAAACGGCAGATGGGGAATTGACCATTCCATAGCCTGAGAAACCGGAGCCAAAAGCTCCGGTTTTTTTGTTTGAAAGGATTTGTTTGGAGGCGGCATTCCTCGGGTGAAGACGTTCTTCATCCCTGAGGTGTCCCATGAATAAATTTTTTCCCACCCTCTTTGTCAGTGCCAGCCTGCTGGGTTCCGGCGCAGCCGCATGGATGTGCCAAGAGAAGGTCAACGGTTGTTTTCAACCCCCGCGCCCATCGACTGCTCTGCCCACGGATGCGCAGATCCGGGAGGCCTTCAGCAAACAGGGCATTCGCATTAACGGGGCGGAAGTTTCCGGGGTGCGAGCCAATGTGCTGCTTGCCCTCCAGGAAGCGCGCCTCCATGGCCTGGGCAACAGCAAGGTGGATTTCGCTGCCGTGGAAATTGCCCATGATCTTGGCCTGGATTCAGGCGCAGGTTCCAGCACCGTGCGCAACCTCGTTGCGGCTATTGGCTACTTGTTGAATCAACGCGGTAGCCTGGCACACCAACCGTTGCCGCCTCCGCTGCCCCCTCCGGAATGGCGCACCTATTTCAATGAGACGGTGAATCTCTGGAGTCAGCCTGATTTTCTGCAGCTCATGGGGCGCAATCAGTTCCATCCCGTGAAAATCAGCTGGGAAGACATTGGACGGCACGAGGGCAGCGTATGGGGTGACCGCATCAGCGACGTGGGCATCTGGGTGCGGGAGGATGAGCGCGATCCTTCCTCCGCCAAGCTGGCGCTTTCCGTGCGGCGCGATGGCAATTTCCGCGACAAGGTGCTGATGGTACCTGCAGACAAAATCAAGGTGCACGTGAGATCAGGTGGAACCACGGTGGAGAAAACCCTTCCTCAGCGGCTTCAGGAATTGGGTTTGGCGTCACCCATCCGGGATCGCAACGTGATCGTGTCCAATCAATTTGCCATCGTGCCCGTGCCTTCCCGTGCCATGCGCGGCGCCTCGCCCGAGGGCGTGCCACCTCGGGCAGCCTTCACCTTCAGTATTTTCCCCTACGGGTCGACGAATTTCGTGATCACGGATGTGATCGAGGGCAGTTCTGACGCCATTGTGGGCCCGGGCAACCACCAGCTATTGATGGCGAACATCAACGGCCAGAAAGCTCCTTTCACCGCCAGCCGCGCGGAGGACCGTCCCGACTTGCTCCGAATGGAAAAGGAACTGAAAGCCAAGGGTATGGACGTTGATGTGCAGCGCTACTACCTGATCCAGATTCCCCTGCGCCGGGACCAAGCGATTCAGCCCAGCAACCTTGGCACGCCGCCGATGGCGCGGGCCTATGGGGGCGCCATGGCGGTGATGGAATGCCAGGCCCCGGGGCCAGTCTCGAAGGGCAAGGGTGAGGCCAAGATGGCCATGAAATCTGCGGACATGGCGGCAGGCCTGGATAAGGTGGCTATCGGTCATGGCGAGGCCGAAGGTTTCTACTTTGCGGGATCGAGCTACCAAGGCGCACGGGCCGACGAGCCCATCCGTGTGACGGTGGTGTACTTCGTCACACCCGTCGGAAAAGTCACAGCCCGGGATATGGAAAGTTTCACCAGGACCTTTGCGAAGTGGGATGCCCAGGCGATTTGGGGCGGGAGTTTTGTGACGAAGGAATGATCTGCCCGTATCTGCTTTAAGCGCAAAGGCGGCCATTAGCCGCTTTTGCGCTTAAACAAGCCAATCGTTTGCGGTTCGATGCTTGTCAACGGTCAACCCTTGAATAGGCGTAATTGGGGCAAATCACACCATCGGTCGGTTTCCCTCCCAGGTCGTCAGCATCTGGGCAAAGAGTGGTTGGATGCGAAGCAAGGCTTCGTCGATATCACTGGCCTTCAGATCCCGGTGGGTGATGAAGCGCAGGGCAGAGCCCACCGGTAATACGCGCACGCCAGCATCTTCCATCAACTGCATGGAGAGGGGAATATCCACCACCGGCACCAACAAAATATTGGTTTCGGGTTCGGCCACCTTGAAACCGATGCCTCGAAGCCCTGCCGCCAAGCGCTGCGCCTTGGCATGGTCCTCTGGAATATGCGGTAGGTAATCGAGGGCCACCAGACCTGCGGCTGCCACGACGCCACCCTGACGAACGCCACCGCCAAGCATTTTGCGGGCGCGTTTGGCCTTTTCGAGCAGGGCCTTGGAGCCACAAAGCACCGAACCCATGGGCGCGCCCAGTCCTTTGGAAAGGCAGACACTCACGGTGTCTGCGCCCCAGGCCAGGTCGGCCAGGGAAGCGCCGGTGGCAGCGGCGGCATGCCAAAGGCGGGCACCGTCCAAATGCACCTTCAGACCCTTCGTCTGCGCGGTTTCGACCAGCGCCCGGTGTTCCTGGGCGTTCATGCAGGTGCCACCGGCGAAATTGTGGGTGTTCTCGAGGCAGAGCAGGGTGGTACGCATGGCGTAATACAGTCCGCTATTGATCGCGTTCTTGGCCACCTGGAGGGGTGTGATTTTGCCGGGACCACCCTCCCAGGTCAGCACTTCGGGCATGCCACCAGCCAGCCACGCAGGCGTGCCGAGTTCCTGTCCCATCACATGGGCCAGTGCCGGGGTGAGGAAGCGGTCGCCTCGCTCCAAATGGGTCATCAGTGCTACGGCATTGGCCATGCAACCCGTGGGCACCCAAAGGCCTGCCTCCTTGCCAAGCAACTCTGCCACCCGCCGCTCCAACCGATCCATGGTGGGATCCCGCTCAAGTACGTCATCGGCGACTTCAGCCGAAGCCATGGCTGCCCGCATTTCAGGGCTGGGCCGGGTTACGGTATCGGATCGGAAATCAAGCAGGCGCATGGGGGCTCCCGGAAGTGCCGTGGTTGCGGGTAATTGAACCATGGTTGCACCGGTCGCTCCTGCAGTAGCTGGGTTCGCAGTGGGTTCAAGCAGGGGAAGTTGCATGAAGCTCTGGCACACTGGAGGTTTGCTGGAGCGCGAATGAATCTGTTGCACGCCATCCTGTTGGGTCTGGTTCAAGGGCTTACGGAATTTCTGCCCGTTTCCTCCACCGCCCACCTCACGTTGGTGGAAAACCTGATGCTGAAGCGCAGCATGCCCTTGGCTTTTGATGTCCTACTGCATGTGGGCACCTTGGTAGCGCTGTGCGTGTACTTCCGCCGCGAAATCGCGCAGGTGGTGCGTGGAATTTTCGGTGGGGATGCACAGGGGCGAAAATTAGCGCTCTGGCTGTTCATCGCCATGATCCCCACGGGGGTTTTTGCGCTGGCCACCCGGCATCTCAAGGAAACAGCCAAGGACCATATTTGGATCTATGGCATCTGCCTGTTCCTTACTGCTGGAATGCTGTTTGCTGCCAATGCGCTAGCCAAGCGGCAGGAGGGGCGTGGGGTGGCAGACATGACTGCCCTGGATGCCCTGGCCGTGGGAACGATTCAAGGGATCGGCGGGGGCTTTGGCCTTTCCCGCAGCGGGTCCACGATTTCCATCGGCGTTTTTCGTGGCTTGGCGCTGCCTGCCTCGGCGCGATTCAGTTTCCTGTTGGGCATACCCACCATTGCGGCCGCTGCGATCTTTGAAGGCAAAAAGCTGGTGAAGCCACTGTTGGCGGGGCAGACACTTCCCGCCGATCTCGCCTTTCCGGTGGGGTCCAGCCATCCGGGCCTGCTTTGTCTGGTGGGTGTAGTCGCAGCGGCGATCTCCGGGTATGCGGCTGTGGGGCTGTTGGATCGCTTTACCCGCCAGCCCAAACTCAATGGCTTTGGCCTTTATTGCCTTGGAGCAGGGGCACTCTTGGTGTTCATGGGGCTCCGGTAGAACCCTGGGGATCCACCATTCGCCGGTCCCTTGGCCCGGTTCGACCTCAAGGCGGAAGACGTCCAGGTTTGGCCGGGTAGACTTCCTTTTCTGATCTTATTTCCGGGAGGCACGCGTGATTCAACTCACGGACGTATACAAGACATTCACAGTGAAGGACAAACGCTCCCGGGCGAAAAAACAGATTGAAGCGGTAAAAGGCCTCTCGCTTACCGTGAAGCCAGGCGAAATATACGGGTTGCTTGGACCCAACGGAGCCGGAAAATCCACAACCTTGCGAATGATCGCCGGCCTCATGCAGGCCGATCAGGGCCAAATTCAGGTCTGTGGCATCGATACCAAGGCCGAGCCGGAAAAAGCGCGCGCCATGGTGGGCTATTTATCCACAGATTTGAATGTCTACGGCCGCTTCACCCCTCGCGAACTGTTGCGGCTCTTTGGGGAATTTCAGGGCGTGGACGCTAAAGTCGCCGAACGGCGCGGGATGCACCTACTGGAAAAACTGCAGCTCCTAGATTTTGCCGACGTAAAAATGGAAGGTTTTTCCAGCGGCCAGAAACAGAAAGTCTCCATCGCTCGCGCCCTGCTGCATGATCCCAAAGTGGTGATCTTTGACGAGCCCACCACCGGGCTGGATGTGTTGACGGCCAAGACGGTTCTGGATCTGCTGCGAATCATGCGATCCGAAGGTCGTTCCGTGATCGTGTCCACCCACGTGATGCCCATGGTGGATGAGATCTGCGATCGCGTAGGCATTATCTTTGACGGCGAACTGCACGGGGATGCAGCGCCCAAACAGATACTCGAAACTTGGAACGCGAAAACACTCGACGAGGTGTTTTTCCAGCTGGCCGCGCGCAGCGCGGCGGAGGTGTAGGATGCGCGGCGCCCTGCTGGTCTGCAAAAAAGAGTTCATGGAGCTTTCCAAGGATCGGAAGACCATGTTCTTTACGTTCCTGATGCCCTTCATCCTTTACCCGTTGATTTTTGGCATGATGGGCAAACTTAGCCAAAAGGATGTGGCCAGCCGAAAGGGCAAGCCCAGTCGAATTCTTCTGGTGGATTCCACCCAGGTGATCGCGCCAGTCCTGAAGGCCGACGCCAAGTCCTTTGAGCTGGTGGCTGCGCCCCAGGGTGACGTGAAACAGGCCATCCGCGATCAGAAGCTGGAGATGATGCTGGAGGTGGATCCAGAGGCTTCCGCAAAGTTGACCCAGCACAAGACCTTCAGCCTGAACGCCACCTACGACCAGAGCGATGACTCTTCCGGCTTGGCTCTGAAACGGCTCAAGGAGGCCTTGGAAAAGCAGAACACCTCCTGGGTTCAGGCTCGGCTTGGCGTCATGGGTGCTTCTCCCGAACTGGCAGTACCTTCTCGGATCCAGACCACCGACGCGAGCACCCCTGGCCTGGCTGTGAGCAAGGTGCTGGGTGCCTTCCTGCCCTACATGATCATGTTGATGATGTTCGCTGGCTCCATGCAGCATGGCATTTACACCACGGCCGGTGAAAAGGAGCGGGGTACGCTGCTCAGCTTGCTTTCCACCAGCCTGCCGCGCAATCAGATCATCTGGGGCAAGCTGATTTACGTGTTTTCCATTGGCCTGATCTCGGTGCTGATCAACCTGGCCAGCATGGGGATCGCCATGGGGCGGATGGTTCCTTCAGTAGCTAGTACCGGTGGAAGCGCAGCCCAGGGCTTGGGCGCCCTGTCGTCCATTGCGAATCCGCTGACCTTGGTGCTCACCTTCCTGCTGATGATTCCGCTTGGGTTGCTCTTCGCCAACTTCATCGTGTTAATGGGTACCCAGGCCAAGAACACCGTTGAGGCTGGCACGGCCATCATGCCGGGATTCATGGTGGTGATCGTCGCGGCGGTGTTCTCCATGGCGCCCGGCATCGAAAAAATGGCCTTTCTGCCCTATGTCCCGATCCTCAATGTCAGCCTGGCCGTGCGGAAGCTCTTCAGCCATCAGGCCAATTACCTGGAATACACCATCGCCTTCCTGATGACCGTGGGATTGGCCGGACTCTTGACCTGGCTCTCCACCCGTCTGCTAAACCGCGAGTCTGCCCTTTTCAAGGTATAGTTGAGGGGCAATGACACCGAGGTAAAGCATGGCGACAAAACCTAAGTCCACCGCGACCACGAGCTCCGCTCCCGTGAAGGGGCCGGAAAACCTTCTGGGCGACAAGCTGAATAGCGCGATGGCGCTGTTCTACGGTGGGAAGTTCAAGGAGGCGCAGACCGCTTTGATTGCCTTGCTTGGGGAAGCCAAGGCTGCCGCCGATTTTGGCCTCGTCCATACGGTGCGCACCACCTTGACGGCCATCGAAGCTCGGCTCGCCAAGCCCGACACCACCAAGGATGCCCCTGAAATCGAAGCAATCCTGCACCTGAACAACCGGGAGAGTGAAACCGCGTTGGAGGTGCTGGATAAGGCTCTGAAATCCGATGGTGCCAATGGTCGCCTGAATTTTTTGAAAGCCACGGCCCTGGCCCAACTTGAACAGGTTGACCAGGCCGCCGAAGCCCTGAAAAAGGCTGTTGCGGTTGACCCTGAATACCAAGTGCTTTTCCGTCTGGAGCGGGATTTTGACGGCGTGCGCTACTGTGCCGCCTTTGCCGCCTTCGAAAGGGATTAGGCACCGCCATGATTGGTGCCCGCGGCCTCCACGCGGACCAGCCCCTTAGGGTGGCTGCCATTGGAGGAGGAACTGGGCTCGCGGCACTGCTGCGGGCCCTTAAACATGAAGCGGGACGCAGTCGTGATCCTTGGCGCCTCACGGGCATCGTGACGGTTTCGGATAACGGCGGGAGTTCGGGGCGACTCCGGGCTGAACTTGGCGGCATCCCACCCGGTGACTTGAGGAACTGCCTCTCGGCGCTGACCCGCGAAGAATCGGTGCTTTCCGAGCTCCTGAATTACCGTTTCAAGGGCGAGGGCGCCTTGGCGGGGCATTCCCTTGGCAACCTCATGCTGCTGGCCCTGGCCGATATCTCTGGCGATTGGGTGCGTGCCATCCGACAACTTTCGGGCGTGCTGGTGACGGCCGGACGTCTATTCCCATCCACGGTGGTGCCGGTCACCCTCTGTGCCGAGGATATGGTAGGCCGCGCGTACCAGGGCGAAACCCAGGTCAATACCTGTACGCCGCCCCTGGCCAGACTCTGGATCGAGCCCCGGGACGCGGAACCCCTTGCCGAGGCTGTGCTGACGGTGATTCAGGCGGATCTCATCCTCCTGGCACCTGGCAGCTTGTACACCTCCACCATTCCCAACCTGCTTATCCCCGAGTTTCAGCGCGCCCTGGCGCGGTCCGAGGCACCCATTGTCTATGTCGCCAACCTCATGACAGAGCCTGGGGAAAGCGTTGGCCTGGATCTGGAAACCCATGTGGCCAGCATCCAGGCCCTCGGTGGGTTGGGTCTTTCCGCTGTCATTGCCAACAACGCCTCGCTGCCAGACGCTTTACTGCAGCGCTATCTGGATGAGGGCGCCGCGCCGTTGCTGCCCGAAGGCGACCTGGCCTGTGGCGTCCCGGTCTTCGCCCAACCGCTGTTGGACCCCGAGGAGCAGGTGGCGCGGCATCACCCATCCCTACTGAATCGTGCCCTTAGGGATGTGATTGAATCCTTATGACTTATGTCCTGGTCGCCCCTGGCCGATGAGTCTATTCTGCCCTGGGGAGTTGGTGCCTGTGGTGCGGCTCCACCGATTGAGTGCAGGAGATCCCGAATGGGTTTGAAAGGTGACTTGGCGACCATGGGACTGGAGGACATCCTTCAGTGGCTGGCCGTGGGCAAGAAGACCGGCATCCTTGAACTTCAGGGTTTTATGCATTCCAAGCGGGTGTCCTTCGCGGAAGGCCGGATCACGGGTGTGTGGTCAACTGATCCCCGCGAGTACCTTGGGCAGTATCTGTTGGCCTTCAACCGCATCACCGAGGAACAACTGCGCGAGGCGCTGGCTTCCCAGGAGGATGAAAACCAACTGCTGGGGCGGATCCTGGTGAACCGCCAGTTGATTACTGAAGCCGAAATTCGCCGCATTGTGCAGCTCAAGGTGGACGAATCCATTTTCGATGCCTTTCTCTGGGAATTCGGGAATTTCGAATTCCATGATGGTGCCCAACCGCCCCAGAAATCGGTGCTCCTGAACCTGGATGTCACAGGCATTGTGTTGGAGGGTGCTCGGCGGGTGGATGAATGGAAACGAATCAAGAAGGTCATCCGGGGTGGGGATGCCGTGCTGGATGCCGTCTCCGAGGCAATTGCCGAAATGCTGCCCCTGGCGCCGGAGGATGCGGATCTTCTGGCTCGGCTCAACGGTTCAAAAACCGTGGACCAGCTCGTGATCGAAATGCGGGCCACGGATTTCAAAGTGCAGAAGCTGCTCTTCGACCTCCATGAAAAGGGCATGGTTCGCATTTCCCATCCCGGGGGCAAACTGGGAGAACGCAGCAGCCTGCAGCTCCAGCGGGCCAGGCAGTTGGTGGAAAAGCAGAAGCTGCAGGAAGCCCAGATCGAGCTGAAAAACATCCTGATCGAGCAGCCAGCCCTGCCAGAAGCCCTTCGCATGCTGGAAGTGGTCGATCATCTTCTGGAAGAAACGGTCATCGATGAAAGCCGCGTGCCCGAATTGGCCGTTAGCATCGAAGACCTCATGCAGGCCCAACTGGGACCCAACGAGGCCTTCTTGGCCACCCGCGTGAACGGGGTATGGAGCATTAAAGACATCATTTCCATTTCGCCTTTTACGCCCGAAGAATGTTTGACCATCTTCTCGAAGCTGCTCAAGCGTGGGATTCTCAGAGTTCAAATGCCGTATCCGGGGGGGATCCAGCACGGCGCCAGCCGGTATTGAAGCCCTCCCCATTCTGGAGGGAACCGTGCCTGCACCTGCCACTTGGATTCTCGCTTGCTTGCTCACCGTGGTCGCGCCCCTGGACGCCGCCAAGCCCAAGCCCAAACCCGCAGGCCCCAGCGCCGCTCAACTTCAGGCGCAGGTAAAAAAACTGACGGCCGAGCGGGATGAACTGAAGGAGCGCCTGGGCGCCACCGAAAGCATCCAGCAGGATTTAGCGGAAGCGAGCAAAAGCCGCGACCTGGCGCGCCAGGAAACCCTGGCCTGCCGAAAGGAGCTGGAACAATTGAAGGCCTCCTTCGGCGAAAACCAGTCCGGCAGCGATGCGATCCTCAACGATCTGCAAAAGGCCAAGGCCGATGGCGCCATGGCCGCCGCTGAGAACGAAAAATTGCGAAAGCAGGTAGAAGCCTTGGAAGCCAAGCTTCAATCCGGCGTGGCGGAAGGGGCCTTGATGGTCGTGGGTCCGGATATCACGCCAGCCAAGGCCATGAATATGAACCGGATCACCCCCAAGGCCCGCAAGGTGGATCGCGGCGTGGTGGTGGTGAATGTCCTGGTCAGTGAGAATGGCGAAGTGTTGGCGACCCGTCTCCTGCAGGGACTACCGGGCGACGATGAATGGGTGAAGAAAGCCAACGATGCCTGTGTGGATGCCGCCAAGCGACTTGTGTTTGATCCCGCCCGGGCCGCCGATGGCAAAACGAAAGTGCGCGTCTGGCAGGGCGTGGGGTTCCTAATCGATTAAGAGCCAGTCCGTATATAACACGTACCCGCGGCGATGTTGGGCGCGCGGCCGGCCTCGTCCCTCCGGGCTGGGGCGGCGGGCTTCGCTGGCGTTGTCCATGGCCCTCGACATGGAACCACCATGCCAGCGGCCCTGTCCTACCCAGCTTCACCCGGCGCTCCCAGCGCGGGCACGCGTTATTTACGGATAGGCTCTATACCTTGCAGCAGACATCCCCGGTGGCCCAGGCTTGGCAGGCGAGCCGCTGCTCGGGGGCGGCTTTCATTACCTTGAGGATGCGTCCCTCGGCGGTGCCCATTTCGGAAAGATGTTCGGCTCCCTCCAGCACTTCCACCTTGCAAGTGCCGCAACGGGCGTGGCCTCCGCAGCGGTGATTGAGGCCCGCACCGCCCTTGGCTGCCGCTGCCAGGAGCGTGGTCTCCTGGTCCACTTCGACCTCATGGGTGGTTTTGCTTTGGAAGGTTATTTTGAACATGACAAACCTAAGATGAAGGCGACGGCCCACTTGTTTCAGTCTATCCCGTGATTTCACCGGACTGAGCGGGTACCCTGGATCTTTGCCCCTGCGCCGGGTCCCGCCCGGTATCCCCTGTTCGGGACGAGGAGACGCGGATGTGGCACGTCGAGCACAAATTGGAGACCACGGCGAGCCCTGCGGCCATCTGGCAGCGGTGGGGAGATGTGCAGCACTGGCCGGAGTGGGATGAGTCGCTGCTATGGGTTCGATTCCGGGGAACCGTGGCCCTCGGCAGCCGGGGCGCCATGAAGCTGCGATCCGGCGAACGGTTGAATTTTCGGGTCATTGAGTGCATTCCTGGTGCCAATCTCATCTGCCAGGCCCGCACCCTGGGAACGGTCATTCGGATGGTTTTCCAAGTAAAACCCTCCGACCTTGGGGCCCGTCTTGTCCATCGGGTTGAGGTACGAGGTGTTCTGGCGTGGCTGCTCGCCTTTACCCTCGGACGTTATCTGCGGGAAAGTCTGCCCGTAGCAGCACGAAAACTGGCAAGGCTTACGGCTGGTGCTGAAGCGCCGCCATCACTTCCTCTGCCGCGCGAATCCCGTGATCCTGGGCCTCCTCGAAAAGGGCGAGCCCCGAAAGATCCGAATGGGCAAAGTGAACGCCCTGGAAAGGCTGGCGGGCGAGGTCGAGCAGCGGGCTCCAAAGCAAGCCGGGGCGGGGGCGGATCATCGCGTGGCCCCAACGCATGACATCGAGCCGAGCCAGGTGAGTTTCAATATCAGGGTGCGCCTTTTTTAGGTCATCCACCACGAGCGCCGCACAGGCACGCCAATCCATGGCGGCGAGCTTGAGCCAGTCAGCCTTGGGATCGGGGCCCGCCAGGGCGTGGTAATAGGTCCACACCGTGGGGCCATGGTCGCGCAGGCTCTGATGGGTGGCCACCACATAGCCTAGTCCCTCGCTCTGTCGGATCACGTTATCCCAGGCCAGGGGAAAACCATGCTCCGCAGGGCGGTTGCGCAGCGTCAGATTGGCCACCAGCCAGGGTGTGGCGGCAAAGGCCTCGAAAAACGCCTTGCCGCGAGCCTTTTGCAGGGCCGGAACCACCCGGCCAGCCATTTGCACGGGACCCGCAAAAACCACGCGCTTCGCCGCAAATCCCACCGCCCGGTTCTCCCGGGTGCACCAGGCGGATACCCGGAGGGTGCCATCCTTCTGGGGTTCGACCCGGGTAACCCCATGGCCAGTGCGAACCCGACTTTTGCAGCTATTGAATAGATGCCTCACCAGGAAGCCATTGCCCTCGGGCCAGGTCAAGAGCGGGCGGCTTTCCTCGCCGGGCCCCTGTTTGCGGGCGGCAAAATAGAAGATCCCGGCCCAGGCACTGGTGGTATCGAGGCGTGAGCCGAAATCATCCCGCACCGCGTAATCGAGCAGCCAGAGCAGCCGTTCGGAGGAAAAGCCCCGCGCCTCCAACCAGGCCTTGAAGCTGAGCGTATCCAGGGCGCGCACCTCCGGTGCATCGGAACCCAGGGAGCGGGGCAGGGTGAAGGCCTTGCGTCCCTTGGTATCCCGCCACAAAGTCCATCGATCAATTTCCTGGAAGAAGGCTCGGTATTGGCGAGCATCCTCGGTGCTCTCTCCCGCATGCAGGTAGAGCCCCTCCCACCATTGGCCATGGAAGAAAATGCGCTCGTCCGGGCCGCGCACCAGGTGCTGTTCCGCGAACAGAGGTTCTCCTTTGGCATCGTAGCCCTCGATGACGCCAGCTTCGTCGAGCAGCTTCACCAGATGGGTTAAGTCCTTGGTGGGCGCGGGCACGTAATGGGCGGCCAAGGGATAGGCACTTACACCATTTTTGCCACTACGAGAGGTGCCGCCCACCCCGGATTCCAATTCCAGCAGCAGGTAGTTCTTGAAACCCAAACCCTCGAAATGGCGCGCCGCCGATAATCCGGCGATGCCGCCCCCCACAATAACCACGTCAATGGGTTGAAAAAAGGCTGGTTCAGGCAGGGCACCATCCCGCACGTGGTGCCCCAACTCCAGCGATGGCCCCAGCAATTCGCCTTCAAAGGGGAACTTTCGGCCACGTTTGCAGGCCAGCCCCGCAAAGGGCAGCGCGGCTGCGGTTGAAAGGATGGTTCGACGTTTCACGACCAGCGCTTCCACTCGCGCGTGTAGAGATGCACCAGTACCTGGTTATCGAGGCGATTAACCTCGGCTGGCACCCGGTCCATATCCTTGGGAAAGGCGAACATGGCGGTCATGGCTTCGTCGGACAGATAGCGCAAATCGGGCAAGGTTTGGCGGGGCACATCGAAAGCACGGGGGCTGGCCAGCACGTAGCCCCACACCGCAAAACTGGGCACCGCCAGATGATAGGGACGGGTTTGGAAGCCGGCGGCTTCCATGGTGGCGTTGATGCACCAAAAGGATTTGCGCGCCATGAGGGGCGAGGTGCTCTGCACACTGACGGCTGCATCGGGCCCCAAGCGTCGCCTCAAGAGCTTGTAGAAACGGGTGGTGTAGAGCTTGCCCAGGGCATAGGCATTGGGGTCGGGGAAATCCACGAGGGCGATATCGAAGGGCGCTTCCGTTCGGTCTTCGGCCACCCACACCATGGCATCGGCGTTGATCACCTTCACCCGGGGATCCAGCAAAGACTTTCCGTTGAGTTCCCGCAACAGGGGCATGTGGCTGGCCATGTCGGTCATGGCGGGATCCAGATCCACCAGCACCACCCGTTCGACGCCAGGATGCTTCAAAATTTCCCGCACCGCCAAGCCATCGCCACCACCGCACACCAGAATGCGCTTGGCATCGGGCTTCACCGCAAACGCGGGGTGCACCAGGGCTTCGTGGTAGCGATATTCGTCGGCGCTGCTGAACTGCAGGTTACCATTGAGGAAGAGCTGGAAACTGCCGCGCCCGCGGGTGAGTACGATGCGCTGGTAAGGCGTGTCCTTGGCGTAGACGATCTCGTCGGAAAAAATTTCTTCTTCCACCGCCAGGGTGAATTTATGGGCTCCAGCCAGGCCGATCGCCAGCAGGGTGAGCACCACGGCGCAGCGCATTCGAATCAACCGCAGGGTGCCCAGCTGGGATTTCAGCAAAAAGGTGGACCAGAGGCCCACGGCGGCGTTCAGCAGGCCAAACAGCAGGCTGGTGCGCACCAGGCCCAGCTTGGGCATGAGCAGCAGGGGGAAGAGCAGGGAGGCGAAGAGGGCGCCGATGTAGTCGAGGGTGAGGACCCCCGCCACCAGGTCCTTGAAGCGCACCTGGTCCTTGAGGATGCGCATCAGGATGGGAATTTCCAGCCCCACCAACGTGCCCACGGCGAGTACGATGCCGTACAGCGTGGGCCGGAACGCATGGGTATGGGCAAAGGCCTGGAACAGGATGGGTGCCGAAAACCCCCCCACCAGGGCCACGGCCAGTTCCAGATCCACAAAGCGCTGCGCAAGGCCCCGGTGGATGAACTTGGATAGGTACGAACCCAGCCCCATGGCGCTGAGGTAGACCCCAATCACCGTGGAGAATTGCAGCACCGAATCCCCCAGCAGATAACTGGCCAGGGTGCCCGCCACTAGTTCGTACACCAGCCCGCAGGCGGCGATCAGGAAAACGCTGATGAAGAGGAGGGAGGCGTTGAGGGGAACGCGTTTCGCCCCGTCCAGAGACGCGGCGGAATCCACCTCAGCCATGGATGGCTGCCGCGATGATGATGCTGATGCCCAGGATCAGGCAGCCCAGAACGATGCCCAGGGAGGTGTTCTGGTCCACTTCGATCTCCTTGCGAAGGGAGAACGGCAGAACCTTGACGAGCACGGCCCACACCAGTCCCAGAATGCCCAAGCCCAGGAAACAGAACACTGCAGCGGTGGCCACATGGCCCCACAGATCGTAGCCGTTCATCACTTGCCTCCTCGGAAACCGTGATTGTGAAGGAAGGTGCGGTAGCCGCCAGGGGTTTGCCGCACGCTGGGCGGAATATCGGTGCGACGGCGGGAGCCAAAGAATTCTCGCCCGAGGAAGCCATTGGCGCCCACAAGCCCAAAGCCCCCGATCAGTGCGAGCAGGTAGAAGATTCGCATCAGTCGCCTCCTCCAGCGCCCTTGTTGGTGTACATGCTTTCCTGCCAGCGGCGGTTTTCAAAGGCCAGGGCCCGTACGGCGGCCAGGGCCGGAATCAGGAGGATGGCGAGCAGGGCTAGCAGCGGATAAACCCAGCGCATCACGCCCGAGCGGAGCTCCACACTGAAACCGGAAACGGGCGGTTGCGAGCCATCCCATTGGGGCGCAATGGCCAGTACGTAGTTTCCCGCTGGAAGAGCCGAGAGGTAGACGGTTTCAGTCTGTCCGCCTTCGGACCAGGGGCCGTCGCTATCGGACCCGTGGTAATAGCTGGTGGCCAACTCGAACAGTTCCGCTGTGCCGGTGTCCTGGTTCACCAGGGAACCCTCCACGCCGATCCAGTTGTTGATGACCGGTGCCTTCAACTTGACTTCCAGGTTCTTGTGGCCGTCTTCCACTCGAATGACAGGCGAAAAGAACACGGGCTCCTGGGCGTTTTCAGCGGGTTTGACGCCCGCAGGTAGCTTCGGGAGCCGTTCCGCCAGATTGTAGTTCTCCTGGTACAGCAGCTTTTCTCGGTGGGTGATGCCATTCCAAAGCAGCACTGCGAACAACAGGGCTAGGGCTGCCAGCATCCATAGCCCCAATTGCCTGGCGCTGGCCCAATGTGGGTTGGGCTGGTTGGATGCGATGCCCTGGGCTGGGGGTGGATCCCCTTTGAGGGAAAAGGCTTTCCACACTTCCGCTGCGCCCAGATACGTGCTGCGAGACCAGTTCACTTCTTCACCGCCGCCGGGGTGGCGCTGAATTTCCTGGGCCAGGCTGAAGGGTGCATGGACGAATTCCGCCACGTTGGCGCGCTCGTTTTGTTCTACCCGCCAATAGCACTCGCCGTAGATGCCCTGGACATAGGCTTCCACATCCTGGAAGCGCTTGTAGGATTCCCCCTGATAAAAGATGGCCTTGTCGTTGGCACCCGTGCGCCTCAGATCAGCAGCGGAAACGTTCTCCGCCAGGTTCCAATGGCCATCGCTTTCCACCAGCCAGCGGAAGCCATGCTTGGGATCCATCAACAGATACTCGCCCCAGTCGTAGGTGGTACCTTCAATGACGCAGGCCCGACGCAGGAAGCCCACACAGGTGAGTGGAACCCCGCGCAGGTGGCCTTCGGAGCCAAGAGGGATCCACATGCGCAGATCAGGCTGTTTCAGGGAGCGAAGGTAAAGCAACTTGCCCGCACTGGCATCGAGCAGGCTGCCGCAACTGGGGCACACCACGCGCTGGGTTTCATCCGGGGCGCGCAGGGCCAAGGGTGAGGCGCAATGGGGGCAGGGGAGGCTTAGGGCCTTTTTTCGGTCAGATTTAACGGGACTGCCACCCGTGAGCTTGAGATCTGCGAGATCGACCTGTCGTCCCACGAAAAAGAGCGGAAGCTCTTCCGAAAAATCCAGGGTGGCGAAGGCTCCGTTGGGCCCGCTCAGGTCCGCGAAACGGTAGTGGCCATCCAATGTCACAGCCCACGGGATTTCTCCTTCGGCGGCCTGCAAGGTGGCTTCGCTGAGCTCTGCCACCACCCAGTGGCCCTGTTCGCCCAATTCCAATTTGGCGCCCGCGAAGAGCGCTTCAGAAGGTGGAAGCGATTGTTTCAGGGCTTGGTGAAACGTGAGGTAGGAGCGGCCCTGGGCTTCGGCCAACCAGCCCCAGCGGCCGTCGTCGAAGGCCAGGTACCATTCGTCCCAGAACCCGCCCAGGGGATGTTTCAACTGGGTGCGACCCACCACGGTGAAGGTACGCCCGGCAAACTGGCCGCCCATGCCGCACTGGAGCGTTGAATTGGAATCCACCAATGCAGCCACTTTGCCGATGAGTTGGGGATCGCGATCGGTGCGGGCTGAAAGCGCGGTGCAGCGCGAACAGACGGCCACCATGGTTCCGGGCCGGAACGAGAGGGGCGCACCGCAGGAGGGGCAATTGGCTTGATAGGACATGGCAGGAATCCGAGACTAGGCCGATGATGCGCCCTCTGGAAGCTTCAGACAAGCGGAAGGCGAGGGTGGATAATCAACTTTGACCACCCCATGGCTTACCGCGGGAGATCCCATGTCCGACACCTTGAACCGGCGTGAATTCATGGCAGCGAGCGCTGCGGCCTTGGCAGTGGCTGGTGTTCCCCAGACCTTGCAGAACCAGGCCCCAACCCTCCTGATTCCCAAAGGCCCACGGCCCCTGGTTGTGGCCTCTGCCAATGGCCATCGCTACAAGAACGGAGGCACTGTCACCTGCATCGAGATGGCCTTTCGAATGATGACGGAAGGCGCTGATGTGCTGGATGCGCTGGTGGCGGGTGTGAACCTGGTGGAACTGGACCCGGAGGAAGTCAGCGTAGGTTACGGTGGGCTTCCCAATGCCGAAGGGGTCGTGCAGTTGGATGCCTCCTGCATGCACGGCCCCCGAAAACGGGCGGGTGCGGTGGCAGCCCTGGAGGGGGTTCGCACGCCTTCTTCTGTGGCCCAGAAGGTCATGGATGAAACGGATCATCATCTGTTGGTGGGTAAAGGCGCGCAGGCCTTTGCGCGCGCCATGGGATTTCCCATCGAAGATGACCTGAACACCCCGAAATCCCGCCAGCTTTGGCTGGAATGGAAGCGGCGGGCCGACCCCGGGCATTGGTTGGATCCCCGAAAGCGCGCTGAAGCTGGTTTCCAGGCGGGTTTGCGGATGGTGGCCGACGGGCTCATCGATCCGGAACATTACTACGGCACCATCAATTGCAACGGGATGAATGCCAAGGGCGAGATTTGCGGGGTGACCACCACCAGTGGCCTGGCTTGGAAGATTCCCGGGCGGGTTGGTGATTCCCCAGTGCTGGGCGCAGGGCTGTACCTGGCCGATGGCATTGGCGCGGCGGGTTCCACCGGTCGTGGCGAAGCCAATCTGTACGGCCTTAGCACCTTCTTGATCGTTGAATTGTTGCGGCAGGGGCGCCATCCCAAGGATGCTGGCATGGAGGCTCTGCGACGCATTGCCGCGAATACCCAGGAAAAGCGGTTACTGGATGAGAAGGGGCGGCCCAACTTCCAGGTGGACTTCTACATCCTGAATGCAAGGGGGGAATCCGCCGGGGTTTCGATGTATCCCAGCACCTATTCCGTGTGCACGGAGAATGGTGCCACCACTATGGATACGGCTGCTCTGCACCAGAACAAGCTTCTCCGCTAGATCCTGGGCAGAATCTTGGCAAGGCCCTCCATGAAGACCGTTTGGGGTGTCAACAGGCTGAGCACCAGGAAGGAATCCGAAGGCAGGTCGAAGTAGTGCCCCGGTTGCACGAACACCTTGCACTCACGAAGCAGACGCAAGGCACAGGCCTCATCCGAATCCAGCGCGGGCCGTCGCAACAGCACGGACCAACCGCCTTCCACGGGTAGCCTGGAGAGGTGTGGATAGGCTGCCAGCATCGCATCCAAAACCGCGAGGTTGGTATTCAAGCGCACTCGAATGCCGACCTGCAGGCTTGGGGCCATCTCCAGCAGCGCGGGGGTTGCTGCTTGGGCTGATGCGGAGGCTGAGAGAAATTGATCGGCGATGAAGGTGAGCGGTTCCAGCAGCGCCGATGCCTTGGCCCCACGGGCCGCAATCCAGCCCAGTTTGATCTGCGGCAGGGCTGCGACTTTAGATAAACCGGACAGCACGAAGACTGGGCAGGGCGGATTCCGGTCTTCGAAGGCCGTGGGCAGATAATCGGGTGCAGGTTCGAGCGCGTAGTCTGCAAACACCTCATCGACGATCAGGGTCAACGCACGGCGAGCGCAAAATGCCGTGAGCTCGGCCCATTCATCCCGCGAGAGAAAATGCCCCGTGGGATTATTGGGGTTCACCACCACCACGGCACGGGTGCGTGGGCCGCACCTTGCCTCCAGCATGCCCAGATCAAGGTGCCAACGATCGGCGAAATAGGCTGGCACCGCCGTGGCCTGAAGTCCTTCCAATCGCGCCAGCCATTCGAAGAGCGGATAACTGGGTGAAGGCACCAGCAGTTCGTCACCGGGATCGCCCAGCAGTTTGAAGAGCCAGGAATAGGCTTCGGAGGTGGAGGCCGTGAGTACCAGGTCCTCGGGTTGTACCCCATGGCCATGCCAACCGGCGATGGCCGTTCGCGCGCAAAGGGAACCCGCTGGGTCCGCGGAGTATTGCAAAACCTCAGGGCCGCTCAACGCTGCCCGAATGGCCTCGGCTGGATAGTCGAACCCGCAGCGGGTTGGATTGGAAACCGTCAAGTCGGACCATGACACCCCCGCCTCCCGCAACGCATCCAGTTCCGCCGAAAGGGCGTTGGCCTGGAAGTGCTGCGGAAGGCGGGAGGACATGCGCATGGCCCTAGAATGCCAGGGCAACGCTGACTAGTGCGTGTAGACGTGTTCTCCAAGACGGTTGGTATCACCGGTGGGGGCTATATCCACGGTCGCTGTGGTGACTTTGGTCCATTCCCCAAGTGTAAATACGGTATTGGGGAGGATGGTGGTCGCATTGCGGACCCAAGAGGTTCGGTAGCCAGCCGCGGCAGCCGTGTTGGCTGTGGTGGTGGTCGTTCCTGTCCAGGCAGACGTGTTGTTGCCGAGAACATCCGTGCGGGCTGCCCAGGATGTGGCGGCGCCGGCGGTCCCATTGGTGGTGAGGTAAGAAATATCGTCCCCGTTGAAGGAGGTTGGATTTGTGGAGACCACTGGAGTCCCCGTAATTGCAGAACTGCTGGGGAGAGCAGAAGCTGAATTCACGATGAGGATACTGGCCCCAGGTACCAAGGAGGGGACTAGGGAAAGAGGCTGATAACTTCCACCCGAAGCGTTGAATGGATTCGCAACAAGTCCGAGGTAATAGGGGGTGGTACCGGCTGAATCGTAGGCACCGGTGCCGATGTTGGTGACTTCGATCCAGCGGTTGGGCGAGGCGCCTTCGTAATATTGGCTGATGATGAGCAATGGTTGGCCAGTGCCACCGCCAGAGGAAACCGTAAGATCAAAATTCTGGGTGGTGCTGGCACCGCCACCATCGGTAACTGTGACGGCGATCGTGGCTGTTCCGGTTAGGCCAGTGGCCGGAGTCAGGGTCAGCGTGCAGGCGCCAGTGCCAGCGTTTACGAGGGCCACGTGGCTAGCGTCATCGGGAAGCAGGGTTGGATTGGTGGTGGCATGGGCCACCACCACAAGGCTTCCGACCGGTGTGCTGTCATCGGCGACGGTGAAGTTCACCACTTTAGGTGTGTCCTGTGCCACGGACTGATTGCCAATGGTGCTAATGGTCGGTGCGGCATTCCCGCCTGTGACGGTGATGACACGAGTGATGGAGTTGCTCGCGCCAAGCGCATCCGTGGCCGTGAATTTTACGTTGTAGGTTCCATTGGCAGCAAACGAATGGCTGGTGGTGGGGGCGGTGGAAGTGGTGCTATCTCCGAAATCCCAACTCACAGATGCCACGGTGCTATTGGAGCTGGTGGACTGCCCCTGGAAGGTGTAACTCACACCCATGGTTGCAGTGCCATCCCAACTGGGCTCCACCATGTGGACGTTGGGCTTGGTGGTCACTTCGAAGGGAGCGCCCCACCCACGGACATCTACGGTGCCTTTGAATTGCGCAATCTCGCCTGAGGTTCCTGTCAGGTTTGGATACAGGTTTAAACCCGTGAGAGCCTCGATTCGATCGACAGAGGTCACGTAATTCGGGATTGTGCTGTAAAGAGGCGTGGGCTCATGGGGCGTCAGGACGGCCAGAGCCTTGGGTTTGCCGGCAACTTCTTTGACCATGATTTTGTAGAAGCCGTCCGGAATTGCCATCTGCTTGCCACTCGTTCCTGCCGTTGTGGTGCGGCGAACGGGGATGCTTGTGAAAACCGGGCCGGTGCTGATCCACAGCCGATTGGTGGCCGCGATGAGCCCTGGTTTGGTCCAGGTGAGGGTCCCAACGTTGTAGGCGCCAGAGACTTCCTGCTCCAGGCTGTTCCACAGGTTGTTGTTATGTTCGGCTATCTGAGGGGCGAGGTTGGTGGTGAAACAGGTATCGGTGCCAGCCTGCCCGCCGTATCGCAGTTCCATGTCGGACATCAACACCTGATGGCCGCGGGTGTATCCGGTGTTGCTGAAATCATTGTCGGCGACTGCCGCTGTGGAACGGGGATCAGGCCGGTAATTCCGAGTTCCCTGAGCCGTGAAAGGGGCGTCCACGTTATAGGTGCAATAGGAAGTCCACAGGGAGTTCATTAGGGTCTCGTGGTACCCCAAACGGAAGGCGCCACGGGCGCTATAGGTGAGCACATATTCAAGAAGGTTCAGTGGGCCCACCGCCGACTGGGCCACGGGATCGCCTGCGTAGGTGGGATCCGGTTGGGTGATGGTGAGGACCGCAGGATCACTGAGGACAGTTTGCCCGCCTGCCGTTACGGCCACGGTGTAGGAAGCACTGAGTTCCTGAAGGCTGGTTGCGGGGGTGGAATAGGAAGCCCCGGTTGCATTCAGTATGTTGGAACCGTTCTTCTTCCACTGGTAGCTCAGGGTGTTGCTGGACGTGGCTCCAACCGTGAACGTGGCGGTATCGGGGACGACCACTGAAAGTGAGGCTGGTTGGGTATCAATGGTGGGGCCAGCGCCGCTTGCTGCGTTTACGGTGATCGTGAGCTGAATACTCGTGTTCCCGCCAGAGTTCGTGGCAGTGACTACATAATTGGCCGTGGCAGCAGACACGGTGGGCGTGCCACTGATGACGCCGGTGCTGGTGTTGAAGAGCAAGCCCGTAGGGAGTGCAGGGGCGATGCTGTAGGAAACGACGGCACCGCCGCTGGCGCTGGGAGTGTTCGAGGTGACGGGGGTGCCCACCGTATAGGTCGAAGTCGTCGCTGTATAGGTGAGATTGCTGGGCACCACATCGTTTACAACGATCGTGAGGGTGGCGCTGGTGCTGCCGCCTGTGTTGGTGGCCGTCACCGTGTAGGCGGCACTGGTGGCGAGTGCGCTGGGTGTTCCGCTGATGATGCCGGTGCTGGTGTTGAAGAGCAGGCCCGCAGGCAGGGCCGGGGTGATGCTGTAGGAAACGATCGGTCCGCCGCTGGCACTTGGGCTGTTCGATGCAATGCTGGTGCCCATTGTGTAGATGGCGCTGGCAGTCGTGTAAGTAAGGCCACTGGGCACCACATCGTTCACAACGATGGTGAGCGTGGCATCAGTGCTGCCGCCTGTGTTGGTGGCCGTCACAGTGTAGGTGGCATTGGCGGCGAGTACGCTGGGTGTACCGCTGATGATTCCAGTGGTGGTGTTGAAGAGGAGGCCCGTAGGCAGAACTGGGGTGATGCTATAGGAAACGACCGGACCACCGCTGGCACTAGGATTGTTCGGGCTGATGGCGGAGCCCAGGGTATAGGTGGCAGTGGCCGTTGTGTAGGCAAGGCTGCTGGGCGCCACATCGTTCACAACGATGGTGAGCGTGGCATCGGTGCTACCACCCGTGTTGGTGGCCGTAACCGTGTAGGTGGCGCTGGGAGCGAGGGCAGTGGGCGTGCCACTAATGACCCCCGTGCTGGAATTGAAGAGCAGGCCCAGTGGCAATGGCGGAGCGATGCTATATGACACCACAGCACCGCCGCTGTGGGTGGGGGTGTTCGCGGCAATGGGGGTGCCTTTGGTGTAGGTCGCTGAACTGGTTGGGTAGGCGAGACTGCTGGGCGCCACGGCTGTGACGGTTAGGATCCCCGGGTTGCTGAGTTGGCTTTCACTGGTTCCATTCAGCGTATTGGTGACCATGACCGTGTAGCTACCACCGTCTGCGAGGGTGACGGCGTTGAGGTCAAGGGATTGCGTGGTTTTGCCAAGGAGGATGGCGCTGTCCTTGTACCACTGATAGGTCAACAGGCCGTTGCCAGTGGCATTCACACTGAGGGAAATGTTCCCTCCTTCCGTGATGGATGAAGAAACCGGTGACGCAGTGATGGTGGGTACGGATGCCCGGGGCTTGACCGTTAGCACTGCCGTGGACGAGGTCATGGTGGGGCTGGTGGTGGCATTCAAGGTGTTGATGATCTGGACGTCGTAGTTTCCAGCATCTCCAGCTGTGACGACTGGAATGACATGACTTGAGTGGGTGGCGCCGGAGATGTTTACGTCGTTTTTCCGCCACTGATAGCTCAAGGTCCCATTGCCGCTAGCATTGACACTGAAGGTGACCGGATTGCCAGCCACAATCGCCTGGGTCTGCGGGTGATCTATGATCGCGGGCGGCATGTTCACCGACAACACAGCTGTGTGGGAAGTCGTGCTGGCAGTGGCACCGTTCAGGGAACTCACCACGACGACATCGTAACTGCCTGCGTCAGTGGACTGAACCACCGGGATGGGGTAGTTGGCGCTCGTGGCGCCTGAGATGGGTGTGCTTCCCTTGCGCCACTGATAGCTGAGGGTTCCAGAGGTGGTGGTGGCCGTCACGCTGAAGCTGCAGGAACCACCAGAAACGATGGTCTGGGTGGCAGGCTGGGTGGCAATGATCGGTGCAACAGGTTGTGCAACGCCCCCACCGTTATTGGCGCCTCCACCTCCACACCCGGGGGCGGTTGCCAGGAATCCACCCAAAAGAAGGTAGGAGGCCCACCGGGCCAAGGTATTTCGCATCAACATCAGGTCCTCCGAGGAGCAATCCATTCGGTACAAACGGAATATTTTGCCAAGGCAGATGAATTGAACCAAGATTAAGAATTGTGAATTACAGATGGATTCGATTTTTACCAAGTAAAACAAGGAATCGAGTCGGTAATAATCGGTTCGATCATCCCGGAGTTGTTCATGTCAAAAACCCATAAAGTTGCGGTCCTGCTCGCGGGGTGCGGTCACATGGATGGCGCTGAAATCCGCGAAGCGGTCTTGACACTGCTGTCCTTGGACCAGCGCGGGGCCGAGTACCAATGCTTGGCGCCGGACGCAATGCAGGCCCATGTGGTGAACCATGCCACCGGCGCCGTGGCTGAGGGGGAAACCCGGAATATGCTGGCGGAGGCCAGCCGAATTTCGCGGTTTGGCCAGTGTTTGGATGTGGCCCAGGCGAATCCAATGGATTTCGACGCCCTTTTCCTTCCGGGTGGATATGGGGTGGCCAAGAATCTATGCGATTTCGCCTTGAAGGGAGTGGAAGCAACGGTTCGCTCTGACGTGGCGGCTTTCATCCAGGGTTTTTTTGCGGCCCAGAAACCCATCGGAGCCATCTGCATTTCTCCCGCTCTGGTGGCACTCTGCCTTGCCAAAACCAAGACCAGGGCTTCCTTGACCCTGGGCAGTGGCGGGGACATTCAGGTTGCCATGGAAGCCCTTGGACACGCCTTCCAGCCCGTGCCAAGTGCCCGGGAGATCATCATCGACGAAGGTCTAAAGCTAGTCACAACCTCGGCCTACATGTTCGATGACGCTCGGCTTAGTGATATTTGGATCGGCATTGATCGCTGCGTGGCAGCGGTGCTGCAGCGCGTTTAGCCTTCAGGATCTAATTCCGGCAGGGCCCAGGCACGGGTCATTTTGCGGAGCGGGGGATGGGCGATGCGTGCAGCGGCAATTAGCCGTTCTTCCATGGGAAGGGCGCGGATCCACGGCGCCGCATGCCCCAGCACCAGCGTGCAGTCCGGGCCACGAAAGGTTTGATCCATGGCCCACAGCACCTGATGGGCCACCGGAATGAATTCCCGCCAAAGGGATTGGGTCAGAGCCTCCGCGTGTGCGGCCGACAATGGCGGCTGAATGAGGGCGACCAAGGCCTCATGTCCCAACCTGGGGTTCTGCAGAAAACCGGCGAGCACCCGTTGATCCATTACCCTCCAGATACTGGGCCAGAGTTGACGAGGGGCGTGCAGGGCCAGAATGCGGCGCTCACCGGTGGTGATGCCGCTCCACTGCGCCTGGAGGCGCTCATTGGCCATCGTGCGAGCTTGTGGATGGGCCGAGGCGTCCCCCGTGATATCGCAAAGGGCGCGAAGGGAAAGACGCGGCAATAGGGTTGCGCGCAGTTGCGCGGAAGTTTTTCGGTGTTGGGCGAGCCAGCGCAGGAGCGCAGGCCGTCGTTGCACGTCTGGGATTTCGGCAGCTGCTTCCAGCCACCCCTTGGGTGGTGATGGGTGGCGCAAGAGCCTCAGGAACTGGGGCCAGGGCAGCTGGGGCGGGAGGGACCATTCCACGCGCCCATTGTGGACCATTTGCGTCAAACTCGTTCCATGGGCATCGAATTTTCCATCCTTGGCCGCGGTCGTGCGGGCCGTTCCCTGGCAGCCGCCTGGGGCTCACGGGTGGCCCTCCT
This sequence comes from Holophaga sp., assembly GCA_016715205.1. Classification (GTDB taxonomy): domain Bacteria; phylum Acidobacteriota; class Holophagae; order Holophagales; family Holophagaceae; genus JAYREN01. Next base: position 118,821 of record JADKBC010000004.1, read on the forward strand.
CGCCCATGACGCAAGGCCGGAAGGCTTGGTACTGCTTGCAGTTCCCGACGGGGCCGTGGGAGCCCTGGCGCAGGCTTTCCCTGGCCGATGCGCCCATTTGAGTGGAAGCCTGGATATCCCCGGCGTACCAAGCGCTCACCCCTTGACTAGTTTTGATGGCCAGGCCAGGAACTGGGCTGGCACACCCTTGGGCCTGACGGGCGTGGTGCCGAAGGAAATCCACGCCGCGTTTGTGGACCTGGGCTTTCTTCCGTTCGAGTTGCCGAGCCATCTCAAGCCGCTCTACCACGCCTGCGCCGTGATGAGTTCCGGGCATGCCGCCACCCTGTGGCTCGGGGCTGAAAAACTGCTTCAGGATGGGGGCGTCCCCTTGCCCGGGCGAGGGCTGCTCTCTTTGGCGGAAGCCACCCTTCGCAACCTTGCTGAACACGGTGCAGAAGGTCGCACGGGCCCCTTTGTGCGTAATGACCTCGATACAATCGAACGGGATGCAGCCGCCCTGCCGCCAGCCTGGCGTGAGCTCTTTTTGCAACTTGGGCGGATGCTGTGAGCACCAAGGGCAAATTGAATCCCCTTGATTGGGATCTCGGGAATGTGCCCCCGGGCTTGCCCTGGGGCGGGGTGGACGAAGCGGGCAGGGGCGCCTGGGCTGGCCCGGTGGTGGCGGCCTGCGCCGTGATCGATGCCACTGCGGTGCAACGTTGGGGGCATGTGTTGCGCAGCGCGCGCGATAGCAAACAGCTTTCTCCAGAGCGACGAGAAGGCATCGCAGCCGAGTTGAAGCTCGTACTACCGGCATGGTCGGTGGCCATGGTGGATAACCTTGCCATCGATCGGGAAAACATCCTTCAGGCCACCATGGAGGCCATGCGGCAGGCTGTAAAGGGGGTAGCACTGCGTCCTCGGATGCTCCTGGTGGATGGTGACCACGCCCCTGGCAGTGGCCTGCCCGAGCGACTGCTGGTGGAGGGCGATCGCCTCAGCTGCGCCGTGGCCTGCGCCTCCATCCTTGCCAAGACCCATCGGGACGCCATGATGCGGGAACTCGATTGTACCTATCCAGAGTATGGATTCGCACGTCACAAGGGGTACGGAACCCCTGAGCATCGGGCGGCTCTGAAGACTTCGGGTGCTTGTGGCATTCACCGAACCAGTTTTGGCCCAGTGGCATTCCTTCAAAAGCACGACATCTCTGTGCGAAAAGCTGTCATGCAGGACTTGGATGCCTGTGGGAGCGTGGTCGAACTCCAGGCGTGGGTGGACACCAAACTCCGGCCGGCCTATGGGGTGCTGAAAGCCTCCTGGGTGGAGGAACTGCGACAGCTCTATGGCCAGCGCCTCGCCGCCTTTGCCCTTGAGGCATCGTGAAGCGGATCCTGGTTTCCTTGGCGCTCATCGAACGCCAGCAACGGTGGTTTCTGCAGCGCAGGGATCCTGGGGCAAATGTGCTTCCAGGACGTTGGGAATTTCCCGGGGGGAAGGCTGAACCAGGGGAAAACCCACTGCAGACCTTGCTTCGGGAATTGCGAGAAGAACTGGACTGGGAACCTGAAAACATCATGGAACTGGCCGAGGAAGGCCGCATCGATGGCGATACGGAACTGGTCTTCCATCTGTTCCATTGCAGCGGGGCAGGTCCCCTCAGCACGTCCCTCGCGTGGGGCTGGTTCCTGGAATCCGAAATTCCAAAGCTGCCCATCCCACCGCTCAATCTCATGCTGCTGCCTTATCTCGCCAAGGTTAAGGAACCCAGACGCCCTGCTAGCATGGAGCGGTAGGTCCTGTTCCGGGAGTGCCCATGAAACGATGGATGCTAGCTATGTTGCTGGGGTTCGCCCCGCTCCTCTGGGCCCAGGCGCCGGCCCAGGAAGTGGTGTTGAGCACATCAGCCGGTTCCAAATTGGGGATTGCGGTACCCAAGGCGACTGCCGTTGGGATCGCTGAAGATTTCGTAAACCGCGAGCTTTTCGACACCCTGCTTAGGGATTTAGAGGAGGCGGGCCCCTTTGCGGTGCTGAAGGATCGACAGCCCAAGGGCGGTGATATCACCAATCTAAAAGCCTGGCTTGAAACTGGAACGGATTGGTTGGTGACCCTTAAGGCCAGCAGGCCTGGTGTGGAAAGCCCGGACAAGGCGGGACGCGCCGTTCCCGACGAGGTTGAAATCGTGGCCCAGGTCATGGACGTGAAGTCAGCCAAGGCCGTCTTCAGCAAGAAATACCGTGGCAAAGATGCGGCCTTGCGGCGCATTGCACATTCCCTGGCGGATGATCTGGTTGCTCGCTTGACAGGCGAGAAGGGCGTGGCCGCCACCCGCGTGGTATTCGTTCGACAGCTCTCTCCCTTGATCAAGGAAATTTTTCAAATTGATCGGGATGGCTCCAACGCGGTTCAACTCACCCATCACAAGAGCCTTACCCTTTCCCCCACCGTGGCTGCCGATGGCCGGGTGGCTTACATGACTTACAAGGGTGGTCCACCCGAAATTGGGGGCAAACCAAGGTCGGCGGCCCCTTTGAAAAGCTCTTCCCTGGCAAGGGTGGTCCCCAGGGGCCCTGCATGGCCCCAGCCTGGTCACCCAATGGCAAACGGATTGTATTTGTTCAGGGGGACAAACGCGGCAACACCGACATCATGGTTTTGGATGTGGAGACAGGCCGGGTGCGGCGGCTCACTGATAGCAATTGCATCAATACGGAACCCACCTGGAACCCTGCCGGGACGCAGATTGCTTTCACCTCGGATCGCGGTGGGTCCCCTCAGATTTATCTGATGGAAGAAGACGGGTCCAATGTCCGCCGCCTGACCACCGAAGGAACCTACAATGCGAGTGCCTGCTGGAGCCCCACGGGCGCGATGATCGCCTACGTTTCGCGCTTTGAAGGGAAATTCGATCTGTTTGTCTACAAACTTGGTGAAGGCAAGTCCTATCAAATAACCACTGGCGTGGCGAGCAGTGAATCCCCCGACTGGTCTCCGGACGAGCGACGGTTGGTTTTCTCAAGCGGCAGCATGGGGGGCATGCAGCTCTACACCACGGATCTTTCCGGCAACACCCTGCGCCGGTTGACGGAGTTTTCAGGGTGCCAAAGCCCCAAATGGACACGTTCTCGCTAAAAAAAATGATCTAGGCCACTGTGTCGGCGCTAGACTTTAAACATCTCGGAGGAAAAACATGCGATTCAATCGGACTCTCATTCCTGTGGCGTTGATGCTTGCCCTGGGTACTGGCATTGCCTGCAACAAGCCCGCTCCTGCGCCCAAGGTCGACGAGGAAGCCGCCAAGCGTTTGGCCGCCGAAGAAGCTGCCAAGAAGGCTGCTGAAGAGGCTCGCCTCAAGGCTGAAGAAGAAGCCCGCAAGCAGGCCGCCCTGGCCGCTGAAGCCGCCCGCAAGGCCGAAGCCGAGAAGGCCGAAGCTGCTCGCAAGGCTGAAGCTGAGAAATTGGCTGCCTACAAGGCTGCCGCTGAAGCCGCCCTCAAGGACATCAACTTCGCCTTCGACAAGGCTGCCATCCGCGATGCGGACAAGCCCAAGCTGCAGGCCGTGGCTGATTTCATGAAGGCCTTCCCCCAGGCCAAGGTTCAGCTTGAAGGCCACTGCGATGAGCGCGGCACCATCGAATACAACATCGCCCTCGGCGAACGTCGTGCCCATGCCGCCAAGAGCTACCTCGCGGGTCTCGGTGTGGTTGAAGATCGTCTTTCCACCATCAGCTACGGCAAGGAACGTCCCAAGGTCCAGGGCAAGAACGAAGAATCCTGGCTCATCAATCGCCGTTGCGAATTCAAGCTTCAGTAGGAACCTGTATGAATTCAAAAAAGAGCGGAGGCTGACCTCCGCTCTTTTTATAGATCCTGAACCCCAGCGGGAGGTGACATGCGACGTCATCAAATCATCACAGCCGGTTTGATCGGGATTGGGCTTTTCGGAACCGTCGGCTGCAATTCCGGAGAGCAGATCCGCAAGGTTGAGCGGGAAGTCGGAGATCTGAAGCTGGAAGTCTTCAAGCTCCGCAAAGAAATGGAAGACGCCAACAAGTATTCCGAAGCGGAGCGTGCAGCCGCGGCCGAAGCCCGGAATCTGGATCGGCGTTTCCAGGCGGACCTACAGGAAACCCTGCGGCAGTTGCAGGAGAGCACGCGGGTGCTGAATAACCGCATGGGTGATGCGGTCCGTACCGGCCGCGCCACCACAACTTCAACCCGGCCGGCCGCAGAGGCCGTATCCCCGGCAGCCCAGGGGGAAGAGGAAAAATCCTTTGGGGCCGCGATCCTGGACTATAACCGTGGGAATTATGCCATTGCCGCCGATAGCCTGGAGTTGTTCCTGAAGGGCAGTCCATCCAGTGCGAAACGGCCGGATGCGCTGTTTTTTTTGGGGCTTGCCCACTACAACCAGAAGGCCTACGACAAGGCCCAGCGTGCTTTCGAGCAGATTCTCAAAGAGCACACGACCTCCACCCAGTTCCTGCCCGCCAAGCTGAAGCGCGCCCAATGCCTGCTAAAGCAAGGGCTCAAACCAGCGGCCGTCAAGGCCTTCAAGGAAATCACCGAGGGCTTCCAGGGCACGCCTGAAGCTCGAACCGCTCAGCAGGAACTGGCCGACTTAGGTTTCTAGCCACCCAACCCAAGCGATGCAAGGAGCCCTGCCAACGGCGGGGCTTCGTTGTTGATGGGTGGAGTTGTGCCGATCAGCTCCCGGAGACGCTGATCCCGTTTGCCGAGGGGGAGCCCATTCAAGGACTTCTCCTCAACCCAGGTTAAATGGGGGTGGCGGAATTGGGTTTCCAGTTCCAAGGCCACGGGCAATACCCGTTCGCGGCGGTGGGTGTACACCTGGGTCCAGCCTGGCCAGGCGCGCCAGTTGCGCAGGCCGAAGGGCAGGGTCCCTCCAGCGGCAAGGTCGATCTCGGGCACCTGGGTCACTGTGGGCCAGCTCCAGAGGCCCGCCAGGAGGCCACTTTGGGCCGGAGGGCAAAGGAGCCAATGCCCTTCTGCTTTAATGGCCACCAGCCAGAGATCAATGGTTGGGGATTTGGGGCGGGCAACCCGCAGTGGGATGCGGTCGGTGGCGTCCCAACGATGGGCAAAACAAGCCCCACGCAATGGGCAGTCGGCACACTTAGGAAGGGGGCCACAAACCAGGGCACCCAGCTCCATCAGCGCCTGGGTCATGCGGGCTGGTCCGTGGCGTACCAAGGCTGGTTTGAGCCACTCCCGCAGGCGAATGGCTTCCTGTTTAGGGTCTCCCTCGATGCCAAGCACCCGGGCCAGCACGCGAAAGGCATTGCCATCCAGGGCAGGTTCCGGTTGTTGGAGGGCGATGGCAGCCACGGCCGCGGCGGTGTAGGGGCCAAGACCAGGCAGTTCCAGCAAACCGCTCAGGTCCGTGGGCCAGCCGCCCTGGGAGATGATTTGTGCTGCCCCCTGCAGGAGGCGCGCCCTGCGGTAGTAGCCCAGCCCTTCCCAGAGCTTGTGGATATCGTCCTGGGTGGCCAGGGCCAGGGTCTGGGCGTTGGGGTATCGCGCCATCCAGCGGTGGAAATAGGGGATGACCGTGGCTACCTGGGTCTGCTGAAGCATGAGCTCCGAGACCAGAACGGCGTAGGGATCTGGATGAAGGGAATCCAGATCCTGGGCGCGCCAGGGCAGCTCCCGTCGCACCGCATTGAACCAGGGCGCCAGGGGCGCCAGCAGTTCTGCGGATCCGGGCCACGGCATGGTTGGGACTCCCCTTATAAAAAACGAGGAGCGCATCAGCGCTCCTCATCATTTGGTGCCCGCGAGCAGACTCGAACTGCTACGGCTTGTGGCCACCACCCCCTCAAGATGGCGTGTCTACCAATTTCACCACGCGGGCCAGGTCGAACAGAAAGAATGGCACGGCGGCAAGCCGCCGTCAATACTCACTTTGCGGGAGGAACGGGAGCCGGAACTGGCACAGGTGTCTGGGCCGGAGTGGTGGGAACCACGGCCTTCACGACGCCCTTTTTATCCAGCACGGAGCGATTGTCTTTCACGATCTTGATTTCAATGATGAGCGAGGTAAGCATGAAGCCCGCTGCCAGCCAGTAGGTGAGCTTGGCGAGAAAAGGTGCGGCGCCACGGGCACCGAATGCGGAGTTGGCCCCACCGCCCCCGAAAGCCGCGCCCAGGCCGCCGCCTTTGGCGCCTGGCTGGAGCAGAATGCCGCCGATCAACAGGATGGCGACAATGACGTGAATGGTGACGAGAAAAGCACTCATGCGAACTCCGAACCTTCAATGATAGCAGCCCTGGCGCGGATTCCCAGCGTTCTTAGTTCTGTTCCGGCGTGGGTTCCCGATCAAGCCAAAGCAGAATGGTTTCTTCCTGGATGCCGAGGGCATGCAGGTGCTCCATGGCCATCTTCACGCTTTGGCCCTCATCACGGCAGATGAGGAGCCTACGTTTCCATGCCTTGATGGCACGCTCTTTCAACTCGGGTTCATCGGCATTCATCCGTTTTTCTAGCACGAATCCGAGGTTGTTGGCGGCCTTGCGGTGCAGGGGCGAGATGGACAAGGCCTTTTCGTAGGCTTCGGTGGCTTCCTTGTAGCGGTTGTTCACTTCCATGGCCACGCCCTGGGCGTTCCAGACATCCGGGTCATCCGGGGCAAGCACCATGGCCTCATGAACCATGCGCAATTGCTCCGGGTGGCGGTTCATCATTCGGTAGCATTCAGAAATGCCCAGGTAAGCGCTGTATTCACTGGGATCGGCTTCAAGGGCAGTGAGGAACGTGTGCTCACTTTCCTCGTACTGTCCAAGTTTCAGCAGCACATAGCCGATCTGAACCTGCACATCGGCCGCCTCGGGGTTGCGGGCCAGGGCTTCGCGGTAGCAGCGGATGGCGTCATCCCAGCGCTGATCTTCCCGGGCGAGGTCACCCAGATCGGACCAGGGATTGGGATTCTCGGGGTCCGTTTCCGAAGCCAGGGAGAAGTAGGAAGTGGCACCCTCGCGGTCACCCAGATCGCGGCGAATCTCGCCGAGGAGGGCGTAGGTTTCCGCCAAGGCGGACAGCCGGGGCGCGAGCAGCATGAGTTTATGGAGTTCAGCCTGGGCCATTTCAAGGTGGCCTTGCTCGGCGAACAGCTCTGCCAGGATGAAATAGCTGGCAGGTTCCTTGGCGTAGAGGCTGCGAGCGCGGTGAATGCAGCGAAGGCCATCCTCAGCCTCTCCACGCTTGAGGAGGTGCTCGCCGAGGCTATGCCAACCCCAGAAGTAGTGGGGCTCCACGTCAAGGGCTGCCACGAACTGGGCTTCGGCGGCCTTGGCATCTCCGAGTTGCTCACAGGCGATGCCCAGAAGGCGCAGGCTGCGTGGATCCTTAGGTTGCAGGCTGAGGCTTTTCAGGAACCAGTTCTTGGCTTCTGCGGCATTGTCCCGCTGCAGGCAAAGAAGGCCCATCAATTCGAGGGTGCGGCCATCCTGTCCATTGCGTTCCAGAGCCTGCCGCAGCGCGCGCTCAGCGTCGTCGGGCCGTTGCTGAAGGATGCGGAGATAGCCCAGGTTGCGCCTGGGCACCGCATCATTGGGGTTTTCATCGCGCAGGGCTTCTAGATCGCGGTGCAGGGTTTCCAGTTCGGCAGCGGCACCGCCATCGCCTTCGGCCACGATGCGCTCGAACCAGGCTTCACCATTGGAACGCGTCTCGGTCAGTAATTGATCCAGGATGACACCCGCTTCCTGATGGTGGCATCTGACATTCAGGGCTTTCGCCAATTGAAGGCGAACTTCCGGTGTGTTTTCAGCAATCTGCTTGCGCTGATGCAGATCGGGGTCGAGCAATCGAAGCCAGGGACGTGACATGAGACCACCTCTAAGTGCGTCTCAAGCTTAACAGGGTGGCTCACGCAAGGCTGCGGCAACGCCGTCGCAGAGCATTTTGGCCATGGCATTCCGGGTTTCCACGGTGGCGGAACCGAGGTGCGGCAGCAGGACGGCATTGGGCACCGCGAGCCAATCGGCATTGAATTTGGGCTCGCCTTCGTAAACATCCAGGCCCACGCCACCGAGGACCCGAGCCCGCAGCATATCGATCATCGCGGATTCATCCAGGATTCCGCCCCTGGCCGTGTTAATGATGATTGCGCCCGAGGGAAGCAGGGCCAGATGACCACGGTCTAAGAGCCCACGGGTATCCTCCGTGAGTGGACAGTGGAGTGATAGCACTGAACTGGCAGCAAGCAGTTCATCCAAAGGAAGACGACGGGCGATCCCCGCGCCGAAATCCACGGGGTGGTGCTTTCCCTCGCGATCCCAGAAGACCGGCTTCATGCCCAATGCCCACACGCGCCGGGCAAAGGCGCGGCCGATGGGACCGGAGCCAAGAATCCCGCAGGTTTTCCCCGCCAAGCCGATTCCTAAAACCTGGTCTGGGGCCCATCCCTTCCAGTTGCCCGAACGCACCAAAGCTTCACCCTCGGCGATTCTTCGAGTGACTGCGAGCAGCAGTGCCAGCGCAAGGTCGGCCGTGGCATCGGTGAGCACACCCGCAGTATTGACGACACGAATTCCGCGGGTTTTGCATAGTTCCAACGGTAGGTGATTGGTGCCCACGGAATACGTTCCAATGACCTTCAACCGGGGTGCCCGGTTGATATCGTCGGCTGTGATCGGTTCTGAAAGTAAGACGATCAGAGCTTCCGCATGCTGCAGGCCCAGGGTCCAGGCCACGGATCGATACGGCGCGATGCTTATTTCTGGGAATGCCTCTCCCAGTGACGCCAGATGTTTCCCGACCAAGGGTGAGGTGGAGAGGATCCTCAGGTTCATCGCTGCAGGGCTTTCAAGGCAAGGCGGATGGCTTCCGCGAGGGGGGCTTTCTGGGCTTTCAACTCCGCGACGATAGGGATGACGGCATCCTCCCGGAATCCAAGATTGGTGAGGGCAGAGCGCAGATCTGATTCCCAAGGATCCGCAGGCGCAGCCATCGCCCCGAGGCCTTCCAATCCGCCCGATCCACCCAGTTTTTCGGATAATTCAAAGCAGATTTTTTCGGCAGTTTTTTTCCCGATTCCAGGAATGCGAACCAGGGCTTTCACATCTCGGGAACGAATGGCGCGGAGCAATTCTTCCAGTGGGAGGGCGCCCAGTGCCGCCAGGGCCAACTTTGGGCCGATGCCATCCACCTTCACCAGCAGCCGGTAAAGCTCACGCTCATGAAGGGTGGCAAACCCAAGCAGGCTGAGGTCGTTTTCCCGCAGCAGGGTTTCCACATGCAGGATCACCTCTTCGCCAACTTCAGCGAGCAAGCCGTAGGTGCTGAGCGAAATGCCGCAGACATAGCCGACTCCCCCGCATTCCACCAAAGCCTGCGCGGGCGTTTTCTGAATTAGGAGTCCTCTGAGGCGACCGATCATGGGTTCAGAATAACGGAGGAAACCAGGAGCGGCCAAAGCCACTCCTGGTTTATTGGTGGAGCTGATCAGGATCGAACTGACGACCTCTGCAGTGCGATTGCAGCGCTCTCCCAGCTGAGCTACAGCCCCAAGGGAATCTCCAGTCTAGCCGCGACCAGCTTGGCGTCAACGGTGAGGGTCCATTCGGACGGCCCCCCCTTGTCTTTTCCGGCGAGGGAACCGATCTTTGGTATATGAGAATTCGATCGATTTTTTCTCTTCTATTTGCAGCTACCATCGGTCCCGCCCAGGGGGTACCTCGGATTGATCTTCCCGTGCCCGCCCTTGGCACCTTTGAAATGGGTTGGTCAGTATTCCTTCCGCAGGGGGAATTCGGATCCTCCGATTGGCGGCACTGGGTCGTTGAAAAACAACCCATCAATGGACGCAAGCGAGGTCGCGGAGTGCCGGGAGCCACTGTTGAGGTGGTGGATAGCTTCCTAGAAATCCATCGGGAACGGGTCATGGAAATCAATGCGGCGGCTGCACCGCTGGCGGCCCGGGCCTTTCGGGTGGGCGAGGGCAGTTCCATCACCCGACAGATGCTTTCAGAGTTCATGGGCATGTATGGGGCGAACTTCCGTCCTCCAAACCTTCCCTCGGTTTGGTACAACGGCCTCGTTCCCTATTGGGTGCAGCAGGGCTGGAGTTCACCTTCTGGCCCAACGGTGACGGTGGGTGTGGAAGCTCGCCCCAGCGGTGCCCAGCCGGGGCGGCGCTGAACCTACATCAGCTCTTCCATGCAAGCTCGGAGGACCTCAGGGCCTGGTTTCACGGCCTCCTGAGAAACCTGCGCCAAGGGTTGGTCGATCATGTGCACATAGTCATGCAAAGTGGGGCGATCGGGGTGGAGATACAGAATGCCCGTGAGGAATTCCCCGGCAGCTTGAGCTTCGTGAATATCACGCATGGCGCCGAAACGATCCATGGGGTTGTAGTCCTCGCGCAGGGCCCGGATGGTAAGTCGGCTGCCATCGGGGAAGGCCACCTCGCGGGCTTCCCCGGCGGGAATTTCGACTTGGTCCAGCTCGTAGTAGGGCACAAAGCCCAGTTCCTGGAGCGGCATCTCCTTGTCCTTGGTCACCTTGTAGGAGCGGGTGCTGCCTTCATGGTTGTTGAAGGTGACGCAGGGGCTGATGACATCAATGAGCGCAGTACCTTTATGGGCGAAGGCGGCCTTGAGAATGGTGTTCAGTTGTTTGGGGTTACCACTGAAGCTGCGCGCGACAAACCCGCAGCCCATTTCCATGGCCAAGGTGCAGGGATCGATGGGAGGGAGTTCGTTGACATCACCCTTTTTCAGCACGGAGCCGATATCGGCGGTGGCTGAAAACTGTCCCTTGGTGAGACCGTAGACACCATTATCTTCCAGGATGTAAACCACCGGCACATTACGCCGGATCATGTGCACCAGTTGCCCCATGCCAATGGACATGGAATCCCCATCGCCGCTGGCAATGACATTGGTGAGCTCCCGGTTGGCCAGGGTTACGCCCGTGCAAACCGCGGCGGCGCGGCCGTGCACGGAATTGAAGCCCCAGGCCTGGTTCAGGAAGTAGGTGGGCGTTTTGCTGGAGCAGCCAATGCCGGAAAGTTTGGCCACCATGTGGGGCTTGATATTCATTTCCCAGGCGGACTGGATGATCTGGGCCGTGATGGCGTCATGGCCGCAGCCCGCACAGAGCGTGGATTTGGCACCCACGTAGTCCTGCTTGGTAAGGCCGAGCTTGTTGGTGGGAACGGCAGGGGTGGTGGATGGTGTCGATGCAGTCGATGCGGTCATGGGAGCACTCACTTCTCGAAATCGTTGATCTGGTCGACAAGGGTCTGGGCGTTGATGGCCGTGCTGTCGTAGTGGAGAACCTTGCGGATCTTGCCTGAACGCTCGGGGAAGAATTCCCGGAGCAGATTTGCCATCTGGCCATCCCGGTTTTGGTCCACCACGTACACCACATCCATCTGATCCAAAAAGGCTTCTACTGCTTCGGTGAAGGGCAGGGCCCGCACCCGCAGATAGTCCACTTGCTTGCCATGGACTTCTGAAAGCAGATCGATGGCTTCAGTCACGGCAGAATCGCTGGAGCCATAGGCCAGGAGGCCGCGTTTCGAGCCCGAGCTGAGCAGAATAGGTGCGGGTACCGAGGTTCGGGCGGTATCGAATTTTCGGCGCAGGCGATCGATGTTGGATTTCCAGTCCTCTGGTTTTTCAGAGTAGAGCGCGTGAACGCTGTGACCGGTGCCTCGCGTGAAATAGGCCCCCTTGCCGCCAGGCGTTCCGGCCACCGTGCGGTAGCAGATTCCGTCGCCATCCACATCCTTGTAGCGGCCCCAATCCTGGATCTCCTTCAACTGCTGCTCATCGAGCACCTTGCCGCGATCGAATTTAGCCTCGGGATATGTGAAGGGCTTGGTGGCCCAGTTCTGCATCCCTAGATCAAGATCGGTAACCACGAAAACGGGCGTTTGGTATCGCTCGGCGAGGTCAAAGGCTTCGTAGGTGAACTGGAAGCATTCCTCCATGTTTCCCGGGTAAAGGCAGATGTGGTAGGTGTCGCCATGGCTGCACTTGGCGCACATCTCGATGTCGCCCTGACTGGTGCGGGTAGGCAGGCCAGTGGAAGGGCCCATGCGGGTCACATCCACAAAAACCGATGGGCATTCTGCAAAGTAGGCCAAGCCGATGAATTCGGACATGAGTGAAATGCCGGGGCCCGAGGTTGCAGTCATGGATCGGGCGCCAGCCCAACCGGCGCCGATGATGACGCCCGCGCTGGCGAGTTCGTCTTCCATCTGCACGATGGCCACGTTGGTTTTGCCCGAAACTGGATCAATGCGGTATTCCTTGGCGTATTCCGCAAGGGTTTCCACGAGGCTGGAACTGGGCGTGATGGGATACCAGGCGACGACAGTGACTCCGGCAAACATGGCGCCAAGGGCGCAGGCGGAATTGCCATCAACGATGAGCTGACCTTCCGTCTTGTTATCGCGAATGATCTGCAGTCGATCTTGGTCCTGGATGTTTTGGTCAGCCCAATCAAAGCCCGCCTGAGCGGCACCGCTGTTGAGCTCAATGGCCTTCTGTTTGCCCTTGAGCTGGCGGCTGATGGCTTTGCGGACCTCTTCCATGTCGATGCCCAGCATGCGGGCGGTGACACCCACGTAGATCATGTTCTTCACGAGCTTTTGCAGTTTTGGTTCTGGGCAGGATGCGGCCACCAGCTGCTGGAAAGGCACGGGAAAAAAATTCAGATCAGTGCGGAGCGCATTGAGCTTGAGGGGTTCGTCGTAAAGGCAGAGGGCCTGGGGCTTGAGCTTGGCCACGTCCTCGCGGGCGGTTTCTGCGTTCATGCAGATCATCAAATCCACATCATGCTTGCGCGCCGCATAGCCCCTGTGGTTGGCGCGAATCTGGAACCAGGTGGGCAACCCTGCAATGTTGGAGGGGAAAAGGTTCTTGCCGCTTACGGGCACGCCCATTTGAAAAATGGCTCTCATCAAGACGTTATTGGCAGTCTGACTACCGGAGCCATTCACCGTGGCCACTTCAACCGAAAAATCGTTGATCAACGTTTTCGTGTTTTCAGGAGCGGACGGGACCTGGGGAGCGAAAGACATGATTCTCCTCTCGTACAAAAGCGAATGGCGGGCTGGAATCGCCGCTAGGCAGGGCCCAGCATCTAAGGAATAAAGTATACTAAATCGGTAAGGAATTATTGCCTATCAAGAAATTTTGACGATGGTTCGCAAAAAAAGCGAAAAAAAAGGGTTGACCCAATCACCGCCGTCACCTACTTTTGGATGCATGAAATCCTCAAATCTTACCAAACGTCAGCTGGCTGTTTTGCAATTCATTCGCACCTTCCTCCAGGAAGAAGCGCGCAGCCCCACCCTCAAGGAAATTGCGGACGGCGTGGGTTCTAGCGCGGTTAGCACCATCCATAAACATGTCCAACACCTCACCGAGAAGGGGTTTCTGGACCGCAGCCACGGCTCCGGTAACAACATTGTGGTGGTCGATGGAGAGGAAGCTGCACCTGCTGGGGTTCGGCCGCAGGGACTCGGCCGGATGTTGCCGTTTTGCGGGGACGTGGCCGCTGGCACTCCTTTAATCCCAGAAACCCGGGCCATCCCGCTGGAGGTTCCTGTCGCCATCCACCGGGATCGGGATGATCTTTTTGTCCTGCGCGTCCGGGGAGATTCCATGGTGGAAGATTCCATCCTGGATGGTGATCTGGTGGTGCTGCAAAGGCGGGGCGACTATAAGAACGGCGATCGGGTCGTGGTCTTGATCGATGGCGAGGATGTCACCCTGAAGGAGTTCAGGCGGGATACCGGTGGGGTTTGGCTGATTCCCCACAACCCGAACCTTGGCCCGAAATGCTACGCACCTGATCGCATCCTGATCCAAGGATTGCTGGTTGGTGTTATGCGGAGTTGCTGAATCGAGGTAACAAGGCCCCGTTTCCCACATCCCATTGCTAGGTCTTCAGGAGATCCCTGCGGACTGGCTTATGGAGGATTTGGATGTTGATTCAGCGCGGGCTATTGGCAGGGCTACTTTCCGTGGTGGGATTCGCCCAGGCAGGTGAAAAACCAGTCGCGGTGGTGGAAGGCGCCAAGGCGCCCTATTTCGAGGCGGTGGACCAGAATGGCAAGCTGGTACGCCTGAGCGATTTTGCAGGCAAAGCCAATATTGTTCTGTATTTTTACCCCAAGGACGATACGCCTGGGTGCACTGCTCAAGCTTGCTCCTTGAGAGATGGTTTTGGCGCCATTCAGGCTTCTGGTGCCGTCATCCTGGGCGTGAGCGCCGACACCAAGGACAGCCACAAAGCCTTTGCCCAGAAGTTTTCACTGCCTTTCTCCCTGCTGGCGGATCCAGAGCGCACCGTAATTGATTCCTTTGGCGTGAAAATGCCAGTGGTGGGGATGGCCAAACGGGTTACCTTCATCATCGACAAGCAGGGCGTCATTCGGCGCATCCTGCGCCAAGTGGACACCAAGCAGCACGATCAGCAAGTTCTGGAAATCCTCAAGACCCTTGTCTGATTCGGAACCGGGATTAAAGATCCTGACTGGAGCATCCTGCTCCTTCTGGTTAGACTCTGGTGACTACCGGGGATTCAAAGGATGGTTTTTTTCAATCACGCCACGAGGCAGATGACGGCAAAAATCGTCTATTACGGCCCGGGTCTGTGTGGCAAGACCACTAATCTCAATACGATCTACGGGAAAACCTCGCAAAAAGCTCGTGGCGAGATGGTTTCTCTCAACACGGAAACTGACCGAACTCTGTTCTTTGATCTCCTGCCATTGGATGTCGGCGTCATTGGAGGTTTCAAGGCCAAGCTCCAGCTTTACACCGTGCCTGGCCAGGTTTTTTATAATTCCACCCGCAAGCTGGTGCTCAAGGGTGTGGATGGCATCGTGTTCGTGGCAGATAGCCAAATCCCGATGCTCGATGCCAATAAAGAGAGCCTGCAGAATCTTGACGATAACCTAAGGGAACTTGGCCTCGACATCCGCCAGATCCCCACTATTTTCCAGTGGAACAAACGGGATTTGAAGAATGTGGTTTCCGTGGAGCAGCTGGAAGCCGAGCTGAATCCTCGAAAACAGCCCAGTTGTCAGAGCATTGCTTCAGATGGCATGGGTGTGTTCGAAACCTTGCGCGGCATCACCAAACTCGCCTTGGCAAACATCAAGGCCCACCATTTTGCCGATACCGGAGCGGAAATCGAACCTCCGGCGGCGGTTGCAGTAGCCCCTGAACCACCCGTGCCCGCCAAGACGCCCCACGCCCTTACCCTTTCGGATCTTCCCTCCGTGGGGGAATTGCTGGACGAGGAATCTTCAAGCCCTCGCCCCATATCCGCGCCACCGAAGGTTCCCCTACCAGCCGCCACCATGGCCAGGGTCAGCCCCCCGCTGCGCTCGGCGCCAACCCCTGTCAAACCTATGGCCATGCATGTCCCTTCCGTGGCTGCCCTCCAGCCAGCCAAGGTGAATGTGCCCTTCAAGCCGGTGGCTCCTCGGATGGTTTCCCTGGCTCCTGCTGCAGCCATCAAACCACTCGCCAAGGCATTGCCGGCACCGAGTGCCCCCAGGACGGCGATGGCCTCCCTCATGGGGGATGCTTTCTCGGCCGGCATGGCGGCCTCCGCGCCACTCAAGCTGGATCTTCCTGCTGCCTTGGATACTGGGGAACTCGAGATCATCGTCCAGGTTCGCCAGGGTGTGAACATCGTGGCCGAAGGCACTATCCGAAAGCATTCCCCAGCGGAGGGTTCCACCGCCAGGCTATCCATCGAACTCAAGCGGGGATGATGCGTTTCCTGTTAATGACTTTTGCCTGCGGCGCGTTGTTCGCCCAGGAACTTCCCGAATGGTGGAAAGCCCTGCCAGTGCTGCCCCATTTGGAAAGCCGCTTCGTTCAGGAATCCGATAGCGCCGTGTTTGGAAAGATCAGGCGAACAGGTCGTCTCCAGATGTCTCGCGGTGGGCGCCTTCGCGTGGCCTACGACAAGGGCCTGCTGGTGGTCAGCGATGGTAAAACCCTCGTGCAATTGGATGGGGGGGCCCGCACCGCCCAGAAATCCGATCTGCGCACGGTGGCGCAAGAAACGCCCCTGCTCCGGATTCTTTTGGATCCCAAAGCCCTGGCTGAAATCTATCGGGCCAAGGCCCTGCATACAGGAACCTTGACTCTTGAGCCGCTTAAACCGGGCTTGCCGAAGGTCGAGGTGGAAGGGCAGGGACGCTTCCTGAAAAAAATGACCTGGACCGACCCCACCGGGGCCAAACAAGTGCTGGAACTGCTGGATCCAAAGGCCCCCGCATACCTGCCGGATTCGACGTACAAAATCAAGGTCCCCGAAGGGACCCGATGGCTTCCTTGATGAGTGGAATCAGGCCGTAACGCCAAGTTCCTGGTGGATCATGGCTACCACATCCTCGGTGCTGGTACCGGGCTGGAAAACTTCCTTGATGCCAATGGCCTTTAGCCCGGGTACATCTTCATCGGGGATGATGCCACCCGCGAAGACCAGCACATCATCAACGCCTTGTTCCTTTAGCAGGCGCAGAATTTCAGGGAAGAGCTGATTATGGGCACCGCTCAAAATCGAGAGACCCAGCACGCGGACATCTTCCTGAACCACCGCCGTAACAATCTGAGCAGGGGTCTGGCGCAGGCCGGTGTAGATGACCTCCATGCCTGCGTCGCGGAGGGCGCGTGCCACCACCTTCGCGCCGCGATCATGGCCATCCAGGCCGGGCTTGGCGATCAGGACACGGATGGGAGATGTGGACATTGTTACTCCAAAAGATTGAACCAGCCCCAGTTTAACGGGTGGATGCTGTGCCTTACTGCACTTCCTTGGCTTCCTTGATCAGAACCACCGTGGCGGGCACATCCTTCATGTCCTTGACGGTCTTGGTCTTCACCGTTTTGATCTTGTCGATGACCTCCATGCCCTGGATGACTTTGCCAAAGGCGGTATAGCCATATTCGGTCATGTTCTTGGCTTTGAAATTGAGGTTCGGATTGTCTTTGACGTTGATAAAAAATTGGGCTGTGGCACCGAAGGGATTGCCCACCGGAAGGGCCATGGCGATGGTGCCCCGCTTGTTGGTCATACCCTTCGATTTCGCCAGATCCGCCTCGGGAGCGATGGAAGCTTCGGTGGGCTTCTTGGTGAGGTCAGGCAGATGGCCACCACCTTGCACCATGAAAGAAGGGATTACCCGGTGGAAGACCGTGCCGTTGTAGAAGCCCTTGCGCACATATTTGAGGAAATTCTCCACAGTCTTCGGCGCGGCATCGGGCTCAAGCTGCACCGTAAACGAACCCATCGAGGTTGTGAATTGGACCTTGGGTTTGGGCCCAGCGGCCAGCAACGGCAGGGCGACCAGCAGGGAAACAATGGCTTTGCGCACGGGGGCTCCAGTTGAATCCCTCGATTATCCATGAGAACCCCAAGCACGCCACACCTTCTGGATCCGAGGCCACCTGTGGCTAGAATAGAAACGGCCCTATAGCTCAGCGGTCAGAGCTGGCGGCTCATAACCGCTTGGTCCTCGGTTCGAAT
This sequence comes from Holophaga sp., assembly GCA_016715205.1. Taxonomy (GTDB): domain Bacteria; phylum Acidobacteriota; class Holophagae; order Holophagales; family Holophagaceae; genus JAYREN01. Next base: position 136,336 of record JADKBC010000004.1, read on the forward strand.
CCGGGTGGGGCCACCAACTTAAATGCCGCAATCTCCGGATTCGGACCGAGGATCGCAGGGGACGCGCCGGCAAGGATCAGCGCGGAACGCATGCGTTCCGCGCGGTGCGGCGAAGCCGCAGATCCGGGCGCAGTCCCTGCGCGGCGGCACGGAGGTTCGAATCCGGGTGGGGCCACCAACTTAAATGCCGCAATCTCCGGATTCGGACCGAGGATCGCAGGGGACGCGCCGGCAAGGATCAGCGCGGAACGCATGCGTTCCGCGCGGTGCGGCGAAGCCGCAGATCCGGGCGCAGTCCCTGCGCGGCGGCACGGAGGTTCGAATCCGGGTGGGGCCACCAACTTAAATGCCGCAATCTCCGGATTCGACCGAGGATCGCAGGGGACGCGCCGGCAAGGATCAGCGCGGAACGCATGCGTTCCGCGCGGTGCGGCGAAGCCGCAGATCCGGGCGCAATCCCTGCGGAGCGACAGGTCGGTTCGACTTCGGGTGGGGCCATCAAATTTGGCGGATTCCCATTTCGATTCAACGCAGCAACCGATAGGCGGCCCGCCTAGGCTTCCCCACGTCGCTTCAGAAAACTGGCGTAGCCCATATCCACTTCGCCGATGTGGTGGGAAGTCCATTCGCTGACCATGCGCGATAATTCCAAGGGCGTTGGTGGTTCAGGGGTGGAGAAGCGGGCTCGGATGGTGTGAATGCGTTCTACCAAGCGTCGGTGTTCATCGTGATGCTCGGAGAGATCCGGGTAACCGCTTTCCGCCATGAAGGACTCTTCGGTCTGGAAGTGGTTCACCGCGTAGGCAAGGAGGAAATCCAGGTTGCCCAGGATCTGGGGCAGGGCTGCATCCGTCTGAATCAGGTCGAAGAGTTCGTTGATCGTCTGAAAGAGTTGCCGATGTTGGTCATCGATGATCTGGATGCCGGTGGCGTAGGACTCCTGCCATTGAATGATGGGCATGGTGATTTCTCCGGAGAAAGGGAAGCATATCGGAAAGGGCACCGAGGTCCCAAACCCGCTGGATGTGTGGCGGCGGGAAAGCTGCATTGTCACTGGGGCGCGAATACCCCAGGATGAAGGAATCCAACCTTGGGAGCATCGAATGAGCCAGACACAGACCGTAGATGCCAGCGCGGCGCCCCTTCGCCACCCGGCGGGGCTTTGGGTCCTGATCTTCACTGAAACCTGGGAACGCTTCAGCCATTACGGCATGCGGGCCCTGTTGATCCTTTACCTCACGGCGCCCATCGCCATGGGAGGCATGGGCCTCGACAAGGCCCGGGCCGGGGGCCTCCTGGGCGGCTATCTGCTTTCGATCTACCTGTTCAGCATCAATGGGGGCCAGATCGCGGATCGATTCCTGGGGGCCAAGCGCACCATCGTCATGGGCGGTTTGTTCATCGCGGCTGGCCAGTTGTTGCTGCAGGTGAAGAGCATGAACGGGCTGGTGGCCAGCCTCGTGCTTATCGCCATTGGCACCTGCCTGCTCAAGCCCAATATCAGCGCCTCGGTTGGGCGCTTGTATAGCAAGGAGGATCCCCGCCGGGACGGCGCCTTCACCATTGAATACATGGGCATCAATATCGGCGCCACCGTGGCTCCGCTCATCTGCGGCTTCATGGCGGAGGGCGCCAGCTTTCATCGCTTTCTGAATACCATCGGCCTGAATTCCTCCGCGGGCTGGTCCTGGGCTTTTGGGGTCTCTGGCTTTGGCATGCTATTGGGGCTGTTGAACTTCGTGCTCCGCCGCCAACACATCAAAGACGTAAGCCAGCCTGAAGGAACGGTGGATGCCAAGCCTGTGAGCATGCCCTTTGTGGCTGCGCTCGTCGCGATTCTGCTGGGGTTGGCTTGGATCGTGGTGTCTGGCAAGAACTGGCCCACCCAGCTCATCTTTGGAGCCGTGGCGGCTGCCACGCTGATGACGGTGGTGCAGATGATGGTGAACCGCGGCATGGTGAAGATTCGCGCCGAAGCCGCCGCCACCTTGGGCGCGCCCGTTGAACACCCCAAACTCACCAAGGAAGAGTTGAATCGCCTGCTCGTGGTGTTCATGATGCTGCTCTTCAGCATCTCCTTCTGGTTCGTTTTCCAGCAGGCGGGCAGCACCTTGACCCTCTTTGCCAAGGAATACACCAACCGCGTGTTGTTCGGTTTCGAAATTCCCGCCAGCTGGTTCCAGACCGTGAACGCCTTCCTCATCGTGGGGTTGGGGCCGGTCTTCGTGTGGATTTGGGCCAAGCGGGCTGGCAAGTTCCCCAGCAGCCCCGCGAAGTTCGCCTTCGGTTTGCTCTTCGCGGCGCTCGGCTTCTTCCTCTTGGCGCCCGCCGCCTGGATGGCCCGGCCCACGCCCGCGGATGCCATCGCCAAGGTGAACATGAGCTGGCTGATGGGTGTCTACCTGCTGCACACCATTGGGGAGCTTTGCATCAGCCCTGTGGGCTTGAGCTACGTGTCCCGGCTGGCCCCGAAGCACCTCACGAGCCAGCTCATGGGCGCATGGTTCTTCAGTCTTGGCATTGGCGCCTACCTGGCCGGGGAAGGCTGCGGGTTTCATGGATTCCGTGCCGCTTTACCAGGTATTCCTGATTGCCGCCTGCATTGCCCTCGGCATGAGCTTCCTGCTCTTCTTTGTCGTGAGCCGCATCATCAACAAGCTCATGGGTGGGCATAGCTAAGGTTCGTCGAACGCACAAAAAACGGGGCCCCGCAAAGGGCCCCGTTTTTTGTGCAGCGGAATCCGAATTACAGGTTCTTCTTCAGAAACTCCCAGGTTTTCCAGTAGCGGAACCACACTTGTTCGGGTGTTCGCGGGCCGTGGCCGCTGCCGGGGAGCAGCACCAATTCGTGGTCCTTGCCTGCTTTCTGGAGGGCGTCCACGAACTGGATGGTGTTCTGGGGATGCACATTGTCATCGAGCGTGCCGTGGAAAAGCAGCATGCGGCCTTCAAGGTCCTTGGCCGATTTCATCAGGCTTGTGCCGTCATAGCCCGCGGCGTTGTCCTTGGGTAGGCCCATGTAGCGCTCGGTATAGATGCTGTCGTACAGGCGGTAATCCGTGACGGGTGCGCCCACAATGCCCACCTTCCACGCCTTACTGTGGGTAAGCGCATAGGCGCTCATGAAGCCGCCGTAGCTCCAGCCATCAATGGCCACACGGTTCATGTCGGCCCAGCCCTGCTGTTTGAGCCACGCCAAGCCATCCAATTGGTCTTCCAGTTCGGTTTGGCCCAGCCGTTTGTAGGCGGTGTAGGCGCTGGCAGGCCCTTTGTTCGAGGCGCTGCGGTTATCACACACCCACACCACATAGCCCTGCTGCGCCAGGAAGTGCCACCAGAGGTTGAAGCGCCCAAAGGCGTTCGCCACGGTGGGGGCGTGGGGTCCACCATAGATTTCCTGAAACACGGGGTATTTCTTGGTGGGGTCAAAAGTCGGTGGCAGCACCAGCATGGTTTCCATGGGAAATCCATCGTGGGTGGTCACCTGCTGGAATTTCACGGTGCCCAGTTGGAGCTTCTTGAAGGCCTCCGTTACCGGCTCATCGGTCAGTGGCAGGGCCTTGCCATTGAGATCAAAAAGGAGCTGCCGGGCAGGGGTGGTTGCATCCGTCCAACGATCCTGAAAACGCGAGAAGGTGGGATCGAACAACACGCGATGGATGCCCGGCTGCTGGGTGAGTCGCGTGAGCTTGGCGTTGGCTGTTTTCCCGTCCAGAGCCACGGAATAGGCATCCAGGCCGATGGCACTGCGCTCCGTGCCGCTGAAGTAGGCGCGGCCGGATTTTTCATCCACGCCATGGAAGGTGCGCACATCCCAGGGGCCGTCCGTGATGGCCCGACGCACAGTGCCTTCTGGATCGCAGTGGTAAAGGTGGCGGAAGCCCGTGCGATCCGATTCCCAAATGAAACTGCCGTCCTTCAGAAAATGGGGCAGGGGCAAGCGATCCTGCCAGGCTTTGCTGGTTTCGCGGATCAAGGCCTTGCCCGTTGGGTTTTCATACCGACGCAATTCCAACCATGTCTGGATTCGGTCCTGGAAGGCCGCCAGCACCCGGCCCTTGGGGTCCCAACCGACCTGCACAATCAGGGTTTCCTGGCCTGGATAGGGGTTTTCCATCCAAACGGTATTCCCGGAAAGGTCCACCACGCCCAGCTTCACCTCAGCATTGGGATCGCCTGCCTTGGGGTAGCGCAGAGGCACTTGCTTTTGAGGTTGGCTGCGGTCATCCAGCAGCATATGGATGGGCTCCTGGCTCACATCAAAACTGAGGTAGGCCAAACGGCGGGAATCGGGAGCCCACCAGAAGGCCTTGGCGCTGCCACGGCCATAGATTTCCTCGTCGTAAACCCAATCCAGACGCCCATTCAGCCGTGTTTCATGGCCGCCCTGGGTGAGGCGGGTCTCCTTGGTGGTGGCGAGCTCCACCACGTACAGGTCGTTGCCCCGCAGAAACGCGATTTTCTGGGCATCGGGGCTCAAAGTCACCGCATCCTTGGCGGAGCCATCGGTGCTGAGGCGGCGGACCGTAAGGTCATCCCGTTTAACCCAGTAGAGATCACGTTCCACGGTAATCAAGAATGCATCCATGGTCCCGGTCCAAAGGCTTGGCCCGCGTTCTGCGGCCGCCTTGGCCGGAGCTTCGGGCGCGCCAGCTTTGACGAGCGCCTCTTTGACCGCCGTGGGTTGAAGGAGTGACTGGGCTTTTCCGGTACTCGGGTCGAGGCGGAACAGCTCACCCTTACGGTTTTCCATCAACTGGCCGTCCGGCATCCATGTGCGTTGGGGGGCGGGCATGGCCAGGTAGTTCACGCGCTGTTGGGGATGGAATAGTTTTTCCAAGGTGAGTTGGCTGGCCTCTTGGGCGACCAAGGGTCCAGCGACTAGCGCCGGAATGAGGCCAAAGGAAAGGGCACGGAGGCGCATGAATACTCCTGGAATGGGCAAGTGTATCGCATTGCGATGCCTGATCGAAGCAGGCAAAAAGAGAGGGCCGTAGGCGTTTTCCCACGGCCCTCTTCCTGGAAAATAGATTCAGTTCGGTAAGTGTTCCCGGGTGAGGTTCCGAGGAGCGCCTTCCGTTACCAGCACGTTGTCCTCGATGCGGATGCCGCCGAGGGTGCTGAGTTCATCGATGAGCGTCCAGTTGAAACGGCTTGCGTGCTCACCTTCCCGGAAAGGTCGGAGCAGCATCGGGATGAAGTAGAGCCCGGGCTCGATGGTGACAATCTGACGGGGTTCCAGGGTGCGGGTGGTGCGCAGGCTGGGGTATTCCGCCGGAGGTGCCTGGAAGGTGCCATCGGGGCCCGCCAGTTTGCCGCCCACATCATGCACCTGGATGCCCAGGTGATGGCCCAGGCCATGGGGCAGGAAGGCGCGGGAGAAACCTTTGGCCACGGATTCTTCCACGGAAGCATGCACGATTCCGGATTCCTTCAGCAGGGCGGCGACCTTCAAATGGGCCTGGTGATGGAGCTGGCCGAAGGGCAGGGCATTCTTGACCGCAGCGCAGAGTTCCAGCTGGAGTTTTTCCATGCCTGCCACCAGGGCCACGAATCGGGCGTCGCAGGTGGGGGAGGTAACGGTGCGGGTGATATCGGAAGCGTAGTCCCGCACTCGGGCACCGCAATCCAAGATCATAGTTTCGCCATTCTTGTGGGTGCGTTTGTTCTCGTAGTGCAGGGTGGCGCCCTTCTCGTTGAGGGCCACGATGGAGGAAAAGGCCAGTTCATGATCCAGGCAGCCCACCCCCTGGGCAAATGCGTGGTGGATCTCCAGCTCGGAAGCCCCCGCCAGGAAAGCTTTGCGCCCGGCCAAATGGCCCTTGGCGCCAAGGACCGTGGCTTCTTCCAGGTTACGGATTTCGTAGGCGCTCTTGTAGGCACGGCCCCAGTCCAGATACGCGGTGAGCTTCACAGGGTTGATGCCGAGCCCAGCGGTTTCTGCTCGTTCCACTTCGTTGCCGATATAGGCGGCAAGAGTGGGTTTGCCCACGGCTTCCCACACGGCGTCCAGACTGGGGCATTCCACCAGTTCAAAGCCCTCGACCCAGAATGGTGTGCCGCCCCAGATGGCTTCCAGGCTTAGCTGCTCGTACCAGAAATCCTCAGGGGCGTAGCGGGCCAGCAGCGGTTTCTTGCCGGGGCGGATCACCAGGGCGTGGTGTGGGCCCATCAAGGGGCAGTAATGGCGGAAATGGGGCGTGGGCCGGAAGGGGGCGTCCTGGTCGTCCGCGAAGTGCGTGTACGCGGCGCCGCTGGAGATGACAAGCGCGTCAAAGCCATTGGCCGCAAGCGCCTGCTCCGCATAGGCGAGTCGCTCCTTCAGGTGGTCGAGGAAAAGGGATTTCAGGTCCATGGGATCTCCGGGTGGGGCGCTCGTCCCGATTATGGAAGCAAACCTCCCTTTAGGAACAGATCCCTGCACGTCGAGGTTCGTTCTCTGCAATTCAGGGTGCCCTATCAACGCTTCGCACTCCCCGGTGAGCCTTTTCCATCCGGAGGCACTCTACTGTTGTGGAGCGGAAATCATCTGCCCCACACCAAGGAGGCTTTATGATCACTCGGACGTTTTTTGCCCTTGCGCTGGGCTTGTCCCTTGCGGCACCCATGGCCGCCCTGGAACCACCACCCGGCCCCCCGCCCGGCATGCATCGCGGCCATGGCTTTGGACCCTTGATGATGTGGGGCCTGGACCTTACCGATGCACAAAAGGCCAGCATGAAGGCCATTGCCGAAAGGCACCACGCGGCCATGAAACCGAAGTTTGAGGCCGCCGCCGAGGCCCGCAAGGCCTTGCATGGGGCCATGCAGGATCCCGCCACCTCACCTGAGCAGTTGAAAGCCCTGCACGACAAGGCTTCCCAGGCTCAGTTCGAATTGGCCCTGGACCGCCGAGCCATGCGACAGGAAAGCCTCGCCCTGCTTACCCCCGAGCAGAAAGCCAAGGCCGAAAAGCTGCGGGTTGAGATGCAACAGCGCCCCGAACATCCCCGCGGACCCGAAGGCCCCCATCGCGGCATGCCCCATGATCCAGGGATGCGGCCCAATGGCCCCATGAAGAAGTAAACTGAATCTCCATGCGACTTTCTGAACTCGGTTCGATCACCTGGACGAGAATCCGGCGCCCCGCCACTTGGGGCGCCGTACTCGCCTTTGGCTTGTTGTGGATTCTCACCCGCTGGGGCTTCGGCACGGCACCGAACCGTTGGCAGGAATTCGTCTACCCCCTTGCTTTGCCCTTTGCCTACTTGGCGCTCTCGCCGGTGCCCTGGCAGTGGACCGGGAATGACCGCCCCCTGGCCTCCACAGCACGCGGGCTGATTCAGGCCATTCCCTGGAATCTTGTGTGGGTGGTGGGCTTTTCGATCTTGTTGGGCATGAATCATGGCGCTGAACGCCGCGGGGTGGGTCCCAGCCCGGCCGGTCGGCACGGCCCAGGCCCCCGAATGGAGCTGCCTGAGCCGCCACCGCCGCATCGCTTGCTGCACCCCCGCGTGGTGACCCTGGCCATCGCCAACCTTTCCTTTGCCATGCTGCTGGGGTGGATTCTGGCGGACAAGGAACGGGCCGAACGCAAGGAATCCGATGCCATGCGTGCCGCCGATGCGGCCCAAGCCCGCGCGCTCCAGGCCCAGATGAATCCCCATGTGCTGTTCAATGCCATTAGCGGATTGACCGAGCTGGTGCGGGAGGATCCCAAAGCGGCCGAAGATGCCCTGGTGAGTTTGGCTTCGTTGCTGCGAGGGCTTCTCGAAAACAGCTCCCGAGCCCTGGCACCCTTGGCTTCCGAACGCGCCCTGATTGAACAGTATTTGGCCCTGGAAACCATTCGCTTGGGCCATCGCCTGCGGGTGGCCTGGGATTGGGACCAAGCATTGGAGACCTGCGAATTGCCACCGCTGTTGTTGCAACCCCTGGTGGAAAATGCCATCAAGCACGGGGTGGCTCCGAACCGCGGGGGTGGTGAGCTAAACATCTTTTTGCGGGGCGGCGGTGACCACCTCGCCTTGGGCGTAGCCAATACGGGGCAACCGTTGATCGAACATGCGCCTGAGGGCATCGGCCTCCGCAACCTGCGGGAGCGCCTGGCGCTCCTGGGCGAACCGCCTGAGGCGCTCACACTGCGTCGTGAGGGCACCTGGACCCTGGCAGAACTGCGCATGACACACCTGAAAACGGGGCAACCATGAACGCACCCCTGCGGGTACTCGTGGCCGAGGACGAACCCTATAACCGCCGGCGCCTGGTGCGCTTATTGGGCGAAGCCCAGTGCGAGGTGGTGGCCGAATTGGAGGATGGCCCCGCCGTGTTGGAATGGCTGGAAAAGGGTGGGGACGCGGATGTCCTGTTCCTGGACATCCAGATGCCTGGCCTCACCGGGCTGGATGTGGCCGAGGATCTGCCACGGCCCTTTCCTATCGTGTTCGTCACCGCCTATGCCGAACACGCGATCCGCGCCTTCGAACAGGCCGCGGTGGATTACCTGCTGAAGCCCGTGACGGCGGACCGTCTGGAGAAAACGCTGCAGCGTCTTCGCACGCCCCAGGCCCATTCCGAGGCCCCCAAACCAACGGGGCCGCTTCGCTACCCCGTCAAGGCGGGCGAAGGGCTCATCTTCCTGGATCTGGCCAAGACCACCCACTTCACCTTTGAGGATGGGGTGGTGTGGGCCCATGCTGGAGAACGTTTCCGAACCATTTGGAAGAGCCTTTCCGAGGCGGAAATTGCCCTGGCTGGCCGAGGCCTGATCCGCGGGCATCGCCACCTTCTGCTGCGGCCCGAGGCCATCATGGGCGTGCGCCCCGGCGATTCCGGGCGCTTACTGGCTCGCATCGCTGGAGGAGCAGAGCTGGAGATCAGTCGGGGCGCCGCGCCGATCTTGAAAAAGTGCCTGGGGCTCGGTTAAAGGAACAGTAGCGGTTTCCCGGCCTCGGCGAATCCATGCCGGACGGCCTTCTCGAAGAAAAGTCCCAGGCTTTCCCGCTCGGCTTCGCCCAGGTGGTAGCTGATGTTTTCCGTGAGGTATTCACGGAGTTCCAGCTTGGTCCAGCCGATGGCGTGCCAAGCTTCCTCGATAATCGCGGTGAGATGCTGCTGGCCCATGTCCAGGCTTTTCTGGAAAAAGGGTGCCACGCCACCGGGCACCGGCACCTCGGGCGCGGCTTCACGCACCATCCAGAGGGCGAACACAAAGGGCAGGCCCGTCCACGCGTGCCATTCCTCGGCGAGGTCCATGACGATCAGGCCCTCCTTGCGCGCCCGCATGGCGGGATCCCCAATGACCAAGGCTGCGTCGTGGGTTTCCAGCATGCGCTCCAGGTCCGGGCCCATGGTGTGCGTGGTGGGCGTGGTGCCATAGCGTTCACGGAGCAGGATTTGGCCCAGCACCACGGAACTGCGGCTGGAGGTATCCAGGGCAAGGCTCTTGATCGCTTCGGGGGGAACTTTGGAGAGGATCACCACGCTGCGAACCCGCTTGGGTGAGGCAATGCAAAGGCCGGGCACGATGCGCAAATCCGGGATGCGGAGGAATTCGATGGAGCTGATGAGACCAGCATCCACCTCTCCGGACCGCAACTGGTCCGCACAGACCGAAGGCACCTGGAACTTGAGGTGAAAATGCTCGTATCCCAAGCCCCGCTTGAACCCGTAGTTGAGGGGGGCGGAATTGAGGTAATCGATGATGGAAATTCGGAAAGGGCGATCAGGCATGGGGAAAGTCTACCTCCGGACACGATGCAGAAAGCCAATCCCATTCCTTTAAATCAGTGCCATCATGTGCACATGACCCTTTGGTACTACGAAATCGAGACCCCGTTGGGCTCCATGATCGCCGCCTTCGACGACCGGGGAAAACTGCGGGAACTGACCTTCGGTGGCCTGGATCCCCGCGCCACGGCGCCCTTGGCGCCCAAGGTCCAGCGGGAAGCGCACCATTTTCTGATCAAGCAACTCGATGCCTACTTCAACCGCAACCTCCGCACCTTCACGGTGCCCGTGGATCCCCAGGGAACGGAATTCCAAAAACGGGTGTGGGAAGAACTTTTGAACATTCCCTACGGAGTGACCATCAGCTACCTGGATCTTGCCCGGCGGTTGGGGGATGAAAATCTTGTGCGGGCCGTGGGTTCTGCCAACGGTGCCAACCCCATCGCCATCCTGATCCCCTGCCATCGGGTGATCGGGTCTGACCGCAGTCTCACGGGTTACGCGGGTGGGCTGGAGCGCAAAGAAGCCCTCCTCAAGTTGGAAGGTGCCATCCAAACCCCGCCACCGTTGCCGTTTTAGAGTTCGCCGCGCGGGATTTCCTGCATGGAAATTTCCTGGGCTTCCAGTGCTTGGCGCATGAATTCGATCGCAGCCAGGGGATCCACACCCTTGCCGCAGGTGAAGTAATCCAGAGCGGCAAAGGCGTGCTCGGGCCAGGTGTGGATGGCCAGATGGCTTTCAGCCACCACCACCACGCCGCTGATGCCCAGGGGCTCAAAGTGATGAAAGCTTTGAGTCACCACGGTGGCGCCACTGACTTTCGCCGCTTGGACCATGGCCGATTGCACAAGCGCAAGGTCCGCGAGCCGCGTGGGTTCGCAGCCCTTCATTTCGGCAAGCAGGTGGCGTCCAAGGGCAGGCATTTCAAAAACCTAGCAGGGTTTAAGCCGACCCACGAACTCCACATGGGGTGTCATGGGGAAGAGATCCAACACAGCTAGGTTTTCCAGGCGCCATTCTGGGGCCAGGCGCTTCACGTCCCGGCAGAAGGCTGCGCCGTCGCAACCCACGAGAATGAGCGTGCCCGCCTTGGCAGTGCGCAATTTTTCCGTGAAGGCGGGCGAAAGGCCGGCCCGGGGTGGATCCACCAGGATCACATCCTCGGGTTCACCCAAGCCATCCTCGATCCAGTCCGCCGCATCGGTGGCGTGGCAGGGGCCGGCAATGCCCAGCGATTCGAAATTCTTTTTCGCCCAGGCCACCGCATGGGGCTCAGATTCCACCAACACCGAACTCTGGAAACGATCCTGGAGAAGCCCAGAAAAAAGCCCAACACCGCCGTAGAGATCGAACAAGGTGTTGCCCCTCACGTCCCATTCCTCAAAGGTCTGGCGGAAGGCTGTCATGGCCCAGGGGGCTGACACCTGGAAGAAGCCTCCGGCGCGATGGCGCAGGGTGGCGTTCTGGAAGGTATGGGTGATGGGGTCAGTGGTCGGGTGCCAGCCATCAGGCTCCAAGCGCCAGGCCCGACCATCTTCCATGACCGCAAATACATGCTCGGCCGGGGTTCCTGTGGCTAACTCCCATCGCTGGGGGCGGGAGGGCAGGGCACCTTCCTCCAAGGCTTCCTGGAGCCGAGGCATGGCGGCGGAAAGCACGGCGTGGGCAGCCGGACAGGCCTGAACGGGAACAATCGAGTGGCTTTTTCGGCGATGGAAGCCCAGGGTGCGGTTGCCCCAATGCAGTTGGATGCGGTGCCGCTTGGCCTCGGGAGGTGCGGGGCGCCACGCCCAGTCGAGCATGTCGGGCAGTTGGCGCCGCAGCAAATCTTCGACCATGAGTTTTTTCAGGTCAGGTGCATGGGACCCGGCTTCCCATAAATCGCAGCCTCCGCAGAGGCGGGCCACGGGGCAACCGGAAGGGGCCCGGCGCTTGTCCGAGGTCTGCCAGCGCAGCACCTCGCCTTCCCCGTGGCGGGCCTTCCAGCGCACGTCGGCCTCCACTTCCTCGCCCGGGAACAGGGCCAGCGGCGCCGAAAGCAGGATGAGCCGACCATCTTCCTCCCGGCCCACGCCCAGGCCGCCCCAGGCCAGGCGCTCAATCTTGCCGATCCATTTCACCTTCGGAGTTGACGACCCTTGGTACACTGGGGCCCGATTCCTCATTGCCGATTTGGAGCCATCCTTGCGCTTCACCGTTGCACTCCCCCACTGCCACCGTAGCAGCCTCGAAGGCCGCCTGGGCAGGGAGCTTGCCAAAGCCTTGGTATGGGTAGACTTGCCCCCAGCCGAGGTGGTGGTTGGCATGCCCGGCGAGGGACTGTTGGCCACCTGTGTGGAATGGCCCGGCGAAGCGGGTGCTCTCGCGCTCCTGGATGCTGGCTTTCAGCGCCTCAAGGACCGCCTCGACATGGAGCGCCTTAACGATGTGGGGCGGGCATTGGCCTCGGAACAGGATCTGGACAAGTTGCTGGATCTGATTCTGGTCCAGGCGCGCAGGCTGCTTTCGGCGGAAGCTGGCTCCATTTATCTGGTCGTGGGAGAAGGGGCAGGTCGCGAACTGCTGTTTGCCCATACCCAGAACGCCCGGCTGAGCCTTCCCTACCATCGCTTTCGGATGCCCCTATCGGTGAGTTCCATGGCGGGATTCGTGGCGTCCACTGGGCAGTGCCTCAACATTCAGGATGTGTACCGCATTCCTGAAGATGCGCCCTATCGGTTCAACGACAGCTTTGATATCCGCGCGGGGTATCGCACGGTATCGATGCTCTGCGTGCCGCTCCAGGACACGGAAGGCGAAATCCTGGGTGTGCTGCAACTCATCAACCGGATGGACGAGGATGAAGAAGGCCGGGTGGTGGTGCCTTTCCTGACCGAGCATGTGCACCTGGCCCAAAGCCTGGCTGGGCAGGCGGGGGTGGCCGTGCGCAATGCGGGGCTCCGTCATGACATCGAAAATCTGTTCGAGAGTTTTGTGAATGCTTCCGTGCTCGCCATCGAGCAGCGGGACCCCGTAACCAGCGGTCATTCGGGCCGGGTGGCTTCGCTGACCGTGGGGTTGGCGGATGCCGTGAGCCGCACCCCCAATGGGCCTTATGCCGCGGTGGTATTCACGGATCGGCAGATCCGGGAGATTCGCTACGCCAGCCTTCTGCATGACTTCGGGAAAGTTGGTGTGCGCGAACAGGTGCTGGTGAAGGCCAAGAAGCTGGAACCCACCCGCCTGGAAATGGTGCTCCAGCGCATCCGCCAGCGGCAGGAGGAGCGCACCCGGTTGCAGCTTCAGCAGGACTGGGAGGCTGGCCGACCCTACGATGCCGCACGCTGGCAGGCACTCCTTTTGGAATTCGAAGCGGAGGCCAACCATCTGATCGCCCTGGTGGTGCAGGCCAACGAGCCTTCTGTGCTGCCCAAGGAAGTGATGGGTGATCTGGATCGGCTGGGCGATCTGACCTTCACCCATTGGAATGGCCAGGCCGACGGCGTCGTGACCGAAACCGACTTGGCAGCCCTGCGCATTCCCAAGGGCAGCTTGTCCGACGAAGAACGTACCGAGATCGAAAGCCATGTGACCCATACCTTCCGCTTCCTTCAACAGATCCCCTGGACCAAGGATCTGGCGGGTGTTCCAGAAATTGCTTTCGCCCACCACGAACGCCTGAATGCCCGTGGGTATCCACGGCGCCTGGGTGACGCGGATATTCCGATTCAGAGCAAGGCCATGGCCATTGCGGATGTCTTCGATGCCTTGACGGCCCAGGATCGGCCCTATAAGGCAGCCGTTCCCCTGGATCGGAGCCTGGGCATCCTGGAAACCGATGCCAAATCCGGGCATTTGGACTCGGAACTGCTGCGGCTCTTCATCGAGGCCAAGGTGTACGAGCGCACCGCCTCGTGATCTGACAACCGGGCGAGCCTGTGAGACAATGGCCGTTCTGGAGATTTTTGCATGTCAGAACGAGACGCCGCCACCATCGACATCCTGGGGATCATGGAACTCCTGCCCCATCGTTTCCCCATCCTGCTGGTGGACCGGATCCTGGATTATGAAAAGGGCCAATGGATCAAGGGCCTCAAGAACATCAGCATGGGGGATCCCATCTTTCAGGGGCATTTCCCCAAGCAGCCCGTGTTTCCTGGCGTCTTGATCGTTGAGGCCATGGCCCAGACCGGTGGCTGTCTGATCATGCAGGAATTCGAGGATCGCGCCAAAAAGGTGATCTATTTCATGGCCATCGACGGGGTGAAGTTCCGCAAGCCCGTGGTGCCAGGTGACCAGATGGTCATGGAAGTGAAAGTCATTCAGAACAAGGGCAAGATCTGCAAGATGCGCGGCGAGGCCTTTGTGGATGGCCAGCGGGTTGCCGAAGCCGAGTTCATGTCCATGCTCATCAACCTGCCGGAGGAAAAATAGTCATGGCTGCTGAAATCCACGCTTCCTCCGTCATCAGCCCCGATGCCCAGATCGCCGATGGCGCGATCATTGGCCCCTTCTGTGTGGTCGAAGGCAATTCGAAGATCGGCGCTCGCACCATTCTCCGTAGCCATGTGGTCATTGGCCCGCACACCGAGATCGGTGAGGATAACGAAATTTATCCCCATGCCACCTTGGGCATGGGACCCCAGGATTTGAAATTCAAGGGGGCCCCCACCCGGCTGGTGGTGGGCAACCGCAATGTCTTCCGCGAGGGCTGCACCATGCATCGCGGCACCGAGGGTGGCGGCGGCATTACCACCATCGCCGATGAGAATTTCTTCATGACCGCCGCCCACGTGGCTCACGACTGCCATGTGGGCAGCCGCAACATCTTCGCCAATAGCGGCACGCTGGCGGGCCATGTGGAGCTTGGGGATGGCTGCACCGTGGGTGCCTTCTCCGCCGTCCATCAGTTCTGCCGCGTGGGTGATCACGCCTTCATGGGTGGGTTCACGGTGGCTACCCAGGATGTGCTGCCCTTCATGAAGACGGTGGGCGCCCGGGATACCAAGAGCTATGGCGTGAACGCCATCGGTCTCCGACGCAAGGGCTTCCCCGAGGAAGTAGTCAGCGGCCTGATGAAGGCCCACCGCATCCTTTTCCACAGCGGCCTGCTCAAGGAAGAAGGGCTCAAGCGAGCCGAGGAGGAACTGGGGCACATCGCCGAAGTGGCCTACTTGATCCGCTTTATTCGCGAAGCCAAACGAGGCGTTCACCGTGGTTGAAACTCGGCGTTGCGCCACCATTGCCATCGTAGGCATCCCCAACTCTGGCAAGTCCACCCTGTTGAATGCCCTGGTCGGCGAAAAGCTTGCCGCTGTGAGTCAGACGCCTCAGACCACCCGGGGCAAGATTCTTGGCGTGGTGAATCGCGGCAACTCCCAGTTTGCGTTCATGGACACGCCGGGCGTGCACACACCTCAACACGCCCTCAATCAGCGCATGCTCCATCACGTGGAACTGGCGCTTTCCGAGGCGGACCTACTTTTGTGGGTGGTGGATGCAGATGGCTTTCTGGGGCCTGGCGAACGCGAATTGGCCAAACGGCTCAAGGCCGCTAATCAGCCGGTGTACTTGGTTCTGAACAAGATTGATCTGCTTTCGAAAGGTCGCTTGCTTTCCAAAATCGTGGAATACAAGGATCTGATGGAATACCGGGAAATCATTCCCGTGGGTGCCAAGATGGGCCAGAACCTGGATCCGCTCTGGGCCACTCTCGAACGGGATGCGCCCGAAGGGGAGTGGGCCTTCGATGCCGAAACCTTCACCGACCAGACCGAACGGGGCATGGCGGCGGAATTCATCCGGGAAAAGGTGCTGCGCAAGACCCGCGAAGAAGTGCCCCACGGCGTGGCTGTGGTCATCCGCCGCTGGATCGAAACGGGCCAGGATGACTTCCCCGAAGATCTGGCCGCAGACGGCGCCTACCTGGAAGTGGAAATCATTGTGGACCGCGACAACCACCGCAAGATCCTGCTGGGCTCCGGCGGCGCCATGATCAAAGACATCCGCCAGAGCGCCCAGCGCGAATTGAAAAAACTTTTACAGCGTCCCGTGCGCTTGGACCTTCACATCAAAGTAGAGGAAGGCTGGCGAGATCGGCCCGACAAATTGGACCAGATGAATCTCTGAGGCCTCTTCTGCGTCTGCGGAATGGTTTGTTCTTTCCAAGTAAGAACCCGCCATTTCGTCTCCCTGTGTTGCGTTCCTAAATGCTTAGGCTGCGGAATAGGGAGACGTAGCTTAGAGCGGAATGTTGTTGGATTGTTGAAAAACGGTTTCAAAAAGTACTCTTGGCCTCGCCTCGCTGTGGTGCCAATCTAATTCGCTGTGCCTACGATCAGAATCAATGAACGCCTGAATAGGCTGAGTAAACCAATGCCAATTCCATTTTTCATTTTCGCGTGCCCGTTCGGGCCTAAGGAGTAGCAATGATTTCGAGGCGATGGAGTGTTCTAGTAATTTCGGCCCTTGCCTGTGGCGTGGTGGCACAGGCCCAGACCAGCACCACTTCTGGTGCGATCAAGGGAATGGTGAAATCGAAGAAGGGCGGGGCGCTTTCTGGTGCAACGCTCATTCTGAGAAGCTCCGAGACAGGATTTGCTCGCACCACCAAGACGGACGTAAATGGGGCTTACCAATTCGCGTTCATCCTTCCGGGAACCTACGAACTCACCGTCACTTCCCCGGGATTGCGTTCCGCCAAGGACAACAATGTCCGGGTCAACATCGGCCTGACTGCCTTCCAGAATTTTGATCTTGATGCTGCCGAAGCTGCTGCCGTTGTGGAAGTGGTTGCTGAAACGGGTGGCATCGATACGGCCCAGATCAACACCCAAACATCAATTGGCTCAGAGCTCGTCGAAGCTATTCCGGTAAACGAACGAAACTTTGTGGATCTCGCTCGGTTGACGCCTGGAGCAGCCTCTGGTTCCCAGAGTTATTACACAACCGTTGAAGGCGCACGAGGCGTCCAAAACAATCTGCAGATCGATGGCGCGAGTTATAACTCTAAGTTCAATGGATTCCAGCGGGGCGGCACTCGGAGCACCTTCAGCTTTGGGCAGGATTCCATCAAGGAACTTCAGGTCATCACCAACTCTTTTGATGCGAGCCTGGGCGATTCGGTTGGAGCCGTGATCAATGCGGTGACTAAAACTGGAACAAACCAGATGACCGGGATGGTTTTTTCGCTTTTCCGACCCAGTTCTCTCGTAGCTAAAGTCCAGAATGTCCCTTGGGATCCAGGGCTTAAATACAATACAGACACAGTTAAAACCCGCAAAATGAACCAGGTCCAGGGTGGCTTCAACCTCGGTGGCCCCATCATCAAGGACAAACTACACTTCTTCATCAACGTGGAAGCGGGGCGGAAGCGGGAAGAAACCGTGCCCACCTTCACCTATAGCGGCGCCACGGGAAACCTTGCTTCTGACTTCAATACGTTCTTTGGTGCGGGTGGTATGGGATCGACCATCATCACCACCAACGATGGCCGCACTGCAGCCCAGGAAAACGGCACCCCTTGGACGGATGAACAGAAAAACATCGCGATGACCGCGCGATTAGATTGGTCCATCAACAACGACCATCGCGCTGTGTTCCGTATGAATCTCATGGATTACAACGGACTGAATGATACCTACGCGGGAACGCGGCGCCCCGACGTGGCCTATTCCAACAACTCCACCGTTAAGAATTCCAGCTTCTCCTATGTGTTGGAATTGAACTCAATTTTCACGGCTTCATTGCTGAATGAAGCTCGCATTCAAATCTCCAGCGAGCGCGGCCCCATTGAGCCCAATAGTACCGCCAGTTCTTCCTACCGTCCCGGTGGCTCCTTCTATGCCGGGCAGAGCTCCCTTGATCCTCGCACCACCGATGAAACCACTACCCAATTCCAGGACAATTTGACCTACGCCACTGGCGATTGGTCATTTAAGACTGGCGTGGACATTCAGCTGGTATCCCAGAAAAACCGTTTCCTTCAGTATGGCAACGGCTCTTGGACATTTTCTACGTTCGCAACCGCCAACCATTGGTTCAGCAATCCCGCTACTTGGGCACCTCCCACTGGCACCGTTTCATACAACCAGAACATTTCGCCCCTCAACGGAGTGCTCACGCTAGATGAGAAGTTCCTGGCTGGTTACATCCAGACCCAGTACGGTGGTCTCCTCAGCAAACGCCTGCTTCTGAGCCTCGGCGTGCGCTATACCGCTGAAATTTGGGGCGACAATCCCAATCCCAACCCCAGGTTCCAAGGACTTGATAATCCTTCCAACGATAGTCCATTGACCCCGGTTTGGTTTCACTTTTGATGTTTTCGGCAACAGTAAAACTGTTGTGCGTGGTGGGTTTGGTTGGTTCAGCGTGAGCAACCCTGGCCAGACAGCCAATGCGGTTGTCATGAACAACGGCATTAATATCCTGCCCTTCTATATTTCCAGCTCTACAAATCCAACAGCCTTCCAGCAGGGCAATCCGCTCTCAATGGGGGCGCGGGTTCAGAACAATCACCTGACGCCTCTGGATGCGGCTACTTTGATGGGAAATGCTGCGTTCCAGGATACGGTCAGGATCAATCTGATGGATCCTGAGGTGAAGATGGCCCGGGCCAGGGCCATCTCCTTGGGCGTTGAGCATGAAATGGGGAACGGGTTCCAGATTGGAGTTCGCGCCACGTTCAAGAAATTTGCCAACCTCCAATACGCTACCAATATCAACCTCGGACAATACAACTCCTTGACAGCCCCCACTACCGATCCCAACGCGATCTACAACGATGGCTATCCCACAACAACAAATAGATTCTCCACCTCGGCTCGGCCAGGTCGGGCCATCGTTCGTGGCCGTTTATTGGACCTCACGGGCTTCGGCGATGTCTCCCTCTCACGCTATGACGGCGAAGGTCGCTATCGCAGTCTGGTGATTGAGCTCAATCGACGCGCTGACAATGGCTGGGGTTTCAAGAGCAATGTCACCTTCGGCAAATCTGAGGACAACAACTCTAATGAACGGGCGACCCTTACCAATTCGTCGGTCTACACGCCCAATCCCGCCAGCCCGTTAGAAGCCTATGCCCTGAGCGACAACGATCGCCAGATGCGCGGGGTGCTTGCCAGTATTGCTCCTGGCGTTTTCGGAATCAAAATTTCCGGTATTTTCACCTATTCGACAGGCCTTCCCTGGACAGCCACCTATTCCACCGACCAGAACGGTGATGGGCAGTCATTGATTACATGTGGGGCCGCAACACGATGCGTCAACTTGACACCAAGAGTTCGATATGCGAATTTCCAGGAACTTCCGCATCGCCAAACACTTCAGCCTCGAAGGCATCATCGATGTCTATAACGTCTTCAACTGGGCCAACCAGTGGATCAGTTCCTCCAATCGTTCCTTCTCCACCGGCCCCACCAGTGCCAAATTTGTGAACTTCGCTCAGGTCGACATGCCTGATCAGAAGACCCGCGAGGTCCAGTTCACGCTGAAGGCACGCTTCTAGGCCCCATCTAGAATTTTTGTTATCCAAAATGAACAGGAGCTAGGCATGAATCGCAATCGATGGAGTACGTTGATCCTCACCACCCTCGCCTGTGCCGTGGTTGGTCAGGCCCAGCAGGGCCAGACCTCTGGGGCAATCCGGGGTCAGGTGTTTTCCCGGAGCGGTGGCAGGTTGGCTGGAGCCACTGTGGTGGTTCGCAACTTGGAAACCAGTTTTTCGCGCACATTGATGACGGGAACCGATGGCGCTTATACCGCGCCACTCCTTCCCGTGGGTCCATACGAAATCACTGTAACTGCCCCGGGAATGAAAACCCTGAAGGACAACACCCTTCGTGTGAACCTGGGCAGCGCCGCAGTTCTCAACTTCACTTTGGATGCCGCAGTGGTTGGCGCCACCGTTGAAGTTGTGGATACGCGCCAGTCACTGGATGTGGCTCAGGTGAACACAACCGCTCAAGTGGATCAGAAAATCGTTGAGGCCATTCCTCTTGTGAGCCGCAACTTCCAGGATCTCGCTCGGATGACACCAGGTGTCATGGGCGGTGCGGGCAATCCCCCTCGCTTGATTGTGGAAGGTGCCCGACAGATCTTTAATGCCGTGCAGATTGATGGTGCGAACAACAACTCCACGTTCTTCGGTGAGCAGCGTGGGGGCGCCTTCATTCCCTTTACCTTTGGGGCAGATACGATCCGCGAACTGCAGGTCATTACCAACGGGTACGATTCCCAGTACGGCCAGGCAGGGGCCACCATCAACGCCGTCACGAAGAACGGGACCAACGAGTTCACCGGTAGCGTCCTTTTCGAAATGCGGAAAACAAGTTGGGCTGCCAGGGCCACTCGGGTCCCCTACGACCCTTCCAACAACATCAACACCTTCTCTAACCTGCAACGCTACAACGACTCCCAGAACCTGAACTTCAACGTGGGTGGTCCAATATTCAAGGACAAACTGTTCTTCTACGCCGGCGTGGAAACCTTCACCCGTGACCGGACAGCCAACCCGATTCTTCCTTCCCTGAGCACCACTGCAAGCACGGGTAATACCCTAAGTGATTTCAATAATTTCCGGGCAAGCCAGCTCGGTTTGTCTATCGCCAACCTGAGTGGCATCACCATTGCTCAGGAATTCGGGAATCCCTTCCCGGTCGACCCTGTTCTGAATCCTGCCGGGGGCACACCTTCTCATCCCTATAAAGTGGATGCCACCAACACGGTGTACTTCGCTCGGCTCGATTACTCCCTCAATGAGAGCCATCGCTTCGCATTTCGCTCCAACTATACGGTGCTGGAGGATACAGCTCTAAATACAAGCCAGAACCTGAATAACGGTGAGAGCAATATCATTTCAGATAAGATCAGCGCCATTTCATGGGTGTTGGAGGCCAACGATATCTGGTCTTCCAATCTGTTCAGCGAAAGCCGTTTGCAACTTTCCCGTGAAGCACGCCCCATGCGCGCCAATGCGGTGGTGGGGACGCCTTCCATCCAGGTCGCACGCGGAATGACGGTTGGCACCAAAACCTCGACCCCTCGAGAGAGCAACGAACTGATCACCCAGTTCTTCCATCAGACCACCTTTAATCCAGGAGATTGGACGTTCAAGGGTGGTGTGGACTACATGAAAACCGATGTGGATAATCAGTTCTTCCAGAACAATTCTGGCAATTTCGTTTTTGATTCCTACGCTGGAGCCGCGGCCTGGGCATCGGGTACCCTTGCGGCTGGAACGCCGGGCAATATTTCATATAGCGGTGCGATCAGCCCCTACAAGGGCCGCATCGAAATGTGGACCAAAACCCTGTCTGCTTTCGCCCAGGCGTCCTACAGCGGGCTGTTTAGCAAGCGATTGAACCTGAACCTAGGGGTTCGTTACACCAAGCAGGATTTCTCTGACAACCCCGCGGCCAACCCAAATTTCAAGGGGCTTGACCAGGCCATTGGCGCTTCGGCTGTCGACCCTCGTTTTGCCTTCAGTTTCGACTTGGATGGAAAGGGCACCACGATTCTGCGCGGTGGTCATGGCTGGTTCTCCTCCCCAACTCCTCTCCTTTTGCATTCCAACACGATGACCGGCAATGCCCAGATCATCACCAACTACTCGTATGCGTTGGGCACAGGCGCAGGTCGTACTGCCGGCAATTTGGCTATTTTCAATTCGGGGTTGCTCAGTGCTTCATCAATGATCTCGGGCACTTCGGTTAACAAAGTATCTGATGCTGGCCTTCTTTCCCTGGCTGGTAGCTTCCCCGCGGGTGGCGCCAGTGCAACCTCCCTTTGGGACCCCAACAACAAGCTGAGTCGCTCCAAAAAGAGCACCCTTGGCATTGAACGGGATATGGGCAACCAGCTTGTTGTGGGTGCCAAGGTCACGTACATCCGCTACGAAAACCTACAGTACTTTGAAAACATCAATCTGAATCAAGGCAACGTGGCTGCCGGCCTTGCCGTAGCATACAACGATGGCTATGCCACGAGCCTCAACAGTTGGTCCCGCGTGAATCGCCCCAATTACGCCGTTATCCGGGGTCGGCGTGTGGAGTTCGGACCAGGTTCCTTGGTTGCCGGAAACCCTGTCAGTGGTTTTGGTGATGTCTTCCTCGTCAAGAGCGATGGTTACGGCCAGTACAACGGCTTGACCTTGACCCTTGACAAGAAGCTTGGTGAGCAAGCGGGATTGACGGCCAATGTCACCTTCTCTCGTTCCAAGGACACCAGTTCCTTTGAACGCGGTACCTATGGTTCTGGATTCTCTTCTGGCACCATGAGCCCCTTTGGTGAAATCGGTGCCTCCCAGTTGCCCGATCCTCAGAATCCCGACTCGAATTTTGGCATCAGCAACAATGACCGCCTTGTGGTTTTCAATGCCGTGGCCTACTTCCCCGTTGTGTTTGGAATTCAAGCCAGTTTCCGGTATCTGTTCCAGACTGGCCTGCCCTTCACGGCCTTCGATGGTCGGGATATCAACGGAGATGGCGTGGCCAACGAATTTGCGACCGGGAGTCGCAACTCAGAACGCCAGCCCAACCAACAGCAAATTGATCTGCGTATCAGTCGAACCTTTAAGATCTACAAGAAGCTCCAGGTGGAAGGGATCGTGGACGTCTACAACCTCCTGAACACGGCAAATCAGTCCATCTCCACCAACAATCAATTCGCCACTTACGGTCCTGCTTTCAACAACGGCACGGCTGGTTTAGCAAACGTTGGGTATGGCCAGATTGATACGCCTGACGTCAATACTCGCGAAGTGCAGGTTGGCGTTCGTTTCAAGTTCTAATCAAAGCCCGAACCCAAAAGCCCCCCGCTGCGACGGGGGGCATTTTTTATCAGGGCAGATACGCCCCCTGAGGCTGCGTCATGCCGGCAAGATGCCAGTCTTTTTGGGCGCGCTCGGCGGCTTTGAGGTGGTCCAGTAGTTGAGACAGGTTTTCGCCACTGGGGACGACGGGGATGCCCAGTTGTTCCTGGAGTTGGGCCAGGGTCATGTCATCCAGGAACATGGTTTCAGGGTGCACGTCATCAGCGCCAATCAGGGTGTACTGGTCCGTGGGGCCCATGTGGGTGCGCAGGGAGGCGCTGGGGATGACGATGGCGTCCACCCATTCCGCCGCGCCGCCGTGGGCCTCGCGATCGGCGTGGGCAGCGTAGAGGAGATCCTTGCCGCAGAGCAGCCCCGCCACGGTGACGGTGGTGCCAAAGGTGAAGTTCTGCACGGCTTGGGCGCGAAGCTGGCTGCCAGTATGGCGATTCAGTTCGGCCAGGGTTCGGTTCAAGGTGGGGGCAAAACTGGACCCGGTCAGCAGCAGCACCTTGCGGCCCGCATAGCCTGCGGCCTTGGGGCTTCGTACAAACCGCTTGGCATGTTCCCGGAACCGGCGCACGAGGCCCACGCCGTTTTCGAGTTGAGCCCAACTGCGGGAATAAAAATTCCGACCAGGCACTTCGATATCGGCCCGGGTGAACCATTCGTCCGCCAGCAACAGCCAGGGCTCATCGTCGTTGGCTTTGCTGTGTTTTCGCACCTCGGGCGCCCATTGCTTCACCCAGGCCGCGGCGAAGGTAGGATCCACATCGGGAATCTCGGCCAAGCCTTCACGGTGCGCCGTGAGGCCCACAGGCACGCAGGATAGGGAGAGACGCCACCCTTGCCAGCCCATGGCCCGCTGGTCTGGAAGGATCGTCGCTCCCAGAGTTCCTTCACCGTTTTTTCCCACACCCAGCCATCGTTGAGGCCGGGCACCAGCACCACTTGGGTGTGGATATGGATGCCGCCTTCCAGCAGGCGGTCGATCTTCCTCAGGATATTGCCCTCGCGAGGGTTGCCCACCAGCTTCACGCGCATTTCCGGGTCGGTGGCGTGGACCGAAACGTGGAGGGGGCTCAGACGCTCGCGAATAATGCGGTCGAGTTCGGCATCATCACTGGAGCTCAGGGTGCTGAAGTGGCCGTACAGGAAGGACAGCCGGATGTCTTCATCCTTCAGGTAAAGGGATTTGCGGAAGCCCTTGGGCATCTGGTGCACAAAGCAGAACACGCAGTTTTGTTTGCAGACCTTGACCTCATCCTGGGCCAAATCCAGGCCCAGCCCATCCCCAGCATTTTCAATGAGCACCGTGGAGCGTTGACCTTGGGGGTTCTGGAAGGTGACTTCAGTCTCGTCCCGCTCCCCCACCAGGAATTGGTAACTGAGCTGGTCCAGCACCGGCTCACCGTTGATGGTCAGGATATGATCCCCCGGCTGGATTCCGGCTTCTTCGGCCAAGCTGCCGGGCACGATGGAAATGACCTGAACACCCTTTGCTTTCATTCGAACTCCGAGCTTCCAGTCTCAGGGGCCAAAGCTCCTGCCACAACGGGAAAGATGAAAAGCCTTCCGATTGAAATTATTGAATTTCTAAATAAATATGCCGCATAATTTTGTTTTATGTGTGGAGACTCCATGGGTGCAAACCTCCAGGATCGTTTCGCCGAGCTTTCCCGGCTCGTGGGGAACACCCCTCTGCTGGCCATCGATTTCGTGTTCAGGGGGGGGCACCGCCGGATTTTTGCCAAGGCCGAGAATTTCAATTTCACCGGCAGCATCAAGGACCGCATGGCCCTGCACATTCTCCGCACGGCCCGCGCCAGCGGTGCCCTGAAACCCGGGGCCCCCATCGCCGAGGCCACTAGCGGCAACACGGGCATTGCCTTTGCGGCGCTCGGCCGCGCGCTGGGGCACCCGGTCACGATTTTCATGCCGGATTGGATGAGCCAGGAGCGCAAGGACCTCATCCGGTCCTTTGGGGCCGAGATTCGCCTGGTGACTTCCGAAGAAGGTGGTTTTTTAGGCTCCATTCGCATGAGCGAGGATTGGGCCGCCCGCACGCCCAACGGCTTTCTGCCCTGCCAATTCACCAATGAAGCTAATGTGGAAGCCCATTTCTGAGCACTGGGCCGGAAATCCTGGCCCAACTTCAGGCTCGGGGATTGAAGCCTGATGCCTTCGTGGCCGGGGTTGGCACCGGCGGCACAGTTATGGGCGTGGGCAAGTTCCTGAAGGGGCAGGTGCCCACGATCAAGGTTCATCCCATGGAACCCGAGAATTCACCCACTCTGCGCACGGGATGCAAGATCGGCAAGCATCGGATCCAGGGCATCTCCGACGAATTCATCCCCGCTATTGTCAAGCTGGACCAGTTGGATGCCATCGTCAGTGTGGACGATGGCGATGCCATCCTCATGGCCCAGAAACTGGCGCGACTCGGCCTGGGCGTAGGTATCAGCTCCGGGGCCAATTTCCTGGCGGCGCTGATGGCCCAGGAAAAACTGGGATCGGATGCGGTGGTGGTGACGATCTTCTGTGATGACAACAAGAAATACTTGAGCACCGACCTGATGCGGGACGAACCCTCGAAGCCAGGCTTTCTTAGCTCTGAAATCGAACTGGTGAGCTTCGATTCGGCGAACCGGGTGTGCGAGGTTTGTCAGCAGAATGATACGTCGATGGGCTGCACGAACTGCTGACGGGCAATCGAAAAAAATCCCCGAAGATCCCCACGAATCCCCGGCTGATTATTTTTGGATGCAAAAGGACAGCCGAAGTCAGCCGTGCACCGCTTCGCGCCCGCCGCCAGGGGGCTTCGTGTGCCTTCGTTGCTATCTTTTTGGAGGCGGCCCCTTCAGGCCTGCCGCTTTTCTTCCAGTTCCAGCCATTCCATTTCGAGCTCGTCGAGTTGCTGCTTGGTGGCATCGCGGTCCCGAAGGGCCTGATGTCCCGGCGCTTCGGCGCTGGCGAAGGCTAAGGGGTCGGCGGTGGCGGCATCGCAGGCTGCGATGCGGGCGTGCAGGGCGGCCATGGCAGCCTCCACTTCGACCACTCGGCGCTGCTCTTTCTGGGTGAGGCCAGGTTTCTTGAGCTTGGGAGATTCGATCCGGGGCGCGGTTTTGGCAATTTCAGCCTTGGCGGGCATCTCCAGGGCGAGGCGATCTGATCGCAGGCTCTTGACCGTGGCGGGATTGCCTTCATACAGCTCCCAGCGCGGCGTGCCCTGGGGATTGAAGGCCAGGGTGTGCGTGGCCACCTGATCCAGAAAGAAACGATCGTGGCTCACCAGCAGCAGCGTGCCGGGGAATTCCAGCAGGGCTTCTTCCAGATTTTGCAAGGTGGCGATATCCAGGTCGTTGGTGGGTTCGTCCAGCACCAATAGATCCGACGGATGCAGCATGGCCTTGGCCAGGAGCAAGCGGTTGCGCTCACCGCCCGAGGCTGTGGAGGCCAGCCGCCCTTGCTGCTCCACGGGGAAGCCAAAGCGGGTGAGGTAGACGTGAGTGAGGATGGTGGCATCCTGCACCTTCACGATGGCCGCGCGGTCGGCCAGATTTTCCAGGATGCTGAGGTTGCCATCCAGTTCGCCCCGGCCCTGGGAAATGGCCGAAAGGGAAAGTTTGGGATGGCGGGTCACCTCTCCTTGGGTGGGCGTGAGATCTCCCAGAATCAGTTTCAAGAAGGTAGATTTGCCGCAGCCGTTGGGGCCCAGCAGGGCCACGCGCATGCCGCGCTGGAGGGAGAGATCCAGGCCGCCGATCAATTCGGGGCCGTCCCCGTAGGAAAACGAAACGCCTTTGACATGGAGCAAAGCATCGCTGCGGTTTTCGCCGCCTTTGAAGGTGATGGCTTGGCGTGTTTCCTCGCGGGTGCGCTCGGCCACATCGTCTTTCATATCCAGCACGTCCTGAATGCGCAACTTGCTCTTGCGGGTGCGGGCCTTGGCACCCCGGCGCAGCCACGCCATCTCGCGGCGCAGGCGGTTCTGCATATGCTCGGTGAGGCGGGCTTCCCGGAATTCCCGGTCGGATTTCTCCAGCAGATAGTCGCTGTAGCTGCCTTCATAGCTGGCGATACTGCCTTCTTCCAGTTCCAGCATTCGATCCACCACGCCATCCAGCAGATGCCGGTCGTGGGTGATGAGGAGCAGGGCGCCCTCGAAATGCTGCAGCCACGCTTCCAGTTTTCGACCTGTTCGGGATCGAGGTGGTTGGTGGGTTCGTCCAGCACCATCACATCGGGGTCCTTCAACCAAGCTTGGGCCAGAGCCACGCGTTTGCGCCAACCGCCCGAAAGGGATTCGACCTTGGCCTCCAGATCCACCAGGCCCCATGTCGTCTGGGCTTCCTTCAGGCGGGGTTCCAGATCCCAGCCCATGTGGGCCAGATGATGTTCCACGGAGGCCAATTCCTGGTGAAGCCTTTCTTCCAGGGCCGGTTCGGGTTTCACATGAAGGCGATGCAGTTCTTCGTGGATTTCACCGTGGCGGCTGATCAGGGCGGCGTGATCGGCCAGGGCGGATTCCAGGGCTTCGCGGATGGTGGCGTCAGGTGCGAAGTGCGGATCCTGGGCCAGCCGCGCCACGCGCAGCCCCTGAGTGATCACCACTTCACCGGAATCCGGCATTTCTTCCTGGGAAAGGAGCTTAAAAAGCGTGGATTTGCCGGTGCCATTGCGCCCGATGAGGCCCACTTTTTCGCCCTGCATGAGGCCGAAGGAAAGGTCTTCAAGGATGGGCTGGGCGCCGTAGCGCTTGCTCACCTTGACGAGACTCAGGGCAATGGGCATGGAAACTCCTAGCCTTTCAGTTTCGCATGGTGCAAGGCAGACTCAGAGTTCCCATTCCTTGAGGGCACCCAGGAGGCGATCCAGTTGCTCCGTTTCGGTGGTGTGGAACCGGCTCACTAGCTTCCAGCCCTGGGCCACCTTCTGATACCGGTGCAGCCAGAGGAAGGGGCCTTCCCAGTCGGCCTCGGGGCCGTTGCGGGTCTTCACCAGAAAGGCCACCGACGTCCATGGTCCGCGGCTTAACACCTTGCGGCCCAGTTCCTCCAGGCCGGTTTCGTCATCGTGTTCCAGGATCAGATCATCGATATCGGGCACGATCATGGCAGGCTCCAGCGGTCCAAGTGTGCAGCAAAAAGGGCTCCGAAGAGCCCTTGAATGCGAGGGAGATGGAGCCTACTCGACCGAGATGGGGACTTCGGTGGTGTAGTCGTAGATGACGATTTCCGGCGTCTCGAAAGCGATGCGGCTTTCTTCCACTTCCTTGACGGAGACCTGGGCCCAGAAGGAAGCCAGTTTGGGGGCGTCCTGGGCTTGGCCCAGCTTGTTGACGGGCACGATCACTTCGACCTTGGGATAGGCGCCGCGCTGGAGCTGCTCGCAGCGTTTGCCCGAAACCATGACAAAGCGATACTTGTTGCTGATTTCTTCAGGAATGTGAACGACGGTGCGTTGAATCATGGATAGTCCTCAAGACTGGCCAGTCTAGCACGAGGTGGCGACAGCCTCCAGAAGAAAGGGCTGAGCTACCATATGGGAATCGGGGGAACCATGAAGATCCTGCTGGGCGTAACGGGTGGCATTGCGGCCTACAAGGCGGCGGATCTGGCCCGGATGCTGGTAAAGCGAGGCCATCAGGTGCGCTGCTGCTTGACCGATGCAGGCAGCCGGTTCATCACGCCCTTGACCCTGGCCACCCTCACGGGCGAGCCCTGTTTTGGGGCCAATCCCGATTATCACGAATGGCGACCCAACCCAAAAGTCGAGCACGTGGATCTGGCGCGGTGGGCGGACCTGGTGGCCGTGGTGCCCGCCACTGCCGATATCCTCGGCAAGACCGCCAACGGACTGGCCAACGACCTGCTCTCCACCATCCTGTTGGCCACCACGGCCAAGGTGTTGTGGGCCCCCGCCATGAACAAGGCCATGTGGGCGCACCCCGCTGTGCAAGCCAATGTGGCTACCCTGCGCGGGTTCGGCCATGCTTTTGTGGAACCCATCGAAGGCATGCTGGCCTGCGGCGAGGAAGGTGCTGGGAAGCTGGCGGAAGTGGGCGACATTTTGGAAGCCATCGAGGGTCAGGGCAGGGCGAGCATTCCCACCTTGGTGGGCAAGCACATCCTGGTGACCGCCGGGCCTACCCGCGAAGATCTGGATCCCGTTCGCACCCTGACCAACCGTGCCAGCGGCGCCATGGGCATTGAGGTTGCGCGGGCCCTGCGGGATTCGGGTGCCCAGGTGCATCTGGTGGTGGGTGGGGAACTGGCTGTCCCCCAAGGGATAGAAGCCTTCCGGGTGCGCAGTGCCCAGGACATGCTGGATGCCTGTTTATCCCTGTGGCCTCGAATGGATGGCGTGGTGGCGGCTGCTGCGGTGGCCGATCAGCGCCCGGATTCCTTTGCCGATCAGAAGGCCAAGAAGCAGGAGGGGCCTGAAACCCTGGTGCTGGTGCGGACCCCGGATATCCTCGCAACCCTAGCCCAGGCGCGTCGACCCGAGCAATGGGCCATCGGCTTTGCGGCAGAAAGTGAAAACCATCTGGCCAACGCCACCCAGAAATTGCAAAAAAGTGTCTGGATGCCGTGTTGTTGAACGATATCTCGGCAGGGAAGGGCTTTGGGCACCAGGCGAATACGCTGATCCCCGTCACCGCTCAGGGCGGTGGGACGCCCATTGGCCCCATGCCCAAGGATCAACTGGCCCAGGCCGTGGTGGTCTGGCTGGGTAGTTTTCTAAAGGGCCGGGTTTAACCAGGGCAGGGTTTCGCTGGGGGCACCCACCACGTTGCCCACCCGGACCGCAGCCACCACGATCCAGCCTGCGGGGCGACCGATACTGGAAAGATCCATCCGAAAGCTCTTACCCGGGGAGGGTAGGTCGGGTCGGCGCTGCTCGAGCACGACCTCCCCTTTGGAAAGTACCTCGGCCGGGCTGGGGCGGGCGCTGCCAAGGGGCAGGTGATAGACCCGAACCGCCTCGATGCCGATCAAGCCAGTTCCGTTGGTGTCCTGGGTGGGCAGAACCACTTCCAATTGACGCGCAGGTTGCCATTGCACGCGGCAAGGCTGGGCGCTGATCCGGGGCCGGGGAATGGGGTCTCCCTTGCGGGCGCAGGCGCTGGATCCAAGCCCCAAGGGGATGGAAATTAGGAGGAGAAGGGCGGGCTTTGGTAGGCTGATGGTTCGCACCGTTCTATGATGCCCCATCGTGTTGCCTTTCGGGCGGCACGGAAGTTCGGAAAGGACACGACCCCATGCCAGTCACCAAACTGCTCATTGCCAATCGAGGGGAGATTGCCTGCCGCATCATCCGCACCTGCCGGGAAATGGAGATTCCCACGGTGGCGGTGTTTTCGGATTCGGATCGGGGTTCCATGCATGTTCGCTTGGCGGTGGGGTCTTATCCCATTGGCCCCACCCCAGCCGGGAAAGCTACATGCGGGTGGAGAAAATCATTGAAGTCGCAAAAATATCCGGGGCAGATGCGGTGCATCCAGGCTACGGCTTTTTCAGCGAAGACCCCGAAGCGGCGCGCAAGATCATCGAGGCCGGGCTGACCTGGGTGGGCCCCAGCCCCGAAGTGCTCGAACTCATGGGCGACAAGGTCAAATCCCGGGAAATTGCCCAGAAAGTGGGCGTCCCGGTCCTGCCGGGGATCCACGAGACCTTGGATGACGAAAGTCTGGTGGCCAAAGCCGGGGAGCTGGGCTATCCGTTGATGGTCAAGCCCGTGCTTGGTCGCGATGGCAAGGGCATGCGGATGGTCCGAACGCCCGGAGAATTGCGCCGCGCTCTGCCCAGGGTGAAGGGCGAAGCCATCTTCAGTTTCTGGGATGAGCGGGTCTATGTGGAAAAAGCCCTGCTGAAACCCCATCACGTGGAAGTGCAAATCGCTGGGGATAGTCACGGGAACTTCGTGCACATGTGGGAGCGGGATGGTTCGCTCCAGCGGCGTTTCCAGCAGGTGGCCGAAGAGGCGCCTTCGCCCTTCGTGACGCCGGAGCTGCGGGTTCGCCTGGGCGAAGCGGCCGTCGCCATCGCACGCGAGGTCGGCTACGTCGGCATCGGTACCGTGGAATTCCTGCTGGACGAAGACAAGAATTTCTATTTCCTGGAGATGACTTGCCGCATTCAGGGTGGTCATGCGGTTACCGAGTGGATCACGGGCGAGGATCTGGTTCGCTGGCAGATTCGGGTGGCCCGGGGCGAAACCCTGCCCTTGACCCAGGAACAGATTCCCCTGCTCGGTCATGCCATCCAGTGCCGCATCAACGCGGAAGATCCCGACCGGGATTTCGCGCCCAGCGCTGGTGCCATCAACTACCTGCGCACGCCCGCCGGGCGCAACCTGCGCGATGACAGCGGCGTCTATTACGGCTGGGAACTGTCGGCCTTCTACGCCCCGCTCCTTTCCAAACTGAGCACCTGGGGGCCCAACCGGGATCTAGCCATCGCCCGGATGCATGCGGCCCTGTCGGAGTATCGCGTGGGCGGCGTTCGCAACAACGTGGCCTTCCACAAAGCGCTGACGGAACACAAACCGTTCCTGAAGGGCGAATACTGCACCAACCTCTTGAACCACACCTGGTGGAAGCAGCGTGGCCTGGGCCCCAACCTCAAATTTGCCGTGGCTGCCGCTCTGTACGACGAGCTGGAGCAGGAAGAACGCCGGGCCCAGCAGCCCTTGGCTTCCGATGCCCATGGCGAAGCTTGGAAACGCCACGGAAAACTGAACAGGCTCTAGGCTTTTGATTTGAACGGGATGGAACGATGAAACGCACACTCACCATTGGCGATGAAACCCACGAACTGGAAATCCACCGCCACCACGGCAAATTGACCATGGTGTGGGATGGGGAAGAGATTCCCCTGGATCTGGTCAAGGTTGAACCCACCAGCTACTCGATCATCATGGATGGCCATTCGGTGGGCGCGAACATCGACCGGGTTCGCACCATCGATCCCGACCTCCATGGTTTTCGCGCCAGCCTTTACGACGGCGCCTATGAGTTCACCCTCCAGGACCCGCACAAAACACTGTTGGCTGCGGCCATGGCGCGCGCCAAGCAGGCCGGTGGCGGCTTGATGAAGGCCATGATGCCTGGCAAGGTGCTGAAGATGCTCGTTCACGAAGGCGAAATCGTGGAAGAGGGCCAGCCCATCCTAATCCTCGAAGCCATGAAGATGCAGAACGAATACATCGCGCCCATGAATGCCAAGGTGACCCGCATTCATGTGGAAGAAGGCACCGCCCTGGAAATCAATAGTCCGATGGTGACCCTGACACCCGTGGAAACCGCCACCTCGGTCTAGCATGCCGCACGGGTCGTGAATGCTAGACTGGCGTATGGCCAAAATTATGGTTCCCCCTGACATCCTTTCGGCCATCAATGCCGCCAATGAGAAGGTGAAAGAACCCTCCCTTCCGAACCGTGCCAAGCGCAAGGAAGCGGACCCCAAGAGTGGTGCCACCGAAAAGCAGAGCATCCGGCCTGCACGCACCGCCATTGCCCACGTGCGTGGGGGCAATAAAGGGAAGTGAGGACAGAGGCTAAATTCCAGACATCTTGACGGCAGTCAAGGTGGGCAATGGAATTACGCCCACACTTGCGGCATGGGAGACTCCATGTCCGATGCTATTCACGGTCATCAAATGTTCGAGCTTGTCGCCAGCCGAAGCGAGGGCTGGGACCTCGCTGAACTCCAATTGGAATCCGAATCCAGGTGGGGCAAGAATTCCGATTTCTGCAACTGCCACGGGGACCAATTTTCCTTCGATACCCTGATTCCCTTTCTTGCCGAGAAAGGGAAGGTGCGCGTCGAGTTGGATCGAGTATTCGCTGGGGAAGCGCCCCACCATCACTGATGCCTGCCAATGGTTTGTTCTATGCGGTGGTCGCCTGCCGCGTGAGTACGCCCAGAAAGGTAAGGGGATCCTCGGAATCATTGATCAAGCCGTGGGTACCTCCAGCCTTCACCAGGAAGAGATCCCCGGGGCCGAGGGGAAACCGCTCACCGTTCAGAATGCCGATGCCGTGCCCTTCCAGGATCAGGTAAAGATCTTCGGTGTTGGGATGGGCGTGTTCGCCAATGGTGGAGCCGGGATCCAGCGTGGTGCGGCCCATGCTGACGATGCCGGACATTTCACCGTCTTTCAGAAAGTCCACTCCCCGGGCCGCGCCATGGCCGCCTCGGATATTAACTTTAGATTCTTCCATCAGCGAAGCATGCCTACGGATCATGGTGCCTCCTGAGTGACTCTATTCTGCTCCCGCGGGAGCCTACCACCCAGCCTTTCAGCGATTCAATCCCGTTAGCCCGAAAGTAGAAGGCCCCCTCACGGGGGCCACATTGGAGCGGGCGACCGGGATTGAACCGGCGACATTCAGCTTGGGAAGCTGACGTTCTACCACTGAACTACGCCCGCAGAAGATCGCAGGGCCTATATTATCGAGGGAGAGGCTGGAAAGCTAGAGGTGGCCAGTCCCTCGTAGGATTATCATGAAAAGTAAAGTTTTCTTCCGATTGGTCGATCTCTCTACCAGTTCATTGCCTATTTCAATACCCATTGGAGGTGTTCCCGTGAATCGAAGCAGAACCCAGGGCTTTACCCTCATTGAAGCTGCCGTTGCGATTGCTGTGGTGGCGATTCTCTCCGGCATCATCGTGCCGCTGGTTGTGAAAAACCTCCAGGACAGCCAGATCGCCCGCGCCAAGAACGACGTGCAGGTGATCGCTGCCGCCGTGGCCAGCCAGCTCAAGGACACGGGTGTCCGACCCCAGGCCGCCGCTGGACCGGGCGGTGCCAATGGCAGTGGCCAGGCCACTTGGCAGTCCGGTGGCACGGCCCCCTTGGGCGGGTACGCGGCGAGCGCCGCCGCCAATACCTTTACCAACCTATTCACCGCGCCCACCCCGGCGCTCACCGCCGCCACTGCGAATACCCTTTTCGGCACCACCGCTGGCAATGAATTTTCCTTCAAGGGGCCGTACTTGGGCTCCGATGTTGCCATCAAGACCGATCCCTGGGGCACCGCCTACGTGATCCTTGGCTACAACCAGACCAGCCAGACCAACAGCGGCCCCATCTGGATTGCCTGTGCAGGCCCTAACAAGACCATCCTCGCGGCCAATACGACGGTTGCGGCCAATGTCTATCCTGCGGTGTGGACCACGACCACGACTTCCGCTGACGATATCGTTGTCCGGGTGAACTGAACGGTGATCCTGGATAAAAAGGCCCGCCGCAAGACGGGCCTTTTTTGGTTCTGAAATGACCGACTCGACCACCCCTCACATGCCTCGAAAGATGCTGGGCGAACGCTTGGTGGACCGTGGTCTGATCACCGAGCGTCAGTTTGAAATGGCCATGCGCGAACAGAAGCGCACCGGGGCCATGCTTGGTGAAATCCTTACCCAGCTTGGGTTTGTTACCCCCCAAAGCCTTTCCGCAGCCTTGGCAGAGCAGGGTGGCGTGCAATTTGTGGATCTGGGCGATTGGTTGATCGCCCCTGACGTGCTGGCACTGATTCCCGAACCCGTGGCCCGGCGCCTGAACCTGCTTCCCCTGGATCGGCAAGGCTCCGAACTGGTGCTGGCCATGGCCAACATCTACGACATCGAAGCCCTCAGCGAGATCGAACACCTCACTCGATTGCGGGTGAAAGTGGTGGGTGCGCCCGAGGAAGATATCCATGCCAAGACCAACGAGGCCTATGGCGAGCGCAAGAGCATTGAAGAACTCATCGAAGAAGCCATTCAATCCGCCCTTGGGGACCGCATCGGTGTGGAAGTGGAACTCCCGGTTGTGCAGGTGGTGGACCAGCTGCTTTTCAAGGCGCTCAAAGACCGGGCCACGGATCTGCATATTCAGCCCTCCGAGCGCACAGTGCTCACCCGCTACCGGGTGGATGGTTCCCTGCAACAGGGCGTGAGCCTCCCGAAAGCGCTCCAATCGGCGGTCTTGGCCCGTCTCAAGATCCTGGCCGAAGTGAATATTGCGGAAACTCGCCAGCCTCAGGATGGGAAATTCCGGATTTCCATGGGCCGCCGCCAGTTCGATATCCGCGCCAGCTTTTTGCCGAGCACTCATGGCGAGAAGGCGGTGCTGCGCATTCTGGATAAATCGAAACTCATCATGGGATTGGAACAACTGGGCATGCCGCCCTTTGTCCACGAGCACTTCCAGTCCATCCTGACCCGGCCCCACGGCGTCATTCTGGTTACTGGCCCCACCGGTTCGGGCAAAACCACCACGCTCTATTCGGCGTTGAACAGCATCAATACGGCGGATCGGTGCATCGTGACGGTGGAGGATCCCGTCGAGTACGAGCTGCCCCTGATCACGCAGGTGCAGGTGAATGTGAAGGCCGGGCTTACCTTTGCGGCTGGGCTGCGCTCCATTTTGCGGCAGGATCCCGACATCATTCTCATCGGTGAAATTCGGGATGGTGAAACCGCCGGGATTGCCATGCGCGCGGCCATGACAGGGCATCTGGTGCTGTCCACCCTGCACACCAACGATCCCGTGGGCGCCATTCCGCGCTTGCTCGACATGGGTGTATCCCGGCTTGAATTGGCAGCAGCACTCCAGGGTATCCATGCCCAGCGCCTGATCCGTGTGAATTGCCAGGCCTGCGCCGAGCCCTACGAACCGGAAGCTGAAGCGCTCACCCTTTTGAAACCCGACCAGCGACACGGCACCTGGAAGCGTGGCAAGGGCTGCGAACAGTGCGACTTCAGCGGTATCCGCGGACGCCGAGCCATTCACGATCTGCTTTATATTTCGCCTGCAGTGCGTGAACTCATTGCCACGGGCGCTTCTCTGGCCGAGATCGAAGCCGCTGC
This sequence comes from Holophaga sp., assembly GCA_016715205.1. GTDB lineage: Bacteria > Acidobacteriota > Holophagae > Holophagales > Holophagaceae > JAYREN01. The sequence continues at coordinate 171,688 of JADKBC010000004.1, forward strand.
CCGCAAGGAAGGCAAGACCACCCTCTTCGACCATGCCTTGAGCCTAGCTCAGCAGGGCCTCATCCCGCTCGAGGAAGCCGTCCGCGTCACCATGGCGGAGGAATAATCCCATGGCGACCTTCGAGTTCACGGCGCGGGACCGGGCTGGGAAAACCCAACGGGGTATTCGTACCGCGAGCGACCAGGGCCTCCTGGCCATGGAACTCTCCTCCGAGGGCTTGTTCCTCTTGCGCGCCCAGGCCCTTTCCCAGAGCCGGGAAGCCCATGGCAAAGGCCGCCTGCGTTTCAGTCGGAAAGAATTGGCCGCCTTCCTTCTGCACTTGGCTTCGTACGTGGAATCGGGCGTGCCCTTGCTGGCGGCGCTCCAGGATTACCAGGAGCCGGACAAGCCCAGGCTGGATGCCGCCGTGCGGGATCTGCGGCGACGCATCGAAGGTGGGTCGAGTTTGTCGGAGGCCATGGAAGCCTATCCCAGCCTTTTTAAACCCATCCAGGTCAGCATGGTGCGGGCCGGGGAAACGACCGGGCGGCTGGACGAAGCCATCCGGGAGGTCATCAAGCTCGTGGAATGGGAGGAGAATTTTTCCGCCCAGGTGAAGCAGGCCTCCACCTATCCGCTCATCGTTCTGGGGCTCATTGGATTGATCGTCCTGGTGGTCTCGCTATTTGCGCTGCCGGCCATTCTCAAGCTCATGAAGGAATTCCACGTGGCGTTGCCACTGGTAACCCGCATCTTCATGATGCTGGGCGAATTCATGATCAGTTTCGGCTGGCTGGTGGTGCTGGCGCCCTTCGCCGTGTATTTGGGAGTCAAGGCCGCCCTGCGAAAACCAGCCTTCCGGCTGTGGTGGGACACCAAACTGCTGCACCTTCCCGTGGTCGGGATGCTCATTACCAAAATTGCGCTATCCCGTTTCGCCAATTTCTTTGCCGCCCAGTACCGGGCTGGCATTCCCATTGTGCAGGTGCTACGGGAATGCGAGGGCGTCACCGGCAACGCCCGCCTGGGGCTTTGTGTGCGGCAGATCCGGGAAGGGGTGGAACGGGGCGAGAGCTTGGCGGCGATGGCAGCCAGTGTTGGTTATTTCCCTCGCCTCGTGGTGCGCATGCTGGGCATCGGGGAAGAGGCTGGCAACCTCGAACAGACCTTGCACAAGGTCTGTGTGTACTTTGATGCGGAGGTGAGCGCCTCCGTGAAACGTATTTTCCAGCTTCTGGAACCCATGCTGATGGTCGTGCTGGCGGGCATCCTCGTCTTTTGTGGCCGCCGCCATTCTGCTGCCCATCTACACCATGATCGGGGGAATCAATGCCTCGACACGGTAATCCCAGGAAGCTTAGCGCTGCCTTCACGCTCATCGAAGCCGCCGTGGCCATTGCGATCATCGCCATACTTGCGGGTGCCATCGCACCTTTGGCGCTCAAGGCCATCAACCAGCAGCGGGAAGCCAAAACGCGGGAAAGCCTGAAGCTGGCCTTTGAAGCCATGTTCGGTGCGCGAGATCGCCGCGTGGCCAACCTGCGGGCGGATGTTGGCTTTGATCCAACAGCCACCTTAGTGGACCTTTCTGCATTGATGAACAATCCGGTGGCAGGCCTGCGGTCATATGCTGCCGATCCTGGCGCTGCTGGAATGTTTTGGGGCTATAACGGGCCCTATTGGACCGGCAGTACCGATGCCTTGAACCGGCCCCAGGACGGCTGGGGGCGGCCGCTGAGGCTACGCGTGGTGGGCGTTGCCCCCAACCAGGCTTGGCAGGTTCAGAGCCTCGGTGGCAATGGTGTCGATGAAAATGGCGCCGGGGATGATCTGGTCTATCCCACCGTGGGCGCGGCGGCCCAGAGCTTTAAATCCGTGCTGGTGCTCAATGTGACCAATCCCGCTCCCATCAAAACCGGCACGATCACGGTCAAAGCGCGGAATGGCGGTACGACCTTGGTCACCCTTTCAACTTCCCCGTACGCCACGGCAACCGTGCCGACCCTCACATGCAGCCCTACGGCCGGTGGTGTCTACGTCAGCATCACCCGCACGGGTTTCACGGATCTCAATTTTGTGGTGGATCTCCTGCCTGGTGAAGTACGTTCCTTTGATGTGACCCTGTGAAAAACCGCCTCCAGCAACGCCGCTCTGACCAGGGTTTCGCCCTGATCGGCGTGTTGGTTCTGGTGGCGGTGTTGGCCATCCTTTCCATCGGTGTGGGGGCGCTCTACCTGCGGCAGCTGGATCAGCAGCGGCAGGTGCAAACTCAGCAGGCCTTGGAAAAGGCATTTCACGGTCTGTTTCCCGGCAACCAGAAACCCGGCGCCTCCCTGTGGAAGGATTTCGGGTTCGTGCCCGATCTTCCGGCGGTGCCGCCTGGAAATTATGACTTGGGCTGCATGACCAGCCCTGCGCAGGTGGGAGCTGTGGAAACCAGCAAGGCCGGTGTTGTGGCCTATGCCGGAGTGCCCAATCCGGCGGCGGGTGGCAGCCTGGGCGCCTGGAATGGCCCCTATTGGCAGGGGTCCGTGGATGCCCAGAACCGCCCCGTGGACGCCTGGGGCAGGCCGCTCCAGCTGCGCTACATCAGCAGCTCAGTGCCACCTGGCTGGCAGGTCTACAGCTCTGGCGCCAACGGTGCGAACGAGACCGGGAACGTGGCCACACCCGTGAATGATGACTTGGTCTATCCACAGCCGCCCTATGTCATTCCCCCGCCCAAGGGGTCGAGCCCCACCTGTGCCACACCCACGGTTCCTTTTCTGCGCACCAGCGGTTTCAACCCGGCGGAAAACATCAGCATTACCTTGACCTGGCCTGGTGGGTCCCAAGTGCGCGTGGTTGCCATCAATAACGGCCATCCCGATGGCAACCCACCCCCCGTTTTCGCCAACCTGCCCCAGGGCCCGACGATCACCGTGAGCCTGATGTCGGATCGACGGGGTGATCTCGGTACCCGTATCATCACCATCGACCCCGGTTGCAAGGCAACACCTTCGCCCATCACGTTTTAAAGGAGCGTTTCCGCCCCCATGAATGCTGCCCTCCGAATGCTTGCGTCACCCTTCACGCTGGTCATCCGAGACCAGGGCGCGGAGCTATGGGATGGCGAGGGGCGGGTGCTGGCAACCTTGCCGGATGTACCACCCGGTGCTACGCGGCGCCGCGCCTGGGGCGAAATCCTGCTGGAAACCCTGCCCAAGCAGGCCAAGGTGCAGATCCTGTTCGCCCACGGGAAACTGGAAATTGATTGCCAGGATGTGCCCTACCTCAACGCCCGGGAACGGCGGGATGTAGCCCAGCGGGTCACGTACACCCAAGGCACCACGGAGACGAAAAACCTCGCCCTGGCTTTGGATGTGGACCCCTTCGCCGAGGGTGGCCATCAGCTTTGGATCGCACGGCACCCCGAATGGGAAATGCAGGATTGTCTGGGAGCCCTTTCCTTCGCGGGGGCTTCCCTGGTGTTTGCCACGGCGTGGCAGCGGGCTTTCCTGGCCGCAGTGCCTGATGAGCAGGCAGCTCGCATTTTCCTGGCCCTGGAACCTGGCATGGGCCGCCTACTGTTGTTTCATGGCCGCGGGCTCATGCTCATGCGGGCTTTCCGGCTACCCGAGGAAATCGACCTAGCGGAACTGGATGATGCTGGTGCCGAACTGCTGACCGAAGTGGTGGTGGAGGAAGCTTCGCGCACCCTCCAGTTCGTGAAACAGAAATACCGCGGGATGAGTTTTGACGCCCTGAACGTGGTGGGGCTTCCAGACCCTCCTGTTCATCTCATCGAGAGGCTTGGGCGCGGCCTGCGCCTGACCGTCCAGAATTTCGCACCTTCCTTGCCCGCCTTTCTGCTGCGTGGCATGGCTCGGGAAAAGGATCACAAGGGTGGTCTCAATCTGGTGCCCATGGAGATTCAGGACGCGCTCAAACTGCGCTTCCTACGTGGAACCGTGTGGGGCGCTGCCGCCACTATCCTGATCCTGCTCGGTGCTGCCCAGGTTCTACTTATGCGGGATGAGGCCCGGTTGAAACTGGATTTGGTGCAGGCAGAAACCACCCGGACGCAACGGCAGAAACTCATCGAGGAAGCCGCCCAGGCCGGACGCCAGCGTTTGCCCCTGATTCGACTCCAGCATGCGGAGGCCCGCCAGAAAGCTGCTACGGAACAACTCGAGCGTCTTGGCGTGTTGCTTTTTGCGGTCCCCGAGGGCATCACGCTGGAAAAAGTGGAAATCGCGCAGATTCCAGGAGATGCCCTCCGCTTCCACTTCGAAGTGGCGGGTTCCGCCGCCACGCGCCGTGCCTTTTCCGTGGGGCCTTTAGCAGAATATGTGGGAAGGCTCGAACAACACCCTGGCATGGCCCTGGAGCCTCTGCGGGAAATTAGCGTCTCGGATCGAACGCCCGTCAGTGGGAATCGCCTCGGCAACAATGAGATGGCTGTCACGCGCTTCAAACTGGTTGGGGTGGCGCCATGAAACACCTTCGCGAACGCGTGTTCATGGCGGCCATCCTGGTGGGCCTACCAACCTTGATCCTGGTTCTGGGAATCCTGCCCACCCTGAAACGGTCCAAGGAATTACGCCAGCAGATCCAGGCGGTGAACGAAGACTACAAGACCCTTCCTCCCTTCATGCCGCTTTCTCGGGTCGAGCGGGAAGCCCTTGCGGATCCCAAGGCCGCATGGCGTTCACGCCTGCCAATGGTGACCAGCGACAAGGCCCGTCTGGCCCATTACCACCGGGTAGTAGGGGACCTGCAAGGCACCTTGAAGGCGGCCGGGGTGCCGTCGCGCGGAATGCGCTCCAGTTGGGATCCCATTAAAGCCAGTTTCAGTGTTCCCGGCGAGATGGGGGCCGATCCGCACACGCTTGCCCTTTTCCAGGATTCCCCGGATTCCCAGGTGAATGGCTGGGTGCTGGAAGCTGAGATTCCAGGCCCCACCTCTCATCTATTCAGATCCATGGCCGCCATCCATCGGGTAGGCCCCATTCTTGAACCGGTGGGCCTGCGCTGGGAAGCTGGACTTGATTTCCGCCAACAGAAACTCCTGCTTCGCAACCTTGTTCTCACACCCTAGGGAGCTCCGTGTCCTTCGTGGAACGCAACAAGATCTGGCTGCTGCCGCTCCTTGGAGTGGGCGTGGTGGGCGTGTTGTGGATGAACTACCAGACCTTCAAGCCGAAGGCTGCCGAACCCGTTCCTGCTCCCATGGCGCCAGCACCACTGGCCACCCCACCGGTTCCAGCCGCTTCGGCCCCGGTGACACCCGCGGTGTCTTCACCTAGCAATGCCGGAGCGGATCTTTGGGCAGACCTGCACCCCCTGGAAGTCCCTCCCCCGGAGCTCACGCGTACCGACGAACTCCTGCGGGAGGGCGCCAAGGCCGTGGATGTTTCCCATGTGGGCCAGCCGATCCCGCCCGTTCTCGATCCCAGAGGTTGGCAGGCCTTGCCTGATCCCGTGTTTCCCAAACCCCCCGTCACTCCTGGAACGGTGGCACCTGCTCGCCCACTGCCCCGGTTGGAGTTTGTGCTCGAAACCGCCCGCGGTGAGCAGGAAGCCTGGTTCGAGGGCAGACCCTACCGGGAAGGGGAAAACCTGGATGGCACGCACCGCATCAAGCAGATCACCCGATGGGCGGTGGTGCTTTCAGGTCCGGCCGGTGATATTCGACTTTCCACCGAACTGGGGCGGGTGGCGCCTTCCCCCAAGGCTAAACCACGCCCGGTTTCCGCGGAGGCCATGTGAGCCCTCGATTTCTCGTCCTTCTTCTCTTGGGTCTTCTGTCGGCGGTTCCCGCCGCGGCGCAAGCTGAGCCCGCGCGAGTGTCCCTGTCCGTACGGGAAGCCGATCTGCGGGATGTGCTGCGGGCTGCGGCCCAGGGCACCGATCTCAACATCAACTTCGAGCCCGACCTGAACACGACCCTGCGTGGGGTTGAACTCAAGCAAATGACCCTGCAGGAAATCCTGGATGAAATCCTGCCCAGTCAGGGTCTGGCCTATTCGCGCCAGGGGCGAACCATCTACGTGCACCGGGGCGATGGCGGCTTGCGGTTCTATACGGTGGATATGCTGTCGCTGCGGCGGGCGGGGTCCAAATCCTTCCAGGTCAATGCCTCCGGTCAGTTGGTGCAATCCACGGGCGGCGGCCAAGGCGGCGGTTCCCAGGGTGGTGGCCAGGGCGGGCAGAGCGGCAACAGTTCGGCCTATACCTCATCCCTGGCATCCGGCAATGCCTTTGATTCCTGGCAGGAACTGGAAACTGGCCTCAGCACCTTGATTTTTGGTCAGCCCATGGAAGCCAAGTCCCTCAGTGGGTCCAGTGGCACCCCTGCTGCGCCTGCCTCCCGGGGCATGGCCAAGGATGGACGGAGCCTCGTCATCCAACCCGAATCAGGGCTCATCGTGGTGGGGGCGGATCCTTCCACCCATCTGCGGGTGAACGCCTACCTCAAGGAACTGCGGCGCCGCAATGAGCGCCAGGTGATTCTCGAAGCCCGCATCGTGGAAGTGACCTTGGGGGCGGATAGTCAGATCGGTGTGGACTGGAACAGCGTGCTCAACGTGGGTGCGGCTTCCGGAGGTACCGGGACGGACGTTCAAGGTTCCTTTGTCACCGGCGGCACCCTGAATTCCAACCTTCAATCCGGGGATGGGCTGGCCCGCCTTATCGTGCAAAACGCGCGTGTCACGGCGGCCCTTTCCGCCCTGGCGAGGGAAGGTCGGTTGCAGGTGCTGAGCGCGCCGCGCATCTCTACGCTAAACAATCAAAAGGCCATTTTGCGGGTGGTGCGCGAAGAGGCGTTCTTCCTGCAGAACAGTCAAGTAACTCCCGGTGGCACCTTCGGGGGCAACATTGCCACGGTTCAAATTACGCCGGTGGTGGTGCCCGTGGGCATCGTGCTGGATATCCAGCCCCAGATTGGGGAAGACGGCACCATCACCCTGGCCGTGAATCCCAGCGTGTCTGAAATTGTCACCGTGCGCAGCTTCAGTGTGGCGGGTTCCGGTGGCGGGGCTTCGGCCACCTTGCCCGTGGTGGATCGGCGCGATCTGGACACGGTGGTGCGCATCCGGAACGGCGAAACCCTGGTGTTGGCAGGGATCATTCGCAACAAGGAAGGCGATGATGATCGCGGTGTGCCCTGGCTCCGCCGGATTCCCCTCTTGGGCAACCTGTTTACGAAACGGGAAAAATTGAAATCCCACACGGAACTGGCCATCTTCATCACGCCCACCCTGATCGAGAGCGCGGATCAGGTGGCCGCCCAACGCAAGGACACGGAGCAGCGCCTGGACAAGGCCGGCTCTGACCTCAAGGCGGAGCCCAAGAAGACCCTCGACTTCAAGGAACCCTGAGCGTTTCCAGTACAAATGCCACCAGGGGCTCTGCGCCTCGCACCGTTTGCTGGGCCACCCAGATGGGTAAGCCCAGGCCAGCCAGGTATTCAGGGCTCAATTTGACGGCATCCTTTTCAGTGCAAACCAGGCCTGTGGCGCCGAGTGTGACGGCTTCTCGCGCCATTGCCTGCAGGGCCGCCTTGCCAATGGGCTGATGATCCCGGAAGCTGCGGTAACCCACCCAGGAAAGCCCGGCCACCATTAAATCCGCGTAAAAGGCTTCGGGGTGGCCCAGGGCGCAGAAGGCGAAGAGCGGTCCAGGGTTGCAGGCCGCAAGGGGCAGGGCGGGGCCATCGGGAAAGGCTCGGAGCCCACCGATTTCAAAGTCCACCCAGAACACAGGTCCACCGGAGCCGTGAAGCTGCCACCAGGCCAACACCTCTTCCCGGGGAGCCCGAGAGCCCCGGGTGATGATCAGGGCCTGGGCGCGCCGGGCAGAATCCATGGGCTCTCGCAGATCGCCCAGGGGCAGCATCTTGCCCTCGCCCCACAGGCGAATGCCATCCAGCAGCAGCAGATCCAGATCCCGGTGCAAGGCACGGTGCTGGAAGCCGTCATCCAGCAGCAGCAGACGAGGCTCTCGGCCAAGGGCGCGCATTCCCGCCGCCACCCGTTTCCGGCCCACCACCACGCGACCGGGTCCGAGTCGCCGGGCCATCATCAGCGGCTCGTCCCCGGTTTCAGCGGGATTGGAATCCGGCGAGACATCCATGGGATCCACGGTGCGGCGCCCGCCGTAGCCTCGCGAGCAAATCACATTGGACCAGCCAGCGTTTTGGAGATGTTCCGCCAGATGCAAGGTCAACGGCGTTTTTCCCGTACCACCGCTGCTCAGGTTGCCCAGGGACACCACGGGCACCGGCAGCTTCGTGACCCGCTCGGGATGGTTGTCAAAGGCGCGATTGCGGGCCCGGATGGTGACGCCATACAAGGGCGACAAGGGAGCGAGCATCCAGCGGAGAAGGCGCATCCTTCGAGGATAGCCCAGCAGAGTTCAAGTCGCAGCGGCACATCCCGATGTGATAAACATCGCCCAATCCCATCGTTTCATCCTGCCGCATTGCAGGGTATCTTTTAAGCAGAACTGGACCTCCCTCATGACGGATTCGAGCTTTATCGAGCAAAGCAGACTTCGCTTCAGCGAAGGCGAGGTTGTGTACCGCAAGGGTGATATGGCCCAGCAGATGTACATCATCCTGTCGGGCAAGGTGCGGCTTTACGTGGGTCTAGAGCCCATGGGCGACTGGTCCGAAGAACTGGGCAAGGGTGATTTCTTCGGCGAAGCCAGCCTGTTGGAGCCCATTCCTCGTGGCAACACGGTGGTGGCGCTGGAAGACACGGATCTCATCGCCATTTCCCGGGGCACCTTTCTGCGCATGATTCGGCAGAACCCCGAAGTCTCTGTGAAGATGATGCAGCGCTTGGCCCAGCGGAATCGCGAGCTGGGGAGCCGCATTGACACGGAAGGCGGCCGCAGTCGCAGCCGTTCCCTGCAGACCAACACCTCGTTGGTCTCGGTCATTTCTGGCAAGAAATACCTGATCACATCCCATGGCGCCCTGGTGGGGCGGTTCGACCCCAACACGGGCATCCATCCCGATATCGATTTGACGGATGAAGATCCCCAGTTGAGCGTTTCTCGCCGCCATGCGCGTGTGCTCTGCGAACACAATCGCTATTTCCTGGTGGAAGAGCATGGCGTGGCCAATGGCACGTACATCAAGGGCGACCGCCTGGCGCCGGGGGATGCCCGCGAATTGAAACCCGGTGATCGCGTGGGTTTCGGCATGGTGGTGCTCTTTTTCGAGAAACCCGCCTGACATGGCCATGTCAGTGGAAGTCTGGCGCGATGAGCATGGCGTGACCTGGGAGCTGGTGCAGCTCGGCCTCGATGAAATTGGCGGCGCCTGCATCATCCGCGAAGGCATTTCGAGCCTGGATGTGGCCGATGGCGACGCCCGCGAAGGCGTGGAAATCATCGCCCGTTTTGGCGACCCCGAAGATGCCCGGGACTACCTTTATTCGGAAGGTTTCGATCCCGTTTGATTCCCCTTGTACACAACGAGTCCCGGCAGAGCCGGGACTCGTTGTGTAAGGACCTCTACTTTGTGATGGCCAGGGCCTTGGCGGCCTTGGTGAGTTCGGGGACCACCTCGAAGAGATCGCCCACGATGCCATAGTCCGCCAACTTGAAGATCGGAGCTTCGGGATCCTTGTTGATGGCGACGATGACCTTGGAGCCGCTCATGCCCGCCACGTGCTGGATGGCGCCACTGATGCCGCAGGCGATGTAAAGGGTGGGACTTACCACCTTGCCGGTCTGACCCACCTGCATGCTGTGGGGAATGCCCCAGCCCGCATCCACGGCGGCTCGACTGGCGCCCACGACGCCGCCGATGGCTTCAGCGAGTGCTTCGAGAAGCTTGAAGTTTTCGCCTTCTTTCAAGCCGCGACCACCGGAGACGATCACATCGGCTTCGGTGAGATCCTGCTTGCCGCCGCCCTTGGCGAGGATTTCCTTCACGATGGCTTTGAAACCCAGGGTGGGTGCAGGCAGGGTTTCGGTGGCACCAGCCTTGGGGCATTCCGCAGCGGCAAAAACATTGGGTCGGGTGCTGGCCACCTGGATCTCGCTGTTGAAATCCACCGTGGCGAAAGCCTTGCCCGCATAGACCGGACGCGCGGCCTGGAGCTTGGGTCCCACCATGGCAAGGCAGGTGACTTCGGCGGCGTAGCCGGCGTCGAGTTTGGCTGCCACGCGGGGGAGCACATCCTTGCCCAGCGGCGTGGCTGCACCCAATAGCGCCGTGCCGCCCTTGGCCTTCACGGCCTCGGCAATGACCGCTGCGAAAAGGTCACTGGAATAGGCGCCCAGGGCTGGGGCTTCCACCTTGAAAATCGAATCGGCGCCATACTTGGCGGCCTCTTCGGCACCGGCGCAGGAGGCACCCACAAAGAGCGCCGCCACGGTAGCATCGCCTGACAAGCGGCGGGCCTCGGAAAGCGCTTCCAGGCTCGCCTTGCGGATCTTGCCCTCTTTCAGTTCACAGAAAACCAGAATCATCGTCATCCCCTCAAATCGATTTCGCGTTGATCAGAACCTACAGCACCTTGGCTTCGTCGCGCAGCAGACCCAGCAGGGCCTGTGCCTGGGCCGCCGCGTCGCCGGACAGTTTCCGACCTTCGGGCCGCGCGGGCGGCAGGGCCAGAGCACTCACGGTCATGCAGGCGGAAACGGCGGCGCCATCCAATTCTTCGATGGTCTTTTTCTTGGCGGCCATGATGCCCTTGAGGCTGGCGTAACGGGGCTCGTTGAGGCCGCGCTGGGCGGTGATCACGGCGGGCAGGCTGCCCTCCACCACTTCGGTGCCGCCATCGCCTTCGCGCTCGGCCCGGAAGGTGCCTTCGCCCAGTTCCAGCTTGGTGACGAGGTTGGCCTGGGAGAGTCCCAGCAGTTCCGCCACCATGGCGCCCACGGCGCCGTTATCGGAACCGAAACCCTTGTTGCCGAACAGGACCAGGTCAAAGCCCTTGCCTTCAGCGTAGGCAGCCAGAATCTTGGCCACGGCCAAGGGGTCGCCAGTCTCGGTGGATTTCAGCAGCACGGCATTGTCGGCGCCTAGGGCCAGTGCATTGCGGAGCACATCCTTGGCCTTTTCTTCACCCACGGAAACCGCCGTCACCTCGGCAGCCTTGGATTCCTTGAGGCGCAGGCCCTCTTCCAATGCGTACTCGTCATAGGGGCTGGTAATCCATTTGACGTCCGCAGGGTCCACACTCTTGCCATCGGCGGCGACCTTGATCTTGGTTTCGGTGTCGGGCACCTGCTTGAGGGCGACGAGAATCTTCATGTTCACTCCATGGGGGCCGACCTTGATTCGGCGTAATCGATGATTCTATCCCATGCACCCTGATTCCGCTGCGAGACGCGTGTGAGTAGTCTAGAAGGGTGACTATCGATCCGGATTTCTCGAACGCGCTTGTCTTCACAGGGGGAGGCACAGGCGGCCATTATTTCCCCGCCGTGGCCCTGGGCCAGGGCGCTCGGGTACGGTGGCCTGACGTGCCCATCGTGTTTGTGGGGGCCACTCGGGGGATCGAAGCCTCCAAGTTGCCAGAAAGCCAGTGGCCCTTTCGTCTACTCAACGTGGAAGGCTTTCTGGGGCGCTCGCCCCTGCGCGCCGCCAGAAGCCTTCGGCTGCTGTGGCGGGCCGTCTCTGAATTAAAATCCCGCTGGAAAACCCAGCGACCCAAGGCCGTGATTGCTACCGGCGGTTATGCGGCGGCCCCAGCACTCTTCGCGGCCCGAAGCCTGGGCATCCCTTACTTTCTGCATGAGTCCAACGCGGAGCCCGGCTGGTTGATTCGGCTTCTGGCGCCCCGGGCCGTGCAGGTCTGGTGCGGCATGGAAGCGGCCACGGCGCGACTCCCACGCGCCAAGTGCCGGGTGGTGGGCACACCCGTGCGTGAGCCTTTCCTCCGGGAGTTCCGGCCCTTGGATTCCCTCAAGCCTCCCTATCGGTTATTGGTGCTGGGTGGCAGCGGCGGCGCCCGCGCCTTGAACGACGCGCTCCTGGCCCTGGCACCAGGGTTGTTGGACCAGTTTCCTGATTGGGAGATCGTGCACCAGACAGGGCTCCGGGATTTTGAAGAACTGCTCAAGGCCGATCAGCACGCGCGGCATCACCTGCGACCTTTCATCGAGGCCGTGGACATGGAACTGGAGCAGGCCAGCCTCGTAATTTCCCGTTCGGGCGCCAGCACCTGCGCCGAGCTGAAGGCCTGCGGCCGGCCAGCCCTCCTGGTTCCCTTTCCTGCCAGCGCGGGTGACCATCAGCGCCTGAACGCCCGGGCCATGGCCATGAGTGGGCAGGGGGTGGTGGTGGAGCAGGGCGGTGGCTTTGCCAATCGCCTCCAAACCGAATTGGTGCGCTTGATGGCGGATCCAGAGCCTCGGCTGGGCCTTGCCAAGCCGGAACCGAACCGCGCCGTGGAGCTCTGTCTCTGGGATCTGGCCTCCGGGATTTGATTCCTTGGCGTACACTGGGTGGATGCATCAACGCACCTGGCTCTCGATCCTTACTTTTCCCCTGGTGGCCGCCTTCACCTATCCAATGCTGGTGCGGCCCTCGGACCCGCCTCGCAAGGAAGCCAGGGCTGGCAGTCAGGATCCGTTGGCGGGGCTTTCCGATATCCAGGATGTGTTGGCCCTGGTGCGCGAGCACTACGTGGATCCCCCTGATTTGGAGAAGGTCATTTCGGGTGGCATCCAGGGCACCCTGGAACGGGCCCATCCCTTGAATTCCTACTTGAGCCCAGAGGATCTGCGGCTGGCGGATCCCGGCAGCGCCACCCCGGGACTCCTGCTTCGCAAAAGCCAGATCTACGCCCAAGTGCTGGCGGTCACTCCCAACGGCCCCGCCGCCAAGGCTGGGGTGCATGTGGGGGATGTGGTGCGCAAACTGGATGGCCAGAGCATCGGCCCCATGAGCGCCTGGACCCTGGAGCGCAGCGTGCGCGGGGCGGAGGGCAGTCAGATCGAACTGCTTTGGTATGACGGGCAGGCCGGCACCACCAAAAAGATCACCCTGAAGCGCGAAAAATCCGCTCGACCCGCCATCGGTGTTCGCAAGGAAGCGACGGCTAGCGTGGTCACCTTGAATGATCTCAATGGGGGACGTTTTCAAGAATTGAAGACAATCCTCGCTGCGCTGGATACCAAGCTGCCACTGGTGCTGGACCTCCGGCCCTGCGCGGGCGGTGACCTGACGGAGGCAGCCAAGGTGGCGGGACTGTTGGCGGGGAAAATTCCTTTCCTTTCCATCCAGGAAGCGGGCAAGGCGGATCAATCCATGGAATCCCTGGGCGAAAAGGGCCCTGCCTTTGTCAAGATTGCCATCCTGACTGGTTTTGGTTCCCTGGGACCAGCCGAGGTCCTGGCCTCGGCCCTCAAGAAACATTCTCTGCCGAGTTTTGGCGAGCGTACGGCGGCCATGGGCGTCGAACGCACCCGGTTTCTGCTGCGGCAGGGCGGGGCGGTGGAAATCGTCAATCGACGCTGGCTCGGAGCCGGTGGCGAAAAACTGGACCGCCAGGGCTTCGTGCCCGAATTTCCCCTGCGCGGTTTGAAACTCGACGAAGATCCGCTGCCCCGCATCCTCCAGCAATTGGAGCAGAAGCCCAGCCCCAAGGGGGAATCCAAGGCACTGTTGCACGCCCGAAGTCAGAGTTTGGAATTCCACCGCCATGACAAGGAACCCCGCGGGCGGGAAAAGGCCTGATCCATGGCGGCCCGCAAACGCAGCGCCGGCCATCGTTCCACCCCGGTCCTGGCCTTCTGGGGCGTGGCCATGCTGCTGCTTGGCCTGGGCCTTGGGTTGTTTCTGAGCAATCAAGGTTGCAAGAAGAAAGCGCCTCCGCCCAAGGAAACCCACGAGCCCCGGCGCCCCGAAACCACCCACAAACCGAAAGCACGCGAGGGTTCGGCCGTGGCGGCTCCCGCGACGGGCAAGGCCGCGGCCAAGCCCACGGATCAGGTCATTTCCGGGCCAACCCTGCCACGGTTGGCCTTGGTCATCGATGACTTTGGTTATGCCCCGCCCGAATTAGTACGACGCCTCTGCGCGCAGCCGGTGCCCTTTGCGGCCGCGATCCTGCCCTATCAGGAATTCACCCAGGAAAGCGCCACCATTGCCCATGGGGCTGGCAAGGAGATCATGCTTCACCTGCCCATGGAACCCCTTGGCTATCCGGGGCCAGGCAAAGATCCGGGGCCGGATGCGGTGATGTTTGCCCTTTCCGAAACGGAGATGCGAGCTCGGGTGCGCAAGGCCCTCCTGGATGTGCCCTGGCGCAAGGGTGTCAACAACCACATGGGCAGTCGGATCACCCCGGATCGCACTCGGATGACCTGGATTCTTCAGGAGATCAAGGCCGCCCATTGCTTTTTCCTGGACAGTCGAACGGAGAAAGAATCCGTGGCCTATGACGTTGCGGTGGAGCTGAAAATCCCCGCCGCCCAGCGCAAGGTGTTCCTGGATGACGACAAGGCCTTTGAGGCCATGGAAAAGCAATGGCTGCGTGCCTTGAGCCTCGCCAAGGCTGAGGGGCATGTGATCATCATCGGGCATATCTACCCTGAAACGGTGGAGGCGCTGGAAAAGCTTATCCCCCGCAGTCAAGGCCAGGTGACATTTGTGAAGGTTTCCGAACTGACACGCTAAGCCGTGATCAAGTCCACGATTTGAAGCTTCGTCACAGAAATGACACAGGTCTGTTCCATAATCGACCCAGCGGCAACAGGCCACTTTGGAGGTTTCATGTCCCTGAACGCACTCATCCGCTGGCTCAAGCCCCGGGAGATGGTTTTCTTCGATCTGCTCGAAGCCTCCGCCGCGAACATGCTGGAAGCCGCCAAGTTCTTCGAGACCGAAGTGCGCATGGAAAATCGGGAACAATGGGGTGATTTCCGCCGGGCCATGAAGGTGCTGGAACACAAGGGTGACGAAATTACCCACGAGATCATCGACCGCCTGGATCGAACTTTCGTAACTCCCATCGAACGCGAAGACATTCTTACCCTGGCTCATGCGCTTGATGACGTGCTGGATGACCTGGACGCCATTGCGGATCGCTTGGTCCTTTACAACGTGAAGGGCGTGTTGCCAGCCTTCCGGGAGCTGGCCTCCATGAATGTCGCAGGTTGCCAGGAACTGGTTTTGCTGGTTGGCAGTTTGCGGAACATGTCCAATCCCGATGAAATTCGCAAGCACATTCGCCAAGTCAGTGAACTGGAAAACCAGACCGATGCGGTCTACCACACGGCCCTGTCCGGTTTATTCTCCAACTGCACCGATGCCATTGAATTGATCAAGTGGAAGGAACTGCTCGACACCCTAGAAGCGGCAGTGGATCGCATTGATCATGCGGCCAAGGTAGTGGGTTCCACCGTCATGAAGAACGCGTGAGGACCCGGGACCATGTTTGAATACGTCCCCTTGGCGTTGATCGCCATCGTTCTCTTTTCCTGGTGTATCGACTACATCAACGGTTTTCACGACACGGCCAACGCCATTGCCACCGTGGTTTCCACAGGCGTGATGCCCGCCAAATACGCCATTGTGATGGCGGCCATCCTTAACTTCACGGGCGCCCTGCTCGGCACCTCCGTGGCCACCACCATCGCCAAGGGCCTAGCGGATAGCTCCCAGATGGTGCCGGCCGTCATTATCGCTGCATTGCTGGCGGCAATTTTCTGGGATCTCCTCACCTGGTGGTACGGGATTCCCAGCAGCACCAGTCACACCCTGATGGGCGGGCTGGCTGGGGCCGTCATCGCGCACGCCGGCCTTTCCGGGCTCAAGTGGGCCAAGCTGCGCGAAATTGGCGCCTTCATTGTGATTTCCCCCGCGCTGGGATTCCTGGTGGCCGCGACCCTGATCATCGGTATTTTGTGGATCGTGCGGCGCATGTCGATCCATAAGGTCAATTTTGCTTTCCGAAAACTCCAGCTGCTTTCAGCGGGGGCCATGGCCTTTACCCACGGCCAAAACGACGCCCAGAAAGCCATGGGCATTATCTGTCTCGGCCTGATTACCTACGGTTTCCTGCCGCCGGGCGCAGGCAAGGTGGCGGTGCCCTTGTGGGTGAAGATCGGATCTGCCCTCATGATGGGCGCTGGCACTGCGGGGGGTGGTTGGAAGATCATCAAGACGCTGGGACACAAAATCGCCAAACTGAAGCCCATTCACGGCTTTGCCGCTGAAACGGCAGCCGCCATTGTGCTGTTTACCACGGCCCATTTCGGGATTCCGGTGTCGACCACCCATTCCATCAGTGGCGCCATCATGGGCGTGGGTACCAGCATGAATCCCAGCGCCGTGCGATGGGGTTTGGCGGGCAACATCTTTGTGGCCTGGCTGCTCACGATCCCCGTGAGCGCAGCCTTGGCCATGGGGTTTTACAAGGTCCTCGTCTTTACAGCACCGAGCCTCAAGGTCAATCCGCGCGTGGCTCAAGTAAAGGTCGTGAATCCAGCTCCAGCGCCTACTCCCAAGCACTAGCGATTTTTTCTCCAAGCAATAAGGCCCGCATTTATTGGATGCGGGCCTTAGCTTTTGCCGAACCGTCACGGTGGCGCCACATGGGCACCCTATATTTCCCGTGATCACTTTTGCGGGAGGGCGTCATGGGGGCCCATGCCTTGCACCTGCCTCACGTTCATCTGAACGGGGTTCACTTCCAACGGAACTGGGTTTTCCTGCTAGGCAGTCTGTTGCAGGGCTGGATGGTGGACCTCGCGCTGCTCCTGATCGGGGCCCTGCTGGCCTATCTGGTGGCTCCGACCCTGGCTGAATGACAAGGCTTTCCGGAATCGTCGCACCTCCGTCACGCAAGCGCCACATTGCGCCCGTACCGTGATTCTGGAGGAAGAAACGATGAACATGCTTCGAGTGGCACTTCTCAGCACGGTTCTGTGTTCCCTGGGGCTGCAGGCCCAGACCGTCATCCAGGGCGCCGGCGCTACCTTTCCCTATCCGCTCTATTCCAAGTGGATCAGCGAATACCGGAAGGTGAACCCCCAGGTGAACATCAACTACCAATCCATCGGTAGCGGCGGCGGCATCAAGCAGATCACGGAACGCACCGTGGATTTCGGTGCCACCGATGCGCCCATGTCCGGATCCGAGATGGCCAAGGTCAAGGGCACCCTCTACCACATCCCCATGACCCTGGGGGCCGTGGTGGTGGCCTACAACGTGCCCGGCGTGAGCGCTGGGTTGAAGCTCACCCCTGAAACCCTTGCGGGGATTTTCCTTGGGCAGATCACGACCTGGAACGATCCCAAGTTGGCCAGCCAGAACCCGGGCGTGAAGCTCCCCGCCAGCCCCATCACCGTGGCCTATCGCACGGATGGCAGCGGGACCACGGCGGTCTTCACCGAATACCTGGCCAAAGTCAGCGTGGATTGGAAGAGCAAGGTGGGTGCCGGCAAGAGTGTGAAATTCCCAGTTGGGCTTGGTGCCAAAGGCAATGAGGGTGTGACGGGCATGGTCAAGAGCACCCCCGGCGCCATCGGTTATCTGGAAATGGCCTACGCGAAGCAGAACAATCTGGCCGTGGCTGCCATCCGCAACAAGAACGGGAAATTCGTGGTGCCCACCCCCGAAGGTGTAACTTCCGCGGCCACGGGTAATGACATTCCTAACGACCTTTACCTCTCCATCACCGATGGTTCCGGCGCCAAGGATTACCCCATTTCCTCCTTCAGCTACATCCTGGTGTATCAGGATCAGCAGGATGGCACCAAGGGCAAGGTCCTGGCGGACTTCCTCTGGTGGGCCACCCACGACGGCCAGAAGTTCGCCGCCGCGCTCGATTACGCGCCCCTGCCCACCAAGGACATGCTGCCTAAAATCGAAGCCAAGCTGCGAACCTTGAAGGCTGCGGGCCAGCAGCTCCTGAAGAAGTAACAGACCGGAACGGTTGATAGATGAACGAACTCAGCACGCCCGAGACGGACCCCACCCATTCATGGCTGGTTCGCCTTTGGCGTGCCTTCATCCATGGTCGGGAAGTGAACGGTCCCGACCGCATTTTCCGTATCGTCACCGCCGTGTTTGCCGCCACGGCCATCGTCACCCTGGGTGCCATGGCCTGGATCATGTTCAAGGAATCGATCCCGGCCATGAAGCAGTTCGGCTGGCGGTTCATTTCCGGGGTGGATTGGGATCCAGTGCAGGATTCCTTTGGTGCCTTGCCCTACATCTTTGGCACCGTTGTTTCTTCGCTGCTGGCCCTGGTGCTCGCCGTCCCCGTGGCGCTCGGCATCGCCATCTATCTGGCCGAACTGGCTCCGACCTGGCTGCGCCGCCCCCTGGGTTTCCTGGTGGAACTGCTGGCGGCCATTCCCAGCGTGATCTATGGATTGTGGGGCGTCTTTGTCCTGTCGCCCTGGCTGCGCGATTCAATCCAGCCCTTTTTTGCCAAAGCCTTTGGCTGGACGCCCTTTTTCGAAGGCACGCCACGTGGTTTTGGCATGATGGCGGGGGTGCTCATCCTCGCCATCATGATTCTGCCCACCATCGCCTCGGTCAGTCGGGATGTGCTGGAGGCTGTGCCCAATTCAATTCGGGAAGGCGCATTGGCCCTTGGTACCACGCGCTGGGAAATGGTGCGAAAAGCGGTGTTGCCCTGTGCCAAGTCTGGCGTGGTGGGGGCCGTGATCCTGGGGCTAGGGCGCGCCCTGGGCGAAACCATGGCAGTGACCATGGTCATCGGCAACCGCGCGGATATCAGCTTCTCCCTGTTCAGCCCTTCGCACACCTTGGCCAGCGTCTTGGCCAATGAATACGCCGAAGCCTCGGGGGATATCTACCACGCTTCCCTGATGGAAATTGCCTGATCCTCTTTGGCGTGACGGTGCTGCTCAACATTCTGGCCCGGCTCCTCATCTGGCGCGTGGGCCGCATACCTTCCGGCGCTGGGAGGGCCTAGCCATGGAAAACTTCCGGTGGCGAAAAAACAAGGACATCCTGGCCCGGTGGTTATGCCTGGGCATGGTGGTTCTGGCCATTGTGCCCCTGGCCAGTGTGCTGTTTGATCTGACCATTAAAGGCTTCGGCGGTCTCAACTGGGCTTTTTTCACCGAGATGCCAAAACCTGTGGGAGAAAGCGGTGGCGGCATGGCAAACGCCTTTGCGGGTTCCGCCATCCTGGTGGGCCTCTCCTGTGCCTTTGGTATACCAGTGGGTGTGCTCGGCGGCGTATACCTGGCTGAGTTTGGGGAAAACGCACTGGGGAAAGCGGTGCGGTTCGCGGCGGATGTCATGTCGGGTGTGCCTTCCATCACCGTGGGCATCTTTGTCTATACGGTCATCGTGCTTTCCATGCGGCGCTTCTCGGCCATCGCTGGTGGCGTTGCCCTGGCCATCCTCATGTTGCCCACGGTCATGCGCACCACCGAAGAGTTGCTGAGGCTTGTGCCGGATACATTGCGTGAAGCCGGGCTCGCCTTGGGCATCCCCAAATGGCGGGTGATTCTTGGGGTGGTGCTGCGAACCGGCGCTCCCGGCATTGCCACGGGCATCATGCTGGCCGTTGCTCGGGCCGCCGGTGAAACCGCGCCGCTTCTCTTCACCGCCTTCGGCAGCAATTTTTTGGCCTTGAAGCTGGATCAACCGGTGGGTTCCCTGCCCGTGCAGATCTACACCTATGCCGTTTCCCCCTATGAAGAATGGCACCGACAGGCCTGGGCTGCGGCCCTGTCACTGGTCCTGCTGGTGCTCATCCTCAATATCCTGGCCCGGGTGCTGACCCGACAGCCCGGAAAGCAGGGGCGATGAAATGCTGACCCTTCTTGAGACCACGACCATGGAAGAACGCCCCATGACCCAACCCCCAACCTTTGCCGCTCCAACGGCCCGCGCCGAACCTACCGCCGCCCCTGTCGCCCCTTCGGTGAAGATGCAGACAGAAGCTCTCTGCGCCTGGTTTGGGAAGAACAAGGTCCTCCAAGGTATCTCCCTGCCCATCCTGGAAAAGCGGGTTACCGCGTTGATCGGCCCCTCGGGTTGCGGCAAGTCCACCTTCATTCGGTGCCTCAACCGCCTGCACGAAGTGATTCCAGGCGCCAAGATGGATGGTCGGGTGTTGCTGGACAACGAGGATGTCTATGTCCGTGGCATGGATCCGGTGGGATTGCGGCGCCGGGTGGGCATGGTCTTCCAACGGCCCAATCCCTTTCCCACCCTGAGTATCCGGGATAACGTGCTGGCAGGTTGGAAGCTGGCCGGGCTGCGTCCCAAGGACCCCGACACCCTGGTGGAAAAGGCCCTGAACCAGGCAGCTCTCTGGAATGAAGTGAAGGATTCCCTGAACCGCAACGGTGCAAGCCTTTCGGGCGGTCAGCAGCAGCGCCTGTGCATTGCCCGGGCCCTGGCCCTCGAGCCTGAAGTGCTCCTGATGGATGAGCCCTGCTCGGCTTTGGACCCCATTGCCACCGCCAAGGTGGAAGAACTGATCCACGAGCTTGGCCAGAAATACACCATCGTGATCGTTACCCACAGCATGCAACAGGCGGCGCGGGTATCCCACCACACGGCGTTCCTCTATATGGGCGATTTGGTGGAGTACAACGCCACCGATGCACTTTTCACTAGGCCTGCGGACAGGCGCACGGAAGACTACATCACGGGCCGATTCGGTTGAGGACACGAGACATGGCGATGCATACCGACAGGGAATTCGAAAATGAACTGGCCAAGCTGCGGGAGAAGATTCTCCTGATGGGCGCCAAGGTAGAAACGATGGTGGCCACCAGCGTTCGCGCCTTCAACGAACAGAACAACGATTTGGCCCATCGCACCATCGAGTTTGATCACGATATCAATCGCCTTGAAGTTGAAATTGATGGTTTCTGCCTCAGCATTCTTGCCCGGCGCCAGCCGGTGGCCTCGGATCTCCGCTTCATCACCACGAGCCTCAAGCTGGTGACGGATCTCGAACGCATTGGTGATCTTGCGGTGAACATCAGCGAGCGGGTGCTCGACTTGTCGTCCGATCCGCCCCGCCGCTCCTGGCCCGATATCTTGAAGATGGCCGAGACCGTGCAAAGCATGGTGCGGGACGCTCTGGATGCCTTTGTGGCCGGTGATTCCGCCAAGGCCCAGTGGGTGATCGAGCGGGACCGCAGTGTGGATGCCAACTACTCCCAGGTCTTCCACGAAGTACTGCTATTGATGATGGATGATCGCAGCGCAGTCCAGCGGGGCATGGGCGTGCAGTCCATTGCCAAGTACCTCGAGCGCATCGGCGACCACGCCACCAACCTGGCCGAGATGGTGGTGTTTCTCACCAATGGCACGGATATCCGACATCCGGAAAGCCAGGCGATCGAAGGCACTGAAACGCATTGATTGTCTCATTCCTTTGAAGATCCCGGCCATCGCAGGACAACTGTGATGGGTTTCGCAGGGCGACCGCCCTACTGCGGTTCACCCGGCCTTGCCGGGGGTCGCGAAGAATTTATGCAAAAAACTGATTTTGAACCGCCGAAGGCGCAGGGTTCCGCAGGGGAAAGAATCGCAGTGCGATATCTGATCGTTTCCTCTGCGTTCTCTGCGGTTCAAATGCGCTTCGAATTACCAGCCGTCTAATCCCGGCAAATCATTTCCCTTCATCTATCCGCTGGTTTGACACCGTTTCGTTGCCAAACCGTTCCGATGATGGTGCGGAACTAATACATGGTTTTCACACGGTTTCGAGAGGATAGCTGTGTCAAGCAAGATGCAGCACCCACCTAGCTTTCGTTCCATCCATCTCAATCTACATTCCGGCTCCAGCCGGAACTTTTACGGAGGACACATGTCCCGCACTCTTCGTCTGCTTGCCGGGTACCGCCGTGGTGCTCGCGGGCATGTCCACGGCTCAGGCCCAGGACTTCAAATTCAGTGGTCTGGTGCAGGTCTGGTACACCCAGATGCTGGATAGCAACCTGCGCAACAACAGCGTGGCGAACTACTACAACCTCCGCGGCGAATACAAGGAAAACGGCTTCAGCGTGCGCCGCACGGAAATCAAGGTCGCTGGCAAGATCCTGGATGGCGTCAAGTTTGAAGTGATGTTGGATCCCAGCATCGCCACTAGCACCACCAACCCCATGATCCTGCAGGATGCCGCCATCGAATTCGAACTGGCCCCTGGGTTGGATTTCAAGGTCGGGCAGTTCAAGACCCTGCAGACCATGGAAGGTCTCACCTCCTCCTCTGAAATCCTCTTTGCCGAGCGCTCCCAGTTGGGCCGGGCCTTCGGTGACAAGCGCGATCGCGGCGGTGTGCTCAGCTACTCCTTTGGCGATCCCAAGGCTTTTGGCGCCAAGATCTCCGCCGCCGCCTTCAATGGCGTTTCCGATGCCGTTTCTGGCAAGAGCAACGACACCAACGCTGGTAAAGATGCTGTGGTCCGCCTGGATATGAACGTGGGCAAGGAACACAAGTTCGGCGTCTACACCCTGCAGGGCACTACAGATGTGACCGACAAGACCGGCGTCAGCATCGCTCCCGCTGCGCCTCCCGCAGGCTGGCCGAACCAGGCCGCCATCTACGACAACAAGGACAAGACGCAGAACATCGGCGCCTTCTACGAATTCCAGAACGACTCCCTGATCCTGAACGGCGAATACATCGTGGGCATCCTGGGTCGCCGCAATCCCACCCTGGCCGCGGCCACCCCTGCCGTGAAGCGCGAACACCTGGACCAGAAGTTCCTGGGCTACTACGTGACCGCCGGCTACAAGATGGGCAGCCACACCCTCTTGGCCCGCTACGATGTGCTGAACTACAACAGCGGTGATGATTGGTACACCGCCACCAGCCCCTATGTTTCCGCCACCACCGACTACACCCCCAAGTTCACTGAAATCGTGCTGGGCTACACCTACGCCTTCAAGTCCGACAAGGTGAAGGCCGCCAACATCAAGGTGAACTACATCAACCGCAGCAAGAACTTCCTGAAGCCCAACGCACTCACCTTGCAGACCAAGGAACAGGGCGGCGATACCGTCATGGTTGCCTTCCAGGTTGCCTTCTGATTCAACCTTAAACACAAAAGAAGAGCGCCCTCCGGGGCGCTTTTTTTTGTGATGTATTCAGCCGAGAAATTTCGGTTGGGAATTCAATAGCAGGTGAACCGCAAAGAGTGCAGAGGGCGCAGAGGAAAAGACCAAATTCCTAGATGCGCTTCCTTCCGCTGCGGAACGCTACGAAACCTCGCGCCCTCTGCGTTCAAAAGCACTTTTGCTTTGTTCTAAACGCAAAATTCGGGCTCTGTCTTGATGAGGGCGCAGGGGAAAAGATCAACATTGCAATGCGGTGCTTTCCTCTGCGAAACCCTCAGGCGGGTTGCTTCAAGGGAAGGGCCCGCCGTTCGATGAACAGGGCCGAGCCTTCAAAGCCTTTGGCCAGCTTCTTGGCATGGCTGGCGGCGGTGGAGATCTCGCGATGGGTGGCGTAGGCCCCGGGAGACACGGGCAAGACGCCGATGGACACCGAAACCAGGGGGTGCAGGACCGTCTTGCCCTTGCGGTCTTCGGTTTCGTATCCACCACGTTCGAGGTCTGAGGCAAGGAAGAATATCTCCCGGCCTGCCGTGAAGCGCGTGAGGATTCCTTCCAAGCGCGCCTGCCAATCCTCTGAGCGCATCACCAGGACAAAATCATCGCCACCGATATGGCCCAGAAAATCCAGGTTCGGATCGCAGGCCTCCTGGAAAACCCTGGCGGCCCACTGAATGAGTTCATCACCCTTCCGGTACCCGTACACATCGTTATAGGGCTTGAAGTAGTCGAGATCGCAGTAGCCGACCACAAAGGGAAAGCCCTGTCCGAGCAGGCCATCGAGGTGCTCATGGATGGGTACATTGCCTGGCAGCAAGGTAAGTGGATTGGCGTAACGCGCCGCTTGGATCTGCAGGCGGGTGATTTCTCGCATGAGTTCCTGGCCGCTGCCCACGCCTTCGTATTGCCCATCCTGGGTCACCAGAAAGCCGAAGAGAATGTGCCGCGGATCTGAATCCACGATGAGCTGGCTCAACTCCTGAATGGTGGTGCCGTGGTCCACCACCAATGGGTGGGGTTCCATGAACTTCTCGCAGTTCTTTTTCCCATGCAGGTCCAGGGCGAAGGGGCGGGCCATCAGATCCAGGAAGGCGTACCGGTTTAGCAGGCCCACGGGTTGACCGTTGTGCACAACGGGCAGGGTGGTCAGGGCCGGATCGGCGGTGAACCGCTCTGCCACATGACCCACGGCTGTGAGGGGGCTAACCGGCACGACCGGGCGCATGAGGCGTCCGGCAGTGACCCGGCTCTGGTTGCCAAAGCCGCTCAAGGAGGGATGCTTGCCATCCTGCCCCTTGCGGAGCAAAGGGTGTGAGAGGGGAGCCAGGATCGTGGGGGCAGGGCGGCCCAGGAGGTAGCCCTGAACGAATTCAAGCCCCAACTCCAGCACCACGGAAAGATCGGCTTCGGTCTCGATGCCCTCTGCCACCACCCGGGCACCCGTTCCTGCCGCCAGATCGCGAATGGAACGCAGGAACTGCTGTTTCACAGGGTCGAAGCTCACACCCTGCACGAAATGTTTGTCGATCTTGACGAAATCAGGTCGGAGCTCGGACCACAACTTGAGACTGGCAAAACCTTCGCCCAGATCATCCAGGGCGATGGTGAAGCCGAGGGCTCGGAAGTGCTCAGCGGCCCGCAGGAGGGCTTCTGTGTCGAAGGTGGGCTCGCTTTCCGTCAGTTCGATGACGATCTGATCTGGGCGAAGGCCGTACCCCAGAACTTCATCCATCCGAAAGGGGGCCAGGTGCGTGGATCGCGTGAAGAAAGCAGGGCCCACATTGAGGAAGAGCCGCCCGCCCGGAGCCTGTTGCGCAAAGGCGCGCATCAGGGTTTGACAGCAGGCCTCTTCTAATTCGGGGGTAAGGCCCACCTGGCGCGCCACATTGAAGAGATTGAGGGGAGAATGCAGGACCGTGTCCGAGGGCCCGCGAATCAGGCCTTCGAAGCCGAAGGCCGCACCGGTCCGCGTATCCAGGATGGGCTGGAACAGCGGAAACAACTGCCGTTGCGTGAGGATCCGCTGGAGATCGCTGCCCAGCACATCGAACATGCTGCGCGCAGGATCCTCTTGTTCCGATTGCATGCGAAGGTCCCGAGAGTGTGAGAGCGTTGCTAGAGTCGCCAGTTCACCAGAATGGACACCGGCCATGGCGGACAAGCCAACAGCCGGTGACATTTCAGGCGAGACGAAAACCTAGGCTTTGGGAAGCGTGAATGAAAACGCGGTGCCTTTGCCTGGAACACTTTCCACGCTCACGGTGCCGTTCATGGCTTCCACGAGATGCTTCACGATGGCCAGCCCCAGGCCAGTACCGCCCAGTTCCCTGGATCGGCTGGTATCTACGCGGTAGAAGCGTTCAAAGAGCCGCGGCAAATGCTGGGGTGGGATGCCGGCGCCGGTGTCGGAAACGGTAACGCGAACCCGTTCGCCCTCAGGTTCGGCGTGGATTCTTACGGAGGTGCCCGACGGGCAGTATTTCACAGCATTGTCCAACAGGTTGCCAAGCA
Organism: Holophaga sp.; assembly: GCA_016715205.1. Taxonomy (GTDB): domain Bacteria; phylum Acidobacteriota; class Holophagae; order Holophagales; family Holophagaceae; genus JAYREN01. The sequence goes on from JADKBC010000004.1 coordinate 197,198, forward strand.
CCTGCTCCAGGGCCCTGCGATCGGCCTTGGCCAGGATGCCTCGGTATTCCTCGGGAATTTCAAGCTGGATCTGCTTTTCCTGGGCCATGCGCCGGTAGGATTTGGCCATCTGTTCGGCAAAGGCGCAAAGGTCCACATTTTCAAGCTGGAGTCGAAACTCCCTGGATTCGATGCGCGACAGATCAAGCAGATCTTCCACCAACTGATGGAGCCTGCCAGCATTGCGCTCAATGATTTCCAAAAAGCCTTGGGCGGCTTCCGGGTCATCCATGGCGCCGCGCAGGGTTTCCGCAGCGGATCGCATGGAAGCCACGGGCGTGCGCAGTTCGTGGGAAGCGTTGGCCACGAAATCCTTGCGGATGGATTCGAGTTGGCGCAGTTGGGTGACATCCACCAGCACCACGAGCAGATCCCCTGGTTCACCCTGCAGGGTGCTTACATGAACCATCAAGCGACGGGGTTTGATGCCAGCCAGTTCCACTTCCCCGGATTCGGCGGAGGCGGAATCCCGGGCACGCCACAGGATTTCCACCAGATCGGCGTTGCGGATGACCTCCAGCAGGGGTTTCCCAATGCAGTCAATGCCCAGCAGCAGCATGGCGCGCAGGGCAGGGTTGGCATGGATGACATGGGCCTCTCGGTCCAGCACCAGCACGCCTTCCTGCATGCCGCCCAGAATGCCGCCCAGCAAATCCCGTTCTGCTTTCAGTTGAGCCAAGGTCTTCGATAGGTTTTCGGCCAGGTGGTCAAGGCTCTTGCCCAGGGTGGCGATTTCATCGTGGCCAGGGGTGCGGGTGCGCTCCGCCAACTTGCCTTCCACCATGCGGCCGGCGGTTTGGGCCAATTGCCGCAGGGTCTGGGAGATGCGCCGGGTGGCCAAGGTTGACACCAGCCCGGCAATGAACAGAGCCAATGCTGAGGCTGACAGGAGCAACATGCGGAGATTCGCCACGGCCTGATCCACCTGGGCCAAGGGCACGGCTGCCCGCACCACACCTGCCACCACACCTTTACGGTGAAAGGGAATGGCCACGTACATCATGCGTTGCTGCACGGTGCTGCTGTAACGGACACTGGCACCGTGTCCGTGCATGAGAGCATCAACCACTTCCGGACGTTCCCGGTGGTTTTCGACTTTCGTGACGCCTTCTGTATTGAGATTGGAATCCCCGAGGACTTCGCCATCCAAGGCAATGAGGGTAAGGCGAGCCTGGGCCCGGGCCCCGAGATCCACCGCCAATTTTTGCCAAGTCTCACTGATGTGAATCTCAGAGGCCTCTGAAAAGCGATTGGCTTCCCGTTCCGCCAATGCCGCCCGCACCATCAAATCACTGCGGGTGCGCCCGGTCAGGGTTTTATCCAGGGCCGAGGTGAGTACCAGATCGGAAATCAGGAGTGCCGAGGCGATCAGGCCCAGGGAGATCAGCAGCAGTTTTCCGCGGATTCCAAGGGTCATGCTTCCACCTCTTCGGGGCTGGCCGCAAAGCGATACCCTACGCCGCGCACGGTCTCGATGTAGATTTCGGCGGCGCCCAGTTTCTCGCGCAGACGTTTGACGTGGGTGTCCACGGTGCGGGTTTCAGTATCGGCCTGCAGACCCCAGACATCTTCCAGGAGCGAGGCCCGGGTCTGCACCCGATTGCGCCGCTCGTACAGCATCACCAGCAGTCTGAATTCGATGGAGGTGAGTTGGATTTCGGTGGCATCCACCCAGGCGCGGTAGGCGGCGGTGTCGATGCGCAGGCGCCCGAAGGTCACGGTGTCTTCGGGGTTGGAGGTTTTGGCACCCTGGACCCGACGCAAAATCGCATGAATGCGCAAGAGCAGTTCCCGCACGCTGAAGGGCTTCACCACATAGTCTTCCGCCCCCAATTCGAAGCCCAGCACCCGGTCGATTTCCTCGCCCTTGGCGGTGAGCATCAGTACGGGAATCTCGCGGGTGGTGGCATCTGCTTTTAAGGCTTTGCAGACTTCCGTGCCGGGTAAATCTGGCAGCATCAGATCCAGCAGAATCATGTCGGGCTTGTGAACTTTTGCGGTACGAAGGCCCTCCAGCCCGTCCAGAGCCTGCAGCACATCAAAGCCTTCTTTTCGCAAGTTGTACGCCAGCACCTGCTGGAGATCTCGCTCGTCTTCGATGACCAGAACCCGTGTCATTGTCGTCCCTCAGCCCTCATTATCCTTTCAGATACGGGGCAGTTGGGAAACGATTCGGTGACAGATCCGTGCCCAGATTCAGGGTGTTGGCGGTTGTCGTTTCAGGAAGGTGGCCAGCGGTTCCACGCCCCATTCTGCCCGTTCCGCATCGGTGGTGGCGGGATCCACAGGGGGCACCACCAGGCGTTGCAGGGCAGGGTCGAACACCGTCTGGGTTCCGTATTTCTGAGGCTTTCAGAGAAAACCAGGTACCGATCCAGGCTGGCGGCCGCCAACCACCTTGCGGAACGACGTCCTTTCTCAGCAGCAGCCTTGGCAAGCAGATGAGCCAACTGGAAGTTGTCGAGGCTGATGGCCTGGTAGCGTCCATCGCACAGGGTCAAACCCGAATGTTGGAGGATCAGGGCAGCACATTCCTTAGCCTCTGGTTCGTTGACCTTACCTTCGGCCAACAGCGTCAGCACGCGGCGCTGGCGGATTTCATCTTCCTGGGCGCAGGATCCGCCCGCCATGCGGCAATCCTGATCCGCCTTGGCCATGGCGCGCAGTTCTTTAAGGCACTTTGTCTAGGCGCAGCGGACCATACCCAAGCCGCACCGATGAGCAAGATCCCGATGGTTCTGAGCCGGGTCATGCAAATGCACCTAGAACCGAATCGCGATGTGATCCCCGGCTTCCACGTGCACGGTTTCCACAAAGCGAACCCGACGGGGGCTGGTTGAGGATCAGGCTGCTGGTGCGCACGCCATCGCCAAAGAACCGCACTCCCCTTGAGCAGGTTGCCATTGGTGACGCCACTGGCGGCAAAGATGATGTGCTCGCCGGGAGCCAATTCGTCCGTTTTGTAGATGCGATCGAAATCCACGCCCATGCTCTCGGCCTTTTCTCGGCTGGCCGTATTGGTATCGACCATGAGGCGGCCTTGGATTTCACCGTTGAGGCATTTCAGTGCAGCCGCAGACAGTACGCCTTCGGGGGCGCCACCGATGCCCATGACCGCGTGCACGCCGGTGCCGCTCACGGCGGCGGCGATGGCGGCGCTGAGATCGCCGTCGCCGATGAGTTCGATGCGGGCACCCGCTTTGCGAATATCCGCGATCAGTTTTTCGTGCCGTGTGCGATCCATCACCACCACGGTGATGTCCTGCACTTTTCGGTTGAGGGACTTGGCGATGGCATTGAGGTTATCGCCCACTTCGGCATCCAGGTGCACCTTGCCCTTGGCGGCGGGGCCCACCACGAGCTTGTTCATGTAGAGATCGGGCGCATGGAGCAGGCCGCCTTTTTCAGAGGCTGCCAGTACGGCGATGGCGTTGGCGGCACCGGTGGCGCAGAGGTTGGTGCCTTCCAGGGGGTCGACCGCGATATCAATGGAAGGAAAGCCCATGCCCATGCCGACCTTTTTCACCCACATAGAGCATGGGTGCTTCGTCCCGCTCACCTTCGCCGATGACGATGGTGCCATCCATCTGGATGGTTTCCATGGCCACGCGCATGGCTTCCACTGCCAAGTGGTCGCTGTGCTTGCGGTCCCCGTGGCCAATGCTGCGCGCGCACGCGATGGCAGCCTGCTCAGCGACCTTCAGGAATTCTCCGGTCAGGGTCTGTTCCATGGCGTTTTCCTCTCAGTCTTGGCGGGTGACGGCCTGCTGGCTCCCTGCCAGGAAGGGCACTGAGCCAGCTTCCACAGGGAACATCAGGATTTCAGGCACTTCATAGGTGTGGAGTTCAGAGATGGTCTGGGAGACGGCTTCGAACTGCCCTTTGGTGGTCTTGATGATGAGCATGACCTCTTCGTCGAGGTGAGTGCCACCCCGGTAGTAGTAGTAGCTTTTGATGCCCGGAAGGATGTTCACGCAGGCGGCGAAACCCTGATCCACGACGGCAGCGGCAATGGTGAGGGCCGTTTCTTCGCTGCCGCAGGTGGTGAAAATCGCGCATGCATCAGTCATGGACAAAACCGCTCCTCCGCCATTGAGGCACGTCACGATAGTGCCACGGATCTCGCCAATTTCCCAAGGTCTCCTCGGAATGCCAAGAAAGCGCTAGGCTTTGCCAATGCGCAGCCTGGTGTGGTTTCGGGGTAAGGATCTTCGCCTGGAGGATCACGGTCCCCTTTACCAAGCCTCTCAACAAGGTGACGTGATCCCTGTTTTCGTGGTGGATCCTTATTTCTTTGCGCCCCACAACGCGCAAAGATTGCCGCACCGGATGCAGTTCCTCTTGGAATCCGTGCACGATTTGGCGCATGGCTTACAGGCCCGAGGTTCCCGCCTGGTGATCGTGGATGGTCGCAGTGTCGATCGCATTC
>JADKBC010000005.1 GCA_016715205.1 Holophaga sp.
GGCTGTACCCGCTTCGTGGATGTAATGAACACCATGATGGATGCCAGCCTGCCGTTGACCGTGGGCGAATACCTGGAATGGGGCAATCCCAATGAAAAGACCGCCTTCGATTACATGTTGAGCTACAGTCCCTACGACAACCTGAAGCCGGGCGCCTATCCGTCAATTCTGGTGACCACCAGCTACAACGACAGTCAGGTGATGTACTGGGAGCCCGCCAAGTACGTAGCCAAGCTCCGCACGATGAAAACAGATGCCAATCCCCTGTTGCTGAAATGCAAAATGGACCCCGCCGGGCATGGCGGCGCGTCGGGCCGCTACGATGCCATCAAGGACAAAGCCTTTGAATTCGCCTGGATCCTGAGTCAGGTCGGTATTACCAAGTAGGAACGCCTTTCACAGAAAGAAGCCATGTCCCGACCTTGCCCCTGCACCTCCAAACGCACTTTCGATGCCTGCTGCGAACCCTTCCTGACGGGGAAGAAGCTACCCGCCACGCCGGAACAGCTCATGCGGCAGGTTTTCGGCCTATGCTCTGCGCAAGCCAGACTACCTGATCGAGACCACCGCCGTTGAAAAGCGGGAAGAGCTGGATCGAGAGGAGCTGGCGCGCTACTGCGCCGCAGTGTCATGCATTTCCCTGAAGGTATTGGCCACCGAAAAGGGCGGTCCCCAGGACGACACGGGCGGCGTTACCTTTCACGCCAGCCTCCAGATCAACGGCAAGCGCATGCTGCACCGCGAAAAAAGCACCTTCCGCCGGGAAGATGGCCGCTGGTTCTATGTGGATGGCGAGACCAACTGACGGTTGATTTCACTTACCAAGCCCGGCCCCTGAAAGATCAGGGCCGAATAGATCTGGATCAAGGGTGCGCCATCCGCCAGGGCCTCGCGGGCGTCGGCTCCGTTGCCAATCCCGCCGCAGGCCATGAAAGGCATGCCGGCAGGCATGCGCTGGAGGATGCGGCGCCGAACCTCCCGGGCCTTGTCCTTTAGCCCCACGCCTGAAAGTCCACCATCGCCCCAGGCTTGCACCTTGGGACGATTGGCTTCAGACACGATGCCCCGATCCAGGGTCGTATTGGTGGCGATGATGCCATCCAGACCCGAGGCCGCAATGACATCCACAATGGCATCCAGTTCTTCGGATTCCAGGTCTGGTGCCAGTTTCACGAACAGGGGTTGCCGTTCCAGGGCCAAGTCTTTGCGGGTGACCAGCAACCCTTCCAGCAGCGGTTTCAGTGCTTCCGGCGCCTGAAGTTTTCGCAGCCCGGGCGTATTGGGTGAGCTGATGTTGATGGCCGTGTAGTCCACTTCGGGTGCGATCAGCCGATAGGCCATGCGGTAGTCGTCGAGGGCCTGCTCTTCAGAGGTGAGCTTGTTCTTGCCGAGGTTGCCACCGATGATCAGCCCGCTGGGGCGGTGTTTCAGGCGCCGGGCCACGACCTCGGCACCTTCGGAATTGAAGCCCATGCGGTTGAGGATCAGGCCCTCAGTAGGAATCCGGAACAATCGCGGCTTGGGGTTGCCCGGCTGGGGGCGGGGGGTTACGGTGCCAATTTCCACAAAACCAAATCCGAGGGCCTTCCAGATGGGCAACAGCTCGGCGCCCTTATCGAGGCCTGCGGCTAGGCCGAGGGGCGAGGAAAAGTGCAGGCCGCAAACTTCCCGGGCCAAGCTTGGCGAGGGTTGGCCAGCCATGGCTGCCAGGAGGTTGGTGGTGCCTGGGATCGGCTGGGCGATTTTCCCAAGGCCAAAGGCCAAGCCGTGGGCGGGCTCAGGATCCAGGCGGAACAGCAGAGGACGGAGCGTTCGGTAGGCACTAAGCAGGAAGGACATGGACCAGAATCTCCGGCGCACCCGCCGTGAGCCAGGGGTGCCGCACTTTGATTGTGAGGGTGGAGCGCGGGGTACGTGAAGGGGCGCTATCTTTAAAGCTGGCATTGATCCAGGCCGGATCCCCCCGCCGAGGTCCCATGAAATACCAGCTCACCAACCTTTCCTTGGACCTTGGCGAAGAAGCCCGTCCCTTTGAGCCCATGCTGGCAGCGCTGCTGGGCGGCAGCCCTGGCGATTACCGGTGCCCCAGGCTGGAGCGACGGAGCCTCGACGCCCGGCACAAGGGCAATATCCGTTTCCTCGTGAACATCAGTTTTGAAAGTGCCCGAGTCTTCGAGGGCATCTCCCTGCCGCCAGGCACCAAGCTCGAACCTGGACCAGCCTCGGTTTCCTTCGAGGTGGCGCCCGTCACCCGCAAGCCCAGGGTGGTGGTGGTGGGTACTGGGCCGGCCGGAACGTTCTGCGCCCTGCGTCTTCTGGACTATGGCATTCAGCCCATCCTGCTGGAGCGGGGACCGGACATGAGTGAGCGTGTGCGCCAGGTCAACGCCCTTTGGAACCAGGGCATCCTGGACCCCGAAGCCAACTCCCAGTTCGGGGAGGGTGGGGCAGGGACCTTCAGCGATGGCAAGCTCACCACCCGCACCGGGCACCCCGCCATTCGGTTTGTACTCGAAACATTTGTGCGTTTCGGAGCGGATCCTAGAATTCTTTACTTGGCCAAACCCCATGTGGGCACCGACGTTATCCGCAAGTGTTCGGTGCTCATTAGAAAGGAGGCCCAGCGACGAGGGGCTGAGTACCGTTTTAAAACCAAGCTGGTGGATTTTCGGGAAGCGGGTGCCATACGGGCCGCGGTAACGGATCGCGGCGAGGAAATTCCCTGTGATGCCCTGGTTCTGGCGCCTGGGCACAGCGCCCGGGACACTTTTGGGATGCTGCAGAACCACGGGGTGGCCATGCGCCAGAAGGCCTTTGCCATGGGTGTCCGCATCGAGCATCCCCAGGACCTTATTGATCGCGCCCAGTACGGGCCCAGTTTCGGCCACCCGAGCCTTGCTCCGGCGGACTACAAGCTGGTCTGCAATCTCAGCAACAGCCGGGCGGCCTACAGCTTTTGCATGTGCCCTGGCGGCGAAGTGATCCAGTGCGCCTCCGAAGCGGGTGGCCTGGTCGTCAATGGCATGAGCAATGCCAAACGGGACTCCGGCTTTTCCAATTCGGGCCTGGTGGCCAAGGTGAACACCTCGGATTTTGCGTCGGAGGACTTGCTGGCTGGCATGCATTTGCAGCGCAAGTGGGAACAGGCCTGTTTCCGGGCGGCGGGCGAATGTTATGGGGCTCCCGCCATGAGCGTTCGCGATTTCCTGGATGCTCGAGCCACGGGACTATTGCCGCGCACCAGTTTTCGCCCCTTCGCGGTGCCAGCGGACCTGACCACCTGTCTGCCGGAATTTGTTTTGGCTCAGCTACGGGAAGCCCTGCCCGAATTTGAGAACAAGATTCGGGGCTTCGGCAGCCGGGAAGCCATCCTGCTGGCCATCGAAAGCCGCACCAGCAGCCCCATCCAGCTTCTGCGCGGTGATGACGGCCAATCCATTTCCCATCCAGGGCTATATCCCTGTGGCGAAGGGGCAGGCTTCGCCGGTGGCATCACCAGTGCAGCGGTGGATGGAATTCGCGTGGCGGAATGGATCGCGCGGGGGGCAGGGGCGCCAACCTTCGAACCCTTCGAAAAGCGGATCAAAAGCGGAGATGTGGCCACGGATTACTAGGGTCTGAGATACTGGCCCCATGACTTCCACTGGTACGACCTGGCGTTGGCTCGCACTCATCGGGTGCGGGGCCGTGGCTGGACTGGTGGCCTGGCTGATGGCCGTGCAATTCATCCTGATTGTGTTGACGCCCTTTGGCACCTGGCAGACCCCAGCCATCGCCAAGGTGCGGGTGCTCGACACCTACCGGGATACGGAAAGTCAGTTCACGGATTTCGTCTCGGTCGACCGGGATGGGGAACCGCGCAACCTCATCATGCTCAAGGGAGAAGCCGCCAACCTGCGGGCGGATGAGGAAATCTGGGTGTTGGACAACTACTACGTCACCACCACTCGGCCCGCGCAGTTTCGGCTGACCCCGGTTCGCTTGCTGTTGGAGTATCCCGAGCCGTTGCTAATTCTGGCGTTGTTGGGCGTCTGGCGAATTCGGAAAACCCTGGCCAAGGCGGCCGTGGAGGATCCAAACCGCAAACGGACGTTGCTGGTGGACGATTTCCATGCCCGGGCCCAGCGGTTTGTGAAGGCCAAGGGCAATCCCGGCGACACCTGATAGAATGAGGAAAAGCGGCCATCCGGCCGTTTCTTTTTGTTGCGTGTGTTCATGGCTCTTCTAGATGAAATCAAGCGGCGGCGAACCTTTGCCATCATTTCCCACCCGGATGCGGGAAAGACTACGCTAACGGAAAAACTGCTGCTGTACTCGGGTGCCATCGATCGGGCGGGCTCGGTAAAAGGCCGAGAACGCGGTGCCATGGCCCAATCCGACTGGATGAGCATCGAGCAGGAGCGCGGCATCAGCGTCACCAGCGCGGCCATGCAGTTCGACTACAAAGGTTTCGCCATCAATCTGCTGGATACGCCGGGCCACCAGGATTTCAGCGAGGACACCTACCGGGCGCTCACTGCCGCCGATAGCGTGGTGATGCTGCTGGATTGCGCCAAGGGTGTGGAAGAACAGACCAAGAAACTATTCCGGGTCGCCAACGAGCGCAAGCTCCCCATCTTTACCTTTGTCAATAAGTTGGATCGCCCTGGCCGAGAGCCCATCGAGCTGATCGACGAGGTGGAAGAACTGTTTGGCCTCCACGCCGTGCCCATGACCTGGCCCATTGGCTCTGGCCCCGATTTCAAGGGTGTCTATGTGCGTGCCACGGGGCAGATCCAAGTCTTTGAGCGGGCGAAAGCTGGCCAGCGGGCCAAGGTGGCCGGGAAGGGCGGGCTGGATGATCCCGAAATTGCCGCCTTGCTCACCGCCGAGGAACTGCAGCAATTGAAGGATGACGTGGAACTCATGGACCACGTGCTGCCGCCCTTTGATAAAGAGGCCTTTCTGCGCTGCGAACAGTCACCCATGTTCTTCGGCTCGGCCCTCAACAATTTCGGCATCGCGGAATTCCTCGACGAATTCCTGGATATGGCTCCGTGTCCCCATTCCAGACCCCTGGCGAACGGTGGAGAAATCGAACCGGAGCAGCCCTTTACGGCCTTTGTCTTCAAGGTCCAGGCCAACATGAACAAGGCCCACCGGGATCGCGTGGCCTTCGCCCGCATCGTTTCCGGCCATTTCGAGCGGGGCATGGACGCCCTGCACGTGCGGGGCCAGAAATCCATCAAACTCAACTACCCCCACATGTTCTTTGGGCGGGAGCGGGAGATCGTGGATGAAGCCTTTCCCGGCGATATTCTGGGTCTGATCAATCCAGGTGTCTTCCGCATCGGCGATGTGCTTTCGGCCTCGGGCCCCATTGAATTCCATGCGGTGCCCAGGTATTCCCCCGAACAATTCTCGAGTGTGCGGCTGGCGGATCCGGGTGCCCGCAAGGGCTTCCTGAAGGGCCTTCAGCAGATTGCCGAAGAGGGCGTGGTACAGGTTTTCTGGCCCAAGGGCGGAGCCCCCTTGCCCATCCTGGGTGCCGTGGGTCGCTTGCAGTTCGAGGTGCTGCAGCACCGCCTCAAGGATGAATATGCCTGTGCGGTGCTGTTGGAGCCCCGCGGTTTCCAGATGGCCCGCTGGATCAAGGGCGGCTGGCCCGAAGCCAGCAAGTTCTGGGGCGAACTGGTGGAGGACAGCGAAGGCAATGCCGCCATTCTGTTTGAAAATGACTGGCAGCGACGCACCACCGCCGAAAAATGCCCTGGCCTGGAATTCCTGCTGCATCCCACAAAATAAACCCGGTTCTTGATTCCCGGTGGCATCATGCCGATAGGTAGCCATCAGGAGCGGCCCATGCCCCAGGAAATCAGACCCGAAGATCTCATCGTCACCGAGCAGGACGGCACCCGGCGCATTAACCACGATGTCCTGGAGTCCTATGGTCTATTCAACTTGCCCAAATCCCTGATGCGCAGCGCCCTGATGGTCTATTACGACAATGCGGCCCGCTATGGTCGTTCCGCTGCGACCACGGTGCGCACCTTCATCAGCCTAGCCAGTTCGATCACCCGCTTTCCCAAGCCCGTGGCCATCAACTTCACTCGTGGCGCCGCCTATCGACGCAATATGCGGATGCTGAGGCGTTACAGTCGTTAGGCTTCCGGCCCGCCCATGCGGTAGCCCACACCCACCACGGTTTCAATCAATGTAGCGGCTTGATTGAGCTTGGCGCGAACCCGGCGCACATGGGCGTCGATGGTGCGGCTTTCGCCCAGGTATTCCAGCCCCCAAACCTGTTGCAGGATCTTTTCCCGGCTATGTACCCGTCGGGGGTTCTGGACAAAGTAGGCCAGCAGTTCGAATTCCCGGCGGGTCAGATCCAGGGGCGTTCCATCCACTAGGGCCACATGGGCGGTCAGGTCAATGGAAACGGAGCCAAAGGCCGCATTCTGGGGTTTTCGCTCGGGGTCAAGGAATGCTGCTCGGCGCAGAATGGCCCGCAGGCGTGCCACCAACTCCCGGCTGGAGATGGGTTTGGAGGCATAGTCATCGGCCCAGAGATTTTGGGAGAGCACCAGATCGATCTCGCCGCTTTTCCCCGTAACCAGCAGCACAGGAAGGTTTCTGGTCCGTGCCTCCTGCCGAATGGCGCGGAGCACTTCCAGGCCATCTAAATGGGGCAGGGTCAAGTCCAGGACAGCCACATCCATGCGTCCTTGCGCTCCCAATGTCGGGTGTGCCAGGAAACGGGTGGCGTCCTTTCCGCTGGAAAACCCATGCACATCAAAGCCTTCTTGCTTCAAATGCTGTTCGAGCCCCAGCTTGATCTCTGGGTCATCTTCCAACAAGAGAAGGTTGGGCATGGAGACTCCAAGGTGAAAAGACGAATCCCAGGATAGCTGAAGAATCCTGAAGCCTTGCCCATTGCGGCCCACCCTGGGACAATGGCCGTGAAAGCCAGAACTAGCCGGTTCTCCGCGCAAGGCTGGTGAAGTCCAACGGGCTTCTGGATCTTTTTGAAACATCCAGGACACCCACCACCCATCTTCCCCATCTTATCCATCCCCCGGGCCGCACTGCGTTGGAGAACGCACCAAAGCCCAATTTCAGGAGTTCCATTGACCAAGAAAGTCATGCTCATCAATGCCACGGATTCTGAAGAAATCCGTGTGGCCACGCTCGTGGACGGAGTCCTTTCCGATTTCGATATCGAGTTTGTTCACAATGAAAAAATCAAGGGCAACATCTACAAGGCCAGGGTCATCCGCGTGGACTCCAGCCTCCAGGCGGCCTTCATCCACTACGGTGGCCAGAAGAACGGCTTCCTTCCCATCGGCGAACTGCCCAGGGATCTGGTGAGCGGCGATGGTCGTCGCGGGCGCATTCAGGATTTACTCAACAAGGACCAGGAAATCATGGTCCAAGCCGTGCGCGAAGAACTGGGCACCAAGGGCGCCATGATGACCGCCCAGATCAGCCTGCCGGGTCGTTACCTGGTGCTGACCCCCGGCAATCCCCTCAACGGCATCAGTCGCAAGATCGAAAGCCGCGAGGAGCGGGAGTATTTCAAGCGCCTGATCGATGAACTGGATATCCCCAAGAATTTCGGCGTGATTGTTCGCACCGCCTCCCTGGGCGTCACCAAGGAAGATTTCCAGCGCGATCTGGAATTCCTCCTCGACACCTACAAGGAAGTGCAAAGCCGTTACAAACACCGGCAGGGGCCAGGTCTAGCCTGGCAGGAGGATGATGTCGTCACCCGCACCTTGCGAGATGGCTTCACCTCGGACATGGAAGAAGTGTATGTCGATGACGTGGAAACCTTTCACGCCGCCCAGAGCTTCTTCAAGCGCACCATGCCACAGCATCAGCAGGTGGTCAAACACTACATCGGCAAGAAGCCCCTGTTCTCCAAGTACCAGACAGACGAGCAGATCGACCGCATTTACGCCCGCAAAGTGAGCCTGCCTTCGGGTGGCGCCCTGGTGCTGGACCAGACCGAAGCCCTGGTGGCCGTGGATGTGAACTCCGGCAAAACCAGCGGTGAGGGTGTCGAAGACATGGCCTTCAAGGCCAACATGGAAGCCGCCGAAGAAGTGGCCCGGCAGCTGCGTCTGCGGGATCTGGCGGGACTCATCGTCATCGATTTCATCGATATGAAACGGGAAACCCACAACAAGGCCGTCATGGAGCGGCTGGTGGATTGCCTCAAAGAAGACAAGGCCCGTATGGAAGTGGGCAAGATCAATCGCTTCGGCGTGTTGGTCATGACACGCCAGCGCTTGCGGCCCTCCCTGCAACACGTGACCCACGAATCCTGCCCCACCTGCCAGGGCACCGGTCAGGTCAAGAGCATCGAAGCGCTGGTGCTCAGCGTGGTGCGTCGCCTCAAATCCATGCTCAGCCGGGACGGCGTTTCCGAAGTGCGTGTCAAGCTGGCCCCCTCGGTGGCCATGGCCGTGCTCAATCAGAAACGCAAGGACCTTGCGGATATCGAAGAGGCCCATGACACTCGCATCCTGATCGTGGCGGACCCTGAAGTGGGCTACGGAGAAATGTCCGCTGAGATCGAGCGGCGCGACGAAGATGTTTCTGAAAAGCCCGCTCCCACCCGGCCGGAGCGCACCCATGACACCGAGGAAGATACGGTGGTCCTGGGCGGCGATACCCCCATTTCCTTCGACAAGGCCCTGGGGCAAGAACCCAAGCGCATCCAGCCCCCGGCCGATGCCGAGATCAAGTACGATCGTCGCGATGCCCAGCGGGCGGCCCTGGACGAACGGGAACGCCTGCGTGCCTTGTTTGAAAGTGCCAAGCCGGAAGAGCTTCTTTTGGCGACGGCTGGAGAGACGGAAGGTGAAGACATCGCTGCACCCGCACCAACTGCAGCCAAGGCGCGCAACACGCGCCGCGGACGACCGAGCAAGGTAAAGGAAAGCCTGGAGCCCGTTGCTCCCATTCCTGCGCGCCGGGTGCCGGTGGTAGAAGCCTTTGAGCCTGAGCCTCCGGCTGCACCGCCGGTCTTCAACCCGTCCCTGGTGGCGGATCTGGCCTTGCCTGTACGACGCCCCAAGCTCACCGCCGCTCCGGCCGTGATACCTGAGGTCGCTCCCGCCGAGCCCAAGGCCAGCCGGGCAAAGGGGAAGGTCAAGGCATCTGCCGTTCCCAAGGTCGATGCCCTCGAACTGGCCAAGCTACCGAAACCCACGGCCAAGAAAAAGCCTGTGGCTGCCCCGGTGGAGGCGCCCGCGAAGGCCGCCAAGCCCGTGAAACGGAAGCCCACCAAGTCCTGAAGGCTATGTCATGACCCTGCATCCCCTTTATTGGCTGGCTCCCATTGCTGCTCTGGCCACCCTCCTTGGAGGGTGGCTGGTGGTGCGTTATTTCCAAGGCAAAAGCAGCCTCATGCGCCATCTTTCTGGGGTGGCAGCGGGCTACTTGGTGGCCGTGACCCTGGTTCGAATCCTGCCTGAATCCATCGAGCAGGGAGGGAACGGCATGGCCTATTGGGCACTGGGAGGCTTTCTGGCCGTGCATGTCATTGAACATGGCATCAGCCCCCATTTCCACTATGGGGAAGAAACCCATGCCCACGAAGTCACGTGGCTGGCCGGGATCCTGGCATTGATCGGTCTTTCGCTGCACAGTTTCATGGACGGCATGGCCATTACGGCGGCCATTCGCACCCAAAGCAGTTTGGGCACCTTGGTTTTTATGGGGATTCTGCTGCATCGCATCCCCGAAGGTGCCACCATCAGCTCCATTTTCCTGGTGCGGGGCTTCGGCGCCAGAGGCTCCATGCTGGCCGCGGGTGGTCTGGCCCTGGCCGCATGGCTGGGGGCGGTTTCCCAGGAATTTCTGAAGCTGCCCGTGGGGCCAGTGCTCGGGCTGGCTGCTGGCTTGGGACTGTATGTGGCCAGTTCCGATTTGTTGCCTCAGGCCCAGAAGGAAAAGGGCTGGAAAAGCACCCTGGGCCTGCTCACGGGAACCTTGCTCTTCCTGGTCACATCCGCGCTGGTCCAGCACAATCACGGCCACTGAGGGCACGTGTGGCGGCCCGGCGACTGACATCTAGTAGAGGGCCCTGGGCCATTGCGGAGCTGCTTATGGCAGGCTCGCTCGCGGGTGTTCTGGCTGCCCAGAACCTGCCCGTGTTCCCGCAGCTCCCGACGCCTGGTGAGCTACCCAGCCAAGCGGAATTGCTTCCGTTGCGTCCCTTTTCCTTCGAGGAACCAACGTCGGAGGCACATGGGCTGCGTTGGCGCGGGGAGCGGGTTCGGGAAGAGGGCGATCTCTGGATCATTGAAGGCGGCGCCATTCAATCCGAGGATCTGCTGCTGTTGGCGGATTTGATTTCCTACAACCTGCGCACCGGCGCCCTGGAAGCCCAGGGCCGCATCCGGCTGGAGGGTCCTGGGATCCGCCTCCGCTGTGAGCGGCTGCGCATGGACTGGAAAAAACGCATCGGGGATGCCTGGGCGCTGGAACTGGAACTGCCACCCAGTTGGACCTTGCGCTCCAGCCATGTGGCCTTCACCACCTTGAAGGAATGGGATTTCGAGGCCGTGGAACTGAGCCCCTGTCCCCAGGAAAAGCCGGGATGGTCCGCCCGGCTATCCCGAATGAAACTGCAGTTGGAAGGTTTTGCCACCTTCCGCAATGCCCAGATCCGTGTGGGTGGCATTCCGGTTCTGTTCCTGCCCTGGGCGGCCTATCCCGCCAAGGCTGAGCGGAGTTCGGGCCTGCTGCCGCCCCAGGTGGGCCTCTCCAGTCACCTTGGCGCATCCCTGGGGCTTTCCTACTTTCAGGCCCTGGGCGACACCATGGATCTGACCTTCTCGCCCGAGTACTACACCAAAGAAGGCCTGTTCTGGGGCGGGGAATACCGGTGGAACCCCGAAGTTACCCACCAGGGCAGCGTCCAGGGCCAGTACATCCATCAGCGCAGCAACGGTGAACACCGCTACCGCTATCGGCTGCAGGAACTTTGGCAGCGGGAGGATGGCTGGCAGTTCACCGCCGATATCAATCAATCCTCCGATACCCTGCTGGAATCCGACTATGGGCGCGCTTCGGGTGGGCTGGGCAGCGCATCATCCGATAGCGCGGTGTTCCTGGGCAAGAATTTCGCCTGGGCCTCCGTCAATCTTTCAGCCGCGGAACAGCGCACCTACTTCCTGCCGGATGATCCCTTCTATCGAACCGATTTTCCATCCTCCTTGCGACGGCAATCGCTGCCGCAGCTTCAGGCCCGGATCTACCCGATCCCGGTGGGGTCCTTTTACCTGGATGGTGGCGCCAACCTCAGCCATTTCGCCTATCGGCTGGATCTGGGTGAAGGCAAGAACGATGCGAAATACGGATGGTTCCGGGATGATTGGTCGGCACGGCTGCATGGCCGCCTGGGGCAGTGGGGGCCCTTCCGGGCCGACCTCCAGGTGGCAGGGCGCTTCACTCGCTACAGCGCTTCCCTGAAGTCTGCGATTTTCGATACAACGGGCAGTGGCAGCGGGGATCCTCTGGATCCTGCGGCCAGTTCGTCCTTTGATCCCTTCCGGGTGGATGGGGAGGCCGTACACCGATTGCTGGGTTCCAGCCGACTGCAACTCTCTGGCCCCCAGCTGGGCCGCACCTTTGAAAAGGTGAGCATGTTTGGCTACAGCGGCGATGTGAAACACGTGCTGGAACCCTTTCTGGGGCTGACCAAGAACAGTCGCTCCTCCATAGCCGGCAACATTCCCCGGTTTGATGAGGTGGATTCCCGCCCCGGGGTGGGTGGCAGCGCGGATGGCGAACAGAGCCTGGAGGTGGGCCTCAAGCAGCATTTGCTGGGCCGGCCGGGCCGGGGCACTGATTTTGCCGATCTGGTGCGCTGGAAAATCTCGACGCGTTACCACTTTCAGCCAATCCTGCTTTCGGATGGGCGTTTCAAAAGCGGCTGGGCCTCCATCGACAACGACATTGACGTGGAACCTAACGCCCAACTGCGTGTGAGTTTCAGACGTTCCTCCGAAATCGGCTCTGCGGGTGCGGATAACTCACTTTCCGCGGAGTACACGTCGCTCCTGGGCAACCGGTTTTCCCTGGCGGTATTCACCACGGGCATTAATCGCTACCTGGTGCGCCAGCAGGGTTTGCAGGCCAGTGGCATTCATCGTTTCTTTGACGATCAATGGCGGTTGGAATTCCAGGCCAACTACGACATTCACACCAAGGGTTTCGTTTTCAGCCAGGTGGCCTTGGCCTATATGACTCCCTGTGTGGCGACCCGTCTGCGCTACAGCCACGTGGCGATCCAGGCACCGGGGGCCCTGAACAAAGAGGATCGGGTGGATCTGGTGCTGACCCTGCGCGGCCTTGGGGATCTCTTCAGCTACCGTCGCTGAGTGGCTCGGCCCCACGGAGGTTGGGTGCCAGTTCGATGCGGTTGCGGCCCTTGTTCTTGGCCAGATACAGGGCCTGATCCACGGCGGCAAACAGGGAACCTGCGGTGTGGCCTTCCGGCCCGCCCACCCCGAAGCTCATGGTGGGAAAGACGGTGGGTCCGCCTTCCAGTGCGAAGGGGTTCTCATCGATTTTCCGGCGCATTTTTTCGGCCACCTCGGTACCCGCCTGAAGGGTGGTTTCCATGAGCAGGATGGCGAATTCTTCGCCCCCGATCCGAAAGGCCAGATCGGAACGGCGCAGGCCACGCCGCATGCGCTGAGCCAGGGCCCGAAGCACATCGTCACCCACCAGATGGCCGAAGCGGTCATTGATGAGCTTGAAGTAGTCCAGATCGCCCAACACCAGCACGAAGGATCGGCGATGGCGTTCCCACTGGTTGAAGGCATTTTCCAGGTTCTGGTCGAAGGCGCGGCGGTTGAGCAGGCCCGTGAGCGGATCCATGAGGACTTCGCTGCGCAAGGTGGCGGCTTCCATCTCCAGCAGCAAACGCCGTTCCCGGAGATCGTTGATCTGCAGTTGGAATTCCTTTTGGATACGCTTGCCATGCAC
Organism: Holophaga sp.; assembly: GCA_016715205.1. Taxonomy (GTDB): domain Bacteria; phylum Acidobacteriota; class Holophagae; order Holophagales; family Holophagaceae; genus JAYREN01. Next base: position 12,985 of record JADKBC010000005.1, read on the forward strand.
CCAATCCAGGCCACGGCGGCAGGCATGGAGCAGACGCGGGGGTGAAAGGGGCACGGGGAGCCAGTCCATGGCACCGGCCAATAGTAATTTCCGTTGAATGGCTTGGCGCGGGCTCTTGCCGATCAGGATCACATAGGGAGGATGTTCCTGTTCCCGCATGGATTGCAGGGCGGCCAGGGTGCGCGTGCCCTCCGCATCCAGCCCGAGGAGTACCAGAGGTGCCTTGGTCTCTCCCTGAATTTTGGTGAGCTCCCGCAGATTCACCACCGTGAGCTCGAAGCCGAAGTGATCCACAAGGCCACCGATCCGCCGGGCCTGCTCGGGCCGGACGCCCGCAGCGATCAGGGGAACCTTGGGGCCGCCCCCTCGAATGCTGTCCGCTTCCACGGCGGGACCGAGCGTGTTCAAAATGCGCTGGATCGAATCGCTGGAGAGCAGGTAGCCATCCACATCCGGAGAATTAGGCGCGGGCAGTTCTGTTTCCGGGGTGGAGGGATCAAACACCAGGAAGATCGGCAGATTCTGAAACAGAATCCGGGATTCGCCCCGCAACAACGCACAAAAGCGGAAACCATCCATGGGGTCGCCAACGGCATCCACCAGGATCAGCTGGGCTTGGCTCCAGGCTTCGGACGCCAGTGCATCCAGTGGATCCTGCACATGGAGGATCCGGTTCCCCGCTCCTTCGAAGGCCGTCCGCAGGCGCTCCACCAGGTCGGCGTGCTTGGTTATGGCCAGAAGGTTCATAGGTTCCGGAGGGTCAGGTCAGCAGAATAACCGGAAAGCGATGAATGATCTCGGGTCAGTCCGCCAAGCCTTGTTCACCCAACCAGCGCTCCGCGTCGATACCAGCCATGCAACCACTGCCGGCGGCGGTGATGGCCTGCCGATACACGTGGTCCTGCACATCCCCGCAGGCAAAGACACCGGGAATAGCAGTGCGGCTGGTGCCTTTTTCCACCACAAGGTATCCGTTTTCATCCATGGTCAGTTGCCCGATGAAAAGTTCGGTATTGGGCTTGTGACCAATGGCCACGAACAGACCATCCACGGGCAGTTCGCTAATGGTGCCATCCACGGTGTCCTTCATGCGAAGGGCACGGATCTTTTCGACCTGGTCGCCCATGGGGGTTTCCTGGGTGGAGGTCAGAATTTCTTCCACCACCTTGTTCCAGCAGAAGGCCATTTTCTCGTTCTGGAGGGCTCGCTCCTGCATGGCCTTGGAGGCGCGCAGCTTGTCCCGGCGATGGATGAGGTTCACCTTGGAGGCAAATTTGGTGAGGTAGATGGCTTCTTCCAGGGCCGTGTCGCCGCCACCCACCACGGCTATTTCCTTGCCCCGGAAGAAGAAGCCATCGCAGGTGGCGCAGGCGGAAACACCGCCGCCGCTGCGGGAGAGCTTTTCATCCGTGCCGATGCCCATCCACTTGGCCGAGGCACCCGTGGCAATGATGACCGCATCTGCCGTGTACTCGCCCTGGTCCGAGGTGAGATGGAAGGGACGTTGCTGAAGATCCACCTTGAGAATGGTCTCGCTCTTGATTTCCGTTCCAAAGCGCAGCACCTGCTGGCGCATTTCGTCCATGAGCTCCGGGCCCATCACGCCGTTTTTAAAGCCGGGAAAATTCTCTACTTCCGTAGTGATTGTCAGCTGACCGCCCGGTTGCGCCCCTTCGAAAATCACGGGCGAAAGGTTCGCGCGGGAGGTGTAGACCGCGGCGGTATAACCCGCAGGGCCGGTACCGATGATCACAACTTTGTGGTGGGAGATGCTCATGAACAGCCTCGGCGTAGGAATGGTGGGTAAAGCTCTCGCTGAGTGCCAGTCTAGCGGATCCTAGAACATCAGCGGCCCTGTTCAGCAGCGTGCCGGGCAAATACACTCAAAACAGATATCTTTGAGGCTCCATGAACCCACGTCCATTCCCTTTGCTTCCATGAGCCTCCCTGGTTGGCGCCTGCGCCGCGCCTTTCCCCTGGGGCAAGCGCCCTGGAAGCCGCTCGAACAGGCCTTTGGCCTTTCCGCAGAGGCGGCTCGATTGGCGTGGCTGCGCGGAGAGGACAGTGAAGAGGCGCTGGGTTGGCGGTTAAAGCCGGATTGGAACCGCAGCCTGGATCCCTTTCTCATGCAAGGCATGGGCGCTGCCGTGGCCCGGATCCGCCAGGCTCTTGAGCGCAAAGAGCGGATGGTCGTCTACGGGGACTATGACGTGGATGGGGTCACCGCCACCGCACTGCTGGTGCGGGTGCTGGAAAAACTGGGTGGAAGCCCGGAATTTTTCATCCCCAACCGCTTTAACGATGGCTACGGGCTGCACCTGGATTGCATTCGCGAGTTGGGGGGACGGGGCGGTCCTGGTTTGTTCATTTCGGTGGATTGCGGCGTTCGTTCAGCGGCAGAAGTGAAGGCCAGTCACGAACTTGGCATCGAGTGGATCATCACAGATCACCATGCCCTGGGACAGGAACTGCCTGCGGCGGTGGCTGTGCTTCACCCCACCTTGGGTGATTATCCCAACCGCGTTCTGGCTGGCGTGGGCGTGGCCTTCAAGCTTGGGCAGGCCCTGTTGGACGCGGTGCCCTTTCCCAGGGAAGCGGACTTCGCCTTCCTGGATGGACTGGTCAAGCTGGTTGCCCTGGGCACCATTGCGGACATGGTGCCCCTTCGAGGTGAAAACGCCCTGTTGGTGAAGCGGGGACTCATCGCCCTGGGCGGAGCCAACGGCCCAGGGCTTTCTGAGTTGCTCCGGGCCGCGCGCATCGAGGGCATTCCCAAGGCCCAGGAAATCGCCTTCGGGGTAGCCCCGCGCATCAATGCCGTGGGGCGCATGGGCGCTGCGGAAGATGCCGTACGGCTGTTGCTGACCCGGGATTCGACGGAGGCCCGCACCCTGGCGGCCGACGTCGAAGTCATGAACGCAGAACGCAAAACCGTGCAGGATGACCTGGCAACAAGGCTTCCTGCCCCCGATGGCTCGGCTTTCGACCTGGTGCTGGATCAGGATGCCCACAAGGGTGTGCTGGGCATCGTGGCGGCCCGGAGGATGCGGGAGAGTGGTCTGCCCACCGGCGTGGGCACCCTTGTGGAGGGGATCGCCCAGTGTTCCCTGCGGGCACCGGAAGGCTACGACCTTACGGAACTGCTGGCGCTCGCGCAGCCTTTTCTGCGTTCAGGAGGTGGCCACCGGGCCGCGGCTGGTATCACCTTTGAAGCCGGACATCTGCAGTTTGTCCGGCAAGCTCTGGTGCGCGGCGCAGCGATTCAGGCTGGCAACCTTGGGGTTCGAGAACTCTTCATCGATGGTTCGCAGCAGGAGGCCGTTCCCTCCCCGGAAGAAATGGCAGCCCTAGAGCCTTTTGGGCAGGGATTCCCGGAAATGCTCCTGCTGCTGGAGGGAACCCTGCAGAGCCCTGTGCAGGCCTTTGGCCAGGGGCACCGAAAATTGCGACTGACGGGCGTCAATGGCGATATCACCTGGTTTTTCGGGGGTTCCGCTACCTCGGGTTTCGAGGTCGGTGACACCTTGTGTATGACGGCCTCGCCCCAGGATCATGCGCGCTGGGGGCGGTCCTGGCGCCTGGACACCCTGCTAAATCAAGGGGACACGGTATGAGGCTCTGGAGCCTCCTGAATTCCCGGAATCCCCTGTGGAAAATCACCGGTTGGACCGCCTTGGCCATCGTGGTGGCCATCAGTGGCTATTTCATCCATATGGGACCCAAGCCGTTGGCGCCCAAGGCCAAGGTGGATATTTTCAAAGGCTACGGTGGCAGGCAAGGCACCTTCACGGAGCAATTAGGGGAAGGGCGTGTCTTCGTGCTGGACCATGAATCGGTGGCCGGCGACATGGACAACCTTGAATTGGACGGCGTCAAGGCCCGTCTGGAAGAGCCAGAAACGCTCTGGCATATGCTTTCTCCGTCAGGGATGCGGGCAAAAGGCGCATGGACCCTGCAAGGCCCCATGCAGGTTGAAGCCAACGCGCCAGGTTCGGGCCTGCTCCTGGGGCGGGGCAATCTGCCGAAACCCGGGCCTGCGCTCCGGTGGGAAAAGGGCGTGTGGACGGGACTCTCGCCCTTGGAGTGGCAGGATTTGAGCGGTCAGGGCAAGGGGCATTGGAACTTCCCCGCCGGTTGGCGGCGGGAATTGGACGGCCGCTTTCTGGTGGATAAAGGCCCCGTCACCTGGGAAGCCTTGGAACCCGGCACGGTTCAGCGAATGCAGGCCGAACGGCTCTGGTTGACCCTGGGCTTTCAGGAAGGGCATCTCGAAGATGTGATGGCCAAGCTTGTGGGCGGAACGATCTGGGCCGGGCAGGCCGACCTGGATGCCAAAACCATTCGGTGGTCCAACCCCATTCGCTTTGAGCGCGACGATGGCTGGAAGGGGACGGCCACCAGTGGCCTTGCGCCGCGACCCGAAAAGGGCCAGGCCCTGGACCAAATGGAACTGAAATCTCTTCGGGCTCTGCGAGCGGTGCCCGGGGGGTCAGAAATATTGCAGGCCGAAGGCACTCGCTGGACCGGAGCAGGGCTTCGGCTCGAGGGACAGGTTGCCTGGGAACAACCCCTGGATGGGGAACGGCTTTTCATGAAGGCGCCCCGGGTGCTGATTCGCGAAGGGCAGGGGCATGATCTGCCAGAGGCGCTGCCGGTGGGTGAGGCCTGGGCTGAGGGGCTGCCGGTCCTGACCTGGGGCCAGCGGAGCCTCAGCAGTCCCCGCATGCAATTCCGCAAAGCGGAACGGATCTGGCGTTTGCAGGCGCCTGTTCTTGGGCGGGGCGAGCAAGGCACCTTCAGTGCTGGGGCAGGGCATGGTTCCCCTCGGCGCTGGGAATTCGATGGCCCCATTAAGGCGAGCGTGCTGAATGGAGGGAGCCTTCGGGGGGATCACCTGCTGTGGGAAGCGGAAGTTTGGACTGTAACGGGCAATCAGGCCACCTGGACACGGCTTCGGGAGCGTTTGTCAGGCCCCAGGATCGTTCGGAAGGGCGGGCTCATCACTTTTCCCAATGGCATTTCAGGGGCCTTGGCAGCGATGGATGGTGATTTTACCCTTCGCGCCGATCGCGCTGAGTATCAAGGGGATGAGATCCAACTTTCCGGCCGGGTGGAATGCCGGGGCGCCGGGTGGCGTTTGCAAGCGGAGCGCATCTCGGTAAAGCTGGGCCCAGGGAGGACTGTGAAACAAATCAACGCCAAAGGATCCGTAACGCTGAAAGGGCGATTGGGCGAGGGCTGGGGAGAATCCCTGGAACTCGAACCCGACCCTGTGGCGCCCAAGGCCCGCTGGCAGGGGCGCGTGCGAGGGCTGGCCGAGGTGAATCCATGACCGAGCTTCCCGAGATCCGCCTTGAAGCGCGGGATCTGCACAAGTCCTACGGGGACCGAAACATCGTTCGAGGTGTCTCCTTGAACGTGGCGCCGGGCGAGGTGGTGGGGTTATTGGGACCCAACGGAGCCGGCAAGACCACCACGTTTTACATGGTGGTGGGGGTGGAAGCCCCGGATGCGGGACAGATTTTCTGGCAGGGCAAGGATGTCACCCATATGCCCATGCACCGCCGGGCGCGCAAGGGCATCGGCTACCTGCCCCAGGAATCCAGCGTTTTCCGAGGACTCACGGTCTGGGAAAACCTCATGGCTTTGGGGGAGTTGCAACCCCTGACCCGGCCTGAACAAAAGGAACGCTGCGAGCGGCTTCTGGAGGAATTTCACCTTCAGAAGGTGCGCACAACGCTGGGCATGAGCCTCTCCGGCGGTGAACGCCGGCGCTGCGAAATGGCCCGTGCCCTCGTCACCAGCCCCAAAATCATGCTGCTGGATGAGCCCTTCGCCGGGGTGGATCCCAAATCCGTAATGGAGATCCAGGGGCTTATTGCCGACCTCAGGAAACGAGGCATCGGCGTACTCATCACCGACCACAATGTCCGGGAGACCTTGCAGATCGCCGACCGCGCCTATATCTTGGCGGACGGAATGATCATGAAGCACGGGCTCCCCAAGGAAATCGCCGATGACCCGGATATTCGCCGGGTTTACTTGGGCGATCGGTTCAGACTGGATTGATCTATGGCGAACCTTGGACCGAACCTCTCCCAGCGACTTTCCCAGAGCCAAACCCTGGCGCTGACCCCTGCCATGCAGCTCAAGTTGAAGCTCTGGCAGATGAATCTGTTGGAGCTCAGCCAGACGATCGAACGGGAACTGGAAGAAAACCCGTTGCTGGAACTGGTCGAAGAAGGGGAAGAAAACCCCAGTCTGGAAGCCATTGAAGAGGGCCATGATTCGGAAGTGCTCGATGAACCCCCTTCAGAGGCTGCGGAAGTGCCCGAGGGCACCGATACCGTCGATCTCGGCCCCATCCTGGACGCCGCCAGCGAAATGAACCCCGAAACCGACTTGGAAGGCTTTCGGGAAGAGGGCGTTTCCCAGGTGCTGGAATCGGATATGGGGGCCGAAAACTCCTGGGATACGGATATTCCCCGCACAAGCAGCCTGCCCGATGACGAGCGCTCCAGCTGGGAAGACCGGCTGACCAGTTCGGAAACCCTGCAGGAACATCTATTGTCCCAGCTCTACCAGACCATGGAAGTGGATGATCCACGCGCCCTGCTGCTGGAGCGGCTCATCGATCATGTGGACCCCAAAGGCTTCCTGAGGCTGGACCCGGATTTCGGGGTGGAAACCTCCCCCGCGGAGCTATCCAAGGAACTGGATATCGAAGAGGGACTGCTCCGGGAACTCATCGAGCTGCTGCAGGAATTCGACCCTTCGGGCGTGGGCTGTTTCAACGTCAAGGAAAGTCTCCTGCTTCAGCTTTGCCATGCCGGGGCCGAGCCGGATGACCTGGCTGTTGAAATCATCCAGTCCCACAGCGAACTCCTGGCCCAGCGTGACAATGTTCGGCTGCGCAAGGTACTGGGTTGCACCGAGGAAGCCCTGACCGAAGCCCTGAATGTACTCCGCCATCTGCATCCGGCCCCAGGCCGTGCCTTCGACCCCGAAGGCGAACGGGTGGTCAAGCCAGACGTGGTGGTGCTCAAAGGGGATGATGGGGACTGGCGCATCTATCTGAATGATGAAGGCGTCCCCCGCCTGAAGGTGAATCGGGACTACAAATCGTTTCTGGCCTCCAGCGAGGCCAAGGGCGACAAGGATTTCATCCGCGACAAATACCGCAGCGCCCGGGATTTCATTCGGGGCGTGGAAGACCGCAACCGCACCGTGCTTCGGGTGGCCAAATCCATCGTGGAACTGCAGCAGGAATTCCTGGATCACGGCATCGAGCGCCTACGGCCCATGGTGCTGCGGGATGTGGCCGAAGCCACGGGTTTTCACGAATCCACCATTTCCCGTGTGGTCAAGGCCAAGACCATCCATACGCCTCAGGGGTTTTTCGACCTTAACTATTTTTTCAGCGCTTCCCTCGGTTCTGCGAGCGGGGATGATATCTCTGCCACCGTGGTCAAACACAAGCTCAAGGCCCTGATTCAGGCCGAAGATGCCGCCAAGCCCTTGAGCGACGAGACTCTGGCGCGCTTGCTGGAACGGGATGGGATTCAGGTTGCCCGCCGCACCGTAAACAAGTACCGCGAAGAGTTGAAGATTCCTCCAGCTTCGCGGCGTCGCCGCCGATAAGAATTTGGAACTACGACAGACCGAAACGCACCTGATTGGATTAGCGACTGTTCCCCCAGGGCCACTAGGCCCTTTCATAAGGAGTCCGCGATGAAGGTCATCTTCACCGGCCGCCACGTAGAGGTTTCCGACGCACTCCGCGATTTCGCGGAGGAACGCATCGAGAAAATGACCGCCTACCTGGACGACATCATCGACGTTCACGTCACGCTCAGTGTCGAAAAACATCGGCACGCGGCGGAAGTCTCCCTCAAGACGCGTGGCGGGGATTTCCTTGCCAGCGCGGAGACGGACGACATGTACGCCAGCCTTTCCCAGGCCCTGGACAAGCTGGAAACCCAGGCCCATAAGCATGCCGGGAAACGTCAGGCGACCTTTAAGAACGGCGCAAGGGAAGTGGTCCCTGTCGAAACGGCCGAGTGAACCAGGTTGTTCTGAAGGGAAGGGGGCCCGGAATCCGGGCCCCCTTTGCGTTAACCTAGCTTGAGCGGGAGGATTCCATGGCTGAAATCACGACGAATGCTGCGCCGAATATCACCGAGCCCAAGCAGATCTGCGAAAAATGCCGGAATGAATACACCTTGGACCATTTCCAACACGGCGTTACAGATCAGGCGCCTGTGTGTCGGCGCTGCCTGGCGGTCATGGGGTACAAACTCACGTGAGCCTGCCATCCATCACCGACCTTCTGGAAGAGGTCCTCGCAGGGCGTCGCATCAACGAGGCCAACGCCTTGCGACTGTTCGAAGAGGCTGATCTGGCGGACCTTTCCCGCGCGGCCACCGCGGTCCGCAACCGCCACAACGATCCTGCCCGGGTCAGCTTCGTGGTGGACCGCAACGTCAATTACACCGACGTCTGTAATGTCTATTGCACCTTCTGTGCGTTCTACCATCGCCCCGGGGATGCTAGAGGCTACGTGCTAACCGAGGCGCAGCTTCGGAAAAAAGCAGAGGAAACCAAGGCCGTGGGCGGCACCGGTTTCCTTTTGCAGGGCGGGGTTAACCCAGATTTGCCCTGGGAATACTATTTGGGCCTTGTGCGATTTCTGCATACGGAAATGGGCCTTTGGGTGCATGGTTTTTCACCCGTGGAAATCCACATGATGGCGAAACTCAGTGGCCAGAGTCTCCAGGCCACGATCCGTGATCTGCAACAGGCCGGGCTGGGTAGTATCCCGGGCGGTGGCGCCGAAATCCTGGTGGATCGGATCCGCAAGAAGATCGCCCCACTCAAAGGCGGCCCCGAAAAGTGGCTGGAGGTAATGGAGGCTGCCCACGAAGTGGGTATGGCCACCACCGGCACCATGATGTTTGGCATTGGGGAAAGCCTGGCTGAGCGTGTCGAACATTTTCGGGTGCTGAGGGAACAACAGGACCGCGCCTTGGCCCGCGCCAATGGGGGTGGACATACGGCCTTTGTCGCCTGGCCCTTCCAGAGCGGCAATACCGTGTGGGAAGGCAAGATCCCAAAGCCCACCGACGCCGAATACCTTCGCACCATCGCCATCGCGCGGATCTACCTGGATAATTTCCCGCACATTCAGAGTTCCTGGGTCACCATGGGGCGAAAAACGGGACAGCTTGCCCTGAGTTATGGCTGCGACGATATGGGTAGCCTGATGCTGGAAGAAAACGTGGTGAGTGCGGCGGGCACCTGTCATTCGGTCAATCGAGATGAGATGAACCGCATGATTCAAAGCGCGGGCTTCGAGGCCTGGCAGCGGGACAACATCTACGGCGTTGTTTAATGGATTGGCGGACTTGGATGAAGGTGGTTTCTTAGCAATCTCTTTTCACAGGGCATGACCCCATGTCGCAACTGCTGTTAGGTGCCTTTCCCCCCGAATTGGGCCCTTTCCTGGAGGCTCCACCCAAGGGCTGGCAGGTGGCTTGCACAGGTGTGGGCCAATTGCTCGCCGCCGTCAGTACCGCCCGCTTGATCCAGGAACTGCGGCCAAGCCGCGTACTATTTATTGGCACCTGTGGACACTTCGATGACCGGCTTAAGGTTGGCGACATTATCTGGGCCGCGGAGGCCATTTCCAGTTCCGTGGGTGAGCATCGTGGTGAAAGCTATCGTCCCGTGGTGGAGCGCACCCACTGGCCCGCCACCATGGCTGCGCTTCCATTTCCTGCTCAGCGTGTGGTGGTTCCCCCGGCCATTACTCGAACACGGGATGGCGCGGCACTGTTAGGAACGTTGGGGGAGACTGAGCACCTTGAGCTGTCCGGGGTTTTTGCCGCCTGCCATGCGGTGGATGTGCCCGTGGGCGCCGTCCTGATCGTAGTGAATGAAGTCGGACCAAACGCCCAGTCCGAATGGATGGCAAATCATGTGAAGTTCAGCCAGAAGCTAATCCAAAAACTTCAGGAGTTGGGCACCCTTTGAAGGGGCAGGGCTGGTAGTCAGACGCTGGCAGTTCAATCGATTTGTCAGAATGGCTCTGGAGCAATGCTTTTGACGAATTCAGCAAACCGGAAATCGCTTTCCCGGATGTGCTGCTTCGACCAACGGGACACCAGAACAGATAGATCCATGGCCACTTCCGACTGGCCACCCGCGTAGCGGTCTTTCAGATCCAAAATATGGGCAAGGCACTTCCGGTGCTCCTCTTGATGGATCGCGAGGTCCGGGAACCCCATTGCCTTCATTTGTGCTTCCTCGTCTTCGAAATGGGTCAGGCAGTAGTCAACGAGATAGTTCAAAGTCCGGGTAACGGCATTCTTGGCATCCCCGGTGCGATAGGCATCATGCAACCCCTTGGCGATTTGAAATAGTTCGCGGTGCTGGGCATCGATCGAGTCGATCCCCGTGGCCAGACGCTTATCCCATCCAAACAGCGACACAGCTTTCCCCCAAACAAGGAGTTAATGATATCGAGACTCTGCCGCTGTTAAGCCGATAATAAGCAAGGGCGCCTGCTTTGACAGATGCCCAATGGATCATTGGTTTTCGGACTTGTGCAGGAAACCGAAACCCTCAACCGGTGCCGCTTTCGCAGCTAAACCCCCTTTAAACAAATCGCCCGACCAGTTGGTCGGGCGATGATCTGGTTGGGGAGGAAGGATTCGAACCCTCGATACGCAGGATCAAAACCTGCTGCCTTACCACTTGGCTACTCCCCAGTCTTCTAAAAGTCTAGCCTGGGTGCGGGTTTGGGTCCAGTCAGGGATTGAGTTTGGGGGTGAACCCGAATTCCTCGACGCTCAGGAGATCGGGACGCACGGTCGGTACTTCGCCAGCCTCGATGCGGGAGAAAGCTCGATTCCCGGTGGTGGCTTCATAGGCCAGCAGAACTTTTTGCTCAAGGTACTCGCGGGTTTCATTGGAAAGGGGGAAGGCAATGTCCTTATAGGATCCGTCGCGCTTCCGTTTGCTGGGCATGGCCACAAAATAGCCTTCCTCGCCTTCCACCACGCGAAGATCGCCCACGAGAAAACAGTCATCAATGACGATCGCCGCGAAAGCCCGGAGCTTCTCATCTCCTTCAATTTTGGTGATTCGGACGTCAGTTACATTCAGCATGCGGTTCTCCATTATTCTTCAGTCTAGCCTCCCCACCGGCACATGGGCAGAAGCCCGGTGATAGCATGGTTTGAATCACCTTCCAGGAGCATCGGTGTCGCAACTTCCCCAGGCATCCCAGGATTTCGAAGCTAAGCGTACCACCGTGGCCGCGGTTCTCACGGCCGCGCGATCTGCGCTGGAATCCCTTGAATCCACCTGGGATTCCGCCTTGGTTGAATCCTGGACCACCCACGTTGCGGGCAGCCAGGGCAGGGTGATTGTTTCGGGCATGGGAAAATCCGGATTGGTGGGACAAAAAATTGCAGCCACCTTGGCCTCAACGGGTTGTCCCAGCTTTTTCCTGCACCCCGCCGAAGCCCTCCACGGCGATCTGGGCATGGTGACGGCTCACGATACGATGCTGCTGCTGAGCAATAGCGGTGAAAGCGAAGAGGTGCTTCGCCTCGTGCCCAGCCTCGTTCGTCTTGGGGTACCCATCGGCGCCATCACCGCCCGCAAGGAAAGCCGACTGGGACAAGCTGCACGCTGGTGTTTCACCTATGGGTTGCCCCAGGGTGAAGGCTGTCCATTGAACTTTGCGCCCATGGCCAGCACAACCCTGCAACTGGTTTGGGGAGATCTACTGGCGGCTCATCACATGGTGCACACGGGATTCACATTGGAGTCCTACGCACAATTTCACCCAGCTGGAAATATTGGTTCTAGGCTATTAAAAACAAAAGAGTTGATGCACAAAGAATTCCCGGAGGTCACCCCCGATTCCAACCTGGTGAGCGTGTTGGCCGCCATGACCAAGGGGCGGTTGGGTATGACGACGGTGAGTGCAGATGGCATTATGGCCGGCGTGGTGAGCGATGGGGATATTCGACGTGCCTTGGAACAGGCGCAACGCTCTGGTCAAAATCCGCTCAGCCTTTCGGCCGCCGACATCATGACCCAACATCCCGTCGGCATTTCGCCGGAGGTGCTCGCCATTGAGGCGGCCCAACTCCTGGAAGCGCGAAAGATCACCTTCCTGGTTGTCCTAGAAGGGTCTCGTGCCATCGGTGTGCTGCATATTCACGATCTGCTGGCCGCCAAGGTCATCTGATTACAAGGTTACATAATATACATTATCGAAAGTAGAATCTGGTGCTACCGATCCTTCCACGCTACTTCCTCCGCCGGTGGTCCTCCCCCTTCCTGGGCGCCCTCCTGCTATATGGGGGGTTGATCCTGGCCTGGGAAATGATCGGGATCTCCAAGGAGATCTTCTCCATGGGAGCGCCCTTTCGGTGGCTCACGCCCTACCTGTTGACGCAGGTTCCCGAAACTTTGGGCATGGTTTTCCCCATGGCTGCTGTGCTTGGAGGTTTGCTTGGCAGTCAACAGTTGTCCGAAGGTTCCGAGATGGTGGCCTCCCAGGGGCTCGGGGTTGGAATGCGTTACCTGCTGCGACCCTGGGCTATTCTTTCTGTTGCGTTGATTCTGATATCCGCCCTGAATGCAAATATTTTGGTTCCAAAAATAAATAACATTCAACAGTCCATTCGCAGCCGAATGCTAGACGAGGCTCAGACTCGCTTTCTGAAACCCGGCAGCCCACCCTTTTTTCCACCCAGCAATCCCAACAATGCCATCTGGATTGACAGCACGGGTGAAATCCATTTCATGGAATCCAACCCTCAAGGTGTTCAACATTTGGTGGCACAGTCCATGGATTGGGCCCGGGTTGAGACCAAGGGGCAATTGACTTCCATCAACCTGGAATTCAAGGACCTGAACGGCTGCCTGGTTCGCAAAGAGAACGGAAGTATCGTTCATATCAAGCAGAAAACACTAAACTTTGCCATTCCCGTTTCTGCACCTTCGGGATCTGTCCTGCCGCCGACACCGGTCCGCTACCTTTCTACGTCAAGCCTGTTCAGGGATGCTTCTTTGCAGGCTCGCATCGAGCTTGGCCGCCGGTTCTCTCTTCCCATCGCGACCTGCGCCTTGCTGCTGCTCGGGATTGCCCTGGGGATGGGACACCCACGTTTCCAGCGTGGCGGCGCGATGGTCAAAAGCCTTGGGGTGATTCTGGCCTACTATCTGCTGATGAAGTCCATTGAAAACATGATATTAAGTGGGAAACCTAGAATGATGATTGCCCTGGTGGGGCTTCCTTGGCTCTTTCTTGCCATGGGCTTTGGTATGCTCTCTCGTCGTTTGCATCCTCATCATTCAGCACCCCACTTGATCATGCATGGACTCTCCTGGATGGTTTCAAAGGGGCGGGCATTCTTATCACCTGCATATCAATGGGTCGCGGCGGGCATCGCTCGCGCCCTGCCCCATCCCGTGCAATTGTTCGAACACCTGCTGCGTGGGTCTGAGGATGGTGGCACTCTGGCACGCTGGTCGCGGAACCTCTGGTGGCGCAACTGGGGTGCTGCCATGGGCAGCTTTCTTACCCTCAGCCTATTGCTGGAATTCGCTTCTCTCGCCGGTGATCTTTCCAAGAACCGGGTCTCGATCCTGGTGTTTTTGCATTACTGGGTTTGGAACCTACCGCCATTCTTGGTTGTCGTTCTGCCCATCGCGTTCCTTTTTGCCGGCGTTTTGGCTTTCTCCGAAGCCACCCTATCTCGGGAGTGGGTGGCGCTGCGGGCGGGAGGTGCCAGCCTTCTTCAATGGATTGCGGCTGGCGGGAGGGCATGGGTGGGTGTACTGTTGCTGACCTTCCTGCTTCAGGCAGTGGTTGCACCCTTGGTAATAGGTAAATCAGACAAGCTTTACAGGCAAATATTAAATAAACCTGCGAAACATTTGAACACCAAGCCTTGGCTTTACCTGGGTTCGACCGGGGTGCTGTGGTACCTCGAAGGCACCACCCGATGGGGCTTCCCCCTGAAATCCGCGGGGGAAGCGCCTATTTTCCTGAACTGGAAACTGAACGAGACCCGATCCACCGCCCTTGCCTGGAATGCCCTGCATTGGCAGCCCGGGCCCGAAGCAACGCGCCTGTTCCCGGATCAAGCGCTGCGGGCCACGCCCAATGCCGAGGAAGCCAACACGCCTGATCTGGTGCGTTGGCAGCGCTGGGCCCCCGACCCTGAGCGGTCGTCCATGCTGTGGGGTCGCATGTTGAATTGGCTGGCAGGGCCCTGCCTGCTGTTCGCAGTACTGGCCCAGGCCTTTCCTCGCCCGCGGGGCGGTCGAGGTCAAGCCCTTGGATTCGCCCTCATCGTGGGACTTCTTTTCATGGGCGCCCAGGCACTGTTCGGTGGCGCGGCCAAGGCTGGGGAAATTCCTGGCTATTGGGGTGTGGTGGCGCCCCTCTCTTTATTATTGGGCTTTGGGTTCCTGGGGCTCCGAAAATTGCGAACATAAACAGCGCAAACGCTTTTAAGCGCCTATGTTTAGCTTGGAGATTCCCTATGTCCAAGCCCGTGATTGCCGTTCCTGCCCTACCGGTAGAAGTTGGAAGACTTCGCAGAGTGGAGCATTACACCCTGTACCTCTTGAATTCCATGGCGGCTGCGGGAAGCGCTGCCCTCAGCGATGGCGACATCGATTACGCAATTGATTTGGCTGAACGGCTGGCGGCCAAGTTGGTTGCGCGCGGTCACGTGCAACCCCACGAGTGATCCAAGGCATCCAAGGCGGCCGGTATGCTGGGTCCTGTTCCTGATGGGGCCGCCATGCTGCAAACCTACGTCACCTGGGTGATCACAAACCCATTTCTGTCCGCCGCCCTCCAGTTCGCACTGTTGGGCACGGTGGGTGAAATCATCGCGGCCAGCCTGAAACGTCGGCAATTTTGCCTGCCCTGCGGGTGGTGGCAGCTTGGGGCCAAGGCCTTGGCCTGGGCCCTGCTCGGGATTGTCATCAAATATGGCTTTATCGGAATGAAGGGCTTCACCCAGGCCCTGCTCGACAAGGGGCTGCTGCCGGGGCTATTTGCCCTTGGCCTGGGCAAGGCCTTTGCCGTATCCGTGCTGACCAATGCGTTTTTTGGCCCGCAAATGATGGCCTTTCATCGCCTCGAAGACAACCTGATCCTGGGGGAAAAAGGGTTCGCTGGCATCGAACGGGCTTGGTGGACGCTGCTCTGGTTCTGGGTTCCAGCTCACACCATCACCTTTGCCCTGCCCCAGGAATATCAGATTGGGTTAGCCGCGGTCTGGGGGCTGGTGCTGGGGATCATCCTGGGCTTGGCCAAGCCAGCCCCTAAGGCTGGCTGAACCTTGGGCAGGTGCGCAGATAAGGTCAATTCGATCCGGTTGCGGCGCCGCTCCAACAGGCCACCATCCGGCTGGGCCCGAACCACCTGTATTTCACGCCGTGTTGCCTTTCCCGAGGTGAATTGGGCCCAGTTATTCTGGGTCCAAAGGGGCTCCATGTGCACGGTTTCCAGTTCGACCGGGCCAATCCCCTTGCGAAAGGTGGCCACCAGGGCCGCGCTGTCACGGTTGTCTCCGGCCCCTTCCGGCATGGTGTGCGGGTTGTAAATCCGGTCCTGGTTGCTGATGAAATTGCCCAGAGAAAAAATGACAGCACCCCGGCGACCTTCGGCCTCGATCCATTCCAGGGGTTGAAGCACATGGGGATGATGGCCCAACAGCAGATCCGCGCCTGCACCAATCAGCCGACTCGCCACTTCACGCTGGCGAGGGCGAGGCAGGTGTTCGTATTCGATGCCCCAGTGCAAGCTGACCACCACGATATCCGCTTGGTTGCGGGCTAAACGCACCGCGGTCACGGCGGGTTCCAGGTCCAATCGCCCCACCCAGGGGGCATTCTCCGCCCGGTTCAGGTCCATATTGAACAGGTCCGTATAGGCAAGGAAGGCGATGCGGAGCCCCTTTCGTTCGAAGATGCGTGGCGCCTCGGCCTGGGCTCGATCCCGCCCGCTGCCCAAGGGTGTGAGGCTCAGGGCCGTCAACCGGTCCAGGGTTTCCAGAACCCCTTTGGAACCCTGATCAAAGGCATGGTTGTTGGCCGTGGAGAGCGCGTCGAAGCCACTCGCCTTGAGCTCAAAGGGAAGATCTTCGGGGGCGTTGAACACAAAGGGCTGCCCAGGCCGTCCCGTCGAAGGTGCCACCGGCGTTTCCAGGTTGCCAAAGAGCAAGTCGGCCTGATCGAACAGGGGTTGAACATCAGCCCATAAGCCCTTGAACCCGCAGCCATTTTCGCGCGCTGCGCGTTTTACGTCCTGGTGCATGAGGATGTCCCCAACCGCCACCAGCGTGAAGCGAGTGACAGGTGCCGGAGGATCAGGCTTTTTGGGATGACAACCGACCAACCCCAATAAACCCAGGATGAAAGCGATTCTACGCAAGACTATCGGGACCGTAGAAAACCTCAATGGGAAGGCCTGGCAGACCGCTGCGCACACGATCGGCAAGGCGATCCAGGGTTTTCGGGTTCAGGGGCTTGGCCGCCGCCTCGGGCGTAGGTCGAGCCACCGTGTAGAGTTGCAGGCCCTGGAGTTGGGCGCCATCGTGCTGAAGTGCCTGAACCAGGGAGAGATAGGCCTCCACTTCACCCTCCGAAGGCCCCTGCCCCTTCCACTCCAGAAAGAGCGTCTGGAGGGTGATTGGCCAGCGCCTGCCTGTAGAAGCCAAGTTTTCCAGGATCCGGGTGAAGGGCACTTTGCTGCGGTTGATTTCCCGGTAATAGGCTTCGGTGCCCGCGTCGAGCTTGGCCCAAATTTCGCCCTGGTTCTGCATCAGGCATTCAAGCCCTCGGATAACTTCAGGTGCCTGGAGGCGGCTGGAATCGGTGATGAGCACCAGCTTTACGTCATGAAGCCCGCGGGAGGCTTTGAGTCGGGCGAGCCGTTCGATGGCTTCTGGAAACTCCCGGGCTGTGGTGGGTTCGCCATCGCCGCTGAAAGCAATGTCGTTAAGGCGCTGATGGTCGGGGCGGGTGGAATCAAAGGGCGCGGTGGCAAAAAGCTCCCCCGAGGCAGCCAGATCTAGCAGGGTCGCCATCTCACGTTCCAGTTGTTCCAGATCCACATCGCCCCGACGAGCCGGATTAACGCGATCCACTTCACAGTAGACGCAATCGAAATTGCAGATTTTGTCGGGGTTCAGGTTCACACCCAGACTGAGGCCCTTGCTCCGGCGACTGATGACGGGATAGCAATAATCAAAATCCTGCCAGGTGCGCCGGTGGTCCAGGTGGGCTTTCACAAGTTGATCCATGTTGCTTGGGTTCCTCCGCAGACCTCTGCGGCTCCTATTTTCGCATGCGTTCAGCCACGGCCTTGCCCATGTCGGCAGGGCTTTGCACCACGGTGATGCCTGCGGCCTGCAAGGCTTCCATTTTTTCCGAGGCGGTGCCCTTGCCACCACTGATAATGGCGCCCGCGTGGCCCATGCGTCTTCCTGCCGGAGCCGTTTGGCCTGCGATAAAGCTCACCACCGGCTTGGTGACATATGCCTTCACAAAGGCTGCAGCCTCTTCCTCGGCGCTGCCGCCAATCTCACCGATCATCACGATGGCGTGGGTGTCAGGATCGTCCTGGAAGAATTTCAGGGCGTCGATATGACTGGTGCCATTGACCGGATCGCCGCCAATACCAATGCAGGTGCTCTGGCCAATGCCCAGTGCCGTCAACTGGCCCACGGCTTCGTAGGTCAGGGTGCCGGAGCGGGATACCACACCCACATGGCCCGGCAGGTGAATGCGTCCCGGCATGATGCCGATCTTGGCTTTGCCAGGGGTGATCACGCCGGGACAGTTGGGCCCGATCAATCGGCACTGGGGGTAATCCGGCAGCACCCGCTTCACCTTGACCATGTCGAGTACGGGAATGCCTTCGGTGATGCACACGATCAGTTCGATGCCCGCGTCCAGCGCTTCGAGGATGGCGTCCGCGGCGGCGATGGGGGGGACAAAAATCATGGTGGCATTGGCACCCGTCTTGGCGCGGGCCTCCTTGACGGTATTGAAAACAGGGAATCCCTCGATGTCGGTGCCCCCCTTTCCAGGGGTTACACCACCTACCACCTTGGTGCCGTAATCCCGGCAGCCCTTGGCGTGGTACAGGCCCTCGCGGCCTGTAATTCCCTGCACGATTAGCTTGGTGTCATTTCCAACCAGAACGGACATAGTCGATCTCCCTTTGCCTAGCGTACCGATGCCACGGCTTTTTCGGCCGCATCCCTGATTCCCTCAGCCACCTGCAGGTTGAGCCCGCTTTCCGCCAGAATGCGCTTGCCTTCCTCCACGTTGGTGCCCTCAAGGCGCACCACTACAGGCACTTTGATGCCGATCTCCTTGGCCGCTTTCACCACGCCCGCGGCCACGATGTCGCAGCGCATGATGCCGCCAAAGATATTGACCAGCACCGCCTTCACCGAAGGGTCCTGCAGGATGATGCGGAAGGCGTTCTTGACAGCCTCTTCGCTGGCGCCACCACCCACATCCAGGAAATTGGCGGGATCGCCCCCGTGGTATTTGATGATGTCCATGGTGGCCATGGCCAAGCCCGCGCCGTTCACCATGCAGCCGATGTTCCCATCCAGCTTGATGAAGTTGAGGTTGAACTTGGAGGCTTCGATCTCCTCCAGGGCCTCTTCGTTCAGATCCCGCAGGGCCAACACATCGGGGTGCCGCACCAGGGCGTTGTCATCAAAGGCCATCTTGCAGTCCAGGGCCACAACATCGCCCTGCTCGGTGAGGATCAGGGGATTGATCTCCACCATGGCGCAATCCTTTTCCACAAAAAGCTTGTAGAGGTTGAGCAGGAATCCCACGCCTTTTTTGAAGGCATCCCCCTCCAGGCCCAGGGAAAAGCAGACCTGGCGAGCCTGGAACCCGGTGAGCCCCAGGGCAGGATCCACGGTCACCCTGAAGATTTTTTCGGGGGTGGCTTCGGCCACCTCTTCGATCTCCACACCACCTTCGGTGGAGGCCAGCACCGTCACGCGGCTGCTGCCACGATCGACGAGCAGGCTGAGGTAAAGCTCTCGGGCGATGTCCTGGGGATCCGAGAGGAAGACTGTCTGGACTTTCCGGCCTTCTGGGCCTGTTTGCTTCGTGACTAGGTTCATGCCCAGCATCTGTTTGAAGAGTTCCGCCGCCATGTCCGGGTCCTTGGCGAATTTGACGCCGCCGCCCTTGCCCCGCCCACCGGCGTGAATTTGTGCCTTGACCACCGCCTGGCCGCC
This sequence comes from Holophaga sp., assembly GCA_016715205.1. Taxonomy (GTDB): domain Bacteria; phylum Acidobacteriota; class Holophagae; order Holophagales; family Holophagaceae; genus JAYREN01. The sequence continues at coordinate 32,301 of JADKBC010000005.1, forward strand.
AAAGCCCTTGGCGATCTGGCGCGCGTCTTCGGCATCTTGCGCCACTCGGCCATCCGGCGTGGCGACGTGGTAGAGGCGCAGGATTTCCTTTGCCTGATATTCGTGGATGTTCATCGATCCTCCCAGGGTGGGGTTGATAGCGGTCTTTCCTTCGATGATGGAAAGGGGAAGTCTATCCCCGGTGAAGGCTCTGTGTCCTTAGAATGCATGTAACCGATTCCGGAGACCCCATGGCCCAGCTTGACCGGCTACTCGCACAGATTACGCTTCGAGGCGCCGCGACCCTTCGCCTAGTGCCGGATCAGCCTCCCATGCTGGAATCGGTCACCGGGGCCCTGACGCCGCTGCTTCCCACACCCGTGCCTCCAACCCTCTTAGAACACCTGGTTAACGAAGTGCTGCCCTCGGAGGACGGGGAAGCCCTGGCTCGAAATGCCCAGGCCAGCTTCCTCTACACCGTGGGCGGGCAGCATTATCGAATCACCGTGAACCGGAACGCCCAGGGTTTGAATCTGGTGGCAGAGCCAGAATCCGGTGGCGCTGTCCCGCCTCCCAAACCTCCGGAGCCCTTGCCGGTTCCTCAGCCACCGACCCCCGCCCGGAACATGCCGGTGCCCGTTTCACCCAGCGTGGTTGTGGCGACGCCCGCAGGCGCTAACCCCCTGGCTGAGCGCCTACTGAAGGCGCTCTTGGACCACAAGGCCTCGGATCTGCATTGCACCACCTGGGAGGTGCCCCTGGTGCGGGTGCATGGTGATTTGGAGGAATTGGACGGCTTTGCACCCCTGGGTCCCAAGGAACTGCTCGAGGTTATGAAATCCCTGGCGCCGCCCATGGCCTGGGAACATTACGAAACCAGGAATGATGCGGATTTTGCGTATTCCTACGAGGCTGGCGGCTGCCGCCTGCGGGTGAATTTTTTCGCCGATCGGATGGGGCCGGGTCTGGTTTGCCGCGTGATCCCCAATCAAATCCCCGACCCCGATCAATTGGGCCTGGCGGATCCCATCAAACGTCTGGCCGATCTCGCGAAGGGTCTGGTGCTGGTGACGGGACCCACGGGCAGCGGCAAATCCACCACCCTGGCGGCGATCATCGATATCGCCAACCGCAAGCGCACCGATCACATCCTCACCATTGAAGACCCCATTGAATTCGTGCATCCCCGCAAGAAATGCCTGGTGAACCAGCGGGAGGTGGGAACCCACACGGCCACGTTCAAATCAGGCCTGCGTGCCGCCCTGCGCGAAGACCCCGATATCGTTCTGGTGGGCGAGATGCGCGATCTGGAAACCATCGCCATCGCCCTGGAAACCGCCGTCACCGGCCACTTGGTGTTCGGTACCCTGCACACCAACAGCGCCGTGGGGACCATGGACCGCATCGTGGATCAGTTTCCCGCCGACCGTCAGCAGCAGATCCGGGTCATGTTGGCGGATTCCTGCAAGGCCGTGATCAGTCAGATCCTGCTGAAAAAAATCGGTGGGGGCCGGGTTGCCGCCATCGAGAGCCTTTTCATTACGCCTGCCATCTCCAACCTGATCCGGGAAGGCAAGAACTTCCAGATCCCCAGCGCCATGCAGACTGGGCGGGCCTACGGCCAGAAGCTCATGAACGATGCCATCGTGGAACTGGTGCACGGAAACATCGTTCAACCGATGGAAGCCTACATGAAGTGCCCGGACAAGGAGACCCTGATGGCCTCCTTCAAGCGGGCGGGCATCAACTGGGACCCCCGCGGAGACGAAAAGCCGATGCCGCTCTGAGGCTATTTGCTGCGGTCCAGTAGGATTTCGGGGATTTCCTGCAGGAGCTTTAGGGTCTTTTTGTCGCCGGGGACACCAGCAATGGCTTCGGCTGCGGCTTGGCTGGCCTTTTGGGCCAGTTTGCGGGTTTCAGCCAGGGCCTCGTGGCGGGCGATGAGCTCCCGTAATTGGCGTTCCTCCGCTGCAGGAATGGGCACCTCTTCACCCCGATCCCAGATAGTGCGAATGAGGGGGCGCACCTCATCGGGGGCGCATTCCATGAGGGTCAACATGGGCAAGGTCAGCTTGCCCTCGCGCAGGTCGGAAAACGCCGGTTTGCCCAGTTGTTCGCTAGTGGCCGTGAAATCCAGCAAATCGTCCGTGAGTTGAAAGGCGCGGCCGATCTCCAGGCCGAATTTTTGGAGGGCGGCGCATTCCGAGAGGCTGCGATCGGCCAAAACACCGGCCGTTTCCGTGCAACCACTGAAGAGCAGCGCCGTTTTCCGTTCTTGGATATCGAAGTAGTCCTTGCGGGAAGTATCGAGCTTATAGAGCACATCGTTCTGGATCAGCTCGCCCTCGATCATGCGGGTGGTCACGTCGCAGAGGATTTCCATCAGGCGCCATTTCCGGGCCTGGATGGCGCTGGACATGGCTTGGAGATAGAGCAGATCCCCGAACAGGACGGTGAGGGTGTTGCCCCAGAGGCGGTTGAGTGTCGGTTTGCCGCGGCGCAGCTGGGCGTGATCGATCACATCGTCATGCACCAAGGTGGCCGTGTGAATCAGCTCGAACACCGCCCCGAACCGCACATCGTCAGAACCCTTGTAGTCCACAAACCGGGAGGCCAGGAGCACCAGGGCGGGGCGCAGGCGCTTGCCTTTTCCGCCACGGACATGGGCCGCGAGTTTATCCACCACGGCCACATCACTCTGGAGCAACCGCTCCAGTTCCTTTTCTACCTCCGAAAGTTTTCCGGAAATGGGGTTGAAATAGCTGAGGAGATCCAGGCGGGACAAAGGCTAGTTCCGATAGTTGGTGAACTGCAGTTCAAGGCCTTGATCGTTCTTTTTCAGCAAGGCAATGGCTTCCTGCAGGTCATCCTTGTTCTTGCCGGAGACACGCAACTGTTCGCCCTGGATCGCGGCCTGCACTTTTACCTTGGCATCCTTGAGCACCTTCACAAGGCCCTTGGCCTTTTCCCCGGGAATGCCCTGGAGCAGCTTGATCTCCTGGCGCACCGTGCCCTTGGTGGCGGCTTCGACCTTGCCGTATTCCAGGTTCTTGATGCTCACGCCGCGCTTGAACAGCTTGGACTGGAGCACATCAATGACTGCCTTCAACTTGATCTCGTCATCGCTCTTCAGGTGCAGCACCGCATCATCCTTGAGCTCGATATCGGAGACCGACCCTTTGAAGTCATAGCGTTGGGTGATCTCCTTCATGGCCTGGGCCACGGCATTCTTGACCTCGGCCATGTCCACCTTGGAAACCACGTCAAACGAGCATTCACTGGCCATTGATTCCTCCCAGATTCAATACTCTAGCGCATCAGCGGCTATTGCCAACGCCTAGGCCGCGCAGGAAGGAAAGGGTCGACAGGCGGATGCCCAACAGCAGCACCGCCTCATCGCGGCCGGTCCGTCCCTTGCTGACAAACCCTTCCATGAAGAAATCGCCGCTGGAGCCCTGGGAACCGAATTGGGTCAAGACCACCTTGCCCCGCACCATGAGCCGGTCCCGGGCGATGAACTGGGGATCACGCACAAAGGAGATCTCCGCCGTGCTGCCCCGCAGGGAGCCTTCTTCCTGACGCAAGGTGACCCCCAGCCGGGTGCGGTTGCGGAATTCATCCCGTTTGGTGCCTTGCAGATCTTCACCCGCATCCGGGGTGCTGTACCCGACTACCCCCACGCTGCCAATGACGCCCCAGCTCACGCCTTCAGCGAGGGTGCGCATCCACCAGGCCCCCATTTCGCCACGGAAATTGCCGCTGGTGGTGATGACGGCCACGGCATCGCTGGTTTCCTTGGAGGATGACTGGAACGAAAGGGTTCCGAAGAACTCCATCCATTGCTCTCGCCCCGGCCAGCGGATGGTTTGCCGCAAATCCAGGGCCACAAAGGGGCGGGAGGTCGAGAAAAAGGAAGTGGATTTCTCGGGGTCCCGGTAGAGGCTTGAGAACTGGAGCCCCGCATAGAGGTCTGTCTGCAGATCATCGGCATCCAGTTGCTGGGGATCCCCCGCCCGCCGCTCGCGGACCATGGTGCGCGCCATGTCTCGGTAGACCGCGATGGCTTCGCCCTGGGCCTTGATCAGGTTCACCATTTGCGGGGCCAGGCCTGACCCATCCTTCTGCAAGACCTTGTGCAGGCTTTCGGACTTCTCCAGGTTGAACTCCAATTCCTGGATCCGGGCTTTCAGCTCCCGCTGTTGTTTGCGCAGTTTCCGGAAAAAGGCTTTCCGTTCGGCCTGGGGCAGGCGCTGGATCTGCGCTCGGAGCTCATCCGCATAGGAGGCGTTGGGTCCGCCGTCACGGGTCAGCACCGGCATGGGCAAGCCCTCCTGGCCCCAGCCGGGAATCGGGAGCAGGCCCAGGATCAAGCCGAAGGCGAAGGAACGGTGAAGGCTGGCAAACCACGTCATGGGAGGCGCTCGAGGATTGGCTCCAGCTTAGCCCACCCATCCCACATGCGCAGCCGTAAGAAGGCTGCCAGCACCAGGGCGTGATGGATTTCGCCGCTGCGCAGCTTTTGCTGCCATTCAGACCAGGGCACGGCCCAGACCCGCAATTCCTCGGAGGGGTCCAAATCCAAGCCCGCCACGGGGACACACGCCAGGGCCAGGAAGAAATGGCATTTATTATCCTGGACTGCAGGATTCGGGGTGCACCAGCCCAGCGATACCCAGGTTTCGCTCCGATGCCCCGTTTCTTCTAATAGCTCCCGGCGCGCGGCCGCTTCGGGGTCTTCACCGGGATCGCAAACACCGCCGATGCCTTCCAGGGTGGAAGCATTGATGCCATGGCGAAATTGCTCCACCGCCAGGAGTTCATGCCCCTCCGTCAGGGCAATGACGTGCACCCATTCGGGGCATTCCAACCGGGTGAAATCATGGCTGCGGCCGGTGTGGGGGGAACGCCGGAGCACGCCCAGATGCCGGAACAGCCGGGTTTCACCCCGCAGGGTGGCTTCCTCACCTTCCCACGCTGTAGTGGGGTTGAATTGAGGGGAATGCTGGGCCAGCAACCGCAATGGACTATCGGCCCGGCGCGGGGTGCTGCAGCAGACCCAGACTGTAGTGGGTGATCATGTCCAGGGCCTTCTGGTTCTCCACACCTGTGGGCACGATCAGGTCGGCCCAGCGTTTGCTGGGTTCGACGAATTCCAGGTGCATGGGCCGCACGGAATCCAGGTACTGGTCGATGACGCTGTCCACGCTGCGGCCCCGTTCTTTGGTATCCCGCTGGATGCGGCGCAGGATCCGGATATCGGCATCGGTATCCACAAAGATCTTCACATCCAGTTGTTCCCGGAGTTCGGGCAAGGCAAAGATGAGGAGACCCTCCAGAATCACCATTTGGGAGGGCTGGATGGGTTCTTCCCAGCCCACCCGATCCGAAACCGTAAAGTCGTAGATGGGCTTCCGGATGGCCTGACCCTTGCGCAGGCTGGCCAGATGGGTGGCCATGAGTTCCAGATCAAAGGCATGGGGATGGTCCCAGTTGATGGCCCGGCCCTCAAACCGGTGTTTCACCACCTCCAGGGGGGCATAGTAGGCATCCATATCCAGGAGCAGGACGTTTACCCCTTCATCCTGTAAACGGCGAATCAATTCCTGGGCGATGGAGGTCTTGCCGCTGCCCGACCCTCCGACGATCCCAACCAACCAGCTCCGGTCTGACATGCTGCCCCCTTGTTTTCCATCCTAGCGGCTCTTCATTGGCGCGTTGGATGGTGCTATCGTTCCCGCATGCTTCGCCCACGCTTTCTCGCCCCTCTTGCCTGCCTTTTCCTGGTGGTGGGCTGTGAATCCGAGGACCCTCGGCTGCCCCAGAAATTATTGGAGGATGCGCGAGCCCTGAGCAATTCAGGCAAGACGCTGGAAGCGCGCACCATGCTGGAGCGCATCGCCCAGCGCTACCCCGACACGCCCACGGGCAAACAGGCCCAACAGGATCTCTTCATCATCCAGGTTTCCCTGAAGCAGGAAATGCAGGAAAAGCAGCGGCTGGTGAGGGCATCCATGAAACGCATCATGGATGCCCTGGAGCGCTATAAGAGTAAGCATGGCGAATATCCTTGGACCCTGCAGGTGTTGGTGCCTGAATACCTCGATCTGGTGCCGGAAACGCCCTGGGCCCATCCCTTCCTGTACCGCCCCTTCGTACCCATTCCCATCGAAGAATTGCGGGATCGCCGCGGCAGCATCACCCAGCGTTTCAACACCAAGTACGAGGCCTATCACTTGGTTTGCCTGGGCACTGACTTGAAGCCCGGCGGAGAAGAATTGGCCCAGGATATCCTGGTGGTCACGGGTGAATTCTATAAAGAGGCAACCCTTCCACCCATTCCCATGCCCCAGCCCGTGAAATAAAAACGGCCCGCGCTGCGGGCCGTTTTTATGGTGCCAGGTCAGGGATTACTTTACGCCCCAATCCAGGACCACCTTGCCGGATTTGCCCGAGCCCATGGCCTCGAACCCAGCCTTGAACTCGTCAATGGGGAAGCGATGGGTGATGACTGGGCTGATATCAAGACCCGACTGGATCATGGCGGACATCTTGTACCAGGTTTCGTACATTTCCCGGCCATAGATGCCCTTGAGGAAAAGCCCTTTGAAGATGACCTTGCCCCAGTCGATGGCAGCGTCTTCTCCAAAAATGCCCAGCAGCGCGATGCGCCCACCATTGGACATGCTGTCGATCATGCTGCGGAAGGCATGGGCATTGCCCGACATTTCCAGGCCCACATCGAAGCCTTCGGTCATGCCCAGCTCGTGCATAACAGCCTTGAGGTCTTCCGTGGCCACGTTCACCGCGCGGGTGGCACCCAGCTTGGTGGCGAGGTCGAGGCGGTACTCGTTCACATCTGTGATCACCACGTTGCGGGCACCCACATGCTTGGCAATGGCGGCGGCCATGATGCCGATGGGACCGGCGCCGGTGATGAGCACATCCTCACCCACCATGTCGAAGGAAAGGGCCGTGTGAGCTGCGTTGCCGTAGGGATCAAAAATCGAAACGACATCATCGGGAATGCTGGCGGGCACGGGGAATACATTTTCCGCAGGGATCGCCAGATACTCGGCAAAGGAGCCCGGCCGGTTCACACCTACGCCGATGGTGTTGGGGCAGAGGTGGCGCTTGCCTGCGCGGCAATTGCGGCAATGACCGCACACAATGTGGCCCTCGCCCGTAACGCGCTCGCCGCCCTTGTACCCGGTGACCGCACTGCCCACCTTCTCGATGACGCCCACGTATTCGTGGCCCACGTGCATAGGCACGGGAATGGTCTTCTGGGCCCATGCGTCCCAGTTCCAGATGTGCATGTCGGTACCGCAGATGGCGGATTTGTGAACCCGGATCAGCACATCGTTGGGCCCGACTTCGGGCATGGGAACGTCCTGCATCGTAAGGCCAGGTGCGCGTTCGGCTTTAACAAGGGCTCGCATGGTTCCTCCAAGCATTGAAGAAAATGATCACCACCAAGACGCCAAGGCGCCAAGAGCAGAAAAAGGCAATTTTGCTTTCTTCGCGTCTTGGCGCCTTGGCGGTTTTCTTTTACTTGATCACGCCCAACTCACGACCCACCTTGGCAAAGGCCGCCACGGCGAGATCCAGGTCTTCCTTCGTGTGGGCGGCGGACATCTGAGTGCGGATGCGGGCCTTGCCCTTGGGGACCACGGGGAAGAAGAAACCGATGACGTAGACACCTTCATCCAGCAACTTGGCCGCAAACTGCTGAGCCAAGGGTGCGTCATACAGCATCACGGGCACGATGGGATGTTCGCCGGGCTGAAGCTTGAAGCCCAGGGCTTCCATCTTCTCGCGGAAATAACGGCCATTCTCGTGCACCCGTTTGATCAGATCGCCTGAAGTCTCAAGGATTTCGAGGGTCTTGAGGGTCGCAGCCACGATGCTGGGGGCCACGGAATTGGAGAACAGATAAGGCCGGGCCTTCTGGCGCAGCCAATCGATGACGTCCTTTTTCCCCGCGATATACCCACCACTGGCGCCGCCCATGGCCTTGCCGAAGGTGCCCGTCAGGATGTCCACCCGGCCCATCACGCCGCAGTGTTCGTGGGTGCCGCGCCCATGCTCGCCCATGAAACCCACGGCGTGGCTGTCATCCACCATCACCATGGCACCGTATTTCTCGGCCAAGTCGCATATCTGGGGCAGCTTGGCGATGAAACCATCCATGCTGAATACGCCATCGGTCACCACCAGCACGAACCGGGACGTTGCGGTGGCTTCCTTCAACTGGGCTTCCAGATCCGCCATGTCGCTGTTTTCGTAGCGGAACCGTTTGGCCTTGCAAAGCCGCACGCCATCAATAATCGAAGCGTGATTGAGGGAATCGGAAATGATGGCGTCCTCTTCGCCCAGCAGGGGCTCGAAGACCGCGCCGTTGGCATCGAAACAGCTGGAGTAGAGCTGAGCATCTTCCATGCCGAGGAAGGCGGCCAGCTTGCGTTCCAGCTCTTCGTGGATGTCCTGCTTGCCGCAGATGAAGCGTACCGAAGCCATGCCGAAGCCATGGTCGTCCATGACATCTTTCGCGGCCTTGATGATTTCCGGGTTGTTGGCCAGGCCCAGATAGTTATTGGCGCAAAGGCACACAACCTTCTTACCATTGGCCACCATCTGGGGCTGCTGGGGGGACGTGATGGTGCGTTCGATCTTGTAGAGCCCTTGGTCCTTCAGGCTTTGGGTCTCGGTCTGGAGGTGCTTCAGGAAGGTGGGATTCACGGGACTCCTCGCAGGTGGGAAAAGCGATCTGGCCACAGTTTAGCCCCGAAAAGGGCCCGTTCAGCGCCCACCCAGTGGCCATGGTCACAATCTCTCGGCCCTGTGGCAGGATGAAGGCGATTCACTGGAGCCCCCATGCGCCCTTTGTTGATCCTCCCTGCCCTTGTCCTATCCCTGGCCTGCGGTTCCGCCAAACTGAGCCACCGCGAGGCAGAATCCGATATCAAGAAGGATTACCCCGTCACCGTGGCCATCCGGGTGCCTGAAACCGGCAGTGCGGTTAAAGGCAGCCCCGAACACGCCAAACTGGTGCACATGCAGGAGGTGCTCACCAAGAACGGCTGGTTCCTGGCCACCCGCACCGAGGAAGGTGACCGGGAGCGGTTCACGTTCAAGGTATTACCCCAGGCCCCCAAGGATTTCCGAACCTCGGCCAAGGGCATCGAGATCCCTGCCGCCGAAGCCCAGTTCGTCAAAGCCACGCGCATGGAACCCACCCGAGATGGCGCCAAAGTGACTTATCAGGTGCGGCTGGCCAGCCCCACCAGCTACTTCCCCGCCTTCCAGGCCCTCTACAACGCCAAGGTCGGCGATACCAAGGAACGCCACGCCACCTATCGCAAAGATGGCCGCTCCTGGATCCTTCAGGACACCGACGAGACGTTCAAGAAGGCGGAATGAGGCTCCGCTCCGGTATCCTGAATGGCTACCGGAGCCTCCCATGCACCATGAACGCATCGCCATCCTCGACTACGGCAGCCAGTACACCCGGCTCATCACTCGGCGATTGCGGGAGTTGGGCGCCTTTGGCCTAGTGTACGGCCCCAATGCCACCGCTGAAGAAATTGGCGGCGCGGATCTGAAGGGTGTGATCCTGTCCGGCGGCCCCAATTCGGTATTGGAGGCGGGCGCACCTCCCATCGACCATGGAATTTTCGACCTGGGTGTACCGGTGCTGGGCATCTGCTACGGCCAGCAGCTCATGGCGCGGGATTTTGGCGGGCAACTCCACCGTGCCGCCAAACGCGAATATGGCAAAGCCACCATCCAGGTCAGCGATGCCGATAGCATCCTGTTTCAGGGGCTCGACCTGGATCAATCCGTATGGATGAGCCATGGCGACCATGTGGAAAAGGCACCTGAAGGCTACGTGGTCACGGCCAAAACCCCGGGTGTGCCGGTGGCAGCCATGGAGCACCGTGGCCTGCGTCGCTTTGGCATCCAGTTCCATCCCGAAGTGACCCACACCCAGCACGGCAATGCGGTGCTGCTCAATTTCCTGCATGTCTGCGGCATGAAGCTGGACTGGAACGCCGGTCATTTCATCGAACAAAAAATCGAAACCATCCGCAAACAGGTGGGTAAGGGCACCGTGGTGCTGGGCCTCTCGGGTGGGGTGGACTCCAGCGTGGCGGCCCTATTGCTGCACAAGGCCATCGGCAGCCAACTCACCTGCGTGTTCGTGGATACCGGTCTAATGCGCAAGGATGAAATGAAACAGGTGCAGGCGGCCTTTGCCCCCTTCGACTTGAATGTGAAATGGGTGGATGCCTCCAAGGAATTCCTGAGTGAATTGAAGGGCGTGAGCGACCCCGAGCAGAAGCGCAAAATCATTGGCCGGGTGTTTATCGAAACCTTTGAACAGGAAGCCAAGGCCACCAAGGCCAAATTCCTGGGCCAGGGCACCCTGTACCCGGATGTCATCGAATCCAGCGGCATCGGTGGTGCCGTGCTGGTGAAATCCCACCACAACGTGGGTGGTCTGCCCGAGCGCATGAACATGCAGCTGGTGGAACCTCTGCGGGAGCTGTTCAAGGACGAAGTACGGCGCGCGGGGCTGGCGCTCGGCCTGCCCGAGGACATGGTCTGGCGCCACCCCTTCCCCGGCCCAGGCCTGGCAGTGCGCATTCCCGGCCCCATCACAGCGGAGCGGGTCAAAATCCTCCAGGAAGCCGATGCCATCTTCATCGAAGAACTCAAGCGCAGCGGCTGGTACAAGCTCACCAGCCAGTGTTTCGCCGTGCTGCTGCCTGTGCAGACCGTGGGTATCATGGGCGATGAACGTACCTACGAGAACATGTGCGCCCTGCGTGCCGTCACCAGTGAAGACTTCATGACCGCCGATTGGGCCCGCCTGCCCCACGAACTCCTGGAAACCTGTGCCCAGCGCATTGTGAACGAGGTCAAGGGCATCAACCGCGTGGTGTTTGATATCACCAGCAAGCCGCCGGCGACCATCGAATACGAATAGCGAATGAATCCATGGAAGGGCCTCAAAGGCCTCCCTCGCGGCATCTGGATGCTTTCCCTCAGCACCCTGGTGAACCGTTTGGGAACCATGGTGATGTTCTTCCTCACCCTGTACCTTGTGCAGGGGCGAGGCTGGCGACCGGAGGAGGCCGCAACGGCCATGGCACTGTATGGCCTGGGCGCATTGGCGGCAAGCCCCATTTCAGGACGGTTGGCGGATCGCTTGGGACATCGCCGGATACTGGCATGGAGCCTTTTTACCTCAGCCTTAGCGATCCTTGTCATTCCATACCTTCACGCCCGGATCGTGCTTTTCCCGCTGATCGCGCTATGGTCTGCCCTCAATCAGGCCTTTTGGCCCGCCTCCATGGCGCTCATCACGGACATGGCCACCCCCGAGCAACGGAAACAGGCCTTTGTCCTGCACCGGCTTGCATCGAACCTGGGCATCGCCATCGGACCCGCCGTGGGAGGGATCATTGCTCACTATTCTTTTACAGCGCTGTTCTGGATCGATGGCATCACCACCTTACTGGGGTTGATCGTGCTCCTGGTCTGGGTGCCTGCCACGATCCGGGAAACCCATGAGGGTACCGCCAGTCTGAGCGGATGGCGGGATACGCGCTTGCTGCTGTTCCTCCTCGCCACGGTGCCCGCCATCCTGGTGTTCACCCAGATCCATGGCGCTTTGCCTCTTTGGGTTAGCCGCGATCTTGGGCACGGCACGCGGCTGTTCGGCCTAGTTTTTACCTTGAATACAGGGCTTATTCTGCTGCTGGAAGTCGCGCTCAACACGCGATTGGCTGCCTGGACCCACGGCCATCAACTAGGCCTGGGGGCCATGCTCATCGCGCTTGGATTTGGCCTTACCGGTTTTGCCAAACCTTATTCCATCCTGGTTATGAGCGTTGTCTTCTGGAGCTTGGGCGAAATGATTTTTCTCCCTGCCTCCAGTGATGCGGTGGCGGCCATGGCTCCTCGTGACCGCCGTGGCGAATACATGGGGCTGTATTCCATGACCTGGACGGTGGCCTTGAGCCTTGGCCCTTGGCTTGGGCTGCTGACGTACGCCAAGCTCGGCCCCCAAATCCTGTGGGCCGCGTGCGGTGCCGTGGCGCTGATCAGCAGCCTGACCCTGCATCGGTTCAAGGCTCACGGCGGGAATGCAACCTGAAGGCTGGACGCCCTGGCTTCAGGATGTTCGACTGAGAACATGGCCAAACGCATCGAACGTGTTCAGAAATCAGTCAAAGAGATCCTGGAGGACCTTCTCACGGGCCACCGCGAGGCGGCCTTCAGCGGCCCTGCTTCCGCACTTAAATACCTGAATCGCACCCTGGAAGGCCAGCAAAGCCTGCCCAACGGCGTGAAAGCTGTGGCCTTTGATCTCATGGCCGAGGCCAAGGCACAGTTGGAGGATTGGGAAGGTGTTGAGGCGGCCCTTCAGGGTTTTCTTGCCAATCTCCCAGCCCTGGAGGAAGCCCTCGGGCATCAATTTCGCGCAACGCTGGAATCCACCACAGCCCTTGAACGCGGCGTCCAGGCCCGCAGCGAACAGGGTGACTTTCACGGTGCCCTGGAACTCTGCGAACAGGCCATGGCACTGGAGCTAGGTGCTCACTGGCAGGCCAAGCGCGATAGCCTGGATTGGGCGCGGTAATTACTCTCCGTCGCCGAAGTGTCGACGGATCATGCCCTGCACCAACCGCAGGAAGAAGGTGCCGGGGTTAGGACTCAGCACGAAGGTGGCGGCGGCCTTGATCTCTCGGCCAAACTGCGCCAAGTCAGCATTCTCCAGACCTGCACCTAATAGCAGAATCGGAAAGCCCTCGCCCAGGCCTTCGGCCAGTGATTTCAGCCTGCGCTTGTCATCCAGGCTCAGGCCGGGCGCATGGAGCATCACCAGGGTCTTGTTCCGCACGAGGCTCTTCATGCCTTGGATGGTGGGATCGACGCGCGTGAAGGTGAGTTCGCCAAGCATAGTGCGAAGCCGATCTTCCAGCAGCCCTGCCCCGGAAACCAGCACCAATCCTTTGATCTCGGGGGCCCCGGCACTGGCGGCGGCACCGCCGAGAAAATCCTGGCAGTTTTCCTTGGTGATCACCCGCTCGCGGAATTCCTCGCGCTTTCGGAACACCCACCGGGAAAGGTTGGCCAGCAAGTCCCCTTCGAGTGGGGGTCGGAATTCAACGCCAACGCTGCGCCCTTGCACATAGCGCACCTTGGCTTTCTGGTTGATGTGAATGTCGGCATCGATGGTGAGGGTCACCATGATGGTGTCTTCCACCAGGATTTCCAGATCCTCGAATTCCGCCATTGCCTGGAAGCGGATCCCCGTGGTACTTGCATTCACCACGTGGCCGCTGAGGATTTCATACTTCCGGGTGCTGAAGGTGACCGGCACCCGCCCCACCCGTTCAACGCGGTAGGCACCGCGATAGTCCTCATCCAGCAACACTTCGGGAATGGCCAGTTTCAGAGAGGGACGGCCATTCACCCGCCCCACGCCAATGAGATCCGTGGCCCCTTCCAGAAAGGTGAATCCGTAGGGAAAGCGCATGAGGAGCTGGGAGGAGCGCAACCCGGCGATGGCATCCTCCCGGCCGATGCTGGCCACCACGTGCACGGCATCCTGATCCAGGCGCAGAAAACTGGATTCATTGCGCACGTAAGGGGTCAAGAGAATCAGCAATTCACCACGTTCGCAAGCTCGCTGCAGTGCCTCGCGCACGGCGTCGATGTTGCGAATGCTCTGCTGGCCCATGCTCAACCCTCGCCGGTGGGGAAAAACTGACATCATTCGGTGTTCGTGAGGACAGTCTACCCTTCGCCGAGATTTTTTTCAGATCAACCCACGCCGGGCGAACCCCCTGGCTTGAAGCGGGTGCCCAGGCGGTACCTGTTGCCCGGATGGGTGCAGCGCACGTAGGTGACCACGTCCGCCCCGCGCCAGGTGCGGCGGGTCAGCACCAGACAGGGATCTCCAGGCTTCAAACCAAGCCTGGCCGCGGTCTCCGCCGAGGCGCAGGAAGCCTCCACCACATGCTCGACCTCATCGAGCGGAACGGAATTCAGCAAATATTCGCCAGGCTGGACGGCCCCAAAGGTCTGCTGGAGAAATCCTGGCGCCGCGGCTGGATGCACGTAGCGATCTTCCAGTTGGATCGGCACACCATCTTCCAGGTGCAGGCAGACCAAATGGAAAACCCATTCTCCCGACCGCAAACCCAGCAGGGATGCGATTTCCGGGGAGGCGGTTTCACCCGTCTGCAGGAGCACTTCCGATTGATGACGATGCCCCCGCGATCGGATCTCCTCCGCGATGCTGGTCACCTGGAGCAGGCTGGATTCGGCCTTGCCCCCGGCCACAAACGTGCCGACCCCAGGAATTCGTTGCAGGAGGCCTTCGGCTGCCAACTCCCGCAGGGCACGGTGGGCGGTCATGCGAGAAACCCCCAGTTCGGCCACCAGTTCATGCTCGCTGGTTACGCGATCGCCCACCTTCCACGCGCCGGATTGCACCTGCTGGCGGATGTGTTCCTTCACCGCCTGATACAGCGCCGTGGAGGCGTTCGCCTTGAAATTCCTAGTCATGGTGGATCGCTCCCAGCCGCGTGGCCACCCGGCCCACCAGGCGGGCCGCGACCCGCGCCGTGCGGTGATCCTCATCCAGGCTCGGGTTCAGTTCCGCCACGTCCACCAACCGCACCTTCCCGCTCTGACAGGCGAGATCCAGAACCTTTTCCAGAACTTCCAGTTCCACACCCCGGGCCGAGGGGGCGCTCACGCCGGGTGCATCGGAAGCCGGCAACACATCCAAGCAGATGGTGAGATAGAGGTGATCCACCTTGGACAGGAAATCGGCGAGGAATTGCTGGGTGTCTGCCAGGTCCCCAAAGCCCATGGCTTCGTCAAGGCGCCAGGTTACCCCAAGGGCTCTGGCCGCCTGGAACAGGGCCTCCGTGTTGGCGAAGGCGCTGATGCCCAGCACTGCGTAATGAAACGGCCAGCCGCGAACTTCGCAGGCCTGGGCGATTTGCCGGAAGGGCGTGCCGGAGGTTCCCTGCTCCGCGGCGCGCAGATCAAAGTGGGCATCCAGATTCAGAATGCCGATGCGGGGCTGCTGGTCCATGCCGGCCAGGTGCTTGGCCAGCCCAAGAAAGCTACCCAGCGCAATCTCATGGCCACCGCCCAGGCCAAGGGGCACCAATCCCTGTTTCAACAGGCTGGCCACGTGCTCGGCGAAGGTGCGTTGCCCTTCCTCCAGGTCATTGCCTACCACCCGGATCGTACCAGCTTCGAAGAGTTGCATTCCGGGACGCGCTGGGAGGTTGGACAACTGTTTGCGCAGTTCCAGCGGGCCTTCGGCGGCACCTGCACGCCCCTGGTTGCGCCGCACTCCCGCATCCGAGGCAAACCCAAGGATCGCCATACCGCCCGTGGCCTCGGGCGTCACCGGGCGCACCACTTGGTGCCATCGCAGGGCCTGGTCGCCCTCCACGGCATCCACGCGCCCCTGCCAAGCCGCCAATGAAGATTCCACGGAAACCGTCATCCGTTGATCTCAGCTCAAGCCCGTGATGTTGCCGAAATCATCAATGTCGATGGTTTCAGCGGCCGGAACCTTGGGCAGGCCCGGCATGGTCATGATGTCGCCGGTGAGCACCACCACGAAGCCCGCACCTGCGGACACATTTATATCCCGGATGGGCAGGTCGAAATGCTCTGGCCGCCCCCGAAGTGCAGGGTCCGTGGAGAAGGAATACTGGGTTTTGGCGATACAGACCGGCAAGTGGCCATAGCCCGCTTCCTCCAGCGCCTTGAATTTGGCGAGCACCTTCGGTTTGGCGGAAATCTGCTCCGCGCCGTAGATCTTTTGGGCCACGGCCCGGACCTTCTCCCAGAGTGATTGTTCATTCTGGTAGGTGAACTGCATGGTTGACGTTTCGTTTTGGGTCAGCGCGAGCACGGCCTCGGCCAGCGCCAATGCCCCCTGCCCGCCTTCGGCCCAATGGGTGGCAGGGATGGCCTTTACATCCACTTGGGCACAGGCCCGCTCAATGACGGCCATTTCTTCAGAGGTATCGCTGCTGAAGGCATTGATGGCCACCACCACGGGCAATCCCCAACCCTTGATGTTCTCCAGGTGTTTCAAAAGATTGGGCAGCCCTTTTTCCACAGCTTCCGCATTGGGCACTGCCAGTGAATCCTTGCCCAGCCCCCCATGCATTTTCAGCGCACGCACCGTGGCCACCAGCACCACGACGTTGGGGGCCAACCCCGCCTGACGGCATTTGATATCGATGAATTTTTCGGCTCCCAGATCGGCCCCGAAGCCCGCTTCGGTGATGGTGAATTCGCTCAGCCCCATGGCGAGTTTGGTGGCGATCAGGCTGTTGCAGCCATGAGCGATGTTGGCAAAGGGGCCGCCATGCACAAAGGCAGGGGTGTGTTCCAGCGTCTGCACCAGGTTGGGTTTCAGGGCGTCCTTGAGAAGAGCCGCCATGGCGCCATGGACCTTCAGTTGCGCTGCGGTGACGGGTTGCTTGTCATAGGTGTAGGCGACGATCACCTTGCCCAAGCGCTGTTTCAGCTCGTTCAAGGATTCCGATAGACAAAGGATGGCCATGACCTCGGAGGCCACCGTGATATCAAACCCGCTCTCACGGGGTTGCCCGTTGGCCGTACCGCCCAGGCCCACCAGGATCTGCCGGAGGGCCCGGTCATTCATGTCCACCACCCGCTTCCAAACCACGCGGGTGGGGTCGATGTGCAGGGCGTTGCCGTGCTTGATGTGGTTATCGAGCATGGCGGAGAGCAGGTTGTGGGCTACGCCGATGGCGTGGAAGTCGCCCGTGAAATGGAGGTTGATGTCCTCCATGGGCACCACCTGGGCATAACCGCCGCCCGCCGCGCCACCCTTCATGCCGAAGCAGGGCCCGAGGGATGGTTCGCGCACACACACGCTGGTCCGTTTGCCCAGGCGATTCAGGGCATCTGCCAAACCAATGGTGGTGGTGGTCTTGCCTTCACCCGCAGGCGTGGGGGAAATGGCCGTCACCAGCACCAGTTTGCCGGGGGACTGCGCCTTGACCCGCCTGTAGCAGTCCAGGGAAATCTTCGCCTTGGTCCAGCCAAAAGGCTCGATTTCCGACTGGGGAATCTGGAGCTTGGCTGCGATCTCGGTGATGGGCAGCAGTTCGGCAGCGCGGGCGATCTCAATATCCGAAGGCACCGGCAGTTGAGGCGTGAGCATGGCGGAATCCTCAATGACTCTTGGCTTGGAAAGAACTAGCGCAGCATGGGCAGCTTCAGCCCCTTAGCCTTGGCCGTGGCCTTGGCAATTTCGTACCCCGCATCGGCATGGCGCATGACCCCGGTGCCGCAATCGTTCCAAAGCACCCGGCCCAAGCGTTTGGCTGCTTCCTCGGTACCATCGGCCACGATGACCACACCCGAATGCTGGCTGTACCCCATGCCCACGCCACCGCCGTGGTGCAAACTCACCCAGGTGGCCCCGCCCGCCACGTTCAGCATGGCGTTGAGCAACGGCCAATCGGATACGGCATCGGTGCCATCCATCATGCTTTCCGTTTCGCGGTTGGGGCTGGCCACGGAGCCCGTGTCCAGGTGATCGCGGCCGATCACGATGGGCGCCTTCAGCTCGCCATTTTTCACCATCTCGTTGAAGGCCAGCCCTGCGATGTGGCGCTCGCCCAGACCCAGCCAGCAGATGCGGGCGGGCAGGCCCTGGAAGGCGATGCGCTCGCGGGCCATGTCCAGCCAGCGATGCACATGCGTGTTTTCGGGGAACAGCTCCTTGATCTTGGCGTCGGTCTTGTAGATGTCTTCGGGATCCCCGGAAAGCGCTACCCAGCGGAAGGGGCCCTTCCCTTCGCAGAACAGCGGCCGGATGTAGGCGGGCACGAAGCCGGGGAAATCGAAGGCATTGGCCACGCCGTTATCCTTGGCCACCTGGCGGATGTTGTTGCCGTAATCGACCGTGGGAACGCCCATGGTCTGGAAATCCAGCATGGCCTGAACGTGCACGGCGCAGCTCTTCCCGGCAGCGGCCTTCAGTTCGGCATGCTTGGTTTGATCCAACTGAGCGGCCTTCCACTGGTCCACGCTCCAACCGATGGGCAGGTAGCCGTTGATAAGGTCGTGGGCGGAGGTCTGATCCGTGACCAGATCGGGGCGAATTTCACCGGCCTGGGCGCGTTTCACCAGCTCCGGCAGTACTTCGGCGGCGTTGCCCAGCAGGGCAATGGAAATGGCTTCCTTCTTTGCCGTGTGTTCCTTAATGAGTTCGATGGCGTGATCCAGATCGCGAGCCTGCTTATCAACGTATTTGGTGCGGAGGCGGAAATCGATGCTGGTCTGCTGGCATTCGATGTTGAGGGACACCGCACCGGCAAAGGTAGCTGCCAAGGGCTGGGCGCCCCCCATGCCACCCAGGCCCGCAGTGAGTATCCACTTCCCGGCCAGATCGCCGCCATAGTGCTGCCGGCCCGCTTCGGCAAAGGTTTCGAAGGTGCCCTGCAAGATGCCCTGGGTGCCGATGTAGATCCAGCTACCGGCCGTCATCTGGCCATACATGAAGAGGCCCTTGCGATCCAGTTCGTGGAAATGTTCCCAGTTCGCCCATTTGGGCACCAAGTTCGAATTGGCGATGAGCACGCGGGGGCTATCGGGTGTGCTCTTCCATACACCGACGGGCTTGCCGGATTGCACCAGCAGCGTTTCGTCCGCTTCCAGGTTCCGCAGGCTTTCCAGGATCTGGTCGTAGCATTCCCAGTTCCGGGCCGCCCGCCCGATGCCGCCGTAGACCACAAGACTCTTGGGATTCTCAGCCACCTCGGGATCCAGATTGTTCTGGATCATGCGGTAGGCAGCTTCCGTCAGCCAGTTCTTGCAATGCAATTCCGTGCCTCGGGGGGCGCGAATGACTCGGGTCTCGTCACGGCGAGGGTCGGTCTGCGTCGGCTGAATGCTCATCGGGGGGGCTCCTGAAGAAACCTGCTCATACCTGTCTATACAAGTTCGAATTCCTGTGCAAGCCTATTCTTTCAGTTCGACGGTGGAATCCGATTCATCCCACAAAAAATGCAATCCACGGGTGAACACGGATAAAAGCAAAAAATCCATATTCTTCTCTCCTTATCCGTCTCCATCCGTGGACGTTCTTTCTTTCCGGAGTTCCCATGATCAAGCTCGACGGCAAATCCTTGAACGCGGCTGCGCTGGCCGCGATCGCCGCAGGCGAGGGCGTGAGTCTGGACCCAGCGGCCATGGCCCTGGTGGCCGAAAACCGTGGTGTGATCGACCGAATCCTGGCCGAAAAGCGCGTGGTCTATGGCATCAACACCGGTTTCGGGCAGTTTGCCACCGTAGTGATCGCGGAGGACCAGTTGGCTCAACTCCAGCTCAACCTTGTGCGCAGCCATGCGGCGGGTGTAGGCGAACCCATCAGCCTCGAGCAGACCCGCGCCCTCATGGCCGCGCGCATCAACTGCCTGCTCAAGGCACACAGCGGCATTCGCACCGAACCCATCGAACTGCTCATGAACTGCCTGAACAAGAACGTGGTCCCCGTCGTGCCTGGCCAAGGTAGTGTGGGCGCCTCCGGCGATCTGGCACCCCTGGCCCACATGGCGTTGCTGCTTGTGGGTGAAGGACTCGCTTGGGATGGGGATAAGCACATCCCTGGTGGTGAAGCGCTGGCCAAGGCTGGCCTCACCCCCATCCAGCTTCAGCCCAAGGAAGGCCTGGCCCTCATCAACGGTACCCAGCTCATCACCAGCCTGGGCAATCTGGCGGTGGCTCGGCTGCGCAGACTGATTCCCCTTGCCGATGAGATCGCGGCCCTTTCCCTGGAAGCCCTGCGTGGCACCAGGGCGGCCTATGATGCCCGTATCCACGCAGCCCGCCCCCATCCTGGCCAGATCGAAGTGGCCGCCCATATGCGCGGATTGCTGGGCGAGCGCAGCGACATTGCGGACAGCCACAAAGACTGCAATCGCGTGCAGGATGCCTATTCCCTGCGCTGCCTGCCCCAGGTCCACGGTGTTACCCGCGATGCCCTGAAGTTCACGGCCGAAATCCTGGAGCGCGAACTCAATAGCGCCACGGATAACCCCATGATCTTCACGGACACCCAGGAAAGCCGCAGTGGCGGCAACTTCCACGGCCAGTACCCGGCCTTTGCCTGCGATGTGCTCGCCATCGCCGTATGTGATCTGGCCAGCATCTCCGAGCGCCGTCAGGAACGCATGGTGAACCCCGCCTACAGTGACTTGCCCGCCTTCCTCACCCAGCAGGGTGGCCTGGAATCGGGCTTCATGATGGCCCACGTCACCAGCGCGGCCCTGGTCAGTGAAATGAAAGGCATTGCCCATCCCGCCTGCGTGGACACCATCCCCACCAGCGCCGGGAAAGAAGATCACGTCAGCATGGGCCCCATCGCCGCCCGCAAGCTGCTGCGCGCCGTGGATGCCCTGGAACACGTGCTTACCATCGAGGCCCGCATGGCCCTGGAGGGGGTGCGCATCATCGGCCTGAAACCAGCAGAAGGCGTTCAGCCCTTGTTCGAGTGCCTGTCGGCGGCCTGCAGCCCCTGGAATGATCGCCCGATGTACGAAGAAATGACCAAGACCCTCCAGGCCCTGCGAGCCTACACCGCCACCGCCTGACCCACCTGCCTCATTGCATCCCAGCCCCGGCCATGGTGCGATGGGGCCATGATCCTGCGCGCGCTCCTCAGCATTGGTTTCCTTCTCCTGGTCCTGGGGGGTGCCTTCACCTACATGGCCAGGCGCTCCATGGCGCTTTGTCCTCCGTTGGCACGGCATCCAGTCCTGGTCTGGGGCTTCCTTGGGCTCTTCCTGGCGCTCATGTTCCTGGTGCCCCTGGTCAACCGCTTCGTTGATCATCAGGCAGATTTCCTCTACTGGCTGAGCTACGGGCTCTTCAGTTTTGTCTCCACTTATCTTGTTTATCTGGCGGTGGCGGATCTCACCCAGATACTTTTGCGTCGCTTGACCTGGGCGCCCCCGACCGCCGGTTTCTGGGCCTTCCAGGCGGCTCTGGCCGCCACGCTGCTTTCCGTCCTCGTGGGCGTGGTGATGGCCCTGCGACCACCGACTTTAAGACAGGTGGACGTGCCCATTGCGAACCTGCCCGGCGGGCTTAACGGGCTGCGGATCGTGCAGATTTCGGATCTACACCTGGGCCCGCTAGTGTCCATGGCCAAGGTTGAGGGATTGGTAGCTCGTGTAAACAACCTGAAGCCCGACCTCATCGCCATCACGGGTGATTTGGTGGATGGGGAAGCGGATGGCGTTAAGTCCAAGGCCGAACGCATGGGCGCGCTCCAGGCCACCCATGGTGTCTTTTTCATCACCGGCAATCACGAATATTATTCCGGCGTTGCGAAATGGATTCCCATCATCCGCAAGCTGGGTTGGCACCTGCTGGACAACGAACATGTGGTCATCGAACGAAATGGCGCCCAACTGGCCGTGGTGGGCATGCCCGATCCGGCTTCCCGAGGGCGGCGCGGCAGTGGTCAGGGACCCGACCTCGCCAAGGCCCTGGCCGGTGTGCCTGCGGCCGCGACCAAGCTATTGCTTTTTCACCCACCCACGGGCTACGAAGCAGCCGAAAAGGCGGGTGTGGCCCTGCAACTCAGTGGACATACCCATTCTGGCCAATACTTCCCCTGGAGTTTGGTCGTGCAATCGATATACCGCTTTCCCAAGGGCCTGAATCGCTTCGGTGGCCTTTGGGTCTATACCAGCGTAGGCACAGGGTTTTGGGGGCCACCCAACCGGTTTTTGGTGCCCCCGGAATTAACGGTGATCGTGCTCAGGCCATCCTGAATCCGGCTTCATTTCCACTTCAACGTTATTTTTTGGAAGATTCTCAAGTTCTCTCCATATGGCTGAATCTACAATGGGGCCAAGCTCTTAGGAGGTTGCCGCAACGTGAGTGGAACGCTGAAACCCTGGCGTGTGGCCTGCGAGGCTGACCTGCGCCTGCATTCAGAACCTGATTCCATTCGGTTCTGGCGTGTGTACCACGATGTGAACGGTGATCCCCGCGCGCTGTTCAATTACCGCTTTGAGCACACCTTGGGGGTCGTCAAACTGGCCCGCTGGCTGGCTTCCCGAGAGGGCGCTGATTTGGAAATCGTGGAGTGCGCGGCCTGGCTCCACGATTGTCGGAAGCTGCTCAATGCCCACAGCAAGGTCGACACCCACGCCCGCGATGCGGCAGAAGCAGTGGATGGCATCCTGGATGGCACGGATTTCCCCGCCGCCAAACGGGCGGGCGTGAAGCAGGCCATCCTGCATCATGTGGGCCTGAAACTCTCGCACCGGCTGGAGCCCATCGAGACGGCCTGTTTATGGGACGCGGACAAACTCAGCAAGATCGGCGCAGCCAGTCTGGTGCATTTCAGCTGCATCAGCAGCGGTTTTGAGCCTGTGGATACGGCCCATATCCTGGCGCGCGGTGAACATTGGATCAAACTTGCCCAGGGCATTGTCGATAGTCTGAATACGGCGACGGCCAAGGAAGAAGGGGCGCGGCGGTTTCGCTTCCTCCAACGCCACTACGCGCAACTCCAGCGGGAGTGGAGCGATCCCATGAAGGAGAGCCTTCCGTGAAATTCCTCGACCTGGTGCAGATCCTTCAGATGACCATTAAGGCGCTGATGATGTACACCGATGTGCACCCGCGCTCCCAGCAGGCGCTGGGGTCACTGACGGAAGGGCTCAATGCCTGGCTGTCGGAGAAGCCCGCCCTGCACATCGCGGCCTCCAACGGCAAACTGTTCGTAGACAGCGCCCCCCTCGAAGCCCAGAACCTGCATACCGCAGCCTTGGCCAAGCAGCTGTCGGAACGACAGATCGCAGGCTTCATCATCCAGCGCGGGGTGGAACAGGATGAACTGCTCGAGATGTTGAACATTCTCATCCTCAAGCCCAGCAAGCTCGAACAGCTGGGTGGTGCCGCCAAAATCATGGCTGACAAGAAGCTGCGCCACATCAGCCTTGGCCAGATTCAGTACAAGGAAGTGCGCGAGGGGGATAACGAC
Source organism: Holophaga sp. (assembly GCA_016715205.1). Classification (GTDB taxonomy): domain Bacteria; phylum Acidobacteriota; class Holophagae; order Holophagales; family Holophagaceae; genus JAYREN01. The sequence goes on from JADKBC010000005.1 coordinate 55,369, forward strand.
GGAGCCGGTGACCAGGAAGGACAGACAGCACCTGCCCTGGATGCTAAGGCGGCCCAGGCGAACCAGCCTGATCCAACGCCCCTGTTCCAGGACATTGCGAAAATGCTGGAGCATTGGAAGGAGGGACTGGAGTCGACCCTCCAGTATTCAGCCTTGCTGGATGGCCTTGTGCCGAGCCTGGGGGATCTTTCCGCTGATCTGGCCTTCCTGGCCCCCGTGGCCCGGGATCTGGAGTGGGGCAATAGCTTCCCCACAGCACCGCAGCTGGAATCGTTGCGGCAGGCCCTGCATTCCCTTCCTGGGCGGGAATTGTGGTCGGTGATGGCAGGTATCCCCTCGCTTCCCGCTGATCCGGCTGGGTTGGGGATGGCCTTCCAGGCCTTGGCCCCCGAAATGGTCAGCCAGGCCACGTCCCAACTGCTGGATGCCGATACTTCCTGGTCCGAACTTAAACAGCCGCTGGTGGACCTTTTGGCAAAATCGCCCCAGCAGCAGGCCATCCTGAGCTACCTCAATGCCCAGATGGGTGGAGGCGGACTGGCCCAAGGCCAAGTCCAGGAACTGGTTCGCCAAGTGGACTGGAACCAGCAGACCTTGGATGAAAAAGTCCGACGCGCGCTCATGGAAGAAACCCTGTGGGAACTTAATTCCGACCAGCGTCTGGAGCTGTTGCGCAATCTTTTGGACCTGGAACAGTTCGATTCCTTTTTGCAAATTCTGGAACGGATCCTGGATGAACTCACGTCCGATCTGGTGGTTCGGCGCGAAGAGGCCACCCATGATCTAGCGGGCGTTGCAGAATGGTTGCGACACCCCGGGTTGCCGCTGGAAATCCAGGGGCCTTTGATTCAGGGCCTGACCGCGCATTTCGGCTGGGAGCCAGTGCTCGCCGTTCACCGAAACACCGCCAAAGCCCTGGAGCATGTCTTCACCTGCCTGGTGGCCCACGAGGAGTTTGGCCAAGTTCGCGAATTGATGGAGGAGATTGAGGGACTTTGCTCCTTCATTGATGACAAGCAGGAGTGGCGTGGCTTGGCGATGGCCAAGCTGCGGGCCTACCTCTCTGCCGAAGACATGATGGCCTTCACCATGAACTACCTCCACGGGATCGACCCCGAAAAGGTGCTCACCGAGGCCATTCCCTATTTCGAATTCCTGGGCGAGCCGGCAGCGCGCTATCTGGTGAAAGTCCTCGGTGATGAACCCGACCGCAGGCGCCGAGGCCGGCTGTTGGACATCATTCGGGTGATGGGACCCATCGCCTTGCCCGCTGTCATTGAAGGACTCGCTTCACCAGCCTGGTATTTTGTCCGGAACACCTTGAACCTGTTGGCGGATATGGGCGATGCAGGCATGGTGAAACACGTGGCGGCCTGTCTGACCCACGGCGACGGTCGCGTGCGGGCCTCGGCCGTGCGGGCGCTCTGGAAGCTGGGCGGCCCGGCCGCCAGCGCTCCTCTCGTCGCGGCGTTGCCCACGAGCGATCCCGAAACCCAATTGGAAATTCTATTTGGCCTGGGACAGATTCAGGCCCCCGCTGCGGTGCCGGGCATAGCTGAACTGGCCAAACAAAGCGGTACCAGCCTGAAAGTTCGCCTAAAAGCGGTGGAAGCCCTCGGGCAAATCGCTTCCCCCACGGCCAATCCCACCCTGCTGGAGCTTCTCCGGCGCAAGGGGCGCATTTTCACCAGCGCCGAACCCACGGAACTGCGGGTGGCAGCAGCCCGGGCCATGCTTGCCACAGCCTCGCCCCAGGCCGATTTGGCGGTCCGGCAGGTGGTGGCGGATGAACCTCGGAATCATGATCGGGATGCGCTGCAACGTATTCTGGATCTCCACAAGGCACGGGCCTGATGGCCACCGGCGCGCCGGAATCCAAGCAACTGCTGGAGGCCTTCGAGGCCTTCACGTTGGCCAGCGAGCAACTTCAGCAACGGTATGAGGCGCTTCAGGACCAGTTGGGTCGTCTGCGCAACGAACTGGAAACCGTCATCGAAGCCGTGCCCTTTGCGCTCTGGGTGCTTGGCAACGAGGGCGAACTGCGCTTCACCAATCGCCCTCAAGGCATGGAGGGGCGGTTCCAGGATGGCCTTCCCCCGTGGGCCCCGGGCGCCCCGACTGGGCTGCGCCACTTCAAGGATATCGAAGGCCGCGAACGCTACTTCGAACAGGAAAGCCGCCCCACGGGCGTCGGACACATCATTACGCTCCGGGATGTCACCGAGGCCCACTTGCGCGCTCAGCAGGATACGCGGGAAGAGCGGTTACAGGCCATGGGGCTCATGGCTGCCGAACTGGCCCATGAGATCCGCAACCCTCTGGGCAGCTTGGCCCTGTTCGCGGGAATGCTGGTGGAGGATCTGGGCGCACAGCCCCCTCAACTGGAATTGGCTCAGCGCATCCAGGAGGGCGTTCAGCGCTTGAATACGCTGGTAACCAACACCCTGACCTTCAGTCGGGATCTTGTGCCCAAAACCGAACCTCTCCTTTTGGGGCTCTTTTGGGAGGAGGTCCGAGCCGTGTCTGGACTGACCGAAGGCATCGCCTGGGATAATCGCATCCCGGCTGAAGCGCTCTGGAATGCAGACACCAACCTCATGCGCCAGGTGGCCGTCAACTTACTGCAGAACGCCATCCGAGCCCTGGAAGACCGTCCTGATCCGCGCCTCACCCTCAGCGCTGCCCAGGAACAGATTGACGGCAAGGCCCACTGGCACTTCATCCTTCAGGACAACGGCTGCGGTGTGAGCCCGGAAACCCTCAGCCGGATTTTCGATCCTTTTTTCAGCACGTTTGGCGCCGGCACAGGGCTCGGTTTGGCAGTGAGCCACCGCATTCTCGTGGCCCACGGAGGCCTGCTTTACCTGGAAAGCCAGGTGGATGAAGGCACCAAAGTCCACATCCGACTGCCTTCGGCGGGCTAGAATCTCCTCTACCTGCTGCTAAATGGGAACGCCATGGGTTCTCGACGCGTCAGATACTTTGAAAAGACTTTGGAGGAAGCATGACGTTGCACATGATCGGGCCCGGCAAGTTGGCCCCAGAACTTGTCAATGCGGTGGTGGAGATTCCCTTCGGCTCGCGCATCAAGTATGAAATCGACCATGTCACCAGCCTGGTCAAGGTGGATCGGGTGCTCTATTCGCCCATCCACTACCCCGCCGAGTACGGCTACATTCCCCATACGCTGGCGGACGACGGCGATCCCTTGGATATCCTGGTCATGATCCAAGGTGCCACCTACCCCGGCGTGGTGATCGAAAGCCGCCCCATCGGCGCCCTCAAAATGAGGGATGACAAGGGCCAGGATGACAAGATCATGAGCGTGGCTGCCAACGATCCCAATTTCGCTCACGTCAAAGAATTAAAAGACCTTCCGCCCCATCTGTTGCGCGAAGTGGAACATTTCTTCCTGACCTACAAGAACCTTGAGGCCAAGGATGTACACAGCGAAGGCTGGGCTGACCGCACCGAGGCCCTGGTACTGATTGAAAACGCCATCAAGGCCTATCGCCATTAAGCAGGACGGTTTCCGCCCCCAGATCGGTGTATCCTTCCCCCAATCCGAAGGTGTCCCATGAGCATGATCTGCTTCGACCTGGACGGAACGCTGGTCAACCCGCTGCCGGGCGTGGTGCATTGCGTGCGCGACACCTGCACCACCTTTGATCTGCCCTGCCCCACGCCTGAAGAGATTCGCCCCTTCATCGGCCCCAGTGTGCGTGGTCTATTTTCGAAGCTTCTGGGCGCGCAGGCACCCGAGCGCCTGGATGCTGTCATGGCGCACTATTGGAAGGTGTTTGGAGAGGATGGCATTTTTGAGCACCAGATATACGAGGGCGTTCAATTGCTGCTGGGCCGCCTCAAACGCCAGGACCATCGAATCAATGTGGTGACGGCCAAACCAGCCACCTTTGCACGCCAGGTGGCTCATTATCTGGACCTCAACCTGATCATCGACGAGATCTTTGGCCCCGCCATCGATCAGCCTTGGCCTGGGAAAGTGGCCTTCATGAAATCCGTCTGCCAGGGTGGCGCCCTTTGCACCTCGGGATACCTGGTGGGAGACCGCGGGGATGATATGCGGGCGGCGGTGGAATTTGGACTCACGCCGGTGGGAGTCACCTGGGGTTTCGGAACCCGGGAAGAATTGTTGGAAGGCGGAGCCACCCATATCTTTGATGATATTCAAGCCCTGGATACATGGTTGCAGCAGGAACTCCCCGATCCTGAAATCCATGATCTGGTGACCCGAGCGGAATAGCCCTCCGCCTAGCCGTTGTTTCCTTCCTGTTGCCAGATTGGGGACAGGCAGTAAAACTGTGCAGAAAGGATCGGCTGTCCTTAATCCATTTCGGAACTCAAAGGAGATACGTCGTGCCCAAGTCCCCCTCTGCCCCACGCGTCGCGGCCATTGTCGGCCCCTTTACGTCTGGGAAGACCACGCTTCTGGAAAGTCTGCTCTTCGCCTCCGGCGCGCTACCGCGCAAGGGTTCTGTCAAGGAAGGCAATTCCGTTGGTGATTTCTCTCCAGAATCCCGGGCCCGGCAAATGAGCCTGGACGCCGATCTGGCCACGATCAATTACCTCGACGAATCCTGGACCTTCATCGCCTGCCCGGGTTCGGTGGAATTCCTGCAGGAAATGACCGGCGCCTTGATGGTGGCCGATGCGGCCGTGGTCGTGGTGGAGCCCGACCCCAACCGCGCCATGATGGCCGCCCCCATCCTCAAGTTCCTCGATGACCACAAGATTCCCCACCTCATTTTCGTCAACAAGATGGACGGCGCCGAGGCTGCCAAATATCTGGGCGCCACGGTGGAAGCGCTGCAGACTTGGTCCGCCAGCCCGCTGGTGCTGCGGCAGTGCCCCATCATTGAAGGCGAATCCCTCAAAGGCTATGTGGATCTCTCCTTCGAACGTGCCTTCCGGTACAACCCCCACCAGGAATCCACGCGCATCGATATTCCCGAAAACCTCAAGAATGAAGTGGCCGCCGCCCGTGGCGAGATGCTGGAAAAGATCTGTGCCCTGGACGACCAGCTCATGGAGATGTTGCTCGAAGAGCGCCTCCCAGGCATGGAAGAAGTCTTCAAGGTCATGCGCGGCGGCTTCCAGGATGCCTTGCTGGTGCCCGTGCTCTTCGGTAGCGCCGAGCGCGACGGTGGCGTTCGCCGCATTCTCAAGTTGCTCCGCCACGAAGCCCCGGAATACGGTGCCACTGCCGCCCGCAACAACATCCCGGCCGATGCCCCTTTGGCCCAGGTGTGGAAGACCGTTCACGCCATGCACATCGGCAAACAGAACTACGTGCGCGTATGGAAGGGTGAAGTGGCCGACGGCGCCACCCTGGCGGGTGTTCGCATCTCCGGCATGAACAAGCTGTTTGGCCAGAAGCAGGACAAGGTCACCAAGGCCGTGGCAGGCGATATCGTGGCCCTGGGTCGCATGGACCCCATCAAGACCGGCCATGGGCTCACCAGCCAGGCCCAGCCGCTTGAAATGCCGTGGCCCGCCGCCCCGCAGCCCGTGCTGCCCATTTCCCTCAAAGCCACCAAGAGTGGCGAAGAAGTGAAGCTCTCCAGTGCCTTGGCCAAGCTAGTGGAAGAGGATCTTTCTTTCCACCTGGAGCAGAACGCGGAAACCCAGGAGCGCATTCTCTGGGGCCAGGGGGAAATCCACCTCAAGAACGGCGTGACTCGGCTCAAGTCGAAGTACAACGTGGAAGTCGCCTCTGAAAAACCCCTGGTGCCCTACCGCGAAACCATCAAGAAGGGTTGCGAAGTCCACGGCCGCCACAAGCGGCAGACCGGCGGCCACGGACAGTTTGGCGATGTCCACTTCCGCATCAAACCCCTGGCCCGGGGCGAAGGCGTTCACTTCACCGAAGAAATCGTCGGCGGTGTGGTGCCCCGCAATTACATCCCCGCCGTGGAAGAAGGCGTCATCGATTATTGCAAGCAGGGACCCCTGGGCTTCCCGGTGGTGGATCTTTCCGTGTGTCTCTTCTTCGGCAGTTACCACGATGTGGACAGCTCCGATATTGCCTTCAAGACCGCTGCCCGCATTGGCATGCAGGAAGGCCTGCCCATGTGCAATCCTGTGCTGCTGGAACCCATTCTCGAAGTTCAAATCTCTGTGCCCAGTGAGCACACCAGCAAAGCCCAACGCATGGTCACCGGCCACCGGGCTGGTCAGATCCTGGGCTTCGACGCCAAGGAAAACTGGCCAGGGTGGGATGTGGTCAACGCCTACCTGCCCCAGAGCGAAATGAACGATCTCATCATCGAAATCCGCTCCCAGACCATGGGTGTGGGCTTCTTTACCTGGGCGTTCCATCACCTGGCCGAACTCGAAGGGCGCGACGCCGACAAGATTGTTGAAGCCCGCAAGAAGTCCCTCGAACATCACGCATAAGAACGCGAGGGCCTATCCGCAATGGGGAGACATGGTCTCCCCATTTTTTTCATCTTCATTTTCATATTTCACAATGCTGAAGCGAGTTCACCGAGAAGACACAATTTCGCGCTTTGGACATGCGACAGACAGGCGTAAGATGGCCGATTGTGTACAAACGCTAATGTGATCCCGAATCTTTTACGGAGGAAGACATGCGCTCTCATAGCCGCATATTTGATTTCCTGCATCGAACCCCGGCTGCCTTCAGCCTAGTCCCTGCAGCCGCCCTCATCGCCTTCACGATTTCCTGCGGAGGCACTAGCGATGCAGTGAAGAACCCCGCCCCCGCAATCTCGGCCTTCACGACGGGAACCGTTGCCGGTTCCGTCTTCACGCCCACGGCCCCCGGGACGACCATTTCCATTGCCAGCGGCAACAGCGTCACGTTCCGAGCCAATTTCGCCGTGAAGGATGGAAGCGCCGTGGTGATGCCGGGGAATATCCCAGTCATCAGCAACGTGCCCTTCACCATTCCCAATATCACGACCACCACCACGTACACCCTCACCGTGACCAGCGGGGACGGCCAGAAGGCCACTGCCACCACCGCGGTCAATGTGCTTGCCGTGCCTGCGATCTCGGCCTATTCCAATGAGGATGCCACCTACTATGTGGGTGTCCAGATCCCTACCAATACGCCCACCGTCACGGGCGCCACGCCCATAACCTACAGCGTGCTCCCCGCCCTTCCGGCAGGCCTCAATCTTAATACCACGACGGGCGCCATCACCGGCACACCCCAGCTCATCAGTGGCCAGACCACCTACACCATCAAAGCCACGAACTTGGTGGCCCCTGCCGGCACCACCCACGATATCAAGATCGCCGTGGCGGCCACGCCCATCACCTTCAGCGCCTCCAGCACCACCATCACCCTGGGCGACTCTTTGATCTTGAGCTGGGACGCCACTTCCGTCTCCAACCTCTTCAGCGCCGTCACCATCAGCGCGACCCCGACGGATGGCACCCTCGTGGGCCCCTTCAACCTTTCGGGCTCGAAGAATGTCAGCCCGATCACAACCACCACCTATACCCTGTCGGCCACGCCGACGGCTGGCGGTCCTGCCGTCATCAAGGCCGTGGATGTCACCGTGGGCGCCGCCCCTGTGCACTTCACATCCTTTTTAGCCGCTCCCACGGTCGTTCCGATGGGGGATATTTCCAACCTCAGTTGGACCTTCACGGGCATTCCCACGACTCTGACCCTGGACTCCGTCAACGTGCTGGGGAACAGCGGTGCGACGGTCACTCCCGTCCGTCGCCAGACCTTCACCCTGGTCGGCTCGAACGGGATGGGAAGTGACTCCACCACAGTCAAGGTAGCAGCCCGGGGCCTCGATCTCCTGGCCGGCGGAATCGCCGGTGCTGGTATGCGCGATGGCACGGGTGCGGCTGCCCAGTTCAACAACCTCCAGGGCATGTCCTTCGACGCGTCCGGAAACCTCTACATTGCCGATTACGGCAACTTCCTAATTCGCAAAGTGACACCTGGCGGCGTCGTGACGACCTTCGCCGGCCAGGCAGGAGTGAAGGGACTCCTGGATGACGCCGATCCCAAGGTGGCGACCCTCAATGGCCCCAGGGCCATCGATATCGACGCATTCGGGAACATGATCGTGTCCGATGGTGGCTCGAGCGCCACGGGCAAGCTTCGGCTCATCAAGCCCTCCGGCGCCGTGGTTACGGTGACGGGCGCGGATGCCTGGGTGAAGCAGCCCTGGGACTTCGCGATCGATTACGCGGCCAGCACCTCTGGAGCCATCATGGGCTGGGTGGTGGATTACACCAATCGTTCCGTGACCAAGCTCTCCATCGACACGGCCACGGCCGTCGCCACCGTGCAGGCGGGAATGGGCACCGTGGGCCTTGTGGCCACGCCTGCATTCAGTACCACCAGCGGCCTCTCCGTTGATGGCACAGGCATTCTCTACATCGCCGATTCCGGCAATCAGCTCGTTCGAGCCGTCAAGGGCACCACCGTTTCTAACCTCGCTGGCGTGGCGGGGACCACCGGAACACCCGCGGTCACCAACCCCGCTCTCGCCTGCGTCAACAAGCCCTATGGGGTCGTCACCTCGACTTCGGGGGCCGTCACCACCGTCTACATCGCCGACAAGGGCAACAATGCCATCCGGAAACTCCAGGTAGACAACACCGCCACTCCTCCCATGCCCGTTGCTGGCTCCACCATCGATCTCATCGCAGGCTCCAGCACAGGTCTCGTAATCGGCGCCGCGGACGGCTCCGGAGCGACCGCGACCTTCGCCGGTCCCCAGGGCATCGCGCTCAATGGGACCACTCTCTACGTCACGGATTCGGGCAATCCCGTTCAAACGGGCTACTACAGCAACACGGTGCGCGCCATCGACACCAGCGTGCCCGCCAACACTGTCACAACCTTCCTGGGCACTTCCGTCGGGGCAACCTCGGGAAATACGGACGGCCTTGGCGCAGCAGCTTCTTTCAAGCTCCCCGTCGGTATCGCACGGGATAGCCAGGGCAACTACTTTGTTGCCGATAGTGGCAACGGGTCCATCCGGAAGGTCACGGCCGACGGCCTAGTCAGCACGACCATCGCCACGGGACTGACGAATCCCGCCTACGTTACTGTTGACTCCGCCGACAATGTCATCTTCATCGAGAAGGCCGCTACGGCTTCCACGTCCAACCTGAAATACATCCGGAAGTCGGACAACAGCCTCCAGACGGTCACCCTCACCGGCGGCACCCTCACCCAGACCATCGGCGCCCTGGCTGTGGACGGATCGGGCAACTGCTACGTCTCCGATGCAGGCTCCATCAAGCAGATCGTACTTGCCACCGGGGCCCTCACCACGTCGACTTTCGTCAGCGGCGGGTCCTACATCGGCGCCTTGGCCGTGGATTCGACCGGTGCCCTGTATTTCAACGACGCCACCAACGCGGTGATCAAGACCGCCGCGAGCATGACGACGCCGACGGCTTCTCTTACCGTCATCGGCGGCACGAGTCCCACGGCCGGGTTCGATTCGACCCACATCTCCAAGAATATCCAGGGCATGGTCCTGGGCATGAATCCCGTGAACTCCCACGCCGTGCTGGTCTTCGCGGACAATACCAACCATGCGATCTGCTACATCGATCTCACAGCTACCGGAACGGTGAACACCATCCTCGGCAAGGGCATCGGCGGGTTCTCCAACTTCTTCGGAACCCTTCCCGGCCGCCTGAATACTGGGAGCAATACCCTCGATGGGAGTCTCTACAAGCCCACCGGCCTGACCTTCAACGCCGACGGCGACCTGGTGGTTGTCACGAACAACGGTCTCGTCCAGATCACGGCCCCCTTCGGTCAGTGATTTAACCGGACTCGATCCATGCAAAGCGCCCCGGTTCGCCGGGGCGCTTCATGTACCGGGTTATTCTGGTCCCATGCGCATTGAAGCCATCGCCATCGGTACGGAACTGCTCACCTCGGCCCGGGTGGATACGAATTCAGTTTGGATCGCGCAGCGGTTGGCGGATCTGGGGCTGGCGTTCCATCGTAAGAGCGCGGTGGGGGATGACCGTGAGGACTTGCGCGGCCTCTTCCTGGAAGCACTCGAACGCTCGGAGCTGATCATTTGCACAGGGGGTTTGGGGCCGACCTTTGATGACTTCACCAAGGAGTTGTGGGCCGAGGTGCTGAATGCGCCGCTGGTGGAACACCCTGACATTCGCGCCCAGATCGAAGGCTTTTTTCGCACCCGCAATCGCCCCTGCCCGCCCAGCAACTTCAAGCAGGCGCTGATCCCGGTGGGGGCTGAAGCCCTGTCCAATCCCATTGGTTCGGCCCCGGGCCTACTTTGGGAAAACCTCCCGGGCTATCCAGACACGCGAATTGTGTTGTTTCCCGGCGTCCCTCGGGAAATGAAACGGATGTGGGAAGACCAGGTGGAGCCTCGGCTTCGTGCCCTTGCGGGCAAGCCCGTTCACACGTTGCGCCTGCTGGTGGGGTCCATCGGGGAAAGCGCACTGGATGAGCGCACTGCGGCCCTCCGCGAGAAGCATGGTGGGTTGGATTGGTCGATCCTGGCGAGTCTGGGTTTGGTGGAACTGGTGGCCCGCAGCACTGACCTTGAAGCACTGGCGGCCGCCCAGTCGGACTACGAGGCGGAACTTGGAATAGATCGAATCTGCACTGGCACAGGCACCTTGGAGGCCACGGTGCTGGAGCAGCTCAATCGGAGGGACCAAACGCTGGCCCTGGCCGAGAGCATGACCGGCGGCCGAGTGGCTGCGCTACTCACCGGGATTCCCGGCAGCAGCAAGGCCTTGGTGGGTGGGGCGGTGGTGTACTCAGCCCTGGCCAAGGCAGAACTGGCGGGCCTTGCGCCAGATTTCATCGCCACCCATGGCACCGTATCCGAACCTGTCACCCGTGCCCTGGCGGAAGGGATGCGAGTGCGCCTGGGCGCCGATTGGGCCATGGCCATCACCGGTAATGCCGGACCAGAAGAGGACAAAGACGGGCCTGCGCCTGCGGGCACGAGTTTCATTGCAGTGGCTGGCCCCGCGGGAACCCAGATCCTCAACGGTTTTTTCCCCGGCGAACGCGCCGATGTGCTGCTCCGTTCCACCCATCAGGCTTTGGATTTCCTAAGGCGCTGCCTGCTGCGCTAAAGTGCATGAATGCACACGCCAAGCCTTTACTCCTTCCTACTCTGGTGCCTGGGTGCCTACCTGGCCGGGAGCATTCCCTTCGGGCTGATTCTGGTCAAGCTGGCCGGAAAAGGGGATGTGCGCACCCAGGGCTCGGGCAACATCGGCGCCACCAATGTCATGCGGGCGGGCGGCAAGGGATTGGGCATCCTGACCCTGGTTCTGGATGCGGCCAAGGGCTTTGCTCCGGTCTTTCTAGCTAAGCACCTCGGCTATCCCGCCGAGGCCCTCAGCTGGATCGCGTTGGCCGCCACGGCCGGCCATATCTACACCCCTTGGCTGAAATTCCAGGGCGGCAAGGGCGTGGCCACGGCATTGGGTGCGATCCTGGGTTACCACCCGGCCATGGTGCTGCCGAGCCTCGGCGCCTTTGCCCTGCTGCTGGGCATCTTCCGTTATGTAAGCCTGGGCAGCGTGGTGGCAGCGCTTCTGGTGATTCCAACGGCCCTGGGGCTATTTGGCGCCTGGGCTTGCCTGCCCTTCCTGATGGAAAACCTCGCCCGATATGGGGTGGTGGCCTGGATCCTTCTGCCCATGCTGGTGGTGCGACGGCACGCGGCCAATATCCAGCGCTTGCTGCAAGGCACGGAAGCCAAACTTTGGGGAGGCAAGAAGGGGGCCCCCGATGCCTAATCACCGTAGGCTGGATATCGCCATTTTTGGCTCAGGTGCCTGGGGCACGGCCTTGGCCATGACCTGGGCTCGGCAAGGCGCCCATGTGGCCCTGTGGGGACACCCGCCCGAGGCGGTTCGGGAGTTGGAGGAAACCCGGCGCCATCCCCGGTTGCCGGGTGCAGAATTGCCACCCAATGTGGTGCCGTTGTCGGATCCCGAACCCGCTTTCCATGCCCCCATCTGGATCAGCGCCCTGCCCACCCAGATTTCAGGTGACGTCTGGCAACGCCTGGCCGTAGCCACTACCCTTCGTCCGGAACTCCTGATCCATGTCAGCAAGGGCCTGCTGCAGGTCAAGCACCAACGCCTTTCGGAGGCACTGGGGCCCATTCTTGGGGTTCCAATCGGGGTGCTCTCGGGGCCTTCCTTTGCCGACGAGGTGGCCCGCGAACTCCCCACGGCCATCGTGTTGGCACTGCCCCCCGAAATCGAGGAAGAACGGGCTCGACAGATCCAGGCGCTGCTCGCTACACCAAGACTGCGCCTCTACCTGTCGCGGGACATCGCGGGGGTGGAACTGTGCGGTGCCCTCAAGAACACCCTCGCCATCGCGGCAGGTTTGGTGGAAGCCTTGGGCTTTGGCAACAACGCCCGTGCCGCCCTCCTCACCCGCGGATTGGCCGAAATGACCCGACTTGTGGAGAAGCTGGGCGGCCGCTCTGAAACGGCCACCGGGCTGGCGGGCATGGGTGATCTCCTGCTGACGGCCACTGGACCTCAGAGCCGCAACCGACGGTTTGGGGAAATGGTGGGACGCGGCACCAGCCCGGCGGACGCCACGGCGTCCATGGGCGAACAGGTGGTGGAGGGCGTGTACAGCACCGAAGCGGCCCTTTCCCTGGCCAAACATTTCGGCATCGAATTACCCATCACCCTGGAGGTTGCCCGCCTGATCAAGGGCGCCGACCCTCAGGAGGCCGTGAAACGATTGATGCAGCGTTCCTTGAAGTCCGAATGAAATGAATCGATCTGTTTTCCCGCTGGTGGTGCTTGCCCTCTGCACCCACTGGATGGGATGCAGATCGCATCGGGAGGCAACCATGGAACTCCATCTCACGGCCTTCCCCCGCGAAGGGGCCATTCCCAAGCCATTGACCGCAGATGGCATTGATATCTCACCGGCCCTTTCCTGGACAGGCGCTCCCGAAAAGACGCGGGCCTTTGCATTTATCATGGATGACCCGGACGCACCCATGGGCCTATGGACCCATTGGACCCTTTTCAATGTGCCCCCGGGAACTTTGAATCTCGCTGAAAACCAGCCCAAGGCGCCCACCCTACCCGATGGTTCACGCCAGGGGCGCAACACCTGGGGCCGTTTCGGGTATAACGGACCCTCACCACCACCCGGGAAGCCCCATCGCTATTTCTTCAAGCTCTTTGCTCTGTCCCAATTTCTGGACCTCGACGCCGGTGCCACCCGGGAACAACTCGACGACGCCATGAAAGGGAAAATCCTGGCCGAGGCCAGTTGGATGGGCACCTACGGGCGCTGACTACTCGAGATTCGCCCCTTGTTCTCGAATCTGGTCCAACACACCCTTGGCTTCCATGACGGCCCTGGTCATGGCAATCCGTTTACACTTTGAGCCGCAAGTATTTAGTTCTCGTAATACTTCCTGGCTCCACACATCAAGACTTTTCCCGGCCAACTGGCCTTTCTTCAAGCGCTCAGCAAAATCGTCCAGGTGGGATTGGAGCCGCACCAGCTCCTCACGCACATCCTGGCGCTCGGCCAGGGCCCCGGCTTCAGCGATCACCCGTTCGGCAGGCAACTGACCTTGGAGTTGGGCGTCCTTGAGGAGTTGATCGAGCTTTTGCTGGTATTGAACGGGCAAATCCACCACCTGGGCATCGGCTTCAACCTTGATGGCCTCGGCCAGCGCGCGCAAACGCTTCAGGGATTCTTCAAAAAAGGGTTGGAGCCGATGGGCTTCTTGGCTTCGACCCGCGTTCCAGGTTTGTAGGAGGTCTCGCAGTCCACCCAGCACTGCCGACTCCAACCGTTCGGCCAGATCCGAGGTGGGTGGCAGCCAAGCCCCTGGCAACCGGAAAAAGGCCTCGGCCGTGAGGGGCGGAAGGTTCAGCCATTCCGCATCCTCCTGCCATGCCTTGGCCACGGTGCGCAACAGGGGGCGATTCAGTTGTGGTTCCAGACTGGGTTCGTCCATCACCTCCAGCGTGAGATCCACCTTGCCTCGGCTGGCAGCCTCCCGGATCGCCCCTCGAATGGCATTCTCCAGCGGAAACAGAGCTGGATGCATGCGCACGTTCAACTCCAGCCCCTTGTGATTCACACTGCGCACCGCCAGACGCAGCTGGCCCTGCGCCAGGGGCTTAATGAGTTCGGCATAGGCCGTCATGGAACGCATGGCTCACCTCACACAAAGGGATCAATAGTCTTCGTTGGCTGCTTCTTCGGCCTTGGCCTTCAGCCAATCTTTGCTCCGCAGACGTTCCACACTTCGTTCGAGGATGAGTTCCAAGCCCTTGCCGCCTTCCAGACCCATGCGGGGCACAGCGGCGCGCTCGAAGCCAAGGCGGGCGCCTTCCTGGATACGCAGGGGAAGCTGAGCCACGGGGCGAACTTCACCCGTGAGGCCCACTTCGCCCATGAAAAGGCACTTGTCCGCCAGAATGCGTCCGGTGGCGCTGCTGGTGAGGGCGGCAATGACCGCCAGGTCGGCAGCAGGATCTTCCACTTCCAAACCACCTGCCACGTTCACGTAGACATCCCGGTCGTGCAATTGCACGCCACCGCGCCGCTCGGCCACAGCACAGAGCATCGACAGTCGCTGGCCATCGATGCCCAGGGCGGTGCGTCGGGGGATGCCCAGGCCTGCTGAGGCGACCAGGGCCTGGATTTCCACCACCATGGGCCGGGTGCCAGAAAGCACCACGGTGGCCGCGCAACCGGGCCGGGGCTCCGCATCCAGGAAAAAGGGATTGCCTTCGGCGGCCACCAGACCCTTGCCCGTCATGGCAAAAACACCCAGTTCAAAAGCAGCGCCAAAGCGGTTCTTCAAGGCCCGCAATAACCGATGATGATGATGACGATCACCCTCGAAGGCCAACACCGTGTCCACGAGATGTTCTAGCACCTTGGGGCCCGCCAGACTGCCATCCTTGGTGACATGGCCCACCAGCACCAGAGGCGTGCCGGTGGTCTTGGCCCAACGCGTCAGCAGGGTCGCACAACCGCGCACTTGGCTCACGCTCCCGGCACTGGATTCGAAATCGGGGTCGAACAAGGTCTGGATGGAATCCACCAGCAGCAGGGAGGGTTTCATCTGTTCGGCCACTTCCAGAATGCGCCGCACATCGGTTTCTGCAAACAGGTGGATGCCTGGGTTTTCCGCCCCCAGCCGCTGCGCGCGCAACTTGATCTGGCGCTCACTTTCCTCGCCGCTGGCATACAGGACGTTGCCAATCGAAGTGGCAGCCCATTGGAGCACAAGCGTGGATTTGCCGATGCCAGGTTCACCGCCGAGCAGCACCACCATGCCGGGCACCACACCCCCACCCAGCACCCGATCCAGCTCAGCCATGCCCGTGGGCGTGCGTTCCGTATCGCTGGTTTCCACGTCGAGCAGCGGCACTGGCCCGCTGTACTGGCTTTGCGCGAAGGCGCTGCGGCTGCGGGTGAGGTCCTTGCGCAGGCTGCCTTTCACTTCTTCGATGGTGTCAAAGGCGCCGCAGGCGCCGCACTTGCCCATGGTGCGCGGATAGCGCGCGCCGCACGCCGTGCATTCAAACAAGGAGGTGATCTTGGCCATGGGGCAAGGGTATCAGGTAGGATCGCTAGAGAGGCGCGCATGCTTGGACTTCGGTGGAGGCTTTCTAGAACGGCGTGGGATCTCAGCATGGGATCCGTGGTGGGCGTGCTTTCTGGTGCAGCTTCGGCTCTTTTCATGTGGTTGTTGCAGCGGGTGATTCAGCTGCGGATGGAACATCTGTGGCTGTTGGCGCTCCTCCCGGTGTTTGGGGTTATCAGTGCCTGGATATACCAGCGGTGGGGCCGGGATGCCGAGGGCGGCAGCACGTTGGTGCTGGACGAAGTGCTGGAATTCAAAGGCCGCGTGCCCTCACGAATGGCGCCGATGGTATTGGTCGGCACCCTGCTGACGCACCTGGGCGGGGGGTCGGCTGGGCGGGAAGGCACGGCCATCCAGATGGGGGCCAGCCTGGCCCGCACCATTGGAAAGCTGCCCTGGGCCTGGCTGGGGCTCACTCAATCCCGTCAGCGCCTGCTGCTCATGGCGGGAGTTTCCGCGGGCTTTGGCTCGCTGTTTGGCACGCCGGTGGCCGGCGCCATCTTTGGCATGGAAGTGATTGCCATTGGCAAAATGCACTACGAGGGATTATTGATCTGCGGCACCGCCAGTTTCGTGGCCGATGGCATCTGCCGCTGGCTGGGCGCCGAACATTTCGTATTCCATCCACTCGCCCTGCCCCTTTCCCTGCCCCTGGCCTTGAAAGTGGCGCTGTTTGCCCTGCCCGTAGCCTTGGTAGCAGGCATTTTTTCGGATCTTAGCCACGACTTGGCCCAGTGGACCCGGCGCCGCATCGCCAATCCTTACCTTCGGGCTGCTGCAGGTGGCTTGGCCATCATCGCGCTGGTGGGAGTTTTCCAGAGCACAGAATTCCTGAACCTCGGCACGAATTGGTTGCCTCGGGTGTTCGGGAACCAGGCCCCGGTACCATCCTGGGCCTTCGGCGCCAAGTTCCTGTTCACCGTGGTCACCCTTGGTTTTGGCTTCAAGGGAGGCGAAGTGACCCCCCTCTTCGTGATTGGCGCCTTGCTGGGTTCGGCGTTGGCGCCGCTGTTGGGCTTGCCCATTTCCTTCACGGCGGCCATTGGGTTTATTGCCATGTTTGCGGCGGCCAGCAACACCCCCATCGCCTCGACGCTCATGGGGATCGAACTGTTTGGAATCGGGTTTGCGGGCCCGCTGGTGATCACCTGCTTCCTGGCTTACATCCTGGTGGGCCACCGTGGCATCTACGGTGGGCACCGCGTCCAAACTTCGAAATAGTGGCGAGGAACCAACATGGCTGAACCACTGCCAACCTCACCCAAATGGCTGAATGCCACCGTGTGGGGCATGGCCATCACCAGCTTTCTTTCCGATCTGGGGCACGAAGCACAAAGCACCCTCCTGCCCGGCTTCATGGCGGCCCTGGGGCTGCCTCCCCTGGCTCTGGGAGCCGTGGAAGGCTTGGCGGACGCAGCCTCCAGCTTCATGAAGCTGGGCGCGGGCTGGTTCTCCGATCGCCTTGGACGGCGCAAGGGTCTTGTGGTGGGCGGCTATGTGGCCACCGGCGTTGCTTCGGGGATCATTGCCCTGGCGGCGGGGTGGCCCCTCATCCTGTTTGGAAAATTTTTCGGTTGGTTGGGGCGCGGTATACGGGGGCCCCTGCGCGATGCCTTGCTGACCGATAGCATCCCCGCCGAGGCCCGGGGCCGAGCCTTCGGCTTCCATCGTTTTGGTGACACTCTTGGGGCCATTCTGGGGCCTCTGACCGCCGTGCTGTTGCTGGGATGGGGCTCTTCCCATGGCTTGCCAGCGCTGGGCCTCCATCGAACCCTAATCGCCTGGACCCTGGTGCCCGGTGTGCTCTCGGGGCTAGCCTTCGCGTGGCTTGTGCGGGAACGCGCCCGCAGCAAGCCTCGTCTACTCTCCTTTCGGCATGCCATCGGGCAAATGCCCCAGCGCTTTCGGCGCTATCTCGTGAGCGTGGGCGTCTTTGGGGCGGGCGATTACGCCCATACCTTGCTGATTCTTGCCGCCACCCAGCTGTTAACCCCCAGCCTGGGCTTCGCCAAGGCAGCCACCTGGGGAGGACTATTCTACGTGTTGCACAACGTGGTTTATGCCCTTTCCACCTACCCTTCGGGCGCCCTGGCGGATCGTTTCCGGAGCCATCGTCAGATCCTGGGCGGCGCCTACCTTCTCTCGGTGGCGGTGCCCATTCTGCTCATGGTTTGTTTCGCCCGAGGAATGGCCACCCTGCCCATGCTGGGGCTGATATTCAGCTTGGCGGGGTTGGTGAACGGCGTGCAGGACACCCTGGAAGGCGCCACCACCGGCGAGATGGCGCCGATGGAGCACCGCGGCCTGGCCTTTGGCTTGCTGGGCGGCGTCAATGGTGGCGGTGACCTGGTTTCAAGCCTGGTGGTGGGCGGCCTATGGACGCTCCACCCCACCTGGGGCTTCGGCTATGCCGCAGTTACGATGGGAATAGGAGGCGTTTTAATGCTGGCACAAAAGGATTAACAGCCCATGCGGAAAACCTTGCGGATATCCACCCCTGCTGCCCCATAAAGCCCGCAATCTCTACCACTTCGAAACAATGCACTATTTACATCGCGACTATGCATTTTACTGAAACCAAACGATTTAAATAATCGGATTTGGAGTTACCTCGCCCCGGACCCCCCAAAAGGTTTTCCACAATTTCCAGTTTCTTTCGCGTTGACATCTGGAAGGTCTTTCGGGCGACTTGGCAACGGGGTTGTGACGAAGATATGACGGTCCGGGTTCACACCAGTTGTTGGGCATCCCGCAACTGCACACTGACCAGCCGACTGATGCCGCGTTCTTCCATGGTGACGCCATACAGCGTATCGGCCGCCACCATGGTGGGTTTCTGGTGGGTGATGACGATGAACTGCGTTTCGGCCTTCATGCGCTGCACCAGTTTGGCGAAGCGTCCCACGTTGGCCTCGTCCAGGGGCGCGTCCACTTCATCCAGCACGCAGAAGGGGCTGGGCTTGAACTGAAAAATAGCGAAGAGCAGCGAGATCGCCGTGAGCGCTTTTTC
The DNA here is from genome assembly GCA_016715205.1 of Holophaga sp. Taxonomy (GTDB): domain Bacteria; phylum Acidobacteriota; class Holophagae; order Holophagales; family Holophagaceae; genus JAYREN01. The sequence goes on from JADKBC010000005.1 coordinate 74,008, forward strand.
GCCGCCGGAAAGCAGGGTGAGTGTCTTCGCGGTTTTGCCGGGGGGCTGAGCGGTGATCTCGATGCCGCATTCAAGCAGATCCTTGGGATCCTGCAGCGAAAGATGCGCGGTGCCGCCGCCAAAAACTTCCCTGAAAACCTCGGTGAATCGGGCGTTCACGAAATCGAAGGCCTCACGGAAACGTTCTTCGCTGGTGGCGTTGATTTCCTTGATGGTGGCTTCCAGATTGCCGATGGCCTCCATCACATCACCGCGTTGCTGGTTCATGAAGGTGAGCCTGGATTCGGCCTCTTCCAGTTCCTGAATGGCCAGGGGATTCACGCTGCCCAAATCCATGCGGCGGCCCTGGTACTCGGTGAAGGCTGTCTGGTGCACCAGTTCACCTTGGCTCCAGGCTTCGCGTTCCGCTTCGGAAACCGAGGCGATGAAATCGGGCACGGTCATCGAAAGGGCCAGTTCGATTTCCTTGGCCATGGTGTCGAGACTGCCCTGAACCTGGGCACCGGAAATCAAGCATTCCTGATGCAATTGCCGGGCGTTTTCGAGGGCCTGCTGCAGTTCACGTGCGCGCCGTTCGTGCACGCGAAGTTCTTCGGCAACGTGCTCGAGTTCGGGCTGTGCCAGCGTTTGGCGGTCCACCAAGAGCTGCCGTTCCCGCAGGCGTTGCTGGGTTTCTTCCTCCAGTTCCGTCATGCGCAGAGAGGCCTGCTCCGCCCGCTGCCCGGCCTGATCGATGTCGTCCTGGATCCGCTTTTTCTCGGCCTCCAGGTCGTAGGCACCGCGTTGCACCTGGAGCACCTGGCGGGACAAACTATCCCGGTCGGCCCAGGCCGACGCGCGAATCTGGGTGGCTTCCATCAATGCCTGACGCCGCTGTTCCAGTTCGGCCTGAGCCTGGTGCTGATGGATTTCGGTGGCGTGAATGGCTTCGGTGAGCGTGGCGGTTTCTGGGTTTTCTTCGGGCGCTTCCAGGTCCCGCAGTTGGGTCCGCAGCGCCTCGATTTCCTTTTCCAGTTGTTCCCATTGCTGGTCGGCCCGCTCTTGCGCTTCCTGGATTTCCTTGAGTTGAGCCTTGACCGAAGCCTGGCGCCCTTTTAGATCTTCGAAATTTCGGCGGCTTTGCAGCCGGTCCTCTTCCATTTCCCGGGAACGTTCAATGCTTTCCTGGAGCTTGGTCAGGCGCGATTTAACCTGGGTTTCCAAAGCTTCCACCTGCTCCAGCCATTCTTCCCGGGCTCGGCGACACGCCTCCAGATCAGCGCGGAGCTTGAGGGGCGAGGCTTCCGGCGCTACCACGCCCACTTGAATGGGACCGAAGGGGAGTTTCACCAAACGAGGGGAAATGAAGCCCAGCCCCGGATGGATTTCGGCGAGCTTCGAAAGGGCCGCGTCCGAGCAGCGGTAGGTGCGCTGGAACAGAGCTTCCAGAAGGTGGGGAGCGCCGCTTCGCCACCTCAGCCAGGGAGCCATGGGCTCGCAACCTTCCGGTGCCTCCGGTGGGTCCACAGGGTCCGCCAACGCCACCTGCAACTGGCCTGGCGTTTCACCCAGGGCGTCCAGGGCTGAGGCTCCCAGGCACACGGCCTGGAGCCAGTTCCCGAGCAGGCGTTCCACATCGGGCCGTACGGCTTCGTCCACCACCAGAATTTCAGAGAGGGAACGAGGCTCTTCGCCCTTGGCCTTCAACCAGGCCAGGGCTTTCTGAACTTCCTCGGAGCCCGTGACCTGCCTCAGCCCATCGTTAAGCTGCTTCAGACGGCGTTCCTCGGCATCCAGGGCACCTTCGGCCTCGCGCAGGGCATGAGCGGCCTGGCGATGGGTTTCCTGGGCTTCCCCGTGCAGCCAGGCTTGCACCTGCACGGCCTCTTCAATCTGTTCGGTCTGGGCTTCAGCCCCTTCCACGGTGCGAGACAACCGCTGTTCTTCGGCCTGCAAGCCCTCCAGGCGAGGCGCTCGCACGGATTCTTCGTGGTTCAGGGCATCCAGCCGGCCTTCCATCTGGGCGATCTGCTGGTGCACCACCTGGCGTTGCCGCTGGATGGCGAGGCTTGCTCGTTCAGCCTCCACCCGGCGGGCGCGGAGCACTTTCAGCTCCGCCTCGACCTGGCGCAGACCACCCCCGGCCAAGGCCACGGCTTGTTCGGCCTCGGCCACCAGGCTGTCCTTGCCCTGCAGCACGGTCTCCGATTCCTGCAAGGCCACTTGGAGGCGTAGCATCTCGGCATCACTATCGCCTGAGCGGGTGGAAAGTTCCTGCAGTCGATCCCGCAATAGCGCCTGTTGTTGCTGGTTTTCCAGGATGCGTTCTTCCTGAAACCCACGGTCCTGATCCGCGAGGCTCAATCGTTGATCGAGGGCGAGAATGGCTCGGCTGCGGCCATCCTGAGCGTGATTGAGTTCATCCAGAATGTGGCGCTGGGCCTCGACTTCGCTGGCCCGCTCCGACGCCTGGGCTGTGAGGGCCGCAATGCCCCGTTCCAGCGTATCGAGCTGCTCTACTATCCGGGCCTTGGCTTCGTCCAGTTCCATGGCCTTGCCCGCCAGCAGAATGCGTTGGGTGGCCTTGATGGCGGCATCCAGTTCCTGGGCTCGGCGCGCCTTGGAGGCTTGGCGTTTCAAGGATTCCTGCTGCTTGCCCAGTTCATGCAAGATGTCGTCGAGTCGCAGAAGGTTGGAACGGGTGTCCTCCAGGCGACGCTCCGCATCGGTGCGGCGCAGTTTATAGCGGGTGATACCCGCGGCCTCCTCAAGCAGGGAGCGCCGGTCCTTGGGCTTGGTGGACAGGATCAGGTCGATCTGCCCCTGCTGGATGAAACTGTAGGCCCGGGTGCCCATGCCCGTATCCATCAGCAGATCCTGGATGTCCTTGAGTCGGGTTTCCCGGCCGTTGATGCGGTATTCACCACCCGTATCCCGATACAGGCGGCGGGAGATGACCACTTCCTTGGTGGTGCCAGGCAGGGCCGGATCGGGCATTTCCAGGGTGAGCTTGACTTCGGACATGCCCAGGGGTTTGCGTTCGCTGGTGCCCGCGAAAATGACATCGGACATGTCATTGCCGCGCAGGAGGGTGGCCCGCTGCTCGCCCAGCACCCAGGCCAGGGCATCGGAAATATTGGATTTGCCGCAGCCGTTAGGCCCCACCACCGCTGTCATTCCGCCTGGAAAAACAAGCTTCTGGGGATCCGCGAAGGATTTGAATCCGTGCAGTTCTAGGGCAATTAAACGCAATCTCACGCTCCAGCGGGAACCAATCTCCCAAACATTCCATCACTAACCGAGCGGAGGACCCTTGGGATCTGAAGGCCCGGGACGATAGACTGTCATTCTCCCTGTTTCTGGAGTTCCCGTGACCCCCCTTCCTACATATTCGCGCATGACCTGGATAAATCTCCGGGTTGGGCGCCTTCCGAAGGGGATCCAGTGAGTGGCTTCAACCTCAAGGCCAGCCCCGCTTCCGTGGTCTGGATGGAACCCCATCGGCTGACTGCGGGCGGCAAAACCTTGCCCCTGGATGGGTTACCCCAGGAAGACCAGATCGCCAAGGTTTTGCAGGAACTGCCCCAGGGGGCCACCTCTTGGGTGGTGGATGATCTCTGGGCACCTTCGGTGCTCCTGCGCGATGTGGTAGCCCTGCCCACCGGCATCGAGGCCCAGGAAGCCTTCTTCCGCTGGAAGTTCACCTCCAGCCTGGCCCTGGAATCGCCCTATTCCGTCCAGGCTCTGGCTTTGGGAGAAGGTTCGTGGTTATTGGCTGGCATCCGCGAGGATATTCGGGACAGTTGGCTCCAGACGGCCCTCCGCCTGGGCCGGCCCATGCATAGCCTCCTGCCCCGGTGGCTCCATCTCTACAATCGCCTTGCACCCAGCCAAAACATGCCGGGTATGCTGCTGTCGCTGTGCCCCCATCCCCAGGGCGGTTACACGGGGACTCTGGCGGCCTGGGGACGCACCCTTACGCTCCTGCGGCAGTGGGCGGATCCGGCCGATCCCGCCACCTGGATGCAAGAGCGCATCGCGCCCACGGCGGCCTACATGCACCGGGAATCCAGACCACCCCAGGAACTCTGGATCTGGGGTGCGCCTTCCTGGCCGGAGAGCGAGCTTCCCCATCATCTCCTCCAGCCTGAAATCCTGGCTCAGGAGGCTCTCTGATGGCCATTCCGGTCCTTAAACTCAATTTGGCGCCACCGCCTAGCTTCTGGCGCCGCCAGCACCTCATTGTGGGTTGGTCCGCGCTGGGCCTTGGCCTCCTGGCCTTGCTCACCGTGGGTGGCTTGACCTGGCGGGCCTACCACAAGGCTGATCTCGAGGGACAGGAAGCCATCCGACTCTCCCGCCAAGCCCAGGAAAGCTTGGCTCAGCAGAGCGCCATCCAGAATCAATTGAAGGCCATCAATGTGCAGAAGGAACTGCCCCGTTGGCGGCTGGCGGAACGAATCCTGGTGGAGCGCAGCAGCCCCTGGTCCCGCCTCACCGCGGAATTGGAACGCAGCCTGGTGCAGGATGTCAGGGTGCGCGGGTTGCAGCGCAGCCGTGGCTCCGATCAGCAAGTGGTCGTGAAGTTGAAGGGGGAAGCCCGCACCCGGGAAGCGGAAACGGCCTTTGTGGATTCCATTCATGGCAATCCCTACTTCGCCCAGATGATTCTGGAACGGGAATCCGAGCGCCAGGGCGGCGGCATTGAATTCGAGATCACCCTGCCCCTTTCCGCCACCCCTCCGACTTACCTGCCCTTGCCCAAATACGGTCCTGCACGGAAGGTGGCAGCGGCCCCCAAGCCTGTGGCCTTGCCGCCTGCGAAACCAAAGCCAACGGCCACGGCCGTGACGCCTCCCCCCTTGCCCAAGGCCACTCCAGGGCCAAGTGCGCCCCGTCCAGGCATCACCGTGGATATGGGTGCCCAGACCACGCCCGCCCGCCCGTTGCGCGACCCGCGCCCCTTGGACCCCGAAGATCAGGGGCCTCGGCGTCGCCCCCGGGCCCTTAATCGACCCGACCAGGAGGTGAGGCGATGAACCGCACGCTTCGCCCCAGTACCTACCGGCTCGTGGGCGGCCTAGTGCTGCTGCTGGCCGCCCTCACCGTTGCCGTGGTGCTGCTGCCCGATGCCAACCAGAAACGCATTCAGCAGGAAAAAGCGGCCCAAGCTGCCAAAGCCACGCTGAACGCCCAGGAAGCCGAGCTCGGCAAACTGAAAACCCGGGTTGAAAACCTCCGCATCAGCCGGGAGCGCATGGAAGAGACCCTCGGTAGCCTCTCCCAGGAAAACGAAGGCCAATTGAAGTGGAAGCTGAGCCGCGCTCTTTACGATTTTTCGGCAGCCAGTGGCACCCGAATTCAGGCGGTGAAATATGGAACGCCCACCCGGGAAGGCGCCAAGGGCACCGATCTGGAAGCCCTGGATGTCGAGTTCGTGGCTTCGGGGATCTACACGAACCTGAAAGCCTTCATGTTTGCCCTGGAGAAAAGCAAACTGCCCTTTGGCCTAGCCAACGGCAAGCTGGAAGAATCGCCCGAAGGCGCCCGGCTCACCATCACCTTGCGGGCCTTCCGCCGCACGGGCATCACCAAGGCTGATCCGGCCGGGGAGGAAGCATGAGCACCCCCCGCACCGGGAATTCAGGCCAGGGCATGGCCTGGTTTGAAGAACTGAAACAGAACCGAAAAACCCAGGCGGGGCTGGGCGCCTTTGCCCTGGCCCTGGCCTTCATGGTCTTCATGCTCTGGCCCGACGCCCCCAAGGCCAAGCCCCGCAAGGTCATCAGCAATCCGGGCCTGGCGAGCCAGGAAAGCAATCGCACACTGCAGTCCCTGGAAAAACTCCCGGATCTGGCGCGGCTCGGCAAGGCTGGAGAACTCCCGGACGAGGCCCGGATGTACCGGGATGTTTTCCTGTTTGACGGACCACCACCCCCGCCACCACCGCCTTTGCCCCTGCCGCCGCCACCCACCCCCCCCACGGAAGCCGAACTCAAGGCCATTGCCGACCGCCAGGCCAAGGATGGCGCCTATGCCACCCGTCCCCAGGTGCTGCGTTACCTGGGCTACCTGGAGCGGAAATCCGTGGGGCGCATCGGCGCCTTTGTGAAAAACGAGGAAGCCGTTTCCATCAAGCTGGGGGAAACCTTTGGCGATCAATGGAAATTGGCCAACCTCACGGATACCTTTGCGGAATTCCAGAACCTTAAATACCCCGACATGCGTCATCGCATTGAAGCGACCGACGCAGGCGGCGGCCCCCGCGGCAACGCGGCCACCAACGAATTCTGACCCGGATGGAACCCATGCCGAAACGACTCACACTGCTCCGCACGCTGGGATTCTCAGCCACAGCTGTGGCCATCCTGCTCTCCAGCCTGGGGTGCACCCTGCACCGGGCCCGCAAGGCCTTTGACGAAGGCCGTTTCGAGGAATCCGTAGCGGCTTATCAGAACGTGCTGAAAAGTTCGCCGAACAACATCACGGCCAAGATCGGTTATCGCCGAGCGGCGGCCAGGGCCGCGGAAATGCATCTGGTGCGCGCCCGGGAGGCCCAGAAGCGCGGCCAGGAAGATCAGGTCTATCTGGAAGTCCGCAAGGCGGCCGTGCTGGATCCCGCCAATGCCGTGGCGGCGGATTGGATCATGAATCTGGAGATGGCCGCGAAAAAGAAGAAGCTGCAGGAGGATGCGGAAGAAAGCATCGAAGCCCAGCGCGCCAAGGCGGAGTTGCAACCAGCGGTGAATCTCAACCCCCGTTCACTGGAAGGTATGGATCTCAATTTCTCCCGGCGCACCAGCCTCAAGGAAATCTTTGCGGCCCTCAGCAAGAATTCGGGCGTGAACATCATCCTGCATACCTCCTTTCAGGATTCCCAGATTTCAGCCGATCTGCGAGGCCTCAGCTTTCAGCGGATCCTGGACACCTTGATGCTGCAGAACGATCTGCTGTACAAGACCCTCGACACCAACACCATCATGGTTTTCAAGAACACCGGCCCCCTCAAGGATCAGTTCGAAAACCAGCTCATCAAGACGTTCTATCTTTCGAATGCCGATCCCAACGATGTGCGTTCGATCTTCCAGCAGCTCATGCCGCAGCTCAAGGTGTTCACGGATAAGCGTCTGAACGCCGTGACCATCAAGGCCAAGCCCCAGGAACTCACCATCGCCCGGCGCATCGTCAGCCAATTGGACAAGGCCAAGGCTGAGGTGATGGTCTACCTCGAACTCATGGAAGTGACCGAGAATAGCCTTGACCAAGTGGGCCTGCTGCCTGTGCTTGGGGTTGGCGACACCACCGGCATCTACCGCATCGGTGGCACCATCGATAACACGGGCGCCCCCAATCAGAACAAGGGCGGCACACGCATCAGCCGTTCGGATATCCGCTTCCTGTTCCCCAACCTCGCCCTGGATGCGCTCAAAAGCAGCGGCGACGCAAAACTGGTAGCCAGCCCCAACATCCGCGTGGTTTCCGGCGAAAAGGGCGATATCAACATCGGCGAAAAAATCTCGACGACGCAATCCTCCATTGGCCTTTCCGGGCTGGGGGGCGCTGCGGGAACAGCCGCGGGTAGCGCTGCCAGCAGCTATCTGAATGGCGCCTCCCAGACCCAGTACAGCTACGAAGAAGTGGGTGTGAAGATCACGGTAGAACCCCGGGTCCACTTCAATGGTGATGTCACCATGAAGATCAAGTCCGAGGTAAAAACCCTGAAGAGCGGTTCCACGCCCGGTCGTCCTGACCTTGGCCAGCGCATCATCGAAACCTGGGCGCGCCTGCAGGATGGCGAAACAGCCGTGTTCGCTGGGCTGCTCAAGGAAGAAGAGCAAAAGAGCTTGCAGGGAATTTGGGGTCTCACGGATATCCCCATCATCGGCAACCTTCTGGGCAGCAACCGCAGCCAGAAGGCCAAGACGGATGTGCTGTTGACCATCCGCGCTGTCATCGTGCGCAAGCCCGATATCCAGGCCGAAGACTGGGAAGCCTTTGATCCCGATCTGGCGACTTCCAAGGCGGGCCCCTTCGCCGCGAAGCCTGAAGTCAAGCCTCTGGCCAAACCCCTGACCAAACCCGCGGCCGCACTGCCTGAGCCCAAACCCATGCCCAAGCCTGCGGACCCCGCCAACACCCCGGCCGTTCCCGCACCCCCGGTGGCCCCCACAGAACCCACCCTGCCCAAGCCCGAGGCCGAACAGCCCGCAGCCAATCCCGATGAAGGCAGCCTGGTGATCTTCCTGGCCCCGGTCTTCACGCCCCTGGTCAAGGGCGAGCGGGTGCAGTTGAACCTCCTGGTGAGCAATGGCAAGGGCCTCACCAGCGGCACCATGGAAATCCGTATCGATCCGAAGTTGAAGTTTCACAGTTTGGTGGCAGGCGATTTCCTGACCGCGGAATCGGGCACCCTCCAACAGACCCTCGGCAAGGACGGCCTGCTGAAAGTGACCTTCTCGCGCACCGGTAGTGCCTCGGACAGTGGCACCTTGGCCACCCTGGAACTGGAAGGGCTGGCCCCGGGCAACGCCCCTGTGCTGGTGCAGGGCGGGAAATACTTGGCGGGTGCCAATCCCATCTCTGCCCGGGTGGTGAACTCACTCGTAACGGTGGAATAGCTCAACCATGTCGAAACGCTCCCGGGGCTTCACCCTGCTCGAAATGGCCGTCACGGCCACGGTGCTCCTAATCCTTGCCTCGGCCGTGGTGCCCATGGCCAAGAATGGCGTGCGCCGTCAGAAGGAACTGGAACTCCAGCGAGCCCTCCGCGAGATTCGCTCCGCCATCGACGACTACAAACTGAAGGCCGAACAGCAGAAGATCAAGGCGCCGCCCGTAGAGAACAACGGCTACCCAGAATCCCTGGATGTATTGGTTGAAGGCGCCCAGACCAGCAAAGCCTCGATGAAGATCCGTTTCCTGCGGCGAATCCCGCTGGATCCCTTCACAGGCAAGCCGGATTGGGGGCTCCGCTCCATCACCGACGATCCCGGCAGCAGCAGTTGGAGCGGCGGCAATGTCTACGACGTGCATAGTCAATCCACTGGCACAGGCTCCAACGGCGTGCCCTATCGGGAGTGGTGACGGCGGTTTTTATGCTTGATCCAAGCCCTGCCCCGCGCTAGTCTTGGTGTTCCCGTTGGCAGACTCTTGAGGGAGCTGCTGCTGGTCTTTGCGGATATGGCGGAATTGGTAGACGCGCTAGTTTCAGGTACTAGTGGCTTCACGGTCGTGGGGGTTCGAGTCCCTCTATCCGCACCACCTCAAAACGGCACCGGTGGTGCCGTTTTGAATATGAAATACAGCAACGATTGAAAAGGGCGTCCGGCCCCTCCGGACTAGGACCTTCTTGCGGCACGGGGCTGCGAGACAGGTGACGGGCGAACCCCGAAAAGGAGCCACCATGGCCCTCAGCACTGCAGCAAAAACCATCATCATCGACGACTTCAAGGTTCACGCCACGGATACTGGCTCCCCTGAAGTCCAGGTTGCCCTGTTGACCAAGCGCATCAACGAGCTGACCGAGCACTTCAAGATCCACACCAAGGATTACCACAGCCGCCGCGGCCTCATGATCATGGTCGGCCAGCGCCGTCGCCTTCTGGATTACCTGAAGCGCGAAAGCAAGCCCCGCTACGCCACCCTCATCGAGCGTCTCGGCCTGCGCCGCTAGTCTCACCTCTTTTCCAAGAACGCCCGCACGTGCGGGCGTTCTTCGTTACATTAAAGACATGGCCAACCTGCCCCCCTTGCCTGACCCCGAGCAGCCAAATCCCTACACGGTTACGGAGCGGAACCTGCTTTTTGACTCGCCCTGGATTCGCCTCCGGGAAGATCGTTTTCGCCATCGAAAAGGCGTTGAGGGTCGCTATCCCATTTGCGGTTTCCGTCGTACCGCTTGCGGCGTGCTCGCCCTGGATGAGCAGGACCAGGTCATCCTGGTGGGCCAATGGCGATTTCCCCTGGAATGCTACTCCTGGGAAATCGTGGAAGGCGGCGGTGAGGAGCACGAATCGCCCTTTGAATGCATCCAGCGCGAACTGGCTGAGGAGGCCAATCTGCGCGCGGAAACCTGGGAGCCCCTGGCCTATTCCAACCTGAGCAATTCCTCCACTGACGAAGAAGCCTTTCTGTTCCTGGCCTCTGGTCTGGCCGATGTCCATGGTCATCAACCCGATGACGAAGAAGAACTGCGCGTCCATCGGGAACCCTTTGAACACTGTCTGCGCCGGGTGCAGGCCGGCGAGATTGCTGATGGCCTCACCGTCATTGCCATCCTGGCGCTCCAGGCCCGGCGCAGCGGCGTTACGCAACCTCTGCATCCTGATTTGGCCGAACGGTTTTTCCAGCGCCCGGCGCAGCACCCGAGCCATGGCAGGGCCCGGTGGGCTAAGCTAGAAGCACTATGATCGTCACCCTTCACCCCGAAACGCCCCAGCAACGCCACCTTGATCGCATCGCAGAGCTGCTGCAGAAGGATGGTGTGATCGCCTATCCCACGGATACGCTCTTTGGCCTGGGTTGCCTGGTGTCACGGAAAAAGGCCGTGGATCGCATCGTGGAGCTGAAGGGGCGCGACCCCAAGAAACCCATGTCGATCCTTTGCGCGGATCTTTCCATGCTCTGTCGGTATACGCAGCATTTGGATACCGCCACCTTCCGCATCCTCAAGCAGATGTTCCCCGGCCCCTACACCGCCGTGCTGCCTGCCAGTCGGGAAGTGCCGCGCCATTTGCAGAACAAGCAGACCGTCGGCCTGCGCATTCCTGATCATCCCTTCTGCCTGGCCATCACGCGCCTGGTGGGCGAGCCCATCATCACCACCAGTTGCAACCGGGCCGGTGAAGAGCCCTTGACCAGCGCCTGGGAAATCCAGGAAGAACTTGGCAACATCCTGGATCTCGTGGTGGATTGTGGCGAGCCCGCAGGCCTCGCCAGCACGGTGGTGGACCTTACGCAGGACGAACCCGTGCTCCTGCGGCAAGGGGCCGGCGTGTGGCCGCTCAAATAACTCAATCCACGCGGTAATGGCACCCGCGACTTTCGGGATTCAGGAGCGCCGCCTTGAGGATCAAGCGGGCGCAGGTAATGCCATTCCGTAGTTCCAGAATGGGCCGGGAAAGGGGTGCTTCGCGGTAGAACGCCTCGATGCGGTGGTAGAGGTGACCCATGTCGCCCCGGGCCCGCTCGAGCCGAGCCTTGGTCCGCACGATGCCTGCGTAGTTCCAGAGGGTGGTCCGCACGTTGGTCCAATCCTGCTCGATGAGCAGCGGATCCGCGGCCTCAGGCCCGCTGGCGGGAATCCAGGGTTGGATGGCTTCGGCTCGGGGCGGCTCGGCGGTTTCACATTCCCGAATGGCTGCTTCCGCAGCGCGGTAGCCCCAGAGCAACCCTTCCAGCAGGGAAGTGGAGGCCAATCGATTGGCGCCATGAACGCCCGTGCAGGCCACTTCGCCCACGGCGAAAAGGCCCGGCAAGCTGGTATGGCCGTCCAGGTCAACCGCCACGCCACCGCAAAAATAATGGGCGGCGGGAACCACAGGAATGCGCTGGCGGAGGGGCTCGAAGCCTTCGGCCCGGCAGGTGGCCAGCACCTTGGGGAACCGTGCCTCCAGGTCTAAGCGCTGGGCCACGGGCGACAGGTCCAGGAAGACACACACATCACCCGTGGTCGCAATTTCCTGGAAGATGGCCCGGCTCACCACATCCCGGGGGCCAATTCCATTTGGTCCGGCGCGTACTTCTCCATGAAGCGCTCGCCCTTGCGATTCACCAGGTGGGCACCTTCGCCCCGCAACGCCTCTGTCAAAAGGGTTCTAGGCTTGTGGGGCACATACAGGGTCGTGGGGTGAAACTGGATGTACTCGCAATTCACGATGCGGGCCGTGGCTCGATAGGCCGCGGCAAGGCCATCCCCCGTGGCCCCTGGTGGGTTGCTGGTGTGCAAATACAAGTAGCCGAGGCCGCCGGTGGCAAGCACGGTGCGCTTGGCCCGAGCCAGTTCCACCTTCCGGGAGGCGCCATCTAGCAGGTAAGCGCCCCACACGTGAATGGGGTCGTAGACCCCCCGGGGATCGCGGCCATGGTGAGGAGTGGTGAGCAGATCCACAAGGGTTCTGCCCTCCAGCAAGCGAATGCGCGGATGGGCTTTCACCGCTTGGTTGAGGGTGTCCTGGATGGCCAGGCCAGTCGCATCCTTGGCGTGGTAGATGCGCCGAGCGGAGTGGGCCGCCTCCGCAGTGGGGGCGATGCCGCCATCCTCGCCGAGATCAAAGGGCACCCCCAGTTGTTTCCAGAGCAGATCCCGACAGAGCTTCGGGCCCTGTTCCGCGAGGAGCTGCACGGCCTCAGGTCGGCACAGCCCCGCGCCGGCAGCTTCAATATCGGCAGCCAACAACTCTGGAGAATCGCCAAAAGCCGCGGGCGGCAGTCCCACAATGCCACCCTGCGCCCAGGATGTGTTGGAATCACCCAGGGCATCCTTGGCAGCCAGAATCACATCAGCGCCCAACTCCGCAGCTCGGAGCGCTGCCGTGCATCCCGCGATGCCACCACCAAGAACCAGCACATCGCAGGCGATCATTTCAGCGTCCATTCCGGTCGAGGCAGATCCCATAAGCCATCCACAGGGGCTTCGGAATCCAAAGAACGCAGCCACTGAAGCCGCTGTTCCACGTTATCCACACACTCAGCGATATCCACCCGTCCCCAGGGCGTCGGAACCTCGCCCTCAAAACTCGCCAGAGCTTTCAGGCCATCCCGCCAAAGGCTCATCATGCCGCCAACATCCTGGCGCTGCTGATGATAAAAGCCCGCCGCAAGGAGGATCAAGCCTTGGAGGCCTTTCTTGAGATCCCCTGAAGCCACGGTCCAGAGCCCTTCCAGAGCATCATGGCATTCGTGAAAGAGGGCTGAATTGAAAAGGGTGACGCCCGATGCCAAACGGTAACGGTCATCCTCGGGTTGCCCGGTGAGCGCCAGGAGGATCACCCCACAGCGAAGACTGATCTGAGGTGCGAGTGGCTCCCAGATGCGCTGGGGCAGCCAACCATCCGGCCCCCGGTCCGCAGTGTCCGGGTACGCATTCAAGGTTTCCCGCCAGACTGCTTCGGGATCTGTGATGCCAAGTGCTGCCAACATACGGCCCGCTTGCTGAAGAAGCTCCGCCTCGCCCACCCCGCCGGGGTGGGTTTCCCGAAGGCGTGGCGCGCCCAGCACGGTGGGCCAAATCAGGAGAGCTCGATCCTTGGGCTGCTCCAAGGCTGCTTCGAGCCGAACCCTGACAAAGCGTTGCAAAGGAATCGGCAGCCGCTGCTGGGGAGCCCAGAACACTGGTGCCGTTGCGCAGGTCATGGCCGAAGCCTTTCTAGGTGAAATTCCGCTCGGAAAGGCTAATGAATTCCAGGGCAAAATCGTCAAGTTCGGTTTGCCATTGTTTGAGTTGCCCCTGGAAAAAGTTGTAGGCCATCAGGGCTGGGATGGCCGCCACGAGACCCAGGGCCGTGGCCACCAGGGCCTCGGAAATGGGGATGGCCACGGTGGCGAGACTGGCATTGCCGGTGGTGCCAATGCCACGAAACGCATCAATGATGCCCCACACCGTGCCGAATAGGCCAACGAAGGGGCTCACCGCCGCGATGGTGGCGAGGATGCCCAAACCCTTTTCCAGGCGTCCCATTTCAACCACAGAGGAACGCTGCAGGCTGCGCTCCACCGCTTCCATGCTCTTGATCTGGGCCTTCTCGCCCGAGGTGGGCGTGGCGCGCAGCTGATAGGTGACTTCGGTGTAACCCGCACTGAACAAGCCCACCATGGGACTCAGGGAAAAGGTCGCGGCAGTCTGTTTCAATTCACGCCAATCGGTGGATCGGCGAAAGGCAGCACGAAAGCTTTCGGTCACCTTTCGACTGCGGGCCAACAGCAGTCCCTTTTGAATGATCACCACCCAGCTCAGGATGCTGAAGACCGCCAACAGCAGCATCACCATCTTGGCCACGGTGCCGCCATGGCGCACCACTTCCCAAAGATTGACGCCCTGGCCTTCGAGCATGGCGATGAACAGCATGGGTCCTCCTGTGAATCATCTTAGCAAGGAGTGCGCCCCAGGGAGCCGCGACCACGGGAGGTTTCAGGGCAGGTCCCAGGGCTCGCGCCCTTTGATGGCCCCGGGTACACTGGCTTTCGGCGCGATTTCCATCGTTTCCTTTTTCTGGAGATTCCATGCAGGTTTTGATCATTGGTTCGGGATACGTGGGCCTTGTGGCTGCAGCAGGCTTTGCCGATTCAGGTCATCACGTGATTGGCGTGGATGTGGATGCCGCGAAGATCGAAAAGCTTCGCAAGGGCATCAGCCCCATCTACGAACCTGGCCTGGATGAACTCCTTGCGAAATACCAAGCCTCTGGTTCCCTGAGTTTTACCCAGGATATGAGTGCTGGCATCGTGAACGCCGATGCGGCCTTCATCTGCGTGGGCACACCTCAAAGCGAGGATGGCAGTGCAGATCTCCAATATGTATTGGCCGTCGCAGCCGAAATTGGTAAGGCCATGGCTCTGCGGGCCAAGGATGCGAAGCCGTTGATCGTGGTGGACAAGAGTACGGTTCCCGTGGGCACGGCCGCGCGGGTGCATGCCACCATCGCAGCCCAGACCGACCGGGCCTTTGAGGTGGTCTCCAATCCGGAATTCCTGCGCGAAGGCTGCGCCATCGATGATTTCCTGTTCCCGGATCGGGTGGTCGTTGGCTGCCGCACAGCGTTTGCGGAATCCGTCATGAAGGGGCTCTACGAGAAGAAGCTGGCCGCCGCAAAGGCTCGCAACCCGGAAACCGGCAAGTGGTTCCCCATGGATCCCCCCAGCGCTGAACTCACCAAATACGCTGCCAATGCCATGCTGGCGCTGCGCATCAGCTTCATCAATGAAATCGCCAACCTATGCGAAACCGTAGGCGCGGACATTGATTTTGTGAAGGCGGGCATCGGCAGCGATCACCGTATTGGAAAGTATTTCCTCAACCCTGGCCCCGGATTCGGCGGCAGTTGCTTCCCCAAGGATCTCCAGGCCCTGCTCAAGGCCGGCCGCGAAAATGGCCACCCCTTGATGACCCTTGCGACCACCGTGGAAGCGAACCGTCACCAGAAACAGGTTTTGGCATTGAAGGTTCGGAAATTTTTTGGCTGCAAACCTGGTACCCCGGCTCCCCTCGCCGGCAAGCGGTTTGCGCTCTGGGGTCTGGCCTTCAAGGCTCACACTGACGATATTCGCGAGGCCATGGCGCTGGAACTCATTGATAGCTTGGTTTCCCAGGGAGCCGAAATCATGGTTCATGATTTCGAAGCCATGCCTGCAGTAAAAGCCAAGATCGGTGATCGCGTAAAGTATGCTGCCGATCCCCTCTCCGCCTGTGAAGGTGCCGATGCCTTGATCATCGCCACGGAATGGCCCCAATACCAGCAAACGGATCTCGACGTGGTCGCATCCAAGCTCAAGGCCAAGGTCATGTTTGATGGCCGGAATCTTTTCCGCCCAGAGGCCATGAAGCAAAAGGGTTGGACGTATCATTCCATCGGGCGCCTGCCCGCTCAGACCTAGCCTCGTTTTAGATTTTATTGCTAACTTTAAATATATCATTATTAATTTAAGACTACATCTGATTGGAGCGCCCTATGGGTAATCTTGGCCTCACCGAAATGCTGCTGATTGGCATCGCCTTGCTGATTTTCTTCGGCCCATCCCGCCTCCCTGAACTTGGCAAGGCGCTGGGCAAGGGCATCCAGGAATTCAAGAAGGCCAGCAAGGAAATCACGGATTCCGTCAAGGAAGACGTAACCCCTGACAAGAAGTGAACGACCTCCTGGAACCAGTTCCAAACCAGATGACCTTCTGGGAACACCTGCAGGAACTGCGGGTGCGCTTGGTACGTAGTGCCCTAATCGTTGTCGTAGGTTTTGGATTCACGTACTGGCAACGCTTTCGGATCTGGGACTGGGCGCAGCGTCCCTTCATGGATGTATTCAAGGCCCACAGCATTGCCCATGCAAAAGCCGTTGGGTTGCCGATTCCCATGGTGTTTGAGCCCTTTGCCTTTACCAACCTTACGGAGCCATTCTTTTCCTTGATGCGGCTTTCCTTGTGGGCGGCGGCCTTTCTGGTGGCACCCCTCCTTTTTTATCAACTGTGGGCCTTCATCCGCCCCGGCTTGTATGAACGCGAACGCCGGCTGGTGATCCCCTTTGTCCTCGTGACCAGCGCCTGCTTCATAGGTGGCGCCCTCTTCGCTTACGTCAACGCCTTCAAGTTCCTTGGTGACATCCTGTTCAAGGAAGCCATGGAGGCTGGGCTGCGCACCAACCTCCATCTGGAAGATTATCTGGACCTCTTCATCTATACCGTGGTCGGCACCGGCCTGATGTTTGAACTCCCCGTGCTGGTCTATTTCCTGGCCAGGTTTCGGCTGGTGACAGCGGGATGGCTGCTCAAATATTGGCGCCACGCCTCCGTGATCATCATCATTGCCTCTGCCTTCCTGACCCCAGGCGATGTCATCATCACTACCATCTTTTTCAGTGGGATTCTGTTGGCGCTGTATTTCGTTTCAGTCCTCGTGGCTTGGTTCGCGGCTCCCAAACCAAAACAAACCTAGAATGGGCCTTCCCTACCCGGAGAATCCATGAACATCCACACCATTGGGGTCGTGGGCACGGGACACATGGGCTGTGGCATTGCCCATGTGTTTGCCGCGGCCGGGTTCCAGGTCATCCTGCAGGATCTTTCCCATGATTCACTGGGAAAGGCCCTGGCCTCCATCGAACATAGCCTTCAGCGTGGTGTGGAAAAAGGGAAATTGGGCACCCTCGAAATGGCAAATGCGCTTGGACGCATCCGCACGACAACTTCCTTCGGGGATTTCAAGGAGGCTGATTTCGTGGTGGAGGCTGGGCCAGAGCACTGGGAAACCAAGAAACAATTCTTCGAGACCTTGGACCTCCTCTGCCGCCCCGACATCATTTTGGCCACCAGTACCGGCATTTCTTCCATCACCCGTCTTGGCTCGCTGACTAAACGACCGGAATGCGTCATTGGCATGCACTTCCTCCATCCTGTGCCTGCCATGCCACTGGTGGAAGTGGTGCGCGGCCTGGCAACCAGCGATGCCACTTGCGCCACTGTGAGCGCCTTGGCCAAGCGCCTGGATAAAACCCCGGTGCCCTGCAACGACAGCCCGGGCTTTGTCAGCAACCGTCTGCTCATGCCCATGATCAACGAAGCCATATTCGCCCTGGAGGATGGGGTCGCCGAAGTCCAGTCCATCGACACCATCATGAAATTGGGGATGAACCACCCCATGGGGCCGCTGGCCCTGGCGGACCTACTCGGCCTGGATGTCTGTTTGGCGAGCCTTCAGATGCTCCACGAAGGCTTTGGCGATCCCAAATACCGCCCCTGCCCGCTCCTAGGACGCTATGTGGCGGCCGGTTGGCTTGGCAAAAAAGCGGGTCGCGGGTTTTACGAATACTAGGGCAAGGGTTCGTACAACGGATCGGGTAATTTCCGGAAATCACCGAGATTGCCGCGCTCTTCTCCAGAACTCATGCCAAGCCTGCGCGACACATCCTTGCCACCATCCGCTGGCGCCACCATCCGCAGAACATAGTTCTGTCGCTCGCGAGTGATCACATCCGTGGCCACGTGGACGTCCGAGGGCTGGAGGCTGCCCAGCCCAGGTTCAGCGAGGCTCTTGATTTGGGCACATAGAGGAAAATAGGCGTCAGCAGCAGCACGGCAACCAGCGGCCAGAACCACGCAGAAGGCCCCGCTGGTTCGAACACCTCCCGTTGCGTATCCGAAGGCACGCTCCAGGAAGGGGTCTGGGTGGTCACATGTTCCTGGGAAACCTCGAGAAGCCCCATTTCCAGAAGTTCTGCAATCACCTTGCAGGTATCCAGTTCGTCGTAGCGCGTGATCTGCAGGATCCCTTGGATGCTTTGCGGTTCTGTGACGTACATGAGCACGGTTTCCTGCTCGTGGGTCAATCCAGAACGCTCGGACCGGGAACTTTCCCGCCCGTCGAACACCGAGGAGAGCTCCTGATCAATGTCCAGTTTCAGGGCCATGGCCTGGGCGGTTTTTTGCAGGGGAATGGCATTATCCGGTAGCCTGCGTTGGACTTCAGGCCACTCGTCCATGATGCGGGCAGCCTCCATCAGCACGGTATCCACGGGTATGGGTGGGAAATTTTCCCGATCCATCTCCATGGGCAGCATGGAATCAAACCGGTAGTCGCCTTCGATCCAACGGAAGGTGCGATAGATAATCGACATCGCCTGGTTGAACAGGGCGTCTTCCAGATCCTGGTTGGAGACCTTGCCCGATTCCAATAGCAGGGTGCCCATTCGTTTTAACGTCTGCCGCTGCTGCTGGATCATGGCCAGGAGTTCGTCTCCTGAAAGCCTGCCAAGCCGCACGAGCATGGCACCCACCCGGTCTTCCATCCGTACCTGATTGGAATCACAGCCAACAATGTCGCCCTGATCAAAGAAGATTTTTACGAATTCCTGGCCGCGAGAAAGCACCAACGTGCCGCTCTTGCCCTGGGTCTTGATCATGTTGAACAGGGAGAAAAGATCAAAATCCCTGAGAGAACCTTCAAGCGCCATGATTCCACCTCATGCACGACCTCGGCGGGGAATGAGTTTCAGCCAGGAACGGAAGAACAGAACCGCCAAAGAATCATGCCCAAGGGCAGCCAAGTGGAGGTTGGATCCGCCAGGATCTCACCGGAAAAACGCACACTGCGCCCCGTGGTAAAGACGATTCCAGAGGCAAAACAAAGGAAGATCAGCTCCATGAAACCCTGGCGGGTATCGCCCAGGAAACAAAGATCCGCTCCCGGCAGCACCACCAGCAGGGTGCGGTGTATCCATCGCTGGGTACCCTGGAATTCCGCCACTTCCTCGACCTTTTGCTTTCGACTTTCTCCGTGCAGACCATCCTTGAGGACAAACAGGTGATGACACTTGGAGCAGACTTCCACATCCGGACTATCGGTGGTGTGAAAGGGGTCCCCGCACCGCACGCATTGGGTGGGGTGGGCCTGTTTGATGCTCCTGGCGAGGCGAACCATATAGGCCAGCAGTGCAAAGATCGGCAAAGCCAGCCCGAACAGGATGGAAGGGGTGCGAGCACCCAGTGACTCCATGGCATTGACCGTGCCTCGCCCAGCCTTCAAGGCGGCAGATCGAAGGGTGGAATCGGGCAGCGGAAGCGCGAATGCCTTGGGTTCGCTGCCTGCCTGACTCGCGTTCTTGAGAACCTCGTAGCTTTCGGGAGCGCTCCTGCGAGCCTCCTCCTGCTTGGCAATTCCATTTGGACTATCAAGTTTCTTGAAGGCCATCGCGCTTTGATTGAGGAGGATCTGAGGGCTGCCGGGTTGCAAGGCATAGGCCTCGTCTAGGTTTTTTTCCGCCTCCGCAACACGTCCTTGCTGGAACCGGGCTGCGCCGAGGTTATTGAGAACCTCGGCCTGGTTCGGATGTTTGCCAACCAAAGCTTCAAACGTTGCTTCTGCACCCTTCCAGTCTCGGG
The DNA here is from genome assembly GCA_016715205.1 of Holophaga sp. GTDB lineage: Bacteria > Acidobacteriota > Holophagae > Holophagales > Holophagaceae > JAYREN01. The sequence continues at coordinate 93,571 of JADKBC010000005.1, forward strand.
CCTGGAATTGTCCCCAACCCTTCAAGAAATCCCGGTCTGCGGACGGCAAGGCTCGCAGGGTGGCTTCATCCATTGCCTTGGCCTGGGGCTGCAGTTGCATGGTGACGATGCTGGGTTCGGGTAGTTGCAATGCATTGGGTTCCAGAATTGCCAGGGCTGGATGCACGAGTTGCAGCAGGATCACCAGGTAGGTGGCCTTGACTTCCTGGGAATGCAGGTAGGGAGTTAGCAGCCAAATCCAGAGGAGAGCAGCGACGCTGGGATCAAACCCCAAGATCACGGGGAAAGTGAGCAGGAATGCACCCATCAAGGCCATGGGGAAGGAACCAATGCCCCGCTTGGCCAGAGGTTCTTCCCATAAATACCGAAGCACCTTTCGGTAACGCAAGGCCAAGGCCAGGGCCCAACCCCACAACAACAGGGTGGCCATCATTCGAAGCCAGGCGGCATGGTGAACGATCCAAAGCCAGCGATGGGTGGTATGTGAAAGTCGAATGCGGGTAAGTTCCGTTACATCAGGAAGACTTAGCACATAACCTGCAATGCCCGTTTGTCGGAGCAGGACAATGCGGGTGCCCAGAATGGTGGGATTTCGAGGTGCCCAGCGCTGTTCAACGAGATTGATGGCCTTCAAGCCAAGGTCGGGATCCCCTTTGTCGCCCAGGTCTCGAGCCCAAACGGCAATGGCTTCCACCAGTGGGGTGACATCCAAGGTGCCGTAGGTGCGGCGAACCAGTTCCACTTCATGGGCTGCTGTTTCCTGTGCGGCCTGGTTTCCAGACTGAAGGGCCACCTTCAACCGTTCCACCCGGTGTGCCAAAGCGATCCCAGGGGCCAGTTCCGGCGTGGCAGCCCTGAGGGCAGGCGATCCCCAGACAAGGACAGCTAGGAACAAGGCAAGGCAGGGAGAAAGGATTCGGAACACCTTCATGGTTGGGCTCCTTCTGGCTCAGGGCCTCCCGTAGGGCGCGGCGGAACAAGATCCAGGATTTTCATGCGTAAATGATACAAAATGTCATCCATTTCTCGTGTTTCAGATTCTGTTCGATGCCCTTCGGTCTTGTCCTTCAGGATGCCTACGAGATCCACATAGAATCGCGCCACCGTAGGATTGGCCGGGGGCTGGGTGGGCATCATGGGATGGGGCACGCCCATCGCCAGCAGAGCCTGCTCCGCAAGGAGGTTTACCAATGCAGAAAGGGACGGTTGGCTGGCCGCAGCATTCATCCTAACCCCTGGAAATTGATGGAAGCGTATCACAGCTTGAGGCTTGGATGGCCGTCACTTCTCATTCGCTGGGATAAATGCGATAATCCAGCACCGAATGGAGGTCACATGAAGATCCTTGTTCCCGCGATCATCGCCTCAACCATGGCGCTCGGGCTCTCAGCGCAGACCACAGGAACCTTCTCTGGAAAGGTGCTCGATTCCAAGGGCAAGCCTGTTGCCGGCGCAAAGCTCTCGATTAGCAAGATTGGCGTAAATTGGGTTAAAGAAATCAAGCTCAATCCAGATGGCAAATTTATTCAGGTGGGATTAGAACCCAAGGACTACGAGATTACAGTTTCTGCACCCGGGTTTCAAAACATCAAGGAGCAGGAGCACGTCCAAATTGGTACCGTACTCCAGAAGGACTACGTCCTTCTAACCAATGAAGAAGCCGTCAAGGCTGGAAAAGCTGGGGTACCTTCTGATCCTGCTGCTGCAGCGGAATCCAAGGGTTTGGAATCCTTTAACCAAGCCGTTCAGTTCTTTAATGAAAAGAATTTTTTGGGGGCCCTGCCCTTGTTTGAAACGGCGATAACGAGCCTCAAAGAATCTATTGAGAAGGGCACAGATCCCACGGTTAAAGTCGAAGGTGAACAGAAGCTGGAGACCATGCAGCGCCCCTACGCCTTCTCTTTGATGGAGGTGGCCAAGACGGACGAGGCTAAGAGAGCTGAACTCACTGCCAAGGCTGAGCCGTTGCTCGTCATGGCCCTTGAGCGCAATCCCAAAGACCAGAACGCCATGATCTACTTGCTGGAAATCGCCAAAGGCAAGAAGGACGAGGAAGGAATCAAGAAATACCAGGCTGCCCTTGATGCACTGGTTGGCCCTCGCCCTGAAACCGCCTACAACCAGGGCGTGGAACTCTACAACGCCGGGAAACTGGCTGAAGCCAAGCCCTACCTGCAGAAGGCGCTCTCCATCAAGGCGGACTACGCCGAGGCCTACTACCTGCTGGCCATGTGCGAATTCGCAGCCATGGACCTCAAGGCAACCAAAACCAATCTGCAGAAATATCTCGAACTCGCCCCCACAGGCAAATACGCGTCCGACGTCAAGGCCATGCTCGCGGATCCCAGCCTGAAAAACGTCAAGTAGACAGCCTTGTGGCAATAGCAAAGAGGGCCCCGCGGGGCCCTCTTTGCTATTGCGGGTGAGGGGTCAGGTCAAGGCGAGACTCACCGGGCAATGGTCCGAGCCCATAATTTCGGCATGAATGCGAACATCGGCAACTCGATTACACAGCCCTTCACTCACCAGAAAGTGATCGATCCTCCAGCCCACGTTCTTGGCCCGCGCCCCACCGCGCTGGGTCCACCAGGTGTACAGGCCAGTCGTGGCGGGATTGCGCTCGCGCAGGATGTCATGGAGGCCTGCTGCCAGGTACAGCTTGAAATCCTGGCGCTCCTCGTCCGTAAAACCAGGGTTCATGCGGTTGTCCTTGGGCCGGGCGAGATCGATCTCCTCGGGAGCCACGTTCATGTCGCCGGTGAGGATGATCTGCTTCCCTTGGCCATGGAGCGCCTTCACATGGGCCGCAAGATCTCGGGCAAAGGCACGCTTATAGTCCAATCGGGCGAGACCGGTGGAAGCATTGGGGAAGTAGCCTCCGATGAAGACTAGATCACCTTGGGTGCTTTGGAGAACTCTGCCCTCCTGGTCGTAGACTTCGAGTCCCAAACCCTGAGCGTGGGTGAATCCCAGCTCCCTTTTGCTGAGGGTAGCAGCCCCGGAATAGCCCTTCTTGCTGCGGGCTGGGAACCAGCTCGCGTCGTAGGCACTTTCGATCTGGCGACGCACCCCCAGATCGATCTCCTCCCATTCGCAGCGAATTTCCTGCAGCGAAATTACATCGGGATCGGTTGCCTCCAGCCAATCCATGAAGCCCTTTTTCAGGGCCGCTCGAAAGCCATTCACATTCCAGGTGTAGAAATTCATAACGACCTCACCAGTGATTCCCACATTCGATGCGAGCGGAGTCGCCACCATCCCATCAGAATCAGCACCGGCCAGCCTTTGAAGGTGGCGCGGTGGGTCAGCAGCAAACGCCCCTCGTTGGGAGCCACGGTAAAAACTCCGTGTTCTTCCACACCCACCCATGGGCGAGAGGTATAGGCCATCTCGAAACGATCTGGTTCGTTGCGTGTCACCTGAGCTTCCACGGAACTCAAGCGAGGGTGCCAACGATGAAAAGACTTCCCGTCCGCAAGCACGCGAACCACCGCTTCCAGGGGCGCGTTGGTGTCCCTGATGAGTTCAAGTTTCCAGACGGGGCGTTTCACCGCACGTTGAAGCCAGGCTTGGCATCCTCTGGGGGGGCGATAAGATAGGGTTTGCTGGCGTTATCGCTCGCGCAGAGCAGCATGCCGTGACTCTCGATGCCCATCATGGCGCGAGGTGCCAGGTTGGCCACGACGACCACCCGTCGCCCCACGAGATCGGCGGGGGCATAAGCCTCCTTGATGCCACCCAGGATGGTGCGCTGCTCAAAGCCCAGGTCCACTTTCATCTTGATGAGCTTTTTGCTCTTGGGCACCTCTTCGGCCTCCAGGATCAGGCCCACCCGCAGATCGGTCTTCGCAAAGGTGTCGTAGTCGATGTTTTCCTTAAGGGGCGGCACATCCAGGGGTTGCTCAACCACGGGGGCGGCACCCATTTCAGCGATTTTGATGGCTTCGATTTCCGTCATGGCAAGGTCCTTATCAATGCGTGCAAAAAGAGGTTTGGGATCCGAAACAGGCCCAGGTGCCAAACCCTGAACATCGAAATCGGCATACCGCAGGTCGCTGACAGCTCCCGGCAAGCCCAGGCTTTCCCAAAGTTTTTGACAGAGTTCAGGCATGACCGGAGCAGCCAGAACGGCAGCCAAGCGCAGCGCGCGATAAAGCAAAACCAGCACGGTATCCAGCTTTGCAGCGTTCGCCTCGTCCTTGGCCAATTTCCAGGGTTCTGCCTTCACGATATAGCCGTCCAGATGGCGCAGGAAAGCCCAGAGGCCCTCCAGGGCCCCATTGAAATCATGGGCCTCGGCCTTCTTAAGATATTCCGGCGCGACACGGCTCAGATAGCTCTGAACTTCCAGATCCACTTCGTCAAAGGCGATGGGGGTGGGGACCACTCCGGCCCGATATCGCTGCAGCATGCTGATGCTGCGGGCCGCAAGATTACCTAGACCATTGGCCAGGTCCGCATTCAGGCGATCCATGAAGGCATCGAAGGAAAAAGCCCGATCGTGGCCAACCTGCATATCCCGCAGCAGGAAGAACCGTGCGGCATCGGTGCCGAAGTAGAGCAGTTCCTTGGGCCGAACAATGTTGCCCAGGGATTTGCTCATTTTCGTATCACCCATCAGCCACCAGCCGTGGGCCAGGATGGTCTCGGGCAGTTGTTTTCGGATGCGTGCGGGAAGTTCGCCATTCAAGTCATCGCCAGCCTCGCGGAACATGGCCATGAGAAAGGCGGGCCAGTAGATCGCATGGAAACGCAGGATGTCCTTGCCCACCAGCTGAACCTGGGGCGGCCAATGGCCGTCCTTGCAGGCGCTGAGGTAGTTCAGCAGCGCATCGAACCAGACATACACCACGTGCTTTTCATCGTTGGGCACGGGGATGCCCCAGGTTATGGAGGTGCGGCTGATGCTGAGATCCTGCAGGTTCCCTCGCTCCCCCCCTGGGCTCACGAACTGTTTCACTTCGTTGAGGCGGAATCCAGGTTGGACAAAATCCGGGTAGCGCTCATAGAGCTGGATGAGCCAGTTTTCGTAGGAAGACAGACGGAAGAAATAGCTCTCCTCCTCCAACTCCACCAACTGATGGGCCAGCCCCTGGGCTTGCATTTCTTTGGCCTGGATCTCCGTCACATAGGCTTCGTCCGAAACGCTGTATAGGCCTTTGTAGGTGGCTTTGTAGATATCGCCCTTGGCCAGCAATTCCAGGAAACGCGCCTGCACGGTGGCCTTGTGCTGGGCATGGGTGGTACGCACGAAATAATCCACCGTGAGGCCCATGTGCTTCCAGAGATTCTCGAAATTCGGCGCGACTTCATCCACCAGTTGCTGTGGCGTGATGCCCCTGGTGGCGGCGGTCTTCTCGATTTTCTGGCCGTGTTCATCCGTGCCCGTAAGGAAGTACACATCCTCGCCCAGCATCCGGTGGTGACGGGCCAGCACATCGGCCAGCACGGTGGTGTAGGTGTGGCCGATATGGGGCTTATCGTTCACATAGTAGATGGGGGTGGTGATGTAGAAGGGCTTAGGCACACGAGACTCCGAGCCTTTCAGTTTACAGGCCCAGCCCCTGGATCGAACCCTAGAAAAGCCCATTCAGCCCGGGGATTTCCAAGCTCACTGATTTGCCACCTGCCGCTTCCAGCAATCCAGCACGTGATCGTCCACCCGCCCAATGGCCTGCATGAAGGCGTACATGATGGTCGGGCCCACAAAGCGGAAGCCCCGCTTTTTGAGGGCCTTGCTGAGGGCCTCGGCTTCAGGCGTGACCGCGGGAACCTCAGCCAGGGTGGCCCAATGATTGACCCGTGGCACCGAACCCAGGTGGAGATCCAGAAACGCATCAAAGCTGCCAAAGTCCCTTTGCGCCTCAAGAAATGCGCAGGCGTTGTCGCGGACAGACCAAACCTTTAAGCGATTTCGGACAATGCCTTCATCCTGCAGGAGGCCTTCCAATTGGGCGTCAGAGAACCCTGCCACGGCAGTTGGATCGAAGTTTGCAAAACACCGCCGGTAGCCTTCTCGTTTGCGAAGAATGGTGAGCCAGCTGAGCCCCGCCTGGGCGCCTTCCAGAACCAGGAGCTCAAAGAGCCGTTGTTCATCGTGCTGGGGCACGCCCCATTCGTGATCGTGGTATTCCCGATAGAGGGATTCAGAGGTGCACCAGCCGCATCGGGTTCGTTCCATGGCCACTCCAGGGTGCGATCAAGCTACCGGATCCCTTCGCCTATTTTCAACTCAACTCCCGCCCGATGGCCCGGGCGATGCCATCCAGTTCTCGCACCAGTTGGGTGAGCTGCTCGGGATAAAGGGCCTGGGGGCCATCGGAGAGGGCTTCTTCCGGGCAGGTGTGGAATTCCACGATGGCGCCATCCGCCCCGGCGGCAATGCCCGCCCGCGCCAGGGGAATGACCTTGTCCCGCACGCCGATGGCATGGCTGGGATCCACGATGATGGGCAAGTGGGTCATTTCCCGCAGCACAGGCACCGCACTCACATCGAAGGTGTTGCGGGTGGCCGTCTCGAAGGTGCGAATGCCCCGCTCGCAGAGGATCACCTGCTCGTTGCCACCCGCCATCACATATTCCGCCGCCATCAGCCATTCCTGCAGGGTGGCGCTGAGGCCGCGCTTCAGGAGCACAGGTTTGTTCAATTTGCCAAGGGCGGCGAGTAACGAAAAATTCTGCATGTTGCGAGCGCCCACCTGGATCAGGTCCACATGCTCTGTAATCGCAGGGATCTGGCTGGCATCCATCACTTCGCTCACCACCGCCAAATCATGGGCCTCGCCCGCTTCCTTCAGGAAGGCCAAGCCTTGCTCACCCAGCCCCTGGAAGGCGTAGGGGCTGGTGCGTGGCTTGTAGGCGCCGCCGCGCAGGATCGGAATGCCCGCCGCTTTCACCAACCGCGCCATCTCGAAAATGTGCGCGCGACTTTCCACCGCACAGGGTCCGGCCATCAGCACCACGGCCCGGCCACCGATTTCCGCGCTGCCCACCCGAACCAGGGTCGGCTGGGGATGGAAGGCACGATTGGCCAAACGGTAGGGCTCGGGCATGGGCACCAGTTTCCTGACGCCCGGCAGTTTCGCCAATTCGGCGCGAGTCTTGGCATCCATGATTTCGACCAGCCCGATGGCTGCGCCATCGTGCCCTGCCGCGTGGGGCACAAGGCCCATGCGTGCGAGGCGATCCTTGAGCGCCTCGATGGTTTCCGGGGAGGCCTGGGCATCCAGAATCAACAGCATGGGGCACCCATGGCATCTAGGGCCTTCCGAAAGGGCCGCAGGAAGGCTTCGGCGGCACCCGGAAGCTTGGCGGGATCCGCAGCCTCCAGCGCCTTTGCCAACGCGCTGCCCAGAATGACGCCATCACACACAGAGGCGAGTTCGGGCACCTGCTCGGGCCGAGACACGCCAAAGCCGGCGAGCACGGGCAACCCGGAATGCTGTTTCGCCCTGGCCAAGAACACGGGAACGTTTTTGCTCAGGGCGTCCCGCGTGCCCGTGACCCCCAACACGGACACCGCGTACAGAAAGGGTGCACCCCGTTCTCCCAAGGCCTCCAAACGGGGGATGGGTGTATTCGGCGCCGCAAAGGGAATCAAAGGTGGCAGCCCCGGTGCCTGGAGCAGACCTTCGCATTCCGGCGGCAGGTCGGGAATCAGAAGCCCGGCAATGCCTGCGGCTGAAGCCTTGCTCGCAAACCGTTCCCGCCCCATGGCCAGAATCGGATTGACGTACCCCATGAGCACCAACGGCACCGTGGGTCGGCGTTCCTGAAATTGCCCGGCGATTTCCAGCGTCGTTTCCAGGTTCATCCCCGCCCGCAGCGCGCGAATCGAGGCAGCCTGTAGCACTGGCCCATCCGCCAATGGATCGGAAAAGGGGACGCCCAGTTCGATAAGGTCCGCTCCCGCATCTGCCAGCGCTTCGAGAATGGCAAGGGTGGCCTCTGGATTCGGGAAACCTGCGCAGAGGTAGGGTGCCAAAAGTTTTTGCCCGGAGACAACGCGCTCAGAGATAAAGGCCGATAGGTCCACGGGAAGGCTCCTTTTGGGTTCGCAGAAGGTATTCGTCCAAATCCTTGTCGCCCCGCCCGGACAGGCAGAGCAGAACGGGTTCATTGGACAGTTGGCCAGCTTGGCGCAGCAGCCAGGCCAGGGCATGGGCGCTTTCGAAGGCGGGAATGATGCCCTCAAGCTCGCTGAGCAGTTCGAAGGCGCGCAGGGCTTCGTCATCCGTCGCGCTCTCGTACCGCACACGGCCCGTTTCCTTCAAGAAAGCATGTTCAGGCCCCACGCCGGGATAATCCAGGCCCGCCGAAATGGAGTGGGCTTCCTGGATCTGCCCGTCCGCATCCTGCAGCAGATAACTCATGGCCCCATGCAGCACACCGGGCCTGCCCAGCGTCAGTGTGGCGGCGTGAAGGCCCGTGTCCAGGCCCTTCCCGGCGGCTTCCACACCAATGAGCTGCACACGTTCGTCCGGGATGAAGGCGTGAAACAGGCCCATGGCATTGCTGCCGCCGCCCACACAGGCAATGGCCAGGGATGGCAGGCGACCCGCCACCGCAAGGGATTGCTCCCGCGCTTCGCGGCCGATCACGGACTGGAAATCCCGCACCATGGTGGGATAGGGATGGGGCCCCACCACGCTTCCAATCAGGTAGAAGGTGTCTTCCACGTTGGCCACCCAATCGCGAATGGCTTCGTTGGTGGCGTCTTTCAGGGTGCGCGTGCCGCTTCGAGCCGGGATTACCCGGGCACCCATGAGTTCCATGCGCCGCACGTTGAGTTGCTGACGGCGAATATCTTCTTCGCCCATATGCACTTCGCAGCGCAGTCCCAGCCGCGCCGCGGCGGCGGCCGTGGCCACCCCATGCTGGCCCGCGCCGGTTTCTGCGATCACTCGGGTTTTGCCCATGCGCTTGGCGAGCAGCATCTGGCCAAGGGTGTTATTGATCTTATGGGCGCCCGTGTGGTTGAGATCTTCGCGTTTCAATAGCACCGGGGCGCCGATCCGTGCCGACAATCGAAGGGCGGGGTAGAGCGGCGTGGGTCGGCAGGTGAAGGTGGTCAGAGCTTCCCGGAATTCAGTCTCGAACGTGGGATCCTGCCGGGCTTCCGCATAGGCGGCTTCCAGCTCTGCCAAGGCTGGCCGGAGGGTTTCAGGCACAAAGCTTCCTCCGAAGGCGCCGAAATAACCTTTCGCATCGGGCAGGGCATTCAGAACAGGCATGGTCGTTCTCCATGGTTGGGAAGGCGTTGAAAAAGGGTGCGGAGGCGAACGGGATCCTTGAGACCGGGGGTGGATTCCAGTCCGCTGCTGAGATCCAGGCCCCGCGGTAAAACCACTTCGAGTGCCTCGCACACGTTCTCTGGATGCAGTCCACCGGCCAGGAGCAGGGGATGGCGCTTGGCCAGGTCCCGAGCCAAAAGCCAATCAGCCTGAAAGCCGGTACCACCCGGTAGGGTTGGATGGGAGGCATCGAGCAGAAAGGCCGCAACCTGGAAACTGCGCAGCCGGCCTTCATCCGCTTCCTCGGCCCGGATGGCCTTGATCACCGGACGTGTGAGCTGGGACACCATCTCGGGGGTTTCCTGACCATGCAACTGGACGGCGGAGAGGCCCACGGCATCGGCAATGTCTTCGATTTCGGCGACCATGCGATTCACGAAGACGCCCACCAGATAGGCATCTGCGGGCAATTCAGCACGGATTCGCGCAGCCTGGGCTGCCGTCACCGAGCGTGGACTGGCGGGATGGAACACAAAGCCAAGGGCGGCAGCGCCCAGTTCCCAGGCCAGTTGCGCATCTTCCACGCGCGTGAGGCCGCACACCTTAACGGCAGGCATGGCATTCCTCCAGGAGTTGTGCCAAACCTTGCCCAGGATCGGGAAGCCCCATGAAGGCAGTGCCCACCAGCACGGCGTCATAGCCGAGCTCAGCCATGCGGCGGAAATCCGCTGCCGATTTCAAACCGCTTTCAGCCACCTTCACACAGGCCACTGGCAGGCTGGAAACGAGGTGCCCGCTCAACCCTGCATCCATTTCCAAGGTGTCGAGGTTGCGATGGTTCACTCCCACCAGATCCAGGTCGAGGCCATCCACTTTGGCCAAATCCTCCGGATGATGCAGTTCCATGAGCGTGGCCAACCCCAGTTCCCGCGCGGTATGCAGCATGATCTTGAGTTCATCCCGGGTCAGGGACTGGGCGATGAGCAGCACGGCATCGGCACCGGCTTCGCGCATTTCCAGCAGATCGTAGGGATCCACAAAGAAGCCCTTGGCCAGGATCGGCAGCGGGCAAGCGGCCTTGGCCCGGTCCAAGAAACCGATCTCGCCGCCAAAATGGCGCGCATCCACCAGCACTGAAAGGGCCGCGGCACCTGCGCGGTGGTAGCCCATGGCCACGGCTTCCACATCGCGCAAGGATCTGAGTTCACCCTGCGAAGGCGAATGGAATTTGATCTCGGCAATGACGGCGGGACGCCCGCCCCGCAACGCGTCCGCGAGATTCCGGGTCGGGGGCAATCCTTTCAACTTGGACCGAAGGGAGGCCTCGGGCCTATGGAGTTTGCGTGCAGCGGTTTCACCACGCCGAAAAATGAGATGCTCAGACAGCCAGGTCATGGGCCTGCTCCTGGGAAAAGCCCCGCAGGGCCTGGAGTTTGGCCAGGGCATGCCCCGCCTGCAGGGACGCCTTGGCGCAGGCAAAACCTTCCCGCAAATCCTTCGCAGCTCCTGCAATCCAGAGCGCGCAGGCGGCATTGGCGCAGATTGCTTCTGCCAAGCCACTGGCTTCGCCTTCCAGGACGGCCTGGATTCGGCCCGCATTGAAGGCGGCATCGCCACCTTTCAATACGTCGGGTGGCAGAAGGTGGGTTCCAAACAGCTCCGGTGCCAACTCCAGGGCTTCCAATTCGCCATCCTCAACCTTGATGCCGAGGGCTGGCGCCGTGAGGCTCACCTCATCGTAGGGACCTGGGGTATGCACCACCAAGGCTCGTTCCACGCGCAGTTGCAACAGCACCTGGGCTACGGTTTCCAGGGCCTCCAAGCTTGGCACGCCAATGACCTGGCGGCGCACCCGGGCAGGGTTGCACAGGGGCCCTAACAGATTGAAGGCGGTCCGAAAGCCCAGCTGGCGACGCACGGGACCAATGCGAGCAAACAAGGGATGGTGGGCCGGGGCATAGATGAAGCCCAGCCCGAATTCCCGCAGGGCGCGTTCCGCCGACAACGGATCCCGTGAGGGCGCGATGCCGAGGGCCGCGAGCACATCGGCGCTGCCAATGGGGCTCGAAACGCCATGGTTGCCGTGCTTGGCCACGGGCACTCCAGCCCCTGCCACCACAAAGGCCGCGGCGGTGGAAAGGTTGACGGTGCCCTGCCCGTCCCCGCCAGTGCCGCATAGATCCACCGCCGCAAGCCCCGCCGCATTCACGGGAATCAGGTGTTCCCGCAGCACATCCACAAAGCCCAACAGCACGGGCACGCTTTCTCCCCGGATGCGAAGTGCGGTCAACGCGGCGGCCAGCAGTTCCGGCCCCACTTCGCCCGAGGCGAAGGCCCGCAGCAGATCTGCGGCCTGTTCGCGGCTAACGGGTTCGCCCAGAACGGCGTTTTGCAAAAGTTGGGTATTCATGCGATCACCTCCTTCCGGCGGTACACCCGCAGGAATTGGCGGAGGAGCTGAACGCCCTGAGGTGTCAGCACCGATTCGGGATGGAATTGGACACCAACCATCGGATACTCCCGGTGCACCATGCCCATGAGCACGCCGTCGGCGCTGTGAGCCACCGGCAGCAAACAATCGGGCAAGGAATCGGGATCCACCGCCAAAGAGTGGTAGCGGCCCGCTTCCAGCGGATTGGGCAGGCCCGCGAACACCCCTTCGCCCGTGTGGTACACCGGGCTGGCCTTGCCGTGCACCAGGGAAGGAGCCGCCACCACCCGGCCGCCGAAGGCCTGGCCCATGGCCTGGTGCCCCAGACAAACGCCCAGGGTGGGGATGCGGGGCCCGCATTCCTTGACGATCTCCAGCAGGAAGCCTGCGGCCGAAGGTTCGCCCGGTCCCGGGGAAAGCACCAGGTAATCGGGCTCCAGGGCCAGGATTTCGGCGGGCCGAAGGGTGTCGTTGCGGGCCACGCGGATATCACCATGCAGGCTGCCCAGCATCTGCACCAGGTTGTAAGTGAAGGAATCGTAGTTATCGATGACGAGGATCATGGCCCTACTCCTGAATGGCCGCGGCCAGAGGCGCGAGCTTGTGACGGCATTCATCGAATTCGCGGTCGGCGATGGAATCCGCTACGATGCCCGCCCCGGCTTGCAGTTGGGCACGCCCATCCTTGATCACAGCAGTGCGGATGGCGATGCAGGTGTCGAGGTTGCCGCGGTAGTCGAAATAGCCAACAGCGCCACTGTAAACGCCGCGCCCGGGACCTTCCAGATCGTGAATAAGTTCCATGGCGCGAATCTTGGGCGCACCGCTCACGGTGCCCGCGGGGAAGGCCGCAAAGAGTGCATCCACCGGATGAGCATCGGGCCGCAGTGTGCCAATCACGCTGCTTACCAAGTGCAGCACATGGCTGTAGGCCTCCACTTGCCGGAAGGAGGCCACCCGGACACTGCCATAGGTGGCAAAACGACCCACATCGTTGCGTCCGAGATCCACCAGCATCACGTGTTCGGCGGCCTCCTTGGGGTCTTCCAGCAGTTCCTTGCGGAGGGCTTCATCGGCCTCGGGTGTGGCGCCCCGAGGTCGGGTGCCCGCGATGGGACGCACCTCAATGGCGCCGTTTTCCACCCGCACGAGCATTTCCGGCGAGGCGCCCAGAATCACAGCTTCGGGTTGATCCAGGAAAAAGTGGTAGGGCGATGGGTTGCCCATCCGCAGACGGCGGTACACATCCAGGGGATCACCCGTGAAATCCAGAATCTCCTGACAGGAAAGCACCACTTGGAACACATCCCCGGCCCGAATATGGGCCTGGGCTTTTTGCACGGCCGCGGCGTAGGCCGCTCGCCCGGGCAGTTCAGGCGCACTACCGGCCGCTTCCGTGGCCTTGAGCGGGGCGGCGGTGGTGGTCAGAACCAAACCAGCCAAACGCTCAAGACGGGCCTGGGCATCCCGGCGGGCAGCCCCCTCGGATTCATGTTCATCGAGCACCGCATTGGCCAGCAGGGTCACCTGGCTGCGCACATGGTCATAGACCAGCAGATCGTCGAACCGCTCCAGGATGGCATCAGGGAGGGCAAAGGGATCCGGTTTCACGGGCAGCTTTTCCACGGCCGCGGCACAGGCATAGCCCAGATAGCCCACGTAGCCACCGGCAAACCGAGGTAAGTCGCGGCTTTCCTGCACCTGAAAGGCGGCCAAACGGGCTTTCAAAATTTCAGGAAGGCTGCCTTCAAGCGCTTCCTCCACGCCATTCTGCTGGCGAAACACCTTGCCACCCCGCGCCACCAAGCGTTCCCTCGGCTGGAAGCCCAGGATGCTATACCGGGCCACGTGGCGGCCCCCTTCCACGCTCTCCAGCAGAAAGCCCTTGAGGCCAATCTTCCGGGCAGCCACCAGGATGCCCACGGGCGTGAGCGTGTCCGCCGCCATGGTGCGATGCAGGGGAATCAGGTTGGCGATTTGTTTCTGGGTTTGAGAAGTGGAAAGCGGCATGTGGGACTCCGAATAGGGGTTTTCGGGCAAATGCAAAAAGGCCCGCCGATGATGCCGGCGGGCCTCGAATCGCGCTTTGCGTAGTCTAGGGTCTAGCCTCGCAAGACACACTTCGCCCGTCGGCGGTCATTTGCCACCACCACGCCTGACGGATGAAGAAAGAGAGGGACATGAACTTCCTTTGAAGTTTCCAACTTTGGGGGAAGGTACTTCCCCCTGTCAAGCAAATCACGCTTCGGTAAGGGTGGCCTTGAGGATCCGATCACCGCCCTTGATGGACTGGACAACCTTGATGTCCTCCTCGCCCACGCACTTGCCGAACACCGTGTGAACGCCGTCGAGGTGCTGCACATTGCGCCGGTCGCCGTTCACCACGAAGAACTGGCTGCCGCCCGTGTCCTTCCCGGCATGGGCCATGGAAAGGGCGCCCAGTTCGTGCTTGTGGGGATTGCCTGCGGTCTCGCACTTGATCTTCCAACCGGGGCCGCCGGTGCCGGGCATGCCGCTGGCGCCTTCCCGGGTGTTGGGGCAGCCGCCCTGGATGACGAAGTCGGGGATCACGCGATGGAATTGAAGGCCATCGTAGAAGCCTGTTTCGATCAGCTTCACAAAGTTGGCCACGGTACCCGGGGCTTCCACGGGAAACAGTTCAACGTTGATATCGCCTTTTTCGGTTTGGAATAGCGCTCGGGTCATGGTCGGCTCCGGGTCCGCATTGTGCGGAAACTCCAGAATAGCCGGATGAACCTTCATCGCACATTCCGCACTGGAGGTTGTTCCCATTACAGGCCGGAAAGGCTAGTCTCGAAGAATCGGAGGTTCCATGAAGGGTTCCCTGCAGTCGGCTTTGTTGGCCACCACGCTTGTCCTGGTGACAGGTGTGGCGTGTAAGAAGGCCGTCTCCCAACCCACCAAGGCGGTCCCGGCTGGCACCGTGGAATTTCATTTCACCCGCAAGGCCCAGGGCCCGCTGGAATTGACCTTGGATGGCGTTCGCGTTCCGGTGGAACCCACCAAAAAGAACAAGAAGGCCAAGGCGCTCTTGATAACCGGCTTGGCACCGGGCAAGCACCGTTTCTTCATCTACAGCCCCCGGGATGCCTTTGGCCCAGACCAAGGTGAATTTGAGCTGGTGGCTGGCAAGGGCACATATCTCGTCACCTTCGCCCAAGCCTTCAACGCCGTGCTGTATGGGAAACCGGATGCCATTACCCCCGCCGAAGGCATTCCGGGGGTAAGGGCTTACCTCGTTCCCTGAGTTCAATGGGTTTTCGTCGTCTCTCCCTTCTGGCTGCAGCCTGCGGCTTGGCTGGGCTAGGCGGCTTTGTGGCCTGGAAGACCCACGCCGTGGCCCTGGAGCTCACCGACCCGCCCTTCTACCGACCCCAACCCCTTGAACGGGTTTCAAAAACCTACGAAGAATTGGCCCAGGGTGACACCGCAAACCCTGGGGGCACGTGGCATTCGGAGGACGTGGCGGGCCTAGAACTCTGGACCCTGAAACGCCATTTACCCGCCAAAGGTACCGTGCTGCTGCTTCATGGTTTCGGGGATGACCGCTGGGGCACCAGCCCTGCCCTGCGCTGGTTCCCCAACCAGGATGCTGCGATTTTCACGTATCTCCGGCGGGATGATGCGCTGCGGTTGGGCACGGGTGCACCCTACGTGACGTTTGGTGCCCAGGAATCCAGCAATGTGGTGTCCATCGTGCACCACCTCGAAGCCACGGGCACACCCAGGAACCGGATCATCCTGATGGGTCGCAGCCTCGGGGCCAGTGTGGGCCTGTTGGCGCTGGCGAAACTGGAGGCGGAAGGTCCCTTGGGCGGGTTCATCTGGGAAGGCGCGCCCGCGTCGAGCCGGGATTTCGGGGAACGCTTGGTCCGGGGCCCCCGGGACCGCTTCTGGCATCCGATTCTGGCGCCCCTGATCGGTGATTTCGGCAGCCGTTGGGCTGCGCGCCGTGGGAACTACCAACGGGAGGACACGGACCTTCTGCGCAACCTGGGTCGCCAGCGCTTCCGAACCCCCAGCCTTTGCTTTCTCGCCACCGAGGATCGACTGGCGACCCCCGCCATTCAGCGGGAAGTGGCGTCCCGCTTCGAGTCCATCCAGACCATTGAAGTGCCCACCTGGCACCTGCATTGCGCCGAAGTGCTGGGCCCCAAATACGCCGAAGCCATCCAGCACGCGACAACCTCTTGGATGCAATAGAAAAGGGGCCCAACGGCCCCTTTTCTATTGCTGAACCTGGAAATTACTCGTCGTCGCCAGAACCTTCGGTGGTGATGATGCGCACCATCTTGGGGGCCAAGCGCTGGACGATGGGCTCGAAAACCTTGTTCACCAGCTCTTCGTCGTATTCCACTTCAGTGCCCGTTCCAGCGATCTTGACGCTGGTGTCGGAAACCTTTTCCTCATCCTTCCAGGTGCCAAGAATTTCGCCGGTCTCCACTTCGATCATGCGGAGATCCAATCGCCCCGTGAACGAGGCTTTTTTCATCTTCATATCGCCAGCCACCGAGCCCGCGAGACTGTTTCCGGTGACCTTGCCCACCACGGCGCCCAGGCCCCAGCCACCGCTGATGCCGCTTTCCTTGTAGGCGAAGCGGGTGACCTTGCCGGTGATCATGTACTTCACGCCCAGCAGCTTGCCGATCTTCTGCACGGTGCTGGTGTCTACTTCACCGCTCTGCTGGAAGGAAAGCTCGCCACGAATCTCCTCGAGCCGCTCCCTTTCCACCATCCGGAACTTGCCCTTGCCGCGCTGGGTGAGTTCGGTGACGAGCAAATCGCGAAGTTGGTTGGAGATGGTGGACATGCTGTTGCCCCAACCTCCGTGGCGCCAGCCGTGCCAGGCATCGGGAGCAGCCTTGAACTCGATGATGGCCACGCGGGGCAGCTTGGCTTTCTGTTCCTTGGTCAATTTCTGGGCGGAAAGTGGCACCGCCACGGCCATGGCCGCCAAGAGCGCGATCAGATACTTCCCAATTCGCATGATGGTCTCCCCGGGGACGTGCCCCGTAAATGTCTAATCTTCGATGAGCTTGCTGCGCAGTTCCTTGCCGAGCTTGAAATAAACCACCCGCTTGGGGGGCACTTCGATGGACTGGCCACTGCGGGGGTTGCGCCCCTGCCGTGCCATGCGATCCCGCAGCCGGAAACTGCCGAAGCCTCGGAGTTCCACGCCTTCGCCGCCGTGCAGGGATTCCACGATGCTTCGCAGGAAGGTGTTCACCAGGAGATCCGCATCCTTCTTGGGGAGATCGAGGTTCTCCATGAGGTGTTTGGAGAGGTCCGCCTTGGTGAGAGTCTCCGTCGCTTCCATAGGTTGCTCCAATGTGGGAATGGCTTGAATGTCCCTATCAGAGCCCTATCTGACCCCTAGGTCAAGGGGTTGCAAGCGAGTTCACATAAAAAAAGGGGGCAAGCCCCCTTTTTTGCGCCTTTGAACCAAAAAGCTCAGCCCAGCAACCAATCCAGCAGCCAACGGGGACCCTCGCCACTGGCGCCGTGGGTGCGGTAGTCGCGCTCCTTGGCAGACCACCCGCCCGACAGGTCCACATGGGCCCAGGAACCATGGTCCACGAACTCACGCAGGAACATCGCGGCCGTGATGGAGCCACCCCAGCGGGTGCCCGTGATGTTCTTGATATCCGCCACTTCACTCTTGAGCGACTCCCGGTATTCCGCCACCAGGGGCAACTGCCAGAGATGTTCGCCGGTGTTCTTGCCCGAATCCAGCAGATGCTCCACCAGCTTCTGATCTTCGCCAAAGATTCCAGACACGCCATCACCCAACGCCACCAGGCAGGCACCGGTGAGGGTGGCAAGATCCACGATATGGTCGGGCTGCATCTCGGAAGCGTAGTGCAGGAGATCTGCCAACACGAGCCGCCCTTCGGCATCAGTATTGAGCACCTCAATGGTCTTACCACTGCGGCTGCGAAGCACATCGCCGGGTTTGTAGCTGGAGCCGGAAGGCATGTTTTCCACCAGCCCCATGAGGCCTGTGACATGCACCGGGACCTGGGCTTCGGCGCAGGCAGCCAGCGTGGCCAGCACAATCGCCGCGCCAGCCATGTCGTCCTTCATGGTTTCCATGCTCGAAGAATCCTTCAGGGAAAGGCCACCTGAATCAAAGCAAACGCCCTTGCCCACCAGGACCACATGCTTCTTGGCCTTTTCCTTGGGCACGTATTCAAGCTTGATAACCCGGGGCGTCTTCACGGAACCCTGGCCCACCGCCAGCACGCAGTTGAAGCCACCCTTAGTCAATCCATCCACATCCAGCACCTCGATGCCGAGCTTATGCTGCTTGGCGAGCTGCTGGGCAATGGTGGCGAAAGCCTCTGGATAAAGGTCGCCTGCGGGGGTGTTGGCCAAATCCCGCACTCGATGGCAGGCGGTGACCCCGGCCTGGATCTGGGGCAAATGCCGTTTGGCCTTGCGGGTGTCGTCACCGTTGGTGAAGAGCTCAATGCGCTCGAACCGCCGGGGCTTGGGCTTGCCCTTGAATTTCACAAAATCGTAATCGGCCAGCATGACGCCTTCCAGCGCCGCAATCTGGACTTCGTCGTGATCCAGGATGGAGGTGGCAGGGGACACGAGGCCCAAGGTCTTCCAGCCCTTCTTGAGACAAAAGCGGCCTGCGGCCCCCACGGCCTTGCGGATCTTGTTGTGGGTTACGACATCCTCGTCACCCAGGCCTACCAGCAGCATCCAGCGGCAATCCTTCACGCCATTGGGATGATGGAGGGGCACAATTTCCAGATAATCAGCTTTGAAGTCACTTTCTTCCATGACCTGCCGGGCCACCTTGCTGATGGCGAGGGGCAATCGGTGGCGCTCACGGCCTGAAAACACAGGGACAATGAGAACATCACCCGAAAAATCCTTTCCTGCTTGGGAGCTAATTTCAATGACCGCCATAGGGATCCTCCAGAAAGATCCCCATTATATCGATCGAATTGGTACAGGTGACGTTTTTTAAGGGTTAGGCCACCGCTGAACCAAAATTGTTTATGAACTTTTTTTGCCGGTTAGTCTTCGCTCCCCGAAGAAACCTCCCCAATGGGCATGGGCAGGGCATCTTCAGGCAGTGATTCCACCCGCACGAGCTTATCGTTCAGGATGCGGCTGCGTTCACTCACGGTGCCCAGCCGCGTCTTGGCTTCGTCCAGCTTGCGGTCCAGGGCCTGCAGAGCCTCCCCGAATCGGCCGAATTCGGTCTTGATGGTGCTGAGCAGTTTCCACACCTCCGCACTGCGTTTGGTAATGGCCAACGTTCGGAAACCCACCTGAAGGCTGTTCAAAAACGCGGTCAGAGTGGTGGGGCCCACCAGGGAAACCCGGCATTCCCGCTGGATACGTTCCAGCAAGCCCGGCCGTCGCAGGGCTTCCGCAAACAGGCCCTCAAAGGGAAGGAACAACAGCGCAAAATCCGTGGTCACTGGAGGATTGATGTATTTGTCGCGGATGTCCCTGGCTTGGCTCAGCAGCCTAAGCTCCAGGGCCTTGCCAGCGGCTTCCACGGCAGCGGGATCACCATGTTCATAGGCCTCTCCAAGGCGCTGATAATCTTCGATGGGAAATTTGGCATCGATGGCCAGCCACACGTGTTCGCCTTCCTGAGCACCGGGCAATTTCACGGCATATTCAACACTTTCAGCACTGCGGGGTTTCACCTTCACATTGGCGGCGTACTGGGCTGGCGCCAGGAACTGTTCCAACAGTGCACCGAGTTGCGCTTCGCCAAGGATCCCGCGACTCTTCACGTTGGTGAGCGCCCGTTTGAGCCCGCCCACATCCTGGGCCAGGGCCTGCATTTCGCCCAACCCCCGCTGCACCAGTTCGAGTCGCTCGCTCACGAGCCGAAAACTCTCGCCAATGCGCTGCTCAAGGGTGGTCTGCAACCGCTCATCCACGGTGCGGCGCATCTCTTCCAGCTTGGCTTCGTTGCCGGTGCCGATGCGCTCCAGTCGTTCCTGTACCTGCGCCTGCAGGCCCTCCAGGCGTGCGCCCTGATCCAGGCGGCCTTGGCGCAATTCTTCGCGCAGGGGCTGAAGTTGAGTCACCAATAGACTCTGGAATTCGGTACGGCCGCGGCTGGCGGAATCTTCCACCTGACGCGCCAATTGGTCGGTGTCTCGCCGAGGCCGCCACGCCCCTATGGCGGCGACCAGCGCCAAGAAAATAGCCAGGATAAGGAGAATCAGTTCGAGGTTCATCCCCCCAGGATGGAGCAGTCCCCCGGCAACGTCCATTCGGCGTCTCGGCCCTCGGCTGCAGGGGTCAGGGTCAGTACCGCCACCCAGTCCGTGGGCCAGGGACCGCTGCGGCCCGCCCATTCCACCACCAGGAAATCCCCGGGAAGCACCTGTTCTTCCAACCCCAGGGACCAGCTCCCGGCCTCGCCCAGGCGGTAGAGGTCCAGGTGAAACACCCGGCCCCGGGGTGCATCGTAGCGATGCAGCACGGCGTAGGTGGGCGAGGCCACTTGATCAGGATCGCCCCCGAGGCCCGCCAGGAAACCGCGGGTCCAGGTGGTTTTCCCGGCACCCAATTCACCCCGCAGTAACCACGTTCCGCCTGGGGGTGTCCCCGCCGCACAGCGCGCGCCCAGGGCTTCTGTGGCCTCCTCATCGATCAAATACACCCGTTCAGTGTTCATGCATGTCCCTCAAGATCGCCGCCAAACTCACGCCCAAATCCCGCACGAGCAAGGGGCCTTCACCCAACCGGTCCGCTGCGGCGCCGTGCAGCCACACGGCCTCGGCCACTGCCCGCCGAAGGCCTTCCAGGCCTTGCCCTTGCTGCGCCCAGTGGGCCATATTCGCCACCACCATGCCCGCCAGAAAATCTCCGGTGCCGCCCGTGGAAAGCCCCGGATGCCCCGTGGGATTCACCCAGATCTGGTCCAGATCACCGCCGCCGATCAGGGTTTGTGCGCCCTTGAGCACCAGTATGCCTGGCCCCTGGGCCCTCAGCCTGGCCTGCTGCAGGCGTTCTTCGGTGGAAGTGGAAAGCGCCGTCTCAAGGCTGAACAACCGCGTGAATTCACCGGCATGGGGGGTGATCACCGTACGGGGCCGTTGCATCCACCGAGCACCTTCACCCGGCCGCAAGGCCGAGGCGTCGAGCACCAACGGCCCCGTCCAAACGGGGATGTCTCCCACACCACCCGGCCCCACCAGTAATGCATCCACCCCTTCGGGAATGGTGCCATTCCAGACGTGCACCATGGCTTCCGGGATTTGACTCGCGATCTCAGACCGCAGTTCCGCATCCACCAAAACCGTCACCAACCCCGCACCCATGCGCAGGGCACCCAGGGCCGCCAGCACCGCAGCCCCGCTCATCCCCGAACTCCCAGCGCGGATGGCCACGTGCCCCGCCTGTCCTTTGTATCCATTCCAGGCACAGCGGGGGCTGAATTCAGGAGTTTCTAGGCGCCAAACCGCAGCCTGCACCTCGGCCCGCAGGGGAATGGGGATCCGCGTTGTTTCACCGCAATAGGACTGGGCGGGTCGCAGGCCATGGCACCGTTTCAAGTGACCAAAACAAGCGGTGCGATGGGCCAGTACTGGTACGCCCAGGACTTCCGCACTGCTGGGATCCAGCCCCGAGGGTAGATCCAGGGCGAGCACCCTGAACGCTGCTTCCCCCTTAAGAACTGCCTCGTGGAGCGCGTTGGCCCAGGCTGCGCCCAGGCCCGTCAGTGGCAAACGCACCCCCAAACCGAACAATCCATCCACCACCCAACCACGGAAGGATGAAAGCACCTGTTCGGGCGCGGTGGTATGGCGATAGGTGCCCCCAAGACCCTCCCAAAGGGCAGCCTGGTGGGCCGCGTCACCGTGCCATACCGGGTTCGGGTCCAGGGTCCACACCTCCACGGTTTCCCCTCGCAATTTAGCCAGGCGGGCCAGCGCAAGGGCATCGCCACCGTTGTTGCCCGGCCCGGCCAGCACTTGCAGGGACTGCCCGGGGGGAAGCAATGCCAGGGCCCCCAGGGCCGCATGTTCCTGGAGCACCAGAGAGGAAATGCCCCACTGGGCAATGGCCTCAGTCTCCATCGCGCGCATTTCCACTGCATCCAGAAGGGGAATCATCCAAAGCCTCCCGGAGAAGTCTACCCCGGGGGAATCCGTTCCTGGATCGCACGCAGGGCTAAAGGCAATTGCTTTTGACAGAATTCGAGCAGTTTGGCCAGTTCGGTACTGTTTTCCGCCTCGGCCCCAATTTCCATTTCTGCCGCGCAGCTAGCAAGTTCCGAAAGCCCAAGGGTTCCGGCATTGGACTTCAAATCATGGGCAAGCCGACGCAGGGCATCAAAATCCCCTTGCATCCGGGCCGCCTGCATTCGTTCCAAACGCTTGGGTGCGTCCTTTCGGAAATCCTCGAAAAGTTCGGCCACCGCCCCTGGTCCCGAGATGGATTCCAGGTAGAGCAAGCCCTCCCAGATGTGCGAGTCCAGTGCCACAGGGGGACTGGCCAACGCAGTGTCTGGGGTTCCCCCTGGGCTGCCAATCCAGCGACTCAGGGTGGCATTCAGGGGTTCACGACGGAGAGGTTTGGAGAGGAAGCCATCCATGCCGGCCGCCTGACACCGGGCTCGGGCACCTTCCACCGAGTGGGCCGTGAGGGCAAGGATGATCAAATGAGTTCCTGGTGCTTCCCGCTCTCGGATCCATTCCGTGGCCTGAATGCCATCCATCCCGGGCATTTCACAATCCATCAACACCACGTCAAAGGTTTCCGCCTCCAGGATGCGGAAGGCCTCCTCCGCACTGCCAGCCAACCGGCAGGTGAAACCGAGTGCCCGCAAATGGAGTTCGGCCACCTTGCGATTGGTGGAGTTGTCATCTACCACCAGCACATGCCCTCGGTCGGTGGACATTTCCTCGGCGACGAGTTCTGGCTCGGCCGTTTGCCGAAGCGCCTGCCGCAGGCGCGAACGTCGCAGGGGCTTGGTCAAGTAGCTGGCCTTGCCCAGCACACGCAGGCGTTCTGCGGCGGAAATGGCAGAAACGCCCACCAGGAGAATGACCGGGGCGGAAATACCCTCGGTCAAACTCAACAGTTGGTCAGGGTTGGAGTCCGAAGGTGCCAAGCCCAGCAGCGCCAAGTCCACACGGGAACGGCCATCGAGTTCCCTGAAATTCTGGATTTCCTGCGGGTTTTCCACCACCACGGGCTGCACATTCCAATCCCTGAGCATTCCCACAATGGCACCGCGCACGGAAGCATTGGGATCGTAGACCAGCACCCGCAGGCCTTCCGCCAAGGGCTCCCAGGAGCTGGCCGCAACCTCTTCCAGGGGGAAGGGAATCTCGCAGATGAAGGTACTGCCGCTGCCCACTTCGCTTTCTACCTGGATCGTACCGCCCATGATCTCCACGATGCGCTTGCAGATGGACAACCCAAGGCCTGTGCCACCGTAGCGGCGATTGGTGGATTCCTCAGCCTGGGTGAAGGGCGTGAACAGGCGGTCCATGCCATCCGGCGCAATGCCGATGCCCGTGTCAGCCACTTCCAGGCGGAGCCGCACCTGATCGGATCCCTCCTCGGCCAGGGAAGTGAGTTTCAAGCGGATCTCGCCTTCCAGGGTGAACTTCACAGCGTTGCCGAGCAGGTTCACCGCCACCTGCCGGAACCGGGCCGCATCCCCCCGCACCGCCAGAGGCGTTCCGGATTCAAAAATGCCCAGGAGCTCCAACCCTTTGCGTTGGGCTGTCTCGGCAAAGAGGCCCAGACATTCCTCCAACTCGGCCACGGGATCAAAGGTGATGGTTTCCAATTCCAGGCGGCCTGACTCCACCTTCGAAAAATCCAGGATTTCGTTAAGGATGGCGAGCAGACCTTCACTGGAGCTATGAATGGTCTCCGAAAAATCCCGCTGGGTGGCATTCAAGGGCATATCCAGCAGCGCGCCGGACATCCCGATGATGCCATTCAGGGGCGTCCTGATTTCGTGGCTCATGGTGGCCAGGAAGAAGGATTTGGCCTGGTTGGCCTTGATGGCCTCTTCCCGGGCCAATTCCAGGTCACCCATGGCCTCGGCCAACTGCCGGGTGCGGGCTTCCACCCGGTTTTCCAAGGCAAGGTTGGCCGCTCGAAGCACCCGCACCCGAGCCCACACCCCACCCCCAATGGCAGCGACCACCACCAGCAAAAACAGGACCCGCGCCCACCATGTTTCCCAAGGTGCCGGAAGCACGTCGAAGGTTATCGAAACAGGGCCGCTCGCATTCCCAAAAGCATCCCGTGCCCACACAGAAAAAGTGTAGGAGCCGGGCGGAATCGAAGGGAATTCCCGGGTGCCTTCCCGCGTCCATGGGGTGGGCTCGGGTTCCAACCCCACGAGTTGGGATTGGTACGAGGTATCCTCTTCCCGGTAGTAGTTCAGCAACGCAAAGGCAAAACGGGCATTGGGTTTGCGCCAATCCACCTCAAAGGCTTGATTGAGCATCATCGGTTTGCCGCCGGCCTGGATGGATTCGAAATACAGGGGCTTCAGGAGGCGATCAAAGCGCTCCTCCTTGGGGTCATACATGGCCGCACCGGCCACGGTGCCAGTCCATACCCTGCCCTGTTGATCCAACATGGCGGATCGTTGGGTGCAGCCATTGCTCGGCAGCCCATCCCCCGTGGTGAACACCCGCACCGTGAATGGTTCCAGATTATCCACCGTGGCTTGGCGCGGGGTGAGTTGGGATACCCCGCGATGGGTGCAGACGTACACGCGCCCTCTGCCATCCTTCAACACCGAATAAACCGTTTGCCCCGCAAAGGCGGCCAGGGGTTCCCATTTGGCATCCTTGATATCCAGGCGTCGCCGAACGAGATTGTGCAGACTTCCCACCCAAAGCCAGGGCACCCGATCCCCATCCAGCAGCGTTTCGATCACCATCACCCGGGTATCAGGAAGCCCCTCCTTTTCCCCGTAATGGGTCCAGCGAGTGCCTTGCAGCAGGAACACCCCCTGCCCTCGGGTGGCAAACCACACCGCTCGACCCCCACCAGGGGCCTGCCCCTGATGGATGGCCATGACTGTACCCCAGGTGTATTCCTCGGCGCCCTCGAGAATGCGCCATCGGTCATCCTCGAAACGGGCGGGCCCCTTGCGGGTACCGGCCCAGATTTCCTTGGTACCATCGGGCCCTTCGATCTCAGCCAGGGAATAGGTCCAGGTGTCCGGTAGCCCATCCGCCTCGGTATACCGGGTGGTTTTGCCGTTTTCCACCCGAAGGATCCCGCCTGATCGGCAGCCGATCCAAAGTACCGGGTGACCCGTTGCAGAACGGGTTTCAAGCAGGGACAGGATGTGGCGATCGGGAATGCTGGAATCGGGCCCGAACCGTTCCCACTTGCCATCAAAAAACCGGGCCAGACCGCCCCCCAAGGTACCCAACCAGAAACCTGTGTTCATGCGGCTTTCCAGCATGGTGAACACCACGTTGTCGGGCAAGCCGGTTTGGCGATCGAAGGTGGTCCAGCCACCCCGGGATAGCCGGACAAGCCCACCGAAGGTCCCGGCCCAGATGGTCCGTTCACCGCCCGGCACCGCCTCGATCAACAGGCTTCGCACCGTTCGATTGGGGAAGCCCGCATCCATGCCCAGCACCTGCCATCGATCCTTTTCGTGGAAAACCAAGCCACTATCCGTGGCCAACCACAGGGTGTGGCTGCCATCGGGCGCAATGGATTCGACAATCTGATTCACGACATTGTCGGGCACCCCGTCCTTGGGCCCGAAACGAAGCCAACGCTGGCCATCCCATTGGGCCAGGCCTCGAGCCGTGCCCACCCACAGCAGGTTCCGCCCGTTTTTTTCGTGGGAATCGTGCAGGCTCCAAATCTCGCTGGAGGGAAGCCCATCCCGACTGGTGTACCAGGTCCAATGCTGATCCCCGGCCAGGGCAAGCCCTCGTTCCGTACCGATCCACAGGGTGGAACCACGTCCGGCTTCATGGGTTTCATGGATGGCCCGCACGGGGCCTGTGGGTTGGCCACTGGGATCGGGCATGGGCCGCCAGCCGCGCTGGTCCCACTGAAAGACGCCGGTATCTGTCCCAGCCAGGATTGTGCCGTCCATGCGTTCTACGAGGCAGCTCACCTGTCCCTTGGAAACAACCTCACTGATTCCAAAACTTTCCCAGACCCCTTCCCGCAGACGAATTACCCCGCCCAGCACCTGGCCAAACCAAAGGCTGCCATCCGAGGCGGGCAGGATGCAGCGGATCCAGGGCCTGGGATTGGGACCCGGCATGGTGAAGCTGGTCCAACTGCGGCCGTTGTAACGGGCAGCGCCGTCCTGGGTACCCACCCACAAATAGCCGTTCCGATCCTTGGCCAGGGCCTCCACCGTGTTCTGGGGAAGGCCGTCCTTGTCCGTGAACACCCGCAGTGCCGGGCGACCTGTCTCGGCGACATCTTTGCGGGAATCGCCGCTCCAGAGCCCTGTCGTTCCGCTGACCACAAGCAGAAAGGCCCACAGGAATCGGAACCCGGATTGGAACAAGGACACGCGCATTGCCTCTGGAATTCTTTTCGGACGGCAAGGCGCCGTTCAAGAGTTCAAACCATTTTTCCGGCCATGGGAGCGCCGCCGAGCAGATGAAAATGCAGGTGAAAGACGGTCTGGCCAGCGTTCGGCCCGCAATTGGCGACCAGGCGATACCCCGTCTCCGCCACCCCCAGCTCCCTTGCCAGCCGTTGGGCCACCAAGGCAATGTGGCCCACCAGGGTCCGGTGTGCTTCCTCCAGTCCATCCAGGCCCACAAGGTGCTCCCTTGGCACGATCAACACATGCACCGGTACCTGGGGCGCAATATCCCGGAAAGCCACCACGAGATCGTCTTCGTACACCAACGTGGCGGGAATCTCTCGGGCGATGATTCTGCAAAAGAGACAGGTCGGATCTGCCATTCAAGCCCCCATGACAGCAAAACAATCGTTTGGGCCCACTCAGGCCTTGCGGTGAATGCCCGTGGAGGCATTGAATTCACTTTCCACCTGATCGGGGTCTGGCGCGTTGTAGAGCACCAGTTTCTGGAGATGTTCAAAACTCTCCAGGCCAAGGATCCGCGTGAACTGAAAGGCGATGCCATCGGGATAGCAATGCACCACCTTGCCTTCGGTCTGGATCTGGATATCTCCATCCCCCAGAAACAGGGTGATCTCGCATTCGGTCCCCGTAGGTGCCTGGGCGTGGCAGGCGACAAAGAGCCCCTTCACGCTAAGGCTCTCCGTGGCCGAACTCGTGATATCGAGGCCACCCCCCTTCACTTCGGCCCGGATATGAATGGGCACCCGGGTGAACTCACGCTGATTGGACGCTTCCATTGGCGGCAACTCCCGGGATACAGCCCCGCCCCTAAGATAGGCGCAGCGCGATTTGACCGCTAGCATTCGTGCATCAATTCC
Organism: Holophaga sp.; assembly: GCA_016715205.1. Classification (GTDB taxonomy): domain Bacteria; phylum Acidobacteriota; class Holophagae; order Holophagales; family Holophagaceae; genus JAYREN01. The sequence continues at coordinate 120,676 of JADKBC010000005.1, forward strand.
GATTCAGCAGCTGAAGCCGGTTGTTGAGCTCCACCATGCTAAAGGGTTTAGGCAGCAGCGACACCTTGGGATAAGTCTCCGCAAGGTCCCATGCGCTTTGATCGGCCCGCCCCGTGGCCAGCAACACGGGAAGACTCGGGCGCAGGGTGCGAAGCTTAGCCAAGGTACCGGCGCCTCCCAACCCGGGCATGTTCATATCCAGGATCATCACATCGGCCTCAAGCCCCATTTGAAGCCGTTCGAGCGCTTCCTCCCCGCTTGGCACCGTGGAAGCCTCATGGCCCAAGGCTGCAAGTACCGCCCCGATAGAACTCCGAATCAATTCATCGTCATCCACCAATAGCACCCGAAGCTTGGTGCGGGCTCCTTCTTGTGCAGCCTCATGGTCCATCGCCTGGGGTAAATCAGCCGGGAGGATGGCCGGGAATCGGAGGCTGACGCAAGTGCCCTGGCCTGGATCACTCTGGATTTCAATGTCGCCATGATGGGCCATAACCGTGCTGTAGACCATGGAAAGGCCAAGCCCGGTCCCCTTGCCGACATCCTTGGTGGTAAAGAAGGGATCCAATGCGCGGTTCAAAACCTCCCTCGGCATCCCAAGCCCGTTGTCTTGAACCTGAATTTCGATCCAGGCGGAATCCAGATTTCGGGTGCGGAGGGTGAGCGTACCTCCTTCCACCATGGCGTCCACCGCATTGACGCATAAGTTCATCAAGGCATGGGTCAAGGCACTCACATCCCCGCGCATGGCGTGCAAATCGCTTTGCAAATCCAGTTCGAGCCGCACCACTGATAGCGTTGTGCGTTCCAGCAACTGAACCTCGTCGCGAAGGATGGCGTTCATGTCCACCACGCGGTCCTCGGCGGGGCTTTGGCGGGCAAAGCTCAACAGGCTTTTTACCGTTTTTCCTCCCCGGATGGCAGCTTTGGAAATGGTTTCGAAGGCGCGGTACGTGGGGCTACCTTGCGGTTGAATTTCCAAATTGGCCGATGCCAGCCCGAGAATAGCCGCCAGCACATTGTTGATATCGTGGGCGACCCCACCCGCAAGGCTACCCAGGCTCTGCATTTTCTGAGTTTGTTGAAGCTGGGCCTCCAGACGTTTCCGCTCCGTTAAATCGACATCGATGCAAAATAGTTCCGGTTCGCGTCCCGGGATGTGCACGATGGCATGGCTGGAGTAGACCTGGATCCGAGAACCATCCTTCCGCAAAAGCGAGAGCTCCGAGGAAGGGATCGCCTGCCCCGTTGCCCACATGGTCCGCATCGCCTCAGCCACCCCTTCCTGCATCTCGGGTGGAATGAGGAGGTCCAGCAGGTTCCTTCCAACCGCTTCCTGGGCAGTAAACCCATACAGTCGCTCGGAAGCCTGGTTCCAGTATTGAATCGTGCCATCCGGGGCGTACCCCTGCACGGCCACGGAATCCACACACTGCAACAACCCCCGAAACCGGCCTTCACTTTCTCGCAAGGCTTCCTCGGATCGTTTTCGTTCCGTGATGTCAACGACTACGCCGTGCCACAAAACATCTCCATCCGCCAAGGGTTCTGGTGTGGAGGCGATGTGCAGCCATTTGACATCGCCTTCGACGACCACCCTGCCTTCCCAGAAAAAGGGAACCAGGAACTTGAGCCCATCCTGGTTCAGCTTAACAAAATGATCCAGATCATCCGGATGCACGGCCTTGAAACCTAGCTGAACATCCTTCCGCAGGGCGTCCAATTCCACACCGAACAGATCCGCCATCTTGGGGCTGGCAAAGTCGAAACCGAAACTGTGATCCGGCTTACTGCGGATGAGGTATACGCCAACGGGAATTCGTTCCACCAGATTGTCGTATTGAGCCTTGCTTTCCCGCAGGGCTTCCTCTCGCTGCTGCCGCTGGGCAACTTCCTCCCGAAGCGCCCTCGTTCGACTATGGACGGTACGGCGGAGTTGCATGATCCACAGCCCTACCATCAGTAGAATGCCCAGCACCACGGGGCCACCCAGCGTCAAGGCGCGAAGCAAAGTCTTGGCCGCAGGCACAGGGGGTTCAAACAGAAACCCTCTGGGTCCCGAATGGTCTTGACGAAACCTTGTTTCATGGCGGTTTGGGCAATGCGTTGGAACCGTCCGGGATTCATGTGCCCGGCATCCACCAGTCCCGGCAGAATCAACTCCTTCATGCGTGCCGCTTCAAACCGCAGCTTCTCAGGCGCATCACTCCGGGTCGCGACACCAGGTAGGGTGAGGATGTGCTGGATGATCTCCTCTGGATGTTCCATGGCATATTCCCACCCCTGAAAGGAAGCCTTTCGAAAGGCTTCAACAAGGGCTGGATTCTGCTCTGCAAAACGCCGGGTGGTGAACAGGAGATCGCCGTAAAAATCCACACCATATTCGATGGGACGCAGCTCTACCAGTTCTGCTCCGCGCGCTTTCAGCAGAAAGGGTTCGTTGGTGGAATAGGCGGATAGCCCATCAATTCGCCCCTGCAACAGGTCATCCAGGTTCCAGCTGTGGGGCACCTGCTGAACTTGGTCCAGCCTCAAACCCTCGGCCTCCAGCATTGCCCTGGTTTCAACGAGGCCCTGCCCGCCCTGGAACATGACCTTCCGCCCCACGAGATCCGCAGGGCGATGAATCCCGCTTTTCCGAAGGGCCAGGATCACATTTGGCGAATGCTGGAACACCACCCCCAAGGCCACCAGCGGCTTGCCTTCCAGGTAAGCCTGGAAAACTTCCATGTCGCTTACGCCAAATTCAGCCTTCCCCGCTTCCACCGTGGGCAAAGGCATCTGAGTGGGACCCGCCTCCTGCAGGGTGACTTCCAATCCGTTGGCCTGATAGAACCCTTTGATCTGAGCGGCGTAATACCCCGCGAACTGAAATTGATGGTGCCATTTGAGCTGTAGGGTGACCTTCTGCGGCGTGGCGCCCCACGTGGGTATCGCAAACAAGAAAACCAGCCAGAGCCATACGAAACGGGTTGCCCAAAGGCCCGGGAGTAAGGGCTGGCGGGCTGCCTCATTTTGTTCCTTCTGGAGGGAGTTATTCACGGGGCGTATTCCGTGGTCTTCGGTTTGGCAAAATGCTCCAGTCCCTGTTTCAGCTCTTTCATGCTGAACGGCTTGGACAGCAGGGTGACATGGGCATGGGCATTCACCAATTCCAGTGCCGTCTGATCAGCACGGCCGGTGGCGAGCAGAACCGGCACCGTTGGATTCAGCAACCGCAAGCGTGGCAAGGTGCCTGCGCCGCCCAGCCCGGGCATGTTCATGTCCAGGATCACCACATCGGGCCGCAGTCCCCCTTCTAACTTGGCCAGGGCCTCTTCGCCACAGGCAGCGGGGATGGCTTGATGACCCAGCACCTCCAACAGCATCTGGATGGAACTCTGAATCAATTCATCGTCATCCACCAACAGCACGGACAATGAGCCTGGGGCAGAAACCACTGACGGCAGCGGGGCTGGCGCGGGCAGCGGAGGTGCTGGTATACAGGCAGGAAACCGCATGCTCACACAGGTGCCATGCCCCGGCTCACTTTGAATTTCCAGTTGCCCCTGGTGGGCTTTCACCGTGCTATAGGCCATGGATAACCCCAGCCCCGTGCCCTTGCCTACACCCTTGGTGGTAAAGAACGGGTCGAGGGCTTTGGCCTGGATCTCCTTGGACATCCCCGTACCCGTGTCCTCGACCTGAACTTCGATCCATTCGTTGTCGACGTTCCGGGTGCGCAGGGTCAAGGTGCCATTTTCAGGCATTGCATCCACAGCATTGACGCAGAGATTCATGAAGGCATGGGTCAAGGCACTGGCATCACCGCGAATGGGGCGCAGGTCCGGGGCCAGATCCACCACAAGGCGAACTTTTGATAGGGTCGTTCGTTCCAGCAGCCGAATCTCTTCGCGGAGAATCACGTTCATGTCCAGATCCTGCGCCTCAGCTGGGCTTTGGCGAGCGAAACTCAGGAGGCTCTTGACCATCTGACCGCCCCGGAGGGCCGCCTTGGAAATGGTATCGAAGGCACGGTACGTGGGACTGTTGGCCGGTTGCGTTTCAAGATTGGCCGAGGCCAGGCCGAGAATGGCCCCCAGCACATTGTTCATGTCATGGGCCACCCCGCCCGCCAGGCTACCCAGGCTTTCCATCTTTTGGGCCTGCTGAAGCTGGGATTGCAGGTGACGTTGCTGCTCTTCGGCTCGCTTCCGCTCGGCGATGACCCAAGCCACCTCCGCCAGTTTCTCTACGATCTGCAGATCGTATTCGCCGTAGAGATCGGCCTTGTTCCCCACGCCGAGGATGGCCACGATGCGCCCGCCCCGGAACAGGGGCAGCACCATCTCCCGTTGCACCTGCGTGTGCCCAGGCGGAAGCCCCTTGCGATTCGGCGCCTGGGAATAGTCGTTGTGGATCACCGCGCAACGTTGCCGCACACAGTCGGCCCAGACGCCGGCTTGCGCCACGGGGTAATGGGTGCCCGACCCCTCCGCCGTACAGAATTCCTGCAGGGTGCGCGTGGACCACGCATGGAGGATGATGGTCTGCTCGTCATCCTCCAGGAAATGGTAGAACCCCACTGGGCTATCGGTCAGGCCGCAAGCTTCATCCACAGTGGCTTGCAGGAATTCATCCAGGCTGTGGTTCAGGGAAAATTCAATCAGGCGAAGGCGGGCCTCTTCCAGCAGGGAATGGGTTTTCCCATTGGTCACGTCCAGATGGGTGCCGCACATGCGAAGGGGCTCACCCTGCTTGGAACGCTGAATAACCCGGCCCCGATCGAGTACCCAGAGCCACTCGCCCGTTTTCCGCCGAACCCGGTGGGTGGATTCGTAGGAGGCTGTTTCCCCCCGCAGGTGCGCCTCTAACGCGCCCTTCACGTTCGTATAGTCATCGGGGTGGATCCGTGCCTCAAAGCGGTCCATGTGGGGGTCGAGTTCGCCTGGCTGGTAGCCAAGCATCTCCGACCATCGTTCGTTGACCGTGACGCGACCCGTGGTGAGCTCCCAATCCCAGGCGCCGAGATCTGCCCCCTGAAGGCTGAGGCGCAGCAACTCTTCCCGCTCGTGGAGTGCTTCCTCGGCACGTTTGCGTTCGGTAATATCCCGAGTGATGGAAAGGATGTGCGGGGTCCCGCCGATCTCGAGGAGGCGAGCCGACATCAGGCCGATGATCTGTTGACCCTCCTTCATCCGAAACGCAGCCTCAAGTCCGATGACTTCCCCGGTGGCCTTGAGTCCTGCCACCAGCGCCTCACGATCCTTAGGATTGACCCAAAGCTGGCTGGTGGCCGAAAGAGAGGAGTTGCCAAGCACATCCGCTTCGGTGTAGCCCGTGATCCGGGTGAAGCCCTCGTTGATGGCCACATAAACGCCATCCTCCAACCGGTTGATGTTGATGGAATCCGGACTGATGGCGAAGGCTCGGGTGAATAATTCCCTGGATGTGCGCAGCGCCTCTTCGGTGCGCCGGCGCTCGGTGATATCGGTCAAGGCCCCGTATAGAAGGTGTTTCCCGGGGGAGCCCGTGGATATGCATTCCGCAAAGGAGGATATCCAGAGCAGGTCCCCCTGCTTGTGGCGAATGCGCAATTCGCAAGAGCCCTGGGTGTCGGGTGCCAAGCCAACCACCCATCGATCAAAGAGTGCTCGATCCTCCTCCACCACCAGGAAGCGCCAGCAGCCATGAGCGGTAATCTCTTCGATGCTGTACCCCGTGATCCGATCGGCGGCCCCGGTGATCCAGTCGATGACAAAGGCACCGCCCTTTTCAGCGCTGCAGGAATAGGCAATGTCCGAAGTCATCGCCGAAACCCGTTGGAATCGTTGGGAAGCAGTTTCCAGTGCCTGCTCTGCCCCCTTTTGATCCGTGATATCACGCACCATTCCGATCACGCCAATGATCTCGCCTTTGCTATTGAGCAGTGGGGCGCTGGTGTCCGTAACCCAGCCGGCCTTTCCAATGCTTGCCACCTGGAAGGGAAATTCGATGGATGGAACGGCTTCTCCCGCAAGAATCCTTTCCAGGCGTTCGATGACGCCAGCCTCGCGCAGAAAGGGAAAAAGTTCGAGGGGATGCCGGCCCAGTACTTCGCTGGCAGGCAGCCCGCTCAGGTTTTCCATGAAGGCATTCCAGACCAGGTACTTTAAATCCAACCCGTAAACGATGATGCCTTCCTGGGCCCCTTGAATGATGTTGGCGTTGAACTGGTGCGCCTCCCGAAGCGCAGCTTCCATGTGTCGCCGCTCGGTAATATCGCGGGAGATGCCAACCACAGCACACACGCGGCCTTCACCATCCAATTCGGGGGTCAGGCTCCAATCGTGGGTCACCAGTCCAGCGGGGCTCGGGAAGTCGAATTCCGTTCGGATCGGCTGGGCCGTCTGAAACACATGTTCGATCTTGGCTTCCCAGAAACGGCAAAGGTCCTCTGGATAGCCGCATTCCCGGTGAGTTTTCCCCAGAATCGCCGCCGCCGATCGGCCCAGCATCTTTAACGCAGCCGGGTTCAGGTACGTGTGCCGATGCTCCTGATCGTAGCGGATGATGAAATCGGGGCTGCTTTCGGAGAGAGACCGAAATTTGGCTTCGCTGGCCGCAAGTTGGCGCTGGGCCACCCTAGCGTCCTGGTACACCTGCCATTCACGCAGCAGTCGCTCCAGCGTTCGGGCGAGTCCCCGAAACGTGTCCGGGGATTTGACCAGGTAATCAAATGCTCCCCTTTTTATGGCTTCCACAGCGGTTGCCTCGCTGCCATAGCTGGTCATCACCACGATCGGAAAGTCCTTCGGCTCCGCCGGATCCCCCAACACGTCGATGGCTCGGCCATCGGGTAGATTGAGGTCCATCAGCACGAGATGCGGATTCCAGGCTGGTCCCTGGTCCCGGAATTCCCGCAACGATGCCATAAGCCGCACCTCGGCACCCTCCAGGCATTCCACCGAACGACGAATCGCCTCAGCGTGGGCGGATTCATCTTCAATGACCAGAATGCGAGTGGTGACCATGGGCATGGGTGCCTCGATCAATACGGGTATTTATTCCAGGCCAACCAGTAGAACCCGAAGGCTTCCATCTGTGCTGCAAAATGAGGCAGGTCCACGGGTTTCACCAGGTAGCTGTTGGCCTGGTATTCATAGGCCCTGGCCATGTCGCTTTCCGCAGAAGAGGTCGTCAATACCACGATGGGAATTCGACTCAGGTCAGGATCGGATTTGACAATTTTCAGCACTTCCAGCCCGTCCACCTTGGGCAGCCGGAGGTCCAGCAGCACCATGCCCGGTGCAGGATAGGCTTCAGCATCCCCGTATGCGCCCTGGTGAAACAGATAGTCCAAGGCCTGCTGTCCATCCGTGACATGCACGATGCGATTGGCCACCCGGAATTCCTCCAGGTTTCTGCGCACGATCTCGGCGTGAGCCAGATCATCTTCCACCAACAATATGAGAAAGGGTTCACCGGTCATCACAGCTCCGCAGCTCGGGCCTTCAGTGCCAAGGGAAGGGTAAACCTGAAGCAGGTGCCTTGTCCCTGCCCTTCCGATTCGACCCAGATCTGCCCTTCGTGGAACTCCACGATTCGTTTCACGAGCGCGAGGCCCAGGCCGGTCCCTTCGCTCCCTGCGTCCAATTTCTCGAACAAGCCGAATATTTTGGCGTGGAAGCGCGGGTCAATGCCCATGCCATTGTCTTTAACAAAAAATATCGTGTCTTCGCCTTGCATTTCCGCACCCAACTGGATCGTTGGTTGAGGCTGTTCACCCATGTACTTGGCCGCGTTCTCCAGGAGGTTCTGCCAGATTTCCTCCAGCCTGGGGCGATCACCCACCAGAACCAAGTGGGGTGCGTTCACGTGAACGGCCACCTTCTGGGAAGCCAGCGCGCCCGCCACGGCAGCCAGAGCACCCTGGATGAGGTCCGCAAGGCTCACGCGCACGGGAGGGTTCACCACGCGGCCCACCCGCGAAACCTCCAGCAGATCTTCCAGTAATCGCCCCATTTTCTCGGTGGCGTCCCGAATGAAGCCCATGTCCGTTGTCACCCGTTCCTGCTTGCCCTGGGTTAAATCCTGCTCCAGGTAGCCAAGAAAGGTCCGCACGGTCACCAGGGGGCTCTTCAGGTCGTGGGAGATCATGTAGGTGAAGCGCTCCATCTCGGCATTTTTCTGTTTGAGTTCTTCTTCCCGGTGTTTCCGTTCGGTGATGTCTTCAAACACCGTGGCAAATTGCCCGTGCCGGGGTGAGATTACGGAAATTCGAAAATGCTTTTCCAGGGGCGGGAAATAGGTGTCAAAGGCATAGGGCTCACCGCCCAGCGCCACCTTACTGAATTCTTCCAGGTAGGGCGGCACCTCGGTGCCATAGATCTCTGTGCCCAGCCGGCCCGGCGCACTGGCTGCGTCTAGCCCGGTGTGCCGCTGGTAGGCGGGGTTCACCGCGAGGATGCGGAAATTAACCACGGCACCTTGGTCATCCCAGACCAGTTCGTGGAGGGCAACCCCTTCCGCCAGGTTCTCGAAGAGAGTGCGGAATTTCTGTTCGCTCTGGTTCAGACCTTCCTCAATCTGCTTCCGATCTGTGATGTCCAGGAACGCGGCCACAAAATGGTCTGGCTTGTATTGGTACGCCACGCAGTCGTACCAGCGATTGTTGAGGTGCAGGTACTGCTCGAACCGGATGGATTCCCCCGTGCGGGCCACCCGGGCAAAGGTGCCAATCCAATCGAAGGGATCCTTTTCAATCCCTGGAAAGGCCTGGGTGACTGTGCGGCCCCGGGGATCCACCCCCGTCAGCTCCATATATTTTTCGTTGGCATCCAGGAAAAAATAATCACAGGGGTGATCTGCCTCATCGTAGAGCACCTGGTGATAGGCCACACCGATGGGCCCCTTTTCAAACAATGCCCGGAACTTCCACTCCGCTTCCCGAGAGGCATCCTGTGCCTGTTTCCGCTCGGTGATATCCACAAAGGAGGCCATCACCTGATGGGGCTTTGGCTCACCCAGACGGAACAGAGGTACCGCGGATACATGAATCCACCGGGTGGTGGCACGATCCACATTGAAGATCCCCATGACCGCGTTTTCCACCGGTTGTCCCGTGCGCAATGCCACCGAGGAAGGATGGGTTTCTCCGGGAAAGGGGGAACCATCTTCATGGATGGCTTGCCACCGGGGATCAATGGCGGTGCGCCCCTGCAGTTGTTCCAGGGACAACCCCAGAATGCGCTCGGCGGCAGGGTTGGCAGAGGTGATTACCCCATCTCCATCCAGAAACACGATGCCATGCAGCACATTATTGAACAGCACGAGGTACCTGGCTTCCCAGTCGTGGGGGGAAGGCTCTTTCAGGAACGGTGAGTCCAAGGGATCGCTGGAGTTGTGCATGGATTCACCTGCTTAACCTATCCGATGAACGGGCCTGCCACCTAGAACAGATCCCCCAGACACGCGGCGATCTTGGCGGTGAGGTCATCGGGGGCAAAGGGTTTGACCAGGTAGTTGGCCGCACCATCGTGGATGAAGCCCAGAATCCGGCTCCGCTCGGACTCTGTGGTCAGCATCATCACCGGAATGGACTGGAAACGTTCATCCTTCTTGATGGCCAGCAGGGTTTCATGGCCATCCATTTCGGGCATGTTCACGTCCAGCACGATCAAGGAAATCTCCGCGTACTGGGTTTCCAGGATTGCCAGCGCTTCCAGCCCATTGGAGGCTTCAACCATTTCCATGCCAAGGGTGGCTACCACTCGGCCCACGATCCGGCGCATGGTGGCGGAATCATCAACAGACAAGATCTTGGTCATGGCGACTCCTAATCCAGGCGACTGCGATAGTAGGTTCCCGATCCGTGGGACCTGGGTTCAAAAAGATCCGGCGCGTTCTGAAGGTTCTCTACAGCGCTGGTGAAGAAGTAGCCACCCTTGGAGGTCAGGCGGGCAATCCCCTCGAAAATCTGGCGTTTGAAGGCATCCGAAAAATAGATCGTGACGTAGCGGCAGAACACGATATCAAAGCGGCCCAGAGGGTCCAGGGAATCCTGCAGGTTGAACTTGCGCAGGGTGACCATCTTCTTCACCGCGTCATCGAGCACCCAGACCTGCCCATCCGGTTTGAAATAGCGGGACCGCAACTCGTCTGGCATACCGCGCCCCAGGGCCGAGGCATCGTAGCGGGCGGCACGGGCCAGGAAGAGCGCCGAGGGCGAAATGTCGGACGCAATGATTTCAAACTGATCTGGCCGCAGCCCCGGATGCTCCCGGCAATATTCCTGGATCGTGATGGCGATGGAGTAGGGCTCTTGGCCGGTGGAACTGGCTGCGGACCAGATGCGGATCCGAAAGCGCTGCCCTGACAACAGCTGCGCCGCGAACTCGGGCAGCAGTAATTCTTTCAGGATCTGGAAGGGATGCCCATCCCGAAACCAGAGGGTTTCATTGGTGGTCATGGCATCCACGATCTTGTCGCGCAACACCGTACCGGTTTCGCTGGACGCCAGCCGGTAGAAGGCACCGAAATCTGCACACCCGGTTTCCGCAAGCAGCCCGGCCAGCCGAGTTTCAATCAGGTAGGCCTTTTCCTCGCCCAGCAGGATGCCGCAATTTTTCTCGATGTAGGTCCGCATGAGCTTGAATTCGGTGGGCTGGATGGTTTCGGTGACCATGTCATCTGCCCCGCAATGCCAGCTGGTTCACGCGGTAGGCCAGGGAAGCCAAGGGCACCCGCTCATCCGAAAGGCCCGCTTCATCTACCGCCAAGGGCATGCCGTACACCACGCAACTCTCCGCGCTCTGGGAAAGGCAATGGCAGCCGCGCCGTTTCATGGCCCGCACGCCTTCACAACCATCACTGCCCATGCCCGTCATGATCACCGAGAGAATGCCACCGTCGTACTGGGCGGCCATGGAACGGAACAGCACATCCACCGAGGGCCGACAGCTGTTTTCCGGCGGGTTCTCATTGATGCCTACGATCAGGGCCTCGGGCTCAGCACCGTTTGCGGGGCGGCGGCGCACCACCATGTGGCGACCCCCGGGCGCAATGTAGACCTTGCCGGGGCGAATGGTTTCCCCTTCAGAGGCTTCGCAAACGTCCAGCGCCGAGCGCTTGGCCAAATGCTCGGCCAGTGAGGCCGTAAACCCCGGAGGCATATGCTGCACCAGCAGAATAGGCAGCGGAAAGTTGGCCGGAAGGGCCGGGATGAACTCGCCCAGGGCATTGGGGCCACCGGTGGAAACGCCCACTCCCAACACCTCGAACCGCGAAGGCATGGGCAACCCATGGGGCGCGGGTACAAAGCGGGCAGGTACGGGGGGCGCCAATTCCGGTGCCTTGGGAAGCGCACGGATGGTGGCGGGTGCCTCGATCCGCAGGTTGTGCCGCATGCGCACATGGCGCAGCAGTGGCTTGAGCTTTTCCCGCAGTTCCTGGCGGCTGGCTTCAGGGTCATTGCCCTCAGGCTTGCGAACAAAATCCAGGGCGCCCTGTTCCAGGGCCTGGATGGTGGCTTCTGCTGCCCGGGCATTCTGCCCACTGATCATCACCACGGATACATCCGGGTATAGCCTGCGAATATGCCCCAGGGTTTCCAGCCCATCCATTTCAGGCATTTCCAGATCCAACAACACCAGATCCACCGGCCCCTGTTCCAAGCGGGCCAGGGCCAGTTTTCCCTGGGGCGCCGTGGCCACAACCTGGGCATCCCCCAAGCCTTCGATCACATCCGACAGGATGCGCCGGTAGGTGACCGTGTCATCCACCACCATGACGCGAAGGGGATCGAGGTTCATTCAGGTTCCTTGGGGCAGACGTGTTCCGACTATCAAATCGGTCTGCATTGAGGATTCCTTGAATAATTACGGGATAATTAAAGGGCAGAGATACAGTCTCTTCGGCGCCTCCGCATGGAACGGGTCAGAATGGGAGAAATGCCCTCTTCCCCCATTTACGGAAAGGCCCTGGCACCATGGCTTACACCTCGTTTTTCCGGGATACCGACGCCCTCAATGCCATCGTCGATATTGCCATTCCGGCCTTGGCGCACTGGCGATCCATACGGGTATGGGATGCGGGCTGCGCCACCGGGGAAGAGCCCTTTACGCTGGCCATGGTGTTCGCTTCCAAGCTGAGACCCTTCCCTTTCCGCAACCTTGATATTCTCGCCACGGATTACGAAGAAAGCAGTTTCGCCCAGTTTGGCGAACAAATTCGCAAGGCCCAATACAGCCGCACGGATGTGTTCTGGATACCCCAGGAGCATCGGGAGCTCTACGTTGAACCCACCGAAAACCCGGAGGTATTCCAGCTAAACCAAGAGATCCGGGATCGGGTGCGCTACATCCAGCACGACCTGCTCACGCTGGTGCCCCCGGAAACGGGGCAGTCCCTGATCGTTTGTAAAAATGTGCTGATGCACTTCACGCCCGAAGACCAGGTGAAGGTGCTCGACATGTTTTTCCAGGCCCTGGTACCCGGCGGTTACTTGGCCTTGGATGGCAATCAAGCCATGCCCGAAATTTTTGCTGACCGCTTCAAGCGGCTGGAGCCAGGTGTTCCCCTGTTCCAGAAACCGGCGGAATGAGCCATGCGCATCACACCATTGCACCGCAATGATCCTTCGGATTATTCCTGTGTCTGCTATTGGATACTGGGCGAAAACAACACAGCCGCCGATCGCAATACGTTGATCGATACCGGCAGCGCCCACGATGCGAATTTCCCGTTCTACCTGCAGGAAATGGCACGACAGTCCAAGGGCATCGGGAAAAACGCCGTGGAGCAAGTCATCCTGACACACAGCCATTTCGATCACACCGGGAGCCTGGCGGGGTTCGAGGAGCACTTCAATCCAGTGACCTTGGCTTGGCTTCCCATGGGCTCCAACCACATGGAAATTCGGGACGCCCACCCCATCACCGTGGGTGACCAGCACGCCTTGCTTTTACATACGCCGGGCCATTCCGAAGACTCCATCTGCATTTTCCTTCCGGCCACCGGCACCCTCTTTTCCGGGGATACCTTGTACCGGATCACGGATCACCTGGGGGCCTATCCCGCTGCCTATGTGAAAACCCTGGAGCGCCTGGCCAACCTGGAAATTCAGTCCATTTACCCCGGCCATGGGCACCCGATCCTCCACGATGCCGCGGGCTTCGTGCACCAGTGCCTGGAAAATGTAAGCCAATCCCTGATCCAGGATTGAAGATCCTATGAAACTGATCTACGACGAGCGATTCTGCGAATCCGGATATGCCGATGACAATGCGGCGATACCGGGACGCATGGAAGCCGCCATGAGCAGGCTGCTGGATGGATGCTGGGAGCTTGTCCCGGCTGTGCCGGCGACCCTGGACCAGCTCTTGCTCGCCCATGACGCGGCCTATGTCAGCCAGGTTTCCCAAGACCCGCCAAGGTTTTCCATGGCGAGCCTCGCCGCCGGTGGGGCGATCCTGGCGGCAACCTATGGTCATGGCGGTGATCCTGCCTTTGCCTGTGTGCGCCCTCCGGGCCACCATGCCTCCCGTGGAGAAGCCTGGGGGCACTGCACGTTCAGCAACGTCGCACTTGCACTTTTGGCATTGCGCTCGGAACAGAAGATTAACCGTGCCTTCGTGTTGGACATCGATGCCCACACCGGCGATGGCACCCGCAAGGTGCTGGCCCATTGGCCCGATGCCATCGTGTTCAATCCCTTTGCCTCAGATGCCACGGAATATCTGGACCTGATCGAAGCGCGCCTGGCCGACCTTGATCGCACTGATATCTTGGCTGTGTCCGCGGGGTTTGATGCCTACCGCTTGGATGTCGGCCACAAGCTGGACACCGAAGATTTTGCGACCATCGGACGGCTGGTGCGAGAAAGCGCAAAGCGGCTATGCCAGGGCCGCCGCTTTGCCGTTCTCGAAGGCGGCTACTATCTGCCTGATCTTGGTGTCAATGTGGCAGCCTTCTGCCGGGGATTTGCAGGATGACGATCAGCATCGGGAACGACCTGGTACTCATCCAGCAGCCTCGACGCGCTGATCTGGGTGACTACGATTGGTTTGATATCGAACAGGCCGGAACCCAGGTGGGCAAATCCCGCTGCCGCATCGAAACCGATCGGTTCACCGTGTTCTCGATCATGATCTATCCCGAATTCGAGGGGCATGGCTATGCCCGAGCGGTGATTGATCACTTCAAACGAGAGCACAGGCTGATCATTGCGGACCGAGTCCGCTACACCGCACGCGCCTTCTGGCTCAAAGTCGGGTTTGTGGCAGAGACCATTGACCGATATGTCTGGCGACTGGAGGATACGCCTCCTGCCGGTTGATCCCAGAGCGTGTGTTTCGCCTGTGGGGAGACCGTGACACCCCTCGCCTATGGGGTTTCCAGAACCGGCAGCCCATCCACCATGACAAAAAGGTCCGATTCTTCCCGAACGATACGCTGAGACATGGCTTCAAAAAGAGCCTTGGTTTCGTTGATGAAGGCGGCGGGTGAGGCCTGAATCTGATCAGTGGCGCCATAGGTGGTGAGGTAGGCCTTGAACGTCACCATCAGCCCGCCCATCTCGTCTAAAAACAGTTTCGATTTTTCCCGAACGATGGGATCCCAGTGGTTCAGCAATTCGGCATAAAGTTCGTTGTCTTCCAGATACAAATGGACGCTGAGCACCTGAAGCCACCTGGGCGAGCAAGCTTCGCACCCGAGGTGCATTGACGGCCAGGATTGAGGGATCCAGGAATCCGCTGACCTCATTCATCATGGCCAACAGCTTTTGGTGCTGACTTCGATAGAGCCGAGTATCCGACATGGGCACATCCTGTTTCTGAAAGCTGGCGTTTGAGAGTTTTCTTTTGCTGTCTTTACGTTTATTCGTGACCCCAGCTCGGTGGCTAAAGTTTGAAACGCGATACGGTCTGCTGCAGTTTCTCCGCCAGTCGCGCCAGTTCCTTGGAGGCATCTTTCGTCTCCCCTGCGACCCGCGTGGTGTCCTCGGCGGCGGTGCTGACGTGGGCCACGTTGCGACTCACATCATTCATGCCGCGGGAAGCTTCCCCGGCATTCTTGGCCACATCCCCGGCGCCTGCTGCGAGCTGGTTGATGTTGCGCGAAATGTCGGTGACGCCCTTCACTGCCTCCTGCACATTGCGTGAAACCTCGTTGGTGCCGGAGGCCGCCTGCTGGACGTTCCGCGCCACTTCGGCGGCGCCCCGGGCGGCGTAGCCCACATTCTGGAAATCTCATTGGTGGTGGCGGTCTGCTCTTCCACGGAGGCCGCGATATTGCCGGAAATCGCATTGATCTCGCCGATGATCTGGACGATATCGTCGATCGCCTTCACCGCCTGCTGGGTGTTCCCCTGCATGTCTTCCACCTGGGCTCGGATCTCCTCAGTGGCACTTGCCGTCTGCTTGGCCAGTTCCTTCACTTCGTTGGCCACCACCGCAATCCTTGCCTGCTTCCCCGGCGCTGGCGGCTTCAATGGTCGCATTCAACGCCAGCAGGTTGGTCTGCGCGGCGATGCCCTTGATCATGTCCACCACCTTGCCGATCTCCTGGGCGCTCTTGCCCAGCTTGTTCACGGTCTCGGCCGTGTTGGCGGCACTCTTGGAAGCCTTGCCCGCCACCGTGGCGGCCTGGCCAGAGTTCTTGGATACTTCATTCAGGCTGACACTCATCTCCTCGATGGCCGTGGCCACCGTGTTCACGGAGCCGGTCATCTGCTCCGTGGAAGCGGCAATGGTCTTCATGTTGGAAGACATCTGTTCCACCGCAGCGCCTACGGTGCGCAGGTTGGCCGTCACTTCCTCGGAGGCCGAAGCCACCGTGTTGGCATTGGCGCTCATTTCTTCCACACCCGCCGCCATGTTCTTCACGTTGGCCGAAGCCTGCTCGGTGCCCGCTGCGGCCGTGTTCGCCTGCTGGGTCATCTGCTCCGCGCTCCCCGCCATGGTGGCCGAGGTGGCCGTGAGTTCATCGGCGGAACTGGCCAGCGTATTGGAGGCACCACTGATTTCCGTCAGGGTCTGGGCCAGTTTCGCGGCGCTGTTGTTCACCGCATTGCGCAGACTCTGGAGGTCGCCCTTGTAGTCAGCTGTGATCCGAGCGGTGAGATCGCCCTGTTCCATGGCGCCCATCACGCGCTGCACTTCATTGATGGGATTGATCACACCATCCAGGGTGTCGTTGACGCCCTGCACGATCTTACGGAAATCACCCTGGTGCTTGGTGGCATCGGCGCGGGTGGCCAATTTGCCATCCACGGCGGCCTTGCTCAGCATGGCGGCATCCGCCACCAACGCATTCACCGCTTCCACGCAGGTGTTCAGGTTGTTCTTGATGGTATTGAAATCACCGTTGTAGTTATCGGTGATCTTGGGCGGAATATCGCCCTTGGAAATCCGATCCACATAGCCTGCCGCCACATTCAACGGCCCGATCACCGCATCCAGGGTTTCGTTATTGCCCTTTAACAACTTGTGGTACACACCCTGGCAACGATCGGCCTTGGCCCGGGTTTCAAGTTTCCCAGCCTTGGCGGCATCGATCAGGATCCCCGTTTCCTCCACCAGGGTGCTGATTGCTTCAATGCACTGGTTCAGATTGTTCTTGATGGTATTGAAATCGCCCTGATAGGCATCCGTGATCTTGGGGGGTGTGTCTCCTTTGGCAAGGCGATCCACGCAGTTTGCCGCCACATTCAGGGGGCCAATAACCGCGTCCAGACATTCATTCACACCTTGCACCACCTTGCGGAAATCACCCTGGTGCTTGGTGGCATCGGCACGAGTGGCCAGTTGACCTTCAACCGCCGCTTGATTGAGCAAGGCAGCATCCTGGACCAAGGCTTGAATCGCATCGATGCAGGCATTCAAGTTGTGTTTCAATTCGTTGAAATCGCCATGGTAGGTATCCGTGATCTTGGGTGGAATATCCCCCTTCGAGATCCGATCCACATAGCCAGCGGCTACGAACAAGGGACCCGTGACCGCATCCAGCGTGTGATTCATGCCCAGGATGATGTCGCCGTAGGCCCCCTGGAAACGATCCGCATTCCCCCGGGTATTGAGGTGCCCTTCTTCAGCCGCACGGCTGATTCGAGAGGTTTCCTCCGTCATTCCCCGCAGCACCTGCGTAACCCCGACCATGCTGTGGGACAACAAATCGTGGGGACCCTTGGGGTGGATCTCCACCTGCAAATTGCCCTCGGCAATGGCATCGGCACTCCGGGCGATGCCTTTGATGTAGTCCATCATGTCGCGGAAGGAATCAGCCAAGGTTCCCAGTTCATCGTTGGAATGATGGGAGATGGTTTGATTGATTTCCCCTTGGGCGATCAAAGCTGAAACGGACGAAATTTCACCGAGTGGCCGCGTGATCCATCGCAGCAAGAAAAAAATGGAACCCGCCACCAGGCTCACAATCAGCAGATTGAAGATCACCAGATTGCGCTTTGCGCCAGCTGCTTCCTGAAAATCGCGGTCCGCCCATGGCTCCACCCCAAGGTACCCCAACGGCTCGCCGACCTTCACGCCGGGATGGCAGTCCAGACAGCCGCTTTCCATCCGTATGGGCAGTAGGGTTCGGGAATAGGGCCGGCCCTGTTCTTCCAATAGACGGAAGGAATTCGGCAGGCCCGAGCGCACCATGGAAATATCATCCACAGCGTAATCCTTATCGATCATGGCTTTGTCCGAAGCAACAAAGACCTTGCCGTTGTCCCTCAGCACGAAGGCCGTGCGAACGACCCCTGCACTGCCAACCTTGGAAGTCATGGCCTGGGCGCCTTCGTTATCGCCTTTGAGCATGTCGTTATGCAAGGCTGCCACCATGACGGTAGCCAGGGAGGCCCCGTTATCGCGGAGGCGTCGATGGGTCTGTTCCCCCATCTGGCGCCATTGGATGACCATGGCAATACCGAAGACCAGCACCAAGCCGCTCATAACGACGACCAGGGCCTTACCGAGAATTGTCTTTCTGGCCATCGCAATCCTCACTCATCGGTTATTTGATTCGATGCCGAAGGGTTCCGATCAGGTTGATCACCGCGATCGATTTCCGCAGGTATTCGCTGGACGGCCCAATCCCTTCCTGGGCGGCCACCCGATTGCCCTGCTGCACCAGGCGAATGATCGAGGAAGCCTGTTTGTGAAAAGCGGCATGTTCAACCACGAGCTTGCCGAAATCGGGGTCCTGTCGAACCTCAGGTGGCACGGATTGTATCCATTTTCCGAGATCACACTGATCGTCGCGGCCCACCTTTTCGGGATCAAGCACCTCGGTAGAGGCGCCTTCGATCAAGTCTGTTAACCGTTTTTTCCAGCGGGAATGAGCAAGGATGGCCGCATCAAAATCCACATCCATGAGGAAACCTCCTTTGCGATCTTTCTGCACTTCGTGGACATTCCCATTGCGCTCGGTTGCTGCGATCAACGCGGTCAAGTTCGTGGCTATCTATCCGCGGACCCATTCATTTCGGGAAATCCAAGGATCAAAACGATACCTGGCCACAAAGAACACAAAGATCGCAAAGCTGGTCCGCTAACGGCGAGACACCCACGGTAGCTTTGCTTTCTTTGTGTTCATTCGTGACCCCAGCTCGGTGACTAAAGTTTGAAACGCGATACGGTCTGCTGCAGTTTCTCCGCCAGTCGCGCCAGTTCCTTGGAAGCGTTGTTGGTATCGCCAGCACCACGGGTGGTGTCCTTGGCGGCGGTGCTGACGTGGGCCACGTTGCGACTCACATCATTCATGCCGCGGGAAGCTTCCCCGGCATTCTTGGCCACATCCCCGGCACCTGCTGCGAGCTGGTTGATGTTGCGCGAAATGTCGGTGACGCCCTTCACGGCTTCCTGCACATTGCGGGAAACTTCGTTGGTGCCCGAGGCCGCCTGCTGGACGTTCCGCGCCACTTCGGCGGCGCCCCGGGCGGCGTAGCCCACATTCTTGGAAATCTCATTGGTGGTGGCGGTCTGCTCTTCCACGGAGGCCGCGATATTGCCGGAAATCGCATTGATCTCGCCGATGATCTGGACGATATCGTCGATCGCCTTCACCGCCTGCTGGGTGTTCCCCTGCATGTCTTCCACCTGGGCTCGGATCTCCTCAGTGGCACTTGCCGTCTGCTTGGCCAGTTCCTTCACTTCGTTGGCCACCACCGCAAATCCCTTGCCTGCTTCCCCGGCGCTGGCGGCTTCAATGGTCGCATTCAACGCCAGCAGGTTGGTCTGCGCGGCGATGCCCTTGATCATGTCCACCACCTTGCCGATCTCCTGGGCGCTCTTGCCCAGCTTGTTCACGGTCTCGGCCGTGTTGGCGGCGCTCTTGGAAGCCTTGCCCGCCACCGTGGCGGCCTGGCCAGAGTTCTTGGATACTTCGTTCAGGCTGACACTCATCTCCTCGATGGCCGTGGCCACCGTGTTCACGGACCCGGTCATCTGCTCCGTGGAAGCGGCGATGGTCTTCATGTTGGAAGACATCTGCTCCACTGCGGCGCCCACGGTGCGCAGGTTGGCCGTCACTTCCTCGGAGGCCGAAGCCACCGTGTTGGCATTGGCGCTCATTTCTTCCACACCCGCCGCCATGTTCTTCACATTGGCCGAAGCCTGCTCGGTGCCCGCTGCGGCCGTGTTGGCCTGCTGAGTCATTTGTTCTGCACTCCCCGCCATGGTGGCCGAGGTGGCCGTGAGTTCATCGGCGGAACTGGCCAGGGTGTTGGAGGCACCGCTGATTTCCGTCAGGGTCTGGGCCAGTTTCGCGGCGCTGTTGTTCACCGCATTGCGCAGGCTCTGGAGGTCGCCCTTATACTCGGCCGTGATCCGAGCGGTGAGATCGCCCTGTTCCATGGCGCCCATCACGCGCTGCACTTCATTGATGGGATTGATCACACCATCCAGGGTGTCGTTGACGCCCTGCACGATCTTACGGAAATCACCCTGGTGCTTGGTGGCGTCGGCGCGGGTGGCCAGCTTGCCATCCAAGGCTGCTTTCACCAACATTTCAGAATCAGTAATCAAGGCCTTTAAATTGACCCGTACCAATTCAATGGTGTCGTTGATGAATACCTTTTTCCCAGGGAATTTTTCTAACGGTGCTTCAAAATTTCCCTTCCCAAATTCAGCAATGCAGGCCATAGCCTTTTTCTTGACCGCGATATGGCCGAAGACCATGTTGTTGACGCCTGATGCCATAGTTCGATAGGAACCATTGAACTGTTCGGCTGGCATCTTGACATCAATATCGCCGGCATCGTGTTGGGCACTCATGTGGTTCATCTCTGTGACTAAGCCACTAATCGCATCCACACAGGTATTGAGGTTGTTCTTGATCTCGTTGAAATCACCGTTGTACTTGTCCGTGATCTTGGGCGGGATATCGCCCTTGGAAATGCGATCTACGTAGCCGGCGGCCACATTGAGCGGTCCGATAACGGCATCCAGCGTGTCATTTACGCCCTGCACGATCTTGCGGAAATCACCCTGGTGCTTGCTGGCATCCGCACGGGTGGCCAGCTTGCCATCCACGGCGGCCTTGCTGAGCATGGCGGCATCAGCCACCAACGCATTCACTGCGTCCACGCAGGTGTTCAGGTTGTTCTTGATCTCGTTGAAATCACCGTTGTACTTGTCCGTGATCTTGGGCGGGATATCGCCCTTGGAAATGCGATCCACATAGCCAGCAGCTACATTGAGCGGTCCGATGACGGCATCCAACGTATCGTTCACACCCTGCACGATCTTGCGGTAATCCCCTTCATACTTGCTGGCATCGGCGCGGGTGGCCAACTTGCCATCCACGGCAGCCTGGGCCAATCGCTGGGCTTCGGCCGTCATGGCGCGCAGGGAATTGGTCATCTGGATCATGGCCGGGGCAATTTCGTCCTGGGCGTCGGCAGCCTTGGTCTCGGTGGTCAAATCGCCAGCGGCGATCTTTTTCATGGTGCCGATCACACTGATCTGGAGGTTTTCGGAGAAGGAATCCATCACGGAAGCCAGTTCGCCGATTTCATCCTTGCGATCCATTTTCAGGCGCATGCCCAGATGACCCTTGGCCATTTCGTTCATCATGTCCACACCCTTTTTAAGGGGTTGGGCGATGGAGCGAGCGATGACAATACCGATGACCACGGCCAGACCGGCGGCCATGAACATCATGAAATACATGGCCTTCTTGGCTGATTCGAAATTGGAGGTGTTGTCGTCCGCAATTTTTTTACTGAATTTAAGCTTGGCATCCCCCATCTCGTCGTAAATCTTGTTCTGCTCCTGCTGCAGTTTCTCGACTTCACCATAGATCAGGTTTTCTGCTTCACCTTTTTTGCCGTTTCGAATGAGTTCCCGTGCCTTCCGATTGCCATCGCTGATGGCAGCTTGGTTTTCCTTGTAACGTTTCCAGAGTGCCTTGGCCTCATCTGAAACGATGGTTTTCTCGAAGGATTCTTCCAACTTGGCGCGATCAGCAGTTCGATCGGCAATGCGCTTGTTATACGCTTCAAAATCCCGACCCAGGAGCATATCCCGCATATTTGTGCGAATGCGATAGGTGGCACCGGTAATGCCCGTCCACTCGTCAAGTGGTACCGTCCCTTTTTTGAACAGCATGGTGTCGGCGTCGTCGGCGATCTGCATTTTGTTGATGGCGAAAAGCCCCAAGATGACAGATAGGGCTGCCGTTACCAGGAAGGCCGTGATGAGCTTGGGGCCCATCTTGATGTTGTCGAGAAAGCGCATGGCAATTCTCCTGAGGTGAAAAGGATTAATGGAAGGAAGAGTCGAAAGGGAATTCACAGTGAGAGGCGTTCAGGAGTCATTCCATGCCTATCCGCTCGATAACAGTTCTTGCAGGTTGAGCAATACCAGCAGCCCTTCGTCGGTCTTGAGCACCCCGGAAAGGAAACGCTCTTCGGCGTCCGTGAGGTTGGCGGGGGGCGCTTCGGCGAGGCTGGCTTCGGCCTCCACCACATCCCCAATGGCATCCACCAACAGGCCCATCAGATCCTGGGTCCCGCCCTGGTTGCGGCCGTTGCCCTGGGCAGTGTTGGCGCCATGTTTCAGGATCACGATATGGCTGGAGTCTTTGACAGGTAGCGCCTCGTGGCCGAGCCGCACCGCCAGGTCCAGGATGGTGACAATCTGCCCGCGCAGGTTGATAAGGCCGCGAATATGGGATTCGGCGCGCGGCACCGGGGTGATGTTGAACACCCGAATGATTTCGCGAACACCCAGGATATCGAGCCCGAAGAGGCGATCGCCCACATGAAAGGTTGCGAACTGGCTCATGCAACACCTCCCATCAACCCCGCCGCCTGGAGCAGTGCCACGGGATCAAGGAACAACGTCAGATGGTCTTGCACCACCGCAGACCCCAGCAGCCCGGGGCCCGTGAATTCCACGGCCTTCAGCTCCACTTCCACATCGAGGGCATCCAGGATCTCGGAGATCAGGATGCCTGCGGGAGGTCGGGTGGTGGAACTCTGGCCGGGGATCTTGGGGATCACCAAGAACAGCTCCTGGAGTTCAGCCTTCAGAGGACGGACTGCCAGATGCTGATCCAGCCGCAGCAAGGGCAACCCCTCGCCGCGATATTCGATGTATTCCCGTTCGCCGATGAATTCGATCTTGGTTTTCACGATGCGCTCCAGGCGCAACACATGATCCTGGGGCACAGCAAAGCGTTCACCGGTGGCCGCTTCAAACAGAATCACGGAACGCCGCCGTGAGGCCTTCAGGGCAGCGCTGCGTTTTTCCTCCTCGGCCCGCCGCAATTCCTCGGCTTGGAGATCGGTGAAATGGAGATTGGCCACCGTAGCCAGGCCGCCCGCATCGAGGATCATGATCACGCGGCCATCGCCCAGGATCGTCGCGCCGCTGAAACACTTGGTGCCCTGGATGAACCCCGAAAGGGGCTTGACCACGATCTCTTCGATATCGAAGAGTTCATCCACAATCACGCCGTAGTGGTTCTTGCCCACTCGAAGCACGATGATGTTGTGGTCGCTGCGCCAGTCGGTGCGGCGATCCCCTTGGCGGGGGGTAGCGTTATCGGGCTCCTCAGGCAGCTCGCCTCGGCGATCCGCCAGGGAGACCCGGCGATCTGGCAACTGTTCGCCGGTCTCCGGATTTTCGAACACCCGCTGCAGGCCAAGCACATCCGCCAACCGAACCAGGGGCAACAGCTTATCCCGGAGCCGCAGCACCAAGGCTCCCTGCACCTGTTCGATGCGCTGGGAGACTTCGGAGGCCTTCACCCACACGAACTCCACCACGTTCACCTGGGGAATGGCGAAGCGATGATCAGCCACGCCCACGATCATGGAGGGAATGATGGCCAGGGTGAGCGGCAAGCGCAGGCGCACGGTGGTGCCCATGCCCAGTTCGGTTTCCATTTCCACGTGGCCACCGAGCTTTTCGACATTGGTGCGCACCACGTCCATGCCCACGCCTCGGCCGGAGATTTCCGAGACCTTTTCCGCCATGGAGAAACCGGGCTCAAACACGAGATGAACCATCTCCCGTTCGGTCATTTCCGCGCCCTGGGCCTTGGTCACCAGGCCCTTGGCAATGGCCTTGGCCAGCACCTTCTTGGCGTCGATGCCACGGCCATCATCGTGGACGGCGATGTTGATCTGGCCTCCTTCGTGGAAGGCGTGAAGGTGGATGGTTCCCGTGGGATCCTTGCGCGCTTTTTGCCGCTCGGCCGGGCTTTCAATGGCGTGGTCGGCGCAGTTGCGAATGATGTGGGTGAGGGGATCCACCAGCATTTCCACGATGGACTTGTCCAGTTCCACCTCGGCACCTTCGATGTGCACATCGATCTGCTTTTCGAGCTGGCGACTCATGTCCCGGATGATGCGGGGGAAGCGGCTGAACACGGTGCCGATGGGCTGCATGCGGGTTTGCATGATGCCTTCCTGCATTTCCGTGGTCACCTGATTGACATTTTGCAGGATGGCGCCCAGACCCGGTATTTCGTGCTGTGAATCCGTGATGGCGCGCACCAGTTGGTTGCGCCCGAGCACCAATTCGCCTGCCAGATTCATGAGATTGGTCAGGAGATCCACCCGAACACGAAGGGTTTCATTGCCGGTGTCCTTGGTGACTTCCCGCGTGGTCTTTTCTTCGGCAGGCAGGTCGCCTGGGATTTCTGCTTCTGGCTCGGCTTCGGGTGGGGTTGCTGCCACCACGGCCACGACCTTCTGCTCAGCCTTGGCCTTGGCCTTGACCTCCTTGCGCAGGGCTTCCACCTCCATGACCTTCACCTGATCCACCGGCAGCTTCAAGCCCAGGGCCGCGAGGTCGGGCTCCAGCACGCTGGCGAAGAGCAAGGTCACCGGTAGATCCTGCTCCAGGCAGTGTTCGAGATCCGCGATGGCTTCCACATCAATGAAGGCATCCAGACAGGTGCCCACGGACAGGGCGTTATTGAGAAAGGCCAAGGGCGTGAGGCCTTTGTCCCTGATGTCGCGGTGCAAGTAGGCGATGGCACGGAACAGGTTCATGCCCCGGCGCAGGGCCGACCGCACGCTTTCGGCATCCAGATCGAATTCCCGAGTGGCACCCTTTTCCCGCCCCTTGACCATTTCCCCAACGGCCACGCCCTGACCATTCAGAATGGCTTCCAGCTTGGCCAGTTCCTGGGTAAAGGGCACGCTGTCACTGGCCTGGATATCGTCGAGCATGGCCTTCAGGCGATCCAGACTGGCAAACACCACATCCATCACATCGGCCGCAACCTTGAGCTTGCCATCCCGCACCTGCATGAGGACGCCTTCCATGGCGTGGCTCAAGCGCTTCAGGGCATCGAAGGCAAAGAACCCGGCGCCGCCCTTGATGGAGTGGATGGCCCGGAACACCCGGTTGATCACCTCGGCACTTACTTTGGCCCCTTCCTGTTCCATGCGGAGCAGGTCGGGCTCGATGGTGGCCAGGTGTTCCCGACTCTCGGCCACGAAATCCGAAATGATGCTTTCGTCGGCAAAGCTACTCACGGGTGGCCTCCGTGATGGAGAAGAACTTAGTCAGGTTGAAAAGCTTGAACACCCGCAGCAGGTCCGTATTGGCCCCTTCGATCGAAAAGGTGATCTCCTTTTTCTGACAACTCTTGAACAAGCCCAGCACAAGGGTGATGCCCAGGGAATCGATCTGCTTGGTGGAGGAAAGATCCAGCACCACCGCCTCGGTCGCGCTCTCCAGGGCCTTGACCATGCCGTCCCGCAGGGTCTCCACCGTGCTGGCCACCAGATCACCCTTCGGATTGAGTCGCACCGTGCCGTCGGTCTTCTGGGTCTTCATGGGGGATTTCGCTGCTGCCATGTCATGCCTCCCAACAAAAAGTGATGGTCAGTTCGCCGCCCACCATGTCCACACCGCTGGCGGAATGGCGCAGGTAGGGAATGCCCCGGCCCCGCTCGGAGAGGGGATCCGTGGGGGATTGCAACCCCTTCAGGTCAAAGCCGGTACCTTCATCCACCACGGTTAGGACAAAGGCCGGTGGGTTTTCCTGCCAGGTCGCGTTCACATCGATGCGGCACTCCGCTCGGCCCCCATTGCCATGGATCATGGCGTTGGTGAGGGCTTCCCGGGCAGCCGTGAGTATTTCAAAGCGCCGGGAATGGGTGACCGGGATGGAACGTGGGGCCTTGCTTAGGTATTCCGTCAACTGGTGGACGGCCTCGTCGATCGCGCTGGCATTGGATGGGATGTCGAACCTTAAGCCTCCGGTTGTCAGGCTGGGCTGTTCGAAGCCCACGGCCAGCAGGTCGTCTTCCAGCCCCTGATCGGCCAGCATCTGCGCACTGCCAGCCAGAATCGACACCGCTTCCTGGATGGGAACATCGCGCAGGTCGTGCCAGAGATTGAGGGCCAGATCCTCCATCCACTCGCCTTCCTGGTTGCGAATATCGAAGAAACCATCGCTGGCGAACAACAGCCGTTCGCCGGGTGCCAACAGCAGCACCTTTTCATCCACCATTGGATCCTCGAACACACCCAGGGGCGTGCCGTTGATGGGAATGCGCATGCGCCGCAGCGGTCCGTTGCACAGGCCGTGGGGCAACCCCGCGTTCAGCAGGTGCAAGCGGCCCGTTTGGAGATTCCAATGGCCAAGCAGGGCGCAGACCGGAACTTCGGAGAAGGGCCCATCCTGGATGCCGCGATTGAGACGCTTGGCCAGGGTCCAGAGATCGGAACCCCGCACAGCAAGGCTGGACAGCAACCCCAAGAAGGCCGCCACGGCATACGAACTAATCACGGAATGGCCCGCCACATCGGCGAGGATGAAGAGGATCGACCCATCGGGCTGTTTGAAGCACCGGAACACATCGCCCCCAGCATCCGTGAGGGACTGATGCACGGTGTACAGCGGCAGATCCTTTTCGGGCACAGCCACCAGGGCCCGCTGCGCCATGCGCACCGCCTGGGCGGTCGCTGCCGAACGATGCCGGACATTGACCCCTGAAACCAGCCGTTTGACGCAGGAGGTCAGGGCGGCGGAATCAAAGGGCTTGGTCAGGAATTCGCTCACCTGCAGGTGGAGGGCCGCCTTCATGGCGTCCACATCCTCGGAGGAAGACAACAGTGCCACGGGAATATCCGGGTCCACTTCGCGAATCCGCTCCACCAGGCGGATGCCATCCATGCGCGGCATCACGATATCCGAGAGCACCATCGAGAAGGAGGCCGCCCCCTGCTGCTGGTAGATTTCCCAGGCTTCCTGGCCGTCGCGGGCTTCACGCACCCGATACCCAGCCTTGACCAGCCATGTGCGCAAGAGACTCAGGGTGACAGGGCTATCTTCCGCCAGCAGGATCTCACCGGTTCGGGAACGGTCCCGATCGGGTGCCACGGCAACATCCACCCGGGCCGCGCGCTGGCGGGCGTCCAAGGCTTTGCGCAAGGCCTGCCCCAGATCGCGATTGGAGAAGGGCTTGGCAAGGGATTCGTCAAAGGGCGAATCCAGGCCGGATTCGACGAGGCTACCGGAGGCCAGCACGATGGCAATATTCGGGCGGAGTTTGCGCACCCGACTGGCAAAATCCTCGGCGGAAACGGCACCCTTGGAGTACTCCAACAGCACGGCATCAAAGATGGCGGGATGTTCTTTGAAGGCATCCATGGCCTCGTGGGGATCGGATTTGGCGGTAACCCGGTAGCCAAGGTGCTGCAACGCTTCCTTGGTGAGGGCCACACGCACGTCTTCGAGATCCACGACAAGAATGTGCTCAGTGCCCTTCAGATCATCCTTGGGGCTTTCATCCAACAGGGCGACTTCCACGGCTGCGCTGGGCAGATGAACCTTGACCAGGGTTCCCTGGCCCAATTCCGAACTGATGGAAATGACACCGCCATGCTGGGTGACCACCCCATGCACCACAGAGAGCCCCAGCCCGGTGCCACCGCCACTGCCTTTGGTGGTGTAGAAGGGCTCGAACACATGATCCAGCGTTTCGGGGTCCATGCCGCACCCGTTGTCACGCACGGTGAGCAGTGCCACATGGGAGTCCTTCAGGGTGGCCAAGGGGAAATCGGAATCGGTGTTCACTTCTGCCAAACCCAGTTCCAACATGCCCTTGCCATCCAGCGCCTGGAGAGAATTCACAGCCAGGTTCATCACCACCTGGTGAATCTGGGCGGGGTCGCCCACGGTCCACACCGAGGAACTCAAGCTGCTGCGGATTTCCACATCCCGAGACACGGTGGACTTAAGGAGATGCACGCACTCCCGCACCACGGCGGTCAAATCAAAGGGAATGCGCCGTTCCTCGGTGGGGCGACTGAAGGTCAGGATGCGCCGGTTCAGATCCTTGGCGCGGTGGGCCGCTTGCAGAATCACGCTGAGTTTGGGCCGGGCGGGGCTGTCTTCGGGGAGCTGCCATTCAATGAGCTCGGCCGAACTCATGATGGCCGTGAGCACGTTATTGAAGTCGTGGGCCACGCCGCTGGCCAAGGCCCCCAACGCCTCCATTTTCTCCACCTGCCGGAGGCTCCGTTCCATTTCCAGCTCAACGCTCACGTCCCGGAATACACCCGTAAAAAAGGGATCCTGTCCTTCGGGCCGCAGCAGGGAAATGGTTCCTGAAAGCGTGCAAGGGGTGCCATCAACCCGGGGGGTCTTGATCTTGCCCTGCCAGGCGCGGCCTTCTTTCAGTCGATTCAGGATGGTGCGGGCCAGGGCTTTGCGGCTTTCTTCGGGGATCAACCCCAGGATGTTGCGGCCCATCCAGCTACCGATCTCATGGCCCAGAATGGTTTCAAACGCCTGATTGGTGTAGATCAGGTTGCCCTTGAGGTCGGCGATCACCATCAATTCCACGGCCTGGTCCACGGCCTTGACCAGCCGAGCCTGGGACGCCTGCAGGGCGCGATGCTCGGTGATGTCCTCTTTCACGGCCAGAAAATGGGCGATGCGCCCATCCTTCAAGATCGGAGAAATGGTGGCCTGCTCCCAGTAGTGGTCACCATTTTTCTTCCGGTTGCAGAATTCGCCCTTCCAAGTTTGCCCCTCCTGGATGGTGCGCCAGAGATCGTTATAGACTTCCTGCTCCTGGATATCGGTTTTGAGGATGCGAGGATTTTGGCCAAGGGCCTCTTCTCGGGAATAGCCCGTAAGATCCGAAAATTTCGGGTTCACGTATTCAATGGCACCTGCTTCATCCGTGATCACGATGGAAGCGGGGCTCTGTTCCACCGCAGCCAAGAGCAGGGCGGATTGATCTTCCTGT
Organism: Holophaga sp.; assembly: GCA_016715205.1. Lineage (GTDB taxonomy): Bacteria > Acidobacteriota > Holophagae > Holophagales > Holophagaceae > JAYREN01. The sequence goes on from JADKBC010000005.1 coordinate 149,363, forward strand.
TTCCTTAACTCGGAGACATCCAGGAACACCACGGAGAACAAGCCTTTGCGAGGGCACTGGGCAAACACGCTGAAGTGTTTATCCAGGGCCCCGGAATATTGATCCAACCGCATGGATTGCCCGGTAAGGGCCACCTGTCCATAAGCATCAATCCAGTAGGCCTCGATCTGCGGCATGACCTCCCGCACCGTGCGACCCAGCACCTCCGCGCTGGCCAGGCCCGTGCAGCGTTCCCAGGCGGGATTGACCTCCAGGAAGCGGTAATCCACGGGCATGCCCGATTCATCGCAAATGATCTCGTGCAGAGCGTAGCCTTCGTTCATTTCTTCAAACAGGCGGCGGTACCGGTCTTCGGTTTCCATCAGCCGGCCTTCGGTGCGGCGGTGTTCACGCTGATCCTGGATCAGCACGAGGAGTTGATCCACCTGACCATCGGCACGAAAGATCGGGCTGGTATCGATGCGGGCAGGCAGAATTCTGCCATCCGGGTGACAGAAGAACGTATCCCGGGGGCCAAACACGGCGTCATCCACCAGATCTCCGGGCCTTAGCGCCAGAAGAGCCGCTAGGTTCTGCTCGGGGACGAAGTCATTCCAGGCCAATCCCAGCACCTTGTCCTGGGGCAGTCCGGCCAGGGCGCAAAGGCCCTCATTGGCGGCCAGAATGCGTCCATCCTTGCCCAGGATCACCATGCCCACCAGGGACATCCGAAAGATGTGGCGCCACCACAATTCGTTTTTCTTGAGCACCTGCTGGGCCCGCCGCACCACGCCAAGATCCCGGGCTGACAAAGCAAAGTAGACGGTATTGCCCTGCATGAAAGGATGGGCACTCAATTCCAAGGTGAGGGGCTCGCCCTCTTGTGTCCGTCCCTCGATTTCCTTGGACCACCCACCCAGGTTGGCCTCCCCGGCCCCGCGCAGGCGCGCCAGGATGTCCCCGGCATGCTCAGGCGCCAGCAGTTCCAGGAGGTTGCGCCCGGTCAGTTCTCCGGCTGTATCGAAACCAAACAAGTGGGCATAGGCCGGATTGCAGTGCACATGGGTACCTTCGCGCAGCACCGCGACGGCCTCCGGCAAGTGCTGCACCATGGCCTCGAAAAAGCCCTGGCCTCGCGGCTTCGTCGCGTTCGCGCCCACACCGCCATCCATTCGATCCTGCAGTCGCCTGTTGGTGGTGTCATCGGCCATGGGAGAACCCTTGGATAGCTGAACTGACCCCTACCCCGTCGAGATGGCGGGGGAATCCGGGGAGAAATAAAACGAAGGCGCAACCTCGCCGGTCCGTCGGGACCTGACTGGTTGCGCCTTCGACTTGCAGACCTAATGACTGCCCATCAAGGCGTTCCACCCCAAAGGTGGAACCTAGACTTGTGGGTTATCGACGATGGCCGTGCAGAACTTGAATCTTTTTTTTTTGGGCTGTCAAAGACGCCAAAAAAGACAACAGGTAATGCGTTCTTGCATGTTTTGGCGCCCTGGCCGTGTTTTTCTCTTTGACTTCAAACCAGCATCAGCAGTGCAACGGATGACTATCCGTTAGAAAAGCCAAAATCAACATAGGCCTCGGCAGTTCCCGAAACCTCATGAATGATCAAAAAACCGGCCAAGGCATTGGACCTGAACAGAGGATTACTTGAATGCCGAGTAGTCGCAGCGCACGCATAAAGTCCTCGCTCAAGCCTGTTTTGATGGGCCGTGCATCATGATGAACCGCCTGGCAGATATCCAAGCCCTAACTCCGGTAGGCTTGCATCGCCATATGGGGAGTTGGAGGGGCGTGAGTGCAACGCCTTTAACCCAGCCCCGAACCCAATTTCACCAAAGAACGGCTGGTGGCCGATACCTACCGATCGCTTCATTATTTTTAAGACAATGCGGGGTGTCTTCCTGCCTTCAAGTCCGGCAATACTCCAGACCGCCCAATGCCTTTCTTAGGAAGTCCTTCCTTGCTGGCAGCATCGTGAAGCCGCAGGCCAAGCTGTGATTCCCAAAGTGACACCACCATGATTCCTGCCCTCCTTGAACTAACCTACAACCTGACCTTGCTGGTGGCGCTGAGCCTGATCTCAGGGTTTATCCGACAGCGGCGGAGTCACCCAGTCTGGGGTGGCATTCTTCAAGGGCTGCTCTTTGGGGGAGCGGCGGTCATCGGGATGATGAAGCCCCTGGTGCTTGGACCGGGGCTCATTTTCGATGGGCGCTCGGTGATGCTCAGTCTCTGTGGCCTGTTCTTCGGGCCCGTGGCGGCGGGCGTGGCGGGCGGGATGGCGCTGCTGTACCGAATGTCTCTTGGAGGACCCGGCGTCCATATGGGCGAGCTTGTCATCGCATCTTCGGCACTGCTGGGCCTGGTCTTTCACCAGCAATGGATCCGCCGGGGTCAGCCGCTGACAGCCGGACGGCTGTGGCGGCTCGGCTTGCTGGTTCATGCCGTAATGGTCCTGCTGATGCTCACCTTGCCTGCAGGTACAGGACTCGTCGTGATCAAGCGCCTCGGCTTGCCCATTATGCTTGCCTATCCCTTGGTGACCGTGCTGATCGGCAAGGTGCTTACGTCTCAGGAAGCCGGGATGCGCTCCGTGTTGGCGCTGAAGGAGAGCGAAACAAAATACCGGACCCTGGTGGACAATCTCTTGACGGGCCTCGTGGTGCACGGTGCGGATACGTCCATCCTGTTCTCCAATGCGACGGCCTCGGTCCTGCTCGGGCTTAGCCCAGACCAGATGGCGGGGAAAACCGCCCCGGACCCGTGTTGGTGCTTTCTCCAGGAAGATGGCTTGCCCATGCCTTTGACGGACTACCCCGTCAACCGGGTGCTCCCTTCCGGCGAAGGCTTTCAGGGGCAGGTGCTTGGCATCAGTCGCCCAGACCGCCCGGAACCGGTTTGGGTGCTATGCAATGCCTACCCCGTGAAGGACGACCAGGGTCGATGCCTGCAGGCGGTCATCACTTTTGTCGACATCACAGAACAAAAGCAGGCCCAGGCCAATCTCGCGGCCAGCGAAGCCAATCTGGCCATCACCTTGCACTCCATCGGCGATGCGGTGATCGCCACCGATACAACCGGTCGCATCACCCGCATGAACCCCACCGCCGAGCGACTGACGGCCTGGCCGATGGCCGACGCGCTGGGCCAGCCTCTGACCGACGTGTTTCGCATCATCAGCGCTGAAACCCGAAACCCCTCGGTCGATCCAGTTCAGGCGGTACTTGCCCACGGCGAGGTGGTGGGTTTGGCCAACCACACGCTTCTGCTGGCGAAAGATGGCCAGGAATACCAGATCGCCGACAGTGCCGCCCCGATTCGCGACGCTGCAGGTCAGATTGTCGGCGTGGTGCTGGTGTTCAGCGATGTCACCGAGGAATACCGGCTGGCAGAAACCCTGAGAGAAAGCGAAGAACGTTGGAAATTCGCCATCGAAGGGGCTGGCGATGGTTTGTGGGACTGGAACCTCCAGAGCGGCAAGGCCTTTTTCTCACCGCGCTACAAATCCATGCTGGGCTTTGCTGAAGACGAAATTGGCGATAGTGCGGACGAGTGGACCAAGCGCATCCACCCCGAGGATGCGCCAAACGTGTTGGCAACGCTGCAGCCCTACATGGAGGGCAAACCCGGCGCAGCAGAGGTTGAATTCCGGATGCAGTGCAAGGACGGCAGCTGGATGTGGATTCTGGGGCGCGGCATGGTGGTGCAGCGCGATGGGGATGGTAAACCGCTTCGCATGATTGGCACCAACAGTGACATTACCGAACGCAAGCAGGCCGAACTTGAACTGGATCGAAGTCATTCCCTGCTCACAAACCTCACGAATCTCGTGCCGGGGGTGGTCTACCAATACCGCCTCTATCAGGATGGCCACTCCGCTTTTCCCTATTCAAGCGTTGGGATGAACGATATCTACGAAGTAAGCCCCGAAGAGGTTCGCCTCGATGCCACTCCGGTATTCGGTCGGTTGCATCCTGATGATTACGACTCCGTTGCAGAGGCCATCAACCATTCGGCCCTCACCTTGGAAGAGTTCTATTCTGAATTCCGGGTCATTCTGCCTCGGCAGGGCCTGCGTTGGCGGTGGTCCCAGGCGCGTCCACAGCGGATGGAAGATGGCAGCACCCTGTGGCATGGCATCATTTTGGACATCACCGAACGCAAACAAAGCGAGTCGCAATTCCAGGCGATGTTCGAGGTTTCACCCATACCATTTGCCCTCAATGACGCGCAGGGTGAAATCACCTTGCTTAACCCCGCCTTCACGGCCTCCTTCGGCTACACGGCTCACGACCTTCCCAACCTGGAATCTTGGTGGCGTCAGGCCTATCCGGACCCTGACTATCGGGCCTGGGTGGTCTCTGCCTGGGGCGAGCGCATGGCCCGTGCCGAACATGATGGCAGTGACTTTGAGCCATTTGAGGTAGAGATCCGATGCCGAGATGGTGCCTCACGCTCGGTCATCGCCACCTCCGTGGAACTCAAAGGGGTCCAGGGGGCAACCCACCTCGTTGCCCTATATGACATTACCGAGCGCAAACGGAACGAGGAGGCCGTTCAGGAGAGCAATCAACGGATGCAATTAGCCTCGGACTCAGCCCACTTGGCGGTTTGGGACTGATCTTCAAGCGGGAACCATGGTTTGGGACAACCGGATGTTTGAACTCTCCGGAGCCTCTTTGAAAATCAAAACCATGTCGAGAGGAAGGAGGGCCTTCCCGAGGACTTGGAACAGGAGAAAAGAATGCGAGTCACCACAAAGGCGAGGCTCCACGGAGTTCCGTGTTAGGCATCGGGACGGGACGGTCTTGTGGATTAAGGCCAATGCCAAAGTGCTCAGGGACCAAAAAGGCAATCCTGTTCGAATGGTCGGCATCAACCGAGATATCACTGAACGCAAGGAGGCTGAGCAGGAGAAGGCCAAACTCCAAGCCCAGCTTCAGCAATCCCAGAAAATGGAAAGCCTTGGAACTCTGGCTGGCGGGGTAGCCCACGACATGAACAACGTGCTGGGGGCCATTCTCGGCCTAGCCTCTGCCCATATCGGCAGTCAGCCCTATGGCAGCCCCCTGCACCAGGCCCTCGACACCATTTGCAAGGCCACTGAACGGGGCGGCAAGATGGTGAAGAGCTTGCTGAGCTTTGCCCGCCAAAGCCCCGCCGAGAATAACAAGCTCGATATGAATGCGATTCTCAAGGAGCAGGTCGCCCTATTGGAGCGGACGACCCTAGCGAAGGTTCGTTTACAGATCGACCTCGAAACCGATTTGCGGCCCATCATGGGTGATGCCAGCGCCCTGACCCACGCCTTCATGAACCTCTGCGTCAATGCCGTGGACGCCATGCCTGAGAACGGCACCCTCACCCTGCACACCCGCAATGTCGACAACGACTGGATCGAAGTGGTGGTGGAAGACAACGGCGTGGGCATGCCCAAGGAGGTTCTGGAGAAGGCCATGGAACCCTTCTTTACGACCAAGGAAACCGGCAAAGGTACAGGGCTGGGCCTCTCCATGGTCTTCAGCACCGTGAAGGCCCATCGAGGACAGATGGCGATTGAGAGCGAACCTAGCCAAGGCACCCGCGTGATGTTGCGGTTCCCAGCCTGCGAGCAGGACGCCTGGCTCAGGCCCAGCACCAGCGGGGCCGAGGCCCAATAGCCCCACCAGGGATCCCTGAAGGTGCTGCTGGTGGATGACGATGACCTGATCCAGAGTTCCGTCCAGGCGATCCTGGAGTGTCTGGGCCATACCGCCGTGCGCACCGCCCCGAGCGGGGAGGAAGCTCTGGCCATACTCGAGGCAGGGTTCGAGCCCGACCTCATTATCCTCGACATGAACATGCCGGGCTGGGCGGGGCCGGAACCCTGCCCGCGCCTGCGCGACTTGCGTCCAGCGGTGCCCATCCTGCTGGCCACGGGGCGGGTTGACCAAACGGCCTTGAACCTAGCCTCGGCTCATTCGGGTGTCACCCTGTTATCCAAGCCCTTTGGCTTGAGGGAACTCCAAAAGCAACTCGAAAGCATTGGGTTGGGGTGAAACGCCATTTACAGACGCAGGCGTAAAGCCAACCGCGCGCCTAGCAAGAAGCCCGTGATACGGACCAACCCAAAAACCGGGCTCGCTCGCCTCACACCTTCGCCAGGGATTCCAGACGCTCCCTCAACTGCCCAAGCTCCTTGGATTTGAAGGCCGTGCGGGTGCGCTCCAGTACATCGATGGTGTCTTTGACGGCAAGGCCGTATTCGCCCAGGCGCGGACAGCTCTGGATGGTGCAGAGTTCAGGGCTGGATTCCTGTTCCAGGGTCATCTCAAAGAGGGCCTTCATATCCAGCAACACGCCGGCAATGTTGCTGAGGGCCAGGCCCAACACCTCGCGGGAGGCCTGCCGGTTGGGTGCCTTAGGGGCGCTGCGAACCGCCTCCTGAATGCGATCGAGATCCTCCAGCCAACCCGTGAGCCGCTCCTTGGAGCGCCCCATGGCCCGCTGGGTACGGACGGAGGCAACCGCCCGGCGGATGTGCTCTAAAAATTCCGCCAGGATGATGGGCTTGGTCAGATAGGCCGCCACGGGCAGATGGATGGCCTGCACTGCCGTACCCACGGAGGGATAGCCCGTAACCAGGATCACCTGCAGGTCGGGGCTGAGCTCGGCGGCCAATCGGATGAAATCCAGATCCTGGTTGCCGGGCATGAGGATGTCGGAAACCAGCAAATCGTACGTGTTCTCACGCAGGAAATCCGCAGCCTCAAAACCGTCACGCGCAGTATCCACCAGGAATCCTTCCATGCGGAGCAGGTCGGCCGTGGCGAGCAGAAAGATCTCCTCGTCATCGGCCATCAGGATCCGGGCGGGCGCTTGCGTGTGGGTTGTCATCGAGGCATCAGCTCCGCTGGGGCTTTCATTCTAGGCCGGAGTTCCATTCCAGGGGAATGCGAACCGTAAAGACACAGCCACCCTCGGGAAGGTTGGCAAAGGTGATGGACCCCTGCAGGCTTTCCAGCAGGCGCCTGCAGGTGCTGAGCCCCAGGCCCATGCCGCCCTGGATGGCAGTACGTTTCGTGGTGAAGCCCCGCTCCCATATTTTCCCTTCGAGACCCGGCGGAACCCCTGGCCCCGCATCGCTCACCTGAATTTCCAGCACTTCACCGTCCCGCCGCGCGCAGCAGCGGATCAGACCTTGGCGTGGCGTAGCTTCGATGGCGTTCTGCAGCAGGTTGAAAATGACTTGCCGCAGCAGGTTGGCGTGCAGGGTGCCACGCAGCCCTGGCTCCCCAGGGTCCAGCATGAGGTTTACCTGATGACTGCGGAAGCGCGGCCCCAGCAGGGTGGCGATATCCTGCAGCAAGGTCGCCACCGAAACGTTTTGGGCTTGGGGCTCGCTGGGCCGATAGAGTTCGTACATCATGCGCACGATGGCGGTGATGCGATCGATTTCGCGGTCCACCAGTTCGACATAGGGGCGGAAGGTGTGGTCCTTGGGGATCGCCGTTTGCAGCAGGGTGAAGGCACTCTTGATACCTGCCAGAGGGCCGTTGATTTCGTGGGCCACATAGGCGGCCATTTGGGCCTTGCCTGCCAAGGTCTCGCTTTCCCGATCCAGCAGTTGCTCCCGTCGGCGCCGGGTGATGTCTTCAAACAGGGCCACGAAATACCCCGGTTCGGAGCAATGAACGGTGATGGAAACCCAGATGCCCAGGGACTCCAAGTGCAGTTCCAGCCGCTCGGGATGCCCGGTGGTGGCCACCCGAGCAAAAAGGGCCAGGAATTCAGGGTTGGCCTCATGGATGCCCGGAATCACCTCGCTCGCCTTGCGCCCCGTCATATCCTTCCAGCCCGTGAGGGTCTCCAGGGCCTGGTTCGCATCCAGGAACAGGAAATCCTTGGGCTCCGCATCGCGGTAAAGCACCAGCCCATGGAGGCAACCCTCTAGGAGGTTCTGGAACAGGGATTGGTACCGCTGCTCTGCTGCTTGGCGGGAAGCCTCGACCCGCTTGGTGTCGCTAAGATCCAGATTGACGCCCACGTAGCGGATGATGGCCCCCGAGGCATCGATCTGGGGTGCGGCCGTGCCGAAGACGTGGGTAATGGTTCCGGCCTTATCCATGAAGCGGTATTCCAATCCCCACTGCCCTTTGGATTCCACCATGCGCTGCCAGTGGGAAAACACCCGGGCGCGATCCTCGGGGTGCAGCCCGTTGATCCAACCCATGCCCAGGGCCGCTTCCAGGCTCAGCCCAGCCATCCGACACCATTGGGGGTTCGCGTATAGACACTGACCCTCTGGGTTGGTCAGGTAGATACCCACCGGTGCGATTTCCGCCAAGGCCCGGAATTGCCCCTCACTGGCCCGGAGGGCGTCCTCCAAGGCCCGCTGTGCGGCGATATCATGCAGCTCGGTGATATCGATGCAGTTACCCATGAAACCCAGGAAAAGACCGTCGCCCTCAAAATAGGCCGCTCCCTGATCCCGAACCCAACGGTATACCCCATCATGCCGCTTCACCCGGAAATCCGCCGTGTAGCTCTGCCGCCCCTGAAAGGCTGCCAAGTAGTGGGCCTGAGCAGAAGCCAGATCCTCGGGATGTATGGCCTGAAGCCAACCATTACCCCTTACCTGGGCCTGATCCAGCCCAACATAATCCCGCAGGGCTTTGTTAAAAAACACGCACTGCCCATCGCTGCCGGAAACCCAGGTGGGAAGCGGAAGCTGCTCCAGCATAGAGAACATGCCGCGGTCGAGGTCGCTGGCCTGGTCCAGGCTCATCGAGGCGTGGAGAGCAGGTGCAGCGCTACGAGCTTTTCCTGAAATTCCCCCAGACTGAAGGGCTTTTGGATGATGCCCACCTTGGGGTTGCCCTGCAGCAGGCCACGCACATCCCGATTGTCGTAGCCGCTGGCCATGAGCACCGGTTGGTCGGGATTCACAAGCATCAGGCGCTGCAAGGTTTCCGCACCATTCATAAAGGGCATGTTCATATCCAGGATCACCAGGTCCACCTTCAGGCCCTGCTCGAAAAGGTCCAAGGCCTGCTGGCCACCTTCCACCGCTTGTACCTTGTGTCCCAGGATTTCCAGCATCGGGCCTACGGTCATCCGAATCAGGTCATCGTCGTCCACCAGCAGGATTTCCAGGCTTTTTTTTGGTCGAAGGCTGTCACCGCCAGGGTCATCGGAGGGAAATACCTGGTCCCTGCCTTCGGCTGGCGCTGCGGCACATTCCATACATCCTCCGGAGATTCCCATCGACCCGAAGGCGGGACCCCATGATTTTTGGCCGTGAAGATGCCCAACAACACCCGCTCACGATTCTCATTCCCCCGAACCCCTAGTCCGATACCTGGAAGGCCACGGTTGTTCTTTGCCCAGCTCCCCCCGATGGCTTCCCAATAGGCGGCTCCATGCTCTTTCAGCGCACCAAAATCGCCACTCGCCTGTTGGCGGGGTTTTCCCTGGTCTTGCTTGCCACGGTCATCCTGGCCTGGGTGAGTATCACGTCGGTCCACGACCTAGCCAACACCACCGACCGCATTTTCCGGCATCCCTTCACCGTCACAACTTCGATTTTGGCCATCCAGGCCGACTTGAGCATGGCCCAAAAAGAGCTGGTGGAGCTGGTGCACACCACGGACGTGGCCGAAATCGAGCTCCTGGTCCAGAAGGTGCGTGCCCACGGCCCCCGTAACGATGCCAGTCTGGCCCTGGTGCAGGAACGCTATCTGGGCAATCCCCAGGATGTGAAGGACGTGGATCGTGCCCTGGAAGCCTGGCGGGAACACCGGGATCAAGTCATTGGCCTGGTGCGCGCCAACCGCCATGCGGAGGCCCGTGCCCTGTTCGATGGCGCCACCAAAACCCATGCCGATACCTTGATGAAGGAAATCAGCGACATTCTTGGCTTCGCCACGGCCCGGGCGGAAAAATTCAAGGTTGAGGCCGCGGCCCAGAGCGCCAGCACCCAGCAGACCATCCTTCTCACCCTATTAGGCCTCGCCCTCGCCTGCGCGGGCGTTGCCCTGCTGATCACCCGCAGCGTGGCCCGCTCCATGCGCAACGCCCTGGGGCATCTGCAACAGATGGTTCGCGCATTGCAAGACAAGCAGGTCGTGGCCGAAGCCATTGGCCGCGGCGATTTCCAGCACGACCTACAGACGTCCGAACCCCTTAATCTGAAAGTTGAGGAACTGCCCACCGATGACCTGGGGGCACTGTTGAAGGGCATGGTGGAACTGAATGCCGTTCAGGGCGGCTTGGATCAGTCCTTCCGCCGCATGGCCTTTTCCCTGCGAACCGCCAAGGAAACCGATCAGGCCCGCAACTGGCTCAAGAATGGCCTGAGTGAATTGAACGAACTGCTGCGCGGCGACCACGATTCTAAGAAACTGGCGGAACGCCTGATCCGCTTCTTTGCCGAATACCTTTCGGCTGGCGTGGGCGCCCTGTACCTCTTCGATCCCGACGCGCGGGATCTGGTGCTGATGGCCACCTACGCCCACACTAGGCGAAAACACCTGGGGGATCGCTTCGCCCTGGGCGAAGGGCTGCTGGGGCAGGCCGCCCAGGAGGGCAAGCTGATTTGCCTCTCCAAGGTGCCCGCCGATTACCTGCCCATCGGCTCGGCCCTGGGCGATGGCACCCCTTGCACCGTGGTGGCCCTGCCCTTTCTCCAGGATGGCGCCCTCATTGGGGCCCTGGAACTGGGCGCCTTCCGGGATTTCACGCCCACAGAACTGGACTTCCTGCAGCAGGCCATGGATATCCTGGCCATCGGCCTGGGCATGAACCTTTCCCGCCAGAAGATCGTGGAACTGCTCCAGCAAAGCCAAGCCCAGGAAGAAGAATTGCGGGCCCAGCAAGAGGAGCTTCAGCAGAGCAACGAAGAACTGGAAGAGCGCGCTCAGCTCCTGGAGCAGCAGCGGGAGGAAATCCGCCGCAAAAGCGTCGCCATGGAAGAGGCCAATCGGGAAATCGGTCTCCAGGCTGCCGAAGTGGAACGGGTGAGCACCTATAAATCCCAGTTCCTGGCCAACATGTCCCACGAACTGCGCACCCCCCTCAACAGCCTGATGATCCTCTCGCGCCTGCTGGCAGACAACAAGGATGGCAACCTCACCAACAAACAGGTGGAATTCGCCACCACCATCCACGGCGCCGGGCGCGATCTGCTGACCCTGATCAACGACATCCTGGATATCTCCAAGATCGAATCTGGGCGCATGGAATATGTCTACGATGACATGGCCGTCGAGGATCTGGTGGAGGCTGCGGCCGCCATCTTCCGGCCATTGGCTGCGGACAAGGGGCTGGCGTTCAGTGTCAAGGTGGACCCCAGCGCCGCCTGCACCCTCAAGACCGACGGCCAGCGCACCCAGCAGATCCTGAAGAACTTGCTCGCGAACGCCATCAAGTTCACGGAAAAGGGCTCCATCGAGCTGGAAGTCAGCATTCCCAGCCCCACCCAGAATCCCTTGGCCCTGGCGGCGGTGGCCTTTGTTGTGCGCGATACCGGCATTGGCATTCCCGCGGACAAATTCGATCGGGTGTTCCAGGCCTTCCAGCAGGCCGATAGCGACACCAGCCGCCGCTTTGGGGGCACGGGCCTGGGGCTGTCCATCTCGCGGCAGCTGGCCCGGGGCATGGGCGGCGAACTGATTCTGGAAAGCGTGCAGGGCCAAGGCAGCACCCTGACCCTGTTCATTCCCTTGACCAACCCCGGCGGGGCGCCACCGACCCCTGTGCCCGAGCCTGTCTCCGGGCTGTCCTCACCCACCCTTATGCAGAAAAATGCCTCTTTGCCCGATGACCGGGATCGCTTGCAACCCGGCCAGCGCTGCATTCTGGTGGTGGAGGATGATCGCTCCTTTGCCTCGATCCTGATCAATCTAGTGCGCGAACACGGTTTTTCCGCCCTGCATGCGGGCGATGGGCACACGGGCGTCGCCATGGCCGAGCAGTATCTCCCCAGTGCGATTCTGCTGGATGTGATGTTGCCGGGCCTTGATGGCTGGGGCGTGATGCAACGGCTCACCGACAAGCTGCGCACCCGCCACATTCCCGTGCATTTCCTCACGGCCCTGGATGAGCGCCAGAAGGCCATGGCCATGGGGGCCATCGGCTATTTCACCAAGCCTGTCAGTGCCGAACAGCTGGAAAGCATCCTGAGCAATGTGGAAGCCTCTGTTTCCAAGCAGGCCCGCAACCTCCTGCTGGTGGAGGACGACCCCAACGAGGCCAAGAGCCTCTGCGCGTTGCTGGAGGACCGGCATATCCAGATTCATCTGGCCCGCAGCGGCGCCGAAGCCATTCGCCTCTTTGGCGAACTGCCCTTCGATTGCATCGTCCTGGATCTGGGCCTCGCGGATATGTCGGGCTTCGAGGTGCTGGAGCATCTCCACCAGATGGATGAACACCGCCGGGTGCCCGTCATCATCCATTCGGGGCGGGATCTCAATCGGGATGAACAGAGCCGCCTGGAGCGCTATTCCGAGAGCATCATTCTGAAGGGCGCCAAGAGCCCAGAACGGCTGCTCAACGAAGTCACCCTTTTCCTGCATGTGGTGGAAAGCCAGATGCAGCCCGAACAGCAGCGCCTGATTCGCGCCAGCCTCGATCGAGATGGCATCTTCCAGCAGAAGACGGTGCTGGTGGCGGATGACGATATGCGCAACGTGTTCTCGCTCACCTCCATTTTGGCGGACAAGGGCATGACGGTGCTGGAAGCCGAGAACGGCCGCGAAGCCCTGGCCCGCTTGGAAGCTCACCCGGAAACGGCCATCGTGCTGATGGATGTGATGATGCCGGAAATGGATGGCCTCGATGCCATCCGTGCCATCCGGGCGAATCCGCGCCACGGCAAACTGCCGATCATCGCCCTCACCGCCAAGGCCATGAAAGGCGACCGGGAAGCCTGCCTCAAGGCGGGTGCCAACGACTACCTGTCCAAGCCCATCGATACGGAACGTCTGCTTTCGCTGCTGCGGGTCTGGCTCTACCAACAGTAAGGACCACCCATGCCCAGCCCAGGGGTCCACCACGTGGAAATGCACCTTCTCCTTGAAGGTGTGTTCCAGGTCTACGGCCACGATTTTCGGGACTATGCCGAGGCTTCCCTGCATCGTCGCCTCAGCAAATGGTTGACCGAATCCCGGTTTTCCACCTTTTCCCAGGCCCAGGGCGCGGTTCTCCGTGACCCCGCGGTGTTCCATAGCCTGTTGACCGGACTCACGGTAAACGTAACCGAGATGTTTCGGGATCCCTTGGCCTTCAAGACCATCCGCGAACAGGTGGTGCCGCACCTCCGCACCTACCCTTCCCTGAAGGTGTGGGTCGCCGGGTGCGCCTCGGGCGAAGAGGCCTATTCCATGGCCATTCTCCTGGAGGAAGAAGGGTTCAAGGACCGGTACCGGATCTATGCCACGGACGTGGATCCGGAGGTGCTGGAGCAAGCCAAGGCGGGCATCTACCCATTGAAGGAACTGCAGCGCTTCACCCAGAACTACCAGAAGGCCGGGGGGCGCGCGGCCTTCTCCGATTACTATTCCGCCCGCTTCGACCGGGCCATGCTGGAACCCCGGCTGCGGGAGCGCATGGTCTTCGCCACCCACAATCTGGCCGTGGATGCGGGCTTTGGCGAAATGCACCTGGCCCTTTGCCGCAACGTGCTGATCTACTTCAAACCGGTCCTAAAGCAGCGTGTGCTAAGCCTGCTGGACACCTCCATCACGCCGGGGGGATTTTTGTGCCTGGGCCTTAAGGAAGGCCTGGAAACCACGGAATGGCAGCGCAGCTACGAGGAAGTGGTGGCCCGCACCCGCATCTATCGAAAACGCTATGCCTGAGCCAAGGGAAGGCTCCTTGAGGGCGGTAGCCATCGGCGTCAGCCTGGGTGGGCTGGAAGCCCTGCGCACGCTGCTGGGAGCCCTACCGGCCGCATTCCCCACACCAATCCTGGTGGTGCAGCACATGGCGCCCGAATCGAGCGATGGCCTGGCCATGATCCTGAATACGGTATGCGCCCTGCACGTGAAAGAGGCCGACGCAGATGAAACGCCGCAACCGGGCACGGTGTACCTGGCCCCCGCCAACTACCATCTGCTGGTTGAAACCGATGGGCGACTTTCCTTGTCAGTGGATCCCCCCGTGAACTACGCCCGGCCTTCCGTGGATGTGCTCTTTGAAACCGCCGCCGAGGCCTTTGGCGTGGGTCTCGTGGGCGTGCTGCTCACGGGCGCGGGCAGCGATGGCAGCCGGGGGCTCCGCACCATCCAGCAGCGCGGCGGCCGCACCTTAGTGCAGGATCCCTTAGAAGCGGTGGCGGATAGCATGCCTCGCAGCGCCCTGGCCCTGTTGAAACCGGATGCGGTCCTACCCTTGAGTGGTTTGGCCAGCCGCCTGTTGCAGCTTACTCAATACTCAACCCATTCGACCCCCCGGCCGACAAGACCCGCATGAATGCCCATGGCCTTGCCCCTGTTTTGCTGGTGGATGACCGCCCCGAAAACCTGACGGCTCTGGAGGCATTGCTGGCGGATTCTGGGGTGGACCTGGTCAAGGCCCACTCCGGCAACGAAGCCCTGCGCCTGAGCCTCAAGACTGAGTTTGCCCTGGTGCTGCTGGATGTGCAGATGCCGGACATGGACGGCTTTGAAACTGCGGAGCTGCTGCGGGCCAATCCCAAGACCCGGCGGCTGCCCATCATTTTCGTCACCGCGGGCATGAAGGATGACACCTACCGCTTCAAGGGCTACGACTCCGGGGCGGTGGATTACCTGATGAAACCCATCCAACCCCTGGAACTGCGCAGCAAGGTGCGGGTATTCAGTGAGCTCTTTCAACAGCGCAAGGAGATCGAGCGCCACGAGCAGATCCTGGAAACCCTCGTGGAGCAACGCACCATCGCCCTGCGGGAAAACGAGGTGACGTACCGCTCCATCCTGGAAAACGCCGCAGATCATGTGGTGCGCTATGACCGTCGGGGCGCCCACCTGTTTGCGAATGCCAAGGTGCTGGAACTCACGGGATTCACCATGGGGCAGTTCCTGGGTAAAACCCACCGGGACCTGGGGTTCCCAGACCACCTTTGCGAGCTTTGGGAAGGGGCCATTGAAAAGGTGTTTGTCACTGGCCAGCCCACCGCCGTTTCCTTTGAGCTTGATACCGGGAAGGGGCTGGTCTACCTCGAGCTGAAGCTGTCCCCAGAAAAGGACATCCTTGGGCAGGTACGCAGCGTGGTGGGGTTGACCCGTGATCTGACGGAACGCCATCGCCTGGACGAAGCCCGGCACTTTCTGGCCGAAGCCAGTTGGACCACCAACGACGAGCCCTTTTTTGAGGCCCTTGCGCGTTATCTAGCGATCAGTCTCGCCATGGACTACGTGTGCATTGATCGCCTGGAAGGCGACCACAAGCATGCACAGACGCTGGCCATTTATTTCGACGGCCAGATTGAACCCAACGCGAGCTACACCTTGCACGACACGCCCTGCGGTGAGGTGCTCAAAAAGCACGTTTGTTGCTTCCCTGAAAAGGTTCGGCAGCAGTTCCCCACCGATGTGATGCTCCAGGACATGGTGGCGGAAAGCTATGTTGGGACGACCCTCTGGAGTTCCAGGGGCGAAGCCATCGGTCTGATCGCCCTCATCGGTCGGCAACCCTTGCGCAATCCCGCTCTGGCGACTCAGATCCTGGAACTGGTCGCCATTCGCGCGGGGGGTGAGTTGGAGCGCAAACTCGCCGATGAAGCGCTGCAGGTGGCTGAGGCCGGATCCCGCCGCCTGATGGACCTGCTCAAAGCCTCCGGGGCCATTGCCAAGATCGGTGGGTGGGAAGTGGACTTGGTTCACAACACCCTGTTCTGGACGCCGGAAACCTATCGAATTCACGACGTTACACCTGAAACCTATACACCAACCATCCCGACCGCATTGGATTTCTACACGCCTGAAGCCAAGCCCATCGTTACCAAAGCCGTGGAGGAGGCCCTTCAGACTGGAAAGGATTTTGACCTGGAGCTGCAGTTGTTGACCGCCTCGGGTCGGCGAATTTATGTGCACACCACGGGAAAAGTGCAGCGCGAGAGTGGCCGTGCGGTGCGCATCGTGGGCGCCTTCCGCGATATCACCGAGGACAAGCGGTTGGAGGTGGAACGTCAGCAACTGGAGCGGGAAATCCAGCACGCCCAAAAGCTGGAAAGCCTGGGCAGTCTGGCGGGGGGCGTGGCCCACGACATGAATAATGTGCTGGCGGCCATCCTGGGGATGGCTTCAGCCCTGAAGGTGAAATACGCGGCCGATGAGGGTCTTGGCAAGGCGTTGGAAACGATCCTGCACGCCAGTGGCAGGGGTCGGGACCTGGTCAAGGGTCTGACCGATTTCGCCCGCAAGGGCGTGGAAGAGGCCCAGGCCCTGGACCTGAACAGCCTTGTGCACAAGGAAGTGGATCTCTTGCGCCGCACCACGCTCGAAAAAATCGAATTTGAGCTGGACCTTGAGGCATCCCTGCCGCGAGTCCTTGGGGAGCCCTCCTCCCTGGGCAATACCCTCATGAACGTAGCGATGAATGCACTCCAGGCCATGCCCAATGGCGGCCGGCTGCAGTTCCAGACCCGCGCTTTGGACCCTCAATGGGTCGAATTGACCATCACTGACACTGGTTGCGGCATGTCCCCCGAGGTCATGGCCCGGGCCACGGACCCCTTCTTCACCACCAAGCCCTTCGGCAAAGGCACGGGCCTCGGCTTGGCCATTGTCTACGGCACCATGAAGGCCCACGGTGGTGCCATGGAACTAAAGAGCAGCCTGGGTCAGGGTACCTCCGTGGTGCTGAGATTCCCTGCCCGTGCAGATCAGACGGACCCTGCCTTGAATTCCCCCACAAATCCCGTCAAGGGCCGTGCAGCCCTGCACATTCTGCTCGTGGATGACGATGAACTGATCCGGGATGGCATCCCACCCATGCTGGAAATGCTGGGGCATACGGTGGAAGTGATCGCCGGTGGTGGCCAGGCACTGGCACGACTCCAGGCGTCCGGCACGGCCATCGATCTGGTCATCATGGATCACAACATGCCAGGCCTGACCGGCGCCGCCACCCTGCGGCAGATCCGAGCCGAGCAGCCCACCCTGCCCCTGGTGTTGGCCACCGGTTTTGTGGATGCAGATGTCAGCGCCCTGCTCCAGGACACCCCCGATATCAAGATTCTCCACAAACCCTACACTGCCGAAGAGATTCTCAGGCTGATCAACGAGATCCCATTGACCTAGGGCGAAATCCCGCGAACCAGTTCTGGGCGGCTTTTGTAGGCTGGGCGCCGGTCTCACGAAAGAACCTAGAGAAACCATCTGCCCATCCACCTGGCAGTTCGTGGATGAATCCAACCGAGATCCAGGCGATGCTTTAGCCATGACCTTTCACATGATTCTGCATCAACCCGAGATTCCCCAAAACACCGGCAGTATTGGCAGGCTTTGCGTTTGCACAGACACGAAGCTGCATCTCATTCACCCGCTGGGTTTCGATACTTCCGACTATTACCTGCGCCGGGCCGGGTTGGATTACTGGGAAAAGTTGGCGCCCACCCACTACGACAACTGGGCGGATTTCCTGACCCGCAACCCCGCCAAACGACTCTGGTTCACCAGCACCAAGGGCGAACGGCTGCACACTCAGGCCACTTACGAAGATGGCGATGGTTTTGTACTGGGCCAGGAAACCAAGGGACTGCCAGGTGAAATCATCGACGCCCACCGCGAGGAACTGATCAAGATTCCCATGCCGGGCGATTTCCACCGCAGCCTCAACCAGGCCCAGGCCGCGGCGGTGGTGCTGTACGAGGCCCTAAGGCAAACCCAAGGGTGGTGATTACCAGGGGCAATTGCCAGTCACCTGCATCCGGAACGCACCTTTTTCTACCGTCAATTCCGCGCGATCGCGGGCCGGCGCAGGTTCGCCATCCAGGTGCCAGGGCAGCGGTGCGTCGAAACGCAGCATGGCACGCAGCAGGCGCCCTTCCTGGCGCAGATGCGTGCGGCCACCCTCCCGGAATAGTTGGGGCACATCTGAAACCAGATCAAGGATTCCCGGTCGCTTGAGCTTCACCCACTGCAGGATGCCATCCGTGGGGTCGGCGCCGGGGGCGATCCAAAGTCCGCTGCCGTACTGGGGCAGGTTGGCGAAACTCAGGCTCCAGGCCCGTTCGGGCAGTTCTGGTTCTGGGCCCAGCCACGCGGCGCGCAGCTTTTCACCTACGCTTTTTGGCGCTGCTGGATCGGGCCGAGCGGCGTCCCAAGCCACCCTTAATTCGGGGTGCTTTCGCCATAGCCGCAGGCAGAGCTGGGCATAGCGAAGAAACCCTCGCCCCGGCATGGCATCAAAGCCATGAGCCACCGCCGCTTCAAACCCGGTGCCGCAGATATTCAAGAAGGGCACGCCATCCAGACGCGGCAGATCGATGCGCAGCTCCCTTCCAAGCAGAAGGTTTTCCAGCGCACCAGCCGTTTCCAGGGGCGTACGAAGGCCGCGCACCAACCCATTACCAGAGCCGCCAGGAAGGGCGGCCAAGGGCACGGGGCAGCCCGCCTGGATCAACGCACGCGCCGCGTGATGCAAGGTGCCATCGCCGCCCCACACCAGCAATGGCCCGCCCGCTGCAACAGCCTGCTCAATCAGGGGCGTGAAGTCCCAGGGCGGCCCCAGGGCAATGGGCTCCAGACGCGCCCGCAGCTCGGCGGGTAGCCGAGCAAGCAGGGCGTTGGGATCCTTGGCGCTGGGGCCGGAACCGGGGTTGTAAAGCAGAGGCAGCATCAGGGTTTCTTGAGTTGCTTCAGCAGCGACTGAACGGCCGTTTCCAGCTGGGTGTCGCGGCCCTGACTCAGCAAAGCCGGGTCGTTGGCCACCTTGATATCGGGCTCCAACTGGGTGTTCTCACAGAACTTGCCATCGGGCGTAAGCCAGCCACCTTCGGGGATGCCGAACACCAGGGTGGGATCGATCTGGGGTTCCCACCACACAAAAGTGCCGGTGCCGGGCACGGGCATGCCGACCGTCTGCCCCAGCCCTTTAAGTTTGTAGGCCACCGGGAACAGGTGCGCATCGGAATAGTTGCCTTCGCCCATGACCACGATGGAAGGCTTGATCCACTTCTGCTGCGGCTCGTAACCGTAGTACTGGCCGTGGGGAATGATGTCGAAATATTTCTTCCCGCTCAGGAAATCCGAAAGGGTTTCGTGCAGGTTGCCGCCGCCGTTGAAGCGGGTGTCCACCACGATGGCTTCCTTGGTGAGGTGCTTCCCAAGCACTTCTTCGACCACGGTGCGCATGCTGGGATCGTTCATGCCTTGCACATGCACATAGCCGATGCGACCACCTGAGAGGCGCTCCGTCTCTGCCTGCTGGCGTTCCACCCAGCGGCGATAGAGCAGGACGTTTTCCTGCCCGGCGGCGATGGGTTTGATGCTTTCCTCCCAACGATTCCCCTGGGCGTCCTGGAAGGTGAGCAGGGTGGCATGACCGGCCTTTCGATTGAGCAGGGCACTGGGGTCCTGATCGGCCCGGATTTCCATGCCATCGATGGCCACCAGGATGTGACCTGGCTTCACGCGAGAGGTGGCCAGATCCAGCGGTCCGCGCTTCAGAATTTCCGTCACCTTGAGGCCGGTGCCTGGCGCAGGATCAAAGAGCAATCCGAGCGAAGCGGTGGCATCCCCCGTGACCTGGGGCGCGTTGAAGCGGCAGCCGGTGTGGGAGGCATTCAGTTCGCCCAGCATTTCGCTGAGCATTTCCGCAAAGTCGTAGTTGTTCTGGATATGGGGCAGGAATTTTCGGTACGCATCGCGGTAGAAGGGCCAATCCACCTTGTGCAGGTCGGGCACATAGAACTTTTTCCCGATCTGTCGCCAGGCGTGTTCAAAGATGTAGGCGCGCTCTTCATCGGGGCGCAGCACCATCTCGGTGGCGGCGGCCAGGTTCTCGCGCTTGCCATTTTCAGGGTCGATCTTGGAGAGTTTGCCATCGGCCAGAATGAAGATGGCCTTGCCATCCTCGCTGCGTTCCAGGGCAGCCTGCCTGGCATCCAGCTTGGCCACCAGCTTGGTTTCCTTGGTGCGGAATTCGGTGGACCAGAGATCAAACCCCTTCTCGAACTTGGCGAGATAGAAGAACTTTTCCCCATCCTTGGCAAGCACGGCATCGGCCATGGGTGCGGTGTGCGTGGTCCAACGGGCCTTGCGTTCCTCCAGTCCCTGCCAATCGATGCGGAGGGGTTCCACGCTGGGTTTGGCGTCCTTTTCCTTCTCCTTTGCTTTGTCCTTGTCCTTGGCTTTCTCCAATTCCTTCTTTTCCTTGTCTTCCCGCTCCTTGACCAGGGCGAAATCTTCTTTGCTGAGCTGGAAGCGATCCCAGGCTTTCTGGGTAAGGAAGAGGCCGAAGTAGTCCACCGTGGCGGAGTCCTGGTTCAGGTTGCGCGTGCCTTCGCGGTCCGTGGCCCAGAAGATGGTGCTGCCATCCGTGGAAAAGCGGGGATGGCCATCGTCAAAGCCGCTGCGGGTGAGGTTAATGAGCTTCCCAGTGCCTTCGGCGTCGATGAGGCCCACTTCCCGAATGCCACCCAACCCAGGCGGATCAAAGGTCAGCAGCAGCCACTTGCTATCCGGCGACCAGGTGAAATCCTGATCCCCATCCGCGTAGGAGTAGTTCTTGCCCTCGGGCAGCAGGGTGCGCACCTTGCCACTGGCAAGGTTCAACACCTTGAGCGCGGTGCGCTCTTCCAGAAAGGCCACTTCCTTGCCGTCGGGCGAATACTGAGGCTGGAAGACATCCTTGGCACCCGAAAGAATGCAGGTTTCCTTCAGCACCGTGGACGCATAGAAATAGGCTTCTTCTTTGCGGGTGAGCGCCATGGTGTACAGGCCCCAACTGCCATTGCGTTCACCGGCATAAAGCAGGGTGCGGCCGTCCGGGCTGAAGGAGACCGTGCGTTCCTGCTGGGGCGTGTTGGTGATGCGCTTGGTCACGGTGCCCTCGGCATTGCTCACAAACACTTCGCCGCGTGCAATAAAGGCTACTTCCTTGCCATTGGGCGCCACAGCGAATTCCGTTAAACCGCCATTTACCGGCAGGATGCGCTCGCCGTCGGGACGACCATCCATCTGAATCTGCACCTCCACCTTGGCGGGCGTGCCGCCCTCGCGCTGGGTATAAAGCTGACCGTCGTAGGCGAAACAGAGGGTGCCTTCCCGCGAGCCGCTCAAAAACCGTACGGGATGTTTTTCAAAGCGCGTCACCTGAGTTGCAGCCTCTGGCTTGCTCAGGCTGCTGCGGAAAACGTTGTACGACCCGCCCCGTTCGGCCAAGTAATAGAAGGTTTCACCTGCGCCCATCACGGGATTGCGATGCTCGCCAGGATCCGTGGTGAGAGCTTTGAAGGTGCCGGAAGCTGTATCGTACTGGCAGATATCCCGGGCCACGGAAGAGGTGTGATGCTTGCGCCAGGTGTCCTCATAGCCCTTCAAATTGTGGAAGAGGATGTGGGTGCCGGTGGCGTCGTACACCGCGGCTTCCATGGTGGCCGTGTGCAGCAGGCGCGCCTGCCCGCCCGTGATGGGCACCGTGAAGGTGTGGGCAAACCCGCGATAGGGGAACTGGAAATTCGTGGCGGTGCCGGTGCGGTTCGAGGTGAAGAGCACCTGTTTGCCGTCCGGCGTGAAGGTCGAGGGGAAATCCGAGGCTGAGTGGAAGGTGAGGCGTTTGGCTTCACCACCCTGGGCGGGCATCAGGAACACATCGAAGTTGCCAAATCGATCTGAGGCAAAGGCGATCGATTTCCCATCCGGGGACCACACGGGCCGCGTGTTGTACGCCTGCCCCAGGGTGAGGGGCGTGGCCGTGCCACCCGCGCTGGGCACCCGGTACAGATCGCCCTGGTAGCAGAACACGATGGTTTTCCCATCGGGAGAAAGGGCTGGGTAACGCAGCCAAAGAGGCGCGCCACTGGGGCTTGCCAGCAAAGGAATGGCCGCCAGGGCCAGGGTCGCGAACCACGCATGCAGCTTCATGGGCAATCCTTTCGCTAGGAGAACGGTTTCCCCTGGCTGGGATTCGGGCCAGGGTGGAATTCGGGTTAGGAACTGCGGCGAAATCGTTCCGGTTCCGCCACCAGTTCAAGTTCAACACCAGTAACGGGGTGTTTCAGGAAGAGCTTCCAGGCGTGAAGCCAGAGTTGGGCATCGGGCAGTCCACCATACAAGCCATCGCCCACCACCGGGGCGCCCAGGAAGGCCAGATGCACGCGGATCTGGTGGGTGCGGCCGGTCTTGGGCTCGCACACAACCCAGTGTCCCGGCGCCAGCGCATCGCATTCTTCGGCAATGGCAGGTCGAAACCCGGTTTCAGAAGCCTTGGGCTCCATCACATCCCCAGTGCAGCCGAAGCGTGCGGGGCTGGCCAAGCGCAGGCGGCCGATGGGTTGATCCACGGTCTGGGCCTCGATGGGGTTGGAGATCCGGGCCAGATAGACTTTGCGCAGGGTGCGTTCCTGAAAGGTGCGACCCAGGTCCGCGGCTTTGTCCTTGGCCAGCACCAGCACGCCGCTGGTGCCCTGGTCCAGGCGATGGCAAAGGATCAATTTCTGGCCCGGGCGCTGACGGGTGAGCAGGGCCAGGAGATCGTGTTTGTCCGAAGCCTGGGTGCCTTGGGTGGGCAGGCCCGCGGGTTTGTTGACCACCAGCAGCCAGTCGTCTTCGAAGACAATTCCAAGATCTATCTCGGGTGGCTGTCCCAGGGCATCATCCACCGCCACGCGAATTTCGGCGCCCGCGGACACGGCTCGGCTGGCGACCCGAACCCGTTTCTGGTCCACCTGCACGCCGCCCAGCTTGAGCGCCTCCCGCGCGGCCCGCCGACTGATGCCCGTGCGCAGGGAAACAACTTGATCCAGGCGCAGGTGCGCATCGGTGGGTTCCACGGTGAATTTCCAGCTGCGAAGGGCCATCCCTCTAGGCTACCGTGATCCCATGCTCCCTAAGGCCACTAAGGCCCAATTTGGGCTCCAGCGCTTTGCGTCTCCCCTGGGCGGAGGCCTGCGCAACTGGCTGGCGCATCTGGGCAGTGTGGCGTGGCTGGGACTGACGTGCGTGCGTCACCTGCTGGGCCTGCGCACCAATCAATTGGGCGTTCTGTACGACCAGACCAAACTGCAGGTGCGCTTCACCGCCCTGGATGCCCTGCCCTTGGCTCTGCTCACCTCGCTGTTGCTGGGTGGCATCACCCTCATTCAGGTATTTGCCCAGATGTCCGCCTTTGGCGCCGAAACCTACCTGAGTCAACTTCTGGCCCAGTTGGTGATCCGGGAACTCGGCCCCCTGCTGGTGAGTGTCATCGTCATCGGCCGCAGCGGCACCGCGATCGCGGCGGAAATGGCCTCCATCAAATTGAGCGGCGAAGTGGACGCCCTGTGCGCCATGGGCATCAACCCCATCCAGTATTTGCTGCTCCCGCGCATCCTCGGCGGCATCATTTCCGTATTTTCCCTGATCATCCTCTTCGACGCCGCTGCCCTGCTGGGTGGCTTCCTCGTGGCTTGGTCGCGTTTCCCGCTTTCACCCCAGGCTTTCTTTCATGCCTTGGGCAATGCCATCCAGTGGTCGGAACTCATCATCACCTTCTCCAAAGCGACCGTCTTTGGTGGTCTCATCCCGCTCATCTGCCTTTCCAGCGGCCTGCGCGTGAGGTCCAGCAGTACCGAGATCCCCCAGGCCGTAACTGCCGCAGCGGTGGCGAGCCTGGTCGCCGTGTTCCTCGTGGGCGCCTTTCTCTCGGTACTGGTCTATGGGTGACATCCTGAGGGTCGAGGACGTCAGCCTCGAAAATGCTGAGGGCCGCCTGGTCTTCCAACATCTGGATTGGAACCTGTCCGTGGGAGGATGCGCCCGGATCCACGGCGCTCCCGGCGCTGGCACCTCTGCCTTCCTGCGCCTTTGCGCAGGCCTCGCCGACCCCGAGGAAGGCCGCGTGCTCCTGGATGGCGTTGCACTGTCGCCCTATGCCTTCTCCCATCCCTTTCTGAAAAAAGGAGGCATTGGCTGGGTGCCCATGGAAGGCGGGCTGCTGGTGAACCTGAGCTTGGGTGCGAACGTAGCCCTGCCCCTGCGTTTCCTGCGGGGGCATTCCCAGGTTCGCGCCGAGGAAATCGCCCTGGAATGGCTTGAAGCTGCCCATTTATCCAGCCGGGCCGAGGCCCGCCCCCATGCACTGGAACCCCGGGAGCGCTGGCTGGGCGCCCTGGTGCGGGCCGCCGCTGCGGAGGCCAACCTTTGGCTTGTGGACCAGCCGCCCCCGGGCCTGGATCTTCAGGCGCGCGCCCAGGCCACCCGCCTCCTTCGCAACGCCGCTGCCAATCCCGAAACCTCTTTTGTAATTGCAGGCAATGCCGACGCCGGGCAACTCAACGCAACAGAATTCAGAATCGAACAGGGCCGGATCGTGAGTGGAGGCATTCAGTGAAATTCGCACGGGATGATGCCAGGGTTGGATTGCTCGTTGTAACAGCCGCCTTGATTTTTGGAGGCATCCTGTTCCAGCGCAGCCTCCGCGCCCTGTTCAAAAAGGAAACGCCCATCCAGGTACGGCTGGAAAATGTTTCGGATCTGGTGGTGGGCACAGAGGTCCATTTGCAGGGTCTGCGTGTGGGCCAGGTGAATGCCATCGAACCCACCCTGGAGGGTGTCCAGTATCACTTCGTGGCCAGCCTGGGCATCAGCCCCACCATCGTGCTGTGGAAGGGCACGCGGGGCGTGGTGGTCTCAAAACTGCTGGGCGGCGCCTACCTGGATCTGCAACTCCCCGACGTCAACGCCCGCACCCAAGTGCTGGAGCCCGGCGCGATTCTGGAAGGGGACACGGCGGGCTCCCTGCCCATGCTCATCGACCAGATGCAGGATTTTGTCCGCAACCTCAATGGGGCACTCACGGACTTGCGCGGTTCCTTCAAAGAAAAGGGCCTCGGGGCCATCTTTGATCATCCGGATATCAAGAAGGCCCTCAAGGATCTGGATGCAACCCTGCTGCAGGCCCAGGCGCTCATCCTCGCGGGTCAGCACACGGTGAAGGGCGTGGATGAAGCCCTGGGGCGGGACCTGGCCAGCCTGGAAAAGAGCCTGACCATCATCCATGGGCTACTGGAAAAACGCGGCGGGGATATCGACGAGATTCTCGTGAATCTCTCCATCGCCCTGAAACAGTTCAACGCCCTCAGCACCGAAGCCAGGGCCATGCTCAAGGCCGATGGCCCCGAATTCGAAGCCACCTTGAAGGCCCTGAATCGCAATCTGAGAAGCACCGAAGAGCTGGTGGAAATCCTGAAAGCTAAACCCAATCGCCTTGTCTGGGGCAAACCGAGCGAAAAGGAAAAAGAAGAGGCACGTCGCAAGGTGCAGGCGGCTCGCAGCGCGGAGCAGCCCAAGCCTTGAAGCGCACATTTGAATTTGGATTTCCCGCGTTGCCTTGAGTTCATGGCATTCGAGGCACCATTGCAGATCCTGTGTGCGCTTTGCAATCTGGGTTGAACCAGTGACACGCTTTACGCGGTCCCGCCTCCTGGCCAGATTCTTCAGTAGGGTTTGCCTTCCTTGGGTTCCACCCTGAGGTTCAGGTTTGGACGGGTCGGGTCCTTACTGCCGCCTTGCCTGAGCTCCAGTCGGTGCCCTAAAAACCGAGTTCAAGCCCTCCAGGCCTGGGCGATGGCCTTGCGGGTTCCCTCCGAAACAGTCATGCTGGTTCCGTTACAGGTGTGTAGATGTTAATCGCCATGTGGATGAACCGAGAGTCGGCAGAAGCCTAAGGGGCCGCAGCCTCAGGTCTCGGCCCCAGCCTCTCCGCCAGGAATGCCCCTTCGAGGGGCTTGAGCGATGCTTCATCCAGGATCACCCCACCATGACTTCACACACCGACCTTTCGATGGGTCCCAACCCCGTCTCTGAGATTTCTTTCCCTTCCCTGATGCCTTTTGGGTGGACCACCACCCTCGCCGCCATTTTTTCCGAACGTGCTGCCCCCATGGATGAACCCGCCCGCGTGGTGGCGGCCACCCATGGACTTGCACTCCTGCAAACAACAACGGGTGAGATCTGGGGGACCCCCTCGGGTCGCTTCCGTGAACGACTTAAAAAGGAGGCAACTGCCCTTTGCGCTGGGGATTGGATCACGATCCAACGAAGTGCGCAGGCCTCCAGAGCTCTGATGCTCGATCTCCTGCCACGGGGCTCCACGCTGATCCGCCGGGGGTCAGGCCCTGGCGCCAGACCACAGTGCCTGGCCTCCCATCTCGATGTGGTCCTCCTCCTCATGGGCTTGGATCGCAATTTCAATCCCGCCCGCATGGAACGCCTTTTGGCACTGGCATGGGGCAGCGGGGCTCGACCAGTGGTGCTGCTGACCAAGGCAGATCTGGAGCAGCGTTCACCTTCCTTTATCGCGCGGATCGAGGGCATCGCTCCCGGAGTCCAGGTGCTGGCCATTTCATCGGTTACGGGAAAGGGCCTCGAACGCGTTCGGGCCTGTGTTGGGAAAGGCCTTACGGCGGTCATGGTCGGCTCCTCCGGTGTTGGCAAGTCAACCTTGCTTAACGCCCTTACTGGTCAAGAGCTTCGGCGCACCCAGGAAGTGCGCACCACGGACGGCCGTGGCCGTCATACGACTTCACTCCGGGAACTCTTCCTGCTCCCTGGAAGCGGCTGCCTCATCGACACGCCCGGCATCCGCGAAGTGGGACTCCTTGCTGAAGGCGCTGATCTTGATCGTGCCTTTGCCGACATTTCGACCTTCGCGGCCCACTGTCGTTTCCGGGACTGCACTCACAGCTCCGAGCCCGACTGCGCCGTGCAGGCAGCCCTCGCCGAAGGCCACCTGGATGCCCATCGTTATGGAAACTACTTGCGACTCCGCCGGGAGGAGGCCTACGAGGCGGCCCGCAGCGATGAGCGATTGTGGCGCGAAAGAGAGCAGAAGTGGCGCCGCATTGCCAAGAGTCAGAAACATGTCCAGAAAGGATAAAACCATGTCCAGGAGCTCACGCCACCGGACGAATTCGTTTCCCCTAAATCAGCCTGGTGAGGCCTTCATTTGCGCACAGTGCAGCACCACTGTGCCGGGAGAAGCCCCGGGTACGAACCAGCGAAATCATTGTCCCCATTGCCTCAGCAGCCTCCACGTAGATGTGGCCGTAGGTGATCGGCGCAGCCTTTGCGCCGGCATCATGGACCCCATCAGTTTGTGGGTCCGTCACGGCCAGGAATTGGCACTCCTCCATCGTTGCCGACGCTGTGGCTTCATCCGATCCAACCGGATTGCGGGAGACGATGACCGTAAGGCGATCCGCAAGCTCTCAAAGCTGGTGCACGCCGCAGGCTGGTACCTTTGAAACGGGGCACGCAGGCCTTGAGTCCGCCACTGTTGGGATCACTGTCTTCAGGTTGCCGTGATTCGACAGGCAGCCCTTTCGCTGGGCGATGCCAAGGTCAATGCATTCCTGAAGACCGGGAATCCGACGAAGGAGCCGCAAGCACAGCCCTGAGAAGCCGCTGGGCCGCCGCGTGAGGCGTCCGCCCCTGGCCCTTCAAGGCGACATCACTGTTGCAGAGGAGTGCCAGGGTCACACCCTGTTTCGGCAAATGCTGGAGCACCGCATTGAACCCAGGCACAAAGCCGCTGTGGCCCCAGGTCAAGCCAAGTTGCGATTGCCAGAGGATGGCGCCCAGGCCATAGGTGGCTCCGTCCGGGAAGTCCGTCTTCACGCCGCTGTCCGTAACCATCCACCGCAGCCAGGGTTGGGGAAGCACCTTGCCCCCATAGAGCGCGGCACCCCAGCGGGCCAGGTCTGCGGCGGTGCTGGCAAAGCCGCCACCTGCCCACTCCAATTGGGGGTTAAACACGTAACGCCCGCTTTCCACCACCTTTTGCGGCATGTGAAACATCGGGGGCAGGCTGGAATAGCCGGTCGGAAGCATCGGCAAGTCCCGGCGATCTGAGATAACAGTCTCCTTCAGGCCCAGCTCCGTCAACAACGCCCGCTCCTGAGCTTCAAGCGGAATCCCGTAGAGGCGCTCCAGCACCATTCCCAGCAGGATGTAGTGGCTGTCCGCATAGCCAAAGCCTTTACCCGCCTCGAATAATGGCGCGTCGCCCAAGATGAACGCCAACCGCTCCGCCGGCGACCAGACCTTGTCAGGGGCCGCCACAATGGCCTTCCACACCGCCTCCTTTCCCACATATTCCGGCATTCCGGCGGTATGGGTGAGGAGGTGGCGCAGGGTGACAGTGGCAGCATTGGGGAGCCCCTGGAACCAGGGCTCACGGCCAAGATGTTTCGAGAGGAGATCATCCAGCCCCAGCTGCCCCGCCGCTGCGGCGCGAAGCACCAGGGCCGCCACATAGGTCTTACCGATGCTGCCGCTGAACAGCCGGTGCTGCGGTGTCATCTGCGCCACCGTCTCCCGGTCTGCGACGCCAGAGGCCAAGGTCAGCATCCGCCCATCCTTCAGGATCACCGCAAGGCTCGCGCCCGGCATGCCGGAATCCCTTACCAGGGCATCCAGTGCCTTCTGGAGCGCGGCCTGGGTGGGATCAACGGCAGGTGCAGCGAGGGCAGGAATGCAAAGGAAGAGGGCGTGATGCATGAAACCTCCGGAGCACGGTCAGGCTTCGCATCAGAATGCCTGGGGGGAATTGGATTGTGCAGAGACAAAATGCCGAACGGCCGCCGTGGATTGCGCGTGGAGCAAGTCGCCCTTGATCCTCAGGTGGCCGGGAATACCGCAGCTTTTTGGTGTGTAATAATTCCCGCCACCCATTCTCCACCGATCGCCCGCGGAACCCATCCGGTTAGCGAAAACGGTGCCCGATCCTTTTACCTTCGCCTAGGATTTCTCTTCGGAGGGCTGCATGTTCAAAGATCGGCTTTTCATCGGCATCGGCGGCAAGGTTTTGGCTTTGCGCATCCTCGACGGGCAGGAAATCTGGCGACAACGCTTGGCTACCCTGGCGGGTGGGGTAACCAGCGTCGCGCTCATTGGCGATCGACTCTATGCCACCTGTTGCGGGGAATTGACTTGCCTGAATCCCGCCACCGGCCATATCCATTGGCGCAATACCTTGTCTGGAATGGGCACGGGCTTCATTTCAATCGCAGGCAGTGATGCCTCCCCTGGCGCTGCCCAGGCTATGGCTGACACGACCTCCGCCGCTGCCATGGTCGCGATCATGGCGGCAACCACGGCCAGTACCTAGAGTCGATCCAGATCTTCCACACCGATATTCGGCAACCAGGGCAGCAATTCATACTGCGCCACCCGGGCCTGGATGAAGGGGTCGCCATCTCTCACGGCATCCAGCGCAGCCTCATCCGGAACCCGCAGCAACAGGGCGCCGCCGCTGCGTGGATCGAGGGGTCCCGAAGCCAGGAGAAGGCCCTTTGCCTTCAATTCGCGCAGGTAGGCGCGGTGGGCATCCAGGACGGTAAGAATTTCTTCCAGGGGTTTGCGGTACCGAACAATGGCGATGGCGTACACGGGAGCCTCCTGAGGCATTTTCTCACCTCATAAAAAGAGAGCGCGAAAATCGCGCTCTCTTTTTCAAAACAAGGCCTGGATCAATCGCGAACGATGCGCGTTCCCACGGTTTCGTAGGGATCACGACCCAGAGCCTCTGGGCTGGTGATCAGCACTTCGTGACCACCGGCCACAATGAATTGAATGGCGGATTCGATCTTGGGGCCCATGGACCCCGCGGGGAACTGGCCGTCCGCCATGTGCTGGCGGGCTTCGGCAACAGTCATGCGGTCCACCCACTTCTGAGTGGGCTTGCCGAAATCGATGGCCACCTTGTCGACACCGGTAAGGATCACGTAGGTGTCCGCGCCCAACTGATCGGCCAACAGAGACGAGAGGCGATCTTTGTCGATGACGGCTTCCACCCCCACCAGGAACCCGCTGGCATCACGGATCACGGGAATGCCGCCGCCACCGCCAGCAATAACGCAATGGCCTGCTTCGAGCAGCAGCTTCACAGCTTCCAGTTGCACGATTTCCAAGGGTTTGGGTGAAGGCACCACCTTGCGCCAGCCGCGGCCAGCGTCTT
This sequence comes from Holophaga sp., assembly GCA_016715205.1. Lineage (GTDB taxonomy): Bacteria > Acidobacteriota > Holophagae > Holophagales > Holophagaceae > JAYREN01. The sequence goes on from JADKBC010000005.1 coordinate 179,474, forward strand.
CCTTCATGTGCCACTTCTTCTGCTTCTGCAGTTCCACGGCACGGAACTCGGTATAGAAGGGGCCAACAGGCTTGGTGGGGTTCTCAAAACCTGGGTCATCCTTGTCGACCACGACCTCCGTGAGGACCGTGGTGACCGGGGTTTCGTGCTTGATATACTTCAACCGGTTGATGAGCATGCGCTCGATGATGTAGCCCATGGAGCCCTGGGTCATGGCATCGGCGATATCCAGGGTGTAGGGCGGAATGCGGTTGGCGCCCGCCTCCTGCTGGATGAGGATGTTGCCCACCTGGGGACCGTTGCCATGCACCACGCAGAGGCTGTACCCAGCCTGAACCACGTTGGCGAACATCTCGGCGCACTCGCGGGCGTTTTCGAGCTGTTCTTCCTGGAGCCCCTGCTCTTTTTCCTTGAGCAGAGCGTTACCGCCGATGGCGATGAGAGCAATTTTTTTCGACATGGGATTCCCAAAAGAAAAAAATCATATCAGTGATTGGGGGAATTGCCGAAGGCCTTTACCAGATCACGCTTTCCGCGCTCCAGATAGGGCACCGGCAGGTCCATCCACTGGGGTCGAGGTGCGCCCAGCAGCAGATGATCGAAAAATTCATCCATGTGGAGCGTCCAGTATTTCTGGTTCTCCCGCTGGACAAGGTTGTGCTTGTCGCCGTTGAAATTGAACATCCACACGGGCTTGCCCAGCCGACGCAGGGCCGAGAAGAACTCGATGCCCTGGTACCAGGGCACGGCGTCATCGTCGTCGTTGTGGATCATGAGCAGGGGCGTCTGCACCTTTTCCACCCAGAACAGGGGCGAATTTTCGATGTATTGCAGGGGACGCTCCCAGGGCGGCGCGCCAATCCGGCTCTGGCTTTTTTCGTACTGAAACGCGCGACTCATGCCCGTGCCCCACCTGATGCCGCCATACGCACTGATCATGTCGCTCACGGGCGCACCGGCCTCGGCGGCCTTGAAGAGGTGGGTCCGTCCGACCAGATATGCGATCTGATAGGCGCCCCAGCTATGCCCCTGAATGCCGATGCGATCCCGATCGATGAACCCCAGGGAGGCTAGCTTTTCGATGGCAGGCAGCACACATTTCAGGGCGCTTTCGCCAGGGTAGCCCGTTTCGTACACGATGTCGGGCCGAAGGATCACGTAGCCGTTGCTGGCGAACCGGGTGAAGTTGATGCTCGTGCCCGGTGCAGGAGCCTGGTAGCCATGCAGCCGATCGCTGTATTTCTCGTAGATGTAGACCATCAAGGGGTATTTCTTGGCGGGGTCGAAGTTCTCAGGCTTGGTGATCAAGGCCTTCAGCACCTTGCCATCCGCGTTCACGTAATCTATCAATTCCTGCTGGCCCCATAGGTATTGGGCTTGCTGAGGGTTGGCATCCGTCACTTTCGCAGGTTTGGCAAAACCCGAATCCGCCGCCCAGAGATCCGGAAAGAGGTCAAAGCGCTGCCGGGTGAAGACCACGACCTCTGCGTCCTTGGCCTTTTGCAGGCCGCCCATCAGCTGATCTGCCCAAAGCAGACGCAGGGGTTCCGCCCCGGTCCACCCTGCCCGGAAGAAGCCGGTGGCCTTGGTTTCCTCCTTCACGCCGGAAAGCATCAGGGGGCGATTCTTTGGAATCATTTTTTCGTCAGGATCCAACCGCAGATACCGGAGCACGGTTTTCTGGTTTCGGCCCGCACCTGCCGTGAGATTGCGAGCGCCGGTGGGTTTTAATTCCCACACATCAAACCGATCGTAGGCCAGCAAGGCCTCGTCGTTGGAAGTCCAGCCCGCAATCCCGTAAGCACCGGGCAATTCCGGTGTGTCGTGCTCCTCCTCCTGGAAGGCCACCTTCAGGTTTTGCGTGAGATTGATGGCCGGGCCACCCTGGGTTGGAACCACCATCCAAGCCCGCCGTGGTGAATCGAAATGGAACAAGTACCGGCCACCTGGTGACAAATGGGAACCCCGCCCGGGGCCATCGTTGCTGCGCCGCGACCAGGGAATTTTTGGGGCGAGCAGGGTTTTCGCACCTGACCTTAAATCCAACGCGAAAACATCCGCATAAGCCTGGTCCCAGGACGCCAAATGAAGGTAGGCGTTGGGCGCAAATCCCAGTGCCACATTGGCATTCTCATTGGTTTCCACGTCGGGCAGTTCTTCCGAACCTAATTGCACGACCAACCTTTCGTTCAGGTGCACCACGGCTCGGAAGCTGCGTTTCTTCTCGTCCTCGGCACGCACCTTTTGCATGGGCTGCAGGTCGGCATCCTTCCAATGCCAGAGATCCACCTTCACGGGCTCCGGCGCCTCCTTGGGCTCAGCTTTGGGTAACGGCGCCGTTCCGAAAAAGAGGCGCAGGCCGTCCTTCGTGAATTCCAGGCGGCCATGCTCCGAAGGCGCCCAGCTCTTCGGCATGCCCGCGCTTGTCTTACTAACGATTTCAGTCGCGGCAGCCTCGCCATCCTTCCAACCATAGAGCTTGAAGGCAGGGGCCTCAGCCTTCGCTTCGTCGCGGTTAGTGAGAAAGGCCAGCCGAGTTCCCTGCTCATCGGTCGCCAACCCCTTGTAGGTCCCCTGCCCCGCCAACAGGACCACCGTGCTGTCATCCGTCGCACGCCAAAGGTAGGTGCCCTCCTTGGCGGGATCAGGTGCAGCGGCCATGTCCTTGGCCTTGCCTTCTTCTTTTGCCTTGTCTTTGCCCTTGGTGGCTTCTTTCACGCTGATTGTGTAGGCCAGCCAGGCCCCATCTCGATTCCAGAGGTATTCCGCCACATCAGGAATCGTGACGCGACGGCCGGTGGTCAGCTCCCATAGCACTAGGTCCGTGCCGGGTTCCTTTTTCTTGCTGTCCTTATCGCCACTGGCTGCCGTTCCTCGGGCGCGCTGGTCCGCCTCGTCCGAGGACGGTTCCCCCTTGGTCTCACCCTTCTTTTCCTCGGGCTTGTCCCGCAGGGCCGCCAGGTAGCGCCCGCCCTCCTTGGCGAAGCGGAAGCTCTTCACCCGCTCCAGGGTCTCCACTTTGCCGCTGGCCAGATTCATCACGCCCAGCCCGGCCTTGGGCATTTCTTCGGGTTTCTTTTTGTCCTTCTTGGCCTTGTCTACTTCAGCTTTCGGAGGGGTGATGGCAAAAGCCACGAATCGGCCATCCGCCGTCAGGCTCGGGCTGGCGCCTCTGGCGTGGCGCCATTCCTGACCCGTTTTGAGATTCCGGGCCACCACTTCGCCATCCCCATCCTGGAGTGCCAAGGTGTACGCGAGCCAATCGCCCTGGCGCGAAAGCGCCGTGTCCTTGATGCTGCGCCAACGGTCGTACACGTCATGGGTGATGACCTTCTTTTCGACCTTCTTGGGCGCTGCTGCCTTCAGGGAACCGGGCGCCAAGCCCAGTCCCACGACCAGCGTGGTGGCGGTGAAGCCGATCCGGCACAGGAAAGAAGGAAGGCGCATGGCAGCTCGCTTTCGGCAAAGGGCAAAGATGCCATCAGAATAGCCTCGCAATGCGAGGTTTGCAGCTGTAGAGCGCAATCCCTCCTCGAATCCAGGGCCAAACCCCGGTAGAATCTAGGTTTTTCGCGGGTTCCCATGCATGTTCAAGAATTGATCCTCCGACTTCAGCGCTACTGGGCCGATCGTGGTTGCCTAGTAGGCCAGCCCTACGACATCGAAAAGGGTGCGGGCACCATGAACCCGCTGACCTTTTTCGGCGCCCTGGGGACCAAGCCCTGGAACGTGGGCTATGTGGAGCCCTCGCGCCGCCCCGGCGATGGCCGCTATGGCGAGAACCCCTTCCGGGTCTACAAGCACTTGCAGTTCCAGGTGATCCTCAAGCCCTCGCCCGCCAAGGTGCAGGAGATGTACATCGAATCCCTGGAAGCCATGGGCATCGATCTCACCAAGCACGATCTGCGCTTTGAGGAAGACAACTGGGAATCACCAACGCTGGGCGCCTGGGGCGTGGGCTGGCAGGTGGTGCTGGATGGCATGGAAATCAGCCAATTCACATACTTCCAGCAGGTGGCAGGCATCGATTGTCGGCCCGTAAGTGCCGAGCTGACCTACGGCATCGAGCGCATCTGCATGTTCCTCACCGGCATCGATAACATCTTCGACCTCACCTGGGGCGAAATCAAAACGGACCAGGGCGTGTTCCCCATCAGTTACGGCGATGTGCGCCATCGTGAAGAATTCGAGTTGAGCGCCTACAGTTTCGAACATGCGGATATCGACCTGCATCAGCGCCTGTTCAACGATTTCGAGAAGGAAGGCTGGCGCATGGTCAAGGACCACGGCCATTTCCTGGCGGCCTACGATCAGGCGCTGAAGATGTCCCACACCTTCAATGTGCTGGACGCCCGCGGCGCCGTGAGCACCACCGAGCGCCCCGGCGTCATCAAGCGCGTGCGGGATCTGGCCTGTGCCTGTGCCAAGGCCTACCTGGAGAACGAAACCACGAAAGCCACGCCCGCCCAGGAGGTGCTGTGATGGACACCCGCACCCTCCTGCTGGAACTGCACTGTGAGGAAATCCCGGCGCGGTTTCTGGCGCCTCTGACCACAGAATTCTCTGAAGCCTTTGCCAAATGGGCCAGCGACCAGAAACTGCCCACGACCGCCATTCGCGTCGATTACTCCCCGCGCAAAATGGCTTGGCGAATCGCCGGGCTGCCGCTGTCCCAGGCTGACCAGACCGAAATCCAAGTGGGCCCGCCCCAGCGCATGTGCGTGGATGAGGCCGGTGCCGCCACCCAGACCGGCTTGAAGTTCGCCGAAAAGTGGGGCGTGGACTTCGCGTCCGTGCGCTTCGAGCAGCCTGCGGGCAAGAAGGAAGCCTGCGCGGTGGTTACGATCTCAAAGCCTGGCCGCCCCACGGTGGATCTGCTGGCCGAAGCCCTGCCCAAACTTATCGCAGGTCTGCATGTGCCCAAGGCCATGCGCTGGGGCCACTCGGAATTCGCCTTCGTTCGACCCATTCGCTCGATCCTGGCGATTTTCGGTGAAACCATCGTTCCCTTAGAGGTGGATGGCGTGAAGGCCGGCAACACCACCTGGGGCCACCGCCTCTATCACTTGCAGCATCCCAAACCCGTGACGGTGCTGCGGCCCGAGGATTACGAAGCCGCCCTCAGCGCCGCGGGTGTGGTGGTGGCCTGCCAGGTGCGCAGGGACGCCATGGGCACCCAATTGAACGCGCTGGCCGCCGAAGTGGGCGGGCGCGTGGTGGAGGACGACGAACTGCACAACACCTTGGCCGAGATCGTGGAATTCCCACGCATCCTGCGCGGCGAATTTCCCCAATCCTTCCTGGATCTGCCCAAGGAAGTGCTCGTCACCAGCCTCAAGGAACACCAGAAATCCTTCTGCATCGAGAACGACAAGGGCGAGCTGCTGCCCTATTTCCTCACCGCCGCCAACCGCCCCGACGATCCGGAAGGCTTCGTCAAAGCTGGCAACGAATGGGTGCTGCGGGCGCGGCTGTACGATGCGCGGTTCTTTGTGGCCGAAGATCGCCGCACGCCCCTGGCGAACCGCCTCGACAAGTTGAAGCAGCTCACCTTCCACCGGGAACTGGGCAGCTATGTGGACAAGAGCGAACGGGTGACCGCTCTCGTTACGAGCTTGGCCGAACGACTTTCCAGCGATCCCGCCCACCTCCAGGAAGCCACCCAGGCGGCCCAGGTCTGCAAATGCGACCTGGTGACGTTGATGGTGGGGGAATTCCCGGAGCTGCAAGGCGTCATGGGCGGCGAGTATCTCAAGCACGAAGGCGCACCCACGGCCGTCTGGCAGGCCGTGAAGGAGCACTACCAGCCCATCAGCGCCGAGGCCCCCATTCCCGCAACCCCCATGGGTTCCCTGCTGGCAGTGGCCGACAAACTGGATACCGTGGCGGGCTGCTTCGCCATCGGCCAGATCCCCAGCGGCAGCAAGGATCCCCTAGCCCTGCGCCGCGCCGGGCAAGGCATCATTCGCATTCTCTGGGAACGCGACTGGAACCTGACTATCGAAACCCTGGTCGATCTGAGCTTGGCCGTAGTGAAGGCCAAGGCCACCAAGCCCGAGGCGGAAACCCGCGAGGCACTGCTGGCCTTCTTGCGGGATCGCGTTGCCTATCAACTGGAAACCGTTGGCTACCCAGGCCCTGTGCGGCGCTCTGCGCTGGTGACGGGATGGACCAACCTTGCCGACCTCAAGGCCCGCTGTGTCGCACTTTCAGCCTTCGCAGAAGATGCCCGATTTGCAAGCCTCGCCCAGAGTGCCAAGCGCATCGGCAATATCCTCAAGGACGAAACACCTACCGAATCCTTCGATGTTGCGGTACTTCAGCAGGAGGAAGAGAAACGACTCGCTGAACGACTCCACGCATTGGAAGCCACCCAGGCTCACACGGCCCTCTTGGCAGCCTTGGCGGAGTTGGCGGAGCCCCTGGAAGCCTTCTTCAATTCCGTGATGGTGAAGTGCGAAGACATCGCCCTTCGCAACGCTCGCTTGTCGCTGCTCTTCCGGCTACGGAAGGCATTCCTCCGCGTGGCGGATTTCAGCCAGTGGCAGTAAGCAAAAGGGGGCCAAACGGCCCCCTTTTCATTGCCTCAAAAAGTCCTACCCGGTTTTACAATTCCCGCTGCGCAAGGCCAATCTGATCGGCGATCTGCGAAGGCGCCAAGCTCTCAAAGGCGTGTCGGGGCATGTGGTGTAGCAATTTCCCATCCTGGAAAATGGCCACATTGGGAGAGGAAGGCATCAGTGAGCCGAAGTGCTCACGAACGCGGCGTACCGCCTCGGTCTCCATGCCCGCAAACACCGTCACCAGATGGTCAAAGGTCAGGCCGCGGCCCTTCACCGCCTCGATGACGCCAGGGCGCAGGGTGCCCGCGGCGCAACCACAGACCGAGTTCAGCACCAGCAGGGTGGAACCTGGGCGTTGCAAGGCTGAGTCCACCTCTTCGGGCGTCATGAGCTGTGAAAAGCCCACCTGCACGAGTTCTTCGCGCATCGGCGCCACCATGAATTCGTCGTAGTTGCCCATCGGTTCTCCTTAGGAACCTATATCATACCATTTTGGTCGAGAATGTTTTCACCCCAAAAAAACCGAGGCATGGCCTCGGTGTTTTTTGGGGTGTGGGAAAAGCTCAGCGCTGTTCGATCGGAATGTAGGGATTGAGGGTGGGCCCCTGATAGATCTGGCGCGGCCGGTAGATGCGGCTTTCGCCGGATTCGATCACTTCCTTGTAGTTGGCGATCCAGCCAGGCATGCGGCCGATGGCGAAGATCACGGTAAACATCTCCGTGGGAATGCCGATGGCCTTCAAGATGATGCCGCTGTAGAAATCCACGTTGGGATAGAGTTTGCGTTCGATGAAATAGGGATCCTGAAGGGCAGTTTCCTCCAGCTTTTTGGCGATATCGAGCAGGGGGTCGTGGATACCCAGCTTGCTGAGCATCTCGTCGCAGGCCTTCTTGATGATCTGGGCGCGGGGATCAAAGTTTTTGTAAACCCGATGCCCGAAACCCATGAGCTTGGCGTGGCCGTCCTTCTGCTTCACCCGTTCCAGGAAGCGGCTGCCATCGTCGCCCTGGATCTGGATTTCCTCCAGCATCTCGATCACAGCCTGGTTGGCCCCACCATGGAGCGGCCCCCACAGCGCGCAGACACCTGCTGCGGCGCTGGCGAAGAGATTGGCCTTGCTGGAAGCCACCATGCGCACAGTGGACGTGGAACAGTTCTGCTCGTGATCTGCGTGCAGCAGGAAGATCAAGTCCAAGGCATCCACCACCGCCGGGTTCAGGTGATAGTCCTCATCGGGTTCCGAAAACATCATGTGCAGGAAGTTCTCGGTGTACATGTATTTCCGCTTGGGGTAGATGCTGGGCAGCCCCATGGATTTCCGGTAGGCGTAGGCGGCCAGGGTGCGCACCTGGGAAATGAGCCGGGCCGCCTGTTGCTCGAAGACAGTCGGATCATATCGATCCATCAATTCGGGAATGAAACACCCGGCGGCATTGATCATGGCCGAAAGCATGGCCATGGGATGCGCCCCCGAGGGAAAGCCCTCGAAGTGGAATTTCATGTCCTCGTGGATCATCTGGTACTTGGTCAGCAGGCCTGAAAAACGCTGCCGTTCCGTTTCCGTGGGCAGCTTGCCGAAGATCAGAAGGTAGGCGGTCTGGACAAAGGTGGAGCCCTGGGCCATTTCCTCGATGGGAATGCCGCGGTACCGCAGGATGCCCTTTTCGCCGTCGATGAAGGTCACCTTGCTCTGGCAGCTCCCGGTGTTGCCGTAGGCCTCGTCGTAGGTGATATAGCCGGTCTTGGCGCGCAGATCGCGCACATCGACACCCTTTTCACCCTCTGTTCCCTCAATGACTGGGAACTCGAAGGTCTTGCCGTCCACTTCCAGTTTTGCCGTATTGGCCATGGATCTCTCCGAATGGGTTGCGCTACTCGTTGCCAACGGCGTTCAGGGCAGAACCCGCCTTGAACCACTGAATTTGCTTTTCGGTCAGGCTGTGCTTGGTCTGAATATTAACCGTTCCGCCAGCCGCCTTCACGAACTGAACCGTTACCGGCTTGCCGGGAGCAAGATCAGCCAGGCCCAAAACGCTGACGTGATCCGTGGCTTCCACCTTGTCCCAATCCGCGGGGTCCGCAAACACCAAGGGCAGAATGCCCTGCTTCTTGAGGTTGGTTTCGTGGATGCGGGCGAAACTGCGCACGATGACGACCTTCACGCCCAAATGCCGGGGTGACATGGCCGCATGCTCGCGACTGCTGCCTTCCCCGTAATTTTCATCACCCACCACGGCGGAGCTCAGCCCCTTGGCCTTGTACTGCCGGGCGATCTGGGCAAAGGTCAGTCCCGCTTCGCCAGTCTCAATGTTGGCGCCCTTCCCGGCTTCGCCCGTGAAGGCATTCACCGCGCCCAGAAACATGTTGTCGCTGATGCGGTCCAGGTGCCCCCGATAGCGCAGCCACTTGCCCGCAGGGGAAATGTGATCCGTGGTGGTCTTGCCCTTGGTCTTCAGGAGGAGGGGCAGGTTTACGAAATCCTGGCCATCCCATTTTGGGAAAGGCGCCAGCAGACTGATGCGCTCACTGTCCGGCGCCACATCCACCGCAATGGCATCGCCATTTTCCAGGGGTGCCACATAGCCGTCATCGCCGCCAGCAAAGCCCTTGGGCGGCAGTTCATCACCCTGGGGCGGGGCAAAACGGAAACCCCCTTCCAGGGCATCGTGCACGGGATCCACCGCAAAGCTGCCCGTGAAGGCATAGCCCATGACCACCTCCGGCCCCGCCAGGAAGGAATGGGTTTCCATCACGCCATCATTGCGGCCGGGAAAGTTGCGGTTGAAGGTGCTGATGATGGAATCCGCACGCCCTGGCACGGCATCCGATCGGTGCCACTGGCCGATGCAGGGTCCACAAGCATTCGTGAGCACCACGGCGCCCATCTGCTGGAAGGTGTCCAGAAAGCCGTCCCGAGCAATGGTCTGGTACACCCGTTCGGAGCCCGGCGAAATGAAGAGAGGCACCTTTGCCTTCAAGCCCGCAGCCAGGGCTTGGCGCGCCAGACTTGCTGCCCGGCTGATGTCCTCGTAGGAAGAATTGGTGCAACTACCGATGAGCGTGGCGCGCAGTTCCATGGGATAGCCCTTGGTCTTGCCCTCGGCCGCCATGGCCGAAATGGGGCGGGCCAAATCGGGCGTATGAGGTCCCACCACCATCGGTTCCAAAGCCGATAGATCGATCTCCACCACTTCGTCGAAGAACTTGGCAGGATCGGCCAGCACCTCTGGATCCGCCTTCAACAGGCCACCCTGTGCCGCGGCCAGATCCGCCAGTTCGGCGCGGTTGGTACCCCGCAGATAAGCCGCCATCTTGGCATCGAAGGGGAAGATCGAGCTGGTGGCACCGAGTTCCGCGCCCATGTTGCAGATGGTGGCCTTGCCTGTGCAGCTCAGGCTCTCGGCGCCTTCGCCAAAATACTCCACGATCTTGTTGGTGCCGCCCTTCACCGTGAGCAGGCCGCAGAGCTTGAGGATCACATCCTTGGAAGAAGCCCACCCGGACAACTTGCCCGTGAGTTTCACACCGATGAGCTTGGGGTGCAGCACTTCCCACGCAAGGCCCGCCATCACTTCACCCGCATCGGCGCCGCCCACGCCCACGCCCATGAAGCCCAGGCCCCCCGAATTCGGCGTATGGGAATCGGTGCCGATCATCAGGCCGCCCGGAAAGGCGTAGTTCTCCAGCACCACCTGGTGGATGATGCCTGCGCCGGGTTTCCAGAAACCGATGCCGTATTTCATACCCGCCGAAGACAGAAACGCGAAGACTTCGCGATTTTCATCGAGACCACGGGGCAGATCCTTTTCCGCACCGTCGCGGCCCTGGATCAGGTGATCGCAATGGATGGAACTGGGCACCGCCACCCGTTTGCGACCCGATTGCATGAACTGGAGCAGCGCCATCTGGGCCGTGGCGTCCTGCATGGCCACCCGGTCCGGCCGCAGCACCAGCATGGCCTTGCCCCGCTCCCAGACCTGCGTGGCGAAATCATCGGCATGAGACACCAGGATTTTTTCCGCCAGGGTCAGCGGTCGGCCGAACTGCTGGCGCGCCTGCGGAACGGCTTTCGCCATTCGAGCGTAGAGGTTTTTCGCAAGTTCGAGGGACATGGGAACTCCTGGGGCGGGGCTTCATTTTATTGGAGGAAGGAAATCGCAGGATTGTTCCTTGTCATCCGAACAACCTGCCTTTAGCAAAGGTCAGGAAGAACATCGGTTGCAATCTTAAAGTAAGCGTCATTCCAAGCTCGCAGGGGCCGGAAGTCAAGGAAGAAACGCACAGTGGGTCACGCTTTCCCGAAAAAATTTCAACGAATGATGAAATTTGCCTTGTCCGGCCAAACGATGAGCTCCATAATTCAACGGTTGATGAAATTCGGAGTCGATGTGAACCGAATCCTTACGCCCCGCACCCGGGGACCCAAAGCGACCAAGGTCCATCAAGGGCATCTCCTGGATGCGGCCCTGGCCGTTTTTGCTCGGGAAGGCCTGCGTGGGGCAAGCATCCGGGCCATTGCCCGGGAAGCAGGCTGCGATCCATCCATGCTCTACTACCACTTCCAAGGCAAAGAAGGCATGTTTGAAGCCCTCTTGGAACGCAGCATCGGCCCCGTGGTGACCGAACTCCTGGCCCTCAAGGATCCCAAGGATCCCCGGTCCGTGGCGGAGCGGTTGTGGGGCGTGATCTGCATCTATCACCGCCACCTGGGGGAAAGCGAAGGCCTCCGTGGTTTGTTGCGTGGGGAAATCATTCGGGGCGCCGAAGGCATCCGGGAAAGCATTACCAAACGAGTGTTTCCAGCCCTCGGCGCCATTTCTGATCTGATCCGTTTTGGCATCGAACGGGGCGACATCCGTCCGGACACCGCCCCGCTGTTTGCGACTTTTTTCCTGGCCCGCATGGAATTGGAAATCCTGGATCTGATCCCTGTGCTCGGCCCACGGGTGGCAGGCATTCCGGCAGACCAAGCCCTTCCCATGGCTGAACGGGCTTGGTTCCGCCTGTTCTGGCGTGGCATCGCCACCCGCCCCGAAGAACCCCTGCCCTTTCTGAATGAATCTTAGGAGCAACCCCATGCGTCCAAAATGGAGCACCACCCTGGCACTTGTCCTGCTCATCGGCGGCACCAGCTTCTTCACACTGGCTTGCCGTGGCAGTAAGGGCGCTCACCTCAAGCTCACCGGCAACATTGAAGTGATCCAGGTGGAAGCCAGTTTCCGGGTGGCGGGGAAAGTGCTGGAACGCCCGGTGGACGAAGGACAGACCGTCCAGGCCGGTCAGTTGCTGGCCCGCCTGGATGCCAAGGATCTTGAGCAGCAGGTCGCCATGCGCCGCGCCGACGCCGCCACGGCCAAGGCCGCGTTGGAGGCGGCGCTGGCCGGGTCCCGCACGGAGGAGGTGGAAGCCTCGAAAGCTGCACTAGAACAAGCCAACGCCGATCTGCGCAGGCTCGAACCCGATGAGGCCCGGCTGCGGGATCTGCATCAGAAGGGCATCATTTCCGTGCGCGATTACGAGGCCAGCAAAGCCAGCCTGGAGGGGGCCCGGGCCAAGGTGAGACAGGCCGACCAGCAGTTCACCCTCGTAAGAAAAGGACCTCGGAGTCAGGACTTGGATATGGCCCGGGCCCGCTTCGAACAGGCCCAGCAGGCCCTGGGGTTGACCGAAACCCAACTGGGCTACGCAACACTCACCGCGCCGACCGCCGGCGTGATCCTGTCCAAGAATGTGGAGCCACTGGAATACGTCGCCCCCGGAACTTCCGTTGTGACCCTGGCCAATCTCGGCCAGGTATGGCTGCGCGCCTATGTGGAAGAGGCCGATCTGGGCCGGGTGAAGGTGGGGCAAAAGGCCCTGATCGCCACGGATTCCTATCCCGGAAAGCGCTACGAGGGGCGGGTGTCGTTCATCGCATCCCAGGCCGAGTTCACGCCCAAAAGCGTTCAAACCGTCAAAGAACGCGCCAAGCTCGTCTACCGCATCAAGATCGATATCCCCAACCCGGCCATGGAGCTCAAACCCGGCATGCCGGTGGATGCCGAGATCGCCCTGGACGGCCAGTGATGGAAGCTGTCCGAACCCAGGCGCTTTCGCGTCGGTTCGGGGATGTCCTCGCCCTGGACCAACTCAGCCTCGCCGTGACTGAAGGCGAAATTTTTGGTCTCGTGGGGCCGGATGGCGCAGGCAAAACAACCACCATGCGCTTGCTGACGGGGATTCTTCAACCCACCTCCGGGGAAGCCTGGGTGGACGGCCTTCATGTGGTGCGCGAAGCCGAGCCCATCAAGGATCGCATCGGCTACATGGCCCAGCGCTTCGGGCTGTACCCGGATCTCACGGTGCTCGAGAACATCGATTTCTACGCAGACCTCTACGAGGTGCCCAAGGCGGGCCGGAACGAGCGGGTGGAACGCCTCCTGGCCTTCAGCAACCTCACGCCCTTCAAGCGCCGCCAGGCGGGCAATCTGTCCGGCGGCATGAAACAGAAACTGGGCTTGGCCTGTGCCCTGATCCATACGCCCAAGGTGCTGTTTCTGGATGAACCCACCAATGGCGTGGACCCCGTTTCCCGCAGGGATTTCTGGCGCATCCTTTACCAATTGCAGCAGGAGAAGGTGACCATCTTTGTGTCCACCGCCTACCTGGATGAAGCTGAGCGCTGCAACCGCATTGGCCTCCTTCACCAGGGCCGCCTCCTGGCCTGTGACACCGTGGATGGCGTCAAAGGATTGCTGAAGGGCGCCCTGCTGGAAGTGCGTTGCGACCAACCCCGCACAGCAACCACCGTCCTCCGGTCCGCCAACCTCGGCACCGTGGCACTCTTCGGAGACCGCATCCATGTTCTGGTCGAAACGGCCGACCAGGGACAAACGGCCGTGGAGGCCATCCTGCGAACGGGCAACATCTCCTGTCAAGGAGTGCGGGTGATCGAACCAACCTTGGAGGATGTATTCACCTCAGCCATCCCAGGTGGTGCAGAATGAGTCCCTTCGCGGTTACCCTCCACAACCTAGAGCGACGATTTGGGGATTTCATCGCCGTGAATCGGGTCAGCCTGGACGTGAAACGGGGTGAGATCTTTGGCTTTTTGGGGCCCAATGGCGCCGGAAAATCCACCACCATTCGAATGCTCTGCGGCCTGCTCGAACCATCCGGTGGTCACGGTAGCGTGGTGGGCTTTGACATCCTCACCCAGCGGGAAGAAATCAAACGCAGCATCGGCTACATGAGCCAGAAATTCAGCCTCTACGACGATCTCACCGTGGAAGAAAACATCGATTTCTACAGTGGAATCTATGGCATCCCCCGCGCAAAAAAGCCGGAACGGAAAACGTGGGTGCTGGACATGGCCCACCTGCAAGACCACCGCACCACTCAGACGGGCATGCTGCCGGGGGGCTGGAAGCAACGGCTTTCCTTGGGTTGTGCCCTGCTCCACGAGCCACAGGTGCTCTTCCTGGATGAACCCACCTCGGGGGTGGATCCCCTGAGCCGCCGTACCTTCTGGGATCTCATCTACCAGTTGGCGGGCCAGGGTGTGACCGTGTTCGTCACCACCCACTACATGGAGGAAGCCGAGTACTGCGATCGCCTGGGCCTCATTTATCGGGGCGAACTGGTGGCGCTGGGCACGCCGGAGGAAATGAAGGGGCACCTTATGGTGGATCAGGTGCTGCGCGTTTCCTGCGACCGCGCCCATGAGGCACTGGAAGTGGCTGCGGCGGTGGAGGGAGCCCGGGATGCGGTGCTCTTCGGGCGCGATATCCACCTGATGACCGCAGATGCGGAAGCCCTTGCACCTCGGTTGCGCCTTGCGCTTTCGGCGGCGGGCTTTCAGGTGGAAAGCATGGAACGCATCACGCCTTCCCTGGAGGACGTTTTCGTGTCCCTTATTGAGGCCAGGGATCGCGCCGACGGTGACCAGCAGGAGTTCAAGGCATGAGCGGCGCTCCGCTAGGACTGAACTTCCGTCGCCTGGGCGCCGTGGCCCGCAAGGAATTCCTCCATGTGTTGCGGGATCCGCGTGCCCTGGGTATCGCCATTGTCCTGCCCATGGTCATGCTGATGATCTTCGGCTACGCCCTCACCATGGATCTCGATCGCGTGCCCCTGGCGGTCTGGGACCAGAGCCGCACCCCACAAAGCCGCGAACTGGTGGGTCGGTTCGAAGGTTCACGGTATTTTGCGGTGGTTACACGTGCCAACGATTATCAGGACGTGACTGAAGCCATCGATCACGGTCGCGTGATGATGGCGTTGATTCTTCCCGTGGATTTCGGCCGAAGGGTGGCCTCGGAACGAAAAACCCAGGTGCAGGTGCTGGCCGATGGCAGCGATGCCAACACCACCACCCTCGCGCTTTCCTACGCCGAGTCCATCGTGCGCACCTACTCCCAGGAAATCCTGGTCGAAAAGGCCAAGCGCTTAACGGGGCGGGCGCCTTCCCTTCCCTTGGAACTGCGCGCGAGAGCCTGGTTCAACGCCGATATGGAATCGCGCATCTTCATCGTGCCGGGCCTGATCGCGGTGATCATGATGCTCATCAGTGCCCTGCTCACCTCGCTCACCGTGGCCCGGGAATGGGAAACCGGCACCATGGAGCAACTCATTTCCACGCCGGTCCGACGCAGTGAATTGATACTTGGCAAACTCGCGCCATACTTTGCCATTGGCATGGTGGACATGCTGCTCTCCGTGCTGGCAGGACGCTTCCTGTTCGATGTGCCGATTCGGGGAAGCCTGCTGCTGTTGTTCGGCGTTTCCGCCGTGTATCTGGTGGGCGCCCTGGCCCTGGGCATTTTCATCAGCACCATGGCCAAGACTCAGCTCCTGGCCAGCCAGGCGGCCTTTGTGGCCACCTTCCTGCCCGCCTTTCTGCTTTCGGGGTTCATGTTCGATATCGGCAACATGCCCAAGGGCATGCAGGTGGTCACCTATTTCATTCCGGCGCGGTACTTTGTCACCTTCCTTCGCGGGCTCTACCTCAAGGGCACTGGCCTTGCCCAGTTATGGCCGGAATGCCTGCTGATGGTGGCCTTTGCGGCCCTCATGCTCATGCTCGCCATCCGCACCTTCAAGAAGCGCCTGGCCTAAGGAATTCCGATGCTTGAACGTCTCTACCACATGCTCGTCAAGGAATTCATCCAGGTGCTGCGCAACCCTCGGATGCGGGCCGTCATTTTTGTGGTGCCCGTGGTTCAGGTGCTCATCATCGGCTACGCCGTGAGCACCGATGTTCGCCACGTGCCCATGGCCGCCTACGACCTCGACCGCACGCCTTCCAGTCGCGATTTGTTGGCACGCTTTGAAGGTTCCGGGTGCTTCGATCTGGTGCGGCGGATCAGCCGTGAAGGAGAAATCCAGTCTGTGCTTGATTCGGGAGAAGCCAAGGCCGTGCTGCGGCTCAACCGGGGCTTCGAGGAAGAACTTCAGGGGGGACGGAGTGCCGTCATTCAACTGTTGCTGGACGGCTCGGATTCCAATACCGCCAGCGTGGTACTGACCTACGCCTCGCGCATCAGCGCCGATTTCAATCGCGCCATCATGGAGCAACGCTTCTCCCGGTCGGCAGGTATTCGCCTGGAAGCGGAGCCGATCGCCTTTGTTTCCAGGGCCTGGTTCAATCCGAACCTCGATAGCCGCAATTTCTTTGTGCCCGGGGTGCTGGCCATGCTGGTGGCCGTGGTCTCCATCATCCTGTCCAGCATGGCCATCGTGCGGGAGCGGGAAATCGGCACCATGGAACAGATCATGGTGACCCCCATCGGGCGTCTGGAATTCATCCTGGGCAAAACCATTCCCTTCGCCCTCATCGGTTTTATCGACGTGGCGCTCATCACCCTTGTCGCCGTGTTCTGGTTCAAGGTGCCGCTTCTGGGCAACCCCTTGATTTTGTTTCTTGGAACCGGGCTTTACCTGCTCAGCACCCTCGGTGTCGGACTCTTCATCTCCACCGTGAGCGCCACCCAACAGCAGGCCATGATGACGGCGTTCTTCTTCATGCTCCCCGCCTTCATGCTGTCGGGCTTCGTATATCCCATCGCCAACATGCCCCAGGCCGTGCAGTGGGTGACGTATCTGAATCCCCTGCGCTACTACCTGGTGATCATCCGGGGCGTGTACCTGAAAGGCCTAGGTGTACATGTGCTCTGGCCCCAGATGCTGGCCCTGGCCGCGCTTGGCACCGCCATGCTGGCCCTTGCCGCAGGGCGATTCAAGAAGACCATGGCGTGATGAGAAGGGTGTTGGAACCCGGCGAAAAGATAGCCACGAAGGCACACTAAGCAGCCTGGCGGCGGGCATGAAGAGGTGTGTGAACGATTCCAGCCATCTTGTTCTCCTTCAAAGGAATCGAACCTAATCCCTCCAAAGGAATGGTTTCCCCCCAAAAAGCAAATTTGCCGGGGATGGCCAAGCGTACTGTGGGTCGGAAAGAGATAACCGCTTCGCGTTTCTTCGTGGCGATCGAAATGGTCGGGGTGCAGCAGTTACTTCAGCATCATGGAAAGAGCCATAGAAAAGGGCCGCGACATTCGCGGCCCTTTTCCTCAGTGCTTTGGGAATCAATCGAAGATATTGATGAAGTAGGTGTCGAGCTTCCCGGTGCCATCAGGGATGCCGAAGACTCGCACTTTGGCATCGGTGACCAGCTTGGCGGTCCACTGGGCTTCGGTGGTGAGGGGGGTGACGCTCACGATCATCCCTGCCTTGCTGAATTCCGTGACCAACGGCATGGAGCCCGCGGTGGTGTTCAACTTGACCGTCAGAGTGACTGGCGTGGTGGCGCCATCGGGGGTGTAGGTCACGTTCATGGTGCCACCGGAGTACGCGCCGCTCACCGTTTGCAGGCCGTTGGAAAGCTGGCTGGGCAGGAACACCGCCACCTTGGCGGCCCAGGCATCGTTCAACCAAGTCAGCGTGCTGGCAGCGCGAGCGGCAGGGCCAACGGATGGGGTGGCCTTGGCGATGAAGGCTGCTTTGTCGGTGGAAGCTGTGGTGGGGAATGTGAAATTCCACCAGGAGAAGGTGCTGTCATAACCCAGGGTGCGGGTGTCCGTGGTGGCATCCATGAAGCGCTTGCTGTAGGTGAAGCTGGTGGTGTCGGCAGCCGTGATATCACCCTCAAAAACGCCGCGATGGATATCTACAGACGCAGCGACCATGGGAACGGCGAGAGGGTCGACCACGGTGACATTGACCTTGAAACCCCGAGCCATGTTGGCAAGGAAGCTCGTGCCAGTACCAATGGCCGTGGTGCCACCCTGGAAGAAGAACTGCGTGTTCGCGTTGATCTGGATATTGGCTGGAACACCATTTTCACGCAGCACCCGGAGTTGGTTGAGCGTGGTGTCGACCTTGATGACATGACCTTCAGGCATCCATTTGGGTAGCTTGGTGGCATCCGCGGAATACCAGACCCGCACGGCGGTGAGGCTGCCATCCGCCTGGAAGCGAGCCGTGGCACGGGCGTACTTGGTGGCCGTCAGGGTGGTGGGAACGGTAAACGAGGCGTTGGGCACCACCGGTGCGACATCGAGGTCGAAGAACAGGGATTTGTTGGTGGCATCCACCAGCAAGGTCTTGTCTTTGCCGTGTTCGGTATGGAGCACGAAGGATTTGGCATCCCCCGCAACGGATGTGATCTGACCCCGCATGTGGCGCAGATAGACCTGATTCAGCACATGGTGCGGCTTGTGACGAACCTGAAAGTTCAAGGTGTAGATGGTGGTGCCACCGATGTTATGAGCCACCACAAAGAGGGGATGGCCCAGGTCGAAATCCACCTGCACAGCGTTGGGCTGACCGGCCACCACCACCAGTGGGCTGGACAAAGTCACGGGCAAGGTCACCAGTTTGGTGACCGGGTCGGCACCACGGACGATGATCTGACCGGCGGGAATCTGGGCGCTGCCATCGGCGGGTATGAGATCGATGTTGGCGGGGTTGCCATCCACCTGGATCACCAGCCGATCGTAGGTTCCTGCGGGGATCTGGGCCGTGCCGAGGAGCTCCGCCAGTTCATCCAGGTCCACCAGATTCAGCTTGGTGGTGTCGGTGCTGCCATCGTAGACCGTCACACCCTGGGCGATGGTGCCGCCCGCCGGGATCAGGACCGCCTTGCGGATGATCACGCCAATGTTGGACCACGTGTCGGTGGGAGCATCGGTCACCAGGAAGGAAACGGCGCCTGGATCGGGTGTGCCTGCCCCTTGGGTGGTCGTGGTATTGCCCCCGCAGGCGAGGGTGAGGGCCAGGGAACCGATTCCCGCGAAAGCCACTGCACCCGAGAAAAACGATTTGGTCATGCGACTCATGATTGCCTCCACCTTGAGGATTGCGACCCCGGCATGGGGTCCACATTTCGCGGATGCAGGTATAGAGTCCTGACCTCGGGAAAGGGTTTAACCCGGATGAAAAAACTCTGGCGGGTACACTGGAGCTTGGAGAACGCCATGCCCGGCCTGAATTTGCCTCTGCACCGTTACCTCACCGATGAACGCCTGCTGCCCGTATGCGAAAAGGTGCTGAATGGCCAGCGCCTGAGCTTCGAGGACGGCCTCCTGCTATACGAAACCAAGGACCTGACCGGCCTGGGTGCCCTGGCCCACCACGTGCGCCTGCAGAAGCACGGCCTCAAGTCCTACTACGTGGTGAGCCGCCGCCTCTCCTATACCAACATCTGTTACACCCATTGCCAGTTCTGCGCCTTCCAGGCCAAGCCTGGCGACCCCAGGGCCTACGTGCTCAGTGCCGAGGACATCATCCAGGAACTGGCCAAACCTGAAAACCTGGGTGTGCGCGAACTGCACATGGTGGCGGGACATTACCCAAAACTGAAAATTGACTACTTTGAAAACCTCTTCCGTTCGGTTAAGGCGCGCTTCCCGGACATCCACCTCAAGGTTTTCACCATGGTGGAAATGGACTACTACGCCCGGGTTTCTGGCATCAGCGTGGAGGAATTCCTGGATCGCTGCGTGGCCGCCGGGTTGGAAAGCTGTCCAGGCGGTGGTGCCGAGATCTTCGACGAAGGCATCCGCGAACAAATCTGCATCGGGAAGAAAGAGGCGGATGTCTGGCTCCGGGTGGCCGAGATCTGCCACCGCAAAGGCATCCCCACCAACTGCACCATGCTCTACGGCCACATCGAGGAGCCCAAACACCGGGTGGACCACTTGCTGCGCCTGCGGGAATTGCAGGATCGCACCAACGGCTTTCTGGCCTACATTCCGCTGGCCTACCAGATCGAAGACAACGAACTGAGCCGCACCCATGTCATTCACGAAACCACGGGCACCCAGGATCTACGCGAAATCGCTGTGGCCCGACTGCTGCTGGATAATGTGCCGCATATCAAGGCCTACTGGGTGATGATCGGGGAGGGGCTGGCCCAAATTGGTCTCAGCTATGGGGCCGATGATCTGGATGGCACTGTGATCGAAGAGGAAATCGCCCATTTGGCTGGCGCCAAGACCCCCCAAGGCCTCAGCAAAGGTCATCTGGAACGGCTGATCCTCGAGGCTGGATTTGAACCTTTGGAACGGGACAACTTGTATAAAACTTACTGAAATCAGGGAAAATCCATTTCGGATTCAGGTATCCTCTATTGGACGGAGTGCTTGATTATGTGGACTGTTTTCCTTAGATCTTCCATGTTTGCCCTGCTCGCCGCGGTTTCCTTGACCGCCCAGGGGCTTTCCGCCGAGGACAAGGGCTGCCTTGCCTGTCATGGCCAAAAGGGCATGACCAAAAAATCAGCCTCGGGCGAAGTGATTGAACTGCATGTGGACAAGGCCAAGTTTGGCGATTCGGTGCATGCCTCCCTGGGTTGCACGGGCTGTCACTCCGATCTGGCCGGGGGCGATCATCCCGGCAAAGTGGCGGTTCAACCCGTGTCCTGTGAAGGCTGCCACGCGGAATCGGTAAAAACCTACAACGGCAGCGCCCATGCGGCTGCCCACCGGGCTGGTCGCTATGCGCCCACCTGTGTGGACTGCCACAGCAAGCACGATATCAAGGGCTCCATGGATAGTGCCTCGCCGGTCTCCCGGAAAAACCTGGGCAAGACCTGCGGCACGTGCCATGAAGAGGTCGTGAAGGATGTGCTGGAAAGCACCCACGGCCAGGCCATGGCCCGAGGCGTCAAAGAGGCTCCCACTTGCCTGGACTGCCATTCGGACCACAAGCTGGAAGCGCTAAAGGGCGCCAGCACCCTCAAGATCGCCGAGCAGGTCTGCAGCCGCTGCCACGCCTCCCAGCGCATGAATTCCAAACTGCATATCGCCGGAAACCGGGTTTCCACCTTCTTCGAGAGCTACCACGGCTTGGCAGCGAAGTTGGGTGCCACCAACGCGGCCAATTGCGCCAGTTGCCACGGCTTCCACCGGATTTTGCCCTCCTCGGATCCAAAGTCCTCGGTGCACCCCGCCAACCTCGTGAACACCTGCCAGAAGTGCCATCCCGGAGCCAATGAGAAATTCACAGCCGGACGCATCCACTCGGAAGGCACCGAAGTCGCCACCCTGGGCGACCGTGTCAATAGCTGGGTGAAGCGCGCTTACATCGGCATGATCCTGCTGGTGGTGGGTGGCATGGCGGCCCACAACCTCTTTGCCTTGTGGCGCAAGGCCCGCTACGCCTACCGCGACCCCGAGCGCACGGTGGTCCGCATGAACCTCCTGGCCCGCATCCAGCACGGCCTGTTGGCCACCAGCTTCATCTACCTGGTGCTTACGGGATTCGCCTTGAAATACCCTGATTCATGGCTGGGCGATATTTTTGGCGCCAGCGAAGCCTGGCGGCGCATCGGCCATCGCAGCGCGGCCGTGGTGATGATCGCCCTGTCCTTCTTCCACGTCTTCTTCATGCTCTTTACGCGGGACGGGCGGAAATTCGTAAAGGACATGTGGCCTGAAAAGAAGGATCTCTTTGATGTCTTTGTGAACCTGCGCCACTTCCATGATTCCAAGAAGCCCCGCCCTGAATTCCGCCGCTTTGGCTATGCGGAGAAGGCTGAATACTGGGCCCTGGTCTGGGGCACCATCATCATGGGCGCCACGGGCATCATGCTCTGGGCCAAGATGTGGGTCACCCAGTGGTTGCCCCGCTGGATGGTGGATGTGGCCACAACCATCCATCTCTACGAAGCCATCCTTGCCACCCTGGCCATCATTGTGTGGCACTTCTACTTCGTGATTTTCGATCCCGATATCTACCCGCTCAATTGGGCCTGGTTCGATGGCCGCGTCAACCGGGAGCACTACCGCGAAGAGCACCCGCTCGATACGCCAGAGGAAGTGGCTTTCAACGACAAGGCTCACCCCGAAGACGAAGAATAGAAACAGCCTCTGCCCTGCCCCAATGGCCCTGATTCCAGAATCGGGGCCATTGGACATTCTTGACCATTTCAATCAGGAACTCTAGACTGGACCTTCCTACGGAAGGCTCCCCTTTGAAGATCTCGGCCCGCGGTCGGTATTCCATGCAAGCCCTCTTTGATCTGGCCCATTACAGCCATGGGCAACCGGTCCCCTTGCACCTCATCGCCCAACGCCAGGAGCTGAGCCTGCCGTTCCTGGAACAGATTTTCAACAAGCTCAAAAAGGCCGGGATTGTGGCCAGTGTGCGCGGGCCCAAGGGCGGATATGTGCTGACCCGCCCCTGCAACCAGGTGAGTGTGGGCGATGTGCTCCGCCTGACCGATAGCAGCTTCTACGCCGTGGCCAAGGAAGATCCCAAAGGTGCCCAGTCGGCGCTTCAGGCGGATGAAAAGATGAATCGCCTGCTCTGGAAACAGCTCTCCCAGCACATCACGCATTTCATGGACACCGTTTCCCTGGCGGATCTCTGCGTGGAAAGCGGCAGCAATGCCTGCCCCATCTGCACGTGCCCCAGCTATACCCAGGATGTGGAAGACCAGATCAAGCGCGGCCTCCGCAAGCCCTGCGGGCTCTGATCCCCTATGTCCAATCCGTGCGCCCTACCCTCCCTGGCTCTGCCTCCCACGCCGGAAGACCTGGAGGGTCTGCCCAAGCTGGAAGAGCGTCTGCGTCGTAAAGTCGGCGTCTGCGTCACCGAATACGGGCTCATCCAGGACGGTGATCGGATTCTGGTGGGACTATCCGGCGGCAAGGATTCCTGGGTTTGCCTGGATCTGCTGCTTTCACTTCGGAAGCGCGCTCCCATCAAGTTTGAGGTCCATGGGGTAACCATCGATCCGGGTTTTCCGGGCTACAACCCCGACCGTATCGCCGAGGTATGCGAAAACATGGGCGTACCCCATGTGATCCTCCCTGCTCCCATCGATCTGATGGTGCGCAAGAAACCCGAAATCACGCCCTGTGCCATGTGTTCCCGACTGCGTCGGGGCGTGCTCTACACCTACGCCAAGACCCACGGCTACACCAAGATTGCGCTGGGTCATCATCTGGATGACCTCATTGAAACCCTGCTCATCAACCAGTTTTTTGAGGGACGCCTTTCCACCATGCCCTTGAAGCTGGTCAGCGACGATGGCGCCAATACCGTGATCCGCCCCCTGGGTACCTGCGAAGAGGAGGATCTCCGCCGCTTCGCCTGGCTCAAGGGCTATCCCATCGTGCCCTGTGGCTGCCCCTTGTGCGGCGCCTCGGTGCTGGAATCCAGCCGCGCCCAGATCAAGGCCCTGGTGGCCCAGCTCCGGGAAACCATCCCCGATATCAAGTACTGCATGCTGCGCGCCATGAAAAATGTGAAGACGACCCATCTGCTCGACAAGGACTTGTTGGCGCTTCCCAAGGATTTTGCCAAGTAGCATTTCTGGCCTGATAAGGTGAAGACGTTCATCTTGGCGGAGCTAGTGATGATGACCCTGACGGCAGCGTGGGCCTCCAAGGCCGAGGCAGATCTGGAAACGGCCCGCCGAGAACTCCATGTGGAGGACCACCCCAATTACGAGGCCGCCTGCTTCCATGCCCAGCAGAGTGCCCTGCGGTATTTGAAGGCCCGGCTCCTGAAATCCGATACGCCCTTTCCTTCCACCACCCACCTCGTGGTGCTCCTGGAACTGTGCATGAACGAAGAACCCGAGTGGGAGGAATTGCGCCCCCACCTCCGCTCCCTGAATCACCTTGCCGCCCAGCTCGAAGACCCCGAATGCCAGCCCGATGGCCCCACGGCCGCCGAGGCTTATAGCTTGGCCAAGAGTTTTCGCGACAAAGCACGGCCTTCGCTCGGATTAGACTAACTACTTCACCCGCAGCCAAAGCCCCTTGAGATAGAACCCTTCTGGGTGGTTCAGGGCATAGGGATGATCCGTGGGCTGCCCCAGGTGGGCGAGGACCTGGGCTTCCCGCTGGGCCTCCAGCAGCGCGGTCCACACAGCCTCCTGGAAACGGGTGCGCTCCAGATGCTGGCTGCAGGAAAAGCACCACAGCATGCCCCCGGGGGCCGTGGCGATGGCGCCCAGGCGAAACACATCCTTGTAGGCCTTGAAGGCCGCGTCCACATCCTTGCGTTGTTTGGCGAAGGCGGGCGGGTCCACGATCACCCGATCCCAGGATTTCGGGTCCAGGGAACGCATCAATTCGAAGGCGTCCCCCTGCATCCGCACATGGCGCTCGGGGTCCAGGCCATTCAGGGCCCAGTCGCGGTCGGCCTGGTCCAGGGCGGGCGCAGAGATATCCAAGGTCGCCACTTCCCGGGCGCCGCCCAACCCAGCGTGAATCGAAAAGCCTCCGGTATACCCGAAGGTGTTGAGCACCCGGCAATCCTTGGAAACGCGCCCAACCGTAAGGCGATGCTCACGCTGATCAAGAAAGAAACCCGTTTTCTGCCCCTTGAGCAGATCAACGGAGAGTTGGGCTGCGCCTTCACGGATCGTCAGGGGGCCGCCCAGACTACCCTTCAATAGGCGGTTCACGGGGTCCAACCCTTCTTCCTTACGCCCGGATTGGCTGCGCTCCACAAACACTGTGCAGCCGTCCGCCTTGGCCAATTCGAAAAGCACGGGCCACCAAGTCTCCCGCAGGATCTCCAATCCGGCCGTGCCCACCTGGATGACCAAGGCCTGGGCATAGCGGTCGATCACCAATCCCGGCAGGAAATCCCCTTCGCCAAACACCCAGCGGAAACCTGCCTCGGGGCCGTCGTGACCCAGCACCTTGCGCAATTCCAGGGCCGCCCTGAAGCGCTCCTGAAACCATTCCGCGTCCAAGGGGCGGTCTTCGAAGCGAAACACGCGCACCGCCAGTGGATTGGTGGGCGACGCCGTGCCCACGCCCAGCACGTTCCCGCTGGCATCCGCCAATCGCACCACCTTGGCTGTGGGCGGTTCGGCCAGGGCCCCTGAAAACACCCACGGATGCTGCTTGGAAAGCACCGACTCCTTGCCGGGTTTCAGACGTAAAACGGGATAGGGCCAGTGCGGAGTTTCCATGGTTTCCAGTTTACGCGGCCAGCACCAGCAGTGCCTGGGCCAGCATGATTTTCAGGATGGTGGCCAGCGGATAGACCGTGGCAAAACCCACATTGGGCAATTCGTTTTTGGTCTGCTGGTTGGCGAAACCCAGCACCACCGGCTGCGTATGGGTGCCTGCCACAATGCCGAACAACACATTGAGCGGAATCTTGAAGAGTTTGTAGCCCACGATCATCGCGATGGTGTCGGCCACTACGGTAACAATCAGCGCCGAGCCCAGGAAGATGGGCAGCCAGGCGATGTTGCTCGACAGAATCTGGCGGAAACCCTCCCCGGAAATGATCCCGATGCCCGCCGCGAATAGCACCAACCCGAACTGGCGCACCGTGTGGTTGGCGCTGTAGGGGATGTTCCACACAAAGGGCCCGATCTTGTGGTACCGCCCCAGGATCAGCGCCATGACCAACGGACCGCCCGCAAAGCCCAGCTTGAAGATGATCCCGTGACCGAGGGGAATGGGGATTTGGCCCAGGGCCAAGCCCGCCGCCAGCCCCATGGCAAAGGTGAGGAAACTCACTTCGGACAGTTCGCGGTAGCTGTCGCCAAAGAAATCCTCGATGCGCTCCAGGTCATTCTTGAAGGCGGCCACACGAATGCGGTCGCCGAGCTCTAGCACCGTGTCCGCATCCGGCACAAACCAGACATCGCCTCGTCGCAACCGGGTGATGATGCCATTGTACTTTTCCGGCAATTGCAGATCCCGCAAAGGGCGGCCAATGACATCGTGGTTGGAAACAAACACACGGGTGGAATCGATTTCACTGATGTCGTTTTCCAGGGCGATGTCAGAGGTTTCCCCCAGGATCCGTGTGGCCCGTTCGATGTCTTCCTCGGAACCCACCAACAACACTTGGTCGTTCTTTTCAAACTTCAAATCCAGGGGAGCCACCAGCAGTTCGTCCCCCCGGCGCAGGCGGCCGAACACGACCTTGCAGTTGCCTCGATCCCGCAGATCCACGTGGGTCATGCCCACGGCATCGGGATTGGAAACCAGTACGGTGCGAGAACACAGGCGGCTGATGCCGGAATTGTAGTGATGTAGCCCCTTGGCTTCGTCCTCCAGGTTCACCCGGAAGAACTTCCGGCTGAGCACGATCGCCAGCATGGGCACCAGGACGCCGATGGGATAGGCAATGGCCGAAGCCACGGTGGGCTTGGCGATCTCGATGGCATCGGCGCCGGGCATGGCCTTCACCCGCTCGATGACCCCCGCCAGGGCGGGCATGTTGGTGAAGCTGCCCGTGAGCAACCCCGCCGCATACCGGCTATCAAAGTGCATGATGCGCGCAACGAGAATGATGACGCCCGTGGACAGGCACATCACGATGGCCACCGTGGCGTTCTTCTTGATGCCCTCCTTGGTGAAAGCCGCCCAGAAACTATGGGAAATGGCCATGCCCATGGCGTAGACAAAGACCGCCAGGCCCAGTTCGTACACCAGCTTCATTTCCTTGGAAATGTCCTTCTTCAGCACAGGATCCAGGTCGGGCGCCACCACGATGGCACCCAAGGCAATCCCCGCAAATAGCACCGACGCGATCCCCAGCGAGGCCCCGGCGATCTTGATCTTGCTGATGGGATAACCCAGCGCCACCACGGCGAACAGCAGCAACAGAGGGTTGTGGGCGAAGAACTGGATGATGCTGTGAAGCATGCTGTCTCCCTGGATTGATCAGGCCGGAGGCCGATCCACCGCCCCAATGCGGGGCCTTGCTTCCTGCACAGCGAATTCCCGACTGAGGAATGCGGGATCCAACTCTGCTTAGGAATAGGTTAAGCCAGGCATTCTGGTCAACTGGTCACAGTTCAGCAAGGGCCTCTCGAAGGGGAAAAATAGCCACAACGGGCGCAAAGGACCCGCAATGGCGTGTTTTTTGTGCCTATTGCGCTCGTTGTAGCTTATTCAGAGATTTCAGCCCAGCGTGGCAGGCGGAACAACCGCAGGTATTTCCAGCCTTCAGCAGCTAGCGGTGTTTTTCCCCTGGTTCATGAAGGGCACAAAACAAGTCCTAGACCCCAAGCCCAACCTTTGGAAAGCTGATCCCATGACCACTTCCCTGCACCCCCAAAATGTCATCGCCCTGGTTTGGGATTTCGACAAGACCTTGATTCCGGGCTACATGCAGGATCCGATTTTCGAGGAATACCACATCGACGGTTCCACTTTTTGGCGGGAGACCAACGCCCTGCCTCATTACCTGGAGCGGGCCGGGGTCCACGTTCACGCGGATACGTCCTATCTCAATCACCTGCTGACCTATGTTCAGCACGGGCGCATGCCCAACCTGACCAATGCCAAACTGCGCAGCCTGGGCGCCCGAATTGCGTTCCATCCCGGTTTGCCCGGCTTTTTTCAGTACCTGAAGGATGAACTCGCCGCCTACCCCGATGCCGAGCGGTTGGAATTGAAGCTGGAGCACTACATCGTGTCCACAGGCCTGCGGGCCATGATCGAAGGCTCGGCCATCCGCCCCTTTGTGGATGGGATTTGGGCTTCCGAATTCATCGAAGCGCCACCACCGCCTGGCTTTGACCCGGATGAAACCCTGAATTTGGATGAACTCGAGCGGGGCCATGAACTGCTGCCCGTGCATGGGATCACCCAGATCGCCGTGGCCTATGACAACACCAGCAAGACCCGGGCGCTTTTCGAGATCAACAAGGGCGCCAACAAGACGCCCAGTATCGACGTGAACGCCAAGATGGGCGCTGAGGACCGCCGGGTGCCCTTCCAGCACATGGTCTACATCGCCGATGGCCCCAGCGATGTGCCCGCGTTTTCCGTCATGCGCCAGAACAAAGGCACCGCCTACGCTGTATACGACCCCGCCAACCCGCTGAGCCTGGAACAAGTGGACCGACTGCGGCGGGATGGGCGCATCGATCATTTCGGCCCCGCCGATTTCCGTCCTGAAAGCCCCACCAGCCACTGGCTGGCCATGCAAGTGCGCCGCATCGCCGCCGAGATCATCGCCGAACGAAAGGCTGCCCTCACGGAGCGCGTGGGCGCGGCCCCAAGGCATCTGCCCCACTGATAGCGGCTAGTTCAACCCCTTCAACAACGGATCTTTCTTCGCCACCATCCGTTTCCCAGGGTGCAGGCGTTCAGCCTCGTCCAAGAGTTCGCGGGCGGCGCCGGGTTCCTTGCGCAGGGCCATCACTTCGGCCATGTAATAGAAATTCACGGACATGGAACGGCGCAGCCCCAGGGACTTGAGGCTCAAATCGCTGGATCGACTGGCTTCCTTGAAGGCAAGATAGCCTTCCTTGGCCCGCTGAAGGTGCCCGTTCACATCCTCGTGAAGCCCCGTCAGCAAAACTTGAATGGGTTGGCTTTCGCCCCAGGCGTCTTGTAGCCGCGCGTAAACCCGGTCGAAGGTGGCGCGGTCCCCCCGGCGATGTGCGAGCAACACTTGCACAACCTGGAGCAGTTTGGCATCGGGGTTCCGACTGAGCCCTTCCGCCACCCGCGCCGCGGTTTCCTGATCCCGCCCCAGCCACAGCAGGCAAATGGCGGCGGTGAGGTGGGGATAATCCGCCGTGGGCTGCAGCCGTCGCGCCTCATCGGCATGGTGCACCGCCATTTCCAGATCACCATCGTTCTGCAGCAGCACCGCCAGACGGTAATGGGCAAACCAACTGGTGGGGCGCAGTTCGAGCGCCCGCTGGTAGTGGGTTTTGGCTTCAATGCGTTCGGCGGAACTGTCCTGATAGGCGTGGGCATCGCCCAGGGCTACCAAGGCTCTGAAGTCGGCCGGGTCGAGTTCAACGGCGCGCTGGGCTTCAGTGTGGGCAGAATTCACGTCACCGCGGCGGTGCAGCGCCTCCGCCAAAACCCGGTGCGCAAAGGCCAGCCCGGGATCCAGTACCACGGCCTTCCGGCCCTCCACAATCGCCTGTTCACCGAAAGCCTTGGCCTCTTCCTTGCCCAGGTGGCCGCCGGTGGCCCCCAGTTCCAGCAGTGCCCAGCTCAGTCCGGCATGGGCGGGGGCATAGTCGGGTTCGGCCAGAAGGGCTTCTTCGAAGAGCCCCTTGGCCATGTCGAAGGCCTCGGCATTGCCCAGCACCACCAGATCCAAGCCCTTGGTGTAAAGTTCGCGGGTGCGGGCGAACTTGGCGCGGGGCATCGGGCCCGTTGCCCGGAAACCCTGGCCAGCCGTCAAAATGGAGGGCAGCCGGCGAGCCACCTCGTCTTCAATATCGAGAAAGCCCTTGGCATCGCCCTGGACCTGAAATTGATCCACCACTTCGCCCAGGTCTCCTCGCACCACCCGCACGGAGAGCCTTAGTGCATCGCCAGTACCACGCAGGGTGGACATGACAAGGTATTCGGCACCGAGGTTTTCTGCAGGTGGGCCAGGCTCTGCTGCCCCAGGGTGGCCATGACTTCGGCAACCCGCAGGCGATCGAGCACCAGCAGATCCCCCCGGCGCACCAGCCCCATGGCCATGGCGTCCTGAAAGCTGTGCCCCGTCCAGGCCAGATCAGGGGAGATCCCGTCCAGCTCCACAGGCAGCACGGCCACCACCTTGCGCCCCTGCCCCAGACCATTGTTCATGGTTCCGGCGGGCGCCTGGGCTGCCCGAAACCCGAGGACCCCAATTAAGGTGAGCACGGCCGCAGCGCCCAGGCCCCCCAGGATGGGCTTCCACGGAAGGTTCAACGGGCGGCCCATGGGCGCGGGCATGCGTCCCGAAGCCACCTCAAAGGCCAGGGGTTCCAGGGCCATTTGCACGTCCTGAAGCGAGGGAAAGCGGTTGCCCGGCTCCTTGGCCAGCATGCGATCCAGGGTCTTCACCAGGATTTTGGGGAGGTCAGGCCGCGCCTGGGCAAGGCTCGGATGTGCCTCCTTGCCGATGGCGTGCAGCGTTTCCACCAGAGTCTGTTTGCGGAAGGGATGCTGGGCCGCCGCCAGTTCAAAGAGCAGGGTCCCCAAACTGAATTGGTCCGCAGCGGCATCCTGCGGCTGGCCGAACACCTGTTCGGGACTCATGTAGGACGGGGTTCCCACGGAAATGCCGGCTTCGGTTTCCCGGGTCACGGTAAAGGCATGGGCCGTGGCGCTCGCGTTCGGCAGGGGATTTCGCTTGGCCACTCCAAAATCAAGCACCTTGAGGGTGCCATCGGGCGTCAGGACCAGATTGTCGGGCTTGATATCACGGTGGACCACGCCCTTCGCGTGAGCGTGCTGGAGGGCCTTGCAGGCCTGAATGGCGACATTCAACAGGGCCGAAAGCGGCATGGGGCGCCCCAGCGAAAGGGCCAGATTCTGGCCTTCCACATATTCCATGGCGATGAAGGACACGCCTTCCACTTCACCGGCTTCGTAAACCACCGCGATATTGGGGTGGGACAGCTGGGAAGCGGTCTTGGCCTCGGCGATCAAAGCCCGGCGCCGATCTTCATCATCACCCTTGAGGATTTTCAAGGCGACCACGCGCTCCAGGCGCACATCCACCGCCTTCCACACGCGCCCCATCCCGCCCTCGCCAAGGAGCAGGAGCAAGCGGTAGGAGCCAAAAAGCGCGTTGGGAAGTTCCACGGGTGGGGTCGCCAAAATCCTATTGTATGGCAGGCTGGAGGGATGCGTTGCCTGAGTGCCCCTTGTACTTTCAAGCTGCGAGAAAAGGCGTCGGTCTTTCTGACCGAACTGCACCCGGCAGCCTCAGCCAGCGAGCGGTCCACGATCCTGGGCCGACTGCGCAAACGGGATTTCGATGCCACCCACCACTGCTCGGCCTGGCGGGAAGGTGCGCCCCTGCACTCCCAGGGCTCGGATGACGATGGCGAGCCATCGGGTAGCGCAGGTCCACCCATGTTGCGGGTTCTGGAAGGAGGCGATCTCACCGATATCCTGGCGGTCTGCATCCGCTGGTACGGCGGTACCAACCTGGGCACGGGCGGGTTGGTACGCGCCTATACGGAAGGGGTGCAGGGGGCATTGGCAGAGGCGGAAACCCAAGGACTGCTGCAGATAATTCGCATTCTTCGAACTGGAAGCATTCGAGTTGCTGCCGAGTTGGCCCACCTGCCCTTCACGGTACTGGGCGCCTTCCCCGAAGCTGAGATCCTAGGCCAATCGTTCGAAGGCAGCACCGCGGCCCTGAGGTTCAGCCTTCCCCCGGAACGCGCCCCCATTTTGGAACATGCCTGGCGGGAACGCAGCCGGGGGGGAAAGATCGACTGGGAATGAGGCGAAGGAACACCTGTTAACCCGCTTGGAACCGCTATAGATTGGGATGCACGCATCCCTGACGCCCCCTGGAGAACCCCATGTCCATCACCGTTGGCGCCTGCCTCGGTCCCTATGAAGTGTTGGGCCGCCTGGGCGCAGGAGGCATGGGTGTGGTGTACCGGGCTCGGGATACCCGCCTGGGGCGGGAGGTGGCCATCAAGGTACTGCCTGCTGCCTTCGCGGAGGATGGGGATCGCCTTCGCCGTTTTGAACTGGAAGCCAGGGCCACGGGCAGCCTGAACCATCCGAATCTCATGGTGGTTTTTGATTCGGGCACCCATGAGGGCGAACCGTACCTCGTCATGGAATTGCTCAATGGAGAAACCCTGCGGGAGCGCCTTTCGGGCAAGCCCCTGCCCACCAAGAAGGCGGTTGAAATCGCGCTTCAGGTGGCCCAGGGCCTGACGGCAGCCCATGAGAAAGGGATTGTCCATCGCGACCTCAAACCCGACAACATCTTCATCACCCGGGAAGGCCGGGTGAAGATTCTGGATTTCGGGTTGGCCAAGATCACGGAAGGCGCAGCCCTCAGTGATGGGGAGGTCACCGAGCGGCTGCCAGCACCTTTGGAGGGAAGCCCCTCCATTGCGGGACCAGGGACGGCCATGGGCATGGTGGTGGGCACCGTGGGATACATGTCGCCAGAACAGGTGCGTGGAGAAAAACTTGACGGCCGCTCCGATCTGTTTTGCCTGGGGGTGATCCTCTGGGAAATGCTCACGGGCAAACACCCGTTCCGTGGGGATTCCAGCATCGAAACTCTGCACGCCATCATGAAGGAAGAACCCCCGGAGGTGGACCCCAGCCTCAAGTGGCCACCGCTGCTGGAACGGGTCCTCCACAGTTGTCTGGCCAAGGAGCCCTCGGGACGCTTCCACTCCGCCCACGACCTGGCCTTCGCATTGGAAGCCACCACGGGTTCCGATACGGGAAGTCTCGCGGGCCTGAAGGTGAACCTCTCCAGACCACGCAGAATGGGACGGGCACTGCCCTGGGTCGCTGGGGGAGGATCCGCCGTCCTGCTTTACTTTGGATTGGCGTGGTACCTGGCCTGGCCTCCCTTCCGGCCCGCAACCCAACCTCGGTTTACCCGCCTGACCTATGCTCAAGGCACAGTGAACGCGGCCTTTTTCAGCGCCGATGGCCGTTCCATTTTCTATTCGGGCCGGTTCCACGGGCAGAAACCCGAGATCTTCGTTCGCACGCCGGAAAGCCCCGAAGCCCGCCCACTGCAAAGCCTAGGTGCGGATCTGTTGGCGGTGTCCAACGACAATGAACTCGCCGTTCTGAAGGAAGCCCAGGAAACGCCCCAGGGGCGAAGTCGCACCTTGGCCCAGATGCCCGGTGGTGGTGGCAACTCCCGGGATCTGCTGGAGAATGTGCTCGAGGCCGCCTGGCGGAACAGCGGCCAAAAGCTGGCCGTGGTCACCCAGGACAGCGGCTTCCGCAGCCGACTGGAATGCCCCCCCGGCAAAGTTCTCCACACGAGCCTGGGTTCCCTGAAACTCCTGCGCATGTCCCCTGCGGGCGATCGGCTGGCCCTGGTGGACGGCACCGGCGGGCGCACGGATGTCATGGTGTTCGAGGCCTCGGGCGCGGGGCGAATCCTGTTCACCAAGGCCGAGGATGCCTTTGCCTCCTCCCTCACCGGCCTCGCCTGGAAACCCGATGGTACCGAGCTCTGGTATTCCGAACAGCAGGGCAGCCAGACCGCCATCTGGGCGCTGACGATGACGGGCCGCAGGCGCCTGGTTTGGCGTGCCTACGGCACGATCCAGCTGTTGGATCTGGCGGCAAATGGCCGTGTATTGGCCGCTTCCCACCAGGTGCGCACGGGTGTCTTCTTCCAGTTACTCGGCCAAGCGAGTGTGCGCGACCTTTCGATTCAGGACGGAACCCAGGCCATCGCCTTTACGCCGGATGGGAGTGCGCTACTCCTGCAGGAATCCGCCAGCCTGGATGGCAATACGGGCCAGGATCTGACCTACCTGCTCAACCTGGAGGGTGGCTCCCCGGTGCGGCTGGCCCAAGGCAGCCCACGCTCCCTGTCGCCGGATGGCAAATACGTGGGGATGAGCATTCAAGAAGGTGAATCCGAAACCCCCGGCAACGTGCTCACCTTTGTGCCCACCGGAGCGGGGCCACTGCTCAAGGTGGGCGTTCCGGATCGTTTCGAGGGGCTGGATGACGGCCTGCTCTTTCAAAAAGGCACCAAGGTGCTTTTCGCCGGGTTGGAAAAGGGCCAGGACTGGCGTTTCTACACCATGGACCGCACGGGTGGTGTGCCCCGACCCTTCACCCCCGTTGGAATCCGGGCGCCTCGTCCACTTCTGCTTTCGCCGGATGGCACCACCATGGTGGGCACCACCACCACCCGGGGTCAGCACACCCGTTATGCCCTGAATGGTGAGGGCACCCAACCAATCCGTGGGCTCAAGGATTGGGAGACGCCCTTTGCCTGGACGGCGGATGGCCGGAACCTGCTGGTATCCGGACGTGCCGACGAACTTCCCATTCAGATCTATTTGCTTGACCCAGATACCGGCAAGCGCCGCTTGGTGCATACGTTTGCGCCCCCAGATGCCACGGGCTATCTGCAAACCCCGCAGATCTGCATGAGTGCCGACGGCAAACGCTTTGCCTTTACCTTTCGGAAAAAGCTCAGCGAACTATTCCTCATCGAGGGCTTGAAATAGAAAGCAAACGCCGTTTTTGGGCGTTTCCCCCGTGTTCGCCGATTTCCCTCCGCCATTCGCCGAAAGGCGATAGCCGCGAAGGGATGGGCCCCGTAGCTTGATCACAGGAGGCTTACGATGCATGACATTCCCGAACGAAAGGCGCGCTTCACCACCAAGCTGGTGATCGGGGTCCTCTTCATGGCCTTCGGCGTGGCCTTCCTGCTCCACAACCTCAACATTCTCGATGTGGACCGCAGCCTGCGCTTCTGGCCGCTAGCGCTGGTGGTGCTGGGCCTTGAACGCCTCTACACCCGTGGGTTCCTGCGCGCCACCGGCGGCCATATGCTGATCATGCTGGGCATCTGGCTGCAGCTGTGGTGTCTGGAAAAAGATTTCCTGCTTGATACCTGGTGGCCCCTGGGCATTGTCTGGCTGGGCCTGGTGATCAGCCTGCGGGCACTGTGGCCCAAACCCAAACCTGAGCCCATCCAAGATCAAGAAGCTTTCTGTCAGGATTCCAACGAGAGGCCGTTATGAACCCCGAAACTGAACCCCGCACCAGCCGTCTGGTTACCCCCGCCCTTGTCATCGGCATTGCCATCGTAGTGTTCGGACTGGGCCTCACGTTGGAGAATCTCGGCTTCGAATACTCCCATATCGTGTTCCGCTTCTGGCCGGTCATCCTCGTGGTGCTGGGCCTGCTCAAGCTGCGCGCCTGCCAGGGCACTTGTGTGGGCGGCTACCTGCTCACCGGCGCGGGCCTCATCCTGCTGCTGAAGACCCTGGGTGGTCATAGCGTGGATGTGCTGATCGGCCCCATGATTCTCACCGGCGTCGGCATCTTCATCGTGCTTCAGGCCCTCAAGCAGCACCGGCGGGTGCCTGCGGAGTTGCAGCAGAGCGAAGGCTTCCTGCGCGGTAACGCCATTCTCAGCGCCTTCAAGCATCGCCACCAATCCCAGTCCTTCCGGGGCGGCGAATTGACCTCCATCTTCGGTGGCTTTGAGGTGGACCTCCGCCAGGCCGTGATCGAAGGCGGCTCGGCCCGGCTGGATACCTTCGTGATGTTTGGCGGCGGGGATATCCGCGTGCCCGAAGGCTGGGAAGTGCTGGTGCAAGCCACGGCAATCTTTGGTGGCGTGAACGACAAAACGGCCCCCATGCCTTCCAGCAGTGAAGCCCGCCCCCGCCTGGTGATCACCGGCCTGGTGCTCTTCGGCGGCATCGAACTCCGAAACTGATATGCATCCCATCCTCAAGAGCAAAGCTCGTCTGGGGACCTACCTTCTGGGGTGGGTCCCCTTTGGGTTGCTGGTGGTCTGGATGGGCTATGACCATGGGTGGCCGTTGCAGGATTTGGCCTGCCTTTTCGTGCCCATGACGCTCTCGGCGGCCTTCCTCTTCCTCACCTCTTGGTACCTGTGCCGGGCCTTTCCCGCCCCCACCTTCCGGATTGTCAGCCATGGCATTGCTTGGATCGTGGCAGCCCTGGTGATGGGCGGCGTCTGGACCATCCTGCTATGGCTGTTGGCGCAACTCATGACCCTGATCCCCGGCCTGGGTGACCTGGGCAAGCAGGTGCGAGCAGGGTGGCATTTCTTCTTTGTGATGGGCACGATCCTGTATTTCATGGTGCTGGCCCTGCACTACCTCCTGACGGCCCTGGAACACTCCCGAGAAGCTGAACGCACCGAGCAGGAACTGCGCGTACTAACTCGAGATGCCGAACTTAAAGCCCTGCGGGCTCAGCTAAATCCGCACTTTCTTTTCAATAGCCTAAACTCCATCAGCGCCCTCACCACCCTGGACCCGAAACGGGCCCGGGAGATGTGTGTGCTCCTTTCGGATTTCCTGCGCAAGAGCCTGAAGCTGGGCGAACGCACCACCGTGAAACTCGCCGAGGAGCTCGACCTGGTTAGGAATTACCTGGCCATCGAGCAAATCCGGTTTGGTGATCGCCTCAAGGTGGTCATGACGGTGGACCCGGAGGTGGAAAAGCGGTAAATCCCGACTTTGCTCTTGCAGCCATTGGTGGAAAACGCCATCAAACATGGGATTGCCCAGGTCATGGAAGGTGGCACCATCGGCATTTCCGCTGCGGTCCATGGGGAATTCGTGGAGATCCATGTGGATAATCCCGTCGATGCCGATGCCGAGCCCCCCCAGGGCCTGGGACTGGGCCTTCGGCAGGTGAAGCAGCGCTTGCAGGGGCGCTACGGCAGCCGCACCTTCTTTGACGCCAAGATACGGGAAGGCCGCCATGAGGCGGTGCTAACCTTCCCGCGTCTATTCCAGGAGAACCAGCCATGAGCGAACGCACCTACACCGCGCTGATCGTGGATGACGAAGACCTGGCCCGCGCCGTAGTGCGTGAGCACTTGGCCGCCCATCCCGAAATTCAAATCATTGCGGAATGCGCCAATGGTTTCGACGCCGTGAAGGTCGCCACGGAACTGAAGCCCGATTTGATGTTCCTGGATATCCAAATGCCCAAGCTGGACGGCTTTGAGG
>JADKBC010000006.1 GCA_016715205.1 Holophaga sp.
GATCTCAATGCCATCGTGACGGGTTCCACCAACCCCAACGTGACCTGGGCCGTGGTCGGTTCCGGCAACGGCTACATCAGCGGCGGTGAAACCTACACCGCCTATCTCCCCCCCACCAGCAAGACGGGCACCATGCAGGTGACCTGCGCCAGTGCTGCCGACCCCGGTGCCAAGACTACGGTCAACATCACCGTGGTAGCTGCCAGCGTCAAGGTTGCCGTGGCTCCCGCCACAGTATCTGTTCCCGTGGGGGGCACCCTGGTCTTCCAGGCGGGTGTCACCGGAAATGCCAATATCAACGTCGACTGGTCCGTGGTTGAAGCGGGGGGCGGCGCCATCGATGCCACCGGCCTCTACACGGCTCCCAGCACACCCGGCACCTACCAGGTGCTCGCCACTAGCAAGGCAGATACCACCAAGACCGCCGTTGCGACGGTAACGGTCGTGGCTGAAACTGCTGCAGCAGTTAACGTAAAACCAGCCTATGCCTCCCTGCCGACCAACGGCAAATTGACCCTCCGCAGCAGTGTGAATGGTGTTGCCAATGGCAATCTCACCTGGACAGTGCAGGAAGTCGCGGGTGGATCCGTAACTAGCGTGGGCAACCAGGCTGTTTACACCGCCCCCGCCACGCCCGGCACCTACCATGTGGTGGCCACGAGCAGTGCCGATGCCACCCGCAGTACCACCAGCACCATCCTGGTTCGCGATGCCGCCCAGGCCAATGTCTTCATGCAACCCTCGGAACTCACCCTGCTCAAGGGCCGCAGCTATCCCTTCATGGCTTCCGTGCTCAACGGCGCTGGCAACACCGGCGTTTCCTGGAATGCCCTGCTGAGTGGCGGAACCTTCAGCAATGGCCTGCTGACTGCAGGATCCACCGCCGGGGTGTACCAGGTTCAGGCCACCAGCCTGGCCGATAGCCAAGCAAGTGCTCTGGGCAGCCTGAATGTCATTTCTCAGCCCTATCTAGAAACGTTCGACTTCGGCCGCAGCACAGCCAACACCCATGTGGGCGCTTCTGCCGTCACCCTGCTGGATGGCACCGTGCTGGTGATGGGTGGCAGTTCAATCCTGAACGATAGTTTTGATCCCCAAGCCAACGCGGGTCAGGGCAGTTTGACGGCGGTGGGCAATCTGGCTGTGAACCGCTACCTCCACACCGCCACCTTGCTGCCCAATGGCAAGGTGCTGATCGCCGGTGGCTATACGATGGTGTCGCCTTACGGCGCCGTGGCTACTGTTGAAATCTACGACCCGGTCACGGGTAGTTGCACCGCCGGCACCAGCATGCCTTCCTCCCGTGCCTACCACACCGCGACCCTGCTGCGGGATGGCCGGGTCCTCCTGGTGGGCGGCACTGATTCGTCCTACAACGACCTTGCCTCTGCCCTGCTCTACAACCCCACCGATGGGACCTTCACCCCCACCACAGGCAGCCTGACGGCGAAGCGGGCGTACCACACCGCCACCCTCCTGATGGACGGTCGTGTCCTCATCGCGGGAGGGACCGGCAACTACTCCAGCCTGAGCACCACGGAGATCTTTGATCCGGCCACCGGCACCTTCAGCGCCGGACCCGCCATGGCCTCCGTTCGCTCGGGCCACACCGCTACCATGCTGGGGGACGGGCGCATTGTGTTCGCCTTCGGCGGCAAAGCTACCGTGGAAGTCATGGATGTTGCAACTGCCACGTCAACCCTGGTGGGCAGCGCCCAGGGCGCCATCACCTACCATTCCGCCACCCTGATGTCGGATGGTCGCGTGGCCCTCATTGGCGGCCAGGCCGGCAATGCCATGGCCAAGTGGGTGCATGTGTTTGATCCCACCCTCAATGCCCTGAGCCTGCTCCCGAACGGTTTGGTCTTCGGTCGTGGAAAACATGTCAGCTGCCTGTTGCCCGATGGCCGCGTGCTGGTGGTGGGCGGCGCAGGGGATAACGGCAATCTCGTCTTTGCCGAGTTGATGAAGTAGGACAAGTCGCCAGTACGAACCGTTGCGGATGGCGGGGGCCTCGGCTCCCGCCATCCCTGCCCAAGGAGCCCTTCCATGCGTGCCTTTTCTCGCCGGTTGAAATCCACCCAGCTGGCCCTGCCCCTCATGATGCTGTCGATCGTCGCCTGTGGCGGCGGGGGAACCACCACCCAGGTGACACCACCGTCCCCACCCGCTCCCACCTTCAGCCTCGCCTTACCCACCACCGCGCCGGTCCTGATCAGTGGGGTCGTTACGGATGTTCCCTTGACCCTGTTACGGGGTGCCGGCACACCCCAGTCCGTGACCTTTTCCCTGGTGAACCCACCCGCGGGAATCACCGGCACCTTCACGCCCACCTCGACCACCGCCAACGACACGGTATTGAAGCTGACGGGCACGGCTGGCTTGGCGCCCGGCAATTATTCCGTGGGGATCCAGGCCATCGATGGCCAAGGCACCAAGGATCAGAAAACTCTGACCGTGGTGGTGCAGGGACAGAACTTCACCATCGGTACGCCAGCTCTGGCAACGCTCTATCCCGGCTCCGTGCAAACCGCCTCCTTCCCGATCACCCGCAAGGCAGGCTTCACGGGCGCGATCAAGCTGGCCCTGACCTCTCCGGCAGGTATTTCCGCGACGTTCTCCGGGGAAAGTACCACCACTGGCTATGTCACCATCACCGCCGATTCCACCCTGGCGGCAGGTTCCTACGACCTGACCCTAGCGGCGACCTCCGCGGGCAGCGCTCCGCAGTCCAGCACCTTCAAGGCCACGGTGGCACCGACGCCCACCCAAGGTTTCTCGCTTTCCATTCCTGTGGCGGGCCCTGTGGTGAAGCCCGGTGCCAACGCGACGGTGGATATCGCACTGCAGCGGTTTGGCGGATTTGCGGATGCCATTACCTACAGCCTCGAAAATGCTCCGGCAGGCCTGACCG
This sequence comes from Holophaga sp., assembly GCA_016715205.1. Taxonomy (GTDB): domain Bacteria; phylum Acidobacteriota; class Holophagae; order Holophagales; family Holophagaceae; genus JAYREN01. The sequence goes on from JADKBC010000006.1 coordinate 2,915, forward strand.
GGCAGTTCACGGCAAATAGTAGCGGCGCAAGTCTGCAGCTTTCAGCCACGGATGGTCTTGCGGCAGGCACCTACACAGTGGGGGTCAAGGGCGTTTCGGGTAGCCTGACCGATACCCGTTCGCTGACCGTCCAGATTATCGCTGCCGCCACCGCGTCCTTCCAACTGGATAGCCCCACGGCCTTGATCATGGAGCAGGGCATCTGGGAGGTCAGCCGTTGGACTGCCACCTTGCCCATCCACATCACCCGGGATGCCGGGTTCACCGATGCGGTGGATCTTAGCGTCATTGGATTACCCACCGGCCTTTCAGCCAGTTTGCCGACGGGCGGCCTCACCACGGCGGGCAACGATGCCCTGGAATTGAGCTTCAAGACCACCGACACCGTGCAGCCGGGCACCTACCTGCTCACGATCCTGGCGACCAGCCGCACCAATACAGCCCTGCGGGATGCGCGCACGGTGAAGCTGACCATCGTCAAGAACGGCTTTGGCTTCGGCATGGGGTTCCTGAACGCCGCCGGGACTTCCCTGGATTGGCAGACCAACGTGGCGTTGGGATCCGGACAATCCGGCACGTACAAGTTCATCGCCTATACCACCAAGAGCCCCGATATCGATGCCCAGGGCAATGCGCCCTCGTATCCCAATCCCCTGACCCTGAGCTTGGATTCGGCCCCAGCGGGTGTGACCGCCGCCTTCAAGACCAATCCCACCCTGGCCGACGATGACACCAACACGTTGACCCTGAGCGTGGATGGGGCCGTGACACCGGGTGCCTATCCCATTCGGATCAAGGCCTTCGACCCCCTCGCCAACCGCAGTAGCTGGTTTGATGTGGTGCTCACTGTGGGCAAGGGAACCTTCTACGTAATGCCCGGCCAGATCGGCGTGGGCGGAATCAAGATCGCCGCAGGGCAGAGCCTGACCATTCCCGTTGAATTGGGCCGCAATGGCACCTTCTGGAGCGTATCCAGCACCACGGGCAAGCCCAGCTTCCTGGGCAACACGGATCTGTCGGTGTTGGCCACCAGCACCGGTCTGACGGTCACACCCAACGAAGCCATTCCTGCCGGTGCGGTTACCACCGTGACGCTGGCCGCCGGAACCACGGCCACCCCTGGCGATTATTCCTTCACCCTGCGGGCCGCCCGAAACGGCGAAAACCAGGATCAGGTGATTCCCGTGAAGGTGACATCAGCCACCGGCAGTCCGGATCTTTGGATTCAGGGCGTGGAATGGGGCCAGACCGTGCTCCACTCCGCCCTGCGCCTGGTACCTGGCAAACCCGCGATGCTGCGGGCCATGGTCATGGCGGATCGCAGCGGCGTGACCAGCCCCCTCGTGCGGGCCGTCGTGAAAACCCCGGGCTTGGCGGATCTCACCCTGGACCTCACGGGCCCCGCCCAGGTTCCCACCGCCGTCGGCCCTGGCCAGTTGGACAAGAGCTACACCGGGATGGTGCCCGCCGATCGCATCGCTGCCGGTTTCACGGTGGTGGTGACGGTGGATCCCCAGGGCACGCTGGTGGAAGCCGATGAAGCCAACAACCAGGTTACCTTGGCACCAGCTGTTGGTACCGGTCGGGATTTCGATCTGCGCATTGTCCCCATCATCCACCAGGGCCTGACGCCGAACATCCCCGCCGCTTCGGAATTCCAGAAAGCCATCCATGCTTTCTTCCCCACCAAGAGCGTCAACGTCACCTTCCGGGCACCGTACGTGATGTCCACGGCCATTCCGCCTTCCAGTGATTCGAGCGGCCATTCCTCCGCCTGGGGCATGATGCGCTACGAGATGCTGGCGCTGCGCCTTTCCGATGGCGATGCGGGCGTGGCCAAGCCCGGCGAATACTACTTCGGCATGCTCACCCAGAGCAGCCTGAACCAGGTTGGCGTGCTCGGCATTCACAACGCGGGGTTACCCGCAGGCCTAGGGCTGGATCAGCTGTATCAGGATCCGGATGACACCGCTCGGGGAGTCAACACCTGTGCCTACACCGTGGTCCATGAGCTTGGCCATGGCTTCAACCTGCGCCACGCTCCCGATGGCCAGGCCGGTGGGCCGAACGTGTTCTACCCCTACCGCCAGGCCAAGATCGGCACCTGGGGGCTGGACGTGACCGCGGCCACACCCAAGCTCTACGACCCCGCCAGCCATTTCGACATCATGTCCTACACCAACCCGCTGTGGGTTTCCGATTTCAACTACCACAACGCCTTTGCCTGGTTCGAATCCACCCAGGGCCGCAACTGGACCTCCGCCCTCGGACCCGGCACCACCACTGCCGCCAACCGCACGCTGATCAGCGGCTTCATCAATGCCGATGGCACCGTGGATCTTCACCCCGTGCAGCACCTGCGTTGCGAAGCCCTGCTGCCCAAGGAGGGCGAAGATCTCACGATTCAGATCCGCACGGGCAAGGGGGTTCGCTCCCTCCAGGTGAAAACGGAGAACGTGGAGGATGTGCCTGGCGATTGCCGCGCCTTTGCCTTCACCATTGATGGCCAGGACGAATTGCAAAGCATCGCGATTCTGCAGGATGGCCAGGTGAAAGCCTCGCGTAGTGCGGAAACCGCGATGACGGCGCGGGCCGTCAAGTTCCAGGAAGGCAAGGCTGCGAACGGTTATGTGCTGGAAGAAGCCGAAGGCACCTTGCATCTGCGCTGGGACGCAGTTGCCAACCCCTTCGCTGGCCTGGTTCATGTGGATGCCGCTGGCCGTCGCACCACCCTGGCCATGCGCCTGACTGGGGGTGATATCCAGATCCCCGTGGCCAGCTTCCTCCCCGGCGGCCGCTACGAACTGGTGCTGTCGGATGGCTTGAACCCCATCCGCAGGAAGGTCGAGTCCAAGCGATAATTGAGGCGGGAGCGGCCCTCAGGTCGCTCCCGCTGTTTTACCTTTTCCGGGGGCTCCCATGATTCGCACTGTCCTTGCCTTGCTCGTCGGCACCTGCGCCTTTGCCCAAGGTGCGCGCCTGGATCCCGACAAGCCCGAACAGGCCTTCCAGGCCAGTCGCAAGCTGGTGGCCAGCACACGGGCCGGAGAAGCCTCCTGGTATTTCTGGCAGGGGCGAGCCTACAGTCGGGTGCCCGGTGAAAAGGATCGGCACCTGTTCAGCCTCCTGGGCATGAGCGTGCGCACCACCCGGGATGTGGAGGATCCAAAAAAGGGCAAAGGCTTCCAACTGCTGAGCCGCGAAGTAATGCTGTTTCTCGATCCCGCGACGGGTGCGGTCTTACGGCACTGGGACAATCCCTTTTCAGGGCAGCGGGTGGAAGTTTTGCCCGTGGCCAATGATCCGGTGAATCCACCCCCCAGTTGGGAGCGCGAGCCCGGCAACATGGGCCTCATCGGCACCTTCCACGGGGGCATGTACCTGCATCAGGTTTGTGTACCGCTTTTCTATCCCGACCCACTTGGCGGGGCCTATCAGCAGTACGTGGGCGGCCAGTACCAGGCCTTGGAAGTGTTCAATTTTGCCGTACCTGAGGAGGATCTCCTCGATGCCAATCGCAGTGGTGCCAGGAACGTGACCCTTTCCTGGATGCGGGTGTCCAAATGGATGCCCTGGATGGCCATGGGGGACCGTCCAGGGCAGTTGATGTTCAATGCCATCGGCCGCCGGGTAGAGCGTTTCGAGGATCTTCCTACGCTGTTGAAGCAGGAAATCGAAACGAACCATCCTCTTTTCAAAGTGCCGCCACCCCTGGATGACGCCCGCCCCAGCGAAACCAGCTGGACCACCTTCAAGCGACACAAAGAAAAAGCGACCCCTGCGCACTGAACGGATCCAACCCGGAGATTCAGGCCGTGTGCGAGGAACCCTTTCGACGGTTTTTTGATTCCCCCATGATGGGCATGGCCATCACCAGTCCGGAGGGGTGCTGGCGAGAGGTGAACGACCGAATCTGCCAGTGCTTTGGTTACACCCGGGCAGAGCTGCTGGGGAAAACCTGGCAGGAATTGACCGTGCCAGAGGAGCGTATTCCAGAGGAAGCCCAATTTCACCGTGCCCTGGAAGGTGGGCTTGCGGAGGAGCGCATCCGCGAGAAACGCTATGTGCGGAAGGACGGCACGATTTTCCACGCGCAGCATTTCACCATGGGCTTGCTTGGCGCGGATGGCGCGGTGGAAAGCCTGCTTTCGGTCGTGCAAGACATCACGCACCAGAAACGCACGGAAGAGGCCTTGCACCAAACCCATAAGCTGGAGGGCCTGGGGCTCCTGGCGGGCGGCATCGCCCACGATTTTGGAAACCTAATCGGTTCGGCCTTGGGGCATCTCGAATGCGCCCAAATGGAGATGGCCGAAGATTCCCTTGCCGCGCCTCACCTTAAGCGGCTGGGCCAAACCCTGGACCGAGCGGGTGAACTCACACGTCATTTGCTGGCATATGCAGGGAGGGGAGAGATGGCCACGGAAGCCATTGATCTGAATGACACCGTGCGGGAATTGGTAAATCTTTTGAGGGTAAGCCTGCCACCCAGGGTTCGTCTGCGGTTTGAGCCCTCGTCAGGATTCGCGTTGGTTGAGGCCGATGGCAGCCACGTGCAACGGGTGGTGATGAATCTGGTGACCAATGGCGCCGAAGCCATTGGAGATCAGGGGGGCGAGCTCGTGTTGCGCTCCTTCGTGCTGGACCTGGACGAGGAGGATCTTGAGCGGTTGTTTCCCGCCCAAAACCTGACACCAGGTGCCCATGTGTTGCTGGAGGTGAGCGATACGGGGTGTGGCATGAGCCCAGAGATCCAATCACGCATCTTCGATCCTTTCTTTACAACCAAAAAAGAGGGAAGAGGCCTTGGTCTTTCGGCAGCCATCGGGATTTTGCAGGCCAGCGGCGGGGCGCTTCGAGTTACCTCCGAGCCTGGGCGCGGCACCACCTTCCATCTGGTCTTTCCGGCACTGCAGGTGACCAAGACTCCCTGAACGCCCTATCCTGGGGGCATGCACGACCGGCTGATCCTCCTCACCAATGACGATGGCCTGTGGGCACCGGGGCTGGAGTTCCTGGCTCGAGTGGCCTCCCGCTTTGGTCGGGTGGTGGCCGTGGCACCAGACCGCAACCGCTCGGGCATTTCGAGCGCCTTGAGCCTCCATGGCATTCTGCGTTTGCAGGATCTGGGGGGCGACCGTTACGCCTGCGATGGTACCCCGGTGGACTGCGTGTTGTTGGGGATCCGGGCACTCCTGGGCCGGACACCCGATTGGGTGCTGTCGGGCCTGAACCATGGGCTCAATCTGGGCGAGGATGTGTTCTATTCGGGTACCGTGGCCGCCGCCTTTGAAGGCCGACTTCAGGGTTCCCGCGCGGCTGCGCTGTCCATGCATCCCGAGGCCGATACCGCCCGAGTGGAACCCTGGCTGCAGACCTTCCTGGAGCGGTGGGAATCCCTGGAACTTCCGGAAAACCGCATCTGGAACCTCAACTTCCCGAAGGGCGAAGCCAAGGGTTTCCGCCTCGCCCTTCAGGACAACCGCACCTACCACGATGTGGTGGAGCGCCGGGAAGATCCTCGCGGCAAAACCTACTACTGGATTGGCGGGAATGTGGGCCCCACCTATGCCATGACCCCCGGCAGCGATGCCGAGGCGGCGCTAGGCGGATGGGTTTCCCTGACGCCCTTGCGCCTGGACATGGCCTGGAGAGCATGAACAAGGCCCAGGGTTTTGTGGGCGAACTAAATGGAGAGCATCTGTGAGGATGGCCTTCGCAGTGCATGGTCGCGTGCAGGGCGTTGGCTTTCGGTACTTTGTGCAGGAGACCGCGGAAGGCCTCGGCCTGGCGGGCTTTGTGCGCAACGAATGGGATGGCACCGTGACCGGCGTTGCCGAAGGGGAGGCGCTGCTGATGGACGCACTGCACGCCGCGCTGGAGGCCGGCAACACGTTCAGCCGTGTTTCGAGAGTGGACTGGAGCCCCCTTTCTGAGGGAAAATCACTACCCTTTCCCTTCGAGATTCGTTCCTAGCGAGCCCCCCCATGGATTTCAAAACCTACGTCCACCAAGTGCCCGACTTCCCCAAGCCCGGCTTTCTGTTTCGAGATATCACGCCCCTGCTGGTGGATGCCAAGGCCTTCAGTCTGGCCGTGGAAGCCATGGCAGCGCCGGTCACGACCCTCCAACCCACCCATGTGTTGGGCCTGGAATCCCGCGGCTTCATCTTCGGCTCGGCCCTGGCGCAAAGGCTGGGCCTGGGCTTTGTGCCCGCCCGCAAACCCGGCAAGCTCCCCGGCGCCACCATCCGCGAAACCTACCAGACCACCGATGGCAGCGAGGATGCGCTGGAAATCGTCAAGGACGCCTTCAAGCCTGGAGATCGTGTGCTGGTGGTGGATGATGTGCTGGCCACCGGCGGCACTGCCGTAGCGGCCCGAACCCTCGTGGAACGAACCGGCGCCCAGGCCATCGCCCTGACCCTGTTTGTGGAAGTGGATGAACTGCCGGGACGAGAAAAGCTCAAGGGCATGCCGGTGTTCAGTGTGGTGCGGGACTGACCCTAGTTCGTTAAGTCCGCCTGCCATTCGGCGAAGGACAAGAACCCTTCACCCCACTCCCGATTCGGCCGAGCTGTGGGGCACCTCCAACTCAGGCGAGGAAAGTTAGCATTCCTGATTACCCTCAGCCTGGTGAGACATCCAGGAATGAGGGTAACCCATAGGGAGATTCACAAATGGTTGAAGAGACTTTCCTGCGCCTGCAACACAGCGAGAGTGTTGTGTGCGAAATGGCCTCCACCCTTCTGGCCGCCTACATTTCCTCGGGCCAATTGACCGTGGAAAACGAAGACGCACTGATTGAACGCACGCTGACCATGGCGATCAAGCTGGCGAGGTCGGCCGATCGCGCGATCGAAAGTGACAACGAAAATAACGACGAGTAGCGGCAACCCTCTTCGGCCGTTTGTTTCCGTTAGGCTCAAGACCCTCTTGATGGTGGGCAGTGGTAGCTGTCCCGCCGCATGTCGAGTCTGGCAGCCAGGGGTGGTAAAGCATGGGTATCGGCCTACCCCAGTGGCGCCACCGGCAGGATCAGCGAGAAGCGGCTGCCCGGGGTCAGCGGCCGGTATTGGGCTTCGCCGCCGTGATCCTGGGCGATGCGGCGGACGATGGCCAGGCCCAGGCCCGTGCCCTTGCGCTTGGTGGAGAAATAGGGTTCGAAGAGTCGCTCCCGGGCTTCTTCGGGCACGCCGGGGCCATCATCTTCCACTTCCAATTGCACCCGGTCCACCTGGTCCCTGGCAGGTTCCAGGCGCAGGGTAATGGCGCCTTTGCCGTCTAGGGCACTCACCGCGTTGTCCACGAAATTGATCAGGGCGCGCTTGATCATGTCGCCATCCCACCGCACGGCCACGGGGCCATCGGGCAAGGCCAGATCAAACCGGATGGCAGGGTGAATGGGCGCGTACAGCGCCTGCACTTGGCGCAGCAGTTCGCAGGCATCCAGGGGCTGGGGCTGGGGTGCAGGCAGTTTGGCAAAGCGGCTGAAGCTATCCACCAGCCGCGACAGACTGCTCACTTCCACAAGGATGGTTTCGGCGCCTTCGGTCACGATCTGGGGATCCAGGCGCCCTTCGCGGGCGCGGCGCAGGAGGCGCTGGGCCGTGAGTTGGATGGGTGTGAGGGGGTTCTTCACTTCGTGGGCCATGCGCCGGGCGACTTCCTGCCAAGCGGCCCGTTTTTCCGCCTGGGCCAGCAGCGAAAGATCCTCCAGCACCGCCAGTTCGCCGCCATCGGAGATGGGCACGATGATGGCCCGCACGGGGCGGCCATCGCCCTCGCCGCCGATGCGCAGTTCTTCCTCCTGGGCATGGCGGGTATCGCGCACCTCGCGCACCAGGGCTGGCAGGCCACCCAGGCGTGGCTGTCCGGCCAATTCACTCCAGCCACTCGTGATGGGATCCCAGTCTTCCAGGCCCAGCCACCGGCGGGCAGTGGGGTTGAAGGTGCGCAGCTCGCCATCCTTGTTCCAGCCCAGCACGCCCACGGGAAGCGCTTCCAGCAATTGCCCCAGATAGGCCCGCTGCCGCTCGATGCGCTCGGCCTGGGCTTCGATGGCTTCACGATTCTGGCGCAGATCCCGGGTCATGGCGTTGAAGCTTTGGGAGAGGAAGGCCAGTTCGTCTTCGCCATGCACGGGCAGCACCACGTCCAGATCCCCGGTGCCCACGCGCTGGGCGGCCTTGGCCAGGGCGCGCACGGGTTCAGAGATGGTGCGGGCGATGGCGAGGCCCACCCACACCGCGAAAAAGAGCGTGGTCAACGTGAGCAGCAGAAAAGTGTTTTGGGGCAGGGTTTCGAGGCTGTTGCGAAAGGCGTGGATCTGGGAAGAATCCCGGGATCGGCGATCCAACCGCATGATGCCTTCGTGCAACTCCCTGGGGATGAACAGTCCTGCCACGAAGCGGGGTCCGGGCCGAGCCACAGCGGTGGCGCTCAGCACCCATAATCCCTGGCCCGTGTCCTGGCGGGTGAGTTCGGTAACCACGCCCGTGAGATCAGGGGCTGGCAGTTCGGGTGCGAGGGCCTGGGAAAGGGTGCCCGGATTCTGCCGCACCAATAGATCGAGCCCGGCCTCCTGGCGCAGATCCTCCACATCTCCCGTGGGGTTCTGGGGCAGGCGCTCCAAGGCGATGTGCAGCCGCGCTTCCATCTGCTTGTGGAAGGCCTCCGTGAGGCGGTCGCCATCGGTGATGAGCTGCTGGGTTTCAGGCAGGAACCAGCGCTTCACGTTCTTGCTGATGAAATCCTTGCCGGTGAGATATAGCAGCAGGCTGGGGGCGAAGCAGACCACGAAAAAGGCCACCACCAGGCGGGTGCGGATGCGCGCCCCCAGGATGCCCCGGCGCCGCTCGAAATAGAGCTTGGCCAGGGTGCGGGCGATGATGAAGAGCAGGGTGCCGATGGCGAGGGTGTTGGCCAAACCCAGGGCCAGCAAGGCCCAGCGGCTGGTGGCGTCGAGGCCACCTTCCACCTGGTTGCTGACAATCCGGTACCCTCGGAAGAGCACGCCGATGAGCACGAGCAGGAACACCGCCGTGTACAGGCGATGCAATTCCGGGGGCCGTTTCGGCTTGGGTTCGGTCTCCATCGAGAAAAGGCTACCCTGGATCCAGGAGCAAGAATGACCAAGCTGCGTCACCGGGACCCTTTCGCCACCCGTCGGGCCTTTCTGGAGACCCTGGCCGAAGGTGACGAAGGCTTCTGGTCCGAGGTGGTGGCCGAAGGCGAGCGCATTCCCTGCTGGACCCGGGAATTCTGGACCTCCCGCCAGCGGCAGGCTTCCAGCCTGCACGAAATTTCGTACCGGGCCTGCTACAAGCCGCAGTTGCCAAGGCTTTTCATCGAGCACCTGACCCAGCCTGGGGGCCGCATCTACGACCCCTTCAGCGGGCGCGGCACCACGGCCCTGGAGGCGGCCCTGCTGGGGCGGCGAGTGGCGGCCAACGATATCAATCCGCTCTCGGAAATCCTGGCGCGGCCGCGCCTGACGCCGCCCGACCCCGAGGTCATCGAAGCCCGCTTGGCGCTCATCCCCCAACGTGGAAGCGAAGGCGGGCTGGATCTTTCAATGTTCTTTCACCCGGACACCGAGGCGGAAATTCGAGGCCTGCGGGCGTGGTTTCTATCGCGGGAGCAACGCGGCGAGCTGGATGGCATCGATGCGTGGATTCGCATGGTGGCCACCAATCGGTTGACCGGTCATTCACCCGGTTTTTTCTCCGTCTACACCCTGCCACCCAACCAGGCCCTTAGCGCCGAAAAGCAGGTGGAGATCAATCGCAAGCGCGCGCAAACGCCCGAGTACCGGGATACCCGGAAGCTCATCCTGAAAAAATCCCGCCAGCTTCTCTCCGATCTCTCGGAAGAAACGCGCCAAAACCTTGCTGTAGCAGCCCAGGATCCCCGTTTTCTCACGGGCGATGCCCGGCGCACCCCCGGCCTGGAGGCGGATTCCATCGCCCTCACGGTCACCAGCCCGCCCTTCCTCGATGTGGTGCAGTACGCCGCCGACAACTGGCTGCGTTGCTGGTTCTGCGGTCTGGATGCCGCCGAGATCGCCCGTGGTATCACCATGTCCCGCACCGTGGACGCCTGGGGCGACACCATGCAGGATGTTTTTCACGAGCTGTTTCGCATCACCCAGCCCGGCGGTCATGTGGCCTTCGAAGTGGGCGAAATCCGCAAAGGCACCATTCGTCTCGAAGAAATCGTGCTGCCCCTGGGCATTCGCGCGGGCTTCCGCCCCATGGGCGTGCTGGTGAACGAACAGACCTTCACCAAAACCGCCAATATTTGGGGCGTGGACAACAACGCCAAGGGCACCAATAGCAATCGGATCGTGATGTTCAGGAAGGGCGAATGAATCAGGCGCGTTGGCGCCGCAGTCAGTGCAATGACAGGGCTGTCCGTGAGGTCATATCCTCCAGGCCGTGCTGACCCACTTTCAAACGAGTTCCTCCAAAGAGCCAGGGGGTGCCCGTTGAATCTAATGCCAGCGCCGCATTTTCTCGCCAAACATCCGCCGCATGCTCCAGATCGGTACCACTCGCATCAGGCACAATCGCTTCGGGGCTCTTCAGGATTTGCAGTTGGAGCGTATGCCCATCCAGGAGCAGGAGTGCGGAACCGGAGCTCAGCAGCAGGTTGCCCGACCCCAGCAGCCTTGCCCCGTGGCGGGCCAGGGGAAAAGGGGAGCTTGGGTCCGGGGTGGAATGTCCGGGCCACAGGATCAAAAAGCTCCGTCGTATCCAATTCTTGATTGGTGTCATAACCACCGGCAATCAGCACATGGCCTGTGGGTAGAAGGGTGGCCGTATGGTTTCGACGGGTCGAATGCATGGGGCCCGTTTCCTTGAAATGACCTGTTTGAGGATCGAAGATCATGGCCTGGTGGAGGTTGCCACCCTTTTGCGCATCCCACCCTCCCGTGATCAACAGGCGCCCTTCCCCAAGCCACGTTAAAACCCCCCGCGCAGGAAAGAAGGGTGGCGGTTCGGTCAGCCGCCACTGCCGATCCTTGGGGTCATAAACCTGGGCGCAGGGCTTTTGCTCGGCGTCGTAGCCAGCCATGAAAAGGAGCACCCGCCCATCGGGCAGCAGTGTGCCTCGGCATTCTTCGGCAGTGCGCGTGGGCAGCGGGGCGGGCAACGAGTCGACACGATTTTCCCAGGGGATCACTCGCGCAGTGGAAGGGATTCCGGCGCCGGTTTTGATCAGAAAAACGCTCCCATCGGGAAGTTTAAGGGCGATGTGGGAACCGGGAGGAAGCGGCACTTCCATGGCAAGGGGACGAAGGGCTCCACTTGCTGGGTTAAATAGCAGAGCCTTGCTCCCCAGGGGATTTCCAGTCCGCCCACCGGTCAGAAGGAAAGAGCCATCCTCCAGCAGGGTCGATTGGGGCGCAGGGAAGGCAACGCCCAGATCGAGCGGGGAGCCCCAATTTCCTTGGAGGGTCACAGGCGGTAGGCCAGTCGATTCCAGCCACCGTTCAGGCGGGCGACTGGGGATTTTTTTGGGTCGCATGCGCTCCGCAACGCGAACACGTTTGCCAGTTTCATCAACCTTTCCCAACTCCAGGTCGCGCTCAAAATCACTGCGGCGGGCGGCCTCACTTTTCTCGCAGCCGGGCCCAAGAAGAAGTGCCAGGCCCACCAGCAAGGACGAAAGGCCGGGAGGCATGACGACGCGAGGACCTTTGCTCAAAGGGATTCCTTTCCGTACAGCGCCGCATCCTCCCCATCCCGGTAATAACCTTTGCGGATGCCCTGGAAGTGCCAGCCTTCGGCTTCGTAGAGGTGGCGGGCGGGGGTGTTGGACACGCGGACTTCCAGACGGAACTGGGTGATCCCGAGGGCCTGCAGGGCGCGGGAGCTATTGGCGAGGAGTTGGCGACCCAGGCCTTGGCCGCGGGCTTCGGGAGTCACGGCGATGCGCAGCAGCTCCGCTTCGCCCACCACGGCCACCAGGCTCCAACGGGCATAGCCGAGCCCTTCCACCAGCCACAGTTCTTCATGGTCCTCCAGGGGGCCCCAGGCGGTGTCGAAAACGGCCAGATCCAGGGCCTCCACCCAGGCGGGCAGGGCGGAGCCGGGGCCGAGATGGCGCATCACCGCGCGTGGCCCCGGCGCAGGGCCTCGCTCAGATGGGCAGAGGCATGGGGGAAGTTCATCTCCGCATCGGTTTCGCGCAGGTAGAAGGGCACCAGGGGATTCTCGGGTGGCAGCCCCGTCTTTTCCCGGCAGAGTTCCACCAGGGCTTGGAGGGTGACGTTTTCTTCATCTTCCAGCATCGTTCCCGAGGATCCGAGCACCGGCTCGAGCTTGGCCCGGAAGGCGGCAGGCGCCCACCAGAGGTCGCTCCCAAGCAGGGTGGGCAGTTCGGCGCTGGGGTGTTTGGTGGCGGGCGTTAGGGCCTCACCATCCCATTTCTGGGCAAAGGCCTCCGTGCGCTGGCCATCCAGCAGAATCCAGCTGGGACCAGACAAACCGCCCACCCGTAGGGCCCGGGCCCGCAGTTCAAAGGCGGAGAATCCCCAGACGGGCACTCCCGTGAGGGCCAAGCCTTCGGCCGTGGCGACGCCGGTGCGCAGGCTGGTGAAACCGCCCGGGCCAACACAGGTGATGCACCCAGTGAGCGCCGAGGGCACGATACCTGCCTCGGTGAGCAGGGCTTGCAGGGCAGGCAGCAATACCGTGCTGTGGCTTTGGCCGGGCTCCACCCTCAGGGCGCGGGTCCAGGCCCTCGCTGGGGCCACCAGGGCCAGATGCAGACGTTCAGTGGTGGTATCCAGGCCAAGCAGCATGGGCTCAGTTTAGCGTGGCGGTAGGCAGGGCGGTGGGATCGATGGAATGGGGGCCGGTGCCCGAATGAAAGATCAGGCGCTGGATCCTTACTTCGCCCGCTACGCTCCGTGATCCAGGCAAGGAAACACAACTGGGCGGCCCGTTGGACCGCCCAGTTGTTTGACCCACTCAAACCTTATTCTGAAGCTCGCTGGATCCTCACTTCGCTCGCCGCACTGCGGCGCGCTCCGTGATCCGGCGAGGCAACAACCGACTGGCCCGTTCCGCCAGCTGTTTGACCACACCCATATTCTGAAGCTCGTGGATCCTCTCGCTCGCCGCACTGCGGCGCTCCGTGATCCAGCGGCTTCAGACGTTCTTGATGACCTTGCCGGCCTGGAGGCAGGAGGTGCAGACGCGGATGCGCTTGGGCACCCCGTTCACGAGGGCGCGGACGGGCTGGAGATTGGGATTCCAGCGACGGTTGGTGATGTTGTGGGCGTGACTGACGTTGTGCCCGAACTGGGGCTTCTTACCGCAGACTTCGCATTGACGGGACATGGCAACCTCACAGATTTCCGGGTACGGCACAGCCAAAGGAAAGCTAGTTTACCAATTCCACCCGGAAACTCAAGGCGAATTACGCGAAGGCTTGCGGAGGGGCGGCTTCCCGGCGATGGTAGGGAATTCTCAAAGCTGGTTTCCATGGACCTCGACCGCTGGGCCTTAGCCTTCACGATCTTGTCCTGGCCCGAGGGCAGGAAGGCGCAGCTCTGGGCCAGCCTCCAGGCTGGCGTGAGGCCCAAGCTGGACGCCGAATCTGAAGCCGACCTCAATGGCCTGGACCCGGCCCGGTTGCGTCAGCAGGCCGAGGCGCGCGGGGCCCGCCTGTGGCTGCCTTCTGATATTGATGCGGCACCCCTTCTATCCGAATTGCCCTACCCGGTGGCGCTTTGGGCGCGCGGTAGCCTTCCACCTTCCATGCTTGCGGTGGCCCTCGTGGGCAGTCGGGAACCCAGCCCACTGGGAAGGGCGCGAGCTCGGAGTTGGGCGGGGGAACTTACCAAGGCGGGCGTGGCGGTGCTTTCGGGCCTGGCCCGGGGCATCGATGGGGCGGCCCACCTGGGCGCCCTGGAGGTGGGCCCCACCTGGGGAGTCATGGGCTCGGGCCTGGATCATCCCTATCCGCCGGAACACCTCATGTTGATGGACCGCATGGTGGCCGCGGGCGGGGGCGTGATCACGCCCTTTCCGCCTGACGCCAAACCCCAGAAATGGCATTTTCCCCGCCGGAATTGGCTGCTGGCCGCCTGGACCCAGGGGGTGGTGGTGCTGGAGGCCAAGCTCAAGTCGGGGTCGCTGGTGACCGCCCGCCTGGCCCTGGACCTGGGCCGGGAACTTTGGGCCTGTCCCGGAGCGCCCGAAAATCCCCTTTCCGAAGGCCCGAATTCACTGTTGCGCGAAGGCGCGGCGCGGATTTGCCGGTCCTCGGCAGACATACTGGAAGACCTTCAAAGTTTGCCGCTGGGAATAAACCGCCCTTGACGGCCATGGGATGATCCACTTTTGAATGAACCGGGAGTGCTACGTGACCAAGCTCGTCATTGTCGAAAGCCCCTCCAAGGCCAAGACCATCACCAAATATTTGGGAAAAGGCTACAAAGTCATGGCGAGCGTGGGCCATATCCGCGACTTGCCCACCAAGGAGGCCGTGGAGGTGGGCGGCAAGAAGGTGCCGGTCATCGATGTGGCGGGGGATTTCCATGAAGTTTATGAAATCCCGGCCACCAAAGCCAAGGTGGTGCAGGGCCTGCGGGCTGCGGCCAAGGGCGTGGATGAACTGATTCTCGCCACTGACCCTGACCGCGAAGGGGAAGCCATCAGTTGGCATCTCCTGGAAGCCATCAAGCCGCCCAAGTCGCTCAAGGTGAAGCGCGTCCTCTTTAATGAAATCACCCAAAATGGTATTCAGAAGGCCATGGCCGCCCCCACCGAAATCAACCAGCAGCTGGTGGATGCCCAGCGGGCGCGCCGGGTGCTGGATCGCATCGTGGGTTACAAGGTGAGCCAGGTGCTCTGGGACAAGGTGAAGCGCGGACTCTCTGCGGGTCGGGTGCAGAGCGTGGCCCTGCGCTTGATTGTGGACCGCGAGCATGAAATCCAGGCCTTCAAGCCAGTGGAATATTGGGTGTTGAAGGGCAAGTTTGCGGCCAAGCTGCCGCCCCAGTTCTGGATGAAGCTGGTGAAGCTCAACGGCCAGGCCTTGCAGCTCGGTAATAAGGAAACCAAGGCGCGGATCAAGAACGAAAAACAGGCCCATGGCCTGCGCGATCAGATTCTAAAGGCGGCTTGGAAGGTGTCAGGCCTGGAAACCAAGGAAAAGAAGCGCAATGCAGCCGCGCCCTTCACCACCGCCAAGCTCCAGGTGGAAGCCGCGACCAAGCTGCACTTTTCCGTGTCGCGCACCATGCAGAACGCCCAACGCCTGTATGAAGGCATGGATTTCGGAGAAGGGCCCGTGGGTCTCATCACCTACATGCGCACGGATTCGCCGCGACTGGCACCCGAGGCCATCGAGGCCGCCCGCGAGTACATCCAGAAGAAATGGGGCAAGGACTACCTTCCTGCCAAGGCCAAGCTCTACGCGGGCAAGGCCGGGGCCCAGGATGCCCACGAGGCCATCCGCCCCACGGACATCAACCGCACCCCCGAAAGCCTGCGGGGCCATCTGGGCAACGATGAATTCCGGCTCTATGCCTTGATCTGGCGCCGCACCGTGGCCTGTCAAATGGAAGCGGCCCGTTTCGACGAAACGGTGGTGGAGGCCGAAAGCGCCCTAGAGAGCGGTGAAGTGGCCACTTTTGAGGCGAAGGGCGAGATCGAGCGTTTCCCTGGCTGGCTCGCCGCCTACCGCGCCGACAAGGTGGAAAGTGCTGCCGAGCAGATGGATGCCACCGAAGACGAGGAAGAAGAAAATGTGGGCCTGCCAGATCTCAAGAAGGGCGAAAGCCTGAAACTGGAGACCCTGGAAACTGATCAGCAGCACACCAAGCCCCCGGCGCGCTTCTCGGAAGCCACCCTGGTGAAGGAACTGGAAGAGGATGGCATTGGCCGTCCCTCCACCTACGCCAGCATCATTTCCACCATCCAGAACCGCGATTACGTGAAGAAGGTGGAAGGTCGCTTCAAGCCCACCGAGATCGGCATGGCGGTCACGGATCTATTGGTACAGGGCTTCCCCGAACTCATGGATCCCCGTTACACCAGCGGCATGGAAGATCAGTTGGACCGCATCGAAGGCGGTGAGATCAGTTACGAAAAGATGATGAAGGCGTTCTACGGACCCTTTGAGATACTGCTCAAGAGTGCGAGCAAGGACATGGCCAACCTCAAGGCGGGCGTGCCCACGGACGTGAAGTGCAAGAAGTGCAAATCGATCATGCTCAAGCGCTACGGCAAGAACGGCCTGTTCCTGGGCTGCTCCAAGTACCCCGAATGTGATCACACAGAAGAACTCGAGCCCATGGATGAGCCCGAGGATGCCCCCGAATGCCCGAATTGCGGCACCAGTCCCATGACCCTGCGCAAGGGCCAGTGGGGGCCCTTCTGGGCCTGCCCCAACTACCCCAAGTGCAAGGGCATCGTGAAGGCCGATCCCAAGGGCATTCCCGTGCCCGCCGATGTTCCGCTTGATGAAAAATGTCCCACCTGTGGCAAGCATTTCGTAAAGCGCCATGGCCGCTACGGTGAGTTCATCTGTTGCATCGACTATCCCACGTGCAAGACCGTGAAAAAGGAAATCCTGGGCGTGCCCTGTCCCAAGTGCGGTGGCGATCTGAGCCCCCGCAAGAGCCGCTTCGGCAAGATCTTTTACGGCTGCACGAAGTATCCCAAATGTGATTTCACCGCCTGGGACAAGCCCGTGCCCATGAGTTGCCCCGCGTGCAAGAACCCGTACCTGACTGAAAAAACCAAGAAGCCCCGCGGCAAGGACCCCATCACCGTGCTACTTTGCCCGGCCTGCAAACACGAAGAACCCATGGGCTAATGCAACACCCACCAAAGAAAAACGGGCCTCAGCGAGGCCCGTTTTTCTTTGGTGGGTGTTGGGGATCAGGTGGGGAAATCGCGCACCGCAATGTAGCCTTCGAGGCCGCGAATCACGCTCTCGCGTTCGGCCACCAGCTCTTTCACCACATCGCCGATGGACACGACGCCCACCACCATCTTGCCGTCCATGACGGGGACGTGGCGGATATGTTTTTCGGTCATGAGCGCCATGCATTCATCCACGGTGGTGGTCAGCTTCACGTAGAAGACCTGGCTGGTCATCACATCGCCCACGGGGATCTCGGGGGAGAAACTGCCCGATTTCACCGCCAGGCGCACGAAATCGCGCTCAGAGAAAATCCCCAGCAGGCGCTCGCCATCCATCACCAGCACCACGCCGATGCGTTTTTCTGTGAGCATTTTCAGGGCGTGGTGAACCTGGGCGTCGGGCTGCACGAAGAAGAAGGAATAGCCCTTCCCTTCCAGAATGTTTTTCATGGTCGCCATGGCGGGAGTCTCCTGTGAAGGGGTGGTGGAGGATGCTGAACGGGGATGGAGGGAATTCTGCCTTCTTTTTGGCTGGAGCGTATGGAATCTTCTTTCTGTGATGCCAGCCTTTCCTGAAAGATTCCGCCCGTGACCGACGTTTCAATTCCCTCCTCCGATGTTCGGCACCTGTTCCTGGGGGCCCAGGGTCTATTGGAAAACCCGGAGCGGCGCGCCACCAAGCCTGAATTGCTGAAAACCATCTGCCGGCTTGGTTTTGTGCAGGTGGACACCATCAACGTGGCGGGGCGGGCCCACGACCTGACCCTCTTCAGCCGCCTGCATGGCTACCGTCCTGCCCAGCTCACAGCCTTGCTTGAAAAAGACCGCGCCCTTTTCGAGGGTTGGACCCACGATGCCTCCGTGATTCCCACGGAGTGGTATCCCCACTGGAAGCCCCGGTTCCGCCAGGACCAGCCCCGGATCGAAGCCCATCCCTGGTGGCGGAACCTGCTGGGAGATGAAAGCGAAACGGTGTGTGCCCATGTATTGGCGCGAATTGATGCCGAAGGCCCCCTGCGAAGTGCCGATTTTGACCATCCGGAAAAGCGGGGCCCATGGTGGGGCTGGAAACCTCAAAAGGCGGCCCTGGACTATCTCTGGCGCACGGGCCGTTTGGGTATCGCCGGGCGGGTGAATTTCCACAAGCGGTATGATCTGGCCGAGCGGGTGCTGCCCCAGGTGCACCACCTTCCCGAGCCAGACCCGGAAGCCCACCGGGAATGGGCCTGCGCCACCGCCGCTGAGCGATTGGTCGTCTTTACGGCCAAGGAACTCGCCGCCTTCTGGAATGTGATCGAGCTTTCGGAGGCACGGGCTTGGTGTCAGGCCGCGGCGAAAACAGGACGACTGGTTTCGGTCACCCTCGAAGGTGCGGACGGTTCGGAGCCCCAGTCGGGTTTTGCGCTTTCGGATTGGGAGGTGCGTCTGGCGGACCTGCCTGAGGCGCCGTCCATGCTGCGGCTGCTGAGCCCCTTCGACCCTATTCTCCGGGATCGCGCCAGGGCCCTGCGCCGGTTCAACTTCGACTATCGGTTCGAGGCCTTTACGCCGGAAGCCAAGCGCACCTATGGGTATTACGTACTTCCGATCCTGGAAGGCGAACGCCTGGTGGGGCGCCTGGACCCTAAATTCCATCGGGATCGCGGGGTGTTGGAAGTACGCGGTCTCTGGTGGGAGGCGGGCATCCAGCCCACCAAGGCGCGAATGCGAGGATTGGACGCCGCCCTGAACTGCTTGGCGGTTTTCCTGGGCGCGGATGCCATCGAAGGACCGCATCCGCGCTAGACTGGAGCCATGGTTAAGTCTTATTACGCAGGCATGGATCTCGACGCACCCTGTGGGCGCTGCAAAGGAGAGACGCGGCACCGGATCCTCTCCATCACCGATGGCACGCCCGAAAAGCTCATCTGCACCAGTTGCAATTCCGTGCACAAATTCCGAGCGGAAAAGCCTGCCAAGGCCACTGCCGCCCCGCGCCCGGCGCGCATGGCCACTGCCTCATCGCCCAAACCGGCCTCCAGCCCCAGCCGCTTCCAGGAGCTGATGATCACCGAGCAGGCCGGCACCAAGGCCCAGCCCTACAGCCCCGCCATGAAATGGGAAGACGGGATGTGGATGGATCATCCCAACTTTGGCTTGGGCAAAGTACAGCGAAAATCAGGTCGCAAGGCCGAGGTGCTGTTCCGGGAAGGCCTCAAGACGCTCCTCAGCGCCTGAAGGCCATGGGCAGCGACACGGCGTGGCTGCCTGAGTCCGACGTGGATCTGCACGCCCTGCGCTTTGCGGTTGTCGATCTGGAAACCTCCGGTGGTGGTCCCAAGGCCATGTGGACCCGGGACGAGCGCTTCGTACCCGCTGCCGAAATCACCGAAGTGGGCGTGGTGCGGCTCAGTGGTGCTCTGCGGGAGGATTGTTTTGCATCCCTTTGTGCGGTTGAAGGGGCCATTCCTCTCTCGATTCAGCGACTCACGGGTATCACGCCCGTGTTGCTGGCGGGCGCCCCGAACTGGGAGCAGGTGGCCCTTCGCTTGGCCGAAGAACTGGAAGGTCGCGTGTGGGTGGCCCACCACGCGCCCTTCGATGGCGCGTTTCTGAAAGCCTATTTACCGGAAGGTCTCTGGCGCCGTCATACGCTGCTCTGCACCCGCAAGCTGGCCAAGGCCCTGGTGCCGGAGGCAGCCCGTTGTTCCCTGGCTGCCCTTTGCGAGGTGTTGCACCTGCACAATCGCCAGCCCCATCGGGCCCTGGCCGATGCAGAGGCCACGGCGGAATTGCTCCAAATCCTGCTGGCCCGAGCCGAAGGCCAGGGCCTGGATGGCCCGGCCTTCATCGCCAAGGGGCGGGTGGGGTGGGAAAAGCTTTAGGAGTGTGTCCAAGCAATCGATAGGGGCTGCGTTGACGGCAAAGGGTTCCAAGGCAAGGAAGCGGGCGCAGGGCGGTGCAGGCACACCGTTCAAGCCCGCTGACGCCGTATGGGAACCCTTTGCCATCAACCCTTCGGGCTGGGGCGGCAGCTTTCGGGAAGCTTCGTCAGGTTCCTCGACCTTGGGTCCACCAAATCTCAGTCTGTCTCGCGTATCGCCAAAGGCGATACCGAGAGGGCCTTCGTCGCCTTCCTTGCCTCCCTCGGCTGGCGCCCCAGCGCAGCCCCCACCCATTGCTTGGACACACTCCTAGAACCTAAGGGAAGCCAGGGCCTGCAGGGAGCTGGCCTGACCATTGGGGGACTGGAACTGGCCGATGACATAGCGGACTTCGCCTGAGACCGAGCGATTGAAGCGGTAGCCCGCGCCCACTGCCAAGGAGAGCGAAGTCTTGGTGGTGCTGGCGCCCACATCCGGATTAACGGTCCAGTTGCGCAGGCCGAGACCGCCCGTGGCGTAGATGCCCTGGGGCCGTGTCTGGAAGTAGTAGAGATAATCCGCACCTGCCCCAAAGCCTGAGACCGTGTTCTTGGCGCCAGACAACACCAGGTTGCTGCCGCTGTAGTAGGTGAAGTCCAGCCAAGGCCGCAGTTCGTGGCCGTTGCCGTAATACAGGCCCAGGTGGCCGCCAAGGGTGAAGCCAGGATGGCCATCCACTTGCTTGTCCAGATCGCTCAGGGGCAGGTTGACGCCTGCCTGCACCCCGTATTGAACTTCCTGGGCGGTGGCGCCAATGGTGCTCAGGGCCAGGACCGTTGTAAACATTCCGAGTTGAATCAGTTTCATGGTGACTCCGTGGAGGGTGGGTTAAGCCTTCAGCCTAATCCTCTGATGCCACGGATATGTCACCGTACGCACAAAAAGCGCCCGAAGGCGCTCTCTGGGATGATCTGTAAAGGTGTTATTCGGCTGCGGCGACCGTGGTCTCGCGGCGGACTTCCTTGAGGCGACCCTTCTTGCCGAGCTTCTCGCGCAGGAAGTAGAGCTTGGCGCGCCGCACCTTGCCGCTGCGGACCACTTCCAGCTTGTCGATGGAGGGGCTGTGCAGGGGGAATACGCGCTCCACGCCCACGCCGTTCGAGATCTTGCGAACGGTGAAGGAAGTGCGGATGCCGCCGCCCTTGATGCCGATGACGACACCCTGGTAGATCTGGATGCGCTCCTTCTCGCCTTCCTTCACCTTGACGTGCACCTTGACGGTGTCGCCGGGGCTGATGCGGGGAAGGTCGTGGCGAAGCAGGCCGGCTTCGAGCTTGTCGATGATGTTCATGGTTTCCTCTGGGGCTAGCGGTCCGGCACGGCATGGCGATCAGGGGCCGGGGACATAGCACACGAAAAGCCCCACACGGGGGGCCAATCAGTTTACCGGAACTCCCTTGAGAGGCAAGGCGAAAATCCTTTCCAACCCTTGGGTTTGGCCCGGTCCCAGTCCTCGGGGTGCTCCACCTGCCAAGCCACCCACTGTTCGGGTCTGGGTAGATGAGGGAGACGCTGCTTCAGGAATAGTTGCCACAAATCGGGGCGCAGGCGCTGGGTGCGGGCCATGGCTTCCCGCAGGCGCCACAGGGCGATGGCACCGTGGTTGCCGCCCCGGAGCACGTCGGGAATGGGGTGGTTTTCAAAGGTCTCTGGGCGGGTGAAATGGGGATGATCCAGCAAGCCGGTGGCAAAGCTATCCTGCTCGGCGCTGTCCTCGTTGCCCAATACCCCGGGTAGCCATCGGCATACGGCATCAATCAAAAAGAGCGCTGGAAGCTCGCCGCCCGATAGCACGGCCTCGCCAATGCTGAATTCTTCGTCCACATAAAGGTCCACGGCGCGCTGGTCCAGCCCTTCGTAGCGGGTGCAGACCAGAATCATCTGGTCGAGCCGCGCCAGTTCCAGCACCTTGGCATGGGTCAGGGGTGGGGCCGCGGGTGTGAAATGGATGACCCGACCGAGCCCTGACCGCGGTATCGAAGCCAGGGTGTCCCGCAGCACCTCGGGGCGCAGCACCATGCCGGGCCCGCCACCGAAGGGTGAATCGTCCACGTGGCCATTGGCATTGCCGGAAAAGGGGCGGTAGGAATGGGTATGGAGTGTATGGCCCAGCTCCCGAAAGGCCCGGCCCGTTACGCCCAGGCGGGCGGTTTCAAAGAATTCCGGGAAAAGGGTGAGGGCATCAAAACGCATCAGGAGATCCAGTGCCGCAGAGCTTCAAAGGCCTTGGCGCAGGCGCGAACGATGAGATCGAAGGACATGGCGAAATAGATGGCATTGCCCAGGGCCGCGGCCGTGCCCAGCCAGCCCCAAGAAGGGCGCTCTTCCAGCAGGGCTGCGCCGAGCAGTACCAGGATGACCGCAGGGAGTTGGTTGCCAAAGGGCAATGGCACGGGCAAAGCCAGGAGAAACCCGGTCAGGCCAGTCACAAAACCCATCCAGCGCTGGTTGAGGGGGCGGCGAACCCGGGATTCCTTGCTGATGCGGTCCAGGTAGCCTTCGAGTTTGGCCAGGGCATCTTTCACTTTGCCCTTGTGGATGCGCTGCTCGCGGAGGCGGTTGGGGATCTGGGGGTTGGCTCGTCCTGCGGCCATCTGGAAGCCGATCCAGATGATGAACAAGCCGCCCACCGGCGCAGTGCCAAGGTTCAATCCAGGAATGAGGCTGGGCAAGGCGATGAGCAGAATGAGCAGGCCAAAGGTCTGCTCTTCGGCCTTGTCCACCAGATCGCCCAGGGTCACTTCCCCGTCCTGATCCAGACGTTCGTGAAGGGCCGTAAAAAAAGGACGGGAGGTCCGCCTTGGCTTGCCGAGCAGCAGCAGGGGAATCGGCCGGGAGCGGATTCTATGGCGAAACAAGGATTTCACGGCCCCAGTTTGCCATCGTTCCGGAGTTTCCTAGGAATCGCCTTCGGCCGGTTCCGTCCAGCCCTCCCCGTTTTCCTCATCGGGCTTTTCGGGCAGGCGATAGCTTTCGGTGGCCCAGGCGCCCAGATCCATCACCTTGCATCGCTCCGAACAAAAGGGGCGGCAGGGATTGAGCTCCCAGGAAACGGGTTTGCGGCAGATGGGGCAAGGTCTCACGAGCATCAAGAAAGTTTAACAGAACAGATAATGACAAAATTTAAGAAGAAAATTTGAGTCTATTTTAGAAGATCATGTTGACAAGATTTTTTAGGGTCCTACACTGGGATTCGGGCGACCCCGGGTCGACCCCAGACGGAAGGAAGGAAACCATGTCCAAGATCATCGGAATCGACCTCGGCACCACGAACTCCTGCGTAGCAGTCATGGAAGGCGGCCAGCCCAAGGTCATCCCCAACGCCGAAGGCTCCGACACCACGCCCAGCGTGGTGGGCTTCAACCCCAAGACCGGCGAGCGGTTGGTGGGCACCGCGGCCAAGCGCCAGGCGGTGGCCCAGCCTAAGAACACCGTGTCCTCCATCAAGCGCTTCATGGGTCTGCCCTTCGCTGACAGCGACAAGGAACAGAAGCTTGTGAACTACGTGGTGGAGCGCACCGACAAGGGCAGTTGCGCCGTGAACATTGCAGGCAAGCACCTGAGCCCCGAGGAAATCAGCGCCATGGTGCTCACCAAGATGAAGGAGAGCGCCGAAGCCTACCTGGGTGAAAAGGTGACGAAGGCCGTCATCACCGTACCCGCCTATTTCAACGACGCCCAGCGCCAGGCCACCAAGGATGCGGGCGCCATTGCCGGCCTCGAAGTGATGCGCATCATCAACGAGCCCACAGCTGCAGCTCTGGCCTACGGCCTGGACAAGAAAAAGGACGGCACCATCGCGGTCTTCGACTTCGGTGGCGGCACCTTCGATATTTCCATCCTGGAAGTGTCCGAAGGCGTGGTGGAGGTGAAATCCACCAACGGCGACACCCACCTCGGTGGCGATAACGTCGATCAGCTCATCATCGATTGGCTCATCGAGGAATTCCAGAAGGCCGAGGGCATCGACCTCCGCAAGCAGGCCGAGGCCATGCAGCGCATGAAGGAAGCCGCCGAAAAAGCCAAGTGTGAACTGTCCACCACCACTCAGACCGATATCAGCATTCCTTACATCACAGCTGATGCCAGCGGGCCCAAGCACTTGACTCAGACGCTCACACGGGCGCGCTTCGAGGCCATGCTGGAACCCATCCTGCAGAAGCTGAAGGTGCCCTGCGAAAACGCAGTGAAGGACGCCAAGCTGAGCCACCACGAGATCAACGAAGTGGTCTTGGTGGGCGGCTCCACCCGCATTCCCAAGGTGCAGGAACTGGTCAAGCAGATCTTTGGTCGTGAGCCCAACAAGAGCGTGAATCCCGATGAAGTCGTGGCCGTGGGCGCGGGCGTCCAGGGTGGCGTGCTCACCGGCGATGTGAAGGGCGTGCTGCTCCTGGACGTGACGCCCCTCTCGCTGGGCATCAATGCCAACGGCGGTCAGATGAGCGTGATCATTCCCCGCAACACCACCATTCCCACCCGCAAGAGTGAAAACTACACCACCGCCGTGGACAATCAGCCCGGCGTGGATATTGAAGTCTTCCAGGGCGAACGCCCCCTGGTGGAAGGCAACAAGCTGCTCGGCCACTTCCACCTGGCTGGCATCCCGCCCGCACCCCGCGGCATTCCCCAGATCGAGGTCATTTTTGACATCGACGCCAATGGCATCGTGCATGTGACTGCCAAGGACAAGGGCACCGGCAAGGATTCCAGCATCACCCTGACGGGCACCACGGGCCTGTCCAAGGAAGAAATCGAAGCCAAGGTGCAGGAAGCTGAAGCCCACAAGGGCGAGGACGAAAACCGGAAGAAGCTGCTGGAAGACAAGAACGTGCTGGACCAGACCATCTACCAGCTGGAAAAGCTTCTGAAGGAAAACGGCGACAAGCTGCCCGACGAAGACAAGAAGGAAGTGGAAGCCGCCATCACCGAAGGCAAGGAAGCCCTCAGTTCCATGGATGCGGACCGCATCAAGAAGGCGCTGGAAACCATCCAGCAGAAATCCCACAAGATGGCCGAGCACATGTACAAGCAGCCGGAGCCCACGCCGGAGGGCGGTGCGGCACCTGCCCCCGAAGCCAAGAAGAAGGATGACGATGTCATCGACGCGGAAGTGGTGAACTAACGCTTACGCCCCAAAAAGGCCGGGAATTCCCCGGCTTTTTTGTGGGCGAAAAAAATCTTAGCTCTTGAAGCTCAAATTTAGGTACCGTTTCCCCATGGTTCCTGACTACTACAAGATCCTCGGAGTTCCCAAGACGGCCTCGGAAGAGGACATCAAAAAGGCGTACCGAAAACTGGCGCGGAAATACCATCCGGATCTGAACCCGGGCAACAAGGACGCGGAGGCCAAGTTCAAGGATCTGAGCACGGCCAACGATGTGCTATCGGATGCGGAAAAGCGGAAGAACTATGACCAGTTCGGGGATCCCAACGGGCCCGGCGCGCAGGTGGGCGGACAGAGCTTTGATTTCGGGGATCTGGGTGGCACCTTTGGCGATTTCTTTCAGGGCTTTGGGGGCGGCAGGCGACCCCGTCGCGCAGGTCCGCGACCGGGCGAGGATCTTCAGCACACGGTTCGCATTGCGTTTTCGGATGCGTTCCGGGGGGCCAAGCTGCCCATCAATGTGACGCGCACGGAGACCTGTCGGCTCTGCCAAGGCACCGGCGAAGCGCCCTCGGGCACCAAGAGCACCTGCACGGTGTGCAAAGGGCGCGGGGTTCACGAGCAGGGCATGGGTTTTTTCAAGAGCCATGTGGAATGCGATGCCTGCGGTGGTACGGGACAGAAAGCCCCACCCTGCGGGGAATGTCAGGGGCGCGGGCGCAATCCCAAGCACGAAACGGTGACGGTGGCCATTCCGGCGGGCGTGGAAGACGGCACCCGTCTGCGCGTGGCGGGCAAAGGCGAGGCCGGTCGCCGTGGTGGCGGTGCCGGGGATCTGTATCTGCAGATCCAAGTGGAGCCTGATCCGCGCTTCGAGCGGCGTGGCCCCAACCTTTATCTCAAATTACCCATCAGCTATACCGAGGCCGCCCTGGGCGCCAAAGTGGAAGTGCCCACGCCCGAAGGCCACACCACCATCAAGATTCCACCGGGTACGCAAAGTGGCTCCAAGCTGCGGCTCAAGGGGCAAGGCATGCCGGTGCCCCGCTCGGAACAGCGCGGTGATTTTTTCGCGGAAATCCAGGTGGTCACGCCCCTGATCCAGGATGAGCGCAGCAAGGAATTGCTGCGGGAATTGGGCGAGCTCAACGACGCGGCCATCCGGCCAGGGACGGGGAGGTAGTCCATGCGAAGGGATTCCAAGGCTGGTTGCTACATGATCGGGGTGGTGGCCATCCGCTACCAGATCCATCCCCAGACCCTGCGGCTCTATGAACGGGAAGGGCTCCTGCTGCCGAGCCGAACAGAGGGGAAGACCCGTCTTTATTCGGAAGAGGACCTGGAGCGCCTTGAGTTCATCCTGAGTCTCACCCGTGATCTGGGCGTGAACCTGGCGGGTGTGGAAGTGGTGATGAGCCTCCGGGACCGCATGCAAAAAATGCAGGAAGAAATGCAGTTGTTGGCGGATACCTATGAAGAAAAGCTGCGGGCCGCGGGCATCGAGCTGGATCACCCCACCTTTGAAAAGAACTTGAAGCCCACCAGTCTGGTGAAACTGAGCCCTCAGGGACTGCGCAAGCGCAGCTAACTCGAACAGGCTTCCGCCCTCTTGCTATGCTGGATCCCCACACCTAGGTGAATCGTGCCCCAACGGCATCTCGAAGAGCGCAGCCTCGACAAGTATTTTGATTCCATCCGCGACCTCCCACTGCTGACGGCGGGCGAGGAACGGAAGTACGGGCGCATGTGGCAGAACGACGGCAACCCCGAAGGTCTGCGCTACTTAGTGGAAGGCAACCTGCGATTCGTGGTGAAGGAAGCGCGCAAGTTTCAGGGCATGGGCCTGGATCTGCTGGACCTCATCAGCGAAGGCAATCTGGGGCTCATCGAAGCCGCGAAGCGCTTTGATCCCGAGCGAGAAAACAAGTTTCTCACCTACGCATCGTGGTGGGTGCGGCAGGCGATCTTTCATGCGTTGGCGGAGCACGGCAGCAAGATTCGCTTACCGCAAAAAGTCGCCGGTCATCTGGTGCAGCTCAATCGCATCACCCATCGCCTGGGCCAGGAATTGGGGCGCCCCCCCACGGTGCAAGACATCGTCACCTCCGCGCCGCAGTTCACGGTGGAAGAAGTGGAACGCCTGCAACTGCTTCAGCAGACCACGTCCACGGTCTCCACTGAGCAGGGCATGGGGGAAAGTGATCTCACCCTTGGCGATAGCCTCGAGCAAAGCATCGAGCCCAGTCCCATGGAAGCCATGGACAACGAAGCGTTCCAGGAGCAGGTGCGTCAGAGCCTCGGCATCCTGACGGAAAAGGAAAGGCAGATCATCACCCTGCATTTCGGGTTGGAGGGGCGTGACCCCATGACCCTCGAAAAGATCGGCAGGAGTTTCGAGCCCAGCATCAGTCGGGAGCGGGTGCGGCAAATCGAGGAACGAGCCTTTGGCAAAATTCGAGATCGGCGTCGGATCCTTCTGGGGCAGTTCCTGAAAGGTGATTACTCGTGAGCGCGCAGTGAAGGGCCGTCCGAATTGTCCGCACTGCCGTGGTCGCGGCGTGGTACTGGACCCGGATCCTCTGGTTCCGGCGCGCACCTGTAGCTGTACGTTGGAGGGCGTCGCAGATTCCGCCAAACTGGCCATCCCTGCCCGTTATCGGGAAGCATCCTTCGAAAGCTTCTGGGAGTGGTGGAAGATCCAACATCCCCGTGAACGGATAATCTCTGGGCTGGAATCCGCTCAGCAGCTGCTGGAGCATGAAGCCACCCGCAACACCCTTTCTGAGGAACTGCGCTCGAAGCTGGATCACATCCTGCACAAATGCGGGGCCAAGGGCGGTGATTCGAGCTGGAAGGACCTGAAACCTGCCCAGGAACCCCAGGGCTATCGGGCGCTGCTCAATTGGGCCAAACGGGATCGGGATCGCGTGGATCTGTGGTGGCTGGACGGTCGACCCGGCACCGGTCGGAGCACCCTTGCCGCCGCCGCCCTCAAAGCCTGCTGCGCGCGGGAAGGCGCCACCGGTCTGTTTATCTCCGTGCGCACCTTCAGTCAGGAATTGAAGGATGTCTATTACGACACGCGCAGCTTCTTGAATCGCGATTTCATGAGCGAGCGAGATCGCATGGAGCCGCTGCTCAAGGCCTCTTGCCTCGTCCTGGACGATCTGGATCGCATGGATACGGATATCCGCGTGGTGCGCGCCTTCGCGCAGTTGCTGGACCACCGGTACGCTGAAGAGTTGCCCACGATCATCACGGCCAGTCGCTGGGCCGAAGTGCTCCAGAATTCCGGCCCCGAAGGTTTTTCGCTCACCAAACTGGAAGATCCCAATCTCATGCGCCGCTTGGCCCAATCCAGGCGCGTGGTGTTGAGCCCGATCCTGGAGCGGCTCATGGATGCGTTGAATGGGTGAAGGGTGAAGAGGCTGCTGCGATCGCTCCTTCTGCTTCACCTGCGACGTCCGGCGGGCCTGTGGATCATCCTGGCCGGGATCACCCTGCTGCTGGGCGTGGGTGTATTCCGCGTGGAACGACGCCTGGATCTGATGAGCCTGTTGCCGACGGAACATCCCGCCGTGCGTGCCAGCCTGGAGGCAGGCGTGGGCCAGCAGGAAACCCTGTGGCTGGCCGCCGAAGGCCGCGCGGAAAATCTGGAAGCGCGGGAAGCCTGGGCCGAGAAACTGGTGGAACGCCTGGTGGTGATGGATGGGGTGCCCGAGAACGGCATGGGCGGCGAAGGTCGGCTTTCGGCGCCGGTGCCAGTGGGTGATCCCAAGGGACCTTCCCTGTGGCCTGCCCTGCTGGCGGCGGGCAGTTTCGTGGATGGTGACCCCGCGGTTACACGGCTCGTCACCGAGCAGTTCTACAGCCTGGCCCCCGTGCTGCTGGGGGACCGCATGGCACCCCTGGCGGAAAATGCCGAAGTGCGGCAACGGTTTCGAGAAACGGCCCGAGTCCTGGCCTCCCCGGATCCAGTGAAGGCCCGCCTGGCTGCCTTGGATCCGTTGGGACTCAGGAATTCGTTACCCGCGGGGAACGAAGCTGTGGCGCGGGTGCGTCAGAGCGCGAGCCAATTCCCGCTGAAACTGCGGTCCGGGTATCTGGAAACCACAGATGGGCGTTTCGTGTTGGTGCCGCTGGTACTGGATTTTCCCAGCGGTGAAGCCGCGTCCACGGCGAGGGTCATGGTCTGGCTGGGCCAGGGGGCCAAAGGCCCTCTTCCGATGAAGGCCAGCCTGCGTCAAGTGGAAGAGGCCCTGGCCCCCGGGCCTGGCCGATCCTTTGCCCTGCAACCCACCGGTGCTCACGCCATTGCGTTCTGGGAAACCCAACGGCTGGGGCACGAGGTGGTGCTGAGCCTCGCGCTCTCGTTCCTGCTCATCGGCGTGGTGTATTGGGTTGGGTTTCGCACCTTGGCTGGGTACGGGTTTGTGGTGGTCCCCCTGCTGCTGGGCATGTTCTGGGCGCTGGGTTCCGTGGGTTGGATCCTGGGGCGCTTGAATTTGATGGCGGCGGCCTTTGGCGCGGTGCTGCTGGGGATCGGGGATGATGTCGGCATTCTCCTGTTCAGCCGGTATCGGGAGGAACGCCAACGGGGGCGAACCAAGAGCCTCGCGCTGCGCGGCGCGCTGTTGGGCACGGGCCCCGGGGTACTCGCTGCCGGATTGGCTACGTCCCTGGCCTTCCTGGCCTGTGTGGCTGCGCCCTTCCCCGGATTTCGGGATCTGGGTCTCACCGCCGGACTGGGCCTGCTGGCCTGTCTGGCCACCAGCTTCCTGGTGCTACCGGCGCTACTCCTGGCCTTGGATCGCGGTACGGGCACCTTTGCGCCCATCCCCGAGCGGAAAGTACATGCGAAATCGGTGCGCATCTGGAAACCCCTGCTCGCCAGCGGGCTGCTGCTGGCAGGTCTGGCGGGGGTCTTTCAACTGCGGTGGGAAGAGGATCTCCGTCGCTTTCGCCAGAAGGGAAATCCCGCCCTGGCACTTCAGGAAACCCTGGGCAAGGTGCTGGGCGCGGGTCTTCAACCCTTGGCCCTGCAGATTCCCCTGGATGAACCCGAGCATGTGGCCCGCCGGTGGAACGCCGTGGTGGATGCCCTGGCCCTGGAAGGCATGCCCTTGCCCCGCTGGCAGAATGCTGATCCTGGCTTGAGGATGAAGCTCGGGTCCGAAACCTGGTACCGCATGGCCCTGCGCACGGCCTCGGAAGAGGGGCTGGATCCGGTGGCATTGGAACGGCCCCTGTCGGCCTTGCGCGCCAGCGCGGAAAACCCCCTGGCCGCACCCCAGGCACTGCGGACCCTGCTTGCCCAGCCCAAGCCTTCCGTGGAAAAGACCCACTGGAGTCTGGCCGGTTGGCTGAAGCCCAGGAGCGCCAAGGAAGTTGAAACGGAGTATCTCACGCTGCCTATGCGGCTGTCGGAGGCTTCCCAGGATCGCATCGAACCCGCCCTCGACGCCGTTGGCGTGCGCATGGTGGGCACGCGGCCACTCTTCCGTGCCATCAAGTCGGTGGCCAAGGATGCCCTGCAGGACGTGGTCCTGTTGGCCCTGGTGGCGGTGCTGGGCGTGGTGGCCTTTTTCGGGCGGAAACTCCGGTTCGTGTTGCTCGCGCTTGTGCCCCTGTTGGCCAGTCAGATCGGCGTGTTGGGCATTCTGGGTTGGTCCCGGGAACCACTCACCTTCTTGAGTCTCGTTGCCATCCCCATCGCCCTCGGGGTGAGCGTGGACACCGCCCTGAATCTGCTCCACCGCGCACGGATGGAGCCCGATGCGGCCGCCAGGGTTGCCCGGGTGAATGCCGTGTGCGCAGGCACCACCCTGGCGGGTTTCGGCGGCCTTGTCTTCAGCGGCTACCGGGGCCTTCGTGGGTTGGGCATCGCCTGTCTGGGGGGCACCGCCCTGGCCCTGCTTGTCACCCAATGGCTGCTGCCTTGGATGTTGGAGAAGTGGCCCCTGCGGGGGGATCGGGAATGAACGCCCATTTGAATCAATGCCTGCAAGATCGCGCGAGACTGGGTGCCATTCCCGCCGCCGAGGTCATGGCCCTGGCCCTTTATCACCCTGAGCATGGTTACTACCGCCAGCCCAACGGGCCGTGGGGTTTCGAAGGCAAGGACTACTACACGGCCCTCGATTGCGGGCCACTGCTGGGGGAAACCCTGGCGCTCCGCTTGGAGAAGGCCTGGGAAACCATGGGCCAGCCCCGAAACTTCACGGTGCTGGAGCCCGGGGCCGGTCGAGGTTGGCTGGGGCGGGATCTGCTCGCCAGCGCCCAGGGGGGGTTCGCGGATGCCTTGCGTTACCTCCACCGCGATGACAACCCGGCCGCACGACAGGCCGCGGAAACGGCATTGGCGCCCTGGTTGGAATCGGGCCAGGCCGGGTTTATTCGTGAATCCGATCCCATGGAGCCCTTTATTGGGGCGGTGATTTCCAACGAACTCTTTGATGCCCTGCCTGCCCAGCCTTGGCGCTGGAATGGGGAGGTATGGGAACGCGAAATGCTCGGCCCCGAAGACCCGTTCTGGGAACCGGCGGAACCCGGCACACCAGGAGTTTGGTTTGCAGCCCAGACCGAGGGTGATCTGGAGCCCGGCGATGGCAGCGTGTGGGTGGAGGGTCTGCCCCAGTTGGTGCGGGAGCTTTCAGGCTGTCTGGAACAGGGACTGTTCATGGCCATCGACTACGGAGATAGTGCCTCCAGGCTGTTGGCCAAGGGTGCGGATCTGCGTCGTTACAAGGGCCATGCGGTGGACGGCACCTGGTGGGAGGGTCTCGGTACGTGCGACCTGACCGCCGATGTGGATTTCACGCGATTGACGGCATTATTGCTCCAGGAAGGTTTGCCAGACGCCACCCTGCGAAGCCTGGGGCGCTGGATCCGGGAATACGCCCCCTTGGGGGCATGGGAAAGCCAGTGGCAGGAATTGGAGAGCCCGCAGCGCCTGCAGCGCATGGAGAACCTGCTAGCCCTGACCCTGCCGGGCATGATGGGGGATCGGTTCAAGGTTCTGGAGGCCTGGAAGACGTGAGGCGAGATGCCCTCTGCGCCGGGTCCCGACTCCGAAGTGTCCCCCGGACACTTCTCTGTCACCCGGCGGTCGGGCGGCCTGGAAGCGATAATTTCCCTTGTCGATCAAGGGATTCTTTGGCAGACTGGAAGGCCTTGTCTTGGGCTCCCCAAGTGCGCCGGTTCCCCGGATGCCGCCCACGACCTCCCAGCGAGGATGTCATGTACGCAGTGATTCAGACCGGCGGCAAGCAGTACCGCGTAAGCGAAGGCGACATTCTTCGCGTCGAACTGCTCGAAAAAGATCCCAAACAGGCCGTGGTTTTCGACCAGGTGCTGTTGGTGGCCGAAAACACGGATATCAAGGTCGGCATGCCCACCTTGAAGGGCGCCACCGTCGAAGCGGAAGTCATTCGCCACGATCGTGCCAAGAAGGTGTTCATCTTCAAGAAGAAGCGGACCACCACCTACCAGCGCACCCAGGGGCATCGTCAGGGCTTCACCGAAGTCCGCATCAAGGGCATCAAGGCCTAAACCGCGAAAAAGCTAGAGAGGTTCTGTCATGGCACATAAAAAAGGCGTCGGCTCTACCCGCAACGGCCGCGATTCCAACTCCCAGCGTCTTGGTGTGAAGGTCTTTGGCGGTCAGGTGGTGACCGGTGGGTCCATCATTGTTCGCCAGCGCGGCACCAAGTTCAAGCCGGGCATTGGCGTGGGTATCGGCGTGGATCACACGATTTTCGCTACGGTCAACGGCAAGGTTCGTTTCCAGGATAAGGGCCAGCACGGCCGCTTTATCCACGTTGATCTCATCGAGGGCTAGGCTCTCAACCCCCACTGCGAGCGCGCGCGGCCTGAGCTTGCGCGCGCTCTGCCTTTTGGGGACTGCCATTCGGATCTAAACCATGTTCCTTGACCACATCACCCTTCATCTCGAGGCCGGCCACGGCGGCCCAGGGGCGGTGAGCTTTCGCCGCGAGAAATTCGCCGAACACGGAGGCCCTGACGGCGGTGATGGTGGGCTGGGGGGATCGATTCATGTGCGCGCCACCCGGGCGCTCAATACCTTGAATCCCTTCCGCAGCGTGCGCCAGTTCGTGGCCGATCGTGGCTATGCCGGCGAAGGTTGCCTTCGGCATGGCAAGGATGGCCAGGATGTGGAACTGGTCGTGCCCTTGGGCACCTTGATCCGGGACGCGGGCAGCGGTGAGATCCTGGCCGAACTCCTGGAGGACGGCCAGCGGGTTTGTGTCGTGCGCGGTGGCCGTGGCGGTCTGGGCAACAACAATTTCAAGAGCAGCACCAATCGCACCCCCCGCCATGCCCAGCCTGGCGAGGAAGGCGAAGTCAGGGATGTGGAATTCGAGCTGAAGCTCATCGCGGATGTGGGTTTGGCGGGTTTCCCCAATGCAGGCAAAAGCACCCTGGTGTCCCGGGTCAGCGCTGCCCGCCCCAAGATTGCCGACTATCCCTTCACGACTCTGGAACCACAGCTGGGCGTGGTGTCCATGGGTGCCTTTGGGGGCGATGACAACGATAGTTTCGTCATTGCGGATATCCCGGGCCTCATCGAAGGCGCCGCCGGTGGTGCCGGCCTGGGTATCCAATTCCTGCGCCATGTCGAACGCACCCGCATGTTATTGCAATTGGTGGATCTGGCGGATCCCGTTCAGGAGCCGGAAACGGCCATTTCGGTCATCGAAGGCGAGCTGAAGGCGTTTTCCGAAGTGCTGTTTTCCAAGCCCCGGTGGCTGGTGGCCACCAAGCTGGATGCGCTGCAGGACGAGGACCGTCGGGCGCGGTTCGAGGCCATCTGCAAGGCCCGCGGCCAGGAACCCATTTTCATTTCCGGGGTGACCGGCGAGGGCATCCGTGAGCTGGTCTTCAAGCTGGGCCGGGCGTTGGCCGAGATGCCCAAGTCATGACCTTCCGGCGCGTGGGGCTCCTCGGGGGAGCCTTCAATCCGCCCCACCTGGGCCACTTGAAGCTGGCCGAGCTGGCGGTGCGGGAATTGGGCCTGGATGAAATCCGGTTTGTGCCTTCCGCCCAGCCGCCCCATAAGTCACTGCCGCCGGAATCTCCCACCGTGTCCAGGCGGTTGCGGCTGCTGCAGGAAGCCCTGGAAGGCTTTGCGGCACCTTTCGCCATCGAAACCCTGGAACTGGATCGGCCCGGACCAGGCTACACCGTCGACACCCTGGAAACCCTGATTCAACGGGAGCCCGATCCCAACTGGATCTGGCTCATTGGCAGCGATCAATTGGCGCAGTTCACGAGTTGGAAACGCTGGGAGCGGGTGCTGGAGTTGGCCTCCCTGGCGGTGGCACCACGGCCAGACGCGCCCAACCACATCCCTGCCGCCCTGGAGGCCCGCCAACGGCCCGAATGGAGTGGCGCGCCGGGTGAACTGATCTGGCTCTCCTCCACCAACCTGGCCCTTTCCAGTTCGAAGCTGCGAGCCGAGCTCGCGCAGGGTGGAATAATCGAGGGTCTCCCGATTCAAGTTCGGGCTGCCATTGGGCGAGAAAACCTGTACCGTTAGACTGTTCTTGGAGAACGAATGACTTTAGACCCTAGGCTCGCGATCGTGGTGGAAGCCGCACGTTCCAAGAAGGCCTTCCGGATCCGCCTGCTGGATGTGCAGGGGATTGCCACCTTCACTGATACTTTTGCTTTCATGAGTGGCGGCAGCGATCGTCAGAATCGCGCCATCGCGGAGGCTGTCGAAGATGAACTGCGCCGCACCGGTGAGCGCGCGTTGTCCTCCGAGGGCGACCAGAAGGGCAATTGGATCCTGCTCGATTACGGCGATCTCATCGTGCATGTGATGGACGAAGACACCCGTCGCTACTACAACTTGGAAGAACTCTGGTCCCAGGGCCGTGAACTGGAACTTCCTCCCGAACTGCCTGCCACCAACACGCCTGCTCCGACGATCTGATTGAGGGAAACCCATGCCCACGCAGCACAGTGCCTTTGATGCCATGCAGGCCCGTCTTCGGGAAGCGGCTGAACTCTATGGCCTGGAAGATGCCCTTTTCAAGGTTTTCATCCAGCCCATGCGCTCCGTGATCGTGAGCCTGCCGGTGCACATGGACGATGGTCGGTGGGAAGTTTTCACGGGCTATCGCATTCAGCACAACGTGGCGCGGGGCCCGGCCAAAGGCGGCATCCGCTTTGACCCCGGTGTGACCCTGGACGAAATCAAGGCTGGCGCAGCCTGGAATACCTGGAAGACAGCCGTAGTGGATGTGCCCTTCGGAGGCGGCAAGGGCGGCATCATCTGCGATCCCAGCGCCATGAGCCAGGGCGAACTCGAACGCCTCACGCGACGCTACACCGCCGAAGTCATGGACGTGATCGGCCCCGATCGCGATGTGCCGGGCATCGACATGGGCACCAATGCGCAGACCATGGCCTGGGTGCTGGACACCTACAACATGCACGCGCGGCTTCATGCCAACGCCGTGGTTACCGGCAAGCCCGTGGGCCTGGGTGGCAGTCTGGGCCGGGCGGAAGCCACGGGTCGTGGCGTTCTCATCAGCGCTCGGGAAGCCATGCAACGGCTGGGCAAGCCCCTGGCGGGCGCGACCTTGGCCATCCAAGGCTTTGGCAATGTGGGCAATCAGAGCGCACGCCTGCTGCACGAAGCGGGTGCCCGCATGGTGGCCGTATCGGATCAGCGCGGTGCCATCCGCAATGATCGCGGCATCGACGTACACGCCCTGCTCAAGTACCACTCCGAAAACAAGACTGTGGTTGGTTTCAAGGGCGCCGAACCCATGGACCCCGCGGAACTGCTGACCATGGCCGTGGATATTTTGGTACCCGCCGCCACCGATAACCAGATCACCGAAGCCAATGCCGCCAAGGTGCGCGCCAAGGTCGTGGTGGAAGGCGCCAACGGCCCCACCTCGCCTGAAGCCGACCCGATTCTGCTCAGCAATGGCGTGCTGGTGGTGCCCGATATCCTGGCCAACGCAGGTGGCGTCACCGTGAGCTACTTCGAGTGGGTGCAGAACCGAATCGGCTATTACTGGCGCGAGCGCGAAGTGAACGAGCGCCTGGTGGAGTACATGACCCACGCCTTCCAGTCCGTGTTCGCCACCACCGACAAATACAAAACCAACCCCCGCATCGGCGCCTACATCCTGGCCCTGAATCGTGTCTCGTTGGCCATGCACTACCGCGGTTTCTACGCCTAGAGCTGATTCGCGTTCGATTCTGGTTAAGTTCTTCAAGAGGCATCACGAGGGATTGTTCTCGTGATGCCTCACGTGCAGTCGCATTCAAAAGGAAAGATCACCACCAAGACACCAGGCGCTTTGGTGGTGATCTTTTTGGAGAGGCTCGACGAAATCCACTAGATGCTAGGGAATCTTGCGCCCGCCGCGCCCAGCAATTCCCGCAGAACGGACCGGTGGCAGCGCGCTTCGTTTTCGCAATAGCACCCGACGGAAAAATTGGCCCTCTGGGACAAAACGGCCAGCAAAGCGATGGTGTGCCTGTTTTCGGGCGTGGCCATCTCGGTGCGGTATTTTTTAGTGAAGGCAGCCCATTGCGTGGGCGTGTCGGCCTCCTGGCCCAGCTTCATGGTTTCAGGGCTGGGTGACAAGTTCGGGAACCACACGTCGTACCAATTCTGTGAAGCGAATTCGGCCTTGGGCACACCACGGGGCGGGCGCCGAACGGTGCCGATGCGGGTGCCTTCATCCTCCACGCGGGGACTGCCAAGCCGGATCACGCGCATGACCACAGTCGTACTCCATTTAAAAAACGCGCAGCAGCGCCACGAACCCATTCACCGTGCGCACGCCCGGCACATCGCTCTGCAGGCCACCGCCCAGGTTCACACGCACAGCCGTGAACCACCAGAAACCCGGCAAGTCCCCGGCAACGCCCAGGCCGGTGAAGCGGTAGGTCTGCTGGTCATCTACACTGCGGGCGCGGGCATGGTCGAGGGTCATGGTCAGGCGGAAGTTGCCGCCGGTGGGAAGCACCACGCCCGCCTTGGCCCACTGCATGCGGTCCGCCGCAATGGAGCCGGCGCGGATACCCGCCACCCCGCCCTCTCCGCCCAAACCCATGGAGGTGAAGCGATCAAAGCCGCGCCCTCCGGCGACACCGAGTTCACCGTGCAGCCACCAGTTGCCGGTCATGCGGTGATCGTAGGCCATGGCGCCACCCCAGCGGCGGAAATCGCCCTCATCGGGCACCTGCTGGAGTTCCGCAGGGGTGCCGTAGCTGCCCTCCGGCCGATGGCCGGTACTCAGATAACTGCGCAGTTGGAAGCCCCTGGCCTGCCAGGAAACTTCTCCGCGCCATTCGCGGCTCAGGCCCGAAGGTGGCAGCGTGTAATTTGGTGTGCGGTATTTCTCTTCACGGGCTTCGGAAAAGCGATCGTATTCAAAGCGGCCGGAGCCTTCGAGGCGGAAGCCAAGCCCCAGATCGTGCCCCACGGTGGTGGAAAGGTAGCCGAACTGGCGAGCGACGCCATCCCGGTCCTGCAGCTTGCCGTTTTTTACGGGGCGTTCCGTGGAAGGGAGCAGGAGAGTACGGAAACTCGCGCTGAGATCAAATCCTCCTGGCAACCGTGGGACGCTCATCTGCACTTGGTTGAACACAATGGCCGTGATGGCGTTCAACTGAATGCCTTTGCCGAAGGCGTTGAAATCGAAGTACACCAGTCCGCCCAGGGGCATGACTGGCATCTGCAGGCCCGGATCAACGAGCAGAATGCCCGCCAGGGCGCGGCCGCTGGTCTTGGGCTTTTGTTCCACATACCGCTGTCCATCTTGTTTGAGATTGAAGTAGCGCAGCCCTTCCAGAGTCTGTTTGAGCATGGTGCCATCGGAGCTTCGGGCCGACTGACGTCGGGCCTCAAACTCGGGATCATTGATGCGGAAATCCCCATAGGTGAGGTTCCGCTGCACCTGGGTCACACCGTTCGAGGTCATCCATCGCTCAAAGGTTTCGATTTTCATTACCCGCCACAATCCAGGGGCGGGCTCGCCGTAGGTAAGCACCCGTCGTTCGGATTTCACCGTTCCCGGTAAATCGGTGCGGCTGCTGCGTTCCTCCAGGATGCGGCCCGTGCGCTCGTCCACCAGCAGTTCGCCCTCGGGCAGCAGAGGATCCTTGTCCACAGCCGCAAAATTCAGTCGGCGGCTCCCCGGGGTCATTCCAGGGCCTCCATCTTCATAGTGATAGCGTTCGGTGAGGCTGAGGGCCACCGGGGCCGCAATGCTGCTGCGGGCTTCGATGATGGGTAGTTGCACGCCGCCTTTGAGGTTGGCAGCCACACCGTTGAGCCGAATCTGCTGTTGAAGAAGCTCTTCGGTCTCTCCGCCCTTTTCAAAAGCCTGGAAGGTGAAACCTAAATCGTTGCCAGTGCCGTGGGTGCTCTGCACGTGCATTTCTGCAACCAGCTTGGCTTCGCAGGTAATCAGGGCCACCCGGTCCCGCAGTTGGGTGCCGCGCATGCGGGCCAGCAGCGCGCCCACGTCGTAGGTGTCCTTCGCGGTCACTGCGACTTCGGTGCGCTCTTTAGGCAATGCCACCCCCTGCCATTCGCCCGCGACGAACCTCCAGCGTCGGGCGTCGGCAGACTTGGGATGGCGCAGAGTGAGATCGCCCAGACCACCTTCCACCTCGGTGAAATCCTTGGGGAGCGATGCGGCGAGCCGGGCCGTGGGCCCCAGAGGCGGCACCACCAATCGACCGCCATCACCAAGCAGCATGGAGGCTCGAGCGCCGGGATCCACGGGAGCCCACAGGTACCAGGAGCGCCCGGGCATCAATTCCTGGGCACGCACCAGGAGATCCCGCCATTTAGTGGGATCCGTGCCCAGATCCTCCGCCGTGAGAATGCCGCCTTGCAGAGTGCCCCAGGCGCTGGGGTTCCAGAGGGAGGGCGCCTCCGGGTCGAAGGCCAGATAGAGCTGCTGGTCAGCATTCTGGGCCCTGAGTGCCTGGCTGGCCGCCTGCAGCAGGGGCAGGCGAAGGTCTCCTACGGGCAGTTGAATTCTGAGTTCTGAGGCCTCCTTGAAGGGCTGGATGCGGGGAATCCAGGCCAATCGTGCGGCATTCACCTGGGCAGGATCCCTGGGATCGCGAGGTAATAGTTGACTGGCATCCGCGGTGCGCAGGTCCAACAGTGGCGGCAAGGGGCGGGCCACCTGGATGGGCGCCTGGGCGGCCAGCGCCAGGGATGCAATTTGGACAATAGTCTTGCGAAGATCCACGGAGACTCCCGGAATGTCGAAGGAAAGTGTACCTGGGTCCGGAGGCCCGGATTGCCGTTACACTTCTCCCATGCGCTTTACCGTGAAATTCACTACCCAAACCGGCGAGATCCTGGTGCGCGACTACGAGGGGGTTTCTCCCGACGAGGTGCGCGCGCGAGTTCTGGAAGAAGGGCATTTTCCTTTGGAGATCGGGCGCGCGGCCTCGGCCTTCCGTCGCCAGAAGGCCCTTTCCGCCGATTCGCTGATCCTGTTCAATCAGGAGTTGCTGGCCCTGCTCAAGGCGGGCATTCCCCTGCTGCAGTCCCTGGAATTACTGGTGGGGCATGGCAAGGATCAACTGCTGCGCAACTCTCTGGAACGGGTGGTGGAGCTGCTGCGCGAAGGTCTTTCCTACTCGGAAGCCTTGGAACAGGCGGGCACCTTTCCGGCCATCTACCGTGCCAATGTGGTGGCGGGCGAACGCAGCGGCACCCTGCCCGAAGTCATCTCGCGGTGGCTCTCCTTCCAGGCCTTTGCTCAGAAGAGCCGCCGCCGGATCGTGGAAGCCATGGGTTATCCCACCTTCTTGGTGGTGGTGCTGTTCACTTCGTTGGGGGTGATCTTCAACGTGGTGTTGCCCAAATTTCAGGAAATTTACTCGGATGGTGCGGTGGAAATGCCCCCGGCCACCAAGATCCTGTTGGGCCTGGGCAATTTCATGCGCAGCACCGTTTGGGTGCAGGCCGCTTTGCTGCTGGGCTTCATTTTCTTCCTGCGCTGGATGTTCACCACCGAGGCGGGGAAACGGCTACTGGAGCGGTTTCTGCTCTCCATTCCTAAACTTGGCACCCTGTATCGCATGTACCACTCGTCGGTGTTCAGCCGCACTTTGAGCGTGCTGCTGGCGGGGGGCATGCCCGCGCTGCAATCGCTGGAGGTCATCCAGCGAACCACCCCCAGCGAGCGCATGAAGCTGCGCCTGGTCATGGTTATCGAACATGTGCGGGCGGGTTCGGCCCTGCACCAAGCCCTGGAGCAATCCAAGCTGCTGGATCCCTTGGCCATCGAGATGACCCGCGTGGGCGAGCAGAGTTCGGCCTTGCCCGAAATGCTGGATCACGTGGCGAACTTCTTTGATCAGGAAGTGGAAAAGGCCACCACCGCCGTAACCAGCCTCATTGGCCCCGTGCTGATCCTGTTCATGGGCGTGGTGGTACTCGGCCTGCTGCTGGCGGTGTACGTGCCGCTCTTCAACGCGGGACAAGCGGTGCGGTAACAGAGTTCGCAGGAGGTTGTCATGCGCGTCATCACCCTTCTTGGTGGCTTGTGTGTTCTCCAGATGCAGCCGCTGGCGGCTGATAACCAAAAGCCGGTACCTGGCAAGCAGGTGGATCTGAAGGGGCTGGAGTCCACGGATCGCATCAAGACCTTTGAACGCCTTGCCCAAGCCGGGGACGCCAATGGCGCGTTCTGTTTAGGGCAGGCCTTGATCGAAGGTGATGGGGTGCCTAAGGATCCCGCCGCTGGTCTTCGTTGGATCACGGCGGCAGCGGCGCAGGAGCATCCGTCAGCGTTAGGCTACCTGGCCTGGATTTTTGCGGAAGGCCAGCTGGTGCCCAAGAATGAGGCACGCGCCTTCGAGTTGTATTCCCGGGGAGCCGCCCAGGGAGATGTGTATTCCCTGCGTTCCATGGGGTGGGCTTACCGCTTTGGAAAAGGCTGTGCAAAGGACCCTTCAAAGGCTCTGCACTGGTATGAAGCAGCCGCCAAATCAGGAGATGAGGAGGCCTTGGTGGCGCTCGGTATTCTGCATGAATACGGCGAAGGCGTACCGAAGGATCTGAAAAAGGCCTCCGAATACTATTACCAGGCGGCTAACCAGCAGAATGCAGATGGTCAGTGCCGGTTGGGATGGTTTTTCCTCCAAGGACTCGGTGTGGAGAAAAAGCCTGACCTTGCGTTTCACCTCTTCAGTGAATCGGCAGGGCAAGGTTGGGCCAGGTCCGAAGGGAATCTGGGCTTCATGTACCGGTATGGGCATTTCGTAACCAGGGATCTGGTCATGGCCCGCGCTTGGTTCTTGAAATCCGCCGAACACGGAGATGTGGATTCCCAGGCGGCACTGGCATCCATGTTCGAGGCCGGTGAGGGTGGAGTGGTCGATCTCGATGAAGCACGTCGATGGTACGAAAAGGCCGCTGCTTCCCAAAACAGCTACGCGCTGATGGCGTTGGGCAACCTCCTTCTGCGCAGTGCGGGGCCTGAGGGTGCGAAACGAGCCAAGGAGCTGTTTCTGGAGGCAGCGGAACTAGGCTCGAATCGGGCCTATCTCATGCTCGCCATGTGGAGCATGACCGCCGACAAAAACAATCCATCGGCCCTGCAAGAGGCCAGGGTCTGGGCCGAAAAGGGCGTCTCGGCGGGAGACCCAGCGG
Organism: Holophaga sp.; assembly: GCA_016715205.1. Taxonomy (GTDB): domain Bacteria; phylum Acidobacteriota; class Holophagae; order Holophagales; family Holophagaceae; genus JAYREN01. Next base: position 44,488 of record JADKBC010000006.1, read on the forward strand.
CCAAGGTCTTCCTGGGCAACCTTCTGGGGCATGGGCCGGACGGAGAGGTGGAGGCTAGTCGCGCCCGACAATTGCTGGTGGATGCCGCCGCACAAGGCGATGCGTTGGCCAAATGGCAACTGGGGCAACGCCTCCTGATTGAAGGCAAGACCGACACGAAGGCCGCTGCCAAGCTTTTCCAAGAAGCCAGCGACCTCGGCTTTCCTCCAGCCAAACTCCAACTCGGCATTTGCTTCCAGTTGGGTCGAGGATTGCCGAATAATCCTAAGCTAGCCCTTCGCTGGATTATTGAATCAGCCGAGGCAGGTTTTCCCGAAGCCCAGTTCTATCTTTCGGGGTTGTACGAAGGTGGCATTCTCGTGCCTCGCAACCGCCAGAAGGCCAAGGAATGGTTGGAAAAGGCCAGGGCTGCCGGCTATCCAGGAGCCAGGGCGCCCATGCCGAAGGGCGACAATTCCAAGGCCAAGACAGTGGTCACGCTGGAAACCATGATCTTCAAATCCGAAAAATGAAAACTTATCGCGTTCCTGAATAGGGATCGGGCCAATAGGGATCACGGGTGTAGGGTTCCCGCATCCAGGGGTCGTGGGGCTGTTCGTCCGACTCCCAGGGCTGGCCAGGTTCTTGGGGGAGAGGGAGTTCGCCGCGCATGGGGCGATTCTACTGAATATTCAGACTTGTGGGTGGCCTTTGTGTATCAGCTGACCGCAGGCGGCTTGCACGTCGCGGCCCCGGCTCTTGCGCACGGTGACAAAGCAGCCCAGGGCCTTCAGGTGGGCCACGAAGGTCGCCAACCGGGCTTCCGCAGGCTCCTTGAAAGTGGAGGCCGCGTGCTCGTTCATGCGGATCAGGTTCAGGTTGTGCCCGTGGCGGAGTTCACCCATCCAGGCAGCCAATCGGTCAGCATCTTCCAATGTGTCGTTCACGCCCGCCATGAGCACGTATTCGATGGTGAGTTTTTCCTTCGGGCCTGGGGACCACTGGTCCAGCGCCTGACGGAGCCGGGCCAGGTTCCACACCCGGTTCACGGGCATCACGGCGCCCCGGGCCGCATCGGTGGTGGCGTTGAGGGAAAGGGCCAGCCAAGGTCGTGGTGTCAGCTTGGCCAGTTTCTCGATGCCGCTCACCAGGCCGGAGGTGGAAACCGTGATTCGCCGCGTGCTGATGTTCAGGCCCCGCTCGTGGTTGAACACCTGAATGGCGCGATGCACATGATCAAGGTTATGCAAGGGTTCGCCCATGCCCATGAACACCAGGGTGATCTGGTGGGGTTTATCGGGCCCCAATTCCAGGAGCAGCACGAGCACTTGGCCCACGATTTCACCGGCTGTGAGATTGCGCCGGATGCCCATGGCGCCTGTGGCGCAAAAGGTGCAGCCCATGGCGCAGCCCACCTGACTGCTGATGCAGAGGGTGACCCGGGGATTGCGCACGTCCCGGGGCATGTGCACGGCCTCGATGCGCTCACCATCCGCCAGGGCCAACACCAGCTTGGTGCTGCCGTCCTCGGAGCCATGCCGTTCCACGATCTGGGGCAAGGCGCAATCCAGGTGTTCGGCCATCCAGTCCCGAATTTCACGGCTCACTCGGGGGCGACTGTCCACCCAGGCCCAGGGATGCTGGCACTGCACAAAGATGTGTTCGGCTCGGCCCGGCGCACCCATCGCGGCGAAGTCCTCGGGTAAAAGCGCAAAGACCGAGGGCTTCCCCGCGCGCTCGGGCGCGGGGCGATCCCAGGAATTCAGAACGGATTCAGCCATGCCTCCAGTCTACTGGATGGGTTTGGCCTCGCCCTGGATACTCACCACTTCCACCTCAAACAGGAGGGTCGCGCCCGGGGGAATGACTCCACCGGCGCCGCGGTCGCCGTAGGCCAGTTCGGGGGGAATGATGAGCACCCGCTTGCCGCCCTTCTTCATGCCCGCCACACCTTCGTCCCAGCCCTTGATCACGCGGCCTGCGCCCAGTTCGAACTCCAGGGGCTTGTTGCGGTTGAGGTTGGCATCGAACTGCTGTCCCTGGCGACCTTTCTGGGTGTCGTAGAGCCAGCCGCGGTAGAGCATGCCCAAGGTCTGTCCTTTGGCGGCTCCGGGTCCTTTGCCGGGCTTGAGCTCGGCGATTTGCAAGCCACTGGCGGTCTTGGTGAAGGTGCCCGCCAGTTTTCGGTCAGCAAAGAGGGGCGTGGCCAGCAACGCCAACGCCAGCGCACCAAGCAGCAATCGGGAAAGGCGCATGGGGAATCCTTATGGAGGCCGAGGGAAGAATCTTACCCTGGCCCAGGTTGCCCTGCCGAAGGGGTGCCAAAGGGTGGTGTAATTCCAGAAAGTTTTGGTGAAAGCTCGGCCCATTGCCGAAAAGGGGATGAACCTCCGGAATGCCTGTCAGGACACAAGCGAGGCGTCTATGGTCACGAAGGCGGAACAACCAGGCGGTGAAGATCAGGCCAGTCCGTTCGAGCCGTACGACCTCGCCCCGATGGCCTACTGCACGATGGATGGGCAAGGGTTGCTGCTGGAAGCCAATCTCGCAGCGGCCACCTTGCTGGGCCTACCTCGGAAGGAACTGGTCCGCCAGCCGATCCGTCGATTCATCCAAAAGGAGGACCAGAAAACCTATGAGGAGGCTCACCGGCAGTTGGCGGCAACGGGCAAACCCATAACCTGCGATTTGCGCCTGACGAGAGGGGATGGAACGCCACTATGGGCGAATGTGGTCATTGCCGGGGTGGAAGCTGCGACAGAGGCGCCCATCTTCCACTTAGTGCTGAGTGACACCACCGAAAAAACCCGGCTCGAGCAAGCCAAAGCGTATCTTGCCAAGGGAGAATGGCTGCTCACAGGAGAGAGCTTCTTCTCAGCCCTGGCCCGATTTCTGGCGGGCCATTTGGGCATGGATTACATCTGCATCGACCGCCTGGCGGGGGATACCCTCAGCGCCGAAACCCTGGCCGTGTGGTACGACGGAAAATTTGAAGACAACGTGGTCTACACCTTGAAGGACACCCCCTGCGGGGATGTGGTGGGCAAATCGATTTGTTGTTTTCCTGCCGGTGTGCGCCACCTTTTCCCCAAGGATCAGGTGCTGCAAGACATGGGCGCCGAAAGCTATCTGGGCGTGACCCTGTTTGGCACGGGCGGGCAGCCCATTGGACTCATCGCCCTGATTGGTCGTCACCCCGTGGGCGATTCCCGCTTGGCGGAAGGCACACTGGCACTGGTGGCCGCCCGGGCCGCCGCTGAACTGGAACACCTGCAGGCCGAAGAAGCCTTGCACGAGGCTCGCCAACTGCATGAGCAAGTGCTGCAGGGTGCCCACGAGGGCATCATCGTCCACGATCGTGAACTCAAATACCGGGTCTGGAACCCGTTCATGGAGCAATTGAGTGGGCTCCCGGCCAGCGCCGTGGTGGGCAAACATCCCATCGAGGTTTTCCCTTTTCTGAGAGAAGTGGGCGTCGTGGCCCGTCTTGAAAGGGCGTTGAACGGGGAGGCGGTGGATTCCATCGATATCCAGTACCAAATCGCCAGCACCGGGAAAACCGGCTGGGCCACAGACTCCGTTGGGCCATTGCGAAATGGCAAAGGCGAAATCATCGGCGTGATCGGCATGGTGCGGGATATTAGCGAACGCAAGGCCGCAGAAGAAACCATGCGGAAATTGAACGAGGACTTGGAAGCCCGCATCCAGGCGCGCACCATCGAGCTCAGCCGCGCCTTGGAGACCTTGCAGCAGGAAATGGACGAACGGCAAAAGGCCGCCACGGCCATTCGGCATTCCGAAGAAAAATACAGCACCGTGGTGGAAAATTCGCCCACGGGGATCTTTATTCTAAATAACGCGGAGATTCTCTTTGCCAATCCCCGCTTTTTTGAAATCTTGAAGCGCTCACCGGATGAACTCACCGCCATTCATCCCTATGAAATCATTCATCCGGATGATCTGCCTGGCGTTCAGGAACTCTGGGCCAAACGGCTTACAGGGCAAGAAGCTCCCCAGGACATCGAATTACGCATCCTGGCGGGTGATGGCGGTCTGCGGTGGATCACGGGCCGCAGCGCGGTTATTCCCTATGGCAATGGTTCGGCGCTGCTGGTGAATATTCACGACATCACGGAACGCAAAGAGGCCTTGGAGGCTCTGAAGGAGTCACAGAAGGCCCTGCACGGCCTTTCTGCCCGCATGATCTCCATCCAAGAAAACGAGCGCCAGCGGGTGGCGCGGGAGCTCCATGACAGCATTGGCTCCACCCTTAGCGCCATCAAGCTCATGGTGGAACGGGCACTGGATGTTCCTTGCCCCCACGAATTCGATTGTCATGTACAGGCCCTGCGATCCGTGGTCCCCGTGATCCAGGATTCGGTGGAAGAAGTCCGCCGAATTTCCATGGCGCTTCACCCGTTGACCCTCGATGACCTTGGGTTGATCACCACCATCGATTGGTTCATGCGGGAATTCCAGAGACGGCTGCCCGCCGTGAAGATCGAACAGCGAATCGAGCTCACCGATGCCGCGATTCCCGATCCCCTGAAAACCAATATCTTCCGCATTCTCCAGGAGGGGCTTAACAACGCCGCTAAGTACAGCCAAGCGAGGCGTGTGGGTGTTGGCCTTAGGGCGGAAGAAGACCAGATCATCCTGGAAATGGAAGACGATGGCGTGGGCTTCGACCAGGCGACCCTACGTCCCCCCAATGCTGCGGGCGGCTTTGGCCTTGCTTCCATGCGGGAACGCATTGAACTTTCAGGAGGCGAACTCTCGATTCTGGCTGCACCGGGGCGGGGAACCCGCCTCCGGGCCTGCTGGCCTGCGGTTTGAATCCAGCGCATCAACCGGCCAGATCCTGCTTACGGATGGCGCCATTCTTTTTGGTGCCCAGGGCGGATACGGCCATGACCGAAGGCTTCAGGATGTCCGAGGCCACGCGGTTGAGATGTTCCAGGTCCACAGCATCGATCTCCTGCACCTGGCCATCGAGATCCAGGATGCGATCCATGTGGATGGCCTGGTGGGCCAGAGTGAACATGCGGGCGCTGGTGGATTCCTGGCTGAACACGAGGCTGGTGCGCGCCTGGAGTTTGGCACGGTCCAGTTCTTCTTGAGTGGCGCCCTGGTCGGCCAACCGCACGCATTCCACCGTGGCGCGCTGCACCAGTTCCCGGGCCTTGTCCGCGGCGCAACTGGCCATGATCTGCAGGGCGCCCGTGTCGCCGTAGTGGGTGAGGTAGCTGCCGATCTGGTAGCAGAGGGCGTGCTTTTCCCGCAGTTCCATGAAGAGCCGCGATGACATGCCCCCGCCCAGGACGTGACTCAGCAGGTTCACGGCCGTACGATCCCGGTGCCGGTGGCCAGGGGCCGGAAAACCAAGAATCAAGCTGGCCTGCTGAAGATCCTTGCGGGGCGTGTTGAGGATGAAGGGGGCCGGTGCACTAAGCGGCAACGCTGGTTCAGCAGGGCCATTGGGCAGGCGATCCAGGATCGGCTGCAGCAAGTTCAGGAAGGGCTCCACCTCAATATCGCCTGCTGCGGCAATCAGGAGATTTGGCGCCCGGTAGGTTTTGCGGAAAAAGGCCCGGGCTTCGTCGGAACCGAATTTAGCTACCTGCTCCGGCCGACCGAGGATGGGATGGGCCAGGGCGCCACCCTTCCAGAAATTCAGATAGAAGAGTTCGCTCACCCAGTCATCGGCCTGGTCTTCGCTCTGGGCGATTTCTTCCAGGATCACGCTGCGTTCCCGGATTAGCTCTGCCGAATCAAAGCGCGGCGTTGTCACTAGATCACCCAGCAGTTCCACCAAGTCTGGAAGCTGCTCGCGCAGCACCTTGCCGTAAAAACAGGCGGTTTCTTTGCCTGTGAAGGCATCCACGTTGCCACCCAGGGCATCCGTGGCGGCACTCAGGGCTTCTGGATTTGGGAAGCGCTCGGTGCCCTTGAACACCGTGTGCTCAATGAAATGCGCCAGGCCTTCCTCGTTTGGCCCCTCATGGATGCTGCCCCGCCGCACCCAGAACCCCACCGAGCAGCTTCGCACATGCGAAAGCGGCTCGATCAGGATTTCGGTACCGGAGGGCGTGGAGGTGCGGAAGAAGGTTTCGGCCATTCATCCAGTGTAAGGCCCAAGCTGCCCTTCACCCCTCCGCTTCTGCCCCCGCCAGCCCGATCGGCGTGCGTTGCAGCTTCCAGCCACTGGCGGCCCAGCAGAGCACGCCAAAGAGGAAGAGCACCAGAATGGCCAGTGGCCAGGGCGTGGTGATCTGCTGCTGGGCGAGCAGCTGGGAGGTCTCCACGGCGCCGCCGCGGCTGCCCGCGATGCTTTCGATGTAGTGGATGAAGGTGAAGCGCTGAAGATTGCCCGGGAAGATCCGCACCAGGGGATCCCAGATCAGCAAATACAGAGCACCCCACAGTGTCCCGCGCTTAAAAACCAGGCCCAGGAAGGTCATGAAAGCCAGTTCGGCCCAAAAAGCAGTCACGAGCGCGGCAGCCATGAGTGGCAGGGACGCAAAGTCGGCACCCAGGCCCGCAAGCCCACCCACGGCGACAATGATCCATGCGGCACCCCAGCCAAACCAGAGCAGGCCCTTGCCGAAGGGCAGAATCCAGGTGGGCACGGGTCGGGACAGCACCAGGGGCAGGGTGCGCTGTTCCATGTCTTCGCGAATGCCTGCGGGCGCAGCCACCAGCACAAGGATGGGCAGAGCCAACTGGGCCAGAACTTTGTGAAATACGATCAAAGTTTCCTGGGTGCCCCAGTTGAAATTGGGCTGTTTGAAGTGCATGAGTGCGGCCAAGCCCAAGCTCAGCGCCACCGGCAGGACGATCAGCAGCGTGCAGACCCAGCCCCGGACCTGGAGCAGGCGAGGGAAGTAGCCCCGGACCAGCGCGGCCACGGTGCGGGCAGGAGTGGGCAAAGTGGGCAACGTGGTCATGCGTGATCCTTGGTGAGGAACTGGAAGACCGCATCCAGGTTGAGATCAATGGGATCCAGGGAGCGCAGGGGCAATTCACCGCTCAGCACCGCGGCCTGCAACTTGGGCAGGAAGGAGCGCGGATTGCGCACCGCCAGCACGGCGCCCGCTTCTTCCATGCGCAGGGCCACCAGTTCGTCGTGCTCCACGGCCCAGCGAGCCACGGCCTGGGCGGATTCGGCGCCGATGCGCAGTTCCACGGGATGGCGATCCAGCAGTTCGCGAATCTCCGCCACGCTGCCTTCGGCCAGTAACCGGCCGCGGAACAGCAGCAGAATGCGATCCGTGAGCTGGGCCACTTCGCCCAGAATGTGACTGGAAACCAGGATGCGGCGGCCGGATGCGGCCTGCTGGCGCAGCAGATCCATGAGCTGCAGGCGGGATTCCGGGTCCATGCCGTTGAAGGGTTCGTCCAGGATCAACAGATCGGGATCATGGAGCAGCGCCTGGCTCAGCCGCATGCGCTGACGCATGCCCTTGGACATTTCCGAAAAGAGCTTCTTTCCGTTCACTTCCATGCCCACAGCGGCCAGCGCGGAGGCCATGGCCTGGTCAAGGCGGGCACCGGTGAGGCCCGAAAGCTCGCCCATCATGCGCAGCCAGGCATGGCCTCGCAGGCCCACAGGGAAGCGATCGCCTTCGGGCACCAAGCCAATGCGAGCCAACACCGCAGGGTTGCGGAAGGGGGCTTCGCCAAACACCTTCACATCGCCGCCCGAGGGGGGTAGCAGGCCCGAAAGCAGCTGGATCAGGGTGGATTTCCCGGCGCCGTTGGGGCCGAGCAGGCCCGTGATACCGCCACCTGCTGGCAACTCGAAGGTGGTGGGCGACAGGCCCAGAATATCGCCGTAGCGCAGGGAGGCACGTTCGAGGGAGACGGTCGCGGTCATAGGACGGCCTCCGAGGGGCGGGTGCGGCGGGCGGCAAGGTAGGTCCAGAGCACGAGATGGAATGCCGTGCCAATCAGGGTGGGAATCCAATCCAAGGGCGGCTCCGAAACCCGGCAGAGCAAGGCGGGCCAGGCTCGCACCAGGGCCTGTGGGCTGATCGCCATCCAGGCGGATTCATGCAACAGGCCCATCAACAGGCCGCCGAGGGCACTGGTGCCGAGGGAAATGCCCAGAACCCAACCAAAGCCAGCACGAGGTGAGGAGGCCAGACTGGAGGCTCCCAGGGTGACAGCCCCCATCAACAGGGAGATGATCAGGGCCGAGGGCAGGAGATACAGCGGCGCCCAGGGGGAAATGGGCCCGTTGTTCCCGGCGATGAGCATGGACATGCCCCAGGGCAGCACGACAAAGGGCAGCAGAATCACAAAGGGCAGTCCCGCCGCAAAAAGGCCCTTGCCCAACAGGTAATCCAGGGGCCGTACCGGGTGCGCGTACATCAGGGGGCGGATGCGGTACAGGGAATCCCTGGCCACCAATCCGCCACCCACCAGGGCCACCTGGAACCAGAGCAGGGTGGTGAGCCAGCCGCCCATGGTGAGAATTCCCGCATGGAATTCGGGGCCCTGGGTGAACACCTGATTGGCGAAATCGCGCACGCCGCCGAAAGCAGCTTGGGTTTTCAGCAGGTGGCGAATGTAAAGGGTGGCCAACTGCACCAACAGGCTGCCCACGAACATGAAGCCGAAAAAGCGTCCCACGCGCTGTTTAAGCACCCGGCGGATATCGAATCGGGCAATGACCAGCGCCGGTGGCAGTCCTTCGTCCAGGGCGGGACGGGGCGGAAGGGAAGGGGCGTAGATGGGCATATCAGTTCCCTTCCTTCATGGTCGCAACATCCCCGTGAAGGGCACGGATCAGCACCTCGTCCAGGCGATCATGGCGGGGCGTGAGTTGCACCAGCACCGCGCCGACCTTGTGGGCCCACTGGAAGGCATCCTTGGCATCGGTGCCGTGGAGTTCCAGATCGTACAGCCCATGGTGGTCTTCCAGCACCCGGCCCAGTTCATCGAGCTGGGTTCGCTGGGTTTCGTTGAGGGGATCCAGGAAGCGCAGCTCAAAGCGCTTGGCCAGCATTTTGCGCAGTCCGGCCATGGAGCCCGAGGCTTTCAGGTGGCCCTTGTCCAGAATCACCAATTGATCGGCGCAGCGTTCCACATCCTCCAGGAGATGGCTGGCGAGGATGACGCCCGTGCCCAGTTCGGCGCGGACCTTCAGCACCAAATCCAGCATGCGGCGCCGTCCCTCAGGATCCAGCCCGTTGGTGGGCTCGTCCATGAAGACCAGCTCGGGGGAATGCACCAAGGCCTGGGCCAGCTTCACTCGCTGGCGCATGCCGGTGGAATAGCCAGAAACATGGCGATACCGGGATTCATCCAGGCCCACGAAATAGAGCACCTCGTGGGCGCGGTCCCGGGCCGAATCGGCGGGCAGGCCCGAAAGCTCGCCCCAGAAGGCCACCTGCTCGAAGGCGCTGACATCTTCGATCAGAGCGTCGTATTCGGGCATGTAGCCGATGCGCGCCCGCAACCGGGCCGCATCCGGGCTGCCCAGGCCTACGCCCAGCACCTGCCCGCCGCCCTTGGCGGGGGTCAATAGCCCCAGCAGGGTTTTGAGCAGGGTGGATTTGCCGGAGCCATTGGGCCCCAAAAGACCCACGATACCGTCTTCGAGTTCAAGGCTGAGGTTGGCGAGGGCCACCACATCTCCGTAGCGGACCTCAAGGTCTTGGAATGCGATCAAGGGGAATCTCCTGGATGAGGCGGATACGGGGTTGGGAGCTTCGAGTTTACCGGCGGACTTGACCCCGGCGTGGTTCGCCGGGATCCTTCAGGCGATTCCGCTCCGATATCCCAGTACAGGAGGCTGTGTGCGAGCATTCTCGTTTTTCCCTCGCATCCGACCCTACGGATGGGGGCGACGGTGCTTGGTGATCCTGCTCGTGACGGTTTCGGCCTTGTTGGCGGCCCAGGAACCCCTTCGGCTGCGGGTGGGGGTGGATACCGATTATCCACCCTTTGAATGGGTGGATACCGCGGGGCGACCCCAGGGCTACACCGTGGAATTGCTGCGGGCCGTTGCCAAATCCCAGAACCTTGCGGTGGATTTTTATCCCATGGGCTGGCGTGAACTGCGGACGGCCTTTGCTCGGGGTGAGCTAGATGTGTTGACGGGCATGGCGCCTTCAGAACGGCGCCTCAACACCATCGACTTCAGCATTCCCCATTCAACGCTGAACTACAGCATCCTCACTCGGGTGGGCGAAACTAGAATCCGTTCGGAACGGGATTTGGCTGGAAAGTTGATTCTGTCGGAAGAAGGTGATGTGCTGCACGAATACCTGGTGGCACAGGGCTTGAAGGTGCAAGGCGTGAGCTCGCCCCGGGAGGCTCTGGCAATGCTTTCGGGCGGTACTGGCGATTGCGCAGTGGTGCCCCGGCTGATGTGGCTGTATCAGGAAAAAGCCAAGCCAACCCCCAATCTTCGTGTGGTTCCATCAGAGTTGTTTCCCGCCAAATACTGTTTTGCGGTACCCAAGGGACAGGAAGCGCTGCTTGCGAAATTGAACGAGGGGCTGTTCCTGGCCAAGCAGAATGGCACCATGGACGCACTTCAGGACCGTTACCTGGGATCCCTGGAAGCGGCGGATCTTTCCCTCAAAATGGCCCTGCGGCGAGCCCTGCCGAGCCTGTTCACCGGCATCCTTGCCTTGGGCCTCGCGGTGGCCCTGGGGTGGTCGTTGGCCTTGCGCCGGGCGGTGAAGCTCAAGACGGCGGCCCTCAAAGTCACCATCGGGGAACTGGAGGGCGCTCTGGCCGAAGTCAAACAGCTTTCCGGGTTGATCCCCATGTGCGCGGGCTGCAAAAAAATCCGCGATGACGGAGGCTACTGGGAGGCCGTGGAAGCCTATCTGGGGCGCCATTCCGAAGCGCAGTTCACCCATGGGTTGTGTCCCGATTGCGTACAGGTCTATTTCCCGGATTTCCGGAAAGCGACCTCCGCCAGGGTGGAGACTTCTCGGTCCTCGGAATAGCCTTTCTCTGCGCGGGTTCGCAGACGCCACCGGCTGTGGGACACTGGCGTTTTAAGGCCCACCCATGACCGAAAGAAAGCCCTTCTATCGCTCAAGCACGTTCTATATTTTTCTGGGCCTGATCCTGGGCGTGGTGTTGGGGGGCTTTCTGCCAAAGGACCAGCATCCGGTGGCCTATGATCTGTTCCGCTTTCTGTCGAAGGCCTTCATTTCCCTGATCAAGGGCCTGATCGTACCCCTGTTGGTGTCCACCATCATCGTGGGCATCGCCCAGACCGGAGACATCAAGGCCGTGGGGCGCATGGGCGGGAAAGCATTGTTGTACTTTGAGATCGTCACCACCATTGCCCTCTTCCTTGGTCTGGCCATCGCCAACTGGTTGAAACCAGGCGCGCACCTGCCCATGGACCTTTCGGCCCATACGGCGGTGGCTGCTGCCAAGGCACAAACAGGTTGGGAAATCGCCCTGCACATGTTCCCCAGCAATGTGGTGGAGCACGCGGCCAAGGCGGACATCCTGCCCGTGGTGATTTTTGCCACCCTCTTTGGTATCGCACTGACCAAGGTGGGGGAGAAGGGGCGGCCCGTGCTGGCCTTCTTTGATGGCGTGGCGCAGACCATGTTCAAGTACACGGACATGGTGATGAAACTTACGCCATTGGGCGTGTTCGGGGCCATGGCCTACAACGTCAGTTCGATGTCTGCCGGGCACGTGGTCAATGGGGTCAATTACCAGGGCTGGCCCGCCGTTTTCTATTTGCTGAAACAGTATTCCCTGCTGGTGGGCAGCCTATACTTGGCCCTGGCTGCACTCTTCGTGTTGGTGTTCATGCCTGTGATGTGGCTGTGCGGCGTGAAGGTTTGGAACTTCCTCAAGGCCATCAAGGATCCCGCCCTCACCGCCTATTCCACCGCCAGCAGCGAGGCGGCCCTGCCGAAGCTGCTGGAGGAAACCGTGCGCTTCGGCGTGCCCCGGCGGGTGGCCAGTTTTGTCATTCCCACGGGCTACAGCTTCAACCTGGATGGCAGCACCCTGTACTTGGTGCTGGCCTCCATGACCATCGCCCAGGCGGCCCACGCGGCCAATCCCGCCCTTTATCCAGTGATGGGCTTCGGCACCCAGATCGCCATGGTCTTCACCTTCATGCTCACCTCCAAAGGGGTAGCCGGGGTGCCCCGGGCCACCCTGGTGATCATCGCCGCCACCATTGGCGGGTTTGGGCTACCCGGGGATGCGGGCATTGCCATGCTGCTGGCCGTGGACGAGATCATGGACATGGCCCGCACCACCATCAATGTCATCGGCAATGGGCTGGCCTCCGTGGTGATCGCCAAGTGGGAAGGCGTTTTTTGGAACGGAAGTGGACACCCTGCCCAGCGCGAACGAGTGATGACTTCATGCGATGCTGGAAGGGCGGAGGACCCCTTGAAGCTTATCGTTTGGGATTTCGACGGCACGCTGGCGGATAGCCGGGCGCTCATTGTGGCGGGCATGGAGCATGCCCTGGCCGGGCTGGGGCTGCAGGATCGTCCTGGCCTGCGTGAGGAATGGCTGCGCTATGTGGGCTTGCCAGTGGAGGAGGGCCTGCAGCGGACCTTTGCCCCCCTTGGCCTGGACCCTGTGGAAGTGCTGAGGATTTACCGAACTTTCGACTGGATTGCCAACGAGCCTCTGCTGGTGCCCTTTGATGGCATGGATGCCTTGGTGCACGACCTCCACAACCTGGGCGTCAAGATGGCCATCGCGTCCTCCAAGCGGGGCATTCCCCTGCGCCGTCAGGTGGAGACCTTTGGCTGGGCCCCCTGTTTCAGTCCGCTGGTGACCCCGGACGATGTGCGCCTGGGCAAGCCCCATCCCGAAAGCCTGGAAATCTGCTTGGCCGCCCATGACCTTCAACCGGGCCAAGCCGTGATGGTGGGGGACACGCCCTTCGACCTCGATATGGCCAACCGGGCTGGCGTACCCAGTGTGGCCGTGGGGCACGGGTTTTACGGCCGAGAAGCCCTGGAAGCCTGCGGGCCTCGGGCCTACGCACCCGATGTCCCTGCCCTGCGGGATATCCTTTTAGCCATGGTGACCCCATGAAATTGACCCACCTGGATGCCGAGGGCCGACCCACCATGGTGGATGTCTCTACCAAGGGCATCACCCCACGCCGAGCGGTGGCGGTGGGCTGTCTGGAACTTTCCCCGGCCTGCGGGGAGGCACTGGAACAGGGCGGCGGCCCCAAGGGCGACCCCTGGTCGGTGGTGCGCATCGCTGCCATCGGTGGCGTTAAGCGCACGTCGGATCTAATCCCCTTGGCCCATCCGTTGATCGTGGATGCGGTCAATGTATCTCACCACTGGGAACCGGGAAGTGCCCGGGCCTGGTTGCGGGTGGAGGTTTCCATGGAAGGCCGCACGGGGGTGGAGATGGAGGCCCTTGCGGGAGTAACCGCTGGATTATTAGCACTTTACGACATGTTGAAGGCCGTGAGTCACGAAATGTCTCTAGGCCCTGTGCGACTTCTCCGTAAGGAAGGGGGAAGGCGTGGAACCATTTCCTGGCCCTGGCCAGACTGCCCGTGGATGGACTAAGTAAAAATCGATATTCGTTGGCGAGTCAAATGAGACTCGCTACCATGGACAACCTTGATCTTCCACCATGGGGCATGGTCCCCAAGGAGGCTTTTTTTAGCATTCCCTTTTCCACCCCCCCACGTTTCGGGAGGCCCCATGAGACTGTCGTCGCTCGTGCTCGTGCTTTCCCTGGTGGGAATGTCAGGGGATTTGCAGGCTGCGAAGCCCGTCCGAAAGACGGTTGCCGTCGCGGGCAAGCATAAGGTGAAAAAAGGCGAGACCGCCGCCAAGGTCGCGCGGCAGTTCAAGCTGACCCTTGGGCAGCTTGAGGAACTGAACCCTGACTTGAATCTTGCCAAGCTGACAGTAGGAGCGGTGCTGCGCGTGGTGCCCGACAAGACCATTGCTCTTCGCAAGGAAGTGGTGCCTGCCAAGAACTTCCAGCCCGTGACCCCCGTGCCGGCCACGCCCAGCCTTCGGCCGACATCCCTGGTGCATTTGGAACGTGTGCTGCCCTCTGCCAACCTGCGCGCGGTGCCCGATGGTTCTGCCCTCGGCGGTGTAAGTCGGGTGGGTGATCACAAGGCCATGGCCGCGCAGATGCAAGTGGTCGTGCCGCGCCAGGATACCCCCGAACTCCCCGCTGCACCTGGCTTCGAAGCCGCCGATCCCACCCGGTTGGACCTGCTCTGGCCCGTGGCGACGCGCAGCATCAGTTCCGCCTGGGGCCCTCGGATCCGTACGCGTACCGTCCGTTTGAAGACCGCCACCAACACCAAGAAAAAAGTTCGGCAACGGTACCGGGGCAATCACCGTGGGCTAGATTTGACGGCGCCGATGGGCACGGATGTCTATGCGGCCCTGGATGGCACCGTGATCGACGCCGGGCGCCACAAGGACTACGGAAACTTCGTGGTGGTGGACCATGGCAACGGCGTAACGACGCTCTATGGCCATCACAAGCTCAATTTTGTGCGCATCGGCGAAACGGTGATCCGTGGCCAGAAGATTGCCGAAGTCGGCCGCACTGGCCGGTCTACGGGCCCCCACCTGCATTTCGAACTGCGCCTCGATGGGGTCCACCAGAACCCATTGCCCATGCTCAATGACGTGGAAGAAATTCCGGCGGAATTATTGGCCCTGAACGAATCCGCCGTGCCACCCACCCGCAACCGCCGCTGAGATTTTCTAGATCCCTCCAAGGTTCTGAACCTTGGAGGGGGCTCAACGCACTCAACCAACGTCCCTTCCTCCAAGCCAAGGACGAGGGGCCGTGGTACTCTGGGCTTTTGGCCCCTTTTCCGAGGTCGTGATGCTGGTTTTGCAATCTACATGGCGCTACCTAGTGGTTTCCGCAACCCTAGGAATGATTTCACTTGCCTTGGGCTGTGGGGGGAAAACCCCAGGCTACCACGACCCCGACCCCCGTTTACACCGTTTCCGGAACCGTGAAATACACGCGGGTGCCCTTGGTGAAGGACCCCGTCAGCGGCATGCCCACAGGCCTCGAAACCGATCCGGCCAAGTTCGTGGAATTGCCTGCCCGTGGAATCATGGTGAGGGCACTCCAAGGCAAGGATGAAACCGATGCCACCGGTGCGACCGTCAAGGTGTGGCGGGCTGTGGGATCCACCCTGACCTCCTCCACAGGCACGTACACGCTCAGTGTTGAAGGAACCTATGAGACTTTTGTGGAAGTTGTTGGAATCATGGAATATTCCTCCAGCAACCAAATCCGCATCGTTCCAACGGATATTACAAGTTCACTACCCATTGTCGATCGCCCCTTGCTGGCGCTTCGCAAGGGTGCGGATGGAAGCAGCCCCGCAGGCAACACCACTCCTGGCGTGATCATTTCAGCCAATGCCACGGTGGATTTCAATGTGGGTCTCAACACCGCTTGGTGGCAAACGCCCCAGACCCTCAGTCTGATGAAGACCGGGTCTGTTCTGGAAACGACTGGCAGTGGAAGCCGCATTCTGGGGATCCTGGACACCGCCTATACGTATGCGGTTGCTTTCGGAAATCCGGCTCCGGGGAACACCATGAACCTGCATTATCAGGCGGGGACCACCTGGGCCTTCGGGAATCGACCTTCTTTTGTTGAGTACGATGCGACAACCTACCCCAAGTCCTTTGATGGTGGTTCCTACCAGTTCTTCGGGGCGATTCGGGCCGAGACGGGTACCGGGAAGGATGACACCTGGAACGAGGCGGCTCTGTTTTCTCTTTTCGCCCGCAATTGGGTGGTTAGACAAGGCATTTCCCGGGCCCTTCCGACCCAGTCGAGGCTGGATTTCACGGATCTTCAGGATCTTGCCCCGGATATGGCCGTGCTCGAAGGGTTCGTGCCCGCCATCGCCGCGGTGCTGATGAAGTCCCCCTACCTTGCCCAGGATCTAGCCGCAGTGCCCACGACTAGGGACGTCCGGGTTCGCACGGGGTTGGGCTCCGATGCCTATTCCGCAGGCAATATCGCGGCGCTCTCCTGGGAAATCGCGCTCAAGAGCAATAGTCTTCCCTCTCCGGGAACGCCCACAGATTGGATGAAGCTGGACGCCCTGGCTTCTGGCCGTTATTTTTCCGCGATCCTGGCGAAGGACGATAGCACCTACCCGATTGACATCGCCAACATCTACACTCAGATCGGCCGACTCAAGGAAGCCAAAAGTGGGACAGATTCGGTGGACTTGGCCGGGATTTTTCGGATGCGGCACTCACCACCTTGTTGACCCCGTTCAATATCACCTGGCCCAGACCCACCACCCTTCCCGAATCAAAGTTCCTGGTGGATTGGGGAAAGGGATCCCAATACTTCGGCAACCGCCCTGCCTGTGTTAACGCTCAGCATGGCCAACGCACATCTCAATGGAGAGCTGACCCCGGTCTACCCGAATCATTCCAAGGCAGAGATCTTTCAAGCTCGGTTCACCCTGTCCAAGGATCGCAAGTATCGACTGACTATGCAAACACCTGGCGGGATTCCTGCCGGGGCTCAGGTTGAGGTGATTATCGGCGCAGCACGAGCCGATTCAGCAGTAATGTCAGCTCCGTGGATGATTTCTGGTTGATTGGCAACGCCACCACACCAACCTTTCAATCGGTTCAGGTGCGTCTCTTGAGCCCATCGGTTCAGCAGCCTGATCTGCCGATCACGCTGGGTTTGGTCGCACTGAACTAGGGGACACCATGGATATTCAACCCGCTTTTGAAACCCTGAAATCCCGCGCGCCCTTTGTTCCGGAAGTGGCGCTGGTGCTGGGATCTGGCCTTGGGCAGTTGGCCCATTGTCCGGAGGCCATGGCCGGTGTCTCCATCCCGTTTACGGAAATCCCCGGTTTTCCGAAGCAGACCGTGCTGGGCCATGCGGGGAAAATGATTTTCTGCGAACTGGAGGGCCGCAAGGTGCTGCTCCAGGCAGGTCGTTTCCATTTCTACGAGGGCAATCCCATGGCCCTCTGCACAGCGCCCATGCGGATGTATGGCCGACTGGGTGTCAAAGCCGTGCTGCATACCAATGCTGCAGGCGCCGTGAATTGGAATTACCAGGTGGGCGAGCTAATGCTCATCAGCGACCATATCAATCTGCAAGGCACCAATGCCCTGATTGGCGCCAATGTAGAACCTGGCCCCCGTTTTGTGGACATGACCGAAGCCTACGACAAGGGGTTGCGCCAGCAGATCCATGCCGCTGCCACCGCCTGCGGCCAGCGTTTGCAGGAAGGTGTCTATCTGGCGGTTACCGGTCCTAGTTTCGAGACCCCTGCCGAGATTCGCGCCTTCCGCACTCTGGGTGCCGATGCCGTGGGCATGAGTACGGTGCCGGAAGTCATTGTGGCTCGGCACGAGGGCCTGAAGGTCGCGGGCATCAGTTGCCTCTGCAACATGGCCGCCGGCATGCTGCCCCAGCCCCTGACCCACGCTGAAGTGCTGGAAGCAGGCGCCGCCGCGGCAGCGCGATTCGAAGCCCTGGTGCGCTGTTTTGTGCGGGATCTGAAACTCTAGCTTCCCTGGCAGACTGGGCGCCATGCCAACGATCCGAATCCTCCCCGACCATGTCGCCAACCAGATTGCGGCGGGTGAGGTGGTGGAGCGTCCTGCTTCCGTGCTCAAAGAGCTCGTGGAAAACGCACTGGATGCCGGTGCCACCGCGCTGACGATCCGGTGGGAGGAAGGCGGCAAACGGCTGCTGGAAGTGGCCGATGACGGCTGCGGCATGGGGCGCGACGATTTGTATCTGGCCCTGGAGCGTCACGCCACCAGCAAGGTGCGCACCGCGGAGGATCTGGGCCATCTGTCGAGCTTTGGGTTCCGGGGCGAAGCCCTGCCATCCATCGCCAGCGTGGCGCGATTTGAAATGCATAGTGCGGAATCCGAAGGAGCGGGACATCGGCTGCGCAACGAGTTTGGTGTCATCAAGGAGGTTCAACCTGCACCACGAGCCCAGGGCACCACGGTCTCCGTGCGGGATCTCTTCGCCCAACTGCCGGCCCGCAAACGCTTTCTCAAGAGCACAGATACAGAACACGCCCATTTGTGGGGAGTGATTACTCGCCTAGCCTTGGCCACGCCCGAGGTGCGCTGGACCATCCGAACGGATCGCAGCACGGAGTTGGTGTTGCCACCGATTCAGGACCCCGGGGCGCGCCTTGCGCCCTTGCTCGGAGACAAGTTTGCAGGCCTGGTGCCCTTTTGGGAGGGTGCGGCGCCTTGGCGCATTCGCGGGTATGTCTCGCCTCCCGAAATCTCCTTCCGGGATCGCAATCATCTTTATCTATTTGTGAACGGCCGGTCGGTGCGGGACCGCCTTCTTCTGGCGGCCCTTTCGGAAGCCTGGCAAGGCTACTTTGCGAAGGGGGCCTATCCGGCGGCGTTGCTTTTCCTGGAGTTGCCAGCGGAGGCCGTGGATGTGAATGTGCATCCCACCAAGGCCGAGGTGAGATTCAGGGATCCCCATCGCGTGTTTCCCTGGGTCAGTCGGGTGGTACGGGAGGCTTGGAGCCAGTTGAAAGGTGAACTGCCCTCCGTCCTCAGCCTGCCCCCGAAGCCTATGGAACTGGAGTTTGAATCACCCCTGAAGCCGATTTCGCAGGAGCATACCCATCTTTGGGGAGCGGGCCGGGAAGAGACAAGTCATCGGCCCATGTCCGGGTTCACGGATTCATTGGACGCAACCTATCAGACGCGCCCCCTGAGCAGCCGGGCGTCTGAACAGCTAGGTCCGGTTCCAAACGTGGTCTACCTGGGCGCCTTTGACGCCACCTATCTGATTGCGGAGATTCAAGGGGAGGGTGAGCCTGAACTCTGGATCATCGATCAGCATGTGGCCCATGAGCGCATCCTGTTTGAGCGCCATTTTTTGCGTCACCATGCACCCGCCATTCAGCCCTTGTTGCCGCCAGTCGCGGTACAGATTGGTCCTGCGGCACTCGCTCGGCTGGCGCCCTTTCTGGAAGAGATGGTCCATGTTGGCGTGGAATGCGAGATTTTTGGCGATGACAGCGTGGTGGTGCGGGGGCTGCCAGATTTTCTGGTGGACCGTGAGCCCCGGCAGTTGTTGGACGACCTCCTGACCCGTCTAGAACAGACCGGTCGCATTGATCTTGAAACCTTCCGGAAAGATTTGAACGCTGAATTGGCGTGCCGTGCCGCCATCAAGAAACATCATCGGCTGCAGCCCGAATTGGCCCTTCAGTTGATAGAGGATCTGCTCGCCTGCGAGGTTCCGACCACCTGCCCCCATGGGCGACCCGTGATCAAGAAACTGACCCGAGGAGATCTCGAACGCAGCTTCGGGCGAAAGGTCTAGCCCCGTTCCGATTCCCAGTTTTCCCGCGCCGCCACCACATCTAACCCCACCCGCTTGGCAGCCAGGTACAGGGCGGGGCGAGTTATTCCCAGAGCTTCCGCGGTATCCGTTACTTGGAAATGATGCTGGCGAAGGGCTTCGTTCAACAGCCGTTTCTGGAACTCCCGGGTGGATTGTTCCCAGGTGCGGGACCTCACTTCGGGAACCAGCAGTTCCGGAAAGTGTTCTACCTTCAAGGTGCCTTTTCCACAGCGGAGCAACGCGCGTTCGAGCGCATGGCGCAATTCCCGGAAATTCCCGGGCCAGGGGAGGCGCGCAAGCGCCTGAGCCAGCCCAGGCGAAAGATCCGGCATCTCCCGTTTGGCCTCCCGGGCCACCTGACCCAACAGGCGGGGAATAAGAAATGGGAATTCGTGACGTCGTTCCCGCAGCGATGGCAACGTAAGCACTGAGCCTTGCAGCCGAAACAGGAGATCCCTGCGGAAACTGCCCAACTCCGCCAACTGCTCCAGGGGGCGATGGGTGGCGGCCACGAACCGCACATCCACGTGGGTGGCGCGGTCCGAGCCCACCCGGCGCACTTCCCGCTCCTGCAGCACCCGCAGAAATAGGCTTTGGATGCGGGGGGAGAGATCCGCCACTTCATCCAGGAAAAGCGTGCCTTTGTCAGCTGCTTCAATGGCGCCGCGGCGGTCCCGATCAGCCCCAGTGAATGCGCCTTTCACATGGCCGAACAGTTCGGATTCCAAGAGACTCTCGGCGAAGGCGGAACAGTTCACCGCCACGAGAGCTCCAGTGCGTCCTGAGCGCCGGTGGATCTCCCGGGCGGTGAGTTCCTTGCCGCTGCCCGTGGGGCCTTGGATCAACAACGAAAGTTCCGAAGGGGCGACCCTGCCCAATTCCCGCATCAGAGACGCCATGGGTTCAGAACCATCCATGAGCAAGCTGCCTGCCTCCGGCAGGGGATCTTCCAGGGATCGAGGCAGAAGCAGAGCGATCCAAGGTGCCAGCAGGTGAAGCTCCGCGCAAACGCTGGGTGGTTCGTCCGGAGCGAGCGCGGCCAGGGCATGACCCACCACCCCGCCTTCCCAGAGGAGTGGGAACCCCCGCCACAACAGGCCTTGATGTTCAAAGGGGGCTAAACCTCCGTCGCGATGGAGCCGGCTCAGGGCTCCCTGGGGCGGGCTGGCGCCATGGCCAAGCATGATGGGCGTTTCGGTGGGTCCCCACACGAGCCACGCGGGCAACGTGCGATGCGCGAGCCCTTCCTTTACAAGCACGAGGGGGTCCTCCGGTGCGTCGACGGCCACCGTGGGCCATAGGGGCTGCAGGCGGGCCTGGTGGCTGAGCGACCCGGCCCGATCCGCCAGAACCTGAAGCTTCAGCAAGCGATCTGCCGTGCGTTCTTTGGGCAGCTTTTCCAGGAGATCCAGACCCGTCTGCAAACGCAGGGGCCGATGGGGGCAACGCTGCCAAGCCTGCCAGAACGCCGGAACAAATTCTGGCTTGCGAAGGCTCAAAAAATGCCACCACATCAGCGTCGTCTCCCCATCCAACTCGGGCGGAGGAGGCTCCTTGAATCCGTCCAAGAACGCCATGAAAAGGGTGCGGGTGGCAGGTGATTGGATGTGGGGCAGGACCTCCTCAACCCAATCTCGGAGGCCCAGGGCTAAACCGCGAAAGCCCACCAGGAGCCAGGGCTGCTCCTGCCCCGGATAGTCCAGACAAAGTTTGTGCAGCATGGGCAAGGCCTGATCCCACTCCTCGCGCATGGCCAACAGCAGGGCTTCGTCGAGTTCCTTGAAAGGGGATGGCGCGGGGCCTTGGATGGTGCGCCACCTTGCCATGGCGGGCAGATCACCCCAGAAAAGAGCCGCGTGCATGGCGTTGGCGGCGGCCCGTTCGGCCCAAAAGCTGCTCCCAAGGCGTTCAAAGTGGGCATGGGCCCAGGCAAAGGCTCGCAAGGCCTTTTCCATGTCTTGAGCCACAAAGCATTGCCGCCCCTCCGACATCCAGTGGAAGGGATCGGCGCAGGGATGAACCACCTCGCCCCACATTGGATAGCCATGGCTCGGCAGAGGTGGGTTCCCTCCCCAGCGCATGGCCAAACGATCCAAGGTGGGTTCCCCAAGATTTGCGGGCGGTCCTTCCAAGGGCTCTGCCAGAAGGTCTGCGCGGATGGCCCGGAGCCAAGGATCAGGCAGGGTTCCCGCAACGGGTTCGATTCCATCGAGGATCAAACGTAAGGGGGCAGAAGGATCACCTCCGGATGCCAAGGTCTGCGGTGCCAGCGCATCGAGTGCAGGCGCACAGGCTCCGTAGCCGCGCGCCCAGGCACGCAGGCGGGGATCCAGCATCATGCCTTTTCCGGAGATTTCGTGCAGCCAGGGCGTCTTGGCCAGATCCAGGAGTTCCGGGGACGGATGCTGCAAAAGAAGGGGTTCAAAGGGTTCTGGCCCTTTGGCGAACAATTCACTCCAGGGCAGGTCGGCGGGTGGAACCCCGCAGGGCAGAAGGCGACCCCCACCGTCCATGCCACCGAGAAGACCTTCCCACCAACCTGCGGGAAGGTGCAATAACCAGGGCGGCAGGAGCAACTCAAGGAAGGGCGGTAGGTGAAGGTTGCCCGATTCGTCCACAGCTGCCAGCACTGGAATCCAGCGGATGCGCTCCGCGCGACTGATGAGGGTTGCGCCAAGGGACATCCAGGGGGCACCATCCCCTTCCAGCAAGGACTGCCAGCACCAGGCGCGGAGTTCATCTTCCTTTTTCCCACGCTGCTCCGCAGGAATTTCGGTAGTGCCATGGCGCAACAAGGCAATCCAGGCGGGCTCGGGACGGGGCGAGAAACCTGCCCAGGCTTCGATGCGAGGTCCCGATCTTCCAGTGGTCCAGGTGGCGGTGGGCCACTGCCCTTCCCGGCCCCCCAGTAGCCAAGCCTGTGTCAGTGCGGCCAGGGCCCAGGCCGGATCACCCCACCGTCGTCCGCGCCCCAACTCCCAGGGCGCCTTCCAGGAGCCCAGCCAGGGGGCACGCAGGGAGGTTGGGAAAGGTTTCATCCTTGTCCATCCAGCATGGCGTCCCACACTTCCCAGAAGGTGGGAAAGGTCTTGGCCACGCACCCAGGGTCAAGTAGAAAGCCCCCGCGCAGGAGGGCCCCGACGGCAGCAGCAAATGCCATACGGTGATCGTTGCGAGGGCTGAAGGGTGATCTGGATCCCGGGGCGGAACCCGGCCGAATCGCCAGGGCATTGCTTTCGATGATCTGGGCTTGCCCCCCCAACCAACGAACCAGTTCGCCGCTGGCATCGAGCCGGTCGCATTCTTTGAGGGGGAGGGTTGCCAGCCCGGACAATACCGAATCACCCGGCGCCAGGGCTGCGGTGGCAGCCAGGACCGGGGCCAGATCAGGACAAAGGGTAAGATCCGCCTGGATCCCGCGGGTCAACCTCCCGGAAAGGGTCAAGCAGTCCCCGTCCCAGTGGGTCCGGCAGCCAGCAGTCTCCAGGATGCCTACCAGGGCTCGGTCCCCTTGGGTGTCCTGCGCGTCCAAGGGGTGCATGCGAAGGGTCCGGCCCGTCACGGCAGCGGCACAGAGAAAGGCTGCGGCGCCACTCCAGTCCCCAGGAAGGTTCACATCCTGCGCGGTCAACTGTCCGCCCGGAAGTGTCCAAATGGACCCCTCCCTTTGCGACTGGCAGCCGAAGCGTGCCAGCCAATGACAGGTCAAATCCAAGTAGCTGCTGGAGGCGGCCTCCCCATTCCAGCGAATGACACCGCCCTCTGGGAGTCCCGATAGGGCCAAGGCCAGCCCTGAGAGGAACTGACTGCTTTGGCTGGCATCGATCAGGAGGTCCAGGCCTTGAGGTGTTTCCGCCACCGGGTACAGCGTTCCGCCCTGGGTCCCCATCTCCCAGCGGACACCAAGGGGCATCAGGGTTTCCAGCAGGGGCGCGAGGGGCCGTTCAAACAGCCGGGCTTCCCCAGTGATGCGAACGGGGTTGGTGGCGCGAAGCGCCAGCCAGGGAAGAAGGAACCGCAAGGTCGTGCCAGAGGCTCCGACCCAAAGTGGGGCTTGGGGGTGAGGCGCGGCGCCACCTTGAATTTCCCAACCCCTATCTGTGATCAAAATCTGGGTGCCTAAATCCTGGAGGATCTGCCGCATCCAGCGTGTATCCCGAGCCTCCAGCCCCCCCTTCAACCTGGAACTACCCTGACATTGGGCCGCCAGAAGCAGGGCCCGGTTGGTGACAGATTTCGACCCGGGAACGAGCACCTCGCCCAGAGGTTTGCTGGACGGAAGGGGGTTGGTCCTTAGTTCGAAGATCCTGTCTTCAGGGTGGAGGCTCGAGCTTGGAGGCACGGGAATCCGCTGGGTTAACGGGCGTCCATGTAGAGCACGTTGCGGGTGGTATTGGTTTCCAGCGGATAGGCGTAGAGGCCGTAGAAGTCGATTTTGCGGGTGTAGCGGACCTTGACCGTGCAGGTTCCCTGCATATGATCACCGGCTTTGGTTACGACAATGGCGCCGGCTGCGAGAGCTTCTGGAATGCCGAGTTCTCGGGCTTTTTCACGAAGTTGTAGTTCGATGGTTGCCTGAGGAAGGATTCCTGCTCGGGCGGCGATGTTATCGATGGAATTGGTGAAGTCGTTATTGGAGAAAAGGATTGGAACAACACGGATAGCTGCGGCAATCAACAGCCCGAATATTAAAATGCTGACAATGCAGCCCACCTTGCCTTCGCCGCGCTGGGTGTTTCGGTTTCGCATGGTTTCCCTCCGGGTGGTGGATCAGGGTTTGAGGTCATCCAGGGCCTGTCGGGCCAAGGGGGCAACAAGGGGGCCCTCAGGGCCAAAGAGGGTGGCTTGGGGATATTTCAAGGCCTGGTTGAAGGCCTGGATGGCCTCCGGGACATAGACATTGCCCAGTCGCAGCAAGCAGATGCCTGTGTAGTAGTCCAAAGTGCCCTGGCTGACGCCCTGGGACCCCACCACGCGGGCATCCCGTAGCACTTCCATGGCTCGATCGAACATGCGGAAATGCATGAGGGCCAAGGCTTGATTCAGGCGGAGCAGCCCGGCTTCGTCGCCTTTGGCGGCAAGGTAGCGCAGACGGAGCTCCGCCAGCAGGGATGGGTAACAAAGGTTCGAAGCATTGAGTGGAATTTCGAGAGCCTGCTGGGTAAGGGTCAATTGGAGCGGGGCATCCCCTTGGGAAAGGGTGATGCGATCGCCGGGCGCCTCCACAAGGGCTTGGCGAAAGGCAGCGGTATTGGCAACCGGCTTCCCGTTGACCTGCGTGATGGCCTTGCCCGTTTTTACACCGGCCCGAAGGGCAAGCTCATCGGCCTGCAGCACCCAGGGCCCTGCTTCTCCAGGCAGATCCAACAGGTTAAGGCCGCCCCAGGGCTGGGAGAGGAGAGGAATGCGATTCAGGCGGTCGGCCAGGGCCTCAAGGGGATCCTGCTCCAGGGGCTTCACCACGCTGTGGTCTTCTTCGCCCTGCAGGGTGGAAACCACCAGTTCCACTTCGTGGATTGGCTTGCCTGGAACGGGACGGGCCAGGAGGGTCAGTTCGGCTTCCTTGGAGGCCTTCAGCCTTGCCAGGGTTGTTTGAGTGTCTTCCCCGGGAGCGATCACGGTGAAGGCTAGGGTTTTCAGGCGCTCCCCCAGGGTTTCAAGGAATCGCTGAAGACGGTCCCGCCCGGCGAATTCGTCGGTGCCTTCCAGACCAAGGAAAACCATGCGGGCCTTGGGTCGAGCTAGGACCGTTGCGGCTTGGCCTTCGGGAATCTCAACGCGCTGAGAAAATCCGCCTGCGGGAAAGCGCACCTGCAAATCATAGGTGCCACTGCAGACCTGCAGATCTTTTACCGGAATGGGGCCTTGGCTGGTGCCGTTCAAAAAGAGTTCACCGCCCGGGCTCGTGGTGTTCACCGTGAGGGCGCCGCGGCTGGGTTCGAGTCGATAGGCTTCCAGAAGGTGATCCTGGAAGGGAGTGGCATAGGTGGCATCCAGGTCGATGCGTCGGGTGCGGAAACAGGGCGCACGCAACTCCAGGATGTGACTTCCCGCCGCGAGGTCACTGATCACGAAAGGTCCTGCTAGCTGTTCCAGCGACACTTCCGCCTTTTCAGCCAAAGGACGTGCTTCGGGAGCAGCTTGTCCGGAGGTTTTTCCGAGGGACTTGCCATCCAGAAGGATTTCAACACCAGCGGGCGAGGTATGGAGGGTGATGGTGCTGGAGTTCCGCACCAGCTTCAGCTCAAGGCTCTTGGTCTCCTTGAGGGCCAGATCCACTTGCTGTTCGATGGGTTGGAACCCTGCTTTGGCATAGGCAATGCGGTGGCTACCAGGCGAGAGATATTTTAATTGAGTGCCCTTGGGCCGTGGTTTGCCATCCAAGGTCAAGGTGCCACCCTCGGGTTCAAGGACCAATTTCACACGCACCAGTTTGCTGGTGCGCAGGGCCTCGAAATGGGCCAGCAGGCGGGCGCTGGTGAGGTTGCGGTCCACCTCGAAATCAGGGTTGAGCTCCAGCAAAGCTTCCAAATCCTTCGGTGCACGGGCCTTTTTGGCGGGGGTTCGATCATCCAGCACCGCCAGCCAGTTGTAGGTCTCGCAGAGCATCTGGAGCCATTCGCCCTCCAGTGTTTTCCCTTTGGGTTCCAGCGCACTCAGAATCTGTTCGAACTTGGCGGAGGCGCCTTCCCGGTCGCCCTGGGTACCCCAGAGCACCTTGGCCTGCTGGAAGGTCTCCTTCAGGGCAGGATCCTGGGCGGACAGATTCCAACTGGCAGCAGCGAGAACGAACAGCAAGGGAAGGATGAATCGGCAGCGGAACATGGTCATCTCAATTCAACCGGATCAGCAGATCGTTGGAACGGTCGGCGAGGATGATGCCACCCTGTCGATCCAGCGTGACTGCGCGGAACTTGCCATTGAGGCCAAGCTCCTTGAAGGTGGCAAAGCGAAGCAGGCTGCCATTGGGTCCCCACAGCACCACGCCTTCAAAATCTCCGTCAACCAGGGCGACCACATGGCCCGTCGGATCTGCGCTGAGGGCCACCACGTATTTGAATGGCGCGGGAAGATCCTTCCCGTAGGGCACTGTCAGTCGGGGCTGAGCCGAAGCGTCCAGGAAAAGCAGGCTGCGATTGGCATCCGAGGCCACCACGGCCCCGCCGTTGGGCAGCGCCGCCATGGCGCTGGTGGCGGGAGAGGGCAGGCTGCGCAGGGTGCCAGTGGGCTCTACCACGCTAAGCGCCGCTGCCTTCGCATCGCTCACCCAAAAATTCTGCCAAGCATCCTGGAATAGCCCAGAGGGATTTGAAAGCCCTGCCACCGGAATTGGCGGGAGGTTGGCGGCCGTCGAAATGCCTGTCTTGGCGCTCAGCAAACAAGGGGTTCCATCGGGAAGGAGGGCCAGGGCCTTGGCGCTTTTGCATACGGGGCCGATGGCCGTGAGTTCGGTGCCCCGAAGCACGAAAGCCTGATCCAGATCATCCTGGTAGATGACTATCTCGCCATTCGCATTGGTGGAAAGCAGGGTTGGGGTCTTAAGCCATTTGGTCTTGCCCTGGGGCCAGGGGCCTTCAGAGCGCAGCGGCGGTTTTTGGATCCGGAATTTCACCCGTTGAGCGATGCGCCACGCAGCTTCAGAAGCTTCGGGGCTTTGGGGAAACTGGTTGCGAAGGCTCTGGAGCAGGCGCAGGCAGCCAGACAAATCTCCCATCACATCCAGCACTTCAGCGGCCTGGAATTGAGCCTTGGGGGCCACCGGTGAAGTGGGATCCAGGCGGATGGCATCGGTGAAATGCTGGAGTGCGCGGGCCCATTGGCCTTGCAGCTTGGCGGCAAGCCCCAAGTGGTACCGAGCGGTTTGGAGGGCGGGGTGGTCGGGAAAGAGATCAACCACCCGGTTGAATTCCCCCACGGCATCCCGCAGATCCTGGGGTTTACGGGCCTGGGTAGCGAGGATCTGGCCCCGGAGCAGCATGGCATCGGCAGCCCAGGGCGTTTTCATATGCTCCGTTTTGACACGTTCAAGCAGAGGCAGGGCTGCTTCCGGTTTATGCTCCTGTTCCAGCTGATGATTCGCCATGCGAAGCAAGGCTTGGGCGGCAAAACCTGATGTTGGCGCCTGCTGCAGCAACTGGCCCCAGGTTTCCAGAGCTTCCGGATAGGATTTGGCGGCGTAGGCTCGCTCCCCTGATCGGAACAGGCGCTCTGCCATGTCGCTTTCCTGGGCTCCCAAGGTGGCCAAAACCGCCAACACGAGGAAGGCGGAGCGCATCCGGGAAGGGAACAACAACATGGGGGCCTCAGGCAGAAAGGGATCTGGAAACAATTCTAGTGCAACTCCGCGGGATTATTCCCCCAGGGCACGCAGAAGCTGATCGATCGGATAGGGCTTGAAGAGTGTTGTCTCCACCCATGGGGCTTCGGCCAGGGCGCCAAGATCACGACTGGAAACAGAAAAGAGGACCGATCGACAGCGACCTTCGGTCCATTGGGCTTCCAGCCAGGCCGCCAAGTCGCCCTCCTGATCCTGGGATTCCGAGAGCAATAGATCCACAGGCGCGGCCTCGAGCAGGGCCTTGGCTTCGGCACGATTTCCGGCCTCCTGGAGTTGCCAGCGGCCCACGCTTGCAAGGCTGGAGACGAGGCGTTTGCGGAAAAAGGCGCTGGGTTCCAGCACGAGGATGCTGTGGATGGGCGCCTTGCGGTTGACGTCGGCCTCGGTGAGCCCCAGGTTCAGAAGGGCTTTGCGGGCAGAACTCTTGAGTCCAAGGCCGGTGGCCCTGGCAAAGACGCCGCGAATGGTATCCACCAGCTTGGGCTGACGCACGAGGCCACCAATCTCGCAAAGATAGGCGACTTCTTTCCAGTCGGGAATTTTCTTCTGGAGGCTCTCCATCACGACATCGGCCAGGTCGGAACCCAATTCGGGGCGAAGGATGAATTCGGGGTCGGACAAAGCCTCACGCAGTGCCAGTAGATGTTCGGTCCGGCGGGGGCCCACCTTCTCCGAGTTTTTGGGTGAGGCCTTTGATCTCGCCCTCCTTCTTGGCGAGCAGGGCCAGGCTGCTGCTCCGTCGGCCCAGTTCTTTGATGACCGCCGCCACGCGCTCATTGCTATCGCGGTCCCAGTTGGCCTTGGTCCGCATATCGAACAGGAAATCCGAAAAACGGTCTTTCAGCTTTTCGTACATACCCTGGTCAAAGGTGTAGAGCTCCAGCATGGCAAGCATCGCCGGAACCCTCTGGCCTTCACCCTCTCGATCATCACAGCAACGCTCCACCAGGCTCAGTAGCGCGGGGAGATGCTCGGGGGGCAGGGGATTTTCGAAGCCGGGGAAACCCCTCAGGGCCCCTTCCAGGCAGAGCACGAGCACCTGGGGATGCTTCAGAAGCGGGGCTTTCTGCAATAGGCCCAGGGAAGCCTGAGGCTTGCCCATGAGTCCCAGGGCACTGGCCAAGCTGACTTGGAGCGCCAAGGGTTTGCCGTCATGGAGGAGCTCCATGAAGGTGGGGATGGCCTCGGCACATTTGAGGTTGGCCAGGGCCTCCACGGCTTCCACCAGGAGCTCGTCCTTCGGATCGTTGCGGATGAATTCCAGCAGGGGTACCGCTGCTGCCTGAGTGTGATTTTCACCAAAGGCCCAGATCGCCCGCCGGATCTGGTCAAAATGGCCAGAATTGAATTGCGCCATCAACGCCGGAAGGCCACTGGGCAGCTTGCTCACGAAGTGGCTCGCCAGCTGCCCCACATCGACGATGGAATCCTGCATGGCCTTCAGGAAAAAGGGCGTGAAGGCGTCGTCCTCTCGGTTACCGAGGAGCTCGATGCAGCGCTGCCGCCGCCGATGATCGGGATCGGCCAGGATTTCATCCAGCAAGGCCGTTTCAGTGGCTGGCAACAGACCAAGAAAGGCCATGAGGAAGGCGTCCCCACCCAAATGAAGGCGGAAGGGGCGCACCAGGGTGGGAATGACTTCCTTGGTTTCCACAAACCCACGCACCACACGGCGGGAAAGGGCTTCTGCCAGGGCATCCAGGGTGGTGTTGAGTTGCTCTCGGCGCGCCTCGGCGGTATCGGTGGTCTCGGAATGGAACGCCGAGAAGCGGGCCACTTTGTTTTCGATGAGCAAACCGAGGGATTCCAGCAGGAAAGCCTCGCTATGCCCTTCTGAAATGGCGCGGAGCGGCTCCAGAATGGCAGTGCCTTCCGATTCTTCCGCCGGTCGCGCCAGGGCATCGGAAAGGGCCTTCACAGCTCCTGGCGCACGTTCTTCAAAGCGTTCGCAGACCAGATGCTTCAGTTCCGCCTTGGAGGAGGCCCGGGCCAAGGCATGGGTCTTGTGGAGCAATTCCAGAAGGGTTTCGTTATCCACGATTTCATTGGCCGTGGCAGCCACCAGGTTGGCGAGGAAGGCTGAGCAGGCTGCGCCCGGAATTCCCGCGAGGATTCTTAGGGTCAGATGGCGCACGACCTCATCACCCGTGGCCAGGGCCTCGTCGAGGGCGGAAAGATCCTCAGCCTCGGCCAAACCCGCCAGCACCTTGGCACCCTGAACGGCCAAACGGGGATTGCCAGAACCTTCCAACATGCGGCTCAGGTAATGGGCGAAGGGTTGTTGGACGAGGTAGGGGGCAAGCTCGCGGTTGAGAATGGTCTGATGATCGGGGCCTGAACGGGCGCCCTGAAGGGTTTTCAGGGCCTCCATTGCCTCGCGCAGCCCCAGCGCGCCCAGGGCGGTGCAGCCTTCGTCAAAGGTGCCAAGATCCTGTTCAACCAGAAGGCCCGCTTGAATATAAGGAACCCATTCCGGCCAATCAAACCGGGCCACCTGGGCGAGCAGGAGTTTTCGCAGGCCTTTGGGGGCGCCGCCGGGGCCAAGCAAGGGGCCCAACACGGGCAGGGCATGTCTGCGCAGGGTTTGCAGAAGGGGTGTCAACCGATTGGCAAAGGTGGTGTCCCCTTCGGCATATTCCGCCACCAGGACGCGAAGTGCGTCCATGGGAGTGAGTGAAATAACCCGAGGCAGGATGGCCATGCTCCATTCTCTTCGGACCGAACCCTTCCGGGAATGAGCCTGGGAATCTTTTCAAAAAACAACGTCGAGCGAAGGTGGTTCCCGGTCGCTCGTGCGCGCGATTTCGGGCGGCTGGGCGGAAATGAGGCCTGTGGTGGCGCCGAGCATGGGATCGGCGCATCATGGAGCCACGATTCCTTTGGAGTTCCCATGCCTTTCCAGGAGATTCTGGACCGTCTTATCGAGCGGATCCCTGAATCCATCGCCGCCACCTTCAACGACAAGGACGGTGAGCCCATCTGCTCCCGCACCATCGAGGTGCCAAACGACGCCCTGCAACTGTTGGGCGCCTACCGCAACGTGGTGAAGCGCCATCTCCAGCAGGCCGTGGAAGAATTCGACCGGGGCGAAATCGAACAGGTGGCCTTCTGCACCGACCAGCACTGGATCCTGATGATGGGCGCCACCGAGCAGTGCTCGCTCGTGGTGGTCATGCACCGCGAAGGCATCCTGGGCCGGGCGCGCTTTGAGATGGGCAAGGCCATCGAAGCCCTGAATCGCGAACTCTAGCGTTTCGATCGATCATTTTTTAGATATAAGGAGAAACCATGGCTCGATTCATGGGTTTGGCAGGTGTGCTGGTCTTTCTGGGCCTAGCCCTGTTGATGTCCCGGGACCGGAAATCCATTCACTGGCGCACCATTGGCTGGGCGCTGGTGCTGCAGTGGATTTTCGCCGTCATCGTACTCAAGGGCGACCTCATCGCCGGCACCCTGACGCGCGTGGTGCCGTGGCCGGGCCTAGTTATCGGCCACAAATTCTATGGGCTGGGGTGGGGTGTCCTGCTCCTGATGTTCACGCCTCTGCTGCTGAAGCGATTCGCGGCCTACCAGAACAAGCGGCTCAACTGGAGCATCTTCGGGGCGGTGGTATTCACCATGCTCTGGGGCAACCTGGTGGGCAAAACCTTCAACACCATGCGGGAAGTGGTGGAACACCTCATGGCTTTTGCCAAGGAGGGCGCCACCTTTGTCTTTGGTGACCTTGCCAATGGTGCGGGCGCCACGGTGATGGGCCCCACGGGCCTGAATGTGGGCAAGCTGGGCATGGTGTTCGCCTTTGTGGTACTGCCCACCATTATTTTTGTGGCCAGTATTTTCGCGGTGCTTTATTACCTGGGCGTCATGCAGTGGGTAGTGGGTGCGTGTGCCCGGGCCATGGGGCGGTTGCTGAAGGTTTCCGGGGCTGAAAGTGTCAGTGTGGCTGCCTCGATTCTCATGGGGCAGACGGAAGCGCCGCTCACCATTCGGCCTTACCTTTCCAAGTTCACCCGCAGTGAATTGATGGTGATCATGACCGCGGGCATGGCCCACGTGAGCGGTTCGATCATGGTGGCCTACGTGCAGATCGCCAAGGTGGACATCGTGCACCTGCTCACGGCGGTGATCATGACCGCGCCGGGCGCCATCATGATCGCGAAGATCATGGAACCTGAAACCGGCAAGCCCGAAACGGAAGGGGAAGTGCAGGTCAACATTCCCTGCACCGATGCCAACGTGCTGGATGCTGCTGCCCGGGGCGCAGGCGAGGGCGGGCAATTGGCCTTCAATGTGGCTGTCATGCTGATCGCCTTTATTGCCCTTGTAGCCCTGGTGAATGGCATCCTGAAGGCCATCAATCCCGCCTTGAGCATGGAAGCCATCATGGCCGTGGTCTTCAAGCCCTTCGCGTTCCTGATGGGCGTGCCCTGGAGTGAAGCGGGCACCATTGGCGCCTTGCTGGGCAAGCGCATGGTCATCAATGAATTCGTGGCCTTCATCGAACTGGGCAACCTGCCCCTGCTCAGCGCCAAGGCAAAGCTCATTGCGACCTTTGCACTTTGTGGCTTCGCCAATTTCAGCAGCATCGCCATTCAGATCGGTGGCATTGGTGCCCTGATCCCGGAACGCCGCGGCGATCTCGCGCGCCTGGGTCTGCGCGCCATGGTGGCAGGCACCTTGGCCAATTTCCTCAGCGCCTGCATCGCAGGTGTGCTGACCTAGACTCCCATCACTACCAGTCCCACGCCCAGCGTTAGCAATAGCACTGCGACGATCTTGGGCACCCCAATCGGCTCGTTGAAGACTAGGCGCCCGAACAGGATGGCGCCGGTCATGCCGATGCCGCGCTTCACGGTTTCGATGAAACCCACGGGGGCGATGCGCAGGGATTCCAATTGCACGGCCAGGGACGCCGAGCCGATGAGGACGGCCACGAGCAGCAGGGTTCGGTGCCCCAGGAGCACCTGGCCAGCCTCGCGAAGCGCCTTGCCTTGGCCACGCAGGAGCAGGATGGCGCCCATGAGCAGTCCGACCCCCGCCGTGATGGCGGGGGCGTACCAGTACCCCGCACCCCGCTGCAGGGCCACTTGATCGATCACGGCCGTGAGACTCCAGATGACGGCCGCGATGGCCATGCGGCGCACACCGGGTTCCTTGCCGTAGGCGCGCAGACCGGACCACTGACCGCTTTTCAAACCCAAGGTGATGGCACCCAGGACCACCAGGGCCACCCCAGCGAGTTGCAGTTGAGTGGGCACCTGGTTTTGCAGCAACCAACCGATGAGCGTGGTGCCCACGGGCGTGAAGCTGAGCAGGGGAATGGTCAGGCTCATGGGGGAAAGTCGCATGGCCTGCATGAAAGCCAACAGGCCCCCCACGTTCAGGGCGATGGAACAGACCATGGGCACCAGACTGGCGCGGGGAATCACCAAAGGCCCGGTGGTGGTAGCCCAGGCCATGAGCAAGGGCACCTGGGCCAAGGGCAGCCAGACCGTAAGCATGGTGGGCAGCACTTTTTGGGTGAGTTTTTTGCGCACGACATCGAACAGCGTCCAGCCGAGGGCACCAAGCAATGCGAGGGTAAGGCCGAGGGAGGTGACAGTCATGGGGCAATCCACCAAGAAGCATCCAGCATAGGCCAAGGATTCAAGTTGAGTGAAAAGGGCAATGGCTCCAGGATGGTCAAACTCTTTCCTTCGTGGAGCAGCCCATGCACCTTGCCAAATGCCTTTTCCCTTTGCTCATGGTTTCAGGTTTGGCGGCCCAGGAGGCTGCGTGGCTCGGGACTTGGAAGCTGGCCACCGCACCCGATATCACCGCCGCCATCGAAAAATGCACGGAGGAAATGTCCTTCATCAAGCGCCCCATCGCCCGCTCCCGCTTGAAAAAACTCAATCCTGCCTATCAGCGGGTGGTGTTGAGCCGAAGCGGCGGTGAGTTCGCCATCCAGTTTGAAGACCGTCAACCCATTCGAGTTCCCGCCGACGGCAAGGCCATCGCCTGGACCCGTGAAGACGGCGAAAAATTCATGGTTTCCGTGAAGGCTGCGCCTGAAGCACTGGCCCAGCACTACCAGGGCGAAGATGGGGCGCGCGATAACCGCTTCCGAATGGATGCCACCGGCACCACGTTGACTCTGGAAGTCACCGTGAAAAGCCAGAAATTGCCGAAGGCATTGACCTACGAGCTGATCTACAAACGCTAGTGAACGCCCATCGCTGAGGTGAGTTTGGCGCCCTTCACGAAGCACGTTTTGTGCTCGATGTGGTGCTCGAATTCGTGGCGGAACTTCTGCAGCGCGGAATCGATGGGGCCGCAGGCAGCATCTCCGAGCGGGCAGAGGGTGCGCAGGTTGATGCGCGGCGTGAGGCTGGCGATGAGTTCCAGGTCGCCGGGCTTGCCTTCGCCGTGCTCGATGCGGTGCAGCACCATCTCCAGCCAGTTGCAACCTTCGCGGCAGGGCGTGCACTGACCGCAGGATTCATGGGCGTAGAAGCGGGTCAAGCGGAGCACCGCTTCCACGATGCAGACATCCTCGTCCATGACGATGACGCCACCGCTGCCAGCCATGGTACCCCGCGCCTTCATGGCATCGAAATCCATGGGGCAATCAAAATCAGCCGCGTCCAGCATGGGGGCGCTGCAGCCACCCGGAATGATGGCCTTGATCTTGCGGCCCGTGCTGCAACCCCCTGCCAGATCATTGACCAGGAAATCCATGGGTGTACCGAGGGGCAGTTCGTACAGACCGGGGCGCTTCACGTGGCCCGAGACGCCGAAGATGCGGGTACCCGTATTGTTGGGAGTGCCGATGGCGGCGTAGGCAGCCCCGCCGATGCGCAGGATGACGGGCACGGACGCCAAGGTCTCCACGTTGTTGACGGTGGTGGGCTGGCCGTAGGCGCCCTTGGTGGCGGGAAAGGGTGGTTTCACGCGGGGTTCGCCGCGACGACCTTCCATGGAATTGAGCAGGGCGGTTTCTTCGCCGCAGATATAGGCACCGGCGCCGCGGTAGGTGAGCAGATCGAAATCCCAGCCGGTGCCCAGGATGTTTTTGCCCAGGTAGCCCGCGTCCCGGGCTTCCTGAATGGCGGCATCAAGCTTGTCGACGAGCCACTTGAATTCGCCGCGCACGTAAATGAAGCCCTGTTTGCACTGCATGGCCCAGCCCGCGATGATCATTCCTTCGATGAGCTGGTGCGGGTTGTATTCCATGATGGCGCGGTCCTTGAACGTGCCTGGCTCGCCTTCGTCCGCGTTGCACACCACGTACCGGGTGTGCTTGCGCTCATCCGAATCCTTGGGCATGAAGGTCCACTTCAGGCCCGTGGGGAAACCCGCGCCACCACGGCCTCGCAAGCCCGAAGCCTTCACTTCGCCGGTGACGGCAGTGGGTTCCATCTTTAACGCCTTCCTCAGGCCTTCGTAGCCTTCATGGCGCTGCTCGTAGTTGTGGATATGCCAGTTCCGCAAATTTCCGGCGCCACGCAGCATGAAATTGGGGAATTTGTCGGTGCCGAAGCCTTCAAACGTGTAGATCTGAGAATCAGGCTTGGTGCGAATCTGGCCCATCACTTCCCCCACACGGGAACATTGCCCTGGCGACATGCGCTGATCACAGCGTCGAGCCGCGCCGTATCCAGGAATTCGTCGTAGACCTCGTGGTTCACCTGCAGGCAGGGGCCGCTGCCGCAACTGCCCAGGCATTCCACTTCTTCCACGCTCCACATGCCGTCAGGGCTCACTTCGCCGGGTTTCACGGCGAGGCGGGCGCACAATTTCTCAAAGAGCTTGGCGCCGCCGCGCAGGGCGCAGCAGAGGTTGGTGCAGACCTGCATATGGAATTTGCCCACGGGTTTCTGGTGGAACATGGTGTAGAAGGTGGCCACACCAAAGACATGACCCTCGGGAATATCCAGCACCCGAGCCACTTCTTTCATGGCTTCGAGGCCTGCGAAGCCCAGATCTGCCTGGGCGAGATACAACGCAGGCAGGGTGGCGGCCAGTTTCTCTGGGTATTTGGTGGCCAAGGCTTCGATTTCACGCACACAATCCGCGCTCAACGTCGCGCGGGGGCTATGGGCAAGCCGCTGGCCCGGCGCGAGGGGCCGGTCACTGGTTTCTGGAGGCAGGGGATGATTCATGGGTCGCTCTCAATGACGACGAGTTTACCCCGAGACAGCTCTGCCCCGCATGGGGCGGGGCAGTTCCCAGAAAATTGGATGGATCACAGCCCCTTATGGGCGCCGTCGCAGAAGGGCGCTCCGGCCGTGCGCTTGCAGGCACAAAGAGCCACCTTTTTGGCTTCGGGCACCTCGAACTTCAGGGGGCGAAGTCCGTGGGCCTTGTGGGCACCATCGCAAAAGGGGTGTTTGGCGGAGTGTCCGCAGGCACACCAGTAGTAGGTCCCGGGCTCCAGATCGAGCAGAACGGGTTTGGTATCAACAACCTTGGCTTCTTCCATGGTGACTCCTGAAGATGGGGACGAGCCTACACCCTTTCTTTACTTGCCAGCCTCGATATCCAGGCTGATTTCAACATCATCCCCCAGCACGCCAGGGTAGGTTTTGATGCCGAAATCATTGCGGTTGAGCTTGACGGCGCCATCGATGAAACCCGCAACTACGCTGCCGGGCTTCATGCCGGGTCGGGTGCCCGCGTTGGTGATGGGAATGGTGATGGATTTTGTGACCCCGTGCATGGTCAGGTCGCCGGTGACCAGGAGTTTGCCCTTTTCCGCTTCCTTCACGGCTGTGCTCTTGAAAGTGACGGTGGGGAACTTCTCCACATCAAAGAAATCGGCACCGCGCAGATGCTTGTCCCGGGCTTCGTTGTCGGTGTTGATGCTGGTGGCATCGATGACGACCTCAACGCTGGATTTGGTGACGTCTTTGGAATCCACCTTGATGGCCCCGGTGAACTTGGTGAAGCGGCCCGAGGTCTTGGCAACGATATGGCGGATTCTGAATCCCACTTGGCTGTGCACGGAATCGATGGTGTAGACATCCTGGGCGAACCCAACGGCAGAAAGGGTCAGGCCAAGTACCAGACCGAGCGCGTGGAAGGGACGAATCGTCATGGGAGCCTCCTTGGGCGATGGGGTGACAGTTCCTTGGATGTGGTTTCAAAAAAAGATGTGACAACATATTTTTTGGTCTGATCATTTCGCCTCCCTGCTAGGCTTTTTGGGAAGGAGCCAGCAGTCATGCGAGTCGCCGAAGAACTCCATATCGGGAGGCCCCTGGAGCCTGGGCACGAACTGGTTCTTTCCATCCTGCTGACCCGGGAACAGCTCAGCCGGGTGATGGATGAGCGCGTTTTCAAGCCAGCCGAAATCACGGATCAGCAATTCAATGTGCTGCGGATCCTCAAGGGTGGACCCCTGGAGGGCTACACCATTGGCGAACTGCGGAACCGAGTGATTTCCCGCAATGCGGATGTGCCGAGGTTGGTGGATCGCCTTCTCAAATTGGGCCTGGTGCGCCGTTTGCAAAACGTGAAAGACCGGCGGAGTTGCCATGTCCTCTTGACCGCGGAGGGGGATGCCAGCCAGAGGCGAATTTCCACACGGCATGCCGAGGTGCTGCGGGAGATGGAAGCTTTCCTCCCCGCTGCGGACCTTAGTGCGCTGCTGGCGTCGCTGGACAGCTTCCGAGACGGCGTTCGAACCATGACGGTGCAGCCGGACGTAGCAGCCGACTAGAATGACTGCCTTGAGTTCCTCCTTTCGAGCCCTGCGGCATCGCAATTACCGCCTGATTTTCACGGGGCAGTTGGTGTCCATGGTGGGTACCTGGATGCAAACCGTGGCCCAAGGTTGGCTGGTGTACCGGTTGAGCCACCAACCTGCCTTGTTGGGCGTGGTGGCCTTTGCGGGCTTGGCACCGGCCTTCCTGCTGGGCAGTTTGGGCGGGGCCGTGGCGGATCGGATGGATGCCCGCCGCCTGGCCCTCATCACCCAATCGGTGCTCCTGGTGCAGGCGGGCGTCTTGGGGGTGCTGACCCTCACCGGCCATGTGGGGATTCCCCATGTACTGATCCTGGCCGTCGTGATGGGGGTGGCCAGCGCCTTTGATCTGCCGGCGGGCCAAGTGCTGGTCGGGCGGGCGGTGCCCCGCGAAGACCTGCCCAATGCCATCGCCCTGAATTCGAGTCTTTTCCATGGCAGTCGCGTACTGGGGCCCTCGCTGGCGGGCCTCGTGGTGGCAGGTTTTGGTGAGGGTTGGTGCTTTCTCTTGAATGCGGTCAGCTATCTGGCTGCCCTTGCGGGGCTGGCCATGGTGCATCTGCCTGCCCTCGAACGATCGCCAAACCGGGGCAGCCTTTGGGAAGAGCTCGCGGAAGGATTCCGCTTCGTAATGGACACGCCCGAATTGCGATGGTTGTTTGTGCTCCTTGCACTGTCCACCTTTCTGGCCATGCCTTACACGGTGCTGCTGCCTGCGGTGGTCAAGGACGTGCTGGGGGCGGGGCCCCGGGAGCTGGGGTGGATCATGGCGGCGGGCGGGGTGGGTGCCACCCTGGGGGCCCTGCGCTTAGCCTCCCAAAAAGAACACCGAGGATTGATTCGAACCCTGCTGCTGGCATTGGTGGGGCTGGCGCTGGTGCTTCCAGCCTTTGCCGCTGCCCGAAATCCATGGGTAGCGGTGGCGCTGATTCTCCCGGTGGGGTTTTGCATGGTGTCCGTGAACACCTCCAACAACACCCTCGTGCAGATGGAGGTGCCGGATCGGTTGCGAGGCCGAGTGCTATCGCTTCACGCCACCGTCTTCATGGGGGCGCTGCCCCTGGGTAGTTTGGTCGCTGGGGTCATCGCCCAGCACCTGGGCGTGCCCTGGGCCCTTGCCCTGGGTGGCTTTGGCTGTGGTCTGGTGGTCCTGCTGATCGGTCCCAGGCTCTGGGCGCGCTGATCAGAGGCGCTGCTTGAACAGATAGGTGATTTCGCAGCGCAGGTAATGGCCGGGATCATGGCCTATGTAGGCATTGCCTGGTTGCAAGTGTTCGTAAACCACATGGCTTTTGAGGTAAGGAGAAAAGGTGAAATCAGCCCGGACCTGCCAGAGGTCCCCGCGCTTTTTGCCGGTGCTGAAGGTCGTGCCCGTCTGGGGCGCAAGGGGTTGCAGGGCGGACAGCGAATAGTAGGTGGCCCGCAAATCAAATTTCGGCAGAGGTGTGCAACGGAATTCCAGTTCCCACATGCCGGTATTGGTCCAATAGGCCACGCCCTTTTCCGGTGCCTGGGTATAGATGAAAAGCTCACTCCATTTGGGCCAGCGGCCAAAGACGGGATTCCAGGCGGTGATTTGGTCACTTCGATTAGGATCCTGACCGGAAAGGCCGATGTAGCCGATGGAAGCGCGGGGCGTCCAGGAGCCACCGAAGGTCTTCTTGAGGCGGGTATAGCCGCCCCAGGCGTGAATGTTCTTGCCGGGGTCGCCAGGGGGCGCTGTGTCCGGCGCGTCCTGGCGACCCCATTGGCCAGCCAATTCCCCGCTGGCGGTCCAGCCTCCTTCGAAATTCTTCAACAGCCTGCCACCCAGGGTGCTGAAGGATCGGTCAGGTTGGTAGATGGCTCGGTTGGTGCGATCAAAATTGCGTTCCGTTTTGTAAAAGTAGTAAGCCTCGGCCAGTCCTACGGTCGATCCCGAATGGGTGAGATAAAGCCCCAGGGCTTGTTCATCCCACTCGATGAGCCGATTCATCTCTGCAGGGGTTTCAATCTTGTTCATGACCGGAAGGTAGCGATCCTTTTGGGGATTGGAGATGACCAGGAATTCCAGTCTGGATTTCCCGGTGGTCCAGGCCACATCCACCGCATTGAAATACTGAGAGCGGGAACCATCCCC
The DNA here is from genome assembly GCA_016715205.1 of Holophaga sp. Classification (GTDB taxonomy): domain Bacteria; phylum Acidobacteriota; class Holophagae; order Holophagales; family Holophagaceae; genus JAYREN01. The sequence goes on from JADKBC010000006.1 coordinate 84,010, forward strand.
TGGCGAGCCATCGAACAGCACAAACCCTTCCCCACGCATCAGGTTCTGACGGCCCACCCGCACAGAAAAGGCTGGCGTGGGGCGGTAGTCCGCGTAAAGGGTTTCGAATATGATTTCGCGTCCGTTATAGATCGTGGTCTCTGGGCGCGTGATTTTCCGGTTTTCGTTGAGGAGCCCCCCCACGATTTCAAAATTTTTGCCGTTGCTGTACTGGGCCCAGAGACGAGTACGAAATCGGTATTGCGACCGGTAATCCGCCTTGGAATCCGTATGATCCACGAGGTTGTCCCAATCTTCGGAGCGAATGCGTTCCTCGAAGCCAATCTCCAGGCCCGCTGGAATGGGTGTTTGGGCCCAGGCCAAAGGAGCCGTGAGCGCCAGGAGAAGCAAGGTTCGATTTAGATGCAACGGCGGCATCGACCCTCCGGGAGATCGTGTGGGAATCCCAATACGGCCCGAGGAACCTAGCGGTCCAACTCGCCAGCAATGATGTTCATGGCGCCGAGGACGGCGATGGCATCGGCGATGAGGGTGCCCTTCACCTGCTCATCGAAACTGTTGAAGATTGGATAGCAGGGCGGTCGCACATGGATGCGGTAGGGGCTCTTGCCGCCATCGCTCACGATGTAGTAGCCCAATTCGCCGTTGGCGGCCTCAGTGGCGCTGTAGACTTCCCCCACCGGTGTATCCATGCCGTGCATCACCAGTTTGAAGTGGTGAATCAGGCTCTCCATTCGGGTGTAGACCTTTTCCTTGGGCGGCAGGGCGATTTTGTAGTCGTCCACAATCACGGGACCTGGGCCTAGTTCTTTCAATTTCTGGACGCATTGTTCGACAATGCGCAAACTCTGGCGCATTTCCTCGGTGCGTACCAGATAGCGGTCGTACACATCACCTGTGGTGCCGATGGGAATATCGAAATCGTAGGTGTCGTACCCAAGGTACGGCTGGGCCTTGCGCAGATCCTGGGGCACGCCAGCACCGCGCAGGCAGGGGCCTGTGTAACCCCAGGCGATGGCGTCTTCGGGCGTGATCTTGCCCACACCCTTGGTGCGGTCGTACCAGATGGGATTGTGTGTCAGGAGTTTTTCCATCTCGTCGATGGTGCGCGGCATGCTTTCCAGGAACTGGTCCAGCAGGGGCAGGAAGTTCTCTGGAAGATCCCGCATCAGTCCGCCAATGCGCGTGAAACTGGTGTGCAGGCGCTGCCCGGCAGCCATTTCGAAGAGATCGTAAATGGTTTCGCGCTCTTTGAAGAGATACAGAAACGCCGTGAAGGCGCCGATGTCCACAGCGTTGATGCCCACACACACGATGTGATCGCCGATGCGGGCCAGTTCGGACACCAGCACACGGATCACCTGGCTGCGCGGTGGATCCTGGATGCCCAGGAGTTTTTCCACGGCCAGGGTGTAGCCGACGTTGTTCATGATCGAGCTGCAGTAGTTCAAGCGATCGGTGAGCGGAATGAACTGGTGGTAGCTCAAATTCTCGCCCAGTTTTTCCACGCCGCGATGCAGGTAGCCAATTTCCGGCGTGGCCTTCACCACAAACTCGCCTTCGAGTTCCATGACGATGCGCAGGGTGCCGTGGGTGGAGGGATGGGAGGGGCCGAGGTTGACGATCATGTGATCGCCCTCACGCTGGATCGTGGTGGAATTCGTGGGATTCATGTCCACCTCAACCCTGCAGGCTCGTGGCATCGCCCGCGTACGAGGCGCCGGTGTCGTCACAGAAAATATCGCCCCCATCCATGGGGAAATCCTTCCGCAGCGGGTGGCCTGGGAAGTCTTTCCACATGAGCAAGCGCTTCAGATCGGGATGCCCCTCGAAGCGCAGACCGAACATATCGTGGACTTCGCTTTCGCTCCAATCGGCGCATTTGAAGCGGCTGGTGAGGCTGGGTACGGCCTCGCCATCATTGACCCGCACCTTGATGCGCAGGCGGTCCTGGTTGGTGAGATTCAACAGGTGGTAGACCACATCAAAGCGTGGGTCGCGGTCCAGGAAATCGACGGCGGTGATATCCAGTAGCATCTGGAAACCTTCCGTGAAAATCAGGTCGATCACTTCCAGAAGGCGACCGCCATCCACCACAATCGTGAGGTCGCCGCGAAAATCGTGGCGGTCGAGGATGGCATCTGGCAACAGGGCTTCAATGCGTTCGAGGATCATGGTTCACGCCTTCGGTCGGAGAGGTTCATTCACCAGATTCGTTGCGCGCCAGCTTCCCCGGCTTCGAGGAGCATTTCGCGCACAGCCTGGTGGGGTGTGAGGCCCTTGGCGGCTTCCAGGGATTTCTGGCGATCAAAACTGTCGTAGAAGGCCTGGATATGCTCCTTGCGTGCCTTCAGAGCCTCGGTGGTGATCTTTTCCTGCAGTTTCATGGCGCCGTAGATGATCGTTTCGGGTCGGGGTGGGCAGCCGGGCACATAGACATCCACCGGCACAACCCGATCAATACCCTGGAGGGTGGCGTAGGTGCGGTACATCCCGCCGGAACTGGCGCAGACGCCCACGCTCATCACCCATTTGGGTTCAGCCATCTGTGCATAGATCTGGCGTAAAACCGGTGCCTGTTTGTTGGTGATGGTGCCCAGTACCAACAGCAGGTCCGATTGCCTCGGGCTGAAGCGCAGAGCCTCGGCGCCAAAGCGGCTGAAATCGTATTTGGAGGACATCATGCTCATGAACTCGATGGCGCAGCAGGCGGTGCCGTAGGGCAGCGGCCAAAGGCTATTCTTGCGGCCCCAGTTGATCACGGCATCCAGGCGCGTGGGCAGAACCGCGTCGTCGATCGTTAATTCCGCCATCTCAGCGCTCCCACTCCAGGGCGCCCTTGCCCCAAACGTAGATATAGCCCACCAGCAGGGTGGCCACGAAGGTGATCATGACCCAGAAGGTGGCCAGGTTGCTTTTGAACTGCACAGCCCAGGGCAACAGAAACGCGGCTTCCACATCGAACAGGATGAAAAGTACTGCGACCAGGTAGAACTTCACGCTGTAGCGTCGTCGGGCGCTGTCCTGGAACATGGGTACGCCGCATTCGTAGGGCGTCAGTTTTTCGGGCTGGGGGTTTCGGGGCTTGATTAGGCGGGGCAGCAGCCAGCCCGAGGCCCAGACAATGCCCACCCCCACGGCCAAGGCCAGGGCCAGGAGTATGAAAACGGGGAGAAATGAAATGGCAGGGCTTGGCATAGGGACATCCAGGGGAGCAGGCTCCGGGTTGGATCATACACCGGCGGGCCTTCGCTTCGATACCGCCCCAGGCCCCTTCGGGCGCTACACTTTTCCCATGTCCGATCGCGATACCCAGACTGTCCTTTTGAGCCGACCCACCGTTCTGCTGGTGACCGGGGTGGGCGTTGGATTGCTGACGTTGACCTATGTCCTGGGCGTGCAGGTGGGCAAGCAGAGCGCGGCCCTGCGGCAATCCCCCAACCGGGCCGCCGGGGAGGAATTGACGGAATTGCCTGCTTCCCTCGATGACCAGCTCAAACAATTCGATAACCGGGAACTGGATAAAGCGGTCAAGGCGGAGGCATCCAAGGAAGTCACCAAGGCGCCCGAGCCCACCAAGGAAACCTCTGAGGTCAAGGCCAAACCCGACGTGAAGCCCGAAGTGCCCAAGGGGAGTGAGCGCTGGACCCTGCAAATCGTGGCCACCTCCGATGAAGCAGAAGCCAAGCGGGTGGCGGCCAAGATCAAGGGTGCGGGTTTCAAGCCCGCCATCGTCAAGGTCAAGAATCAGTTCAAAGTGCGCCTGGCCAGTTCCGGCACCCGCGCCGAAATGGACGCTGTCAGCGCGAAACTGAAGGCCAAAGGACTGGCTTCGTTTTTGGTGAAGGCAGAGTAGGGGAAACGTTGAGGCTGATTGCTCAGGGCTTGAGCGTTCCCAGCATGCGCGGGTAGGGGGCGGTCTCTCGCACGTGCGGCAGTTTGCAGATCCAGGCTACGGCGCGTTCGAGGCCCAGGCCAAAACCGGCGTGGGGCACACTGCCGTACTTGCGCACATCCAGGTACCACTCATAGTCCTTGCGATCCAACTTCTCGTGCTCGATCTGATCGAGGAGATATTGCAGGCTGGAGGCGCGCTCGCCGCCGCCGATGACTTCACCGTAGCCCTCTGGAGCCAATAGATCCGCACCCAGGGCCAGCTTGGAATCGATGGGGTCGGGTTCCATGTAGAAGGCTTTGAACGCCTTCGGGAAGCGGTGCACCCACAGGGGGCGATCCAGGGCGTTCATGAGGATGGTTTCATCATCGTTGCCGAAATCCTCGCCCCAGTTGATATCGCTGCCGAGTTCCTTGAGCTTCGCCACGGCCTCGGTATAGGTCATGCGGGCAAAGGTGACGTTAAGGGCCTGTTCCAGGGGCGCAAGATCGCGTTCGAGGATCTTCAACTCTTCCTGGCGGCCATCGAGGACGCGCTGAATCATGAACTTGGTGAGGCGCTCGCCCAGCACCATCACATCTTCCAGGTGGGCAAAGGCCATCTCCGGTTCGACCATCCAGAATTCCGTGAGGTGCCGACGGGTCTTGCTCTTTTCGGCGCGGAAGGTGGGGCCGAAACAATAGGTTTTGCCAAACGCGGCGAGACCCGGCTCCTGGTAGAGCTGGCCGGACTGGCTTAGGAAGGCCATGCCCTCGTCGAAATAGGGGGTGCCGAACAGGGTGCTGGTGCCTTCGCAGGCGCTGGGTGTGAGGATAGGGGAATCCAGGAGGGTGAAGCCGTCTTCGTCGAAGAAGTCGCGGATGGCCTTCACCAGGGTGTGGCGGATGCGCAGAATGGCCCACTGGCGTTTGCTGCGAAGCCACAGATGGCGGTTTTCCATCAGGAAGGCCGTGCCGTGTTCCTTAGGGGTGATGGGGTAATCCACGCTCTCGCCCACCAGGGTAAGCGACTGGACCAGGAGTTCCGGGGCGCCGGTCTTGGGATGGGTCTGCACCACGCCCGTGGCGGTAATGGCGGCTTCCTGGGTCAGGCGTCCGGCCAATTCATAGCTCTCGGGCTCGGCGTCGTTGGCGCCGACCACACATTGCACAAACCCGCTGCCATCGCGCAGTTCGATGAAGCGCATTTTGCTGGCTCGGACATTTCGAACCCAGCCACGAAGGGTGACAATTTCACCCGCGTGCTGTTTGAGGTGGCGAATTTCGACGATGGGGGTGCTCACGATGGACTCCGACTGGAGCTTCCATCATGCCTCAGGCTGGTTTCCCGATGTCTCGGAACTTCTGTCCAATGGCCATCTGGAGGCCGCGGATGTGGTTCAACACCCGCTCCAGCTTTTGTCGGGCGATGTCCTGGAACTGGATTTGATGCAGCAGTTCAAAGAGCTGATCCTGGATGGCCTGGGTGTTTTTTTCCAGCTCGGCCAGCAGGGCCTCCTGGCCCGGAAGGCGACCCAGTCCGGATTCCTGCTTCAGACGAACCATGCCATGAAAGGCAAGATCAGCTTCCACGAGCATCCGTTCAATCCGAGCCACCACTTTGCTCATTTCATCTTCGGTGTGCTGGATGGCGGCTTCCATTTGGGGAATGATCCGGCCGCCTTCGATCTGGCTTTTCTGGGGCGCCAAGTCGATCAATTGGCGCAGGGTTTCATCCATTTTTTGTTCGAGGTCCAATTCAGCGGCGCTGACATGAACCACCCGATCCCCACCCAGGGCAATGATCAGGGCGGTATCCAGAAGCACCGTTACCTGGTCACCCTGCACGAGGAAGCCCGAAACCCAGGCACCATCTTTGCCCGCCAGAATGGGCCCTGCCGGGGCGTGTTCCTCTTGCGTCGCCGTGACCACAGAGCGCACCTCGTCAACCAGCACACCGATGAGGTTGCCCGCCATGGCCAGGATCAGGATGTTGCCGGCCTCGGTGGCCTCCAGGGTGGAAAAGCCAAGGCGCGTTCGGAGATTGACCACGGGGATCACGGTGCCCCGGATATCGAGCAGCCCCTCCACGCCTTTTGGCATATGGGGCATTCGATTGAGGTCGCGGTTGGGGGAGATTTCCGCCACCTGCAGCAGGGGCACCCCATAGGCACGATCTTCCAGGGTGAACGTCAAGTACTGCCGGGCATTTTCCCCGTGTACCGCACCACCCGGCTGCCTGAGGGCCGGAGCCGCCGTGGCCAGACTCACAGGGCCTCCTGCACCGCCAGGGTCATGAGTTCCGCCGGATCCAGAATCAACACGACTCCGCCGTCACCCATCACGCTTGCACCTGAAATGCCCGGAAGGCTGGCAAGGTAGGGTGCCAGGGGCTTGATCACCATTTCCTGCCGCCGAATGAAGGCATCCACGATGAGCCCCATGCGCCGACCCGCGGTCGAAATGACGACCACCGGGAGTTCTTCCGCCTGGGCCGTGGTCTGGTCATCGTTGAAGCTGAGAAGCTCACGCAGTTGCGTGACACCGAGCACTTCGCCGCGCAGGTTGATGGCCTTGCGCCGGGTGAGGTGCGAAATCGATTCCCGCGTTACAAGCAGCGTCTCCTCCACTGCCGTGCCGGGTAGGGCAAATACCTGCCCACCGGAGCGCATGAGCAGGGCGTCGATGATGGCCAGGGTCAGCGGGAGCTTCAGGGTAAAGATGGAACCCTTGCCCACCACGCTTTGAACCGCCACATGGCCATTCAGGCGGCGCACATTCGAGCGGACCACATCCATGCCCACACCCCGGCCCGAAATATCGGTGACGGTGGCGGCGGTGCTGAACCCGGGGAGGAAAATCATGTTGATGGCTTCCTCGTCGGACATCGCTTCGGCTCGGTCCTGACTGAGCAGGCCCTTTTCCACCGCCTTGGCGCGGATGATCTTGGGGTCGATGCCCTTGCCATCGTCTTCGATTTCCACCAGGACCGAATCGCCTTCGTGGCGGGCGCGAAGAATGACGACGCCAGTTTCCGGCTTGCCGCTCTTGAGGCGCGCTTCTGGAGATTCCACGCCGTGGTCCGCACTGTTGCGGATGAGGTGAATCAGCGGATCACTAAGCTCTTCAATGAGACTCTTGTCGATTTCCGTGTCCTCGCCGATCATCTGCAGCTCGATTTTCTTGCCGCTGGCTTTGGCAAGGTCGCGCAGCATGCGGGGGAATTTGCTGAAAATGGTCTTCACCGGCACCATGCGGATGCCGAGCACCGAGGCCTGAATTTCCTTGGAAACCTGATCTAGATAGACACTGCTCTTGCGCAGTTCCTTGACGAGATCGCCGGCAGGGCCTTCCGTGACCTCCACCTCGAAGCGCTCCACCACATGGCTGATCATGGTCTTGCAGATGATCAGTTCCGCTACGGTGTTCATGAATGCATCGAGCTTGAGCTGGCTAACGCGGATGGTATCGGAACCCTTCTCTGATTTATCGGGTGTAGCCGTTTTGCGGGTATTCGCTTCGGCGGCCGGGGGCTGCGCAACGGCAGGGGCTGCAGTCACGGGTGCTGGGGCCGGAGCGGCCACCGCAGCCGAGCCTCCGGAAAGTTCCTGCACGCCCTCTGGGCCCAACAGGAAATACTCCATGCGGACGTGTTTTACACCATCGAAAATCTTCTGGACCGTTTCGACGGTTTCCGAGGGCTGAATGTAGAGCACCAGATCGAAATGGAAGGTGTTCGATTCAAAGGCATCCAGGTCCGTAGGGCCATTCATGGCATGGGACGAATGGATGAGTTTTCCCACTAGGTCCGCCATGGGCAGCATGGACAAGGGGTTGAAGGCCGTACCAAGAATCTGGGGCTGGAGCTCGGCCCGGATGGCGACGAGGGTGCCGCCTTGGGAGATCAGATCTTCCATGACTTTGCGGGAGGTGCTGTCCAACTCGCCCAGGCGAGCGGGCAACTGTAATCCTTTGAAGCCGGGCGCTGCCGCCGAGGGCGCAGCTGCCGCAGCGGGCGTTCCGCCTCGCAGAGCTTCCAGCCTCAGGAGAAGGCTGGAGGTGTCGGGATCAGCGGGGGTTCCCTGCTTGCGCAGCGACACACCCACATCGTTCACCAGGATCTTGAGGGTGTCGATGGTCTCGAACAGGAGTTCCATCACATCGGCCGTTACGGTCATGCGCCCTTTGCGAAGGTCATCCAGAACGTTTTCGCCGATGTGGGCGAGTGATTGAACCTTGGCGAGGCCCAGGAAACCAGAGGCGCCCTTGATGGTGTGCACGCTGCGGAAGATGGCGTTGAGAATATCCAGGTCGCCTGGGTTTTCCTCCAGGACCAGGAAGTTCTGCTCTGTCAGCTCAAAATGCTCCTGGGCTTCGACCAGGAAGTCTTCGTAAAAGCTGGGATCGTCCAGGGAAAAATCGCTCATGATTCAACCCTCTTCTTGCCCTGGAAGGTTTCCAGCTGGCGGCCTTCCGTATCCGTCAACAGTTGCTGGATGTCCAGAAGGAACACCATTCCTGCATCGGTTCGAGCCACTTTGGTGATGTAGGCATTGGCCCCCGCCGCAGTCACCCGAGGCGGTTCTTCCAATCGGCGCTGGTCCACATTCTTGACTTCGTCGACGGCATCCACCACCAGGCCGGTGTGTACCCCTCCGATGGGCGTAATGATGATGCGGGAGAGGCTGGTCCGTTCTTTCCGAGGCAACCCAAATCGGTCCCGGAGATCGATGACCGGCATGACTTCGCCACGGAGATTCAGCACCCCATCAATAAAGGAGGGTGCCCTTGGCACGGGAGTAACCAGCCCAGCCATGATGATCTCGCGCACCTCGTGGAGCCTGAGGCTGAAGGCCTCTTCCCCAAGGCGGAACACCACCAAGGGCAGATCGTGGGATTCGACCACGGCTTCCTGAATATGGCGAGACGAAAGGGCGGTGCCCATGGCGGCGATCTTTTCCTGATCTTCCCCCGCGATGACGTCCAGCACCTTGAGGAGGCTGACCATGCGGTCTGAGCGCACCACCACGCCCTCGAACTTGGCGGCTTCCGTTTCCGACAGGGTATGGGGCGTGGGGAGGATGTCTTCCTCGCGCACGCGGATGATTTCCTGGATGCCGTCCACGGCGATGCCGATGCGCGCTTCACCCAGGGAAAGCAGGATCACCATCTCCCGATGCGCCGCCGTGCCATCGTCCTCCACGTGCAGCAGCTGGATGAAATCCAACAAGGGCAGCACCTGGTCCCGAAGGCAGATCACACCCATCACATAGGAAGGTGCATCCGGCACCTTGGTGATGGAGGGCATTTCGATGATCTCTTCGACCATCTGCAGATTGATACCAAAGGATTCCCGACCCATGGCAAAGGTGACGTAGGGGAGCTCGTTCTCCACCTGTGCGAGGGAGCCCTCCAGGCCGATGCCACCAAAGACAGGCGCGCCACTATTGTTCTCCAGCAACATCTCCCGTTGGCTGAATTCCGAGCTATCCAGGATCTTGTCGAGGTCGATGAGGGTGATGAGGCGGCTACCCACCGTCACCATGCCCGCCAGGTAATCGCTCCGGACACCCGCCACCAGCGGCGGTGTGTCGCGAATGGTGAGGTCATCCAGCCGAATCACTTCGGCGACCGAATCCACCTGCAGGCCCGTAGGCTGACCGCCCAGGTTCAGGATGATGATGCGGGTTCTGGGCGTGGGTTGAGCCGGTGGCAGGTGAAACCGCAGGCGGCTATCCAGGACCGGGATGATGATGCCTCGAAGGTTCACCACACCCAGCACAAAGCTGGGCGCCCCCGGTACAGGGGTAATGGTGGTGCGAGGCGTGATTTCCTGCACCCGCTCGATATCGAGGCCAAATTCGACATTGTCCAGCGTGAACGTTACAAGCTGGCCGGAGGGAATGATGTCCCGTGCGTTCTTGGCCTGGAGATCGGCAGTGGCCATGGATCAATCCTTCTGCTGGCTGCGCTTGAATTCCTCGATCACAGAGTCGGCGTGGCTTCTCCGTTCATCGGGTGTGGTGCCGGTGGTGGCGATGGTGCGGCTGATATTGGCCCGCTCGCCTTCGCTCTTCAGCCCCGTGCCCAGCAGTTCGATGATGTAGTCGTGGATTTGGCGCAGATGGAAGACGATGCGTTCCAATTTTTGCCGGGTGATGTCCTGGAATTGCATCAGGTCCATGGCCTCATAGACCTTGTCTTGGATGGTTTTTCCCGAAGACATGATCTCGTGAAGCGCCTGCTGGACGCCCGCCTGCTGGGCATCGGGTTGCTGCATGACCTTGGTGATCAGGTCCTGCTGGCGAGAGACCAACTGGCTGATCAGATCCAGCTGATCCATCACCTTATTGGTTTCGCGCTCGGTAACGGCAGTGACCGCATCAATTTCAGAAATGACCTGGCCATCTCGATCCGGGGCCGGGTCAGCCGCCCGCGGGGCGGAAACCGGAGCCGGTGCAGGTGATTCCTTCGCTTTCTTGCTTTTTGCCGCCGGCTTTGAGGCGCCAGCCGTCAGCAAGGCATCGATTTCAGACTGATCCATGGGACCCCCGAGGCGCTATCCGAGCAGGGATTCGATCTTTTCTTTCAGCGTGTCGGGGGTGAAGGGTTTCACCACGTAGTTGTTCACGCCTGCCTGCAGGGCCGCCACGATGTCCTCCTTGGCGGCGTTGGTCGTCACCATGAGGATGGGGATGTTGGGATTCGATCCGCGCACGATGGTGACGAATTCGAGGCCATCCATCTCGGGCATGTTCCAGTCTGTGATGATCATCTCCACGCCGCCCTGGCCCAGCTTCTCAAGCCCAGCCTTGCCGTGCTCCGCCTCGATCACATCGGCGTAGCCGATGCGGGAAAGGGTATTGATGATGATGCGACGCATCGTCGAAGAGTCGTCCACGATCAGGATTTTCAAGGGAGTCTCCTTTGAATGATTCGAGCTAGTTCGCATCCGCGGGGTGGCGGCTTCAATAAATTTTAGAAGCGCGGACCAGTCATCGGGATAGACATTAAGGAACTTTATTCCAAGTTCAAAACCGCTGGGATCGATCTGTTCCACCCGCACCACCTGCCCTACCGCGACCAAGGGACGGGTTTCCTTGTCCAAGGGGGGGCCAAAGGTGTTTTGATGCTTGCCCCAACCCGGGATTTTGACCTCGAGCTTCAGCAGGGTGCCCAAGGGATATTCCCGGGCAGAACTCAGAAGCAGGCCGCCGCCGGAAACATCCTTGAAAACACTCTGGGAGGGGTTGGGCACACCGGAAAACGTCAATTCCTGAAAGCCCACGGTGGCGCCCATGGGAATACGGGTGAATTGTCGACGTTCCGAAGGCATGGCAGTGGACCCTCCTCGATCCTTCGGCCGGGCAGGTCGGAGGCATGAATTTAGTCGTTCCAAGGCACCTCGAAGGGGCGGACTTCGCTTTCGATGCCCTTGAGGGTGAACCCATCCAGTTGTCGTAAATTTTTCAGGCCGATGATCTGAGCCGTCAGGGGGCCCACCACGATTTGCCCCGGTTTTGCGGCAGAACTCTCCAACCGCGAGGCCAGATTCACCGTGGCACCCATGACGGTATAGTCCATGCGCTTTTCGCAGCCAATATCCCCGGCAAAGGCTTCACCACTATTTACCCCGATGCGCATTTTGAGTTCAGGGTAGCCTTCCGGGCGGTTTTCGTTCATGAACAGCAGGGCCTGCTGCATGGCCACCGCGGCTTCCACCGCATGCAGCGCATGATCGGGATCCGGTGCGGGCGCCCCGAAAAAGGCCATGATGGCGTCCCCGATGTATTTGTCCAGACTGCCCCCCCGGGCAAAAATCTGCTCGGTCAGCACTTCGAAGGAACGGTTCAGGATCGAGGCCACCTGCAGGGGTTCCATGCCTTCACTCATTCGGGTGAAGCCCGAAATATCGGCAAAGAGGACGCTGATCTCGCAACGCTGGGCCTGCAGAAGGGGCGCATCCAGATTCTGGGCAGCCTTGAGAATCTCGCTGACGACCTGGGGGCTGTGATATCGCTCCAGGCGTTGCCGGAAACGGGAATCCCGCTCGCGCTGCACCCCCACGGCCGCGAAATTGCCCATGGCCGACAAAAGGTGTTCATCCTCCCGTTTGAAACCACCCTTGTTCAGGCTGGATTCGAGATAAATCACGCCCAGGGCCTGATCGTCCACGATCAGCGGGGTGCAGAGGGCGGAGGTGATGCCATGGATCTTGATGCTTTCGCCGCCTGAGAACCGCGGGTCCACCCGGGCGTCGGTGGTCAGGATGGTGACCCGATTGGTCATGGCCGTGCGGGCGATGGTGCGGCTAATGGGGGTCGTGATGGCCCCAGGTTTTTCCTCCCAGACAAGTTCGGGCACAAGCTCGCCGGTAGGGTCGGCCAGCAGGATGAATCCCCGCTGACAGGGAATCTGGCCAGTCACCAGGGTCATCACGGAATCCAACAGCTCTGGCAGGCTGGCGGCACGCAGCAACTGACCGGCCATGGTGGCCAAGCGCTGGAACAGGGCGCCCACTTCAAAGGGGGGTTTCTCGGCCTGGTGCTTGGCAAGCATGGCCTCCAGGCTGGTATGGGGCACGAGGATGCTGCCTGAGGCGTCAAAGGCTCGATCTTCAAAGGCGATTTTGGATTCTACGGTGCCCTTGGAGAGCCCCATGGTGGGAATGATGCCGGAGGAAAATGCGCCTACCGGCCCTGACCCGAGGTCCTTGATTTCCATCTCGGGGATCCATTGGATGGGTATTTCCCCGAGCAGCACCGTGTCGCCGCGCTTCAGCGGCAGGGGCACCGCCAGAGAGGCTCCATTCAGGGTGGACCCATTGAGGGATTTCATATCCATCGCATGGGGTATGCCGTCTTTGAGAAAAATCCGGCAATGAACGCGACTTACGGCATTGGAGGCCACCCGGATCGTGGCGGCATCACCCCGTCCCAGGGTCAGCCCTTCCTCGGTTAATTCCACCGAGTGCCGGGCACCTTCCACCAGCAGTGTGATTTTCATTGAAGGGGGTCCAAGAAAGATGGATGGAGTCTAGCACAGGGGGTTTGGGGTCCGGGACGATACCCTATAGGGACGGAGCGTTCGATGACCAAGGTAGGATTCATTTCGCTGGGCTGCCCGAAAAATCTTGTGGATAGCGAGGTCATGCTTGGGCACCTCAAACTCAAGGGCTTTACGCTGACCCGACAGATGGAGGAAGCCGAAGTCCTGGTGGTAAACACCTGCGGTTTCATTGATTCCGCCAAGAAGGAATCCATCGACTCCATTCTCGAGGCCGCGGCCATGAAACAGACCGGCGCCTGCCGCAAACTGATCGTGGCGGGCTGCATGGTGGAGCGGTACCGCGACGCCCTGCTGGCGGACATGCCCGAAATTGATGCCTGCCTGGGGACCCGGGACATCGAACACATTGCCGAAATCATTGGCGCTGATGATCGGCTGTTCGAGCCCGAGCGCAATCCGGGCTATCTCTACACCGAGGCCAGCCCGCGACTGCTGACCACCCCCAAATCCACGGCCTACCTCAAGATCAGCGAAGGCTGCGACCACGCCTGCGCCTTCTGCGCCATCCCCGGCATTCGCGGGCCCCAGCGCAGCCGCAGCATCGAGAGCATCCTGGCCGAGGCCCGCAATCTGGTGGCCCAGGGCATCCTGGAAATCAGCCTGGTAGGCCAGGACACCACCGATTTCGGCCGGGATCTGGGGGATCCCGATGGGCTTGAGAAGTTGGTGCGCGCCTTGGGCAAGGTGGAGGGCCTGCCCTGGTTCCGCATCCACTACAGCTATCCGAACCGCACCACCGAAGGTCTGCTGCGCGCCATGGCTGAAACGCCTAACTGTGTGAAGTACTTGGATATGCCCCTTCAGCACGCCGATGCCCGGGTGCTGAAGACCATGGCCCGGGGCGGCAGTCATGGGAGTTTCTTGAAACTGCTGAAACAGGTGCGCCACCTTGTGCCGGACATTTCAATCCGGTCCAATTTCATCGTGGGCTTTCCCGGAGAAACGCCCGAGGCCTTCCAGACCCTGTTTGATTTCGTGCAGGAGGCCCAGTTCGAGCATGTGGGCGTGTTTACCTACTCGCTGGAAGAGGGTACGCCGGCCTATGAACTGGGTGATCCCGTTCCTAAACGCACCAAGGAAAGTCGGAAACGCAAGCTCCTGGAGATTCAGCAGAAAATCAGTCGAACCAAGAACCAGGCTCGGATTGGCCAGGTGTTGGATGTGCTGATTGAAGGCGTCCATGAGGAAACCGAACTGGTGCTGAAGGGACGCCACCAGGGCCAGGCCCCCGAGGTGGACGGCAACGTGCTCATCGTGGGGGGTGAACCCCAGGTGGGTGCCATCCAACCGGTGAAAATCACCCAGGCCCACGCCTACGATCTGGTGGGCGAAGTGGTGGCGCCATGAATCCCAAGGCGCCACGGTGGGCGTGGTGGGTGGCCACGGGGTTTGGCAGTGGGTATCTGAAACCGGCCCCAGGCACCTGGGGTAGCCTGTCGGCACTGCTGGCCTGGCTGGTCTTCACGGTCCTGATCCCCACCCCTTTTGCCACCTGGGCCATGCGTCATTCGGGCACGCCGCGGTTGTTCCTCGGCTATGGTGCCTTGGAGGTGGCCACGCCCTTTTCGGGCTTGCGGCTGGGGTCAGATCACCCGGGCTTGGCGGTGGGTTATTGGGCCATGGAAGCCCTGTTTCTGACCTTGCCAATCCTCATGATATGGCTGGCGGTGAAGGCTTCGGACCGGGTGGTGCGGGAGACCGGCCTTAAAGATCCCGGTTTCATCGTGGCCGATGAATGGGCTGGCATGTGGATCGCCCTGTGGCCCTTGCGCTGGCAGTTGGCCATGAACCTGCACCGCTTTTTTTCGCCCAACGTTTGGCGCTGCCTGCCGTTATTGCTGATTCCATTCCTGCTCTTCCGCCTTTTCGATATCTGGAAACCCTGGCCCATTCGCCAGATCCAGGTGCTGCCGGAGGGCCAGGGTGTGGTGGCCGACGATGTGGTGGCGGGGCTTTACGCGCTGATGGTGGTGCAACTAGCGATGCCGATAATCCTTACCACTCTCAGGTGAGGCGGGGGCCATGGTTAACTCCAGTCCCTGTCTGGCTGCCCTATTACTGAGTGCAGCCTTGGGGGCAGCCCAACCCCAGGCGGGAATTCCCATCGAAAGCAGGCCCGGCGAACGGGTGATCCTCAAGGTAGAGGCTAAAACCGACCAGGGGCAAACCCGCACCCTGCGGATGCTCCTCGATACAGGTGCCCGGTTCTGTGTGGTCGACCGAGGGTCGGCCCCCGGTCTGGTAACGGGTATGTTCAAACTGCTGGAGGCCACCGGGTTTTCGGGGCGACCACGGCATGCCCTGAAGCGGACCTTGATTGAACTGCGATTGGGCCAGGTATCCCAAGCCTCGGTGCCGGTACTGGTGATGGATCTTTCCGAGCGGAACAAATGGCAGGACGAACCGGTGGACGGCCTGCTCGGGATGTCCTTTCTGGAGGACCGCCGTTTTCTGGTGGATCCTTTCCAAGCCACTTTTTCCTGGGAAGGCGAGGTGGCCCGACCTCGCACCATTCCTCTGAAGGCACGGGACGGCTACTTCTACCTTTCCGTGCAGGTGGCGGGCAAGGCTCAGGAAGCCCTTCTGGATACTGGCGCCAGCGGAACCATCTATGTGCCGTCGCCACCTCCGGGGATCCCCCTTGAAACCGATTGTGAGATGGGCAGCGGCATCGATGGGTTTGCGAGGCTGGGCCGGGGCAGAGCGGATCTCGATCTCTTCGGGGAACGGTTTGTTCGACGCCCCTTTTGGAGTGGGGGCAGCGGTGCGGTGCTGGGTGCAGCTTTTCTTCTGGCCGGCCCCACTGTCTTCGATCTGAAGAGGCAGGTGCTGCAGGTATCCCTGGATGAAACGGGCAGGCTTCTGCGGGCGCCCTCGGTGCCGGGTGAGGTGTCTTTTCCCATTTGCTGGAACCGGAAAAAGCCGGAAGCCCTCCTTGAAGTGGCCCCCATGCCTACCTGTCATCGCTGGTATCTGGCGGGTTTTCGGCCGGGGGATCGGGTTCTGGCCGTGGGTCCCGATGTCGGCAAGGACCTGACGTTGACCCGTCTCAATGGCATGCTTCGGGATGGACAGGTGCTGGATTGGCACCTGCTTCGAGGCCGGAAAGCCCTGCACCTGCGCAATCCCAGCGAAGACCGACGCCGGGATCGGCTGGATGAACAGGATGAAGGAGATGCGCTTAACCCCCGGTCTCTTCCAGCAACTGTGGCCACACCGAAGGCTCACTGAGCAGGCCACTCTCTTGGAAGTAGCGGCTTTCGATGAGGTAGCGGTAGCCCTGTTCGGTGAGGAAGAGCTGGCGGTTGCGGGCGAATTCCTGTTCCGTGGTGTCCCGGCTGATGAGGCTGTAGAAGTAGGAGACATTGCGATCGCCCTTGGGGCGCAGGATGCGGCCCAACCGCTGGGCCTCCTCCTGCCGTGAACCAAAAGTGCCGCTCACCTGAATGGCGACGCTGGCATCGGGCAGATCGATGGCGAAATTGGCGACCTTGCTTACGATCAGCACCTTCAGTTGGCCGGATTTGAATTCGGCATAGAGGCGTTCCCGCTCTTTTTCGGGCGTCTGGCCCGTGAGCACGGGTGCGTTCAGACGGGCGCCCAGGATACGCAGCTGTTCCAAGTACTGACCGATGACCAGCACAGGATCATTGGGGTGGCCCTTCAATAGTTCGTCCACCACCATGAGTTTCATGCTGTTTTCGCTGGCGATGCGAAAGCGCTGCCGCTGGTTGGCCACGGCATATTCCATACGCTCATCCGTGGGCAGGGGCACGCGGATTTCCAGGCAGTGGGCAGTGGCAATGAAGCCATCCTTTTCCAGCACCTTCCAGGGCACATCCACCCGCTTGGGGCCGATGAGGGAAAAGACATCCTCTTCCTTGCCGTCTTCACGCACGAGGGTGGCCGTGAGGCCAAGGCGGCGCTTGGCCTGCAGTTCGGCCACCGCCCGGAACACCGGCGCGGGCAGCATATGGACTTCGTCGTGGATCACCAATCCCCAATTGGCTGCGGCGAACAGCTTGAAGTGCTCGAAGGGCGCTTCCTTGCTCTTGCGGTAGGTCAGGATCTGGTAGGTGGCGATGGTGACCGGCTTGATTTCCTTGGTATCGCCTGTGTACAGGCCGATCTGATCATCGGTGAGGGTGGTCTTGTCGAGGAGTTCCTGCTTCCATTGCTTCACCGCGGTCACGTTGGTGGTGAGCACCAGCGTGTGGGTCTGGAGCCGTTGCATGCACCCGATCCCAATGACGGTCTTGCCTGCGCCACAGGGCAGTACCAGCACCCCCGCACCGCCCTCGGGGCCGCCTCCCGCGTGGAAAACATCCGCCGCAGCTTTTTGATAGGCCCGGAGCCGGAAGGGCTTGCCGCTGCCCGCCAAATTTTCCGCGAGCTGGAAGGGCAGCGCATCGCCATCCTTATAGCCCGCCATGTCCTGCACGGGATGGCCCAGGCGAATGAGTTGCAGCTTGACCTCGCCCCGTTTGCCATCCAGCAAATACACGCCGCGCTGATCCGGGTAGGGTTCGGCCAGGAGGCCCTGCAGGCTTTTCTGGTTTTCGATTTCCCAGAATAGGCCGCGATCTTCCATTTCCAAGGCCAGGCGATCACCCTTGCGCACCAGCTTGAGCTTGCCGTAGCGGGTGCCATGGTCCTGGATTTCCTGGATGAGGTTCTGGGGCACGGGGTACTTGGACCAGTGGTCCAGGGTTTCCAGCATGTCTTCGCAGCTGACGCCCGAGGCGGAAGCATTCCAGAGGGAAAGGGGCGTAACACGATAGGTGTGGATGTGTTCGGGGCTCTTCACCAGCTCTGCAAAACGGGCGAGTTCATCCCGTACCTGTTCGAAGGCCGGATTGGCCACTTCGAGCAGCAAGGTACGATCACTTTGGGCGATCAGGGGGTTTTCGGGACGCAGGGCGATCACGGTTCACCTAAACCTTCGAGCCTAGGGCCGGAATCGGGAAGGGTCAACGAAGGGTTCTGGCGGAATCACCATGGGAATCAACCCTGGATTTCATGGGCCTTTCGTGAGACCCTGATCGATCCCCTGTACGCAGGTGGCGCGCGAGGTTTCATGGCTCACACGCACTATCGGTTGCTGTCCAATTGCAGCGATGAGCAACTCCGCAGGATCTGCGAACGCCGGAAGTTGCCCCTTCCCCAACACTGGGATGAAGGCGCCGAGGGCCGGGTGCGCCTGCTCAAAACCATGGTGTTTCATCTCGAAGACAATAAACAACTTACCAATACCCTGGCCGATCTGGACGGCGCGCACCTGAAGGCCCTGAAGCGGTTGGCGGAGGCTGGCGACCAGCCTGACCAGATCTACGTCCTTCAGCTTGCTGAGCTGGGGTTGATCCTGCCGGATGACCCGGGGTGGACCCTGGCAGATCGGGTGGCCGATGCCCTGGCCGATTTCGATGATGGGGCCCTGAGTTTCCAGGCTGAGCCCGGCGTCAGGTTGGAGGACCCGCCGCCCTATGGTTTTGCCCTGGCACTCACCTCCGTGCTGCTGCGCTGTACCGGCGGCATTCGCGTACTCAAGGGCGGCCTCCCGGCCAAGAAGGAGTTGGGACAGCTGTTGAGCCGCAATGCTTTGCTGAAGGAAGAGCGGGATGCCACCCTCACTTTCGCCCTGCTGCACCGCTTGGGTTTTCTGTGGAGCCGTGAGGGGCGGGTGGATACGCTGCTGCCTGCAGTACTGGCCCACCCTTCCCGCTGGGTTACCGAGCGGGCCTTTGCCAAATTGCTGGAAGACGACCTCAAACTCTGGAACATGCCTCCGGCGGAGGATCGGGCGTTCCTGATGCGGCATCTGCTGGAACGCCGGGGTCAGGCCTTGGCCGTGCAGCCTTTCCTGGCCTTCCTGAAAACCCTCCATCCACTGGACGAAGCGCGCACCCGGGAGGTCTTTCTCCCCTTTTTGCGCCGCATGGGCATGGTGGCCATGGACGCCGAGCACGCCCATTTGGCCCTCACCGCCCACGGCGAGGCCCTGGCCCACGAGTACCTCCTGAGGGACTATCGGGGCACCGAAGCCCATTGGGCACCCTTCGTGGTGGATCAGCCCCTGATCATTCAGCCCAATCTGGAATTGTTGACACCCATGGGCCAGAATCCTCACCGCCTGCTGCAGCTGGCCCAGCTGGGCGAAGTGGAATCCCTGGATGCCATGGTCAGCCTCCGGGTGGGGCCCGATACCCTCATTCGGGCCTTGGATACCGGCATGGGCATCGAGGAAATTCGCCACCGCCTGAGTGGTGGGGCCCTCAGCCTGCCGCAAACCTTGACCCAGCTTCTGGACGATTTGGCCCTGCGCCTGGGCGAAGTGGAAGTGGTCCAGGGCGTGCGGCTGGTCAAGGCCCGTACCCCTCATCTTGCCGAAGAACTGCTGGTGCGGCCCGAACTGGCACCCCTGGAGTTGACCCCCCTCAGTGACACGGTGTTGGAGGTCAACGGCCCGGCGAATGCCTTTGAGCTGCTCAAGCAGGCCGGGTTTTTGCCGAAACCGGGTCGCTACCTGCCCTTGAGCTTGGATGGGGACGAGTCCTTGTACCTCTGGGCCCTGGCCTGCCTAGCCTTTGTGAACGAAAAGGGGATGAATCATCATTTGGAGCCCGTGCGCCAGATGATCCAGAGCGCGTTGCACCGGATCCAGAACGAGGATTCAGCGCTCTACAACGAAGTGCTGCGCCGGGTGCCGATGCTCAACCTGGGCGGCGGACCCCAGGCCCAGGAAGAAACCCAGCGCATCCTGGAATACGGCGCCAGCTACAACCTGGTGGCCGAGCTGACCTACATGCCCCTGGCCGCTCACCGCAGCCAGCAGCGGCGGGTTACGCCCCAGGCCGTGGAAGGGGAACACCTGCGGGCCTTCTGCCATCTGCACCAGGAAGAAATGTCCTTCCGGCTGAGCCGCATCATCGGGGTGCGCCTGCTCAATGAAAAGGGTTGGACCCCAGGTTTGCACTCCCAGGCCGGATAAAAATCAGCTCAGCTCCGCCAGACGCTTGTCGATGCGCTCGGCCATGCGCTCGAGCACTTCCTTCATTTCGCCGCGGCCATCCTTGCCATCTTTTTCGATCTTGCGTTCGATCTGCATCACGGATTTCTGCAACTGGTTGATGATCCCCTTGATCTCATCCAGGTCATCCATGAGCTGGTTGACCCGCGCATCCGGCGGCCTGCTGTTGCTGAACACCGCCATCCCGGCCATGACCGCGGCCAGGGCCGAAACCATCAGGATGAGGAATAAAAGGCCGTTGCCCATGGGGTGACTCCGTTACGTTCATCGTAGCGGGATCGACGCGGCTTGAATTACTGTCCCTTCACCTGCTGAGTATTCGCGGCAGCGGGAATCGCATTGCGATCCACGGGAATCACCAACTCTTTCCCGAAGCGGCGGAAGGCTTTGGGGTCTTCCTTCTGGATGACCCGTACCAGCTCTTCCTTGGCCTGACGCTCATTCTTGAGCTGATCGCTGACGGCCACCAACTGCTGACGGTGCTCGTTATCCTGACGGGCCAGGTCCTGGGCCAGTACATCGGCCCGCTGTTTCTGGTGGATGCCCCAGGCACCCAGACCGGTAAGCACCAGCGCAAAGGGCAGGGCCGCGGCCATGAGCATCCAGGAGGGCTTGCGGCGGGAGGTATTGCGCCGACGCTGGGCTTCTTTCCGGAGTTCTTCGGCCAGGGTCACCAGTTCGGGGGTCACAGTGGCCTGGAAAAAGTTCGGGGTGGGGCCGCCCAGGAGGCCCCGAAGTTCCTCGCGCAGTGCGCGGTCTTCGGCTGACTCGTCGATGCGGGCGGGATCAAGCCAGGACATGGATGCCTCCGGAAGGGTTCAATAAATCGCGTAACTGGGCCTTGGCACGGTGAATGCGGGTTTTGACCGTAGCCTCGGGAATGGCGAGCACATCGGAAATTTCTTTGATGGAAAGCCCCTCTACCACAAAGAGCCAAAGCGCCTCGCGGAAGGTAGGGGAAAGGGTGCGCATGCGTTCCCGCACCTCGGCGTTGAGCAATTGTTCGTCGGCTTCTGCGGCACGGCCCTGTTCGACCACCACTTCCAGGCTGAGGTTCTTATTTTTCATGGGGCGCCGTTCGGTCAGCGCCAAGGTGCGCACGGTGCCATAGAGAAAGGCCGTGGGGTGTTCCACGGGCACTTCTCGCTGCATGAGGATGACAAAGGCCTCCTGGGCAATATCTTCTGGATAGGTTGCCCCATAGCGCAGGGCGTAGCTAACCAAACGGGGGTAGAGCGCGGCAAAAGCCTCGTGAAAATCAGACGGCGGCCCAAAGGGGGTCGTGGTGGTGTTCAACAGCTGCATGCATCGCTCCGACATTCCAATGCGTTCAGGGGGCCCATGGTTCCCGGCTTGGGTTCGGGCCGGGACCAAGTAGTCTAGAGAGTATGGAAACCGGGATCAGTCACAGGCATGCCACGGGGAAGGCTGATGAATAATCCCTTGCGTCCATGGCGGGATGCCCTGGAGGATCTGGGCCTCATGGGGCTGGTGCCACCGCCCCCTGATCCAGCCGCTGTGGTAACTGAACCTGCTGCCACGCCAATGGTTACCCGATCCCCGGCCCGGACAACACCGTCGCCACGTCCCGTTGCTGCACCCGCGGCCTTCATCCCGCCAACAGATCCTGTGGGCTGCCCATCCCCAGAGGGAGTCAGCTCAGCGGCCACCCTCAAGGATCTCGAGGTTGCGATTCAGGGCTGCCTGGCATGTCCCCTGGGTGCCCACCGAATCCGCTTTGTTTTCGGAGAAGGCCATCCGGATGCTCGCCTCATGTTCATCGGGGAAGGGCCAGGGCAGGACGAGGACCTTCAGGGCCGTCCCTTCGTGGGGAAGGCGGGCGAACTCCTGGACAAGATGATCGTGGCCATCGGCCTGAAGCGGTCCGAGGTCTACATCGCCAATGTGGTGAAATGCCGCCCCCCGGATAACCGCACGCCCACCGCCGCCGAGGCCCAGCGCTGTCTGGGTTACCTGCGCCGACAGATCGAATTGATCAGGCCCGAAGTGATTGTGCTGTTGGGCAAAACGCCCCTGCAAGAGCTGTTGGGAATTTCCACCGGTATCACCCGCATGCGCGGGCAATGGCAGCGGCTGGATATGCTGGGCGGCATCCCCGTGATGCCCACCTTCCATCCGGCCTACGTGCTGCGCCAGTACACCCAGGATGTGCGCAGCGCCGTATGGAGCGATCTCAAGGCTGCCAAGGGCTGGTTGGACACCCATCCGGGCAAGGGTGCTACACCCCCATGAACATCCTTAGCCGCTGCTGACCTTCCTCCGGCATGCTAAGGAAGTGGATACCGATGCCCAGGAATTCCAGCAGAGGTTCCTCCGATTGGGTGCCGATGGCATAGCGCACCTGGGCGGTGACAGGCCCCAGGGGCAAATCGGGATGCTCAAACGCAAGTTGTTCCAGCACCGTACCCTGGGTGAACAGGGCGTGGTCCCGTTGGGAAACCATGGCAAAGCAGCCACCTAGGCTCACGTTGGTGATGCGGACGTTCTGGAAGGCATGCCCCTTCACCACAAAGCGAATGGCGTGATCCGGCCCCAGAAAAAGGCGGCGCGTATCCCTGCGGTCAGCGGATTGATCCATGGATAGCCTTGGAGAAAGAGTCTTGGCGCAGCTTAACCTCTTTCCTGGGAACCGTGAAGCCGCTAGACTGAGGAGCACGAAATGGCCTAACCCACCGCGGGAAAGGGGCCCCAATTGGGGAACCCTGGCAGGGATCGGTGCCCTGCCTAACCACCAAGGGGACGACGCGAACGCGCTGGCCGCAAAAAACCTGGAGTTCATATGGAAGTTCTTCTCATCGAGAACGTGGCAAACCTTGGCGTGCGCGGCGATGTCGTGAACGTCAAAGACGGCTACGCCCGCAATTTCCTTCTGCCCCGCAAGAAGGCTCTCCCCGTGACCGCTGGCAATAAGCGGCAGATCGAGCTGGAGAAAGAACGCAACCTGAAGCTGCGCGCCAAGGAGCTCTCCGAGGCCCAGACCCTCAAGGAAAAATTGGAAGCCGTGGCCCTCACGGTGGCCAAGAAGGTCGGCGAGAACAAGCACCTGTTCGGTTCCGTCACCAATGCCGATGTGGCTGAGATGCTCAAAGCCAAGGGCTTTGACATCGAAAAGCAGGCCATCAGCCTGCCCCACGTCAAGGATCTCGGCACCCACGAAGTGGATATCCGCATCTACACCGGCGTCCACGCCAAGCTGAACCTGGAAGTTACCGCCCTCGCCGCCGAGTAGCGGATCTCTAAACCGAAAGGGGCCGCAGGCCTGTCGTCTGGCCCCACTGAACCATCTCCCTTGAAAGGATTTCCATGACCAAGAGCACCTCCAAGCCCGAAACCCTTGGCATTCCCGAACTGGCCGCCGCCCTTGCCGAAGCCCAGGATCTGACCAAGGCCCGCGCCAAGGCCACCGTGGATGGACTGCGCGACGATATCGTCACCAACCTGCTGGCTGGCAAGCGCGTGAACATCTTCGGCCTTGGCACCTTCGAAGTCCGCGCCACCAAGGAAAAGGTCGGCCGCAACCCCAAGACCGGCGAATCCATCAAGATCCCCGCCGGCCGCAAAGTCGTCTTTAAGGCTGCTAAGGGCCTCAAGGATCAGATGTAGTCTTTGTCGGATTCCGACGCAGAGGGCCACCGCGAGGCGGCCTTCTTTGTATATAAAGGCGACTTTGCGGCCCTGCTACCATCCGACCGAAGCGTAGCGCAGGGAGGATAGGACGGAATGGCCCGAAGGGACATTGCCGCCCCGAAGGGGTGAGGCGCAGAGCGCCGAATCAGGGGCCTCAAGGATCAGATGTAGTCTTTGTCGGATTCCGACGCAGAAGGCCGCCGCGAGGCGGCCTTCTGCGTGTTGCCGGTATGATCTTTTTCATGGATGTGCCCGGGCAAAACCACCACAAGAATTCCGAAACCGGTCGGCACATTCCCGGTGGACGGGCTGTCCAGGTAGTTTTGCGGAGCCTGCATATCGTGGCAATGGCCTTGCTATTGGGGGGGCTGGCCCGGGGCGGCACGTTTGATACCCTGCGCACACCGATCTTCCTCACCCTTTCCAGTGGCGTCCTCCTGCTTTTGGTGGACTTGGTGCGGGGCGGTTTGGTGTTTTCCCAGGGCAGTGGTGTGGCCACGCTGTTCAAGCTGGTGTTGCTGGGTTTGGGAAATCTGATCCCGACGCTGCGATTGCAGTTCTACCTTGCAGCCACCTTTGTGGCATCGGTGGGTTCCCACATGCCCGGAAATTGGCGGCACTTTTCCCTGGTGACCCGGAAGGTGGCAGAAAAGCAGGGGAAGACCTAATGGATTCCATCGCGGCTGCCCAGTACCGAAGTTTGGCGTTCAGGGGGCTGGCGCGGCCGGGTTCTCCCTTTTTTGCCTTGCCTGCGCGGCTGCTCGTGGCGGATGTGGCGAAGCAAACCATGGGCCTGCTTGAAGCTGGAAGCCTGGTGGCGGAATACCGGATTTCCACAGCCAAAAATGGCATTGGGTGCGAGGAGGGTTCCTACCGTACACCACCTGGCTGGCACGTTCTCCACGCGCGGATCGGAGAGACAGCGCCACCGGGCTCGGTGTTTCGGAATCGTATGGCGACGGGGGAAATCTGGCTGGGGGAACCGCGGGAGGAGGACCTGATCCTCACCCGCGTCATCACCCTGGATGGTCTGGAAGAGGGCGTGAATCGCGGGCCTGGCCGGGATTCCTTGGCGCGTTTCATCTATATCCATGGCACCAACCAGGAACAGCAACTGGGCACGCCGGTGTCCCACGGCTGCCTGCGCATGGGCAATCGAGATGTGATGGATTTGTTCGATCGCGTCGCCGTAGGTGATATTTTGCTCGTGGCGGACACGGTCCCACCGGGTGGCTTGGGCCTTGGAAGGCTCCATTTTGCTGGGGTTGGGGGCAGCGGCATGAGCGCCCTGGCGCAATTTCTTGCCCTGCGGGGTGGCGCCGTCAGTGGCAGTGATCGGGCCTTTGATCGAGGCCAACACCCACACGCCAGAGCGCTTCTGGAGGGTTGTGGCATCGCCATTCTGCCCCAGGGTGGCCAGGGTGTGACGGGGGATTGCTGTGGGGTGGTGTACTCCACAGCGGTCGAACCGGAGGTGCCGGATTTCGCTGAAGCACAGCGCCTGGGTGTGCCGTTGATTCATCGTTCGGAGTTGCTGGCCCATCTCGTGGCCCAGCATCGAACCTTGGCAATCACGGGCACCAGCGGGAAATCCACCACCACAGCCATGGTCTTTGAAATTTTATGGGCGGCCCAGCGGGATCCTTCCGTCATCACTGGCGGGGAGCTGGTTTCGCTCCAACACCAAGGTTTGTGGGGCAATGCCTGGGCGGGGCAATCCGATCTCCTCGTCATCGAAGCGGACGAGAGCGATGGCTCGGTGGTGCGATACCGGCCCGCCGTGGGCGTGGTGCTGAACCTCCAGCGGGACCACAAGGAAATGAGCGTGGTGGCGGAGATGTTTCGTGTCTTCAGGGCCAATACGTCCGAAACCTTTGTGGTGGGGGAAGCGGAGAATCTGGAGGAATTCTCGTCAGAGGCCGTGGTTTTTGGCCTGGCCCAGGGTGCAGACGTGCGGGCCGAGCACCTTGAACTGACAGCTGAAGGATCGCGTTTTCAAGTGGACGAAGTGCATTTCCAGCTCCCCGTGCCGGGGCGGCATAACGTGGAAAATGCGTTGGCGGCCATTGCGGCCTGTCGGGCCGTGGGCGTCTCCCTGGCGGAAATGGTGGCCCCCCTACGGGGTTTCCAGGGCGTGGCGCGCCGTTTCCAGGTGCTGGGTGAACATCGAGGCGTGGTGGTGGTGGATGATTTTGGCCACAATCCCGCCAAGATTGCGGCATCCCTTCGGGCGGCGCAAATGCGTGCCGACCGCGTGTTGGCGGTGTTTCAGCCCCATGGCTATGGGCCCATGCGCTTCCTGCGCCAGGATTTCATCGAAATGTTCGCGGCGGAATTGCGGCCCTTGGATCGGTTGTGGATGCTGGAAATTTATTACGCGGGGGGCACGGCTACCCGGGATATCTCTTCTGGGGAAATCGTGGCGGAAATCGCTAGCCGAGGGGTTGCGGCGGAGGTGGCGCCCTCCCGGGAAGGGCTGATCACGCGGCTGGTGGCCGAAGCCCAGAACGGGGACCTCATCCTGGTGATGGGGGCCAGGGATCCTTCCCTCACGGCTTTTTCGAAGGCGATCCTGGCCGCACTTTGAGGGCCATGGCGATCTCTCGGAGAAGGGATTCGGCAAAAGGATTCCGGGTCAGATGCCGCAGGGCATGGTGGATGGCCTCCACCGGGCCTTTCAGCTCGAAGGGTGAGCGGGCCAGGGTTTCGATCCCGGCGCGCCATGGGGCCAGGCCCAGGGTGTGGCCTTCGCGGAGCCGTGCCGTATCAGCGAGGATTCGCTGCAGCAATTCCAGGACTTGAGTCACCTGTTCGCTCTGGGCCAGGGGCGAATTTTTGTCCGGCAGCAGGGGCCCGGCCGCTGCAGCGAAACTTTCGCCCGCGGCAATGGCCAACCACGCGTCCACCTGAGCCACGGCGAGGGCGAAGGCGGCAGGGTCCAGGTAGCGGAGCGTGCCGCCCGCCAAGGCGACCCAGGACTCTCGGTCACTGGCGGCCCAGCCGGCCGAAGCCGCGATCTTCCACACATCCGCTGGCTCCAAGGCCTGCAGGGAAATGCGCTCACAGCGGGAACGGATGGTCTGGAGCATGGCCTCGGGCCGATGGGTTACCAGCAGGAAATGGGTACTTGGTGGTGGTTCTTCGAGGATCTTCAGCAGCATGTTGGCGCTGGAACCGTTGAGTCGATGGGCGTCCTCCACCAGGATCCAGCGGTGGGTGCCGGGCATGGAAGCCTGGTGGGCCCAGCGAATCACGCCGCCTTCCACCAGATCGTCTTCCCGGATGGCGCCAATTTTGATGACACCCGCCTTCCCTTCAGGAGCGATGCGCAGCAGGTTGGGCAACTCCTGGGGCAGCGGATCTGTCTTGAATGGTTTGCAACCGGCGCAGTCCCCGCAGGCGGTGCGCCGGAAACAGAGTTCCCGTTGCGCCAATTCCAGGGCCACGCGCCGTTTCCCAATGCCATTGGGCCCCACCAGCACCACGGAGCCGGAAAGACGCTCAGCCTGGACCCGTTCCAGCAGTCGTTGCCGAACGGGCAGATGTCCCTGAAGGTTGGGGTCGAACATCAGGACACCTGAAAACCGGCCCGTTGGAGGCACGGTGCCAGATGCTGCCAAAGGGCCGTGGCCACCTGATCGGCCTCGGCCTCGGCGGGAACAAGCTTGACGCGGTCAGGTTCGTGGGCAGCGATGATTTGGAACCGCTCACGCACCCGGCGATGGAAGGCCATGGCCTCGCCATCGAAGCGAGTCTCGGTGAAGGTGGCGCCCAGGGCGGCGTTCCGGGTGGCCACACGCCTGAGGGAGGATTCTGGATCCATATCCAGAATCAGGGTCAAATCAGGCCGGAAATCGCCCAACACCAGTTCCCGCAATTGGGTTAAGGATTTTTCGTCCACGCCGGAAGCGCCCTGGTAGGCCCGGCTGGAATCCTCAAATCGATCCACCACGACGATCTTTCCGGCCTGCAGGGCGGGGCGGATGAGGTTGGCCACATGCTGGGATCGGTCCGCATAAAAGAGCAGCAGCTCTGCATCCGGGCACCATTTTTCGCCGCTGGCATGGGGGGAAAGCAGCAGCGCGCGTAATTCTCGGCCCAGGGCGGTGCCTCCAGGCTCCTTGGAAAAGACTGCAGGCAGGCCGAGAGCTTGCAGGTGTTCCGCCAGGCGCTGGATCTGGGTGGATTTGCCCGAACCTTCCACGCCTTCGATGGTAATGAACACGCCCGTCACGGGACCCCCTGCCACTGTTTGCGACCCTTTGAGCATAACCGCGGGAGTGCCCGCTGCAGATTCCGCGGAATGCGCCTATCCTTAGGGAAATATTCTCGGAGTCGACTGTGCTCGAATCCATCAGCTGCCCCAGCTGTTCCACCCACTACGGGCTTCGGCCCGAGCGGGTCAACCCCGGCCTGCGCCGGGCGCGATGCTATCGCTGCGCGGAACTTTTCGATATTGAACAGGCGGTGGCACATCTTCTGGGGCCGATGGTCGCCACCGAAGAATCTCCCGTCCTCGTGGCGGCTCCCGTGGCCAATCTGATGGAAGCGGAACTTCAGCCTGATGTGTTCCACTCGGAGGACGCATCGGCAGAACCTTCCCCCGCCGAAGTTGTCCAGGCCGATGATTTCCTGGATCTGGATCTTTCGGTGTTGACCTCCAGCGAACCCGAAAACCCGGATGCAGCCTTGTCTCTGAGTGATTTGGAAAGCTCCGAGGACGAAATTTTCGACAAGACCCTGCTCATCGAACCGTCCCAGGACACCCCCTCGGAAATGCCAACGGCTTCGCCTGAACCGGAGAGCAATGACGGATCTGGGGGCTTCGCCTCCGCCAAGGATGCCATTGCCAAGTTGCTGGGCGAGGCGCCTGCCCCCGATGCCGCCGTCGATCGCCGCATGGCCTCACCCTCGCGCAATACCTCCATGGATGTGGAAGCCACGTTGAATGCCCTAGAGCACACCCTGGGCGGAACGCCGGTGGCCGACCACGCCGTGCCTGCTTCTGGCAGCACGGTGCGCCTCAGCAATGCTGAGCTCATGGCCGCCATGGTGGCCGGTGCTCCGGCCCTGCCCACAGCCCAACCTCAGCCCCAGGCCGCTACGGTGCCCGTCATGGCCATTTCGGCGCCTGCGATCAAGCTGGAGGCAAGTCAGGCCTCGGATCCCAATCTTCTGAAAATCCAGATCGGCCAAGACACCTATCAGAATGTGACCCTGGACCAGGTATCAGCCTGGATCGAGCACGGTCGTGTTCAGGATTTCCACATGGTGGCACGACAGTTCAGCGATAACTGGATCGAGGCTGGCAAAGTGCCTTCCCTGCGCCCCATCTTCGAGCGCATGCGCCGCCCCGCCCAGGCTCCCACTGCGCCGCGGGAACCCCTGGGTCCACCACCGGAAAGTGCTCCCGTCAAGAAGGGGCTCTTTGGGTGGATGTCCGGTCGCAATTGAGGTGATTGCCATGATTTCCTTCCTTTTTCCCGCCTTGCTCTTGGCGCAGACGCCTGCACCCACCGCCAAGGTGGAGGTACCCCAGACCAAGGCCACTCAGGCGCTGGCGCCGCTTGGTTTCTACAGTAAGAAATTCCCCTATGCCTGGGATGTGCTCATCCCCCTGGGGGCTGAGGTGGATGGCCTGAAGCTGAACACCATTTTCTTTAACCGACGCGAGTTCCAGTCGGGCCTGCTGAAGGGCGCCGATTTTGGAACGCGTGCCCAGATCGAAGTAACGAACACCTCGGATAAGACGCGGATCCCCAACTTCGCGGTGGCGGTGTTTGATGATGAAGAACGCCTGCTGGGCGTGGCCATTGGCGGTACCAAACTTTTGGGGGTGCGCCCCGGCACCACGGAAAGTTTTGACCTGAACTTCAGTCGGGTGCTTCAGCGGTTGCCCAAGGGCACCCATTTCGTGCTGAGCCTGGAGTTCGCCGAGTAGGCCTCTACCGTGCCTCTTGGGCCTGGAAACGGGCCAAGAGCTCCTGCGGTGTAACGGTGGCGGTGCCCATCTTACCGACCACGATGCCTGCTGCGGCATTGGCCAGCATGGCGGCGTCCTGCCAGTCCGCACCTGCTGCCACAGCGGCGCTGAACACCGCGATGACGGTGTCGCCCGCACCGCTGACATCAAAAACTTCCCGGGCATCCGTGGCGATCCACCAGGGCTCCCGATGCAGGGCATCGGAGGTGAGCAGGGCCATCCCTTTTTCGCTGCGGGTGACGAGAATTCCAGCCACATCAAGTTCTTCCGCCAAGCGTCGTCCTGCGGCGGCCACCTCGTCGTCAGTTTTGGCGGGCAGGCCCGTGAGCTCAGTGAGTTCCTTTGTGTTGGGCGTCATCAGGGTCGCGCCCCGATAGAAGGTCCGGTGGGCGGGCTTGGGATCTACGATCCAGGGCACCCCTGCGGCGAGACAACCCTCGCGGAGCGTGGCCATAAGGTTTGCGTCGATGGTGCCCTTGGCGTAATCGGACACGATGAGGGCCCCGGCGCCATCCAGGCTGCGGGCAAGGCTGTGTTTAAGGGCCTCCACGGTCGCTTCCTTCGGCGTACCTGGTTCCTCGCGATCGATGCGGAGCATCTGCTGCTGCTGGCCGATGACGCGGGTCTTGATGATGGTGGGGCGCGAGGGATCGAGCACGATGCCCTCGGTGCCGATGCCCTGCTGGGCGAGCAATTCCAACATGCGCTGTCCGGCTCGGTCATCCTGCAGGGTTCCGACCAGACACGGTTCAGCCCCGATGGCTTTGAGGTTGGCGGCCACGTTGGCGGCGCCGCCCAGCACGGCGTGTTCCCGCAGTACGCGCACCACCGGTACAGGCGCTTCCGGGCTGATGCGGTTGACCTCGCCGAACAGGTATTCGTCCAGCATGAGATCGCCGACCACGGTCACGTTGCGGCCGTGAATTCGGGCCAGGAGTTGGGCGGCCTGTTCCGGTCCGAGTTTCATGCCTGGGCCTTTCGGGCTTCTTCCACGAGCATCACGGGGATGCCATCCACAATAGGGTACAGCAGCCCACAGGCCTGGCAGAGCATCCCGGTGGGCTGCTCTACGAGATCGCCTTCGCAGGGCTGTCCATCCTGTTCAGCGGGGCAGCAAAGGATTTCCATGAGGCGAGGATCAACCATGGGGGTTCCGATCAGCAAAGGGTGTACTTCGGGCCGCCGCCACCTTCGGGTGGGGTCCAGATGACGTTCTGTTCGGGGCACTTGATGTCGCAGGTCTTGCAGTGGACGCAGTTGGAAAAGGCGATTTCAACTCGGGTGACCTTGCCCTGGGCATCCGGGTGCATTTCGTAAACCTGGGCGGGGCAGAATACCGTGCAAGGGGCGCCTTTGGTGGCATAGCAGGTAACGCAAAGGTCATCTCCGCCCACGATCTTCAGGTGACCGGGCTGGTGTTCATCGTGCATGACCCCAGCCAGGTAAACATCATCGAGCTTGGGATAAAGCCGCTTCCCATCGAACTTCACACCCAGATCCAAATCCTCCCGGTGCAGGCCTGCCTTGCCGTAGAAGGCCTCCGTGGTGGCGGTGGCGGCAGCGTCCGAGTGGAAGGTCTGGGGATCCCCCGGCACCCAGCCATTGGTGAGCAGACTGATGCCAAGCTTCAAGCCAGCGCTGGGCGTGAGCCCGTGGGCCACGGTGCCATGGAAGTTACGGGAAGCGCGGAGTTCCTCGCCCGCCCAGGATTCCAGGTAGGACTGGGAGTACCGCATCAGGCTTGGTTCGGAATAGTCCGCTTCGATCAGGGCATCCAGGATGGTTTCGGCGGCTTGGATGCCGCCCTTCATGCCCAGGTGAATGCCCTTCAAGCGCGCGGCGTTCACCATCTGGGCACTGTCGCCCACCAGCATGCCCCCCGCGAAGGCGAGCTTGGGCATGGAGGTGAGACCGCCGATGGCCAGGGCTTTGCCGCCGTACTGGATCAGCTTGCCGCCTTCCAGCAGCTCCTTGATTTTGGCGTGGGTCTTGAACTGCTGCAGGGCAAGGTGGGCATCGATGAAGGGATCCGCCGTGTCGAGACTCACCACATAGCCAACGGCAAGATGGTTGGCGGACATTTTGTAGACAAAGGAACCCCCACTCTCGCCATCTCGTAACGGCCAGCCGGTGCTGTGCAGCACGAAACCATCGGGAACTCGGCCCTCGGGGATCTCCCAGATTTCCTTGGCGCCCATTTCAAAAACTTGGGGGTTGGGGGCGTCCTTCTGAAGGTTCAGCACGGATTCCAGATCCCGGGCCAGATGGCCGCGGGGGCCTTCGCCAAAGATCGTCACCTTGGCCCGCAGGTCGTTGCCGGGTTCGAAGTTGGATCGGGGGGTGCCATCGGGATTCACGCCCTTGTCAGCGGTTTGCACCCCCACCACGCGCTCGCCGTCCCACAGCACCTTGATGCCTGCAAAGCCGGGCAGGAGCATGACATCTACCCCCGGCACCTCCCGGCCTTCGATCTGCTGGGCCATCCAGCGCACCATGCGCGAAAGGGACACGATGTGCCCGCCGTGATTGTTCAGGAAGGGCGGCACCAGGGGAAACTTGAAACCGCCCCGTTCGCTGGTGAGTAACCAGACCTCTTCCTGGCTTACGACGCCTTCGGAGGGAAAGCCCTGCTTCAGGAAGTCGGGGCAAAGTTCCTTCAGGGCGATGGGGTCCAGCACGGCCCCGGAAAAGGCGTGGTCACCGATCTCATCGGCCTTTTCGATGAGGCCGATGGTCAGGCCTTCCAGTTTTTTGGATCCGGTCCGAAGGTTATGAGCTTCGATCAAATTCAACAGGTGCCAGAGCCCCGCCAGGTTGGCGGGTCCGCCGCCCACAAAGAGCACATCGAATTCCAGCTCCTCGCGTGCCACGTCCGGTCGTGCCGATTGGGTTGAAAAATCACGCATGCCCACTCCAAATTGCAAAAAGTTAGTTTAACCCGCTGTCAGAATCGAGGTATGACCGAGCCTGTTTCTTCCTCCTCCCTCCATTTCCAGGCGGCGGTGGAACGTCCGCTTTCGGTGGTGTTCCGGCATTCCGATGGTGCATGGGAGGGACATGACTACCAGGTGGAAGTGCTCACCGAGCGCCAGGGGCTGGATGCCTTCGATGTGGTGGTGGATTTCCGGGACCTGGAAGCGACCCTGGATGGGCTCCTGGCGCCCCTGCAGGGGCGATTGCTTTCGGAAGTGGGGTTGGTGGATCCCCTGGCCTTGGCCCAGAGGCTCCTGGCTGAATTGGCACCGAGGGTACCCGCACCGGCGCGCTTGGCCTCCGTGACACTCACGGATGGTCGTGGACGGCGGATCTCCGTGCGGGGCTGAAGGTGAAAGCCCGCGTTCCCATCCTGGCCTTGTTGCTGGCGCTGGCGCCATTCTTAGTGGTCCATCCGGTTCGCGTGCACGGCCGCAGCATGGAGCCCACGCTCAAGCACGGTCAAGTCTGCTGGGTGCTGCGAGCCTGGGCGGCGGGGCCGCCCGCCCGGGGGGAAGCCTGGGTGGTGGAGAGCATTGACGGACCTACCCTCAAGCGGGTGTTGGCGCTGCCCGGGGAGCGGTTGGAAATGCGGGAGGGCGATCTGTTCCAGAACGATCGCCGCCTGGAGGAGGCCTATGTCACCCAGGCTGAACACGGCTCTGGCGGCCCCTGGGTTGCCGGTGGAGGCTATCTGGTGCTGGGGGATAACCGTCCGGAAAGTCGGGATTCAAGGGCGTGGGGGCCCGTGCCTCGGGACGCATTTCGGGGCCGGATTCTGGGCCTTCACCGCTAAGCTGGTAATTCGGACGCGGAGTGGTGATGGATCGGTTGCTCATTGATGGTGGCGTGGCCCTGCACGGGCATGTGGCGGTGTCAGGCGCAAAGAACGCGGCCCTGCCATGTCTGGCGGCGGCATTGCTGAGCCCGGCCGCCGTAACCCTACGGCACCTGCCCGCCGTGTCCGATATCCGCACCATGGTGAAGGTACTCCAGGCCCTGGGCTGCTCCGCAGAAATCGAAAAGGACGATGCGGGCTTTGAACTGGCGGTCACCC
Organism: Holophaga sp.; assembly: GCA_016715205.1. Lineage (GTDB taxonomy): Bacteria > Acidobacteriota > Holophagae > Holophagales > Holophagaceae > JAYREN01. The sequence goes on from JADKBC010000006.1 coordinate 117,640, forward strand.
TGAAGGCCGAAGGATTGGAAGAGCATGGTCTGCAGGCTCCGTACGACCTGGTGAAAACCATGCGGGCCAGCATCCTGGTGCTGGGGCCCCTTCTTGCCCGCTTCGGGAAGGCCTCGGTCAGCTTGCCCGGTGGCTGCGCCATTGGTGCCCGGCCCGTGAACATGCACCTGGAAGCCCTGGAACGCATGGGCGCGGTGATCACCATCGACAAGGGTTACGTGGAAGCCCATGTCCCCGGTGAAAAGCTCATGGGCATCGACCATACCTTTGAAAAAGTCAGCGTGGGCGCCACGGAAAACCTGCTCATGGCGGCGACCTTGGCCACGGGCACCACGGTGCTGCGCAATGCGGCCCAGGAACCGGAAATCGCGGATCTGGCCCATATGTTGGTGAAAATGGGAGCCCGCATCGAAGGCATCGATAGCCCAGTGTTGACGATTCGTGGCGTGGCGTCCCTGCATGGTTGCGAGCATGCCGTTATCGCGGACCGCATCGAGGCAGGCACCTTTCTCTGTGCCGTGGCTGCGGCTGGGGGCGATGTGGTGCTGGATCGGGTCATCCCCGACCATGTGCGTTCCTTGATTGATCTGTTGGAACGCTGCGGCTGTGTGTTCACGGAACGGCAGGGCCAGGACGGCATGCAGCTCCGCATCCGGCGGGAGCCGGGCCAGAAATTGCGCGCCAAGGACGTGGCCACGTCACCCTACCCGGGCTTTCCCACGGATCTCCAGGCTCAGGTGATGGCGGTGTTGACCCAGGCTTCGGGCATCAGCGTGATCAAGGAAACCATTTTCGAGAACCGCTTCCAGCACGCCATGGAACTGGAGCGGCTGGGAGCCAACCTGCGCATTGATGGCCCCACGGCCATCGTGGCGGGCCCCTGTGCGCTCCAGGGCTGTACGGTCATGGCCACGGATCTGCGGGCCAGCGCCACGCTGGTCATTGCCGGGCTGGTGGCCGAGGGCCAAACCACCGTGGACCGTATTTATCACCTGGATCGAGGCTATGCGGGGCTGGAACGCAAACTCCAGGCCCTGGGCGCCCGGATCCAGCGCATGGGTGGTGGCAGCGTTTAAGAAGTCTGTGACCCTGTCCGCTGCAATCTGGGAATCAGCCCGTTAGACTGCTCTCTGGGGGTGGTTATGTTCGGCGAGATGAAAGTGTTCGCGGGGACGAGCCATCCAGACTTGGCGGCAGGTATTGCGGCGCATATCGGGATGCCCCTGGGGAAATCCCGCATCTCCCGCTTCACCAATGAAAACATCAAGGTGAAGATCGACGAGAACGTGCGCGAGGCGGATGTATTCGTCATCCAGACCAGCTGCCCACCCGTGAGCGATAACCTCATGGAAATGCTGATCATGCTCGACGCATTGAAATTCGCGTCGGCTGCGCGCATCACCGCCGTGCTGCCCTATTACCCGTACGTTCGCAGCGACAAGAAGGACGAGAGCCGCATTTCCATCACGGCGCGTTTGGTGGCGGATCTTCTCCAGGCTGCCGGTGCAGATCGCGTGCTCACCATGACGCTGCATGCGCCGCAGATTCTGGGCTTTTTCCGCATTCCGGCCGACCAGTTGATGGCAACCCCGATTCTGGTGAATTATTTCAAGAATTCCGATACCTCCAATTCCATGGTGGTGGCCACGGATGCTGGTGCGGCTAAGTTCGCGGGTCACATGGCCAAGCGGTTGGGGCTGCCCATGGCCATCATCGACAAGCGCCGCTACGACGATAACGAACAGGCCCAGAGTGTGGCCCTGATCGGTGATGTGCGTGGCAAGGACTGCATCATCTTCGACGATGAAATTGCCACCGGAGGGTCCATCCGCGAAGCCGCCCGGATTCTCCGCGAATTCGGCGCCGCCAGGGTACGCGTGGGCATCACCCACCCGATCCTTTCCGGTAGTGCTGCCGAGGTGCTGGCCACTTCCGATCTGGATGAACTGGTGGTCACGGATACCATCCCCGTGCCCATGGAAAAGCGCTTGGCCATTCCGCAGTTGAAGGTGCTTTCCACAGCGAAACTCTTTGGGGATGCCATCCTGCGCATCCACGGCGGCCGCAGTCTCAGCGAGATGATGGAATCCTGAGCCGCAGCAAGTGGCTTCAACCCTTCGTCACCTGCTGATCCAACGCGCTGCGCGGCTCCAGGACCTTCCTGCCTTCAGTGCCCCCGAGTGGGGAACCCTGAATTATTTTCAGCTGCGCAATCGCGTGGAGGGTGTGGCCCTCGGCCTCATGGCGTCCCCCCTTCCAGAAGCGGGATTTTTTGCCAGCACCAATACGCCATGGGACTGGATTTGCGAGGTGGCTGCGGCCTGCTGCGGCCTTCCCTGGACCGTTCGCGGGGAGCCGGTGGTTCCCGAAATTCTGGGGGGTTGCCGCTTCAACGATGAAAACGGCCGCCAGCCCTATCACGACCGCGAGGAGGCAGTGCTTGAAACCACCCCCTTTCTGGGCGCGCTGAGCCAGGCCCACTGGCTGCAGCGACTGCAGCGGCTCAATGGGGAACTGGGTTGGGACCACACCAGTACCGTCGCCGTGCCCATGGCCGCCCTGGGCACGGAGGGAGGCCGTGGTGCGCTGTGGAGTGCCCTTTTTGCAGGGGGCCACGCCCGTTTGGTGCTGGCGCAGAAGCCAACCGGTTTCGACCGCATCCTGGGAAAGCGTGAAAAGGAAGGCTGGAACCCGGCGCCCTTTCAGAGCCTTTTCTCAGAGTGAATCCCACACCTGTTTCAGATTGGTGCCGCCCCGCTGCACGGCAGGGCCTGCGATGGTCTTGATCCGCGTGCGCAGGGCTTCCGGCAGGTGCACGGCTGCGCCCAGGGCCTGAACCTGCTGGGGCAAGGGCAGGGTTTGCCAGTTTTTCTGGAAGGCCGCCACCCAGGTTTCATCCCCCAGGCGTGCCCGGGGTGCCCAACGCCAGATGGCGCCCAGGCCTACCTCTTGGAGGGCGGTGAGGGCTTCGTGCGCGCGGCCCGAGCGCAGGGCCACCAGGCTGGCGGCTTCGGCGGCCTCGGCCCGGGCGAAGGGATCCGCCAGCAGGTCGAGCAGGATGGGCAGACAGGTGGCGGTACCCACCTCGCCAAGGGTCGTCACCAGGGCGAATCGGGCGCCCTCGGGGCAATCCTGGAGGGCCTCCAGCAGGTAAGGCTCATCTTCGGGGCGGGCAGAGGTGCGCAGGCCTTCGGCGGCAGCCCTGCGACTGCCGACGCCACCGGTCTGAAGGGCGTCGAGGTAGGGGCCCAGCCGCTCCGCGGCGCCGCGGTCCCGCGCCTTCACGGCGGTCTGGGTGGGGGCTTCCTGATGGTCGAGATGAAAACCCGGAAGGGGTTCTTCGCCCCAGGTGGCGGCTTCGGCGCGCGCGAGCCAAGCGGCCAACTGATCCCGAAGGGCAGCCATGGAGGGTGTGCGACGGTTGGGATCGGGCGCCAGGGCCTGCATGAGGATGCCCGCAAGGCCTGGGGGAAACCCGGGGCGCACGGCAGCCGGCGGCAATTGCACCTGACTGTAGGGCTGGCCGGTGCAGAATTCGTACAGGATGGCGCCCATGGCATAGACATCGCAGCGGCCGTCCACCTTGCGGGGGTCGCCGTGCTGCTCGGGGGCCATGAAACCCACGGTGCCCACCACCATCTGGGAGCGGGTCACCCGGGTGCCTTCGCCCCCTTCCCACAGACAGACACCAAAATCAGTCACCTTGAGTACGCCATCAGCGCGGAACAACAGATTGCTGGGTTTAAGATCCCGATGGATCACCCCGTTTTCATGGGCGTAGGCCAGGGCATCCAGCACGGGCACCATGCGGCGCAGCAGACGGGCCGGAGGCTCGCCCCGACAGTCCTTGACGCTGCCCCCGGCGAGCAGTTCCATGAGCAGGTAGGGAGTCAGGCCCGCCCGGCCGAAATCCATGACTTCCACCAGGTTGGGGTGGCGCATTTTCTTGAGCACTTCCCCTTCGCGGAGAAAGCGCCTCACGATTTCAGGATCGGCGGCGGATTCTGGGCGCAAAAACTTGACGGCCAATTGGCGTTCAGGTCGAAAGAGATCCTCGGCCCGGTGCACAAAGGCCATGCCGCCTTCACCCAGCCGCTCCAGGATCCGAACGGAGCCGATTTTCGTGGGCAGCTGAACGCTCATGGCCACGCGTCGATCTCGACCCGGTTGCGCCCGGCGGCCTTGGCACGGTACAGGGCTGCATCGGCCCGGGCCAGAAAAGAAAGTCCCGAAGCATCCCGCTCGGTGAGTTGGGCTACGCCAAAACAGCAGGTGATGCGCAGGGGCTGGTTCAGCTCGGGGAGCAGAATCTCCGAGGCCTCCAGGTTTTTCCGAAGATCCTCCGCCACGTTGGCTGCTTCCCGGCCCAGGGTTTCGGGCAGCACCAGCAGGAATTCTTCTCCGCCAATGCGTCCCACCTGATCGCTGGTGCGCAGGCGACCCAGGAGCAGTCCTCCGAAAAAGCTGAGCACTTCATCGCCTGCAGCGTGACCCCAGTGATCGTTGATCTCCTTGAAGTGGTCCAGATCGCAGAGCACCAGCGATAGGGCCCGGCGATGTCGGAGCGCAAGGTCCGCATGCTTTTCCAGGAAGCTGAGCACCGTGGCGCGATTGCTGACCCCGGTCAGGGAATCCTTGGTGGTCTGGGTGAGCATGGATTCGTGGTAGGCGCGCTCCACAGGGTCCAGATGCTTGAGCTTGAAAGCGTGGACACCAATGCGCAGGATGTCGCCCGGGTTCAGGCGGCGCGGATCCGCCGAGGGATCAAGGCGCTGGCTATTGACGAAGGTGCCGTTGGTGGAATGGAAGTCCTCAATGGAAATGGACCATTGGCCATCGTCATCGATGCCCCGAAAGATCCGTGCGTGGTGGCGGCTGACTTCGGGTTCGGGCAGGTAGAGATCCGCCTGGGAGGTTCGCCCCACCAGCATTTGTTCGCTGCGCAAGGGAATGAGCTCCCCGATGGGTTCTCCGGCATAGCGCACCAGGGCCCATTCCTCCTGGTCGACCTGCACAGGGGGCTCGGGAACGGAAGTGTATTGCGTCGCGAGGTCGGTTTCTGCCGAGTCATCGGGAAGCAGCGGGTCCACGATCATGGGTTGAGATCCAAAGATCCCCTAGCTTACCGGAAGCTCAGGGCTTCCCGGCCGCCTGTACTTGGTTTCGACCCATGGATTTGGCTTGGTAGAGGGCACCATCGGCGCGGGCCAGCAACATGCCGGCCTCCCGGTCGATGCCAATGCGCTCGGCCACACCCAGGCTGCAGGTGACGGGAATGGCCAGATCGCCGATGACCTGGGGCGCGGCGGCCAGGGCGGTGCGAATCCGTTCGGCCAAGAACATCGCCCCTTCCATTTCCGTTTCTGGCAACACCAGCAGGAATTCCTCTCCGCCGATGCGGCCCGCCAGATCGGTGCCCCGAAGATTCTGACGAAGCAGTTCCCCGAAGGCGCTGAGGACATGGTCACCTGCCCCATGGCCGTAGGTGTCGTTGATGCGCTTGAAGTGGTCGAGATCGCACATGATCACAGAGAGGGAGCGTCCATGCCGACGGCTGAGGTCAAACCGGCTCTGGAGATCCGCAAGGATGGCGCCCCGGTTGGCCATGCCCGTAAGGGGGTCCTTGGTGCTCTGGTCGAGCAGGGTTTCGTGAAAGGTGCGTTCCAACGTATCCATGGCCACCAGTTTAAGGACGTGGCCACCGATGGCCAAACGATCCCCAGGTTGCACCTGCGTCAGCCGTTCGACGGCCTTGCCGTTCACAAAGGAGCCGTTGGTGGATTTCAGGTCTTCGAGGGTGAGGGTACCGCCATCCGGGGTGGCTTCCAGCACCAGGCGCCCATGAATTCGACTGACCTCTTCGTCCAGCAGGGTGATCCCTGCGGCGGGGGATCGACCGATGAGATTCTCGCCCACGGCGATGGGAAACAGCCGCCCCATCTGGGATCCCGCATAGACCACTAGCGCATAGCCACACGGCTCTTGCATGGAATCCTCGGGCCTCCGGGCGCGGAGCGTGGTGCTGGACTCACCCATGGCGCTTTCGGGCAGGGTGGGATCCGGCGCATCGGCATCCTCAGGCCAGGGTCGTGGCGGCACCTGCATCAGGCTTCCTCCAGAAAACAGCTTACGAGGCTTCGGTCATCCTTGCGCCGGGCCAAGAGAAAAGCCTGACGTTTCACGTTGGCTGCCTCTCGGGTCAACTCCAGGAGGAGATGACCGGTTTTGGCATCGTGGCGCATGCCGGCCACGCCCTTGGAGGGAATCCGGTACAGCCCGAGCACTTCCAGGTTGCGGATATTCTCGCCGGTGGTCTTCACGAGTTGAAGGCTGTAGCGCATCCAGATGGGCCTGGGCAGGGTCAGCACATCCTGTCCGATGAAGGCGATGGGCAGCCCAAGGGCCATTTCGAGAGCGCTGTGGGTTACCGCGTTACCGAGGTTCGGGGAGCCACCGCGCACCGCAGGGACGGGAAAGGGTTCCTGCAGGGCGCGGGTCGACGTGCGAAAGGCGCCGGTTTCCTCGCGATAACAGGTGGCGCGCCGGGGCAGCGGTGGAATGCCCACCTGGCGACCCCCGGCTTTGCCAAATACGGGCATGTGGCAGACCACGGCCCCCGTGGACCATTGCTCCCAGCCATCCTCGGCCATCAACCGCCCCTCGAACACGGTTGAGAGATGGGTGGACAAGACAGGGAAGGCGAGGTTGAGGCCCACTGGTGTGGGACAAAGGGCAAAATTCGGGGCGAGGGCGGCGACGTTCAGGGTGAGCACCCCCTCGGCGCGCGGAGTGGTGATGGTGGGATCAAAGGCGTGGGTGACGGGAGCCTGGAAGACGCGCCGAAGGGTTTCGGACAAATCCGAAACCGCCTCCGAGAATTTCCCAAACATCGCCATCGGTCCTTAGTCCGGTCGCACCAGGGCCTGCAGGGCGGCGGTGACACGATCCAGGGGCTCCGTCAGATCCATGTGATACCCGGCCTCCAACAGTTTCAGCGCCGCCGCATCCTGGGTAGGGAGATCCACGGAATTGGCAAAGATCACCCGCAAGGGAGCCGCCCCTTCAGTCACTTGCAGCAGTACTTCCCGTTGGGAGGCGCGGAACAGCTCCCCGGCTCGGGGCAAGGGGGCTTCCTGGGTCTTTTGGACCGCGAGTACGGGACATCGGATATCCGCATTCCACCCGCCAGCCAACTCGGCAGGTTGAAGAATGAACAGGTCCGGAGAACCTTTGATCTCCTTTAGGAGGGTCTTCTGAATAACCTCTTCCTTGAGGTGTGGCTCCAGCGCCTTTCCGTAGAGTACTGACTGCAGTTTGGTGGGCGTGATGGGCTCGGTGTAGCGGAAATCCAGGGGAATACCCGAGGTGTCCGTGAGCAACAAACCGCCGAGGTAGCTGCCGCCCTCCTTCATCGCAACGAAGTACGCAAGTCGTGGGCTTTCGGCCATGGGGAAACCTCGATTTTGGCCAGCATAGCGCCCCCGGGGCCTTGCCGGAACAGTCTTGAGGCTCCGGCCTCTTGTTTTCCGCCCCGGACTGGCTATCCTAAAGGTCGCCGTTTGGGGAATAGGCTAACGGTAAACCAGCGGATTCTGATTCCGCCTTTCTTGGTTCGAATCCAGGTTCCCCAACCAGTCCAGGAAGCCCCTTCGGGGGCTTTTTTCGTGGTGTAGGCCTCCAAACACAGCAGCCCACCGCCAAGCGCTGCTTGGGAATGGATCTATTTCGAGTGCATCCGTCAAGAAACTATCCAAATCCGTTGAACGAAAATCGGCATTAAACCTTTTGCCGAGGTTGTGCCTCCATCGTTGGTAGGACTGGAAAACCAGAATCCGCAATTCCTTTGGAGGACACCATGAACATCACCCGCACCGCCCTCGCCTTGGTAGGCCTGCTCATCTCCGGCACCGCGCTGCTGGCCCAGGATCCGGCCCCTTCAACCACGACGCCCCGCCGTGAAAACCGCATGGAACGCCGCGCCGACCGGCAGCAGCAGCGCATCGGTCAGGGCGTGCAGAGCGGCCAGCTCACGGCCCGGGAAGCTGCTCGCCTGGAGCGCCGGGAGGCCAAGATCGATCGTGATATCGCCAAGGCTGAGGCCGACGGCAAGGTCACCAAGAAAGAGGCCGTCAAGATCGAAAAAGAGCAGGACCGCGCCAGCCGCCGCATTCGCCGTCAGAAGCACGACGGACAGGTCCGGAAGTAATTACAGCTCCACGAGTTCAACGTTTCCAAGGGCTTCGCCCAGAAAGCGCTCGCCAACCTCGCGCAAACGGTTGCTGGCATCCGTCAGCAGAATGCGCAAGGGGCCGCGGGCGCTTTCGGTGCGATAACCGAGGTTGCCCTTCAGCAGGTTATCCACCGATTGCGCGGTGACCTCACCGCTATCGATCCATTGGGTATTGGGCCGGGTGCGGTCCAGGCTGGGCCGCAGGGTTGGATAGTGGGTGCAGCCCAACACGATGGTCTTCACTTCGAAAGGCAATTGGTTGAGGTACCGGCGAGCGATGGCATCGGTGATGGGATCGTCGAACCAACCTTCTTCAGCCAAGGGCACCAGCAGCGGGCAGGCCACGCTGTGGATCTGCTTGCCTGGCTCGCGACGGTGGATCGCATCGTCGTAGGAGGCACTGGAAACCGTGGCCAGGGTGCCAATGACTCCTACGGCACCTTTGACCTGGGCGGCGGCTTCGGCGCCAGGTTCAATCACCCCCACCACCGGGCAAGGGCTGGCGGTTTGCAGGGCGGCCAGACCATGGGCACTGGCGGTATTGCAGGCCACGACGATGAGCTTGGGCTCATAGCGCTGGAGGATCTCGCCCATCTGCAGGGTGTAGCGTTCGATGGTGCGGTGGCTCTTGGTGCCGTAGGGCAGGCGTGCCGTGTCACCCAAGTACGTAATGGATTCGCCAGGAAGCAACTGGCGTAGGGCACGCACCACCGTGAGCCCACCGATACCACTATCGAATACCCCAATGGTGCGGTTGGCGCGGGTCATGGCATGCGCTCGCACAGAATGGCAATCCAGGCCCCTTCCTGTACCACGCGTAGGGGCTTGAAGCCCTGCAGACTCAAGGAAACCAGGGCTTCGTCCTGGCGCTCCGCGAGGATGCCAGAAGCCACCAGCCACCCGCCCGCGGCCGCGATTTCGGCCATACGGGGCAGCAATTCTTGAATGGTTTCAAGCAGGATATTGGCCAGCAGGCCGTGGTAGGGCCCCTGCACACGGGCATCGTCAAGCCGTCCCACAAAGGAATCAAAGGGCCGGGTTGTCTTCAACACAGCCGTATTCATTTCGATGAATTCCACCATGGCCGGGCCACAATCCGGGTCCACATCGAAGGCCGTGATGTTCTGGCCCCCCAGCACATGGGCCGCCAGGGCCAGGATGCCGGTGCCGGAGCCGATATCAAGGATGGGGCCGCCCAGGCGATGTTCCTTGGCCAGATCCTCCAGCAGTGCCATGCAGAGCCGGGTGGTTTCGTGGCCGCCGGTGCCGAACGCAAGGCCGGGATTGACGATGATGGGCAGGCGTCCTTCGGGCGTGGGTTCTTCATCCCACAGAGGCTTCACCAGAAAGCCCTTGCCCACCTCGATGCGTCCGAAGCCTTCACGGCTCTTGGCCAGCCAATCCTCATCGGCAAAGGCTTCGGTGCTGAGCAGCCGTACGCCGGGAAATTGATTCAGGTGCGTGGGATCCGGTGCCACCGTTCCCGGCGGGAAGTATGCAAAAAAGGTGCAGGGCGGGTCCGCTTCACGGTAGGTGGCGGTGGCGCCGCCTTCCATCAACCAATCGGTGAGGGCATCCTCAACCGCCGTGGGTACGTCTAAAAGCCAACGCAAATGAAGCTCTGAATTCACCATGCTTCCAGATTAACAGGGCTAGGCTTCCGCTTCCGCTGGGTATCGCCTCCGGCGATACGCGAGACAAGCGGGAATTCACGTGTGAATCCCTTGCCATCAGCCTAGCCCGCATCCTCATCCAGGTACGTTTCTAGGCTTCTGTCTCCTCACCGCTGTCTTCCAGGTCGAGCCGTTTCATTTTTTCCAGGAAGGTGGTGCGCTTCAGGCCCAGCAATTCTGCCGCCCGCTTCTTGTTGCCGCGGGTGATCTGGAGGGATTGCAGCATGAGGCTTTTTTCCATCTCGGAAACCACTTGGTTCATGTCCAGGCCTTCAGGCGGCAGATCCAATGGGGCAGGGGCCGATGGCGCGTAGCTGGGAATCGGTGCGGCCATGGGCGGCACGTCCATTTGCGCGAATTCATCTTGGGACAGACGCTCCGTGAGGAAGCTGAAATCTTCCCGGGTGAGAATTGGTCGACTGCCGGAGAGCACGATGGCACGCTCGATGGCATTTTCCAGTTGCCGCACATTGCCGGGCCACGGCATGGCCATGAGGAAGGAATCGACACTGGGGTGCAGGGCCTTGGGATAGAGCCCATGTTCCCGCGCCTTCCGGTTGAGGAAATGCTGGGCCAGGAAGGGCACTTCCTCCCGGCGCACCCGAAGGGGCGGCAGGGCGATGGGAATTACCTCCAGGCGGTAGAAAAGATCCTCACGGAACTGCCCACCCTCAACCCGTTTCCAGAGATCCATGTTGGTGGCGGCAACTACGCGCACCTCCACCTTGATGGGGCCGCCGCCTCCCAGGGGCTGTACTTCCCGTTCCTGGAGCACCCGCAGCAGTCGCACTTGGGCGGACAGGGGCATGGTGCCCACTTCATCCAGGAAGATCGTGCCGCCATGGGCCTCGCGGAACTTTCCAGGGGCGTCCTTTCGCGCATCGGTGAAAGCGCCCTTGGTGTAACCAAAGAGCTCCGATTCCAGGAGGTTTTCGGGAATGGCGCCGCAGTGGACGGCCACAAAGGGGCCATCGGCTTCGGCACTCAATCGATGTATGGCCCGGGCGATGAGCTCCTTGCCCGTGCCGCTGTCCCCCTGGAGCAGCACCGTGGCGCGGGTGCCAGCGGCGGCCCTGGCCTTGGCCAGCACCTCCAGCATGGCGGCCGACACGCCGACCAGGCCCAGGCCCAGGGCCTGCCCTGCGGTGAGGGGGGCGATATGGGCGGCCAGGGGGCGCAAGCCTGCCTTGGGGGGATCGGGCGTAAAGCCACTCCATCGCACCGAACCCAGCAGACTCCAGGCTTCCAGGGTTGCGAGGGGGATGGGCGCAGGGTCCTGCCGGAGCAACAGGACAGGCAAGGCGTTCACTTCGGCAATGGCTTTCAACAGAGCCGGTGCGGGCTCCGCGGCTTCCGCGGTGATCACCCAGAGATCCACATCCTCCGGCGGCAGGGCCACGGCAGAGCTGCGATCCATGGTGATCTCCCAGGCGCCTGCCCAGCGATGTTCCAACCCCTGCGTGGATTCGCCAAGGGTGGACCAATGAAGGCGTGGCAGCGAACGCATGGGATGTCCTGGAAGTTGGAAATAGCCTAGATCCTTGGCATTAAGTATCAAGTCAAAAAGATGACACAGCCTTGCACCTGACGCCTAAACTAAATGCATTCCACCTTTGCCTGCTGGAGTCCCTTCATGATCCTTCGCACCCTAATGTTCGGACTGGCCGTCCTGCCCCTGTCCGCCCAGGCTTGGGATGTGCGGTTGGAAGTGCCCTTTCCCAAGGGTCAGAACCTGCCCCAAACCCTGATCCAGGGCACCGGCCAGACGGTATCAGGGGATCTGGATACCGGCCACGGCGCCATTCTTTCCGTGAATCACCGCATCATTCGCATGGGGCCAATCCTGAAATTTGAATGGGGGCTCGAATTCGCGCATCTGGTCTCGGATGGGCAGTTCCAGCAACAGAACGGCACCGTGCAGCAAAGCGACACAAGGTTGAAACAATACGGCCTAGGTGCGGGCCTCAACGCACAGTTCTGGGTTCCCTTCGTGGGTGTGGCTGCGGAGATGGGCTTAATTCAGCGGTTCCACCGGTACCAGTACGAAGTGGCGGGGACCACTCAGAACCACGATCTCGCCCGCACGTGGCTGCGCGTGGGGGTCCGCTGGCAATTGCCCGTGCCTGTCTTCCGGCCTTATGTGGCGGCCAGCTATCAGGAGCCCCTTGCCAAGGATCGCCCCTTGAAGGTGAATTCCGCCTCGGATCTAAGCAGCTATTTGAGCGCCCAGGGCAGCGGCCAGGAGTTTCAGCGGCTGTGGACTTTTGGTGTCGGCGCCCAGTTCTAGGAGTACCTGATGCACTTTCGTAGGGTGATGCTTTGTTTCCTTGGAATGGCGTTACTGGGCCAGGGGCCTGCGCCCACCGTACCGCCCCCAAGCTCGGAAGCCACGCGAAAGGTGGATCCCGCACGGTTGGAAATCTCCCCCAAGGGGCGCGTCAAAATTCCTTCCGTGGGGCCCCGGGAAAAAAAGGAGCTCGTCTACACCTTCACTAACATCAGCCCCGCCCCCATCGCCCTGCGAGCCCTGGATCTTGCCCCGGGCGTCACCGTGGATGGGCCCGCCCTGCGGCAGCCGCTCCTGGCGGGGGCTTCCGCCACTCTCACCATGACCCTGGATCCCACCGATTGGGTGGGGGTGCAGCGACGCAACGTGCGGTTGAAGACGGACGATCCGCACCAGGGTGAGTACTACCTACCGGTAGAAATGACCGTGCGGCCCGATCTCACGGTGGATGGCGAACGCAAGGGCTTCGGCGAGGTCAAGTCCCACGAGACACCCCAACTGAAATTCCTATTCACGCGGGAAACGGGCGATCCCACCCAGGTGCGGTTGGTGTCCAAGCTTCCCGACTATCTGGAATGCGAGCTGGAAGTGGTGAAGAACACCACCGAACTTCGGCTTTCCCTGCATCCTGACAAGATTGCCCCGGGTGTGTCTCTTGGGCTGGAAACGCTGCAGATCGAAACCAACGCGCCGCATCAGCCCAAATTTATGCTCTATGTGGATTGGAAACTGACGCACGGGGTGGAAGCCACCCCCGCCCGGGTGGTGTTCCTGGAGCCCAACCAGAGCAGTCTTTCCCTTCAGTTGAAGCGCCGGGACGGAAAGACCATCGCCATCGAAAAATTGACCGTGGATGGTGAAGGTTTTCGAGTTACCCAGGCTCCCAAGGGAGCTGCGAAAACGCTGCGCCTTCGTGTGCACCGCAAGGCCACCCAGGAAACCAAGGCCATCCTATGCATTCAGTTCAAGGGGCTTGATGAAATCCTGAAAGTGCCCTTGGCCTACCTGCCGGGAAAGTGATTCCCACCGTTTAGCACCTGGTAGCCGCCCTTTAGCGAATTCCCTTGCCTGGGTTGCGATGGGGGGCAACGCTTTGGTTAGGTGCGAGGGTGCACAGGAGATCCCATGGTATTTTTCGCGGTTTTGCTTTTATTGGTGGGGCTGGCGGCGTGGCGGTTCAAGACCCGGGTAGAATTCCCGCTCTCTAAACAGCTCGGTATGGTGCAGTGGCTGGCCTGGGGTGTCGGGGTCCTGCTGTTTCTTGGCTCCATGGCCGTGGTGGTGCCGCCCGGCCAAGCCGGGGTTCAGGTGCTATTCGGTTCTGTGAAGCCGGATCCAATGCCCGCAGGCCTCCACTTCATCAACCCTTTTTCCAGCGTGGTGGAATTTGAGGTTCGCACCAAGAACTACACCATGACCAACGTGGCGGAAGAGGGTCAGAAGCGGGGCGATGATTCCATCGCCGTGATCACCAGCGATGGTTTGACGGTGAAACTCGACGCCACTGTTTTCTATGCCCTGCAGCAAGCGCGCTTGCCGGAGATCCTGCGCACCATCGGCACGGACGTGGAAGAAAAGATCGTGCGCAGCGAGATCCGCGCCAGCATGCGCGATGCCGCAGCCAATCTCACCGCCACGGAGCTCTACACTTCCAAGCGGCAGACTTTCATCGAATCCGTGAAGAAGACCCTGAAGGCCTCCTTCGAGGGCCGCGGTGTCACCTTGGAAGAGGTGTTGCTTCGCAATGTGTTGCTGCCGGATCAGATCACCCGCGCCATCAACGACAAGATCGCGGCGGATCAGGAATCCCAGAAGATGGCCTTTGTGCTGCTGAAGGAAAAACAGGAAGCCGAGCGCAAGCGCATCGAAGCGGAAGGTCAGGCCAAGGCCCAGCAGATCGTGAGTGCCTCCCTGACGCCGCAGATCATCGAGTACCAGCGCATCCAGGCCCTGCGTGACATTGGCGCCAAGGGCAACCTGATCATCACGCCCATGGGCGGTGCCACCCCCATGATCCAGGTGCAGGGCAAGAAGTAAACATCCTAGGCGGGCACACTGACCTTCACCTCCGGCGCCTTGTCCAGGGGCCGGAGGGTGATGGTGAGCGTTTCCCCATCGCGGAGAATTTGGAAAACCAGCGGTGTTTCCGGTGGAAGCAATTCCAACTGATCGGCCAATTGCACCGGATCGCGGATGGGTTTTCCTTGAAAGCCCACGATGATGTCACCGAGGAGCGGCTTCTTTTTAGGCCCCTGATCGCGAATGCCACGCAGCCCTGCTCGTGCAGCGGGTGAATCCGGTTCGACCATATCAACCACAACACCTTTTTCGATTTCGAAGTATTGCAGCGCCACCAGGGGAGCCATGGATGTGAAGCCCAGGGACGGGCGCTCCATCTGTCCTTTGGCGATGAGCACAGGCACCACTTTGTTCAGGGTATCGGCGGGAATGGCGAAGCCGATTCCAACATTGGCGCCCGTGACGGCCGGAATGGCGGTGTTCATGCCGATGAGTCGCCCGCTCATATCCAGCAAGGGTCCGCCGGAATTTCCCGGATTAATGGCGGCATCGGTTTGGATCACCCCCTTGATTAGGGAAAAATTGGAAGGAATGACTCGCTCCAGGGCGGAAACCACGCCGCCGGTAAGGGTGTGATCCAGTCCAAAAGGATTCCCGATCGCCAACACGGATTGGCCCACCACCAGATCCCTAGAAGCGCCAAGGGGGAGTGGGGTCAGGTCCTTGAGGGGCGCAAACACATGGAGTACCGCGATGTCATCGGCAAGGCTTCGGCCAATGAGACGGGCCTTGTAGGTTTGGTGGTCCGACAACGTGACTTCAATGTTTTCCATGTTCTGGTTGGCTTCGGCGCCGGGAGCATCCAGTTTGATGACGTGATAATTCGTCACCACGTGCCCAAGGTCATCCCACACAAAGCCCGTGCCGGTGCCGGCCGGAATGCCGTAGATATCACCGGTCGCATTATTGCGGACCACGAGGTTGGTACTAGCATTGATGAAGACCACGGCCTTTTTGGCGGCCCGAAATACCCGCGCCCGTTCCTGTTCCAATGCCGACAGCGGTTTCCCCTTCGCCACGGCGCGGGGTTTGGCGCCCTTGCGGTTCTCGGCGATGACGCTGTCCTCCTGCTTTCGCTGGGCAGGCGGCACCTGCGGAACAGCCACCTGGGCGCTGGCGGAGATTCCCGCCAAGCACAGCAATGTGACCTGAAATCGACCCGAATACAGCATGCAGACTCCAACCCGAAACATACCTGAATAATGCGATGATGGGGCAGGAAGCCCAACAGCCCTTGACTTTTTGGCCCCAAAAACGTGCCTTCTCTTTTCCCGCACTTTCCTAAAGCAGAGCCCCGACCTGTGGCGCACCAGGGGGGCATGGCGAAGCTGCGTGCCGCCCTGGCGCTCAAGTTCGTTCGAATCCCTGGGCTGGTGTTGGCGGCCATGGCCGCCATTGCCCTGGGTGCATTCTATTTCACACCGGGTTTTCGGGCGCTGCCACCACCCTTGCTGCTGCGGGCTGCGCCGGAGGCCGCCTGGATGGGCATTGAAGCCGATCAGCGGGCCGGGATCATGCTGCTGCTGCAGGACGCCCTGGAGGTGGAAACCGAGCGTACTGTGCTGACCGAAGCCCCCCACGCCAGGATTGGTGCCTCCCAGGTAGAAGTGCTGCAAATCAGTGCGCGCCGAGATGGCACGGCCCTCCATCTGCAGATCGATCGCACCCGGCCCGATGGTGCATGGGATCAGATCAAGGCCTTCGGCCTTCCCGTGGAAGCTTTTCGTGACTTTCTGCAAGCCCTGGGCCATCAGCCCAAACGCCTGGAGGCCTTGCTGCCGAATGAGCCTCGGTCCTTTTGGGAACTCACGCGGTTGCTGCCCCCCATTGCGCTGCCAGCACTTGCCCCTGCCTTGAGTCGGGCCAAGGTATTGGTGGAGCAAGAACCGACCTGCGCCGCCGCCCATTTCGCCATGGCCAACCTCATGTATCGGCAGTTGCTCATGGAGGTTGCCTCCACCGAAGACTTCCATTTGAAATGCGAAGGGGTTTTTCGGAAGACCTTGGAAATTCTGCCGGGCTATCCCCGGGCGGCCTATCAGATGGTGCGGTGGAAGACCGATGTGGGTGCCGTCCGGGAGGCCCTGGACCAGGCCTTTGCCTTCCGGCGGCAACATCCGCGCAATTTCCTGGTGTACGGTGGCTTGGCCTATGTGGCCCGCAACTCGGGCCTTCTGGATGGCGCCCTCGAAGCGCTGCGCGCCCGGGAAGCCCTTTGCGGGGGCATCCTTGCCGACCCGGGTTTGGCGGAAAACACCTATCTCTATCGCGGTGATGCGGAGCGGTTTCATCGCACCCTGGCGCCCCTTCCAGGGCTGCCCTTCAGCCCGGTGCGGGAGTTCTACCGGGGCTACATGTGTCTGATCGAAGGCGATGCGGGCGGTGCCCGGGATTTCTTTCTTCAGGCCCGGCGCCAACCTGGCCAAGATGCCCAATTCGAAGCCCTGGCCAGGGTCTACGACCTCGCGCTGGATGGCCAGAAGCCGGAGGCCCTGACCTACCTGCGGACCCTGCGGGCCGATCGAGCTTCGCTGCGGGTGCCCGATGGCGAATTCACTTTCAAATTGGCCGAGGCCTTCGCTTTTCTGGGCCAGCGTGACGAGGCCATCGATACGGCGACCCGGGCCTTTGGCCAGGGGTTCGGATGCACGCGGTGGTATCGGGAAAGCCCCCTACTGGCGAACCTTCGCGGCCTGCCCCGCTGGAACGCCCTGCTGCAGCACCTTCAAGAGCGCCAGAACCTGATGTCTCAAACCTATCCCGCCCAGCGTTTTGGTCTGGAATGAACCGCGAGTTTCCCCGTGAACGCACCTGAGTCTTCTGTTGATGCAGTTTCACTCCGGGCCGTCGGCCTGAAGGCCACGCCCCAGCGGCGGGCCATTCTGAAGGTATTGGAAGCCTCCGAACGCCCCCTTTCGGTGGAGGATATCCGGCAACAGTTGGGCGGGCGCTCCGGTATCCCCACCATCTACCGCAACCTACAGTGCTTTGTGGAACAAGGTTGGGCGGAGTCCCTGGCAGGCGCTGACCAGATCATGCGCTTTGTACGTTGCCATTCCACCGGGCATCACCACCACATTCAATGCGAAGCCTGTGGCCGTACCGCGGAAGTCCAGACCTGCGCAGTGGAAGCCAGCCTGGCGACCCTGGGCCGCCCCGCTGGCTTCCATGTAACCCGGCATCAATTGGCGCTTTTCGGCCTGTGTCCGGAGTGCCAGTAGCCCTTATTTCGCGGGCTTGGTCTCCTTCTGAAGGCGCTCAAGGCGCTTCTGCATTTGTTCGATGGCTTTCTTCAGTGCATCGATCTCGACCTTGGGATCGTCACCCTGACTGCGCAGCACCATGACCTCGTGATTGACAGCCTTTTTGTCGCCCTTGCGGATGATGATGCGATGCTCCTTCCCCGGGGCTTGCATGTCCACGTCTTCCACATCCAGATCCATGTCGAGGTGCATGTCCTCGCCCTCCAAGGGAGCGCCCTCCTGGTCTGAGCGAAGCACGATGATCTTCTTGTGCTCTTTGCGGGCACCCTCGGCCACCTGTCGTGCATGGTCAGCATCGGTTTTGGCCTTCTCCACGATGACCTTGATACGCTCGGCGTCAAATTCCTTGGCATGGCGGTCGGCGAGTTTTCGCGCCTGGGCCGCCACCTCCTTGGCCTGCTTGGCGACGTCCTCCTGGAGGCGGGCGATGTCGGCTTCCGAAACACCTTTGGCCAGGCGCTTTTCTGCGAGCAGTTTGGCCTTTTCTTCCAGCAGTTTGGCCCGGGCTTGCAGTTCCTTCTCAGCCTTGGGGTCGGGCATCTTCACGCGCAGGGTGCGATGCAGTCCGTCGGTGTCGCCCTCGTGGAACTGGAATCGCTGAGCGGCTTCCAGCCCGCTGATCAGCCAGGCTTCCGCCTGGGGATCGGGCGCCTGCTCCTTGCCGTCCAGCATCCAGATGCGTTTTTCTCCCTCGGCCCCCCGTTCGGCCAGGAAGGATCGGAGTCGATCCCCATCCTTGCCCTCGATCAGGAGCCGTGCGCCTTCCTCCAGGGCCACGGGTGGTTTCGCCTGGGGTTGAATCTTCATATCTCCCTTCATTTCGATCTTCAGTTTTCGCGGGTGGTGGGTGCCGTCGTCCACCTTGACGGCCACGATCTTCTTAATTTCCTGGCGCTCAGCCTGGGGTGCAGCCTTGGGGGCCGGGTCCTGCTGGCGGAAGCCCAGGGTGCTGGCGGCCCCGAGCATCGACACCGCCAAAGCGGCCAGCAGACCGGCGCGGGCGGCGGGTGAGGGGGGAAGTTTTGGGGCAAGGATGCGGCGGATGCGATTCATGAGGGTGCCTCCGGTGGCCGCGAGGGCCAGGCTGGGGTTCGATTCGAGGGTGGGGCGGATTTCCTCCAGGGCCGCCAGGGCCCGGGCATACAGCAGGGGATCTCCGCACAGGGAAACGGCAATGTCATCGCAACAGTTCTCGCGCTCCGCGCGGACCTGAGCGGAAAGCCACCAGACCGCAGGGTGGAAGAAAAGCAGCACTTCCACCACGGACTGAAGCAGGTTCACAAGGTAATCGTGGCGCCGCACATGGGCCAGTTCATGGGCCAGGATGGCCTCCAGTGCCTGGGGCTCCATGGCCGTGAAAATCGCCGCGGGTACCAGGATCAAGGGGCGGAACCAGCCCAAAACCATGGGCACTTCCACGGCCAGGGATTTCATCATGCGAACGGGGCGCTTGATGGCCAGGCGTTGCACCAGTTCCCCCAGGCAGCGCTGCCAGTGAGGTTCCACCGGTACAGCATCGAGCCAGCGGAGGCGCTGCATCCAAAGCCAACCCCCGGCCAACCGCAGGCTCATGACCGCCACTCCCGCGGTCCAGGCCGCAATGAGCCAAGGCAGCAAGGGCGTGAGAGGGCTGGTGGCAGGCACCGCCGAGGATCTGACCAGGAACAGGGTCAACTCGCCTCCCTCCTGGCCCTGGGCGCCAAGGCTCAGGGGTGTCCAGAGCAGAAGGAAGGTCGTCACGGGCAGGGTCAGCATCAACAACAGTGCCCCGCACCCAAACAGGTACCGGGCCTGGGAACCCCGACTGCGCAGCATCCGCAGCCCAATCCAGGTCATGGCGCCTACAGCCAGGCACTGCCAAAGGGAATGGATCAGGGCCCACCCCAGCGCCGCACCCAGGGAGGAATTCAGGAAGGGCGTCATCCTTCACCTCCCTCGGCCCGGTCCAATAGTCTGCGAATTTCCTCCAGTTCCTGCTTGGAGGTGCGTTTGGCATGCAGGGCTTGGATCACGAGCTTGGCCGCCGAGCCCCCAAAGGCCCGTTCCATCAGATCCCCCAGCAGGGAACGCTGGGTTTGTGTTTCCGACTGGGTAGCCGCAAACACATGGCTGCGCTCGGTTTCGTCACGCAGTACCAAACCTTTCTCGGTCATGACCTGGAGGCTTTTGAGTACCGTGGTGTAGCCCAGGTCTCGGTCGCCAGACAGCACCTCGTGGATCTGGCGCACGGTGCTGGGGCCGCGGTCCCACAGCACATTCAAGACAGCCAGTTCCGCATCGGTGGGTCGGGGCAGGTTCATGGGGCCTCCAAGAGGACTACGACGAGAAGCGTACGACGATCGCCGTAGATGTCAATGCGAATCCCGGTGGAAAAGTTCCGGTTCCGCCCAAAACCCAGCGCCAGCGGTCACCAAACTCACTGCCACAGGCTGCGGCGCCGAAACCTGTGAATGGTTGTATGCAGGACCGTTTCCTTAACTCCCGCTCCTTGCCCTTCAAGAAAACCAGATACGCAGGAGATCCCCATGCCTTTCGCAGAATTTACCGATGATTTGCGAGTGGGTTACGGCGAAATCGATCACCAGCATGCGGCGCTTTTCGATGCGGTGAACCACCTCCACGAAGCGCTCCGGGCGGGGCGTTCCCGTCAGGAAATGGGGGATATCCTCGCGTTTCTGCGCGCCTACACCGTGGACCATTTCCAATCGGAAGAGGCTGTCATGCGGGAAACGGGCTATCCCGGCCTTGAAGCTCATCGGGCGCTCCACGAAGGTCTCCTTCAACAGGTCAAGGAACTCGAGGGAAAGTACGCGGCCGGCACCATGACCCTTTCGATCATGACCATGCACTTTCTGAAGGATTGGCTCACCAACCACATCAGGATGAGGATCAAAACTCGCGGACTTTTGCGGGCCCGGTGATGGTTCCTGACCGTGGGCGTTTTTCGCGGGGTCGCCAACGGCCACCGCTGCTTGGTATGAAGTTCAGCCCCTTGTGGTGTTTCCCTCAGGGGCTCAGTCTTTCCTGGGTAGATGAGGTGGACCCATGTCCGAGCAGCCAGCAGCATCCCTTCAGCTTTCCCAGGCGACCTGGAAGGAATTTCCTTCCATCGCCATCCTTCCCTTTGTGGTTTGAGCCAGGCCCACCGGGAAGGCCATTTTGCGAAGGCTTTGCCGAGGAAATCATCAAGGGCTGAGCCGGGTGGATGGCTTGCGGGTGCTTTCCGCACTTCTTCCTTTCTGTACCAGGGATTCCCGACTTGGGCCCGGAGGAAATTGCACGACACCTCGGCGCCCAGTTCCTGCTCACGGGCAGTTCTCTCCAGAAGGAAGGCGCGCGGTTGGCGGTCAGGGCCGAACTGTTTGCGGCGGAGGGCAACGGTCGTCTGGTCGCAGCGGGTGGCGCGGGAAGGGTCGGATATTTTCGCCCTGGTGGCAGAGCTGATCGACGCCATCGCCACCACCTTCGGGTATCAAGGCGCCCGCGTTCAACCACCTCCCGTGAACCTGGAAGCCTACGATTCCTACCTCAAGGGCGTCACTACTATTTCTGGTTCAGCCGCCAGGGCATGGGCCTCGCCATCCAAGGAATTTGAAAAGGCCCTGAACCTGGACGCCACCTACGCGGCGGCCTGGGCGGGGTTGGCCTTTTGCGCCGCCTATCTTTACATCTATGTGGATCGCTCCGAAACCCATCGCACGCAGGCTGAAACCGCCAGCCAGCGGGCCTTGGCGCTGGACCCGCAGCTAGCCGAAGCGCACGTGGCCCGAGGGGTGGCACTGTCCGCTTCTGGAAAGCATGGTGAGGCCGAGGAGGCCTTTGAAACCGCCCTGCGCTTGGATGCGAACCTTTACGAAGCCTACTACTTTTACGCTCGGCACTGCTTTGCGGTGGGGCGGCCCGAGGAGGCCATTCAATATTTTGAATGGGCAGCGGCGTGCGTCCCGAGGTTATCAGGCGGCGCTACTGGTGGCCCAGGTCTACGGCAGCCTCGGCATCTTGGATGAAGCCGAGGCGGCACGTCGACAGGGCTTAGCCTAGTGGAGGCCAGGCTGAAACATGCGCCCAGGATGCCAGGGCCGTATACTGGGCGCCAATGCGCTGGTGGCCTTGGGTGATCGTGAGACTGGGCTGGATTGGGCACGAAGGGCCCGCAACCCTCGATCCAGACGATTCCATGCTGCTTTACAACTTGGGCTGCATTCATGCCCCTGGCGGAGAAGCTCGAAGAAGCCCTGGATTGCCTGAGTCTGGCCGTTGCGGCGGGCCTCTCGGAAAAAAGTGGTTCCTTCACGATGGCGATTTGGAGGTTCTCACGCGCATCCTCGCTTCAAGGAACTCGTGCGATCCCTGGACGACGAGAGCTGAAGGACCCGCCCAGAATCACCCGCAATTTTGAAGGGCATCGTGGAAGGCTTGAATCAGGCCTTGATGGGCTTGCCGTTCAGCTGGGCAGGCTCGAAGCGCCAATCCTTGGCGTAGTCGGTTACAGTGGAACGAAGAGTTCCTCCGGGCCCTCAGCGCCTCAACCGACTGCGGCATCCCTTGCTCATCAATGGTGATTGAAATCACCACCGTGCCCTGAATGCGCTTGGCTTTGGCGTCCACAGGATAAGCCGGTGGTTTGGGCTGGAAAGCGACTTTAATTCGGCTGAAATCAAACTCCGCCACGCCCTGCGCGATTGGTGCCTCAGTAGAGACGGCTCGGGCCAGAATCTCCATAGTGGCGCTGGGCCCCTTTGTGCTTGGAATGGTTGGCATGGGCGTGGCAGATGTCTTGTCACCTTTGAGGGAGAACAGGAGGTTCAACTGAAAGACTTGATCCGCTGTTTTGCCTTTGGAGGCCGCGGCCTTAAACCGCCAACCTTAGGCGTAGGCGGTGGCAGTGGCATGGAGTTCTTGGGGACCTTGCATCACCTCCACTCGGTTTGGTATTCGGACCCGTCTACGTGCAGCCGAAGCACTACGAGCCCCTGGATGTTTTTGGCGCGGGCCTCCTGGGACAGGGCGGCGGAGGTGGTTGATAGGCAATGCGCAGGCTCGGGGCTGGCGCCTTGGCGGCCGTGGAAGGGCCTTCTTGGCCGCCGTGGCCTGTTGGGCGGTGAGGGCGACCGCGCTGATGAGAGACACCCACCAAGGTCATGGCCAGTCCGCAGAGGAAGGTGCCTGAACTTCTTGAGGACGGAAGAGACGGGTGATTCGGAACGCCGAGTTTTCCTTGGGGCGGCCGCCAGGGCCGGTTCGGGGGTTCGAGTGAAGGGATCGCCGCAGGCGCTCCAGGAGTGGAAAGCCTTCGGCCAGGATCATGGGATCTCCGCATGGCGCCGCCGCATCGTCGCAGCAGTGTTCGCAGGTTCCCGAATCTCGCGGCTGAGCCACCAGGCGGCGGGATGAAAGAACAGGGAAAGCCTCTGCAAGCACTGCAGAAGATTGGCCAAGTAATCGAGGCGTTGGAT